>CAWBGF010000004.1:0-269881 GCA_963788245.1 Terriglobia bacterium | reverse complement strand
GTTCGATTCCCGTTAGCGCTACCAAGTTTTCATAGAGTTACAGGCTTTGCGCTGTGACGCGCCGTGACGCGCAACGGGCCAGCCGGAACCCGGCGCGCACACTGGTAGGACAGGCCGTCACGCCGCGCCAGGGCGCAACGTGGGCCAAACGTGCGCGAACGGTGGGCGCTACCACCGCGGCACGCGGGAAGGGTTTGGACTCCGCTTGCGGTGGACGAGGTATAGCGGCTTCCGCCGGCGGAACTCAGCTTTCGGCCTACGTCGCCTCTGCCAACGCGCAGACGAACGGCGTCGCTTATGTGGCTCACATTGGCGGCTTCATCTTTGGGGCGGTCACCGGACGGTTTTTCGAAGGTTTCCAGGGCGTCGCTGAATGGAAGACCTCGCCAAACCGCGGTGTGAATCCTTTCGCAGTGCATCGAATCCAATCTAAAAGGGACAACATGCTAAGCCCTATTGTCGGACTTCATCACGTAACTGCGATCGCTTCCGATCCGCAAAAGAATCTGGATTTCTACACGCAGGTTCTGGGCCTGCGCTTCGTCAAGCGCACCGTTAATTTCGATGACCCGGGGACGTATCATCTCTATTTTGGCGACGACGCCGGTTCGCCCGGAACCATACTCACATTTTTTCCGTGGTCCGGCGCGGCGCGCGGGCATGCCGGCGCTGGCGAGGTTACAAAGACCGCCTTCAACGTTCCTGCCGCGTCGCTCGAATATTGGCAGGAAAGGCTCTCCGATCAAGGCCTTCTCGTCGAGCACACAGGGAAACGATTCGAAGAGCAGGTGCTGACCTTTCCCGATCCTGACGGCATGAAGATCGAGATCGTGGCGCACGCCGATGCCGGTCCAGTGAATGCTCCACGCTTTGCGTCGGTTCCGCCGGAGCATGCGATTCGCGGATTTTTCGGAGTCACGCTGCTGGAGCACAGAGCCGACTTGACTGCCGGCATCTTGAAGGTGATGGGGTTCCGGAAAATTGCCGAAGAGGGAACCCGCCTTCGTTTCTCCGCGGCGAGTCAAGCGCTCGGAAATCATATCGACCTGCTGGTCGATCCGAATGCGAAATTCGGACGCCAAGGCGCAGGGTCGGTACATCACAGTGCCTTTCGCGCCAAAGACGACGCCGCGCAGAAACAGTGGCGCGAGGAAATCGCAAGGCATCTGGAAGTGACCCCGGTGTTGGATCGCACCTATTTTCACTCGATCTACTTCCGTGAGCCGGGTGGCGTGCTTTTCGAACTCGCGACAGACCCGCCCGGATTCTGTTTTGACGAGCCAGCGGAATCGCTGGGCGAGGAGCTTCGCCTTCCGCAATGGCTGGAAAAGAGGCGCACCTGGATCGAACAGAGACTCTTGCCGATCACACCGCACAAGAGCGTCCCGCCGATCGAGCTCCAGACCGAGGCGGGCGCCACGGTATGAACAACGATACCCACAAAGATGGTCTCGTCCGGCAGTTTGGCGAGCCGCTAGCGGAGGCCTCCGGCGCAGTTATCCTTTTGCACGGACGCGGCGGCTCTGCCGACGATATCCTGTCGCTCGCACGTGAGCTTTTCCGTCCAGGGCTCGTGTATCTTGCGCCGCAAGCGGCTGACAACAGCTGGTATCCGAATTCGTTTCTAGCGCCTGTGGCCCAAAATCAACCATGGCTCACGTCCGCGCTAAGGAAAGTGGAAGCCATGCTCAAGATCGCGAATGACGCCGGCATCTTCGCGGATCGAATTGTCATCGGAGGCTTCTCGCAAGGGGCTTGCCTGGGGACCGAATTCGTGGCTAACCACCCTCAGCGATATGCTGGATTGTTGGCGTTCACTGGAGGCCTCATCGGCCCGCCGGATGCGGATCTGGCACATCAAGGCAATCTGGCCGGTACACCCGCCTTTTTCGGTTCGGGCGACCCTGACCCCCGCGTTCCCTGGGAGCGTGTGCAGAAGTCTGCAAGGATCTTCACTGAGATGGGAGCTAAGGTGACATTAAGGCGCTATGCCAATCGTCCTCATTCGATTTCTCCGGAGGAAATCGATCTCGCCCGATTGCTGATTCGCGATGCATTCGGTAAGGGAGCCAGCGACCCGATCACACAGGTCGCACCTGGTAAGGGGTCTGGTCGCTAGCTGTATTTGCTTCCCAGCGGCTGACGACCGAGAGGCAAAGCCATTCGTGCGCAGCGACTCTAGGTGGCTGCGCCGGCATGCTCACGCCAAAGGAAGAGCCGCCGTGAGCGAGACCGTGCCTACCGTCGGATCCACTTTCGCCAACCGCAGGCCTGGAGAGACTTCAGGCTGGCGAGCAAGCGGCGATCCTCTTGGCAGAGTCGATGAAGGCCGACATCATCCTCCTCGACGAGAAGGCTGCGCGCCGCGTTGCTGCCAATCGTGGCCTTCGGGTCACCGGACTCCTCGGTGTCCTGGGTGAGGCTTCCACTCGGGGACTGGTCAACCTCGCGCTTGCGATTGACCGTCTTAGGACGACGAGCTGCCGAGCGGTTGGGGCGGCACGGGACCTCTCTCGGGATGACGCAAGAGGAATCCGGCGCGCGTCACGGTCGACGAAGGCACGTTGGCGCGGTGGGAGCGCAGCGCACGCGAGCCGACCGGCGCCTTCCTAATGCGAGTGACACGCTTCCTCAGCGCCCAGCGCAGGCGCGAAAGCTGTCTGCCGACCGGCTCAATACACTAACGAGTCTCTCTTCGCGTCTATTTTCGCCGCGTCAATCCCGGGCACTTTCTTAAGATCTTCGATGGATTTAAACGCACCGTGTTCCGTGCGGTATTTAATGATCAACGCGGATTCCGAGCGCCTGAGGGACAATCGGGTCTCAAAATCGATGGCCTTGGCGGTATTCACGTTGAGCGGCGGAAGCCCGTTCGCGGGATAGTGGGCCGCCAGGTATTCGAGCGCGGCCGCGAACTCCTCTACCGTCCCTTGCGCGCCCATGTTCATCATCTTGTTAATCGTCGCCTTCCATCCGTCGCGATCCTGACGCAGGGAAACGGAGCGTTCCAGCTCGTGACAGGTGGAGCAGACCTTCTGCGTCTCCTCGCGTCCCGCGCCAGCCGGCAACTGTGCTAAAGCCAGGCTCGCGGTGAACGAAAAAACGAAAAAGAGGATCTTAGTGTTCAATCGGAAAACCAAACGCATAGATTGTCCCATCGTAAGTCGATAGATATAACTGGCTCGCACCGCCCGAAAGGCCACCACTGTGTACGAACGACGTGATCGCTTTCCCGCTGTCCCATATGGGCTTGCCGGTCGCGCCGTCTAATGCATACAGAACCGCTGGTGACGATCGTTGGGCTCTTTGAGCAGCAGTCATCGTCGCATCGCCGTACCGGTATTCGCCGCTCGATAACGCGAACACGACGCCGTTGATGATCATCGGCGGCAATGGCGAGGCAATCTCTCGCGACACCCATCCGGATTCGAGAGCGATCGATCCACCGCGCTCGACGACCTTCCATGCCATGACAGAGCCCTCAATAGCCGTGCCCGAGCCTGACCCCGGCCAGGACGATGCAGCTACCAACCATCGAGTGCCTGTCAGGGATTGCCAGCTCGCCAGCGCGCCCGGTGAAAAGTCGCTTGAAAAAGACGACATTTTGAATAGAAGCGTGCCGGGCGATGCGGCATCCACCAGGTGAATACGCCCGTCGCGCGTCGCAGCGGCGACGATGTTCCGGCCTTTATAAGCGAACACCACCGGGGACGAAGTGAACTCCCGCCCCAATGCAAACGTATCCTTCACAGCCAGAGTTTTCGCTGTAAGACTTACGAGATCGCCGTCCGTAGTGGCAATGTAAATCGTCCCGTCGGGCCCAAACGCTGGACCGCCCGATCCTGCCAGGTCGCCTTTCACCGGACTCCAACTGTTGACTTGTTTGGTGGAGAGATCGAGCGCCCACAGACCGGCTCGACCGCCATTACACTCGTGCGTGATCGCGTAGGCGAAGTTGTCGATCACGATCAAGCCTTCCGCGTTCGATTGCGGCGGAAGGAACGGGACCGCCGGCGCGGGTTCATCGCCGTTCGATACGTTCATCACATGCAGCATGCCGTCGCCCGCGATGACGTACATCAGGCTCGGCCGCGGACCAAACGGTGGCCGGGGCGGTGTAGTTGCAGTCGGCGTCGCTGCTGGCGCTGGCGGGGGGGCTGACACTGCTGCTAAGGCTGCGGCCGCCGCCCGCAGAGCGGCAGGCAGCGTTACGGCTCCCTCACCCGACGCACCAACGTCGCTTCGCGCCCATGAGAAGCGCCCGCCTGTGCCGGAAAAAGGATAAGCGGTCGTAATGGAGCGCGCCACGGGCGAGGTGATTCCACCTGGACAAACGACGGATCCGGCGGAGGACGGTGTCGCCGATTCCAGTCGCTTCTGCCATTCGATCTTATTGAGGTCGCTGTCGAGCGCATAGATCGTATTCGAACTACCGGCTACGAACGCAAAGGAGCGAAAGCCCCGATATCCGATGTAGCGATCCATCAGAATCGCCGGCGTCAGAGAATTTAGTTGCACCGGGTCATTATCGAGCTTCGACTTCCACAGGAACTGAAAGCCCGGCTTTTGCAGGCCTTCGACCGAAATCTTCGGGTCGTTGGGGATCCATTGGGACCGCTGCGCATCGGCTCCACTGGTCACCCATTCGGCGGTCCTTCCGGACTGAGCGGGCGACTGTCCCTCGACTGCGTGCGCGAGACCAAGCACGACGCCAAGAAGGACGCAGCATTGAGATACTCGGGCGCTTGTCACTTTCGTGAAGCCTCCCGAATCGCCTTTTTCGCCAGACGGCTCATGATCGCGTAGCCAGCCTCATTCGGAAGCACGCCGTCGCCTGTGAGCTCCTTTTTCAACTCGCCGTCGTGTGACATCGCCGAATAGTAATCGAGATAGGTTGCACCGCTCTTCGAGCAATACGCTTCAATCAGCTCATTGGCTTCCGCGATTCTTTCCCGCCAGCGCTCGCGGGCCGCGTTCTTGCCGAAGCAATTGCAGACGGGCGTCAACGACGCGAGCACGACGCGAATTCCGTTGGCCCGCGCGAGCTCCGTCATCGACACAAGGTTGTCGAGGATCATTTCTTCAGTGGACGACCCGTGCAGCCCCGCGATATCGTTCAGCCCACCGAGAATCACAACAACCTTCGGGCTCAGTGAAATCACATCCTGCCGGAAACGGATCAACATCTGGTCCGTCGTCTGCCCGGGGATTCCACGATTCAACCACGGTTTTCCTGGAAACTGCCCCGTTCGGCGGCCCCAGAAATCCGTGATTTGGTCGCCGAAAAAGATCGCGCGATCTTCCCCCTTCGCCGGCGGCGGCAACTCGGAATTATCGCTGCCGTAGCGAATCAACCCACCGTAATCCCCCAGAGTCCGGTTCTGCTGGTGCAGTTGGCGTTCGAGCGATTGGATGCGCTCCGCCGGCGAGGTTGCTACAGGGGTCGAGTCCTGCGCGGCCAAACTGGTCACCAGCAGGGTCGACACAAACAAGCTCGCCACAGTCAGCGCCGACGCGCTATTTCTGAATGCCGAAGCAATACAGGATCCCATCGAAAGTTCCAATATAGACGTGACCGTTCCCCACCGAGATTCCGCTCCAGTGGTTCCACGACGCGATCTGATCTCCGCTCGACCACAGCTCTTTGCCGGTATCCGCATCCAGGGCGTAAAGGGTCGCGTGCGTCGAACCGGGAATGCGGCGCGCAGCAACGTCGTCCAGGCCGACGTCCGGATAAGCTTGCTCGGTGTCTTCGCCGTTGCCGTAGCTGAACACCAACCCGTTCGCGATCACTGGTGGCTCCGCGCGATTCATGTCGCGCGAGATCCAGGCCGGCGCCAGTTGCCACTTCCCGCTCTTCTGCTCCACCTTGAACGCGGCGATGGCGCCGTGCTCTACTTCTCCGTACTCTAGGGGCGCCTTAAATGCCGAATGCTTCGCTCCCCAAAAAGGTGTGAGCACCCAGCGCGTGCCTTTCGAATCCTGCCATGTCGCCATCGAACCCCAAATTCCCGCGGACGCGAAGTTCACGTCTTCATTGCAAATCAGCGGTGTGCGATACAACGGCGTACGGTGATCGTCGCCACCGATGGATGCAGTTTCCATCAGATATAGGCGGCACTCTTTACCCGCGTCGGCCATGAATTCGCGGCCCTTGTACTGAAAGATCGTGGGAGTGACCTGCATGTCGAGATCACGCTTCCAGAGCCAGGCTGCGTTCGAAGGCCCGTAATAGTCGACCAACTCGGCGGCCTTGGTTTCGGGATTCTGCTTGATCCCGACAATCGCATTGCCGAACGCGCCGATTTCGGGATTGAAGTTCCCGTCGCCGGTTCCTGTGTACATGGTTCCGTCGGCGCTGATCGCAGGCCCTTGGCGTCCCCACATTCCGCCGCCCGCGGGTCCCCAAGTCCCCACTTTTCCGCTGGCGAGGTCGAACATGTAGACCATGTTCGGATTGCCTCCGCAGCCCTGTGCCGTGTGCGTGTAGAGGACGCCGTTGAACAGGTTCAGCGCGTACGGCTTGCCGTTGGGAGGCATGAATTTCGATGGCGCGGCCACATCTTCGCCATCCGCGACGTTGAGCTGGTGAAGCGATCCATCCCACGACGCGATGTACGCCGTATATTTTCCCGCCGAGCCGGAAGGGGCGATCACTGGCGTCGCGGTAATTCCGCCAGGGCAAAGGATGTCCTCGCGGCGGGTGGGCGGCTGCACATAGCTGCTGGAAAAATGCTTGGTCCAGATCACTTCGCCGGTTTCCGCGTCGATGGCAAAAATGTTGTCCGAAACGCCCGTTTCGATCAGAATCTGCCTGGGACCGGACCTGGTGTTCACCCGATCGACGATCAGCGGCACGAACAGGGAATGCATCTGCCGAGTCTCATTCGCCAGCTTCACCTTCCAAAGCAGCTTGATGTCTTTGGCATTTGCCTTCGAAAGAATCTTCTCATCCTCTTGCCAGTTGGTTCGTTGCGAATTCTTGCCGTCGGTCAGCCAGTCGCCCCCGAGAGCGATCATCTGCGCGATCAGAAGAACTACCGAGAGACGCCAAGTCATAATTTCTTGATCCAGATCTTTCGAATGCTGATTTTCCCGGTCCCTTCGATTTCGACGCCGATCAAGCCGCTTTTGCGGAACCTGGTTGGATCGTCGTCGATCAGGACCGCCATTACATGTCCGTTTACAATGTGAGTCATCGTGTTTCCGCGCGCGATGATGTGAAGCTGATTCCAGTTTTCGATGTGAACGTAGCCGGCCAGCTCATCACGGTCGCCGAGCGTAGCCAGCAAGCGCGGCTTCTTGCCGGTTTCGGTTCTCACCACCTGCCCGCGCCAGGCGATAATTCCGCGGCCGGTAGCCTGTTCGTAGTACTGGCCGGTATATTGGTTGCGCCCGTCGAAATCGAATTGCGCGCCGAGCATGTCCCACTTCGCCTGCGAGGCGAAGGTTGGAGGAGCACCGCGCGGAGCGCCGCTCGGACAGGTTCCCGATGGCTTGCGGTCCGAATGCGGCCGATTCGGGTCCGTGATCGCGCCGCGATATTGGATTCCGCTGTTGACGGCTGCTCCCTCGCCTTTCATCTCCATTTTCAGTTCGAAATCGGCGGGCTCACCACCCTGCCAGATGAGATAGATGGTGCCGGTAGGCTTCTCGCAAGTCGATTCGGACACGATTGCGCCGTCCTCGACGCGCCAATAACTTTTGTCGCCATCCCAGCCGTTGAGGGTTTTGCCGTCGAACATCGACGTCCAACCGAGGTGGTCGTCGAAATCGATCGGCTCCGGCTGCGTAAAGGCTTGAGGGATCGCAGGCGATGCCAGGCAAAACAAGATTCCGGTCGCGATAATCATAGAGCGGTCAGACATAGACTTCGATTCCGCATCAACTATAATACGGTGTTCGGCGCGAATGAAAGGATCAAACCCCTAAATGCTTGACAGAGCGCGGGTAAAAAGTGCAATCGCTACGGGAACAGGAGTTCTGCGATTGGAACCATGCTGGGTCCCGCGCTCCTTTATGATTCCCGGGCGGCGGCTGCGCCTGCATCCTGCCGATCTTTACGCGTTCGGTGGAGCGCGCGGCGGAATCAATGAGCGCTGGTTTTCTTCGACGACCAAGGCGTCGAACGGTCCGCTCACCACCGAGTTCGAAGGCCTCAGCTTCGTCCACGAATCGGCGGGCCAAAAGTTTCTCCTCAAAGATGCCGTCGAAGTCGCGGGTGACGACCTGCTCGGCTCAAGCGTCATGGAGCGCGAGGGCGGTTGGAACGTCCTGTGCAAATTCTTTGACAACATGGGTCCCATTCCGCATCACTTGCACCAGAGCGACGCGTTCGCCGCGAAGGTCGGACAGAAGGGCAAGCCGGAGGCCTATTATTTTCCTCCGCAGTACAACCAGATCGATAATAATTTTCCGCATACGTTCATGGGCCTGGAGCCGGGAACGACGAAGGACGATGTGCATCGGTGCCTGGAGAAATGGAACGAAGGTGACAATGGAATCCTGAATCATTCGCGAGCGTACCGGCTTGAAGTCGGCGCGGGCTGGCAGATCGATCCAGGGATTCTACATGCGCCCGGGTCGTTGGTCACATATGAACCGCAGGTCAACAGCGACGTGTTCGCGATGTTTCAATCGCTGGTGGAAGGGCGAGTGGTTGACTGGAGCCTGATGATCAAAGACGTCCCGCCGGAGCATCATCACGATCACGATTATCTGATCAGCATGCTCGATTGGGACGCGAATGTGAATCCGGAGTTTGCAAAAAGCAACAAGGTGTTTCCGAAGGCGGTGCGTCCGGTGGTGCAGATGGAGGCCGACGGATATCGCGAGAACTGGGTCAGCTATGGGACCGCGTGGTATTCGGCGAAAGAGCTGACCGTGCTCCCCGGGCGAACGGCGGTGATTCGCGATGGCGCGGCGTACGGCGTGATCGTCACGCAAGGCTGCGGGGTTTTCGGAAAGCATCCCATCTCAGCGCCGACCATGATCCGCTTCGGCCAGATGACCGAAGACGAGTTGTTCGTCACGGCGGACGCGGCCGCGCAGGGCGTCGAAATTCGCAATTCGAGTGACTCCGATCCGCTGGTGATCCTGAAGCATTTCGGTCCCGGCAATCCTGACGCTGAGTCACTCCGCAAGCGGCGCGCATAGAGAAGATGCTGAACCGGCTTCCTAAGATCCACAATGCCATGTGGCCCGGGCTCGTCGGCAAAGGACCGGATTCCGAGCCTCCCATCGATCTGGACACGATGCTCGATCTGACGCAGGCCGCCGAGGTGGATGGAATCCGCTTCGATGGGGTCGATCTGTTTCTGGCTTCGCCGCATACCGATATTGAGTCCACACGCGACCAGATCGCGAAGCTTGCGGAAAATATCGCGAGCCGGGGATTCGTCGTCGGATCGCTGGTGGCTCCCGTGTGGCCGGGGGCCGGGGGCGGATCTGCAATGGGGTCGGCTGCGGAACGGAGGAGTTTCGTGACGCAAGTTCGCAAAGCCTGCGCCATCGGCAAGCAGCTTCGCAACCTGGGTGTCCGGCAGTATGGAGTCGTGCGTATCGATTCGGCATGCAGTCCGGCCGATTGGGCGCACGACCCAGCGGGCAATTCGAAAACCATCGCCGAAACATTTCGCGAAGCCTGCGTCGTCGCCGAAGATTATGACGAGAGGCTCGCCGCGGAGGGAGAAATCTGCTGGGGCGGTATGCATAGCTGGAAGCGCATGCTGGAACTGCTGGAGCTGGTGAATCGTCCGAAGACGCTCGGGTTCCAGGCGGACATGGCGCATACGCTGCTGTATACGCTGGGTTACAATGCGCCGGAGGATCGCATCCTGCCTGAGGATTACGCTTGGGCGAATAAAGATGGCGTGGATCAGGATCGTTTGTATGCCGCGCTCGAGGAAATGGCGGCCGCGCTTCGCCCGTGGACGATCGATTTCCATGTCGCGCAAAATGACGCCACCGTGAAAGGTTCGGGATCGCACGACAAAACCGGACGCCACTGCCTGCCTGGCGATCCAAACGGCAAACTCGATATCGTCCGAGCGGCCGGCATCTGGCTCCGTGGAAGACCCCAACTCGAACACATCTGTTGGGACGGCTGCATGTTTCCGAACGCGACCATGCGTGAACCCGAGACTTGGCATTCGATTCTCCAGACCATGATCGCGGTTCGCGCCGGGCACGGGTGGAATTGATTCGAAATGAAAAAGCCCTTGAACATCGGTCTTGTCGGCTATGGATTCATGGGCCGCACGCATTCGAACGCGTTCCTACAGGCGGGCCGCTTCTTCGACCTCGCGTATCAGCCGGTTCTCAAATGCATCTGCGCGCGGAATCCGGATCGTGCGAAAGCGTTTGCCGACAACTGGGGCTTTGAATCCTTCGAGACCGATTGGCGCAAGCTGGTGGAACGTCCCGACATCGACCTCGTCGACATCGCCAGTCCCAACGATACGCACGCGGAAATCGCGATCGCCGCGGCGCGAGCCGGAAAGATGGTGATGTGCGAGAAGCCGCTCGCGCGAAATGCGCAAGAGGGTGTGTCGATGGTGGAAGCTGTGGAAGCCGCCAAGGTTCCGAACATGGTCTGGTACAACTACCGCCGTGTGCCCGCCCTGGTTTTATTGAAGCAGCTCATCGACCAAGGCCGGCTCGGCAAAATCTTTCACTATCGCGCCAAGTTTCTTCAGGATTGGACGATTTCCCAGGATCTTCCGCAGGGCGGGGAGGGATTGTGGCGTCTCGACGTCGCCGTGGCCGGCAGCGGCGTCACCGGCGATCTGCTTTCGCACAATATCGATACGGCCATGTGGCTGAACGGTCCCATCGCTTCGCTGACCGCGATGACGGAAACGTTCATTACTGAGCGCAAGCACACGCTCACCGGAAAGATGGAGCCCGTTGGGATCGACGATGCGAGTGCGTTCCTGTGCCGCTTTGAAAATGGATCGGTCGCCACGTTCGAAGCGACACGTTATGCGCGCGGGCACAAGGCGCTGTACACGCTCGAGATCAATGGCGAGCATGCTTCCGCGATTTGGGATTTACATGACCTGCACCGCCTGCAGTGGTTCGATCATCGCGACGAGGCGCCGTTGCGCGGATGGAGAAGCATCCACATCACCGACAGCGATCATCCTTATATGAAGCGCTGGTGGGTTCCTGGGCTCCAGATCGGATACGAGCACACGTTCATCCATCAGGCCGCCGATTTTCTCGACGCCCTTGCCAACGGAACCTCTGCCGCGCCGACGTTCCGCGACGCGCTGGCGACGGATCACGTCACCGATGCGATCCTGCGATCGGCGAAATCGGGCGCTTGGGAGCGCGTTAGTCGCCCCCGCCGGTTCCAGCTTCGCTGAACGCGCCGAAGTAAGTGGAATTACGCGAGCAGCTCCCGGATCACTTTGCCCTTGCCGTCTCTGGTCACGTGGCGCGTCAAATGGCGCGGGCGGCGAGACCGGCATCGGCGCGGGATTCCGCTACCGCATTGATGATCGCAACGGCGCGAACCAACACCTGAATCTTGCACGGGGACCTCTTCGTCTCAAACGGCCGATCGAGACAACGCGGTTTTGCCGCCGGGCATATCGAAGAAGGTTCCCGGATTTAAGCAGATTCCCGGCGGTTTAGTTTTTGATCCCGGTAAGGCCCCGGGGCAGTATTCTTTAGCGAAATCGCCAGTCGTATTCCGGAGGGGTCCAGGTTCGCGACACTGACGGAAGCGCCGAACAAAGAAAGAATTCGGGACGCCACGGGAGGACCCAACCCCAAATCCCCGCCCGGTGTGATCGCTTCTCCGATCGAGAAGAGATCGAAGAATCTCGCCAAAGCGGGCATTGGGATGGTCCTGCCCTGGCTCTCAATGAGAATCGTTGGTGAATCGGACACAACCTCGTGTGCCAGCCGGATGGTCTCGTCCGGTTCGGAGAATTTAACGGCAGTCTCCAGAAGTGAGTGGAACGCTCTTACCAGCAGAGCCTCGTCTCCGACGACCAGGCCGAGGTCCGGCGATAACGTGGTGAAGTTCACCTGGCGGGATGCGGCGAACTCAGCCGCGCTCTCGATCGCGCGGCTGAGCACCGCCTTCAAAGAGACCGGAGCGGATTTGAACTGGTTCCCCTTGACGTCGATTTCCGTCAGGAGCAAGGCATCGTCGAGGATCGAGAGAATCCTTCGGCGCGATTGCATAAAAACATCCCGGAATGTGTTGTTTTCCCGTGTGGAAGGCATTCCATCCAGGATGAGCTCGCCGACTCCGAGAAGTCCGTGAAGCGGCGTGCGGAACTCGTGCGAGATGAGGCTCAGGAACGCGTTCTTGGAGCGATCGAGCAGAGTCAGCCGCTGGTTGGCTTCTCCCAGCTCGAAGGTGCGCGCGGCGACAGCCTCCTCCAAGCGTCCGTTGTGCAGCTTCAAGCCCTGCTGGAGCTCGTGCAGTTTAAGATGTGTTTCGACGCGGGCGTGAACCTCTTCGAATTGAAAGGGCTTGGATATGTAGTCGACGGCCCCGGACTCGAAAGCCCTCACTTTGTCCTGAGTCTCGTTCAGGGCGCTCAGGAAAATGACCGGAATGCCCGAAAACCTTTCCGTAGACTTGAGGCGTTCACACACCTCGTAGCCGTTCATCTCCGGCATATTGACGTCCAGCAGAATCAAATCCGGCGGATGGTTCATCGCCGCGGCCAGCGCCAGTCGGCCCCGCGGAAAGGAACGCACCTCATGCCCTCTTTGCAGCAGCATGTCCTCCAACAGCCTGAGGTTGGCGGGATTGTCATCCACGATCATGATGTCGCTGTGAGCCAAGGCAACGCTCCTTTCGCGACCGCGCGCCGTTTAGAGGAACTGGAGTCGCGCGCCATCCATGCACGGTGCTGCTGAATGCGGCGCTGCTGAATTCGGTATCGCCGGCCATGCTCCTCGCGTTGTCGTTGCCTTGCGTCACTGTGCCTTCAGGACCTCGGTTCCGGCAACGCCGGTTGTCCCTTCGACGGACGCCACTGATTTGCGCACACCAGCGAATCTTGGAATGCGCACGTCCAGCAGTTCCTGCGTGCCGCGGGCCTTGGAAAAATTTTCCAGGCGCTCAATCCAGATCTCGGTGAGGATGGTGCCTTCCTTCAGGATCAGCAGATTCCCATCCTTGCTCATAACATCCTGGTCGAGAGCCATACCGCCGTGAAGCTCGCGAATCGGCAGCCGCCGCACGTCAGACTCCGACCGGGCGGGAGAGTACCTGGTGAGCGCGTCCAGCATGCGGCTGTCGAACATGCCCGACAACCTCAGCTCAGCCAGTGCGTAGTTGCAAGCGATTCCCCGGTAGATTCTGCGGTCGAGCTCCAATGCCAAATGGAGCATGTGAGCGCCTTGTCTGGACGGATCCGTGCCGCCTGGGTCGGCCTCGGCGGTCTGTTGCCCTCGAATGATATCGGCTACGACTTCCAATCGTGGGATGCCGGAAAGAAGGCCTGCGCCTCTCTCGGGATGAGCGCGAAACATCTCATCCTCATCCACTGAGAGCTCCTGGCCGCAGTAGCCTCTCTCGAAGACCTCATCGGGCAGCGCGATGCAGCCCAATAAGCACAAAGTGGCGGCTAGTTCGTACTGCCACGGGTCGGCGATCTCCATTCGCTGGGTGATCCACCGCACGATATCGCGAGTCGCGCCGGATCTTCGCGACAGCACCGGCAAAGTAAGCTGGACCAACGCACACACCACGCCACCCAAGGTCTTTTCCCGCAGGTCGCGCTCCGCCTGTTGCGCACGGCGTAAGGTGAGGTGCGTTTCCACGCGCGCCAGCACTTCTTCAAACTGGAAGGGCTTGGAGATATAATCGACTCCGCCCGATCGAAATCCCTTGACCTTGTTTTCGATCGCGTTCAAAGCGCTCAGAAAAATCACTGGAATGCCGGAAAGGCATGGGCTGGACTTAAGCTGGTCGCACATCTCGTAGCCGTTCATTTCCGGCATATTGACGTCCAGCAGAACCAGGTCGGGCGGCTCTTGCTTAGCCGCGGCCAGCGCCAGCCGCCCCCGTGGAAAACTCCGCACCTCATACCCGTGCTGACGGAGCATGTCTTCCAATAGCTTCAGATTCGCGGGGTTATCGTCCACGATCATGATGTTGCCGTTATGGGGCAAACAGGGAGCCTTCATCGGGTGCACGCTTCCTCCAGCAATCGCGCCAGAACATCGTATTCGTACCTTTCGGCAAGCTCCCGCAGAGCGTGCGCGGAGACGGTGTCGCCGGTCGACTCGCCTACTTCGAGGATCAGGTGGTCGAGGAGTTTTTTGTTGCCGCTGGCGGTCGCATTTCGCAGGTCTTCGATTAGCTTCCGCGGCAGTTGCCCCAGCATCTCCGCGCTCAAGGCCTGCACCCCAGCCGGTTCGCCGCTGTTCCCGCTTACCTCCTCGTAGTCATAGACGACGTTCAGGAGCGCCCGCATGCTCTCCAGCAGCTCGTTCTGGCGGCACGGCTTCGGTATGAAATCATCCGCCCCGCTTTGCATGGCCATGCGGCGATCCTCATCGAGAGCGCTCGCCGTAAGAGTAACGATGAAGGTTTCCTTGCCGCCGGGCTCCGCCTTTATTCTTCGAGTCGCCTCCAACCCGTCCATGCCGGGCATATGCACATCCATGAGGATCAAGCGCGGCTTCCATTCCCTCCAGAGCTGGATGGCCTCCTCGCCGTTATCCGCGCCTCGCACCGAAAAGCCGATGGCGCTTAACAGTTTGATCAGCCAATGCCGATTCTCCATGTGATCGTCGACCACCAGAACTCTGGCAACTTCCTGTCCGGCCCGCAACCCGATGACGTGGCAGGGAACACCCCGCCTGACAACCACTCCAGGGTCGCCTTCCTGGATGGGGACCTCGAACAGAAATATGGAACCCCCGCCCGCACGGCTGCTCACTGTAATATCGCCCCCCATCAGCCGGGCGTGCTGCCGGCTAATCGCGAGCCCCAGCCCGGTTCCCTGCTGGGTGTTCAAGCTGCCCTTGGCCTGGGTGAATGGCTGAAACAACCTCTTTTGTTCTTCACCCGTAACGCCCGAACCGGTGTCCTCAACCCGGGTTGACAACCATAGCGTACCGTTTTGCCTTTTGTCCAAACACACCTGCAACAGGATCTGGCCGTTCTGGGTAAACTTAATTGCGTTTCCGAGAAGATTGATCAGCGCCTGGCGAATCTTGCCTTCATCCGCCAGAATATATCGCACGGTAGCGCCTTCCACCGACATTTCGAATCGCAGCGCTTTCGCCTCAGCCCGCAAGCGGAACATGTTTTCGAGATCGCTCAGCAGCCCGGCCAGGCTGAACGTGGTGGGCGTGATCTCCGCGCGCCCCGCCTCGATCTTGGACATGTCCAGAACATCGTTGATGAGGGACAGCAGATGCTCGCCGCTCCGGTTGATGATCTTGAGATTGGCCTTGGCGTCCGCTCCCAGGCTGGGATCGCGCAACATCAACTGGGAATAACCCAGAATGGCGTTCATCGGCGTGCGGATTTCGTGAGACATGGTGGACAGAAACGTACTTTTCGCGCGGTTGGCAGCCTCCGACACCGCCGCCACATCTTCCAGCCGGGTTACGTTCTGGGTTTGGCGCAGTTCCCGCTTCTGATCGGAGATGTCCACCACATCCTGGATTTCGCGCTCTTCCCGCTTCTGTTTGGAGATGTCCACCACATCGTATGCGAACCGGGGATTTTGAGAATTTTCCATCCCCGCGTAGCTGACCGTCGCGGACAACCAGATTTCCTGGCCGCCGGCCTTATGCAGATAATTGAAGCGAACCGGCTGGCCGGTTCTCTTGCATTCCTCATAAAAGCCGATGTACAGGTCCAGCGTTTTTCGTTCGCTGGCGAGCTTGTTCTTCCTCACTGCCCGCCCGAAAAACGCCGCCGATTCGGCGTTGTCGGCAATGTGGAGAATGTCGTTGTCCACAACTTCCACCACGCCCCGCATGGCGCCGGGGCTGTCAAAGAAAGAACGAAGTACGGTCTCCCTCTCGGCCAGCAACCTCAGAGCATCTTGTCTCGCGGCGTGGTCGGTAGCTTCCGCTACGGCCCGGCGAACGGACGGACCCAGCCGTGCGAGCCGCGACTTGAGCACATAATCGGTTGCGCCGCTTTTGAGGGTTTCGATGGCCAGTTCCTCTCCCATGGTGCCGGAGATGAGGATGAACGGCACACCTGGCAGCTTTTCGAGTGCGATCTTGAGGGCTGAAGCGCCGTCCAACGACGAAACGGAGCCGTCCGCGAGAATCAGGTCAAAGCCGTTTTTTCCCGCGGCCTCAAGGAAGTTTGCGCGCGTGTTGACGCGCACGGCATCGCAGCGCATGCCTTCATCCGCAAGTGCCTCCAGGATCGAATCCCCGTCCGCGGGGGAGTCTTCCAGTAAGAGGATTCGTAAGGGCGATCTCATCGCAAATTCTCCCCCAAGCTTGCTTCCGGGTGGACCTTACGGCGCTTCGTGAGCAAGCCGTTAACGATCCGCTCTCACCTGGATATCGGCCAGTCCTGCCGATTTCATAGTCGATTTTGTGAGAATTGGGGAATCTGTCCAGGCGCGGACCGGGCGGACGGGGTTCCACGTCCGATTACTGGTTTCAGCCGATTCGACCCGAACCACCGTTACTGTCGCGATCGAATCGATTCCATCGCCGACTGCGCCGCGTGCGCAAGATTGATAGCGGACATGAACCGAAGCCGCGAGCGCGCTGGGAAGGGTTTTCGGGGCGGGACCTGGCGATCTTGGCGAACTCCTCTAAATCCGATGCATCTCCGAAGGCGCCAATCACTCGCATCGCGAGCGATGTGGGGTCGCCATCCTGGCGGCGAGCCGGCTTTCAGACCGGCTTCGACTGAATCGTCCCTGGGTCGGTTTCAACTACGGCGCGCTACTTGATCGCCGCCTGCCCGGCCGCCGTCGCCGCGCTGTTGAATTGCGTTACATCGTTCTTCAGGATCGCATCCAGCCGCTGCCTGATTTCATCCAGGCGATCCGACAACTCCTTGAACACCACGTAACTCTGATCCGTCGGTTTCGCGTCGCCGGTTTCGATGATGCGCAGCAGCGCCCCCAGTTGATTGTTGATCTTGATTGGGAAATTCAGCGGATCCTGATTGCTGCGGTTACGGACCTGGTACACATCTTCTTCCACCGCGCTCAGGCGCGTGGTAAGCCGCTCGGCCGGCGCGTTCAGGGCCGGCGCGGCTTTCTCCCGCTCCTCTATCTGCTTCTTCAAGTCGCGAATTCGAATCACCATCTCATTCGCCTCGCTGGTCTTGTCGCGGACCGCGCTCGCGAGTTTGAACTGCTCTTCAAGATCGGCCTGCGTGATGTTGATCTCCCGCGGATCGCGCTCGACGCGCAACTGCCGCGTCTCCGTTACGCCTCCCGCAGTCAGGCGAACTTGATACTGCCCCGGAACCGCCAGCGGACCCTGGTCCGTATTCGCCCCCCAGAAAATCAAGCCCTCGAAAGTGGTCGCGCCAGGGTAGCGGAGATCCCAGGAGTAGCGATTCCCCCCAGCCTTGTGCGTGGGCGGACGCGCCGCGCCCCGGCCTCCACCGCCGCCTTCATCGTCGTTGCCTTCGGCCTTCCGGCGAGCTTGCAGCTTTTTCTCCTCGTCCGCTGACCCGATGAACGTGCGCACCACTTTTCCGCTCGCATCCAGAATTTCGATCTTCACGCTATCCGATTCCGCGGGAAGAAAATAATCGATGGTCGCGCCGCGATCCAGCGACCGCGCAGCCGGCCTTGGTGTAAACAGACGCGTTGTCTGCACCGGCGCCGTCAACTGTCGCAGCAGCGTGATGTCGTCCAGGATGTACAATGACCTCCCGTGCGTCGCGATCACCAGGTCGTCGCCCTGGATCAGCACATCCGACACCTGCGTATCCGGCAGATTCAGGCGCAGCGATTGCCATTCGTTGCCGTTGTCGAACGAAACGTAAATCCCATGCTCTGTCCCGGCAAACAAGAGCCCAGCCCGCTTGGGATCTTCGCGGACCGCCTGAACATAGTCGTCATTCGGAATCCCCGTGACGATCTTGGTCCACGTCGCGCCGTAATCGTCCGTGCGATAAGCGTACGGCTTGCGATCGTCGGCCTGATAGTTCTTCGCCGCCAGGTACGCCGTGCCAGGCTTGTTCGGCGACGCGTCGATCAGGCTCACGCGAATCAGATCCGGCATCCCCTTGGGTGTGACGTTCTTCCAGTTCTTGCCGCCGTCGCGCGTGACATACACCAGTCCGTCGTCCGAGCCGGTCCAGATCGTATTCACGTCCTTGGGCGACGGCGCGATCGTGAAAATCGTCGCGTAAATCTCCGGCCCGTTCTGATCCTTCGTAATCGGCCCGCCCGAATCGCCCAGCGTTTTCTGATCGGCGCGCGTCAGATCCGGACTGATCGCCTCCCAGCTCTGCCCCTGATTGGTGGTCTTCCATAAATGCTGCGACGACGTGTACAGGATCTTCGGATCGGCCGGATTGAACACGATCGGAAACGTCCACTGCCACCGTTCCTTCAACGCACTCGACGGCATGCCGGAGAAAAACAAAGGATACACCTGCACGTCGCGCATGTGCCCGGTCTTGCGATCGTACTCGGTCAGCAGCGCGCCCTGGCTGCCCGCGTACAGCCGATCGGCGTCTTTCGGATCGGGCGCGATGTAGCCGGATTCCCCGCCGCCCGGCGAATACATCGGCCGCCCCAGATTCTCGCCGCCCCCTCCGCCGCCTCCGCGCCCCGCCGGAGCGCTGGTGACGCAAATCGTGCTGTTGTCCTGCTGCGCTCCGCAAACGTGATACGGAACGTCAATCGTCGTCGCGACATGATACAGTTGCGCCGTCGGATAATCTTCGTTCGACCACGTCTCGCCGCCGTTCACGGAAACATTCGCGCCCCCGTCGTTCGAATTGATCATCCGCAGCGGATCGTTCGACGCGATCCACAGATCGTGCTGATCCCCATGCCGCGGCCGAAGCTGCCGCACCGTCTTGCCGCCATCGGCCGATTTATAGAGGCCCGTATTCAGAATGTAAATCACGTCTTTGTTCTTCGGATCGGCGGTGATCCGCGAATAATAAAATGCCCGCTGCCGCAGCCGCCGATCTTCACTGACGCGCGCCCAATGCGCCCCCGCGTCCTCTGACCGGAACAATCCGCCGTCCTCGGCCTCCACCATTGCGTACACGCGATTCGAATCCGCCGAAACCGCGACGCCGATCTTTCCGATGATCCCTTGCGGCAGACCCGTGTTGCGCGTGATCTCCGTCCAATGATCGCCGCCGTCCGTCGACTTGTAGAATCCGCTGCGCGGGCCGCCGCTTGAAAGCGTCCACGAAGTCCGATACGCATCCCAGATCGCCGCGTAAATCACCCGCGCGTCGTGCGGGTCAAGCGAAAGATCCACGGCCCCCGCGTGGTCATCCTTATATAGGACCTTCTGCCACGTCTTCCCTCCATCGCGCGTGCGAAACACGCCGCGCTCCGTGTTCCATCCGTACGGATGCCCCAGCGCCGCGACGTACACAATATCCGGATTCGACGGATCCACGCGGATGCGCGCGATGGCTTGCGTGTCGCCCAGCCCCACGTGCGTCCATGTTTTTCCCGCGTCAGTCGACTTATACACGCCGTCGCCTTGCATGATATTGCCGCGCAATTCGGTCTCGCCCATGCCGATGTAGACTACGTCGGGATTCGATTCGGAAACCGCCACCGCGCCTACCGAAGAGCTCTTGAGCTGCCCGTCGGTCACCGGTTTCCACGTCGTCCCGCCGTCCGTGGTCTTCCACAATCCGCCGCCAACGGCTCCGAAATAATATTCGTTGGGCCGCGCCGCGCTGCCTGCGGAAGTGATCGAGCGCCCTCCTCGATTGGGACCGATGCTGCGCCATTCGAGCGCCCCGAACAGTTTCGGATCGTAGTGTTCGGCTCGCGCAACCGAAGTGCCGACCAGCATGACGACCAGCAGAGAGACCAGTATGTGTTTCACACCGGCTATTTTACGAAATATCGGTCCACGAAGTATCGGGAAGCATCCGGAGATGACAACGCGCGCTCGACGCATCCAGCATTCAAGACCAGATTCGGCGCCTCCCGCGCCGTCGCGAAATGGGAATCCCGCGTGCCCCGAGGCGGATCCGATTAAGGAGCCGGCGTTGAGCCTTTGAGGGAATGATGGTGTGCCGCCGTTTGAGGAGACCTTATGTGACCATGTCTGGTCAGTCGACCACATTGCGTCACGTGTCGTCGGTGCGCGGCCTTCCAAATTCACAGTCCCTGATTGATTCCACTGTCTCCAGCCCGGCCTGGGACGTGCCCTAGTAATCGCGAGGTGAATTTATGCGCGCATTTTCGTTTCTCATGTTAGCTGCTGTCGCCGGAATCGGCTTCACTGCTACCCCCAAAGCACAGGCTCAGGTCGGAGTCGAAATCGGAGTAGCTCCTGAATGTCCCTATGGCTACTATGACGTCGCTCCTTATAGCTGTGCCCCCACTGGCTATTACGGCCCGGAATGGTTTAACGGTGACGGCTTCATTGGCGCCGGCCCATGGTTTCACGGTTCTGTCAGCTTCCAGGGCAACGTAAATAACCGTCTCCATCCGGACCACGGCTATAAGGGCCCCACGCCGCAACGCGGCGAGAAAGCCGAGCCGGCAAAGCAAGTCACTAGTGCGCACTTCAAAGGAAACGAAGTGCGCGATGGTCGCGGCAAAGTCACTCCAAAAAAATAGCCTGATCTTCCAACCCCGCCCGTCTTTACGAGCCGCGACCAAAGGGAGCGGTTATGAGATTCTTGTCTTCCAACCCCGCCCGTAAGGGCGGGGGCTCATGTGGGGCGGGTCCCCTGACCCGCGCGCGACCCCCTGGTCGCGCTACAGCCCGCCGTCAGGGCGGGGATCATGTGGGGCGGTCCCCCTGGACTGCGGCCGACGCCCTCGTCGGCCTTCCCTCTGCGCCAGTAGCTTGATCGAATAGCGTAGGCGATGTTGCCGCTTGCCAGGGTTCAACAAGCGCTGGTGACCCTGTGATTCACCAGCTTTACGCTCGGACTTCCATCCGCGATCTCCAGCAGGTTCACCGCTGCATAATCCTGCGCCACCCGAAACAAATATTGGTCGGGTATCTGCAGCGCCCACGCGATCAGGATCCGATTGACACCCCCATGGCTGACGATCGCGACAGTCTGGCCCCTCCGTTTGCGTTCAATCGCATCGAACGCCCCGACCACGCGTTTGCGCATTTCGCAAAACCTCTCGCCATTGGGAAACCGGACCTCGGTGGGCGCATCCATCCATTGCCGATACAGCTCCGGGTATCGCGCCGCGATCTCATCGTAAGACAGCCCTTCGAAATCGCCAAAATCAATTTCACGCAAATCCGGAATCAGCACGATATCGGGTGGGGTAGGGCCATGCCGTGCCATGCCGCGTGGGGCAAGGCCATGCCCTGCCATGCCGCGTGGGGCAGGGCCGTGCCCTGCCAGTGAGGACGCGCGCGCATGATCCTTCAGCACCGGCGCTCCCCCACCCCGTGTCGACAGGATCTCCGCACTCTCCGAAGCCCTCCGCCGTGGACTCGAATAAATCGCGGCGATCGGTTCATCCTTCAAATACTCCGCGACCCGCGCCACCTGCGCTCGGCCTCTTTCGGAAAGTCCAACCTCCAGCGACCCGTAGCATCGCCCCTGCGCCTCCTCCGCCGGCTCGCCATGCCGTATCAACCAGAGGCGTGTCGTTTTCAATTTCGTCGTAATCAACGTGTCCCGATCCAAAGAAACGTGAGCAGCGCCGCGCTCTCCGAAAGTTGAACGCTTGCCCCCAGCGTGTCTCCGGTGATCCCCCCAATACGTCGCCGGCAATATTGACCGAAACCGGCGGCCACCGCGACCACCACCGCGGCTGCGATCCACGCACGGCCCGACATCGCCGCTCCCAAAGCAACCACCATCGATAACGTTCCGAACACCAGCGCGCGTTTTCCCATGCCTTCCACCACGGAAGCGTCCGCCCTCGCATACGGCAGCGTCGCGGTCAGAAGCAGAATCGACCACCTCCCCAGCCCCGGCGTCAAAATCAACGCCGGGATCCAGTCGTGAGCATTTGACACGTGACTGAGCAGAGCGTCATACGCCGTCACCTTCAGCGCAACCGCAATCGCCAGCGCCAATCCGCCGTAGCTTCCAATCGCGCGGTCGCGCATGATCCGGAGGATGTCTTCCCGATTCTTGCCGCCTCCAAAACCGTCGGCGCTGTCGGCCAGGCCATCGTAATGCAAAGCCCCCGTAGCCAGCGCATCCACCAGCACCAACACCGCCGCAACCACTCCCGGAGGTAAGTGAGTCTTCAACACCGCGGCGGCCCCGCAGTAAATGCCGCCCAACAAAATGCCGACGAATGGAAACCAACCTGCCGAATGTCCGACGTCGGCTGCGTCGAATGCAACAGATTGCCCGACCGGAAATCGCGTCAGAAATGCGATTGCCGCCGGCAGCGCACCGGCCGCACGTGCCGTTGTGCGCGATTCAGACAAAGGATGACCTCACTTGTTGGACACTCCCGCGCTTGCGAACGTCGCCATTTCGGTGAAGGCCGCAATCGCCGCCTGCATCACCTTCATCGCCAGCGCCACACCGGTTCCCTCGCCCAGCCGCATGCGCAGATCCAGCAGCGGTTCTTGTGCGATCAGTGCGAGCAAATGCGCATGTCCAGGTTCCGTCGACCGATGCGCGGCAAACAGATATCCGGATAGGGCGGGGCAGAGCTGCACCGCCAGCGCCGCCGCGGCCGTGGCGATGAAACCGTCCGTTAATACAGGTATGCGGCGCGACGCGGCTCCCAGGCAGAAACCGCACATGGCCGCGATCTCGAAACCGCCGACGCATCGCAGAATTTCGGTGGGGCAGGCGTTGGTGGGGCAGGCGATCTTGTCGCCTGCCATCTCGCTCCCCCTGTATAAACGATCCGCGTGCAGCGCCAGCCCGCGCTCGATCGCCGAGAGCTTGCGAGCCAAACACTCATCATCGGCGCCAGTGCCGCGGCCGGCCACAGCCTCCACTGGCTGGCCGGTCAGCGCCGTCGCAATCGCGCTTGCCGATGTCGTGTTCCCGATTCCCATTTCTCCAAAGCCCAAAAGGTCGCACCCTTCGTCGGCCGCATCGCGCGCAAGTTCGATGCCGGTATTGAGAGCCGTGTTCATCTCCGCTTCCGTCATCGCCGGGCCTTCGCAGAAGTTGCGTGTGCCACCGGCCTTGTGGGGCAGGGCCATGCCCTGCCAGTGGGCGTTTGTCAGCAAGTTCCCAGATGACGGAATCGGCCTCGCCACGCCGACGTCAACCACCCTCAGCTCGATCCCGCCCGCCCTTGCGAGCGCGTTGATGGCAGCGCCCCCGCGTAGAAAGTTCTCGACCATCTGCGCCGTGACTTCCTGCGGATACGCGCTGACGCCTTCCGCGCAAACTCCGTGATCCGCCGCAAATAGGACGATTCGGGGGTGACCGGCGGTCAACTCAAACGTCTCTCCAATCGCCGCGCATCGGTTCGCAATCTCCTCCAACCGCCCCAGGCTCCCCGGCGGTTTGGTGAGCTCCAGTTGACGCCGCGCTGCCCCCTCTATCCAGCGCGGATCCACCGGGCGTATCTCTTGAATAGTTTTTTCTAGTAGCGTCATGTTCAACGTGGAGGTGGCACAGACTTTAGTCTGTGTCTGTTTCCGTCCTGTTCATAGCCGCTTCAACTCCTCTCCAATCGCCCGAACCAACCGATCATTCTCCTCACCCAACCGCACCGCCACGCGCACATAACGCCCCGCTTCCAGCCCTTCGTACGAATCGCAATTCCGGATCAGAATTCGATGCTCGCTGATCAAACGCGCTCGCAACTCTGAAGCCGCGAGCATGCCCGCCGCCAATTCCAAAAGCAGATAGTTCGCAGCCGACGGAAAAACCACTAGCCCCAACCCACCCAGCGACTCACACAGCCGCCCGCGTTCCACCGTGTTTTCCCGAACGGATGCGTCAGCATATTCGCGATCCCCAACAGCCTCCGCCAGCGCATCCATCGCCAGTTGCGTGACGGGCCAGGTTGGCAACATTTCCATCACGCGCCGCACCGTCTCCGGATGGGCCACCGCGTATCCCACCCGAAGCGCCGGACATCCGTAGAACTTGGTGAGCGATCGAACCACGATGAGACCCCGCCGTTGAGCGGCCTCACTCACCAGGCTCGCGCGAGGAACGTAATCGATGAACGCTTCATCCAGAATCAGCGTTGCGCCAATCGACCGTGTGGAATCGAGAACCCGCCCGGCCTCCGGCGCCTCCAGCATTGCGCCCGAAGGATTATGTGGATTGTTTAGAAACACAGCATCGCAGCGTTCTTTCTCGATGCGCGCGCAAAAGCGCTCCACGGGAACCCGGAAACATTTGGCGCGGTCAAGAGGAAACGGAATCACCTCGACCCCCTGCTGTGCGCATACTCTTCGGTATTCACTAAAAGCCGGAACGGGAACCAGCGCGCGCCGGGCCTGAAGGCAGCCCAGAATCGGACTCAACAATGCCTCGGCCCCAGGTCCCACCGCAATCGCATCCGCCGGTACACCCAGTTGCTCGCTCAAAGCCTTTCGCAAACAGCGAGCCGATGGGTCCGGATAGAGGCCCAGCAATCGCGAATCGGCGGCATCTCTCGCGAGCCGCGCCCTCGCACTTGGCGGCAACCCGCGCGGATTGATGTTGGCGCTGAAATCCAAGAGATTCAATGCGACACCCAATGTGACCTCTGATGCCGGAAGTTCCAGCTCTTCCGCCACCTGCCACACATCGCCGCCGTGTGTTGCGATCTGCGCCGGCATGCGACTCGTGATGTGACTCGTCATTTCCGCCGCCTCCTCGCTATCGCAACAAGAAGCCCCGCGCCGAACGCAAGCGCCGACACCGTGGCGACCATTGACAGCGCCGCCCGTGCGTCGTCCACCGATGCCGGCCGTCCTTCCGCGTGCAGATGAGGCGCATCGTGAACCTGGCCATCATAGGAATTCTTTCCGCCGAGACGCACACCCAGCGCCCCCGCCATCGCCGCTTCGCACTGCCCCGCGTTCGGACTCGCGTGCTTGTCTCCGTCGATGAGCCAGACCTCGCGCGCCCGTTGGGCGTCCAATCCCTGAACTCGAGCGGCGGCTACAATACCCAGCGCCGTCAAACGAGCCGGGATGAAGTTCGCTGCGTCGTCCAGCCGCGCGGCCACTCGCCCGAAATAACGATACTCCGGTTCCCAATGCCCGATCATCGAATCGAGCGTGTTCACCGCCTTGTATGCCATCGCGCACGGAACACCTCCCGCCATCAGCCAGAACAGTGGAGCCACGATCCCGTCGCATGCACTCTCAGCCAGAGTCTCGATCACCGCTCTCGCTATTTCGCTCTCATTCAGGTGATCCGTATCGCGGCCCACGATTCGCGAAAGCTGCCGCCGCGCCAGATCGAGATCGTCCGCTTCGAGCGCCCGGATCACCGCCGAAGCCTCATCCAACAAACATCCCGTCGCGAGCGTTGTCGACGCAAGCAAAATCTGCCAGCCCGCGTTTCGCGGCCGTCCCATCGCCCACGCAATCGCCATAACCGAACCCGCCAGCGCCGCGCCCGCCACCATCTCTTCACGCGGGCGTTGACCCGCGTGACCCGCGCGCCGCAGCCCGCGTTCGCCCGCGCGGATCATCGCGCCGAACCAGCGCACCGGATGTGGGAACCACTCCGGATCGCCGAACAGCAGATCCAATGCATACGCGAGCGCTAATCGCGGCGCGGTCATAACCACCTTCGAATCAAACTGATGTCGAGCGACCGCCGCAGATGATCGGCCCACCGGTCGATGCGCGCCTCGCGATCTGCCGCGGCGTAATCGCGCGCGGGTGCAAGGCCCGAAGACTCGCGAAGGGAATCCAGAAACCCGTGTCGAAACGCGTCATCATCAAATAATCCATGCACGTACGTGCCGAAAACGCGTCCCGATTTGGCGATCGCCCCGTCCGCGAACGGTGTCGTTCCGTTTTCTCTTACGATCTGGGAGAAGGGTTCGGCGCCGTTTTCGTACAGCGTCTCTCCCATATGGATCTCATAGCCGCTGAATGACTTAGATCCCGGCGTAAAATCAAAGACCCGCGTCCGGCCGGTTGCCCGCCGGACGGTCTTTTCGCCGCGCAGAACCGTACGGATGGCGAGTTCGCCCAGTCCCGACACGCACCGCGACTGCCCGCCGTTCTCGACGCCCATCGGGTCCTCAATCGAGAGTCCGAGCATCTGAAAGCCACCGCAAATCCCCGCCAAAACACCGGTAAATTGCCGTATTCTTGCGGTGAAATCACGGGTTTTCAGCCATTCCAGGTCGTCGATGGTTTGTTTGCTTCCCGGGAGGATCAAGACATCGGCAAGTGGCACATTCGCGGGGTCTTCAAGGAACGCGAGCGAAACCGAGGGCTCCCGCGCGAGCGCATCGAAGTCGGTGAAGTTGGCCATATGCGGAAACGCAATTACGCCGATGCGAAGCGGGCGGTCGGGCGAAAAAGATTGCTCGTCGAGCTTCCAGATCCGGGCAGAAGTCCGGCGATCCTCCATCGCCACGCCGTCCTCTTCTTCCAATCCGAGGTCGCGCAGAAACGGAATCACTCCGGCACAGGGAATCCCGAGCCTCTTCTCGATCATGTCGACGCCAGGGCGCAGCAGCGACACATCGCCGCGGAATTTATTAATGATGAAGCCGCGGATTCTCGCGCGATCTTCGGGCTCCAGCAATTTGATGGTGCCGAGCAGCGCCGCGAAGACGCCTCCGCGATCGATATCGCCCACCAGCAGACACGCCGCATCCGAGGCATGAGCCATCCGCATGTTCACGATGTCATGCTCGCGCAGATTGATTTCGGCGGGCGAGCCCGCGCCTTCGAGCAGCATCAGATCGTGGCGCGACGCTAGCGTCCGATAACTTTCAAGCACGGCCGGAAATAGATCTTCGACGCGCGACCGATGATAATCCGACGCCGTCACTTGCGCCCACACGCGGCCGAGGAGAACAATCTGCGATTCCGTATCCGAGGAGGGTTTGATGAGAACCGGATTCATCTCCGCGCACGGAACCACGCGGCACGCCTCGGCCTGCAAGGCCTGGGCGCGGCCGATCTCGCGGCCGTCGGGTGTGGCGGCGGAATTCAACGACATGTTCTGTGCCTTGAAGGGCGCCACGCGAATTCCGTCGTCTGAAAAGATTCGTCCCAGTCCGGCGGTGACGAGAGACTTGCCGACGTGCGAGGCGGTGCCGAGGATCATGAGTGCTCGCGCGGTCATTTAAACCGCTCCCTTGGCGCAAGCGCAGCTTGGTCGCGGCTCGTCAGAGCGCATTTCACTTAACCGCTCCCTTCGGTCGCGACTCGTAAGAGCGCATTTCATTTAACCGCTCCCTTCGGTCGCGGCTCGTAAGAGGGTCGCGGCGCGTGAGACCGACATCCCCAATGGTCGAAATGAATCAGGTTGTCGAGATTCTCGCGGCTCTCCCAGCCCTTTTCTTCCAGTTCCGGCTGCGACCGAAACTCCGAAATGTAGCCGACACATAAATACGCGACGGCGGTGAGTGCCGGCGGGATTCCCAGCGTCGCTTTCAGCGCTTCGAAATCGAGAATGCTGACCCAGCCGACTCCCAGCGATTCCGCGCGCGCCGCGAGCCACAGGTTTTGAACCGCGCAAACGGTGGAATAAAGATCCACGGACGGGTCGGTTTGACGGCCCAGCCCGCTCCCTTTGGAACGTTGGCGATCGCAGGTGACGCAGATATTGACCGGCGCCTCCAGCACGCCCGCCAACTTCAAACTGCTATAGAGTTTCTTCTGCTCGCCCTGATAACTCTCCGCCGCGCGCCGGCTGGCACTTTCGAAATTGCGGTAGACGGCCTGGCGGACGGAAGCGTCGCGAATCACAATGAAGTCCCAGGGCTGCATGAAGCCGACAGAGGGCGCGTGGTGCGCCGCGTCGAGAATCCGGTGGAGGACGTCATCCGGCACCGGCGTGGGTAGGAACTGCGAGCGAACGTCGCGACGCTCATAGATGGCGCGATAAACGCCGCGGCGCTCGGCGTCGGAAAAACAGTCATCGTGCGGCATAAAATCCATCACCACGCCCGCGACCAGCGCGGCCCCGGCTTATCTTCCGCCCGCAATGTGGAATCCACTCCGCGGCGCGCTTCGATCAATCTTCCAAAGAGCCACAGCAGATCGGAAAGCCGGTTGATGTATGCGAGTATGGACGGATTCGTAATCACTCCGGCTTCCATTAAGCTGGTCGCCAGGCGCTCCGCGCGCCGGCACACCGTGCGCGCTACATCGAGAGCCGCCGAATCGGGCGAACCGCCGGGCAGGGACCAATCCGCCAGCACGCCCGGCTCGGCTTCGATACGATGGACTTCGGTCTCCAGGGCGTCGACCATGGCGGGCGTGATTTCCGGCGGGGATTTCTTCGATTCTGGCGGGGTCGCGATCGCCGAGCCAACCTTATATAGTTCCCGCTGGATGGTCTTGATGCGTTCGGCGATTTCGGAGTCCTGGCAGATGGAGCGCGCGAAACCCATTTGCGAGATCAGTTCGTCGATGGTGCCGTAGCACTCAACGCGGGGATGCGTTTTGGAAACGCGGATTCCGCCAGCGAGTCCGGTCTGGCCTCCGTCACCGCGTTTAGTGGCAATGCTCATGGGATGAATGCTCCTTGCTTTGGAATCGTGCTCGGTTTCGAATAGTGCGGAACTTTGGAGGCCGACGAGGGCGTCGGCCGCGGTCCAGGGGGACCGCCCCACATCGGGGATTCCTTGAAGCCTACATGGCTGCATATTGTTGCCTCCGGTGCAGAAGCCAAAGAAATATCGGACCGCCGACCAACCCTGTGATGGCGCCCACGGGAAGCTCGCTCGACGGCAGCGCGGTCCGCGCCAGCGCATCGGCCAGAATCAGAAAGGCCCCGCCCAGCAGCAGCGAACCCGGCAGGACAATGCGCAGGTCTTCGCCGAACATGAGGCGCACCGCGTGCGGAACAATCAATCCGACGAAACCGATGGCTCCGCCGGCCGACACCGTGACGCCGACGATCAGAGCGCACAACGCGTGTACGATACTTTCGCACCGGCGGATATTCACGCCCAGCGTTGCGGCCGTGTCTTCGTCGATCGCCATCAGGTTCAGTTGCCGCGACAGAGCCAGCAGCGCGAGCCACGCGGGCGCCAGAACAATCAGCATTCGGCCGACGGGCTCCAATCCAACCACGTCCAAACTGCCGATCAACCAGCGCAGGATCCGCAATGCGCTGGTGGGGTCAGTGAGGTATTGGATGGTCAGCACGCCGGCGGCGGAGATCAGATTCACCGCGACCCCGGAGAGCAGCAACGCTCCCGGCAGCACCACGGCTCCGGTGCGCGCGAGCATCCTCACGAGCGTAACCGCCAGCATCGCGCCGGCGAAGGAGACTACGAATACCAAAGGGATGCCGGCGATGCGCGCGCTCCATCCCAGCGCGATGGCGATGCTTGCCCCCATCGCTCCCCCTCCCGACACACCTAAGATGTAGGGATCGGCGAGCGGATTCCGGAATAGCGCCTGGAGCGCGCCTCCCGTGACTGCCAGCGAAGCGCCGATCACCAGGGCCATCAATACGCGCGGCAGCCGCAGGCGAAAGAACAGCGTGCGCGAGAAGGAATCGGAGAACAAACTCGACACGTGGATGCGTTGGCTGCCGACGGCTAAGCCGAGCGCGACGGAGGCGATCAGGATGAGGGTGAGGATCGCCAGCGCTTTCAGGATTCGGGTGCTGATCGGCGCGGTCATTGTCGGTTTTCTGCGCACGATGTGGGGCCGGCAATCCTGCCGGCGAGCCGGCTTTCCAGCCGGCTTCTGAACCACAAAGATAAGCCGGCATGAATGCCGGCTTGCCGCCAAGAGTGGCGGCCCCACATTATTCTCATAGGTCAACCCACACCAACGTCTGGCCCCCGGTTCGCTCCGTCCGCACGCTCGGATCGCCATAGATATCGCGGAGCAGATGATCGCGCAGAACCTCGTCTGGTGTGCCTGCCGCGGCGACCTCTCCGCAGCGCAGCGCGAGAATCTGGTCAAACGCGCTGGTCAACTGCAAGTCATGAGTGATCATGATGACGCTCAGATGCCTCAACTCCCGCAATCGCGCGAGCGTTCGGATCAGATCGGCGCGATGCTTCAGATCCAGAGACGACGAAGGCTCGTCCAGCAACAGCAGCCGCGGCTCCTGCGCCAGCGCGCGGGCTAAAATCACCATCTGCCGTTCGCCTCCCGAAAGACTCAGGAAGTTTCTGTTGGCCAGATGCGCGGCGCCCGCGGTCTCAAGCGCCTCGTCAGCTTTTTCCACATCGCGCGCGCTTTCAAAACGAAACCTCGGCGTGTGCGGCGTTCGTCCGCTCAACACCAGATCGATCACGCGGAACGGGAAGGCCGTGGCCGTCGACTGCGGCATGTAGGCGATTTCGCGGGCACGCAAGCGCGGTTCCCAATCGTCAAAGGGAACGCCGTCAAGCGCAATCGATCCAGCCCGGGGCCGCAGAAGTCCGGCCAACATTCGGACCAGCGTGGATTTTCCGGAACCGTTGGCGCCGATCACGGCGGTCATCGACCCACGAGCCGACCGCAAACTGACATCGCGCACCACCAGGTTGCCATTGGCGTAGGCGTAGTCGAGATGGTGCGCGTCGAACCAGGGTTGCGTGGTCATTTTGGTTCAGTCGTGAGTGTGCGGCCCGATCCGGACCAGGGGGTCCGGCGCGGACGAGGGCGTCCGCCCCACGCGGCCTCGCGGTTGGGAGGACACGAGAGGGTTGTTAGTGCCGCTCCTTGACAGTCGCGGCTCGGTAGCGCGGGTCGCGGCTCGTTTGGATTCATTTAACCTCCGGGTGAATCAGCCGCGCGAACAACTCCGCAGTCTGGACAATTCGCTGGGACGCGTGCGGGACGAAATCGTCATTCACGCCGTGAACCCGCCGCGTGCGAACCGCTTTCAGCTCGGGCATTTCGCGCCAGGCCTCCATCGGATCGCCCGCGAAGCGGCTCTTGGGACCTTGAATGAAGTCGAGGATGATATCGGGATTAAGCGCGAGCAAATCTTCTTTAGACAGCTTCGCGTAACCAGTCTTGGCCGGCTGCACAACCAGATGGCCTCCCGCAATCTCGATCAACTCCGAAAGAAAACTGCCTTCCGTCGCGGTATAGAGATCGCGCAGCGTGCCGGGTGTGCGGTCGATAATCAGAACCACTCGCGTTTTTGGAAGACCAGCCGTCTTGCGCGCGACGCGGTCGAGCGATTCGCGAGTGGCCGCCACCAATCTAACTGCCTCGCTGTCATTTCCGGTCACGCGTCCGATGGCAAGCATGGAAGAATAGACTTCTTCGAGAGTTCGATTGGACGCCTTGAAGACCGGGAGTCCCAACTGCTTCAGCGTGTCTTCCACAAACGCAGCTTGCGCACTGTTGATCACCACTAAATCGGGATGCAGCGCGGTGAGTGTTTCCAGATTCGGACTATGCAATGGCCCGAGGTGAGGAAGCTTGGCGACCTCCGGCGGATACGTGTCGTAGTCCGATACGGCCACGACGCGGGGGAACGCTCCGATGCCATAGAGCACCTCGGTCAAATCGGGAGACAAGGAGACGATGCGCTGCGGCACGCCGGAGCAGAGCGCGCACGGGGCGCAGAGAGCGAAAGATAAAGCAATCAGACCAACACGTCTCATGTCAGAACTCGAATTGTAGACCACCCGAAGCGGTTCGTCCGGGAGTCAGAAATGCGCTCTCAAAATAAGTTTGGTTGAAAATATTATTGGCGCGCGCGAAAAAGCGGATCGCGCGGTATTCTCTTATCGGAATCCGATAGCTTGCTCCCACGTTCACTTTGTGAATTCCGTCGAAGCGATAGGTTTGCGTCACCACGTCACCATAAATCGGCGCGAGATAGCTACTCGATTCGAGGGTATCGAAAGTCAGGAGCAACCGCGAGGTTGGCTGCTCCGTGACCAGAAGCGAGAATTGGTTCCTGGGAGCCACGAAAGTCCGGAGCACATCGCCAACGATGGGAGTGCGCTCGATCGCGTTGACATAGGTATAAGCGCCAGTCACTCTTAGCGAGCGCGTAGGAGCGCAAGTTGCGCTGGTTTCGACGCCGCGCGAAATTCCGCCTTGCGTGTTCAGGTAGCCGATGAAGCGGCCGAACGGGTCGGTGGCCGGATGGATCAAACCGGATGTGTCGAAATTAATGACGTCCTCAAGCCAGGTATAAAAATAACTGGCCGAGGTCTTGAGGCGGCCGTTGAAGAAAGTCTGGTCGACGCCCCAGTCGAGACTGGTGGAGTGCTCGGGTTTGAGGCGCGGATCGCCGTAGACGGTATAACCGAAAACCGGATCGAAGCCGGCTCCGAAGCGTTCAAACAAAGAAGGCGCGCGATAGCCACGGCCTGCGTGCGCGCGAATCTTGGTGCCCGTCTTGCGGAAAACATATGCGATGGAGGTGTCGCCGGTGTAGGCGGGGGTGGGCGATGGGAACGCGATGCCCTGGTATGGCGCCGTCGCCAGCGGCGTGAACACCGGATTGTCCAGCGTGAAGAACTGCGCCCGGAACGCGCCCGAAATCTGGAGGCGATCGCCCAAAAACCGCAACTGGTCCTGTACAAAAACACTGTTGCTTTGCTGCGTGACGTTGACCGCATTTGCCGCGGCTGGAATGCCCTGCTGGGTGTTGTCGTACGCGAAATTCTCATTCTCGAATTCGTAGCCGCCGCTCAACAGGTTGAATCCGGCGCGATAGTGGAACTGAGCATCGGTCGTGTGAATGCGCCCATCGTAGAGCGATCGAGTGCTGCTGGTAGGTTGAAAGTCGACGCCGGCCGGCCCGTTGCCATAGCGGCGGGCGTTCGAAACCAGTTGGTAGCTGATCGAATAATCGAGCGCGGGCGACGCCTGTCCGTTCAGGATGAGCGCGGCGTCGACGAAGCGCGCGGCGCGAGTGGAATCGGGATCGTCGAGCGCGGGGATGAAGGTCGCGTTGCCGGTATTGATTTGCGAAAGCGGAATTCCGTTCTGATAGAGCGCGGTCAGCGCGGGCGAAAGCGGAATCGCATTGACGATTCCGAAACCCGACGGCGCGCCGATCATGTCCGGCTGCCCGCGAACCTTGCTGAAAGAATCCGCGCCGTAGAGACGAGCGGTGAGGCGCAGCGACGGCGACAGGTGAAAGGTCACGCGGCCTTGCGTGCTGATGTCGCGAAAGGGAGCGTCGCCGCCGACGCCGCTGGTCACGTCCGTATCGGCGAGAGCCAGGCTGTATTCGATTTTGTCGTTGCGTACGCCGCCCGAGAGCTGCGCGCGTCCTCGAAACATGCCGAGCGATCCGCCTTCCAGCAGGATGCTTCCGCGCGTGCGCCCTCCGCCCTGATCGGTGATCACGTTGATCACGCCGCCGATCGCGTTGGTCCCATACAGCGACGATCCGGAGCCGCGCATCACTTCAACTTGCGTGGCGTCGGTGAACAGCAGGTCCTCGATCAACCCCGAAGCGTCGGCTTGCGTGGCGGAAGCGTCGCGCAATCGCAGACCGTCGACCAGAACGGCGGTGTCCTCGGTACGCAGCCCGCGGATCTGGATGGTGGTGAACGCGCCCGGTCCGCCGAGCTGCTGCACGCGCACGCCCGGCGCGAGGGCCACCACGTCGGAGAGAACGGAGGCGTCGCGATCGTCGGCGTCGGTCTGATCGATTACGGTGGTCGCGCGGGAAACCTGTTCGGGAAGTTGCGGCGTTCCGGACGCGGTCACCACCACTTCCTCGCGCACGCCCGCGAGTTGAAGCGCGACGTCGCGTGTCTCGGCTGCGTTGGATTTAAGATGAAGGTCCTCGGCGAGAAATAGCGCGAAGCCGGGAGCCGCGGCGCGAAGCAGATAATCGCCTGCGGGCAATCGGTCGAAGAGGTAGGCGCCCGCGGAGTCGGTGGTGGTCGCGCTGCCGGCGGCGCCGCTCCGTGAAAATAGCGTGACGGTCGCGCCGGGTACGGGCTGCCCTTGTGGATCTTTCACGGTTCCGGTGAGGGTCGCGCCGGATTCCGCGCTCAATCGCGCGGACATTATCAAGATGAGAAATAAGAGAGTGGTCTTCATGCGCTCAATTTGTCGTTTCATTCATCGGACTACTCTTCAAATACAGCGGAAGCCCTGCGACCGTCAGGATCACTTCATCCGCAAATTCCGCGGCCCACTGGTTCACCAGACCTTGCGCGTCGCGGAACGCGCGCGTAATAGCGGGCTCCGGAACGGTTCCGCTGCCGAGTTCATTGGAAACCAGAATGACGTCACAGTCGCGAGCTGTGATCGCGATTCGCTCAAGCTCCGCGCGCGCCGCATCTTCAATGTGTTGAGTGGACCCGTCGCGATGTTCCCAGAATAGATTGCTGAGCCAGATGGTCAGGCAATCGACGACAATCGTGTCGGCGTCTTTCGCTGCGCGATCCAACGCATCGGCCAGCGCCAGAGGTTCTTCAATGGTCCGCCAGGAAGCCGGACGGCTCGAGCGATGTCGAGCGATGCGCGCCGCCATTTCTGTATCATCATTAACGCGCGATGTGGCCATATAAATCACGCGCGCGGCCGGCATCGCCAACCGCTGAGCCAGACGCGATTTTCCGCTTCTAGCGCCGCCGAGAATGAGCGTCAACATGGCAGAGGAGTCCGGGCCTCGATTCGAAAAGCCGCGCACGCGTCCGCCTCATTGCGAAAGCAGGAAGGGAAAGACGGGAGGAAACAACCCGGGAGTTCAGGTTGCCATCCGCACGATCTGCTTTCGCCCGAAGCATAGCGCTCGCTTCACCCGAGGCAGGTCTCCTGACTCGCAGGTCGTCGCTGCACCGGCTTGCCTTCCCATTCCGAAGAACAGTGGCTTACTGCGCCGGCCGCTCGCTGCTCACAGTGGCGGGACCGTGCGGGATTTGCACCCGCTTCCCTTTTCACTCGCCTCGAACGACGAGCACCTCAGGGAGTTTTTAAGCTAGCACAACGATTCGGGCCGGTCAATCGTCTTACTGGACCGTGAGTGGAACTGGGAGACTGCAAACCGTCGCCGCGTTCCCGGCATTGTTCGAATTACTCGAATTGCTCGACCCGCAAACGTACAGGTTCGCCGTACCAGACGCGAGGCTCGTCGGAACGACCAGATTCACCTGCTGCACTCCCGGCAGACCCGGCGCGGGACCGGCGTAGTACAGCGCGTCAATCTCCTGATCGCCAATGCGCACGCTGATCTGTCCGTTGCCCGACAATCCCGTGCTGAAAAAGTAGACGATGCTGCCGAGAGCAGCGGCGTTCGTGGCGCTGTTGAGCGTTCCGTCCTGATTGAGCAGCGCGTTTGGAAATATAGCCGGCTCGAATGGCGTGACCTGCACCGTTGTCACCGCGCTGTTCGATCCATCCACGGTCACCACTAACTGCGCCGAAGTCACGGAGCCCAGATCCGGCGGAACCACCAGGTTGATCTGCGTGTCGTTGCTGAAGAGGATGGTCGCGGACAGACCGTTGAAAGTCGCCGAAACGATCTTGCCGGTAAATGCCGTCCCCATGATGGTAGTCAAGGAGCCGGGCACCACCGGGACCGGGGCGAAGCTCGCCGCGTTCACGACATTAGTGACCGTCGGAGCGTTCGTCGTGATCACCGGCGGCGTCACTTTAGTGGCCGCCTGAGTAACCACGAACGTCACCGGGACCGAGGCCGTTCCGGCCGCGCCGGCATTCACGACAATCGTCGCCTGATATGTTGCGGGGGTGAGATTGGCCGGATTCGCGTAGACGCGAACCGTCGTGTTGTTCACGCCCTGCGTGGGATCGAGCGACAGCCAACCGGACCCGCTTAAATAATTCACTGCCGCGGTCCAGCCCATCATTCCGCCTCCGGTGTTTTGAATCGTGAAGTAAAGCTGGCCTGTGACGCCTCCCGAGGGTTCGCTGAATTGCAGCGGTGTTGTGTTCACGGAAAGTGTACCTTGGACGAAACCGCAGTCGCCGATGACGGTGCAATCGGACAGAGGGGCGATCGCGGTGAAGCGCGGGATCGGCTCGGTCGCCGATGCGGTCGCGACCGTCGATAACGGCGCGAAGAATACGCTTTCCGAAGTCTGCGACGGCGTTCTCGATCCGTTGGGAAGCAGGCCGAGGAAAGTGGGGAACTGCGCGGTTTCCACCGCGGACGAATTCGCGTCCACCACTTCGTAGACCGCGATCGCGGTTCCGTTCACGATGGGGATTTGAGAAACGGTCGAGAAAGCTACCGTGCCCGATCCGATTGGACCGGGAGTATAGACTGGCGATCCGCCCGCGCCGTTCGAGTTCGCACCCGCAACGCGCGCGAGCAGCAATGAACCATTAGCCGAAGGCGCGTACGCTCCGCCCGACGCGGGCGCCTCGAAATCGCCGCCGGCCGTGGCCTGGATCGTGTCCGATCCCGCGACCACGTCGGGGATGAAAAGCTGCGCGTCGTTCGGGAACCCGGAGTATTGCACGATGATGCGCTGCCCGCTATCGGCATTAAAATAAGCCGGCGCCGATTTCGGCCCGAACGCGTCTGCAAAGCCCTCCGTGACTCGCGTGGAAGAGAAGGACGTGCCCGCTTGGAGTAGATCCGCAAAAGTGAACGGATCGCCGTTTGTATTGGGCAGGGGCTATCCGTTCTGCGCGCAGATCAGCGTACCGGTGTTGCCGGTGTAGAGGCCGCGCTCGGGCGTTCCCACCACCAGCGGCGATGTCGTGATAGGAAAACCCGCCGCGTTAATCGCGATGGAAGCGGTTATCGGAGTTTGAACCACAACCTGGGTCGCGTTCACGCGGATTCCCGCGATCGCGAGGTTGGCCGTGCCCTGCGGCGAAAATGCGACGGGCACGCCATTGAAGACCAGGCTGTTCGGATTCACCATCAGCGGCTGCACCATAACCGGTTGCGGTCCCGAGCCGCTATCGACAGTAAACACGATGCCGGTGAGCGTATTCCCGTTTGAAAGGCGATTGGTAACCGTCGCGCTCAGGATGAAGGTGAAATTGCCTGTGAGCGTGCCGTTGGGCGAGCCGGTGCAGGACATCCGGATATCGCCCACTCGCTCGGTGAATCCTTCAGCGCGCACCAGGGGAGGCACCGCGGAGGTGGTGCAAAAGGTGGTCTGCGCGAAAACAAATCCGGACGAGAAAAGGATTAAGGACAAATATGATTTGTGAGAAAGATATTTCATTCAGTGTTTCACTTGTTGGGGAATCGGGAAAATGCAGGAACAGCGTGGTACTAGCGGGTACAACATGAGGTCACAACAGAAGTACTGGTGATTGTAGCATACAACCGAGCAACTGCCGAGGGCTCGGGGCAGCCGCGGCAGGCGAATTGCGGAGTAAATGGGCGGTTAAAGAGAGTAGACTCTCGATACTGGAGACCAATCGGTATGAACCTGCAACTGGAAGGCAAGACCGCTCTCGTGACTGGATCCACCGCCGGCATTGGCTTGGCCATCGCTACGGCGCTCGCGAAGGAGGGAGCGGCGGTCACGGTAAACGGCCGCACGCAGGAGCGGGTCGACCAAGCGGTGCGGACCAGTGGCGCAGCTCAGGGAATCGCGGCCGACTTGGGCACCGAAGCCGGGACGCACGCTGTCATTGCGCATCTGCCCGCCGTCGACATCCTGGTGAACAATCTTGGCATCTTTGAGCCGAAGCCGTTTGAACAGATCTCCGACTACGATTGGCGCCGTTTCTTCGAGGTAAATGTGCTGAGCGGAGTCCGGCTGAGCCGCCATTATATCGGCCCCATGAAGCAAAAGAACTGGGGTCGTATCATCTTCATTTCGAGCGAGTCCGCCCTCCAGATTCCTGTGGAGATGATTCATTACGGCATGACCAAGACGGCTCAGCTCGCGATCTCTCGCGGGCTCGCTGAAACCACCGCCGGAACAGCCGTCACCGTGAACGCCGTCCTGCCCGGTCCGACCGCATCGGAGGGAGTCATCGGATTTGTAGAGAGGCTCGCGGCGGAAAAGGGCGTCGAGCGTCGCGCGTTCGAGCAGGAGTTTTTCGCGAAAGCCCGGCCCAGTTCGATTCTACAGCGATTCGCAACGCCGGAGGAGGTCGCGGCTGTGGTCGCGTTTGTTGCGAGCCCCCTGGCTTCCGCGATCAACGGCGCTGCGGTGCGCGCCGACGGCGGCGTGGTTCGGTCCATCGCCTGATCGGTCCATTCCGTTAGGAAAAGCCGAGGATCGAGGCTGGTCCGCTGCCCAACTGTTTCCCCACATTCTGCCGCCCTGCCTGAGCACAACCAGCTCAAAGGCGCGAAGACAAATTATTCTCAACGCAGCGTGATATTGTGCGCGACCACACCGCCCAGCACGCCGGCGATGGTGAAGTTGAGCCACGCGAAAGTGCGGTAGAGCCGCGGATTTTGGCGAAGCGCCCAGCGCTCGATCAGAAACGACGCGCCCACCAGGGCCGACTTCAGTAACACTGAACGGCCATCGAATTCCGACCCGCGGCCCGCCAGCAGCGGATTCGCTTCCGGCTGATGCCAGCTTGAAAACGTATCGGCTGCGTTGCCGGCGGCTACCGCGGCGAGCGACCACCGGTACAATGTGCGCCCGTCATTTTTCGCGTCATTTCTCTCTGGCTTGGCGAGATAGGCCGGTGCGTCGGGCGGAAGCGCGGCAAATGTCTCCGCTTCCGGCACATTGGAAGCAGGCGTCCCTGTTTGCGCCATCAGGGGGCACAGCACCATCAGCAAGCACACCGCTAGCATGATCCCGAAAAACTTCATGGTGGTCTCCCGAGCCTTCCGCGAGCATTCTCGAAGGCCCTGACCATCTCATCGAACTGGATCGGAAAAGTATGAGCGGCTAGCGGGATTGCACTTGCGGATTACAAATGGTGCGCAGGCTTTCTCGGAATGATGGAGCGGGAGACGAGAATCGAACTCGCAACCAACAGCTTGGAAGGCTGTGACTCTACCATTGAGTTACTCCCGCGGTAGGTTGTTTGACGTCGCTGGCGGCTTACGCCTAAACATAACACACACCGGCCGTGAGTCGCGTCCGTTACCGAGCCGTGACCAAGCTGCGCTTGCGCCAAGGGAGCGGCCTAAATGATCGGTGAAAGCACATCACACCGCCAGCTTCCACGGAGCCCGATACTCGCGCGATAAATACTTTCCCGCCCCAGGCTGAGCCACCGTCCAGTTCTTCGAATCCAGATCCACCCGCTGCCCGCTCCGCAGCGCGATATTTCCCAGCAGGCACGTCGCGGTCGACCGCCGGCATTTGTCGATATCGCTCACCGGCCGCTCTCTCGTCCTCGCGCACTCCAGAAAATTCGCCCAGTGCTCTAAATTCCCGCCGCCCGTCGACTTCATCTCCCAGTTCATCAGCGTCGATCCCTTTTCCGAAATCAAACGGCATTCGCGCCGGTCGACAAATAGCGTCGCCCGATCGCCATGGAACAGGATGCCGTAGTCCCGCTCGAACATGGATTGCTGATTGCCCTCGCGATTCTCATACACCGCCAGGAACCCCGGATACTCGTACGTCACTTGCAGCGTGTCCGGCGTTTCGCGATTGTCGCGCAGATAAAATTTGCCGCCGCTCGCGGTCGCCGATGTGGGCATGGCCTCTTCGAAAGCCCACTGCACGATGTCCAGCAGATGCACGCCCCAATCCGTCATCATGCCGCCTGCGTAATCCCAAAACCAGCGGAACGTCGAAAAATACCGGTCGTCCGGATCCACGCCGAAACGGTTCGCGTTGAACCGGCGCGCGGGCGCGGGCCCCAGCCATTGATCCCAATTGAGCCCCGTCGGCGCATCCGAATCCGGCGGATTGCCGATGCCCTGCGGACCCGAATGGCCGTAATTCCAGGTGCGGACAAAAGTCACCTTGCCGAGTTCACCGCCGCGCACCAGGTCCACCGCTTTCTGAAAATGAATCGCCGACCGCTGCATGGTCCCCGCCTGCACCACGCGATTGTATTTGCGCGCCGCCTCCACCATTTTTCCGGCTTCGTCGATAGTGGTCGCGACAGGCTTCTCCACGTACACGTCCTTGCCGGCCTTGCATGCCTCGACAGTCATGTAGGCGTGCCAGTGATCCGGCGTCGCGATGCACACCACGTCGATCGATTTATCGTTCAGCATCTCGCGGAAATCGAGCATGGCGCGAGCCGGCCCTCCCGCCTGTCCTTTCGCGATATCGACGGCCATCTTCAGGTTGCGATCGTAAACATCGCACACCGCGGTCGCCACCAGATTCGGCTGCCGCATGGCCCAGCGCAGGTTATCGCGCCCCATCTTCCCCATGCCGATGAAGCCGGCGGAAATGCGGTCGTTGGCGCCCCGCACGTTCCCGGTGAAAATCTGAGTGGTGAAGGCGGCCGTCGCGGATGTGACCGCGGTCTTGACAAAGGTGCGGCGATTGGGTTCCATAGCGTTTAGTCTAGTACGACGCCTGTGCAGGTGGCACAGACTTCAGTCTGTGTTTCGGTGGCACAGACTTTAGTCTGTGTTCTCGACGAGCGACATCCCAACCCCGCCCGTCAGGGTGGGGATCCAAACTAAACCCGCGTCCATCGGCGGCCAGTAACCTTACTTCTTCTCCGCGTCCGCCTTCCGCGCCCCGCCCATAATGTCCGTCATCGCGTAATTCCCTTCGTGACACGCATATTCATACACCGGACCCGCCGTCGCCACAAACGGAAACTCCATGGTCCACGGCTTGGCGAACGTCGACGCATCGTCGATCGTCACCTTATATAGGATGGTCGACGCATCCACGCGCTGGAAACGCTCGATCACGTGCAGATCCTTCGACGCTCCATTGAACATGGTCTGATCCGTGAAGTTGGTGGTGTCGACCACCAGCGTGTCGCCTTCCCAATGGCCGATCGAATCGCCCAACCATTTGCGCATCGCGGGCGCGACGTGCGTCGAGTTCATCCGGATCACGCGCACGTCGTGGTCCATCTCCACCAGAATCATCATCGCGTCCGGCGTCTGCACGATCTGGTAGTTGTTGTTGTAAAGCACCGGCATCATCGGCGGTCCCGACGTCGAGCTGAACCCCACTAGACACCGTTCCGAGAGCGGACGGTCTTTCACGCTGTTGTAGGTGAGAAAACTCCGCATCATGGCGCCGATCCTCTGGTTCGCTTCCTTGGTCAGCGGCGGAACTTTCCCATCCGGCGGATCGATGATGAGCGAGGTCCGCTTCACTCCGTCCACGCGCGCCAGCTCCGACCCTCGGTCGATAAACAGGACGTTATACCCGCCCGTTCCGCCCGAACCCGCCGCTCTCAATCCCGGACTGTCGCTGGCGCCGTCGTTCGATTGAAGTTCTTCCGCGGCGGCCTTCTCGAACTCTTTCGCTTCGGCATCGGTGAGCGTTGGCTTCGTCGCGTAAGCGGCCGGCCGCACCATGGGTGTGATGGTGGCGTTGGTCCAGACTCCTTGAAAATCGGGATGGCCGTCCGGTGTGCGCGGGATCGCCGATTTTGCTTTAGCCGAGGTCGAGGAGGACGACTTGGACGATGCTGCCTTCGCCGATGTCGACTCGGCCGGAGACTGCCCCGCGGCCGGTGCAACGATCATCACCGCCAGCGTGATCGCTGTTGTGAGTTGTGCCGCGAAATGTGTTGCGAGAAATCGAGTGCTCACTTGACCCAATTGTACTCCCGTCAGGAGTCTGCGGACTTCCTCTATTCTGCGGCTATTGGCGTCCTTCAATGAGTTCGATCATGGCGGCGGGCGTGATGATCCGGGCGAGTTTGTGACGTATCTTGTGGTGTTTGAGGGAGAGCAGTTCCTTGTCGCCGGTCACTAGAAAATCAGCTCGGCTGGCTTCAATCATTGCGAGCAGCTAGCTGTCCTTGGGGTCAGGGGCGACCGGGCCGGAAGGTAGATCGCGGCAGTAAAACGAGAAGTCGCGAAGACCCGCTGCGAGCAGTTCAGCCGCGCTGGCGCGAAGCCTGGCCTTGAAAAACGGCCGCCCGGCGACGCCAAGAAGTTCCTCGATCAGCGCGTCACAAGCGACCAGAGTGAACATCCTGCGCTCCCACGCGGCCAGAAGCTTGGCGGGATTGCCTAGAGGGGACAGAAGCGCGGAGAGCAGGATGTTGGTGTCGAGGATAATACGCACGCCAAGGCGCATACCGGGGCCGTCAGGACCGTGCGGCTCGTTCCCGGTAGCGCTCCGCGCGGACTTCCTCAACGGTTGAATCAATCATCTTCTGGAGCTTGGCCGGAGGGACGTCGGCAAAAGCGGCGCGGACGTCGCGGACGGTCTGATGAAAGATGCGCCAGCGAACGGCCTCCTCGATGAATTTCGAGAGGTCGCATTTTTTCGCGCCCTGGGCGCCCAGAAAGGTGCGCAGAGCGAGGTCGGTCTCTTTCGAAACCTTGATGTTCCAGCGAACGGCTTCTTCCATATGACACCTATGCAGATAGACAGATAAACACCGATACATTTATTGTAGCCGACCCCCGGGCCCCAGCGACGCGGATCGGGCAACGCGTCTGGACGCCAGCGGCAGCCTGCGTCCAAATAACCAATTCGGATCCAAATCCGTCCCTCATCCAATTCGGCTGAGGGCCGCCCGTTGGCAAATCGCGTGGCGTCGAAACCGGAACAACTGATTTTTCAAGCTAACATTTAGGTTACGTCTCCACCGCGGACTTCCTGAGGGCTGCACATGGCTGGCTATTGCCGGGTTCTTTTCACACTCGCTGTTTTCGCGGGAGGGGCATTCGCGCAAAACTCTTCGTTTACGATTTCGGGCCTGACGTTTTCGGCTGCGATCAACAGCGCGGGACAGGTATCGGGAACGGGCACAGCCACGGTTTCTCCGTTTGCGAGCGGAAACCTACGTAAATTAGGATCTTGAGATATCCCCTATGCGCGAAAATCACCGCAATTACCTTCTTCGCGGAGCGCTGATGGTTCTTTTCGGATGCCTCTTCAGCGCACCCACGGCCTCAGCCTCTACGACTCTTTGGAACTTGGTCGCAGTTACCTTTGCCGACGGAGGGACCGCAACGGGGTCGTTTGAATACAATGCCGATACCAATAGCTACAGCAACGTCCACATCACGACAATGGGCGGCGGCCAAGCGGGGGCAAGTTATCTAGCGCTTGATCCTGGCGCTAGCTCGACGACCACCATCCTCGGAGTGGTACCCAACCCGGGTTTGGTCAATTTTACCGGAACGCCGCTGCTCGCCTTTCAGTTTTCGTCTCCACTGACGGATTCTGGCGGCACGATTTCCATAATCTCCCCGTCGGCTGAAGGTCAATGTGGGAACGCTACATGCTCGGTCCCATCGAACAGCGGGCTGAGGTTCATCACGGCCGGTTCTGTTGTCGCGATCTCGGCGCCAACCGTCAACAATTCCGCGTGTGTTAATTTTCCTTCGGGATTTCTTCCGTTTAGTTCGATTGACTACGTCACCTCTGCGGATTCGGCGGGCGATCATCTGGTCGTGGGCGTTCCGGCGCCCGGCGCGCTCAGCTTGATCAACGCGAGCATTCCAATCCCTGCGTTTACCAATCAGACATTTTGCGACGCGCAGGTGCAGCTTGCTCCTCAACAGTTTTTTCCGAGCGTGTACATTCCGACGGCTGCCGAGCTGAGCGGCAACTTCAGCGCGTTCGCCGGATTATTCGTGAACGCAGCGAACGGCCAGCCTTATCCCAACGGACAGATTCCGGCAGGCCAGTTGGCCAACGTGTTCGCATGGCGGATCGGCCCGGCGCAGGCGTCGTCGGCGAATCAGGGCTGGAGTCCGACCGGATCGATGACGGAGGCGCGCGTTCAACCAACGGCCGTCCGCCTGCCGAGCGGCAAGGTTCTCATAGCGGGCCCTGACAATACCGCGGAAATATACGATCCCGCGACCGGCTCCTCTCAATCCGCGGGGCAAATGGTTTTCGCCCACGGAGCAGACATTACCGCGACCGTGCTCACCAACGGCCAGGTGCTGATCGTCGGGGGCCAGAGCGCGCCTTCCGCCGCGGAATTATACGATCCGGTAGCCGGTAAGTTCGCCGCGACCGGCAGCCCGGTGCAGCCGCATGGCTACGGTCTTTCGGCGACGTTGCTGAACGATGGACGCGTGCTGGTGGTGGGAGGACTTTCCTCGGCGGGACACGGCACCCCAACCACCAGCAACGCCGGGGCGGAGATCTATAGCCCCACGACAGCGGCATTTACTGCAACCGGAGCGATGGCCGCCAATCGCGACTTCCACACGGCTACCTTGCTCGCCGACGGCAGAGTACTGATCGCCGGGGGCTCCTCCGACGCAGATTACAATTCACCTTCCAACACAACCTTCGATAGCGCCGAAGTCTACGATCCGTCTTCCGGGACTTTCTCGAATACCAGCCCGATGCAACAAGCCCGTAGCACCCAGTTCGCAGTCCTGCTCGCGGACGGGACAGTGCTGGTGGGAGGGGGAAACGGTGTCGCGTCGGCTGAGATCTTCGATCCGGGTGCCAAATCGTTCCGGTCCGTCGGCAGCCTGAGCGTGCAGCGGGAGGCGGCGACCGCCAATCTTCTCTCGAGCGGACAGGTCCTGGTCGAGGGTGGATTCACAAACTTCCCGGTCGCCGTGAACACGGCCGAATTGTATAATCCGGCCGCGGCAAGTTTCGCCGCGACTGGCAGCATGCGCGCGCCCAGGGGTTTTGCGGCGTCGACTTTGCTGCTCGACGGGCGAGTATTGGTAACTGGAGGAGCCTCCAACAACCAGGGCTTATCGTCGATAGAGCTATACACCCCCACCACGGAAGGCCTGATCACTTCGCAAACGGGTTTAACCTTCCGCGTCGCTGCGGGCAACACCTCTGTTCCGGCGCAAACTGTCGCCGTGCTCAGCAACACCGCAACCATCCCATGGACTCTTTCGACCAACACCTACCAAGGCGCAGGCTGGCTGAGCGTCACTCCGACCAGTGGCAACAGCGTTCCCGGCGCAGTCCCAACCACTTTGACGATCACGGCCAATCCGACAGGCCTCACCACCGAGGATTATTACGGCGCGGTGATTCTCACGCCGACTGACGGCGCGCATCCAGCCGTCACCATCGCGATTGTCTTGCACATCGTTCCGCCGGGCACCGCCGCGCCGCCGGTTGTGACGCCGAGCGGTCTGTTGTTCCTGGGAACTCCCGGCGCGACGCTGAAATCGCAAGCGTTCACCATTTCGAATCTCACTTCGACGCCGCTCACCGTCAACGCCATCGCCTCGACATCGCCGAGTTGGTTCACGTTCACTCCCGCGTCCGCGACCATCGCCGCCGCGCAAACCACTTCCATCACAGTCACCGCGACGCTCGGGAGCATGACCGCCGGCGTCTATCCTGCGTCCATCAAACTTCTTTTTGGCGACGGCAGCTCGCAGACCGTCGCTTTGCTACTGGTGATTTCCGCCACTGCGGGCTCGGCGCGTCCCGCAACCATCTCCAACGTCTCGATCCCATACACCGTCATCCCGAGCGAAGCGAGGGACCTCGGGTCAGTCCGCGCCTCGTCGCCACGCATCATCCCAAGCCCATACCCAGTCATCTCGAGCAACGACACGCCGGAACCGTTCGCAGTTACGCCACACGCCACCGCGGAATGCACCGCATCGAAACTCCTGCCGGTCTTCACCACCATCGGCACCGGCTTCAACACACCCGCTGCGTGGCCGACTCCGCTGGTCGTCCAAGTGGTCGACGATTGCGGCGACGCCTTCAACACCGGATCGGTGATCGTCAGTTTCAGCGATGGCGATCCGCCCCTCGGCATGCTGGCGATCGGCAACGGCATCTGGTCCGGAACGTGGGTGCCGCAAAATAACTCGGCTGGCCTCACACTGCGCGCCGATGCGCAACAGTTGCCATTGACCGGCAGCGTGCTGGTGTCTGGGCAGGTTTTATCGAACCCGACCGTGCCCGTAGTTTCGAAAGGCGGCATCGTGAGCAACGCCGATTTCGCGAGCGCTCCTGCATTGGGATTGCTCGTCTCGATTTTCGGAAGCGGGCTCGCCGACGGATCGCTCGGCGACACGGGCGTGCCGTTGCCGCCGCAGCTCGGCTCGACCAGCGTGGTTTTGGCGGGCGTCGAATTGCCGCTGCTGTATGTCAGCAACACGCAGGTGAACGTCGCGATTCCGTTCACCATTCAGACCAATACTTCGCAGCAGTTGGTGGTGCTGCGAGGCAATGCGGTTTCGGTTCCGGTTTCGCTCGCGGTATTTTCGAGCGAGCCGTCCATCTTATCGGCATCGGGCAGCGGCAGCGGCCAGGGACTGATTTTCAACGCGATCACGGGCGCGCGCGCGGACACGAACGCGCCGGCGGGCGCGGGCGATTATCTGGTGATGTACGCGCTCGGATTGGGCGCGGTAACGCCGAGTTTGGCGATCGGGAACGGAACGCCGTCGAGTCCGTACGAGTACGCGGTCGCGCCGGTGACGGTGACCGTCGGCGGAATCCCGGCGACGGTGCTGTTCGCGGGATTAACGCCGGGGTACGTCGGTTTATATCAGGTTAACGTGATGATGCCGAGCGGGGTCACGCCGGGAAGCCAGGTGCCGGTGACGGTTTCGGTGGCGGGCAAAAGCGGCGCGGGCAACATCACCATCGCGACGCATTAACCGCGCGCGTCAGCTTGGGGCTTTTCCCTTCCAACTCCAGCCCCACGCGTCAGCTTGGGGCTTGTTCCAACTCCAGCCCCATGCGTCAGCTTGGGGCTTGTTCCAACTCCGGTCCCACGCGTCAGCTTGAGGCTTTTCCCTTCCAAACTCCGGCCCCATGCGTAAGCTTGGGGCTTTTCCCTTCCAACTCCAGCCCCACGCGTCAGCTTGGGGCTTGTTCCCGCCAGCTCACCCGTCAGGGTGGGGATGCGACCTATTAACAATCAGCAACATGCACGAAATTCGCGCACTCTCCCGGCATCTTTACAACGACCAATTTCACCGGAAACCGCGGAACCGCGAAACAGCGGCACTTTCACCGCAAAACAACGCCATTTTCACCGTACGCGACGCGAAGCTCACCGCTCCGGCGCGACTCGCAATCGCCGGTCGAGCGTCGCGTACAGCGCGATGGTCGCCAGAATCAGAATCGGCCCCTCGACCGGCGAAAGTGTATGGTATTTGTTGGGTCCGTTGGCCGGAACCTGGAACCAGAACGCCGGCATCTTCACCCGGCTTAAAGCGAACCAATGATTCGAGTTAGCGTCGCTGTAGAGCACCATCCATCCGCCCGACCAGAGTACGATTCCGATCGCGACCAGACTCAGAATCATCACGACACCGGGCCGTAACAGGATGCTTTTCCATGAAGTTGGCGCTCGCTCCCAACGCAGGAACACCATCGCGAACACAATTCCCGCCGCGCCGCCCAGCAGATCCATATAGATGTCGTTGAAATCGTAGGGAACCGGCTTTGCTCCCATCAAGTCCCAATACTGAAAGGCTTCGTCCAGGCCGCCGAAGAGCGCGATCCACGCCAGCGATTCCGCAGGCGAAAAAGTCAGAGCCAGCAGCGCCATGCCTTCCGGAACATATTGAGGATAATGCACCAGTTCGACGTTATTGGCCGTAAAAAATCGCCACGCGCACCAGATCAGAAAAATGGTGAGAACCCAGAACGCGGCGAGCGTGCGGCGCTCGGTGTGCTTGAGGAGCCGCTTGAATACGAACCAGGTCAGCAGCGCGCCTTGCACCAGAAGGATGGCGGCCGAGACCTGGTAAAGACGTTTGTGAGTGATCCGGTTGGCAATTTCGTTTACGATGTATTGAACCTGTTCGTGCGGAAAGGTGACGGCGGCGGCGTAGGCGAGCAAGGCGATCCAGCCCCAGCGCCGGCGGCGATGAATCGCGTGGAGAAATTCAGAGAGGGTGCCCAAGCGAAACGCTCATTATGGCATACGCTGGTTGATATGCACAGGATGAAGTTTCTGGGGCGACAGGGCGCGGCCCTGCCTTTCGAGTTCGGTGTCGTGGCTGCGATCGCCTGTGTAGGAGTTTTGGCGAGCTTCGGCGCGGCCACGCTGCTGGGGCAATCCGAGTCACCTCAATCCAAGCCGGTTCCCAGCCACGCCAATATCCACGTGATGCTGCTGGACGGACAGAGCGCCGGAACCTATCATGACTGGAAGCACACCACGCCGGTTCTGAAGAAAGAACTGGAGGATGCCGGCTTGTTTCAGGTAGACGTGGTGACCGCGCCCGCGAGCGGCGAGGATTTCAGCAAGTTCAAGCCGCATTTCGACAGGTATCAGGTGATCGTGATGAACTACGACGGCCCGGGCTGGCCGTCGAATTTGCAGGACTCTTTCGATCAGTACCTGAAAGACGGCGGCGGCATGGTGGTGGTCCACGCCGCGGATAACGCTTTTGCGGATTGGCCGGCGTACAACCGGATGATCGGCATCGCCGGATGGCGCGATCGCGACGAGAAGTGGGGGCCCATGTGGTACTTCAAGAAGGACGGGCACCTGATCTCCGATCCCGCACCGGGGAAGGCGGGCTCTCACGGCGCGCGCCTGCCGTTTCAGGTGACTACTCGCCTGCAGGAGCACCCGATCATGAAGGGCCTGCCCAAGGTGTGGATGCACGCGGGCGACGAGTTGTACGCGGCGCTGCGGGGGCCGGGCGAGAATATGTCGATTCTAGCCTCGGCCTATTCCAGCCCCGAGAACAAGGGCACGGGCCACGACGAGCCGATCCTGCTGACCGTCCGTTATGGGAAAGGCCGGGTATTTCACACGACGATGGGACACGACATCGCGGCGCTCGCCTGCGTGGGGTTCATCACGACGTTTCAGCGCGGCACGGAATGGGCGGCGACGGGGAAGGTCACGCAGAAAGTGCCCGCGAATTTTCCTACGGCGGATAAGGTGAGCACGGACGCGGATATCGCGGCGATGGCTGCGCGCTGAGTGGTGGGTGCTGGCAGTTTCCGCATAGGGCGTTTTAGCTGCAACTGACGATGGCCGTATAACTTCCGTATCCGCCGTAATCCCGGACATACTCGCTTTCTGATCGAGTCCATTAAGCTAAATCAGTCATACGCCGCTCCAGTCCGGTGATAAACTCGGGCCTTATGAAATCCTGGCGCGGAGTGGCGCCAGTGGGCCATTCCGCTCAAAGAATCAGGTGAAAGGGTAGCCTGTCCCCGTTTTCCATGAAGGCAGGATCACTGCCGTGCAGTACCCGTCCTACGGTCCGAGCGGCTCGCAAACTTCCGGGCCGGATCTCGGGTATGCTATGGATACGATGGGTCGTCTGAACACGATGACCGACTTGGCCGCGAATGCGAGCATCCTCAGCGGCACAACCTACGGGCCTTCGAACGAGCTGCTGACCATCAGCGGCGCCTACAACACCTTCAGCGAGAGCCGCACATACAATTCGATGTTGCAGTTGACTCAGCTCGCGAACAACGGCGTCAACATCACCTACGGCTACCCCTCGACCCAGAACAACGGCAAGATTGCTTCGCAGACCGACAACATCAGCGGCGAGCAGGTGGTTTACACGTACGATGCACTGAACCGCCTGGCGAGTGCAGCGGCGACCAGCGGGTCTTGGGGACAGAGCTATTCCTACGACGGATTCGGCAATCTGCTGGATCAGAACGTCACGGCGGGATCAGCTCCCGGTTATAGTGCGACCGTCAATCCGGCGACCAATCAGCGAACCAGTCCGAATGACTGCGCCGACGCTAACGGCAACTCCGGTGCCGTATATCCTTGCACGTCTACTCCATACTTCTATGACGTGGAGAATCGCCTGGTCACTCAAAGCGGCGGCAACTTCCAGTACAGCTACGCGCCTGGCAATAAGCGAGTGTGGCGCGGGTTGTGGTCGGGCACATTAACGACGGATGAAGTGACCTTCTGGAGCGTTTCCGGTCAGAAGCTAGCGACTTACCAGCTTTCGATAACCGGCGGCGTCGTCAACAACTCGACGAGCGCACCGGTGCTGGTCGCGACGCAGACGGGGACCAACTATTATTTCGGCCGCAAGCTGATCAAGAACGCGGGCGGGTACGTGGGAGCGGACCGGCTGGGCTCGATCGGCAAATTCTATCCCTACGGCCAGGAGAAACCCTCGGCGACGACCAACGGGACCGAGAAGTTCACCGGCTACTTCCGCGATGCGGAGACCGGATTGGATTACGCCGACCAGCGTTATCACAATCCGGGAACGGGAACGTTTCTGACACCGGACCCATACATCGCAAGCGGCGGCTCGGCAAACCCCGCGAGCTGGAACAAATACGCCTACACGATGGGCGATCCCATCAATGGGAGAGATCCCAGAGGTCTCTACACCGAGTACGACGGGGCAGACACCACGGACTATGGCGGTGGCGGCAACACCTGCGTCGTTTCGAAAAGCGATGACACTGACCCCGAGGACCAATGCTACGGCGACACCGGCGCCACGGGCTCCAGCGGAACAACCGTGTGCGGCGCGAACCAATTCCTTAGCTCCAGCGGGAGTTGCGGGGACGACGGTACCGGCGACGCCCCTTCCCCAACACCCTGTTCAGACTGGGGATGCATGCCGGCCGCGTACCAAGCAGCCCTGACAGCCTTGACACAGAATACGGCTTGCATGGACCTTTTTGGAAACGCAAAAACTAGAGCAGGCAAATGGAATCCGGTAACGGTCCTAACAAGCTTATTCCAGGCACAAAGCGGTACTTACGGATCCGTGAACTTCGGCTATACAGGCAATGGGAGCGCCCTCACGACTCCAAATGGATTCCTGTTACCAAACATCAACCAGGGCCTCACCGGGACGAGCGCGACTATCTCCATCAACTCGACGTACTGGAACGATAACAACGTCGCTTTCAACGCGGAGACGTTATTGCATGAGATGGGCCATCTATACAACTTTGTGCGAGGATCTGGCGGCTTTGCTCTCCCAAACAAAGCTGAGCTTAAGAACGCCTCAGCGTTTGACACCCTAATAGACCAGAAATGCAATCTCAACCCATGACATTATCGCGACTTGTAGTTTTCTGTTTTGGACTCGCTCTCCCGGCAAGCTTAACGGCCGCTGGGGGCTGCAGTCGCATCTGGAATGCAACTGAATTGGTCCGAGCTGCGAAAGCACTGGACGGGCAAGTCGTTTGTGTGCGAGTCTTACTCTCGCATCCGGCAACTCAGCCCGAACCGACGGAGGGGCTCGTTTTATATGAGGCCCTGCCAGTGGACGCACGCGAGGCGCGAAGCGAGTCAAACCACATTGGCCTGATCGATTGGGCCAAGTCGCTGGGAATCCCAGAAGCCCTTTACCATCCTGAGACCCTCGACCTCATCGACACGGCCCAAAGGCAATGCCCCGACAGCAAGAGCCGTAGTACCAACTACGATGCGGTGTTTAGGGGTGCCGTCGAATACAAAAAAGGGCTAACGGAGAAGGCTCTGGCAGCGTTGCCACCGAATCTTTCAGACAAGAAGCCTTTTCCGGGTCACCATGACGTCGAATTGGTACTCCTTGAATTAATAAAGGTGGCTGCGGTATGTGATAAATGAATGCGTTGTTTGCTCGTACTCTGCCGTCCGAGCTGATCGACATTCAGAACGAAGGGGACAGCCAGAATCGACGACTTCGTTTTCGTCCATTTCCGGTTCCTTGCAATCAACGGCTTCCACTGAAAAGGAATCGAAATCAAATCGGTGACAGACGGAACAATTCCGGATTTTGGAGAGGGAACCGAGGCGGCGCGCACTACCTAAGCGTATGGGTAGGTTCGCTCGCGTCGTGGTTCCCGAGTGTGCGCATCATGTTACGCAGCGCGGCAACGCTCGACAGGAGGTGTTCTTCACGCCCCAGGACCGCCAGGTCTATCTAGGATTGCTCCGGCAATACTCCCAGCACTACGGGCTACGGATTCTCGGCTACTGCCTGATGACCAACCACGTCCACCTGGTCGCGTGGCCGCAGCATACGGACTCGCTCGCCAAGACGCTGCGCGAGGTGCACGGGCGCTACGCGCGCTATCGCAATACGATCGAGGGCGCCACGGGTCACCTGTGGCAGAGCCGGTATTATTCCTGCGCGATCGAGGGGGTAGGAATGGCAAGCCTAATGCGGTATGTTGAGTTGAATCCGGTGCGGGCGAAGCTGGTGCGCTCGGCGGCGGACTACGCTTGGAGCAGTGCCGTCACGCACTTAGGAGGAAGAGACGCGGCGGAGTTGGTGGAGCTGGAGCAGTGGCGCAAGGAGTGGAGGCCGGAAGAATGGGCGCGGTGGCTGGGCCAAGGCGAGGAGCGAATCGATGAAGCGCGGGCGATTCGCGAGGCCACGCATGCCGGTCGGCCGCTGGGTTCGGCGGATTTCGTGCGCGGCTTGGAGAGAGCGATGGAGCGGAAGCTGACGCCCGGGAAGGCAGGTCGCCCGCGGAACGCGCAAGTGCTCGGGGCGGCGTGAAGAACCATGAAAATCGCGAATTGTTCCGTCTGTCACCGAAACCGTTATAGACCCCCCTCCTTGTTACAATGCCGCGAACAACATAGGATGTATTGGAAACGGGGTCGTCGCCACGCCAACGATAGCGGGGGTTGGCGTTTGTGTCTCGAGCGGTCTGTGCGAGGCAATTGGCGTGGGGGTAGCCTTTATCTGGCAATGGTTTACTCACAGAGGCCATACAGACCCGGTCTCGTATCCGTCCCAGGTTGGAACGATTAGCAAAGACGCGGCGGGAAATTGCCAACGGCCGACGCAGTACAAATGGGAAGATATCGGCGATGCCCACGGATCTACTAGCGGAACGCACTGGCACTGGATCACCTGGAACCTTGCGGATCCGACCACGTGCGCCTACTTTCCAATTCGAGGCTCCGGACCTACCGACCCTGGCTCCGATTATGTTCTACTCGCCGGGACGGCTCAAGGACCCCCACGCCCATGAGATCTAACGTGACCGAAATTTTTCAACGATACCGCCAATGTCTGCGTGACATCTGGAACGTGTATTTTTGGCGAGATCCGGACCGAAGGAACTGGAATTCGGTCTCGGTCTTCGAGAGACTCAAGCCGTGCATCTTCCACACCCTTGTCTTTGAGAGCCTAGCGGATAGGTGTGCCTGCGAACCGAGTCACGTCGCCGGGAGATTCGAAATTGTCCCTAACATGCCGGATAGCGAAGGAGCGCGGTTAGCGACGCATGTGATCGTGACTAAGAAAGAGCGAGAAGGTCGATCCTGGAAGGAAGAACTGGTTACGCTGAAAGCGTCTGAAGTCACGTTAGATTTCGTAGACGTTTTCGATTGGACAATGATGGGATACGTGGATTTCCGCTACTATGTCGCGAAAATAGTACGTCTCGAGAATCGTTCTGACCTCGTTGGATTTGAAGCGCTCATCGAAGTCTCACAGGCGGAAGTCATCTGGGTGGACGAAAGGACGGAGGACGAAGGCGACAGCCTGAATTGAGTCCTTCGATTTCGGCACATTTCGCTGCGCGGGAAAGGCGACGAAATGGATAAAAACCGGGGACGGCACAGAAACCGGGACTGGGAAAACGGGGACAGGCTACCCTTTCACTAATTGGGGGAAAACAGGGGAAAACAGGGACAGACGAGCATTTCTCGGATTTTGTGGAGAACTTTGGCCTCGGAACATCACCATTCCTGTGTGCCGCGATTTGCCCGAGTGGTTGTGCCGCAGTGTCCCCATCACGTGACGCAGCGAAGAAATGAGCGCCGGGAACGAAGGGGACAGCCAGAATCGACGACTTCGTTTTCGTCCATTTCCGGTTCCTTGCAATCAACGGCTTCCACTGAAAAGGGACGGAGCACACTGTCCCTTTCTGAGAAATCGCCCGGCAATGCATCCGGTTGCTCACTTGGTCATGACTCTTCTGACGCGCGACCGCTTCACCAGACCATTCACCACGACCACCAGCGCCTTCTGATCCTCATCCGATAAGCTGATCGACTTTCTTGTATAGCCGGCGCAGCTCGGGGTTGTGGATCGGCGATCTCCGCGCGGTCGGGCGCAGAACGGAGATGGCTAGATCACGATCCGCTCCACCTCATCGAGCGAAATGTCGTCGCCCCGACGGTCGTACAGACCTGTCGTACGCGCCGATTCATGCGCGGCCATCTGTTGCGCCACCTCCAGCTTCCCGCCGTTTTTCAAGTATGCCGTGATGCCCGTCGCACGAAACGTGTGGCAGCCGATCAGAGTCTTGATACCGGCTCCCGCCGCTCGTCGACGGATCATGAGATAGACTTCGGGCTGGCTCAAGCGCCGACCGGTGAGTTGCTTCGTCTTGCCCTTCGCCGTGCGGAAGAGGAGAAACGAAAAACGGGGACGAAAAACGGGGACAGGCTACCCTTTCACTCAAATGCCGCTCACTTGCGCGACCAGTGCGTGGTGCTTGCGACCGCGTTTGGCGGGCATGAGAGATCGGCCCAAGATGCGCTCGAGCGTGACCCCGAAGTCCCGCGTGCCCAGAGGGCGACCCGTTCGCGTCGCCAAACGAATTCGCTCCGCCAGTTGCGCTTCGCCGATGCCGATCCCGATCGCCTCCTTCCACCGGGATCCTGTCCAGGATGTCCGCCATTCCCGCAGATCCAGCATCCCGGCCGGATCCGCCGCGGCCACGTGAGCCGCCGCGCTGGACCAAGGCCAGTCCCACGGCGAATCCACCATTCCGGCGCGCGCGGGGTTGCATTCGACGTAGCGGAGCGCGGCCCAGCAGTGCCCTGCATCCAGCGGGCAGGAGTAAAAACGATTCTGCCAGAGGTGCCCCGTCTGGTGCTGGCGAATATGCAGCCAGCGGGCGTAATCGGCGTGGGTTCGTCCCAGGGCTTTGGCAAGGGAATCCTCCCGGTCCGGCACGGCAATGATGTGCACGTGATTGGACATTAAACAATAGCCGAGCAGTCGCATGCCATGGCGCCTCGCGTTTTCGCTCAGGAGGGCGAGATACAGCCGCCGGTCGTCGTCGTGGTGGAATACGACTTGGCGCTGGTTACCTCGTTGGGTGATGTGATGTGGGATGCCCACCGCCACCGCTCTCGCCAATCGTGCCATTCAATTACTGAGTGGCGCGAGTGGGCGATTCCGCTCAAACAATTAGTGAAAGGGTAGCCTGTCCCCGTTTTTGTTCGTCCCCGTTTTTGTTCGTCCCCTGTCCCCCCGTTTTTGTCCCCGTTTTTGTTGGGATCTCATCATCCTAACCAGCCGCGCCCGTCAGGGAGCGCGCATCACTGCCGAGCAATGTCGAGGAGCACAATGTCAGAACGCTCCTGCACGCGTTCCAAGACGACTTCGCGGCCGTCTGGGGAAATGTCGAAGTCCCGAATATCGAAATCGCCAGGGAGATTGGTCAGCCGCCGCTCCGCGCCGGTCTCCGGGTCCATTAGCCAGAGATCTTTGTGTTCAATCCCTCCCCGCAGGAAAGCGAGTCCACGTCCTCCCGAGAGGAATTTCAAGTGTCGAGCGCCCCGCGTCAGGGTAGTCAGCTGCGGAAGCGAATGCGCGACACCGTCGGGCGTCACGGCTTTCACTGAAAACGTCGTGCCAATGTCGGGTCCCGAGTAGACCACGAAGCGACCAGAGGGCTGCCATACAGGATCTACCGAGTAGTCGTGGAGAAAGACAATTGGCGAACCACCATCGATCGGCACCTCAAAAAGGTGCGGCACACCGTGATCGTTCGCAGCCGAGGTGATCGATCGACCATCCGGCGTCCACGCCGGAGAGCCTCGCAACTCGAGTGAATCGGCCACTACGTGGGCGTTGGTCCCATCCGCCTGCATCACATACAACAGGGTCTGCGAGCGTTGCCGGACCGAAAATGCGATATGTCCGCCATCAGAGGAGATACCGGGGCTGCCAATGATTTGCGCTCCATCACCACTCCAGAGTTCCGTGTCCGTGTCGCTCGCCCGCTTCCAAATGCTCTGGCTCGTGCCGGACGAAGAGACGTATATCAGATAATCCGGCCCCAGTCGCGGAGAGAACGCGGTCGCGGGCGTCAGGGCGATTCGAGCCGGGGGCAAAGGCGCGGCGCTTGAATCACCAATCCGCATTCGCCAGATGGTGCTCTTCGGGCTTGCGCGTGTGACCACCAGGCGCTTGCCGTCCGCTGTGGCGGCTAGTGACGTGTACCGGTCCGGACCAAGGGTGAGCCGGTGAGGAATGCGGCGCTCGACGTCTATGCTATACAGCCATGGCCCTGAACCGTCGGGATCGCTGGCAAGGTACATCAGTGTACGCCGATTCAGGAAGACTGGATGACTCACGTACCCATTGTGTGACGTGATCCGTTCAGGCATTCCGCCCGCCGGCTTAATCCGCCAGATGTCCAGTTTGTCGGGAAGCGCGCCGTAGACGAGGTAGATGAACCGATCGTCGGCCGCCCACAACGGAAAGTGAGAATGCAGGCCCGCAGGTGCGGTAAAAATTGGCCTTTGGGGAGGCGTCGCGCCCTCCGAAACGAAAAGCGGGTCTCCTGAAGCAGCCGTATGGTAGGCCAGCCGCGAACCGTCGTGCGACCAATCGAACTCCGCGGCGCCTTCCAGATATGGCCGGGACTGGCCGCCCAGCGTCGGTACCGCCCATATGCCGATCTGCCCGTCGGCCGGCGTGCGAGCCCAAAACGTGACCGAGGAGCCATCGGGCGAGAATCCCAGAACCCGGACCGAGGGATTGACGAGTTCCAGAGCGCTTCCGCGGGTAAGGTTATGGAACTGTCCCGAACCGGGTTGTGTGACCCAGACATCAGTTTGTCCGTCTCGACTCGACAAGAATGCCACGAACTTGCCGTCGCGTGACACAGCCGCCGCCTGCTCCGTTCCATCGAAGTCGGTCAGGGTCTGAAATCGAACTTCCCCTAGCGGATTTCGCCAGAATCGTTCCGTCTGTTGAACCCAGCCGATTACGATGATCGCCAACGCGATGGCTACGGCCGCAGTGACCAGCCAGACCCGCCGGGGTATCTTCTTGTCAGGTGTTGTCGGCCGAGACGCCGGGTCCCTCAAGCGAAACGCCGGTGTGTATCCGCCCTTGGGCAGCTCGATGACGATTGCATCGTCTTTCCCTTCGCCCACGTAGTATTCAGCCAACCGGCCGCGAAGCCGGCCGGCTTCGGTCCGCACGATCGAATCCTGCAAAGGATCATGGTCCGGCTTGCGCCCAAACACCTCGACAGCGATTACGGACTCTTTGAGCTGGTTGCCGTGGCCTTCCAGATGCCGCTCGGCGAGGAACCTGAGGAATCGGCTCATCCGCTCATTCCGAAGGAAACCAGGGCTCGCCAGGACGCGTTCCAGTTCCCGGCGCGCGGACTCAGGATCTGTACGCGCGGTGGGCACGTTTCGAGAATACATCCTGTTTTCATCGGTGTGCAAATGTATTAAACACGATTTAAACCTGTCCGGACTTGATCTTTAGTACTGGAGGGCGCATTGTTGTGCCGCATTGGTTCGCAAGAGACATCCAAAAATGGGAGGAACAATGAGGAGAGTGAGATACATTGCGGAAATTTGCGGGATTGCGGTCGCGCTGTCCTGGCTCGCGTTGGTGCCAGCCCAAGCTCAAGATCTCAGGCCTGTGAACTTTAGCGGCTCGATCCACGACTATACGCCCTCAACGGTATCAGGCGGTCCGTACGAAATGCGCGGCGAATGGTCCCTGGATGTGATAAGAGGTGGCACCGCCAATTTTTCAGCGGATATGGCGATGGAGACGTCCGATTATGGGATCACGGGCGCCACCCAGGTGGATCCGACGAATCCAGCAACCCGGAGCCCCCACACTCACCATATCAGCATGACGAACGTGACTGTCAGCTATGACACTAGCGTCTGCCCCGCCAACACCCCTGCCACCACCGTTTCTGGTCTTGTGGTCACCGGTACGGCCACCACTTCGGGGAATGGCAGCCCAGCCTCCTTTGAGTCTAAGGGTTCATCCACCCTCCAAGTCTGCATCATGGGAGGGTCGGAAGTTTCATTTTCGAACATGACTCTGGTGTACTCTGGACCCGCAACCGGGCATTTCGGTACACAGCCGATCCATGGGGTCGTAAGAAGCGTGTCAACAAAGTAAGATGTAGCTGGGTTGAGGCGCTGGATCTCGGCACGCCGGGCGGCGTCATCCTTGAGATCCCGCATCTTCCATGTCGTGATGAGGTACGCTGACGACAGGACATCGGTGACAAGCGGAACAATTTGAACCTGTAAGGAAAAGCGGGGACAGCCCGCGTGTTTCCGGCAATCTGAAAAGACACGTCGCGCAGAACGTACCGGTCAACCACTCGGGTACCGAACGACCGCGGCGACACATCCCCACAGCGCGTAAGAGAGCGGAGATAGGGATGACCGACGGCGCAAAAAAAGGGGCCGGCGGAGATGCTCACCGGGCGGCACGAGGGAAGAAGAAAATCAAGAACTCGAAAAAATCTTACGCCAAACTCTATCGGCGACCCGGTGCCCACTCCCATCACCATCGTGCTGAACTGGCAGGCGGGTTTGAAGAAATAGGCGATCGCATCGTGCTTGGTGCAACTTGCTCTACGCGAATTTTTTCCGTACGCTGATAGTGATGGAAGTACACTTTACTCCCGACGTTGAAAAGAAGCTCAACGACCTCGCCGCGGAGAGCGGACAGGCGCCCGATGAAGTTTTGCAAGACGCGTTAGCCGGGTATTTTGACGAGCGAGAGCAAACGCGCGAAATGCTCAACAGCCGCTATGACGACCTGAAAAGCGGCCGGGTGAAGCCCATCTCCCGTGACGAAGTTGTTGCGCACTTCCGCGAAAAGAGCGCTGCCGCCCGCAAGGCGCCGCACGGTTCGTGATCACCTATGATTTCCATCCGGAAGCCCGCCTTGATCTTGATGAGATTTGGCAATTCATTGGCGGAGACAATCTCGCCGCCGCCGACAGGGTCATCGACGAAATTGTGGCCGCTATTGATGCTCTTGTGCCTTTTCCAAATCAAGGCCACCGACGCCCGGACCTCACCTCACGGCCTTTGCGCTTCATTCTCGTACGCGAATATCTGATTGCCTAAGCTCCGGACGAAAAGCCCTTGTGGGTTGTAGCGGTGATTCACGGACGCCGCAGCCCTCGCGTCATAGCCGCGATCCTGAGAGCCAGGGAGTAAAGCCCCCCCCCCGGATGCCCTGAGAGCGGGGACAAAAAGATTGATCTAGTCCTCAAAAAAAGGGCCCGGCGGAGATGCCCACCGGGCCGCACGAGGGAAGAAGAAAATCACGAACTCGAAAAAACTTTAGCGCCAAACTCTAGCGGCGCCCTTTGCCTCCGCCGCTGCTACGACCGCCGCCGCCGCTCGGCCGCGACCCTCCGCCGCTATTGCTCGGCCTGCTGGGAGGTTGTGCACTGCCCGAATTTCCGCGCGGCTGGCTATAGCTCGGTTGCGAATAGCCTCTCGATTGCGGTTGCGAATAACCCGGCCTGCCTTGTTGTGATGTGCCCGGTTGTGATCCAGGTTGCGACCCGGACTGCCCACCGCGGTATCCGCCGTTCATTTGTCCCGACGATTGAGGTGTCCCCTGGCGCATCCCGCCCGACGGCTGTGATGACCCCGCTCCGCGATTCGCCGACGGATCGAAGTGCTGCCATCCGCCGTTCGACGACGCGCCTACGCCGCTCCGCGCGCCGGCCGCCGTTGAACCCGCGCTGCCCGCGCCGCGATTCTGAACGATCGACGGATTGATGTGCACCGCCTGGCTGCCTGAACTTCCCGCTGCTCGCGACATGCCCTGCGACATGCCTCGCTGCTGCTGGTCAAACGACATCCGATTCGACTGCGAGGTCTGCATGTGCGACGCGAAGCGTGTATTTTCGGAAGTGTGCGGCATGCCTTGGGTGCTGGCCGCGTGATTCGAGAACTGCGTGCTCTCCCGCGACGGCGTCACCGGCAACTGCCCGTGCACCGCGCCCGCTCGCGCCAGATCGGCAGCTCCCGGCCGCACCATATTGCCGCTGCTGACTCCGGCCCGGCCGAAATCGCCCGCGCGCATGCTGGATACCGCGTTGGTGTACCGAGCATTGCGGAATGCGCCGACCGCATTCACGTTCACCACGCCCGCGCCGTGGAACCCGCCGTAAAATCCCGCGCCATACCAGGGGCGGAACGCTTCAAACGGAGCGAGCGGCACCCAGCCCAGATTCCCGAATCCAAATCCGACGCCGAAGCCCACTCCGCCGCCCCAGCCGAAGAATCCGACCAGCGCCGGCCGCCAGTAATACGGACCGTAAGCCGGTCCCGGCCACCACGCCCATCCGAACGAAGCGTGATACCAGCGCCCGTAGTGATACGGCGCCCAGCCCCACGATTCGCATCCGACCCAGCTCCAGCCGTAATAATCCAGCCACACCCAGCGCCCGCAGCTATACGGCGCCCAACCCGGATCGGCGGCTACTGCCGGGGTCCACACGTTGCCGTAATTTCCATCGTTGACCCAACGGCCGTTGCCGTCCAGATCCTCGGCGCCCGCCACGTCCGGACTCATGTGACGCGCGCTGGGGGACCGCTCCAGAATCCGGTCGCGCGATATGCACCAGCGCTCGAAATCGTCATCCGCCACGACAGTGATCAATTGGAATTCCGGAGCGGACGCCGGTCCGCGCGCGATCATGGTCTGGCCCGGTTGCAGCGGCTCGGAGCCGCGCGGGCTGAATATTTCCGCGTCGCCCAGACGCACCGTGATCTGGCTGGTGCCGTCCGGCATAACGCTCACGCGATAAACTCCGGCCTTGACCGGGCGAACCGCTACGCTGGGAGTGCTGATCTCCACCTGCGCATCCGTGTCGCGCACCACCCGGAAAATGGTGGTGCCGGTCGCGATCTGAATTTGATACTGATGATAGGCCAGCTCGCTCAGCCGCACTTCGGTCGAGGGGCCCAGGCGAATCAGGTTTGCAAAATCGAACTGCACTTCGGCGCGGCCGGTGTCGCTGGTGACGATGCGATCCCCAGCCACCAGCGGCGCGTTCACCACCGCTGCGACCAGTTCGCCCGAATCGCCCCGGCGCACCGAAACGTTCCCCAGTATGGTGCTGATGCGCGCCACTCCACGGTCCGGCGCGTCGCCTTGATCGTCAGCCGGTCCTGCAATAGGACCGGCGTTCGGTCCCGGTCCCTGCTGACCTTGATACGGCGGCGGACCTTGCGGATATTGACCAGGGGCGGGACGCTGCGGCTGCGGCAATTGCTCCGACCACGGTGGCTGTTGCTGGGCGAAAACCCCAGCCGCCAGTATGGCGATCATGCCCGCCAGTGCGAATCGTTTCATGCCGGTTTCCTGCGCTGATCGGAGCAATCGCCGATCCAATGCACAAGTGCTGTATTAACAGTGAGTTAATGCCGTTCTAGGCCCTCGGCAAACTGGCTGAAAACCACCACTGTGATTCTAAAGGGCCACCCGGATGCTATAAATTGGCCGCGAATTCACCCCCCGGGAAGAACCCGCGCTCTTGCCGCCATTTTGTCCACGATTTGTCCATGACTTGTCCACGATTTGTCCACAAACCACCGGTGGTTTCACCGCATGTTTGGATGCGCGGCTGCCGTCACAGGATCAACATGCAATCGCCGTAGGAAAAGAACCGGTACCGCTGCTCGACCGCGTGGCGATATGCCGCGAGGGTCAATTCGCGCCCGGCGAATGCGCACACCAGCACCAGCAGGCTGGATTTCGGCAGATGGAAATTGGTCAGCATGCCGCCGGTCCTGCGAAACTCGAATCCAGGATAAATGAACAAGTCTGTTTCATTACGATTTGCTTTTTCGCGGGCCAGGCTTTCGATCGCTCGGACACTGGTGGTCCCCACCGCGACCACGCGCGAGGCGGCATCCATCGCGCTCACCGTCTCCGCGGGAACCGTGAACGATTCCGAGTGAAGGTGGGCGCGCTCGACCACTTCGTCGCGCAGCGGCTGAAACGTACCCAGCCCGACATGCAGCGTGACACGCGCGACATTCGCCCCCGCGTTTCGGCATGCATCGAGAATCTCGGGCGTGAAGTGGAGGCCGGCGGTGGGCGCGGCCACGGAACCGCGCTCGCGCGCGAACACGGTCTGGTAGCGCTCGCGATCTTCGGGTGTATCGGCGCGGCGGATGTAGGGCGGCAAAGGTACGTGGCCGACGCGATCGAGGACGTCGTGAAGATCGCCCGCCGGGCGGAGGCGAACGGTGCGCTCCCCGAACGCGCCACGGCCGAGAATTTCGACGATCAGGACATCGGAACCGGAAGCCCCGCCCTCACGGGCCGGGGCTGAAATAATAATCCGCTCGCCGGTGCGCATCTTGCGGCCTGGGCGCACCAGCGCTTCCCAAGTGAGTCCATCGGCCGAGACCTGCTTGGTGAGAAAAACTTCCACGCGACCGCCGGCGCCGTGCTCGCGATGCCCATACAGGCGGGAAGGGAAGACGCGGGAATCGTTGAGCACCAGGCAATCGCCGGAGTGAAGATAGCCGGGGAAGTCGCGGAACACGCGATCCTCCCAGGTACCGCTGCGGCGATCGACCACCAGCATGCGCGACGCCGCGCGGTCGGCAAGCGGAGCCTGCGCGATCAATTCCTCGGGCAGGTGGTAGTCGAAATCGGAAAGAAGCACCTGTCGTTACGGTGACACATGTTGATGTGCAACACAGACTAAAGTCTGTGCCACCTCGCGTTAAGGCAAATGCGCGGCGGTATTGACGGGGATGGTGATCGATCCGATGGCGTTCGAGCCGCGATCGAACACGATGAAGCGAATCTGCTTCACGTTCGCCTCGATCTTCATATCCTGATTGAAGTCGATGCCGTCCGTCAGAACCTGATCGCGCTTTTGGGCGCTGTAATGCGGATTGATCCCAATGATTTTGGAATCCTGATTTCGTCCATCGGTCAGGTACGCGATCGCCGCAAGCCGTAGCTGTGCCGTGTATTGGCCGGCTTGACGAGCGAGTGCGATGTCATTAGCGTCGATATGCAGACTGAAATGCTCCATCTGAGGGTCCTTGGAATCGGGCGACATGGTGAGGCGCAGTCCGATTTCGGCGGCGTCGAAGTCCATTTCAATTGCCGAATCGAGCGCCTGGCGGGTCTCGGTTTCAGCGGCAGCGTTTAAAGCCGAGTAACCGGTCCTCGCCTGAATGCGGACGCCTTTGCGCTTGCAGGCGATCTGGAGTTTGTGAAATTTGCCGTCCCAATTCTGCGCCGGCGGAAAATATCCGATCTGGTAGCTGGTGCGCAGATCGCTCCTGGACCGCTTGATCGCAGCGCCGATATCACTGCCTTGATTGAGCCGTCCTCCCGTCAATCCCGCGAACTCATCGAGGCCTGGGTTAACCAGCATGGTTTGCGGCGCCGGGTAAATCGCCACGCCGGATTGCGCCAGTGCCTCCGCATGGGGCCGCCATATACCGAGAGAGAAAGGCCCGTCGCCCGTGACCCAGACGATGTTCTTGCGGCCCGGGATTTGCGAAAGGTCCGAGCCGAGAGTATCCAGCGTTTTATACGGGAAATAAGTTGCCACCTGTGAATTTGGCGGGTACCCTGGCGGCGCGGCGCGCAAGACGCCAACCATGGCGGCATCCATGAGCGGCTTGATTTTACGGGTCCATGGCGCTCCTTGCGTCGCTCCTCCTTCCCCAAACTCATGCACCGGATACAGGCGGCCATCCGGGGACAGCAGAAGATAGAGGTACACGTCGTCGGCCGCCTCCAAGGGTTCGAGGGAACGAACAATCTCATTCGCCACCTTTTCCCGCAAGCCGAAGCCAATGTTCAGCACGTCGAACAGAATCACTGTGGCGTGCGGTGCGTTGCTGCCACGGTTCGAGAATTGGTTGGGCTTCAGCAGGGCCGCGGTTACGGGGCTGATGTCCCGATGGTGAAAGAAAGCAATCTTCTGACGCTTGCCGGCGTCGTCGATTTGAAAATCGTCGGCAGTCAAATCTGTGACCGGCTCTCCGTGAGCATCGACAGCAATCACGTCTAAGTAGACCAGCTTGGGGTCCGGCGGAGGTGTTTGCGCTTGGTGAGGACGTGCGAGGATGAGGACAAACCCTAGGGGGACGATAGGGAGTCTCATGGATCGGCGGCTCGCCACCTATTCTACTGGATCGACGTTTCAAGATTAGGCGTAAGCAGGCGGTGTCGCCTGCCTGGTCGCGGTCTTAGCGAATGTTTCAGGACCGCAATTGCGCGAAACTCAATACAGAAGCATACGTGTCCCATGCGTATATTAGGCATCGAATCTTCATGCGACGAGACCGCGGCGGCGGTGGTCGAGGACGGGCGCAAAATCCTCTCCTCCATCGTTTCGTCGCAGATCGCGACGCATGCCAAGTACGGCGGCGTGGTACCGGAACTCGCCTCGCGCGAGCACTTGCGCGCGATTGTTCCGGTGGTTCGCCTGGCACTCGACGAATCCTCGACGCGGCTGCCGGATCTCGCCGCGATCGCCGTAACGCAGGGACCCGGACTGGTGGGATCGCTGCTGGTCGGCATGACTTATGCGAAGGCGCTGGCGCTGGTGCATAAGCTGCCGCTGATCGGAGTGAATCATATTGAGGGTCACATTCACTCGGTGGTCAGCCAGAATTCGATCGAGCTGCCGGCGCTGGCGCTGGTGGTGAGCGGCGGGCATACGCATTTGTACGAGGCTAAGAGTTCCGCGAGTCCCAACCTGACGGATGGGGCTGGTAGCGCGACGCGTGATGGGTTTGTATATCGCCTGCTGGGCCGCACGCGCGACGATGCGGCCGGGGAAGCTTTCGACAAGGTCGCAAAGCTGCTCGGATTCGGCTATCCAGGCGGCCCGGTGATCGATGTTCTCGCGCCTTATGGCGATCCGCGTGCCGTGAAGTTCACGCTCGCCAAGATGAGCGGCAATGCGCTCGATTTCAGTTTCAGCGGGATCAAGACGGCGGTGCTGCGATGGGTGCAGGCGCACTCGATGGAGCAGGAAATCGCGGCGAGGCGGGCGCTGGTAGCCGCGAATCCCAAGCCCGACTCACAACTCAGCATCGAGGAATGGCTCGGCGCGACGCCGCGCGCAACGCTCGATCTGCTGGCCTCCTTTCAATACACGGTGATCGAAGAGCTGCTGCGGCGGGCGACCAAATCGGCGGAACAGATCGGTGCGCGGAGCCTGATCATTTCAGGCGGCGTCGCATGCAACAGCGGCCTGCGGGCTGCCGCGAGCGCCAGGCGTGTGCCGTACCGCGTGTTCTTTCCGGAGCCGGGACTCTCGACCGACAATGCCGCCATGATCGCCGCGGCGGCGTTTCCGAAACTCGCGCGGGGGGAGTTTTCGGACATGTCGATGCGGGCGTCGGCGAATCTGGCGTTGGGGTGAGAGCAATAGCCGCGGACGAACGAGCTGGTTTAGAGTGAGAAGCGAATGAGCAGGGAGTAGGATGATGAGATCCAGATCATTTAGGCCGCTCCCTTTGGTCGCGGCTCGGAAAAGGTCGCGGTTCGGAAAGGACGGTCGCGGCTCGCTAGGCGCCCTATTTCTTTTCGGTCGTCACCAGTCTGGCCTCGGAACCCGCGCCGGGCACCGCGTTCACACTCAATACCAGCGATCGTTTCCTCGCACCGTCTTCCGCCAGAAGGCTTCCATTGTCTTCGCCGCTGGATGCCGCTTTGATTGTGAAGCCTGACGAGATCAGTTGATTTTGAAAATAGGAGATTACCTTGGGCGGGGCGTCGGCGGTCTTGAAGGTCGAAATATTCTGATCGCTCTCAGGGGTTTGCGCCGCTGATGTGATCTCGGGGGTGGTACCGGGATATGCGGGTATCCAACTGACAGGCGCAGGACCGGATGGTTGGGCTGGAGCCTTGGTTTCCGGAGCGGCCGTCACGGCTGGCTTTGCGGCTTTGTTGGCATCGGCGACGCCGGCCGGTTTCGCGGCGTTGCTGTTCGCGCTGGTGAACGTGCTACAAGTCACCAGAACCGCGATCAACAGTACCGCACCGCCGCCCGCCCAAATCAGCTTCACGTTGATTTTCTTGGGCGATGGAGGCGCCGGCGCGATCTCCGGCTCAACCGGCGCGACCGGTGCAGTACCCATAACCGCATGGTACCGGGTAGCCCCGCCCGTAGCACTCGGGTGGGCTCCTAGTCGGTGGGGAAAAACACCTTAGCCGATGGGAGTATCCCTCGGGGAGGAGGGGTAGAGAATGCCACCGGGCCTCATCGACGTCGCCACACGGAACAGGACTGCGAACCCGAAGAAGAGGTGTCGACACGAGTGTCGACACGGCACGCTGAGAGCGTGTGCCACAAAGCACGCGCCACGTCGCGTGCGCCACAATAAGACGATGCAGCCGTTAGAAGGGCGTGTCGTCGTGGTCACCGGCGGGGCCAAGCGCATCGGACGGGCGATCGCTCTGCGTCTGGCGAAGGAGGGCGCGCGGGTCGCCATCCACTATCACGGGTCGGAGGCTGAGGCGCGCGCGACGGCTGCCGAATGCGGCGTCAATTCCGCGGTTTTCCGGGCGAATCTCGAAAACGTCGCTGAAATCGAGGGGCTGTTTGACGCGATCGAAAAGCAGTTAGGCCGCATCGATGCGCTGGTCAACAACGCGGGCCGCTTCACCACCATCGATCCGCTCAAACTCACTGAAGCCGACTGGGACTTCGTCCATTCCGTGAATCTCAAGGCGGTGTTCTTCTGCGCGCAGCAAGCCGCCAAGCGAATGCTCGAAGGCGAGGGCGGGCGCATTGTGAATCTGAGTTCTCTGGGAGGGTTGCGGCCCTGGTCCAAGAACGCGCACTACTGCTCTTCGAAAGCCGGTGTGATCATGCTGACGCGAGCGCTGGCGAAATGCTTCGCGCCAAAGGTGACGGTGAACTCGGTGGCGCCGGGGGTGATTTTGTTCGGCGAACCCAACGCGCACGAAGCGCGGCTGATCGCCAAGACTCCCGCGCTGCGCGGCGCATCGGCCGATGAGGTCGCCGACGCCGTGCTGTTTTTCCTGACGACGAATACTTTTGTGACCGGGCAGGTGATGGCGGTGGACGGGGGGCTGAGCCAGAAGTGACCCCCGACCTATTCTGGATACCGGGCCCGTGGCGCGGACGGCTTGCCGTGGCCGCTCGCCCCAGAGGCGGGGACTGGTTGGACGACGAAGTCAGTGGCTGGCACGGGGCGGGCCTCGATGTGGTTGTTTCGCTGCTCGAACCGGACGAGGCGGCTCAACTGGAGTTGGCACGCGAAGGCGACGTAGCCGCGTCGAAGGGCGTTCGGTTCATCTCTTTTCCGATTGCCGACCGTGGAGTTCCTGCATCAACGCGGGCGGCGCTCTCCTTGCTGAAGACCATATTGGAAACGCTTGACGAAGGCAGCAAAGTTGCGATTCATTGCCGTCAGGGCATCGGACGTTCCGGATTGATCGCCGCCGGTGTGTTGGTGGCTTCCGGAATTGCGGCCGAGCAGGCGATCCAGACTGTGAGCGTCGCGCGCGGCGAGACCGTTCCAGAAACTGTCGAGCAGCTTCAATGGATTCGTCACTTGCCTGCTGGAAATCTGGTGGCGTCGAAGAATTGAGGCGCGAACTCGTAGTGGTGACTAGGAAGTTTTGCGAACCGCTCCTTTTAGTCGCGGCTCGGTAAGCTTACGTAGTGATCACCAGGAATCCGGTTTCGACCCGCTGATCCAGAATCCGGTTCCACATCACCCGCGCCGATCCGGATGCTACCGAATGCGAGAAGTCGACCACCTGGCCCGCGGCGAGCGAGGTATAGCTGTGCGCCATTCGAAATCCGCTGGAGCTGACATCCATGAGCCGGCCCTGAATCTTCACGAGCTGGGGATTGGAGAACTCCACCTGCGCGACGCCCTCGGCGGCACGCCGGGATTCGCGCCGCTTTTCCCGGATGTGTTTGTCCCGAATCTCTTTAACGTTGACCTGGGTCTCCGCGCTCATACGGCTGCTCCCGCGTTTTCCGATTCGTAGAGCTTCAGCTTGCGGCTCAAGGTCCGGCGCGAAATGCCCAGTCTGGCGGCCGCCTTCTGTTGATGGCCTCCGGTGGCGTCGAGCGCTTCGAGAATCATGCGCCGCTCCATGCCTTCCAGGCTGGACCCGCGGGGTTCGGGCCGTCTGGGAACGCCGTTTCCAAAAGGTCCCAAAGAGCCTTCCCCGCTGCCCGCGCCGGCTTCCAGCAAGGCTGCGCCCAAGCGATCCAGCCCACCGTGTCCGTTGGAAGGGGCGAAGGCCGGCGGATACAGGGTGAGCGGCAGGTCCTCCGGGACGATGGTCTCGCCGTCAGCCAGCAGAGCTGCTTTGATCACCACATTGCGCAGCTCGCGAATATTTCCCGGCCAGGAATGGCCCAGCAACACATCCAGAGCCGCTTCGGAAAAGCGCAGCCCCGAATCCTGCTGCTGCAGAAAATAGCACGCAAGCGGCGCGATATCGTCGGCGCGCTTGCGCAGCGGCGGAACGCGCAGCGTCACCTGGCTCAGGCGATGATACAGATCGTTACGGAAGCGGCCTTCGCCCACCGCGATCTCCAGTTCCTGGTTGGTGGCCGCCACCACCCGCACATCCACGGTTATTTTCCGGACGCCGCCCAGCCGGTAATACGGAGCGCCGTCGAGGACGCGGAGCAGCTTCACTTGCATCCTCGCCTCCAGTTCGCCGATTTCGTCCAGGAAAATGGTGCCCTGGTGCGCCAGCTCGAACAAGCCGGGTTTGTTCGAGTCGGCGCCGCTGAACGCTCCGCGATCGTAGCCGAACAGCTCGCTCTCAATCAAATGTTCGGGGAGCGCGGCGCAGCTCAAATCCACCCACGGCTTGTGGGTTCGCGGGGAGTAATGATGAACCGCCCTCGCGATAATCTCCTTGCCCGATCCGCTCTCTCCGGTGATCAGCACGGTGGCGCTCGAGCGCGCCACGCGCTCCACCATCGCCATCAGCCGCTCCATCGGCTGGCTGGCGATGATCGCCGGCATGCCCAGGAATATGGGGGTCGGTGGGGAGGATAACTCTATCAGTTTTTCATTAGCCATGGGCTATAGTTCTATTGGGCCAGCTTTCCTTAAAGCGCGCGCTCCGTGAAAGACCCTAGTTGGTCCATTGGAATCCACCCCGGACAGTGCGACAGTTTGTCGCAATACCCGCCCGCCCATAGTGCCAGAGTGACGCGTTTGGGCGCGCGGCCCTAGTCGCAAGTCCCTCAAGAATAGCGCCTAAAGTCGCAGTGTAGACTGGCCGAAGGGATGCTACTAGAGTCCCTACATGAGTCTCGACTTCGATTGGCTTACCGCCAAAGCTCGCATTTATATCGGCGTCATGATGGCGCTGGGGCTGGCCGTGTTGACGCTGGCCGCGGTCCAGTGGGAGTCGCCCGATCTGGTCAAGTACGGCGGCTTCCTGATGGTTGCGGTGTTCTCCTGCGGTATGCGCCTGAAGGTGCGGGGCGTGACCGGGACACTCTCGCTGACGTTCCTGTTCGTGCTGTTCGGAGTGATCGAGCTGAACGGGCCGGAAACCGTGTTCATGGGTGCGCTGCTGACCCTGGTCCAGTGCTACTGGAAGCAGCCCGAGCGCCTGGCTAAGATCAAGGTAATCCTCAACGTCGCCGCGATGGCGCTGGCGGTGGACGTCACCGAGCGCGTGTATCATTCTTCCTGGCTGACGGCGCCTTCCTGGCTGATGGCGCACGAAGTGGATCCATCCATCCGGCTGGCCATCGCCGCGTGCGCGCTGTTCCTGATGAATACCGCACCAGCGGCGATATTAACGGCCATGACGGAGGATCGCGCGGTAGTGCCTGTGTGGCGCGAGAATTTCTTCTGGTCGCTGCCGTATTATCTGGGCGGCGCAGCCATCGCGCGCGGGGCCAGCCTGTTGGCCAACAGCTTTGTCGGATGGCAAACCGTGCTGCTTACCGGTCCGGTGGTGTATCTGATCTTCCGTTCGTATCGCCTCTATCTGGAGCGCCTGGAAGACGAAAAGGTGCATGCCGAAGAGGTTTCCTCGCTGCACCTGCGCACCATTGAGGCGCTGGCGCTGGCGATCGAGGCCAAGGATCACACCACTCACGATCATCTTCAGCGCGTGCAGGTGTACGCAACCGAACTCGGCAAGGAGCTGGGGCTGACCGCGGATGAGCGGGATGCCTTGCGCGCGGCGGCGCTGCTTCACGACATCGGCAAGCTGGCGGTCCCCGAGCATATTATCTCCAAGCCCGGCCGCCTGACGCCCGAAGAATTCGAGAAGATGAAGATCCATCCCATCGTCGGCGCCGAGATTCTGGAACGAGTGAAGTTCCCTTATCCGGTGGTGCCGATTGTCCGCGCGCACCACGAAAAGTGGGACGGCACCGGTTATCCGTACGGCCTGGCGGGTGAGGATATTCCCATCGGCGCGCGGATTCTCGCGGTGGTGGATTGCCTGGATGCGCTCGCGACGGATCGGCAATATCGCCGGGCGCTGCCGCTGGATGAGGCCATGAAGATCGTGGTTTCGGAGGCGGGCAAGGCGTTTGATCCGCGCGTGGTGGAACTGGTGACGGAGCGCTACGTCGAACTGGAGCGCAAAGCGGTGTCGCATGGCAACCTAACCGACAAACTCTCGACCGAGGTCAAGATAATCGCAGGCGATGCGCCCGCGGCGGGCTTCGAATCGTCAAACCATGTCGCGCCGCCCACCAAGGACACGCAGATGGACTTTCTCAGCTCCATCGCCGCCGCGCGCCAGGAGGTGCAGGCGCTGTTCGAGATCTCGCAGGACCTGGGCAATTCGCTCAGCCTGGACGAAACTCTGTCGGTGCTGGCGGTGCGGCTGCGCAAGATCATCCCGCATCATTCGCTGGCTATCTGGGTGCGCCGCGACAACGTGCTGCGTGCGGATTACGTCAGCGGTGACGATTTCCGGCTGTTCTCGGCGCTCGAAATCCCGGTGGGCCAGGGGCTTTCCGGATGGGTAGCCGAGAATCACAAGCCCATTGTGAACGGGAATCCGTCAGTGGAGCCGGGCTATCTGAACGATCCCTCGAAGTTTTCCACGCTGCGGTCCGCCATCGCGGTGCCGCTCGAGGGAATCAACGGCGTGCTGGGCGTGATGACGCTGTATCATGCCGAGCGCGACGCCTTCACCAAGGATCATCTGCGCATTCTTCTGGCGATCAGCTCCAAGATCGGGCTTTCCATCGAGAACGCCATTCGCTTCCGCCAGGCCGAATCGTCGGCCACCACGGATTACCTGACCAAGCTGCCCAACGCGCGCTCGCTGTTCCTCCAACTCGATTCGGAGCTGTCGCGCGGCAAGCGCAACGATACTCCGCTGGCGGTGCTGGTGCTGGATCTGGACGGCTTCAAGCTGGTGAACGATCGCTTCGGGCACCTGGAGGGCAACAAGGTGCTGCACGCGGTGGCGGCGGGGTTGAAGCTCGCCTGCCGCGAGTACGATTACGTCGGGCGCATGGGCGGCGACGAATTCGTGGTGCTGCTCCCGGGCGTCAATCCACTGGACGTGGAGGCCAAGATCGCGCAATTCCGCGGCGTGGTCCGGGATATCGGCCACGCGATGTTTTCGGGCGGCGCGTTGACGGTCAGCGTCGGCGCCGCGCATTTCCCCGGCGATGGCGCCGACGCCGAGCAGCTTCTCGCCGAGGCGGATCGCCGGATGTATAAAGAGAAGCGCGCCTATAAGGGCGCGCCGGCGGGCGACCCCAGTTGGAAGGCCGACTGGGCGACGACGGTGCATTAGAACCGTCAGCGACTAGTAAAAACTCCTCTTGGTAATTATCCCTTGACAGTAGGTACGGATTGTGGCACAATAAAGGTGGAGTCACGGTAGGTACTTATGAGCCAAATTCAAGAAACTAATCGCAAACCGAAAATGCAGCGGTTTACCTTCAAGGACTTTGAAACGATGTTCCCGAACGATGCCGCCTGCCTCGACTGGCTCCGAGCCTACCTCTACCCGGAAGGCATCCACTGCAAGAAGTGTGAGCGCGTCACGAAGCATCACCGCACGGTCAGCCGCCCATCGTATTCCTGCGACAATTGCGGCCATCACGTTCACCCGACGGCTGGCACGATCTTTCACAAGTCGAGCACTTCGCTCAAGACTTGGTTCCACGCGATCTACCTCATGGCGTCCACGCGCTGCGGAATCTCCGCAAAACAGATTGAGCGCGAGACCGGCGTCACCTATAAAACCGCATGGCGCATGTTCAAACAGATTCGTACCCTTCTCCAACCAGACGAGGAGCCGTTGAGCGGATCGGTTGAAGTGGACGAAACCTACTTCGGTGGAGAACGCAAAGGGCAGGCTCGGAGATTCGACAATAAGAAACCGATCCTCGGCATAGTCGAGCGCAAGGGCCGGGTCATCGCGCGTGTGATCGACAACGTAAAAGCTGAAACTGTGATCCCGGCGATCAACAAACACGTGCTTCCGGCGAGCACGGTCTACACGGACACGGGCGCGTGGTACAACACCGTCCAGGGCGAGCGGCGCTACCAGCATCGGCGCATCAATCATTCGGCTGGCGTCTACGTGATGGGCGATATTCACACCAACACCGTCGAGGGATTCTGGTCCCTGATTAAGCGCGGTATCGGTGGTGTCTACCATTCAGTCAGTCTTAGATTCCTGCAAAGCTATCTTGACGAATACTCATTCCGCTACAGCCATCGGCACGACACGGAGCCGATGTTTCTTACTTTTCTGCGCCAGATTGCGAAGGCTGAGACCTCACCCGGACCTTGACTTGATGACCGGAGTTTTTCATCACAGTCGCCAACTTCATAAACGTTCTCCGGTAATCTACGATTGCATCTTGAATGCCCTGCGTCCGAAAATCTTCCGTGCAGCAGGGACATCTTTCTGGCACTCGTGCGCCGTCGCGGCTTGCATCTACCGTCAGCTCTGCATCGCACTTGCAGCAGATAACGCTGATCAGAGAGAGTTCCTTGATGTCTAGGACTGTCTGTTGCTCCATGCCGCGCATTATATACTTGTTCCCATAACGCCGTGCCCGACGAAAACGAAGCGAGAGAACGCGCGCAACAAGCCTACGAAGATTCTCTGTTCGCTCTGCGCCAACGCCAGAACGGGTGGATGAAGCGCCGCGCAGCGATGTTGCGAAAGGGCGTGGTTCTCGCCGGATTCATTGCGGTCTTTGCAATGGGTGCTTATCCGCCCTGGAACCAGACCTACACGCGTGGCAATTTCTCGCAACATGAAAGTGCATATGGCTGGCTCTTCAAGCCGCCCTACCCCGACGTTGCGGCTCATGACTACTGGAAAATCGAGGTGGATATCCAACGGCTCGCACTCCAATGGATTCTCATCTCCATTGCTGTCGGCGGACTGCTCTGGATCTTACCTGCCGCTCCATCAGGGCCTCGCCGAGAAGCCAACCCAGAAACCGTCGCGTGGCTCAGAAAGCGAACAAGGGAGCGGCGATAGACCCAAACGGCTCAATCATCCTGTGTCAATTTCCGGCTGACCTTCTTCAGTGCGGACTCGAAGTCTTCTTTCGTGAACGGATGATCGGCCTCGTTTACTTCAACTTTCTCAATGGAGTCCGGTACAACGCTCGCCTGTTGGTCTCTCATTTTTTTGGTTTTCTCAGCCTCTAGGCGCAGTACGCCAGATTGCGAAAGCGCCTCATGGATCTTATTTGCTGGAACGACGATTCCAATGCCCATGTTGAGCCGTTCGCGAAGCTCCGGCTGTGCCGTGGCATTCAGAGCTGGAAGTTCAAAATGTCCGTGCATCAAGCCAAGCATGAAGAAAGTATGCTGGGGTTTTATATTCGCGCGAACCTCTCCGGCTATCACGCGGTGAAACCCCAGATTCAGAAACACCGGAGATCCACTCAACCCACCAATGCTTCGGGTCTCGATGAGGTACGCGTTCATTTCCCCCATTCGCGTTGAGACCGGCTCCTCTGGCATCGCGGCGATATTACCGACTCGCACAATTGGTATGTTCCGACTGCTCCCAGAGTGCGGGTAGAAGAGCCCAGTAAGAAAGACATCATCCCCTACGCCGATTTCATTGTTCCTCAACGTCTCTGGGCTAGCCAGCCCCTCAATCGGATAGGATTTGTGGTCTGCTTCCACATCAAGCACAAACGCCGTGAAGGCTACATCAACATGTTCAGTGTTGAAGTTTGGGTGCACTGCCCAAGCGTCAGTTTCGATCCAACGGGAGCCGCCAGCCTTCAAATTTATTCGTATGATCGGCTTCGTGCCGCGCTTCACAATAGCTAGGATCACATGCGCGGCAGTGACGGCGTATGTGTAAACCAGACCAGTGTCGCCAGCTTTTCTCGCAACAAAAAACGTGGTCCCTGCTAACTTTGCCGCGCCGCCAGAATCCCGATAACCGACGAAGGCTACGGACTTCCGAATTTCTTCTGGAACTCGCATAGGATCATGTGGTGGCTCCTGAAGATACCACTTCTCTAAGCCAGGGACTCTAACATCACAGTACATTACGGCGTACCTACTGTCAAGGGATAATTACCCTCCTCTTGACAGATTCGCCCTTTATTCGCTATTATGGGTTAGCGAACAAAAAGCGAACACAGCACATCAAACTCGGAGCCCTTTATGTCACCTCTCCCCCGAATCGGAACCGCCGGATGGTCCTATCCCCATTGGAATGGATTGGTCTATCCGGCGTCGCGCGGAACGGCGCAGCATCCTCTCGATCTTCTCGCCAAGCAGTTCGAAGTGGTCGAGATCAACAGCTCTTTCTATCAGCCGCTTAAGCCGGAACTTGTCAAGCTGTGGATGAAAAAAGTCGAGTTCAACCCGCGCTTTCAATTCACGGCTAAGCTCCACCAACACTTCACCCATCAGCGGATTCTGGAGGACGCCGAAATCGCGGTTTTCAAGGACGGCATCCGCCCTCTGCTGGACGGCAACCGGCTGGGCGCGCTGCTGATGCAATTCCCCTGGTCTTTCCGCTTCACGGCGGAGAATCGCGAGTTCTTCATCAAGCTGCGCCGGGCGTTTGGCGAGTACCCATTGGTCGCCGAGATGCGCCACAGCAGTTGGATGGCGGAGGAAGCCGTCGGCACGTTTCTCGATTACCGCGTCGGCTTCTGCAACATCGACCAGCCGGAGTACACGCGGGCGATGCCGCCCACGGCATTCCTCACGTCCGGGATCGGGTATGTCCGGCTGCACGGCCGGAATCCGCAGAACTCGTTGGGCGGCTATGACCGGGCGCGCGATCAACGTATCGCCCGGATGCGCCAGCACGATTATCTGTATTCCGAAACCGAGCTGGCCGAGTGGCTGAAGCGGATCGAGCATGTCGGGCGCTACGCGGAGTCGACCTTCGTCGTGTTCAACAACGATGCAGAGGCCAAGAGCGTGGTGAATGCGCTCCAGCTTCGCGCGATGGTCTCGGGCGAGCGCCCGGCGGCGCCAAAGGAACTGCGGCGGCGATACCCGTTGCAATTGGAACAGTACGGTCCGCAGCAGGCCGAGCAGCAGTCGCTTTTTCCGGCAGGCATGAGCCGCGAGCAGGAAGCGGCGTAGAAGAAAAAGGAGTCAGGAGACAGGAGTCAGAAGTCAGAATGAAGAACGCCGAGGAGAGTGCGACCCACGCCGTTTTGCTTTCTAGCCGTGACACCGGAGCGCACGCGCATCCACAGTGCTTATTCTGACTCCTGACTCCCGTCTCCTTCACTCCCTCTTCAAACAAAAAGGGCGGACCCGATTGGGCCCGCCCTTCCTTTTCGAGCCCGCTGTCGGGCTAATGCGCGTTAAACTGCCAGTCCAACACCAGCAGTTGATTCGTGACATTGCCCTTGCTGTCGGTCACCGCCAGGGTCGCTATGTAGATCCCCGGCGTCGCGACCGTGATGGTCGGTTTGGAGGAGTTGGCGCCGGTAATGCTCACGCCGGCGGTCGACGACGACCATGCGAACGTCAGCGGGTTATTGCCCACCGGACTGTACGTGTTAGACGCATCCGGCGTAAAGGCCATGGAGGCCGGAAGCGGCTGGAATTCCGGACTCTGTATGGTGATGTTCGGCCCGCCCGAGATGACGATCACCGGGGGCGAGGTCGGCGGAGGCACGGTGGGCATATTCACCGTGACCGTCACACTTTGCGATACCGTCTGACCGTTTTGGCCGGTCGCGATACAAGTGTAGGTGGTGTTCTGCGTGGGGTGCTCATAGTACATCGAGGTTCCCGGCAGGAATAGGATGCCGCCCATGGTCACGCTGGCTGCGTTCTGCGTCTGGCAGGACAGCAGTACGGGCGAGGTTGGCGACGGCGATGGATTCGGATTGGCCGTGAAGGAGACGATCACCGGAGCCGGTACCACGATGACGTTCACGGTTGCCTGAGCGGTCACGCTGACGCCGGCCGAGTTGGTGGCCGTCAACGTATACGTAGTAGTGGCCGCCGGCGAAACGATCTGCGAGCCGGTGAGCGACACGTTGCCGAGGCCCGGCGAAATGCTGACCGTGGCCGCGTTTTGCACGACCCAAGCCAGCGTCGACGTCTGCCCGCTGTTGATGGTGGCAGGAATCGCCGAGAAGGTAATGATTTGCGGCGCTGATGCGGGCGTAACCGTGACGGCTACGCTGCACGAAGTGGTCGCGCCGCCTGCGCCGGTGGCCATGAACGTGTAGTTGGTGGAGACGGTCGGCGATACCACGTAGGTGCCATTCGGCGGAACGCTGATGCCACCAGGATTGAGGACCACCGAAGTCGCGTTAGAGGTCTGATACGAAAGCGTCGACGATTGACCCGCGCTGATATTCATCGGCGTCGCCGTGCAGAATCCGATGTTGACGGCTACCGGATTCACCGTCACCGTTGCGGTCAAGGTTTGATTGCTGGTCGCGTTGGTCGCGGTCAGCGTGTAAGTGGTGGTCACGGCCGGCGTTACGGTCTGAGTGCCGCTCAGCGGTACCGACCCTTGGCCACTGATTGTAACCGTGGTCGCATTGGACGTGCCCCACTGGAGCGTCGAGGATTGGCCGGCCGTGATGGTCGACGGATTGGCGATGAAGAAGAGAACCTGCGCCTGAGCCGCCGCGGTGGTGGTCACGCGGACGTACGCCGAACCCTTGCCGCCCAGGCTATCCGTCACCGTGAGCTCGAAAGTGTAGGCCTGTCCTGCCGCCGCCGTAAACGTAGTGATCGCGGCGGTCGGATTCGAGAGCGCTACGCCCCCGCCGGTCCACTGGTAGGTGATCGGCAAGCCATCCGGCGAGTACGACTGCGAACCGTTAAGAGTAATGGTGCCGGCCGCGACGCCAATCTGATTGGGACCCGCGTTGGCGACCGGAGGCGTATGCCCGGTGCGCACGGTCCGGTTGATGATCTCGTACCGTATTTGCGGCACGTCCACAGGCACTGGAGCGGTGCCCGTGGCAAAATCCTTGGGCCTGATCGCACTTCCGAACCGAAGGCCGGCGCGCGCGAATCCGCTGTTGCCCGAACCGAGGAGCGTCTCGTTCAATCCACCTTCGAGAGTGAGCGCCAGGAAGCGGTTCAACGGGAACACGAAGCGCACCGTGCCACCGGCGCGATCGCCGTACATCACGCTCTTCAGATACCCGACGTTGCCTTCCATGTAGTTGTTGCCCCACAAACCGAAGGAGAAGCTGGCGCCGGCCTGGTTGATGGCCCGGAGGAAGCGCTGGTCCATCAGGTCGGGGGACGTGATGCCGTTAGCCAGGATCGCAGCGACGCTGTTGATCTCCGCGCTGTTCATGAACGCGTAGGTTCCATACGCGCCCAACTTGCCGTATTTAAAGAGATAGTCGACGGTCAGGGAGGCTTGGCCCAGGTTGCCGCCGTTTTGATTGCCGGAGAGCGCGACGTGCTTTACGCTTCCGAACAAGCCAGCCTGGAAATGGCCCATGCGGTCGACCAAACCGAGGTCGGCCTCGCCTTCCTTCTGGTCTTTGTAGTAAGCAAAGTCGGCCTGCGCCTGCACGGCGAAATGTTCGTCGAACACACCAAAGAATCGGCCCATTCCGGTAGCCGTAAGATGCTGGTTCGAATCCGCGCCGAGGTTGACGCCCAGCAACTGGAACTTGGGCGTGGCTTCCTTCTTGATCTCCTGCGCGACTTCTTTCGCGATATTGTCGGCCGAGGGCGGCGCCATCGCCGCCGGCTGGTTCGCCTTGGATTCGAGGACCTGCTGGCCCTGTTTCAACGCGTCGAGCTCGCGGCGCAGCGCGGCGTTTTGATCCGCCAAGTCCTTCAGCGCCTTGGCGATGTCGTCCAGCTTATCCAGGCGCTTCAAAACTTCGCTACAGCAATCGGTCATCCCGGCGGCGGGCCGAGGCTCCATGGCGCGAATCGCGTCGCCGACGCCGGCGGCGCTGATGGTGCGGCCCTGATCGTCGGTCACGGTCATCACCACGCGCCGATTCATCCAGCGCGCTTCGTCAGTCTTGCTATAAGTCGGCCTCTGGCCGGGATATTTCGGATCGGCCTTGCCGCGCGTGCCTACGTCGATTTGGCCCGGACGCGCCCCGTACTTCACCAGGAAGTCGCGCACGGTATTGGCGCGGGCGAGGCCGAGTTTCTCGTTGTAATCGTCGCCGCCGATGCGGTCGGTGTGGCCTTCCAGCCGGACTTTGAATCCGGGGTTTTTTTGCAACAGCTCAGACAGCCGCAGCAGGCTGGGGAATCCGTCCACCAGGACGGACGAATTGAACTCGTAATTGATCTCTTCCCAGTCATCTTTCGATGCGCTGGTGTTCAGACCCTGGGCGTAAACGCCAATCGCCAGCAAGGGCAGTACGCACAACAACGCGGCGAACCTCTTCAACATTGAAGTACTCCTCCTTGATTCACTCAGGCACGACAACCTTGCCACTATAACATTACTGGTTGATTTTGTTTTAACGCACTGCAACAACGCCCGTCAAAAAGCAGAAACATCGGCCGATTCTCGCTTCAACTTCAGACTGCTTTACCGTATGACTGCGAACTGCACGATGATCGACGCCGCACGATCTCGCCCAGGCATTAAGACCCCAAAAACCCAGACAGCGGCTCAACTGTCTCAGGATACATCAACTGATCGGAGATGCGCCAGTTGTTTGCAACGTTTCACGTGGCGGCGGAGTGCAGGAACGTTTTTCGAATTTTCCGCCCAAATCGGTTGCCCCCGGCGCCGCGGTCCGGGATAATAGGGTCGGGCCTGCCGGACGGGCAGTCGCCCTGTCCATTTCTAAACCAAGCGGACGGGGAGGAAAGTCCGGTCTCCCTAGGGCAGCATGCCGGCTAACGGCCGGGGGGATTCGCTCAAGCGGATTCTACGGAAAGTGCCACAGAAAATATACCGCCCGTTCGGGATGTAAGTCCTTGACGGGTAAGGGTGAAAAGGTGCGGTAAGAGCGCACCGCAGCCGCAGTAATGCGGTTGGCAGGGCAAACCCCATGCGGAGCAAGACCAAATAGGGGAGGAGGAGCGGCCCGCTCCGTTATCACTTCCGGGTAGGTCGCTGGAGCCGCGGAGAGATTCGCGGCCAAGAGGAATGACTGCCGCTTCGTCTTCGCAAGAAGGCGGAGTACAGAAACCGGCTTATAATCCGGCAGGCCCGTTTAACAATTGGTGTCTATAATCGGAGGTGAGGATTCGCCCATGGCCTCAACCACAACTCGACTGATGAGCTTCGAGGAGTATCTTGAAATCCCCAACCTGCCCGAAGGCCACTACGAGCTTCACCACGGCGAACTGGTCCACGTGTCTTTTCCCAAGAAACCACATGTTCGCGCGCAGTGGCAGCTTCGCCGTCTGCTGGAACAGGCCGCTGGACCTGACGGCTTCGTACACACGGAAGTACCCTATCGGCCATTGCCCGAGTATGAATGTTGGGGCGCCGACATCGCTTACATGCCCAAAGCCCGATGGGACGCGATCGAGGACTGGCTGTTCGGCGTGCCTGAGCTGGTGATCGAAGTTGTGTCGCCGTCCAACTCTGTATCGGAACTGCTGGACAAGCGCAAGACCTGTCTCGAAAACGGCGGCCGCGAATTCTGGATTGTCGATCCCAAAGTGCGCGAGGTCGAAGTCTCGTGGCCCGACGGCCACTCGATCACGTACAAGTCCGGCCAGCAGATCCCCTTGTTCTTCGCTGCTGGATCGAACCTCTCCGTCGACGCGATCTTCGAGTAAGTACGCGACGGATCTAATTGATACAATCTGACGCATGCCTCTCGCGGCCGGCACGCGACTCGGTCCCTACGAAATCCTCTCGCCCATCGGCAAGGGTGGGATGGGCGAGGTGTATCGAGCGCGCGACACGCGGCTCGGCCGCGAAGTCGCCATCAAAGTCGCCACCGAAAGATTCAGCGAACGTTTTGAGCATGAAGCGCGAGCCATTGCATCGCTGAATCACCCCAATATTTGCATTCTGCACGATGTGGGCCCGAACTACATCGTCATGGAACTGGTGGCGGGAGAACCCCTCAAAGGTCCGTTGCCGGTTGAAACGGTGCTCGATTACGCAGGCCAAATGTGCTCAGCACTCCAAGCCGCGCACGAAAAAGGGATCGTCCATCGCGATCTGAAACCCGGCAACATCATGGTCGCCAAAGGCGTGGTCGCAACCGGCACGGTCAAGCTTCTCGACTTCGGTCTGGCGAAGGTGACGCACTCCTTCAGTAGTCAGGACGAGACCGTCACGGAAACTCGCGCCGGAACCATCGTGGGCAGTGCCGCCTACATGTCCCCCGAGCAGGCGGAAGGCAAGCTGGTGGACGCGCGCTCCGATATTTTTTCCCTCGGCATCGTGCTGTACGAACTGATCGCCGGGCATCGCCCCTTTATCGGCGGGACGGCCATGTCCACCATGGCGGCGATTATTCGGGAGGAGCCACGCGCGCTGGACGCTCCGGAGCAGATCTCGCGAATCGTCATGCGCTGTCTGGCTAAGCGCCCGGCGGACCGGTTCCAGACCGTGGCTGAATTGAAGGCGGAATTGGAGAAGATCCAGAACGCCGCCAAGCCCGCGACGGCGACGCATCCATCGCAGCCGTCCATCGCCGTGCTGCCCTTCGCCGACATGAGTCCCGGAAAAGATAACGAATATTTCAGCGACGGAATGGCGGAGGAAATCATCAACGCCCTGACCCGCATCCCCAATTTCAAGGTAATCGCGCGCACCTCGGCATTCGCGTTCAAGGGAAAACAGGAAGACATCCGCAAGATCGCCGGGATTCTGGGTGTCGCCAATATTCTCGAAGGCAGCGTGCGGCTCGCGGGAAATCGCGTCCGGATCGCGGCGCAATTGATCGGCGCGGCCGACGGCGGCCACCTGTGGTCGGAGCGGTTCGACCGTGACATGAGCGACATCTTCGCGATTCAGGACGAAATCTCGCAGGCCATCGCGGACGCGCTCAAGGCGAAGCTGGGTCCGCGGACTGAAACTGCCGCGCGGCCGACCGTGAATGTGGAAGCCTACCAGGCGTACCTCGAAGGCAACCATTACCTCGCCGAAATGACTCCGTCGGGAATGGCCCGTTCGCTCGAATGTTACCAACGCGCCATTCGCCTGGATCCCAACTACGCCGCGCCGCTGGCTGCGATCTGCGAGCGAGCCATCAACCAGACGTTGTATATGGGCGCGCGGCCGCGCGATGTAATTCCAGACGGCCTCGCCGCGGCAAACCGTGCCTTGGAGCTGAATCCAGAATGCGCCGAGGCCTATCAAATCCGTGGAATGATCCGGACCTTTTACGAATGGAATTGGGGCGGAGCGGAAGAAGATTTCACGCGAGCCATCCAATTGAATCCGGCCTTCGCGCTGGCACACGTCGCCCGAGCGAACCTTCTGGTGGTTCAACGGCGCAACCAGGAAGCAGGTGCCGAGATCCGCCAGGCTTTGGATCTGGATCCGCTGAATATGATCACGCGCCGGGCCGAACTCTTTGTTTTGAATGCGACGGGAAATGGGCAACTGGCCGTGGGCCGCGCCCGCGCCCTGGTCGACTTGTTTGGTGGCTCCTGGATGAGCTGGTTGTTTGCAGCGCGTGTGTTCACACTACAGGGTCTGCTTGAGGAAGCTGCCGCGACCTTTCAAAAAGGCTTGGAGTTGAGTCCAGGGAACGTGAACGTGCTCGCGTGGCTGGCGTTGGTTCGCGGCCGGCAGGGCCGGGTCGCAGATGCCGAACGCATTAGGGCTGAAATGGACGCGTCGGCCGCTCAGCAGTATGTGCCGTTCTGGCTCCGCGCGGCGGCGAGCGAAGGGTGCGGAGAGATGGAGCAGGCTTACCGATTCATGGATCAATCGCTCGATGAGCGCGAACTCAACGCTCCGCTGTGGCTAATCGGGAGGCGCGCCGACCTCGCTGCCGATCCTCGCTATCAAGCCCAGCTTCGCCGGATCAACCTCGCATAACAGGCCAGTCTGTGTTGCGGTGGTGGCACAGACTTTAGTCTGTGTTGCGGACCAGCGATTTCTAGTTTTCAGCGCCTCCTTAAATAAGCATGTTACGCTAGCGTTGGACGCGAAAACACAAACTTGCAGAAAAAAGCGAGTCAAGGCTTCAACCTGTGTGCGAGGTGCGACCGACGCTCAACTTCTTTCTGAACCGCGAGTGTCAACGAGCGGCACGCTCAACTTTCCACTCACGCTCAACCCGACATCTTGAAACCCCCAATCACCGCCATAACTCACTTTTTTCCACCTCTATCTCCTCTCGATTCCACCACTTCCCCCTTCGCCTCACACCCTCCGCACAATTACTTCGGTTATCTTGAAACCGAAGAGATCGGTGCTCGACCAGCAAGAGAGCCGGTTCCACTGAGCGGGGCATACTAGTCTGCTGTATCTGAAATAGCTTTACTAATACGGGGAATGACTTCATAATGGACGTGGCTATGCCACTTCCCCCTGCGGCCGGACTCACCCTCAGCGATGTGGAGCGAAAACAGTTGGTGGCACTCGGTCGTCATCGCAGCTCCCCGCTCGGCATTGTGCTGCGCATCGATATCGTCCTGGGTGCGGCCGAGGGGCTGGCCAACCGGGTGCTGGCGCGGAAGCTTTCCACTTCGGTGCCCACCGTGCTGTTGTGGCGGAAACGATTTGAAAGCGACGGCCTCGCCGGTATTCTGGAAGACCGTCCACGGAGCGGACGCCCGAAGCGGATCTCGGAAGAGAAGGAGGCCGCCATCGTGGAAGCCACGATGAAGACGACGCCGAAAGACGCCACCCAGTGGAGCGTGCGCGCGATGGCGGCGGCACAGAAGGTCAGTTCGGCGACGGTCCAGCGCATTTGGAAGAAACACAAACTGCAACCGCATCGCGTCGAGTCGTTCAAATTCAGCAACGATCCACATTTCGCCCGTAAGGTTCGCGACATCGTGGGGCTGTATATGAACCCGCCGGATAAAGCGCTGGTTCTGAGTGTGGACGAGAAGAGTCAGATCCAGGCGCTGGACCGCACGCAGCCGATCCTTCCGTTGCGTCCCGGCCTGCCCGCGCGGCAAACGCACGATTATCAACGCCATGGGACCACGACCTTGTTCGCTGCGCTGAACGTGCTGGAAGGGACTGTGATCGGAGAATGCCAATCCCGGCACCGGCATCAGGAGTTCCTGCGGTTTCTCGACCGGATCGAGGAGTCCGTGGAGGCGGGCCTGGAAGTCCATCTGGTTTTGGATAACTACGGAACCCACAAACACCCGGAAGTGAAGAAATGGTTGGCAGCGCGACCGCGCTATCACGTCCATTTCACACCAACCAGTTCTTCCTGGCTCAATCAGATCGAACGGTGGTTCGCCGAAATCACACGCAAACGAATCCGCCGCGGAACCTTCCACAGCGTTGGCGATCTGACCAAAGCCATCCACGATTACATCCGGCATTACAACAAGAACCCGCGACCCTTTCAGTGGGTAGCAAACGCCAGCCGAATTATCCGGAAGGTCAGCAAGTATAAAGGAACTTCAGAAACAGGAGACTAGTAAAGGCCGCTGTAAGGTGTTTGAGTGTTGGGTGGCCGCCTGTCTTGAACTCACAGGATCCCCGCCGTGGCGGATGAAAAACACGGATCTGCCGTTCGGGATTCGGACGGGGTGAAGCCGGCTTCAGTTCAGATTTCTTTGAGGCACGACAGGATGGAGTGCTCGTTATGATGCACGACAGAATAGAGTGCTTGTCTCGTGGGGCAGACGATCGGATCGTCTGCCAAACGGGATTTTTCGCGATTTTATGCTTGTGATCTTATAAAATATCGAGCACTCTTGCCACAGGTCGCCGACCCTCCGCGCCCCGTGGAGGCGCAAGCCTAAACTCTTACCGCCAGAAAATCCGAGGTGTCTCTTCTTGCATGCTTCGTTTCGAACGCTAAGCCTTGGCGGCCGGGAGTGACACTTCCAGGCACGCGCCGCCCTCGGAAGGATTGCTGGCCGAAATGGTGCCGCCGTGCTGCGTCACGATACCCGCCGCGACCGTCAACCCCAATCCCGTTCCTTGCGCGTCGAGCCGCGTGGTGACGAAGGCGTCGAAGATTTCCGGCAGCACATCCGCCGGAATTCCGCGGCCGTTATCCTCCACCGCGACCACAATCCACGGCTGGCCTGAGCGATGCTCGCGGCGCGAGCGCACCTCGATTCTTCCCGAAGCGCCTTCGATCGCGATCAGCGCGTTGCGCAGCAGATTCACGAAGACCTGCTCCAGGCGGTCCGCGTTGCCGATCACGCGATCCTCCGGGCGCACGCGATTCACAAACTCGACGGCCGAGGATTTTTCGTCAATCGCCACCAGGCTCCACGACTCGTCGACCAGGGCGCGGACGGCCAGCGGCTCCATCTGCTGCTTGCGCATTTTGGCGAACCCGACCAGGCTCTCGCTGATGCGCTGAAGGCGCTGGGCGACGCGCTGCATACGCTCCAACCGGGCGATTTCCTGGGTGCCCGCATGCCCCTCACGCAGAGTTGGACTGCGGGCGGTCTCGATCAACTTCTCGATCGACCCGTTCAGGACGGCTAGCGGCGTGTTCAGCTCGTGTGCGACGCTCGCCGATAACATTCCTAAGCTCACCAGACGATCCTGTTCTTCGAGCTTGCGCAGCGCCGCTGCCAATTCATCTTCCTGGCGCCGGAGCGCCGCGACGGTTTCATTTCGCGAGCGCATGATCTGGCCGATTTCATCGCCCAGAATATCTTCGGGAGGAATCAGTTCACGCTCGCGATCGCCGGCCTGCGTGGCCGAGTCGGCTTGCAACATCTTGCGCAGGGGTCGATACACGTACAGCGGCATGATGGCGGATTCGAGCAGCAGCACCGCCAGCACATAGATGCTTCCGAGCACCAGGAACAGGGTTACTTTCGCGCGGGTGACGGCATCCTTATAGGACTGCTGCGAGTGTTGGGGGTCAGTTGCGCTAATCCCCACCCTGACGGGTGGGACCGGAACGGGCGTGGTCGGAGCATTGATCCCCACCCTGACGGGTGGGGCTTGAATCTCGCGAGCGCGGGCGTCGGCCACCAGCTTCTCAAATAACGGAATTAGTGAGAAATAAGCGGCACATGTTAGCACTAGAAAGAATAGGTTGTGCAGGACCATGAGCTTCGGTCGAACCTTGAGATTGCCGAAGAATCTTGTTAAACTGTAGTTGTTACGGTCTGACAAGAAATATTACTCCTCTTGCGCTAGTTCTACGGCTGTGGTAGAAACTATATTGGTCCAATAGGAACGAACATTCGAGATGGCCGCAATCTTTCCGAAGTCGTCTGATCTCATTTTAAAAGTCGCCGGTCTCATCGTCGGCGCCGGCGCGCTGGCGGGCGTAGGGGGCTACGCTTACTACACCTACCCGACGGTGATCGACACAGGATACCAGCCGGTCCAGCCGGTTCCGTACAGCCACAAGCTGCACGCGGGCCAGTTGGGCATGGACTGCTTCTATTGTCACTCTACCGTTTATAAGGCCGCGTATGCGATGATTCCGGCCACCGAGACGTGCATGAACTGTCACGTGAAGGTGAAGCCGGACAGCCCGCGCCTTGAACCTGTCCGGCAAAGCTTCAAGACCGGCCAGCCGATTCCGTGGGTACACGTTCACATTCTTCCCGATTTCGTTTATTTTAACCACCAGTCGCACGTGACGGTGGGCGTGAGCTGTGTGAGCTGCCATGGGCGCATCGATCAGGAGATCGAGGTGCATCAGGAAAAGCCGCTGAACATGGCGTTCTGCCTGGAGTGCCACAAGGATCCGGCGCCGAACATCCGGCCGGTAGCCCTGGTGACCAAGCTCGACTGGGCCCCGGATCCCGCGCTGGGGAAAGACGCGCGGCAAATCGGCGAAGAAATTATCGCGGAGAAACATTTGAAACCGCCTACGAACTGCTCGGGGTGTCATCGATGAGTTTGATCTCGATCACGGGGCTTAGACGGAAAGACGGGCCGTCTGAAAAGCGGCTGGACGCGCTCCATTCTGTCGCGCCTCTTGAGAGCAACGCCCTCCATTCTGTCGCGCCTCTTGAGAGCAACGCCCTCCATTCTGTCGCGCCTCTTGTTGGGAACGACGCGCTCCCTGACGGTCGCGCCTCCCAGCAGGCGACAAGATCGCCTGCTCCACAAACGGGGCCGCTGTATTGGCGCAGCCTGGATCAGCTCGCCGATAAACCCGAGTTTCGCAAGTGGGTGGAGCGTGAATTTCCGGCGGGCGCGAGCGAACTATTAGACGGCGCGTCGCGGCGCAACATGCTCAAGATCATGGCGGCGTCATTCGGACTGGCCGGATTGACGGCGTGCCATCGGCCGGTGGAGCACGTGCTTCCGTACGCGAAGGCCGTCGAGGATCTGATTCCCGGAGCGCCGTATTTCTACAGCACGGTGGTGTCGCTGGGCGGGCAGGCGACCGGGCTGCTTGTCGAAACGCACGACGGGCGGCCGACGAAAATCGAAGGCAATCCGGATCATCCGTGGAGCCTGGGCGCGGCCACGGCGATGCAGCAGGCGTCCGTGCTGGGGTTGTACGATCCGGATCGGTCATCCCGATTTTTGGAAGCTGGAAAAGAAACTAAGAAGAGCTGGCCGGAGTTTTCGGCGTATCTGAAATCAATTTCGCTGGGTGATGGATCGGGTTTGCGGTTTTTGAGCGAGACGGTGAACTCGCCTTCGGCGAGTGCATTACGGGCAGAGGCGTTAAAGAAATATCCGAAAGCGAAGTGGATCGAGTTCGAACCGATTTCGCGCGACAACGAGCGGGCAGGCACGATGATGGCGTTCGGACAGGCTCTGGAAGCGAGGCCGCGGTTCGATAAGGCGAAAGTGATCGTCGCGCTGGACGCCGATTTCCTGGGTCTGGATTCGCCCACGCCGCTGCCAACCAAGCAATTTTCGAGGGGCCGCAAGGTCGCAAGCGAGCAGGATCTCGAAAAGGTAAACCGGTTGTACGTGGTGGAATCGCAGTTTTCGATCACAGGCTCGAATGCGGATCATCGGCTGCGGATGAAGGCCGGCGAAGTGAAGCAGTTCGCGATGGATCTGGCGGCTGCGGCTGGCGCAGTTTCCGGGTTAAATGTCGTTGGTGGCGGCGACAAGCGCGCGAAATTTCTCGCGGCCATGGTGAAGGATCTGAAAGCGGCGGGCGGGGAAGCGCTGGTGGTGGCGGGTGTGCGGCAGCCGGCGGTGGTTCACGCGATCGCTGCGGGGATCAATGAGTCCCTTAAGAGTTCGGCTGTTACTTACGTCAAGACCGACGCAGTAAATGGAATGGACGCCCTGAAGGCGCTCGCGGGCGAGATGAACAGCGGCGCGGTGTCCACGCTGGTGGTGCTCGGCGGCAATCCGGTGTACACGGCGCCGGCCGATCTGCAATTGGGAGCGGCGTTCGCGAAGGTCGCGCACACGATTCATCTGGGCGGAGACGAAGACGAAACTGCGGCGGCCGCGAATTGGCATGTTCCCGAAGCGCATTTCCTCGAAATCTGGAGCGACGCGCGAAGCAACGACGGAACGGTCTCGATCCAGCAGCCGATGATCGATACCATGTACGGCGGGAAGTCGGTGGCCGAGACGGTCGCGATGATCATCGACTATAAGGACAAGAAGGCGTACGACATCGTCAAGAATTATTGGGCGTCGCAAACGGGCGCGAAGGACGATAAGGCTTGGCGCAAAGCCCTGCACGACGGCATCGTCGCGGGCGTGAAACCCGCTGAGACCGTGAAGGTTTCCGCCGACGCGAAAAAGCTTGCAGCCGCGATCGCTGCGGAGCCGAAAGCTTCCGGTAGCGGCATCGAAGTCGCATTCGTGCCGGGCGCGTCGACCTGGGATGGCCGCTTCGCCAACAACGGATGGATGCAGGAAGCGCCCGACCCGATGACCAAGCTCACCTGGGGCAACGCGGCGCTGATCAGCCCGGCGACGGCGCGGGCGCAGAATCTGAAAGACGGCGATATGGTGACGCTCGCTCGCGGCAGTTACAAGGTTGACGCCGCGGTGATGATCCAGCCCGGCCAGGCCGATCAGGCCGTGTCGATTGCGATCGGGTACGGGCGCTCGCATTGCGGCAACGTCGGCAAGAACGTGGGTTTCAATGCGAATCTGATCCGCACGTCGGACGCGTTCTGGTTCGCCGACGGATTCTCGATGACCCCGACCGGCGCTACGCACAGCCACGCGACTACGCAGGAACATGGAACCATCGGCGACCAGGGCGTGAACGCATCGGGTCAAAATGACCGGCCAGTGTTTCGCGAGGCCACGCTCGCCGAATTCAAAAAGAATCCGAAGTTCGCCGAAGAAATGCAGGAAGTGCCGGCGCTGCACTCGATTTATCCCGAGTTGAATTACGACACCGGATATCAGTGGGGCATGTCGATCGATCTGAACTCCTGCACCGGTTGCAACGCGTGCGTGGTGGCCTGCCAGGCCGAAAACAATATTCCGGTGGTCGGCAAGTATCAGGTGATGCGCGGACGGGAGATGCACTGGATTCGCATGGATCGCTACTACATCGGTCCGGAAGACGATCCGCGCGCGGTGGAGCAGCCGGTTCCGTGCATGCAGTGCGAAAACGCGCCGTGCGAAAACGTCTGCCCGGTGGCGGCAACGACGCACAGCCCCGAGGGTTTGAACGACATGGTGTACAACCGCTGCGTCGGCACCAGGTATTGCGCCAACAACTGTCCGTTCAAGGTGCGGCATTTCAACTTCCTCAACTTCCACAAACACGATCCTGAAATCCAGGGGATGGAATACAATCCGGATGTGACCGTGCGGATGCGCGGCGTCATGGAAAAGTGCACTTACTGCGTGCAGCGCATTCAGGAAACCAAGATCAAGGCGAAGGGCGAAGGGCGGCGTGCGATCCCGGACGGTGAGATCGTGACGGCGTGCCAGCAGACCTGCCCGGCGGATGCGATCGTGTTCGGAAACATCAACGATCCCGCGAGCAGAGTATCGAAATTGAAAAAGCAGGAACGCGACTACGCCATGCTGGCCGAGCTGGATATCAAGCCGCGGACGACGTATCTGGCGAAGCTGCGTAATATCAATCCGGAGTTGGAAGCATGAATTCTAGCCACGAATACACACGAATAAACACGGATAGGATTTGTGTCCATCCGTGTCTCGTGAATTATCTGGGAATCGACTCATGTCTGATTTAGCGATCACACAAAATCCGGCCTTGATGGAAGTGAATCCGCCGCTGGTGCGTGCGGACAGCCTGCACGATGTCACCGAGCAGATCAGCTCGATCGTGGAAGGCAAAGTCGAGGCGACGCCGCTCAAGTATTGGATCACGCTGGGGATCACCGGGTCGTTCGTGCTGCTGCTGGGCGCGATGCTGACCTACCTGGTCTCGACGGGTATCGGCGTGTGGGGAAATAATAGACCGATCGGGTGGGCATGGGGCATCACCAACTTCGTGTTTTGGATCGGCATCGGCCACGCCGGCACACTGATCTCGGCGATTCTGTTTCTGTTCCGGCAAAGGTGGAGAACCGCGATCAACCGTTCGGCCGAAGCCATGACGCTGTTCGCGGTGATGTGCGCTGGAATTTTTCCGCTGTTCCATACCGGCCGTCCGTGGCGGGCATATTGGTTATTCCCGCTTCCTAATACCGATCTCAGCATGTGGCAGAATTTCCGGTCGCCGCTGATCTGGGACGTGTTCGCGGTGTCGACGTATTTCACGGTGTCGCTGTTGTTCTGGTACACCGGCCTGGTGCCCGATGTGGCCACGCTGCGCGATCGCGCGACTAAGAAAGTTCGCCAGGTAGTGTTCGGAATATTGAGTCTGGGATGGCGGGGATCGGCGCGGCATTGGCAAAATTACGAAGTCGCGTACTTGATTCTCGCGGGGCTTTCCACGCCTCTGGTGCTGTCGGTACATTCGATTGTGTCGATGGACTTCGCGACCTCGGTGATTCCAGGATGGCACACCACCATCTTCCCGCCCTACTTCGTAGCGGGCGCGATTTTTTCGGGATTCGCGTGCGTGATGACGCTATTAATCATCGCGCGATGGACGCTGAATCTCGAGAATCTGATCACCATGAAGCACCTGGAAAACATGAACAAGATCATCCTGGTGACAGGATCGTTCGTGGGCTATTCGTATGCCTGCGAATTTTTCATCGCCTGGTATAGCGGCAATACGTATGAGCGGTTCACGTTCGTCAATCGTGCGTTCGGGCCGTATGCATGGGCGGCGTGGACCATGTATTCGTGCAACGTGTTTATCCCGCAGCTTTACTGGTTCAAGAAGATGCGCACCAGCATTCCGGTGATGTTCGTCATCAGCATCACCACCAACATCGGGATGTGGTTCGAGCGTTTTGTGATCATCGTCACCAGCCTGCATCGCGATTTTCTGCCGAGCTCGTGGGGTTATTTCCATCCGACCTGGGTGGATATGTGCACCTTCGCGGGCAGCGTGGGGCTGTTCCTGACGCTATTTCTCCTGTTCGCGCGATTCCTGCCGATGATTGCGATGTCGGAAGTAAAGGGCGTGCTGTCTTACGAAAAGAGGTTCTTTAAGGACCAGAAGGCTCCGGCGGTGACCAAATGATGGATCACACCAAAATTCCGAACGACATTCGCGAAAAGCTGGGCATCGGCGACGACAAAGTCTACGGCGTGATCGGCGAGTTTGACGATCCGCACGACCTGGTCCACGCCGGCCGCAAGATTCGTGAGATGGGCTACACCAAGCTGGACGCCATGACTCCGTTTCCGGTGCACGGCATCGATGAAGCGCTGGGCATCAAGTATTCGAAGCTGGGGTGGATCGTGATCTGCATCGGGCTGTGCGGAATGGCCACCGCGCAAGGGCTGATTTACTATGTCGGCGCGATCCATGACAAGTTCGTGATCGGCGGAAAGCCGCTGTTCGATTTCACTTTCTCGATTCCGGTGACTTTCGAGCTGACCGTGCTGTTTTCCGCTTTCGCGGCGACCCTCGGAATGTTCGCGATGAACGGCCTGCCGCGCCTGTATCATCCGGCGCTCAACTATCGCAACGCGCATCGCGCCACCGACGATCGATTTCTGCTGGTGATCGAGGCCGACGATCCCAAGTTCGACGCGCAGAAATCGGCCGAACATCTCCGCAGCGTCGGGGCGGGGACGGTAGAGGTGGTGGAAGGATGAAGAGGGCAGGGGACAGGGGCCAGGGGACAGGGGCGCCGGAGGCGCGGAGCCAGAATTGGCTCCTTTGGATTGGCGGGTATTGCGCGCTCCCGATTCTAGCGATTGTCGCGGCATTGATGTTCCTCTCCGGCTGTTCGAGTGCCCAGCGCGATCCACCGCTCGAAGTATGGGACGACATGAAGCGGCAGGGCAAGTTCAAGCCGCAGATGGAGAACACGATTTTTCCGGATCGTCGCGATAGCCGCGTGCCGCCGGACGGTGTGGTTGCCCGCGGGCACCTGAATGAGGACGCGACCTATTACACGGGAATGGTGGGCGAGATGTACGTCGGGAAGAATCCCGTCTTCGACAAGCCGAACGTGGATCTGGCCGCGCTGCTGGATAAGGGCCACGCGCGATTCAACTCGTATTGCTCGCCATGCCACGATCGTCAGGGATCGGGCGCCGGAATCGTGCCCATTCACGTGCCTACCTGGCAGCCCGCCAATCTGATGGCAGACCGCGTGGTGGAGTTCGCCGACGGGGAGATTTTCAACGTGCTCAGTAACGGCCGCCGGTCCATGCCGGCCTACAAATATCAGATTTCCGTGGAGGATCGCTGGGCGATCATCGCGTATGTGCGCGTGTTGCAGCGCGCCTGGCACGCTTCCGCGAACGATGTTCCCGCGGCGCACCGTACGGAGTTGCAATGATATCCGAGAGCCACATCGAAGCGCGTCCGTCTGACTCCAGCTATCAGATGGAGACCGCGCGCTGGAACACCGGGCGCAACGTGCTGACTTTTGTCGCTTTGGCGGCGGTGGTCCTGTGCGCCTTCGGATACTGGCAGGATCCCACGCGCTTTTTCCGCTCTTACATGGTCGCGTTCGCGTTCACCGCAGCTACCGGACTCGGCGCGACGTTCTTCGTCATGGTCCAGTTTCTGACCGGTTCGGCTTGGAGCGTTACCGTGCGCCGCATCATGGAAAATATCATGATTACGCTGCCGGTAGGCGCGCTGCTGTTCATCCCGGTCGCGTTCGGGCTCAAGGAAATCTATTCGTGGACCGACACCGCGATGGTCGCCGGCGACGCGACGCTGAAGCTCAAGGGCAGCTATCTCACCGAGCCTGCTTTCCTGATGCGCACCTACGCATATTTCGCCCTGTGGTCGATCTGGATTTTCTCGATCGCCCACCAATCCACCAAGCAGGATAGTCAGAAGTCAATTCGGCAGATGCACATCATCTCGCGGTGGAGCGCGCCCGGCCTGTTCCTGGTGATCGTGGTTGGAACGCTCGCCTCCTATGACTGGCTGATGTCGATAGAGCCCAAATGGTATTCGACTATCTTCGGTCTGTACATTCTTTCGGGCGGAGCGCTCACGTTCATGAGTATCGTGACGCTGGTTGCGCTGGGCTTCCGGCGTGCGGGGATTCTGAACAAGTCGATCACCATGGAGCATTATCACGACCTGGGAAAGTGGATGTTCGCGCTGGTCGCGTTCTATACCTACATGGCTTTTTCGCAATTCCTGTTGATCTGGTACGCGAACCTGCCCGAGGAAACCATCTGGTATCGCCACCGTTCGGCGGGGTCCTGGATCTATATCGCGCTGGCGATGCCGTTCATCCGCTTCTTCATCCCGTTTTTCATCCTGATTTGCCGTCCCGCCAAGCGCAACCTGAAAATCCTGGGCGCGATGGCGGTATGGTGTGTGGTGATGGAGTACGTCGACCTTTACTGGGTGGTGATGCCGGCCTATTACAAGGATGGGCCGCAGGTGCATTGGCTGGATTTCGCGACGCTCGCGGCCACGGTCAGCATTTGCGGGCTGGCGTTCTGGGGACGATTCAGGCGGCACAAGATGGTGCCGGTAGGCGATTTGAGATTCGAGCAGTCGTTGCAATTTGAGAACGTTTAAGAGGATATCGTGCACGAGGAAGAAATCAGACACGCAAATCCGAAAGAGGGCTACGATCATCAGGAGCCTCAGGCGGGCGCCATCGCCGGATTCGCCATTGGCAGCGTGGGCCTGCTGATCATCATGATCCTGGCGTTGCAGTCGTATTTCAATAAAATCTGGGAACAGGCGGTTTACGAAAAGGTGCTGGCGCCGCCCAGTGGGCAATTGATCGAACTGCATAATCGCGAGGAGTGGAATCTCTCGCACTACGGTTACACCGATAAGGCGTCGGGCGCGGTGCGGATCCCTCTGGATCGCGCGATGGAGTTGTTCCAGCAGGAAGCCAGTTCTGGAAAATTGTTTTATCCGGCGAAGAATACCGTGCCGAAAAAGGAAGAGCCGGAGCCCGCGGCTGCGGCTGGAGCGCCGGAGAAGAAGTAAGCCGTTAATGAACGTGAATGAACGCAAATGAAAGCAGATAGAAAACTGGGTTGGGTGCTGGCAGCCTTCGCGGCGTTGCCCCTCGCCCAACCGGTGTTCGCCCAAAAGGATGTCGTCCCTTCCGGACTGCCCGGCGCGCTCCCTCCCGGCCAGCGTCCGCCGATCCTCGAAACCGTGGGAGTCGATGAGCACTTGGGCCGCAACGTCGATCTCAATTTCACTTTCATTGACGAAGCCGGCCACACTGTCGCCTTGAAGGACTTTTTTCACAAGGGCAAGCCGGTCATCCTCGATCTGGTGTATTACTCCTGTCCGATGCTCTGCAATCTGATTCTCAACGGACAGACCGCGGCCATGAAAGAAATCCCATGGACGCCCGGCGAGCAGTATGAGGTGGTCACCATCACCATCGATCCGCACGAATCCGTCGATCTGGCGCAAAAGAAAAAGGCGGTGCAGATCGGCAGTTACGGCAAGCCTGCGCCCGGCTGGCACTTCCTCGTCGACAATGACGGCAACGCGAAGAAGCTCGCCGAGCAGATCGGTTTTCATTATCGCTACGATCCCAAACAAGGTCAGTTCGCACACGCCGCGGCGATTTTCATCCTGACTCCAGAAGGCCGCATCGCGCGGTATCTCTACGGCGTCCGCTTCCGGCCCATGGACATGCGCTTTGCGCTGGCGGAAGCGAGCGAAAATCGCACCACCATGACGGTCGAAAAGATTCTGCTGTTCTGCTATCAGTACGATCCCGGCAAGCACGCCTACGTGCTGTTCGCGGCTAACTTTATGCGGGCCGGTGGGGCGCTCACGGTTATCCTGGTCGCATGGTTCCTGTTCCGGATGTTCCGCATGGAAAAACGGCGCGCGGCGGCCTTGGCGGCAAGCCAGGCGCGAAGTTCGTTGAAAGAGAGAATGGTTTAAATGGAGTGGCTTCGTTCGGCGATGTTGCCTCCGCAGGGGTCCGCGTTCGCGGCCGAAGTGGACACCTTGTACATGGCGTTGTTCTGGTTGAGCGTATTTTTGTTCATCGGAATCGCGTTTCCGGCGATCTATTTCGCCTGGCGCTATCGCTATAAGCCCGGCCGGGTGACGCCGCACCAGACCCATAACACGCTCCTCGAAATCATCTGGAGCGTGATTCCGCTGCTGCTCTGCGTGGGCATCTTTTTCTGGGGCCTGGATGGCTGGATGAAGTATGCGGTGGCGCCCGGCGAGTCGATGCAGATCCAGATCAGCGCCAAGAAATGGGTGTGGTCGTTTGAATATCCGGACGGCACGCGCACGCTGAATGAGATCCATGTGCTGATCAACAAACCGGTCCAATTCGTGATGACCAGCGAGGACGTGCTGCACGATTTCTTCGTGCCCGACATGCGCGTCAAGCATGACATCGTCCCGGGAAGGTACACGCAGGTCTGGTTCACGCCTACCGTGCACGGCGAGCATCACGTCACCTGCGCCGAATACTGCGGCAAAGGCCATTCCGATATGCAGGCCAACCTGTTCGTCGACACTCAGGAGGAGTTCGACAAGTTCATGCTGACGGGCGGCACGGAATGGGAAGACTACAAAGGCAAGCCCGCCGACTGGGGCAAGATCCAGTATGAGCGCAAGGGTTGCAAGACGTGCCATTCGATCGACGGCAGCAAGACGCCCCAGGGCGGCCCGAGTTGGAAGGGCATCTGGGGCAAAATGGAAGAAATGAACGACGGCAAGAAAGTGCTGGTGGACGAAGCCTACGTCCGCGAATCGATGATGCAGCCGCAGGCGAAAATCGTCAAGGGGTTTGATCCGATTATGCCGACCTTCCAGGGCCTGCTGCGCGAGACCGAAATTCAGGGCCTGGAGGCGTTTATCAAGTCGCTTGGCAGCGATCCGAATAGCGGTCCGCCGGCTCCGACGGCGCTGGTGCTTCCGCCGCCTCCTGTGAAACCGGGGACGGCCGCCGCGCCGGGACAGCCCGCACCCGCGGCTACACAGGCGGCTCCTGTAAAACAGGCTCCGAGATAAGAGGGATACATGGAACACACACTTACATCCCGAGCACACGTCGCGGATCTTCCGCGGCCCGAAAAGAATTACCTCAACGCGACCAGCGGCATCTGGAGCTGGATGACCACGGTCGATCACAAGCGCATCGGCATTATGTATCTGGTCGGCGTTCTCGGCGCGTTCTTCGTCGGCGGAATGTTCGCGATGCTGGTCCGCCTGTCGCTGCTGACCCCGACCCACACGCTGTTCGGAAAGCAGTGGATCACGGCGGAGATGTACAACCGGCTGTTCACGCTGCACGGCGCGGTGATGGTGTTTCTGTTCATCATTCCCTCCGTGCCCGCCTCACTCGGAAATTTCGTGCTGCCGCTGATGCTCGGCGCCAAGGACGTGGCTTTTCCGCGCTTGAATCTCGCCAGCTTCTATCTGTGGGTCACCGGCGCGGTGATGGCCGTGACCTCCATGATCCTCGGTGCTGTCGATACCGGCTGGACTTTCTACACGCCCTATTCGACCACCACGGAGGGGACCGTCACTCTGATGATCATGGCGGTATTCGTCCTGGGCTTCTCCTCGATTTTCACGGGAATTAACTTCGTCGCCACTACGCACAAGCTGCGCGCCCCCGGCATGGGCTGGTTCGACATGCCTCTGTTCGTCTGGGGCATTTACTCGACCGCGATCATCCAGGTTCTGGCGACGCCCGTTTTGGGCATTACGCTCGCGCTGTTGGCGATGGAGCGTGTTTTCAACATCGGCATTTTCGACCCGAAAATCGGCGGCGACCCGGTCCTGTTCCAGCACTTCTTCTGGTTCTATTCGCACCCGGCCGTCTACATCATGATTCTGCCCGGCATGGCGATCATCTCCGAACTGATTCCGACGTTTTCCAAGAAAACCATGTTCGGCTATCGCGCGGTGGCCTATTCGAGCGTATCGCTCGCGTTGCTTTCGTTCATCGTGTGGGGCCATCACATGTTTGTCGCCGGCCAGTCGCAACTCGCCACGGTGATCTTCTCGGCGCTGACGTTCCTGGTCGCGATTCCGTCCGGCGTCAAAATGTTCAACTGGCTGGGGACCATGTACAAGGGGAACATATCGCTTGAAACGCCGATGTGTTACGCGATCTCCTTCCTGCTGCTGTTCGCGATCGGCGGATTGACCGGCATCTTCCTCGGTGCGCTCTCGGTGGACGTGCATTTGACTGACACTTACTTCGTGGTGGCGCACTTCCATTACGTCATGATGGGCGGAACGGTGATTGCCTTCGTCGGCGGCCTGCATTACTGGTGGCCCAAGATGACCGGACGCATGTACAACGAAAACTGGGGGCGCGTCGGTTGCGCGCTGGTGTTCGTCGGCTTCAACGTCACCTTCCTCACGCAGTTCGTGATGGGGAGCCTGGGCATGCCGCGCCGCTACTTCAATTACCTGCCCATGTATCATCCCTATCACGTGGTCTCCACCATCGGCTCCTGGATCATCGGCCTGGGATTCTTCGTCACCGCGGCCTATTTGCTCGCGTCGCTGCGCAAGCCGATGGATGCACCCGATAATCCGTGGGGCGGCACCACTCTCGAATGGACCACTTCCTCGCCGCCCACCGAGCATAATTTCGAAGATCAGCCGGTGCTCCAGAAAGCGCCGTACGATTACCGGCCTGAACCCGTAGCCAAGTAAAGGCCTACACTCATGAGCACATCCACCATCGATCTGCATGATTCTCACCAGCCGCACGGCCATGGCCATGGTGACGATCCGCACCATCAGCACCACTTCACCAACATGCAGCAGCAGTTCGATACCAGCAAGATCGGTATGTGGCTGTTTCTGGCGACCGAAGTTCTGCTGTTCGGCGGCCTGTTCGTCGGCTTCGGCCTGATGCAGAATCGCTATCCGCAGGAGTTCGTCGAGGCTCATGAGCATTTGCAGCGGCCGCTGGGGGCGTTGAACACGGTGGTGCTGCTGATATCCAGTTTCACCATGGTGATGGGCGTTCTTTCAGCCAAGCATAACGACAAGAAGAAGCTGGTGATGTACCTGATCCTCACCATCCTGTGCGCCTGCATCTTCCTGGGCGTGAAATATTTCGAGTACTCGCACAAGTTCGAGGAGCACCTGTTGCCGCCGCGCTGGTATCACGCGCAGCCCGGCGATACCGTGCGCGACGCCGCCGGCAATGTCAGCCACGGCTACGGCACGTTTTTCGCATTCTACTTCATGATGACCGGCCTGCACGGGATCCATATTCTGGTCGGCATCATTCTGCTGAGCTGGATCACGGTGCGGGCCAATCGCGGTGAATTTTCGAAAGCTTATTACACGCCGGTGGATCTGATCGGCCTGTACTGGCACCTGGTCGACATGATTTGGATTTATCTGTTCCCGCTGTACTACTTGATCAAATGAGCACCCACAAAGCACATACTCACGAGGACGGCGCCGGCGTCTATGTGAAAACCCTGGTAGCCCTTCTGATTTTGACAGCTATCACAGTGGCCGCGTCTTATGCCGACTTCGGTTCCGGCAACGTGGTGATCGCGCTGTTCATCGCGACCATCAAAGCCAGCATCGTCGCACTGTTCTTCATGCACCTGCGCCATGAAAAGCCGGTGAACAGCATCATCGCGCTGGCGGGGTTCCTGTTCCTGGGGATCTTCCTGATGTTCTGCTTTATGGATCAGGACACTCGCCGGGATCCCAGGCCGGTCAATCTGCCGCAACCGGCATTGAACATGCCGCCTGGCGTCACGCCTCCTCCTGGCGCTCCGGTCCCTGGACAGCTCCCTTAAGCGCTCCGCCGCTGCTCCCTGCCGCAACCCCAGCCGAAAAGGATTAGCAGGACGCGGCAAAAATCGTCCGGCCACGCAATGAACAGAAATGAGTCCTTGGTTTCAATTCGTGCTTATTCGTGTCCATTCGTGGCTAACACTTTCTCATTCGCCTGCTAGAACGCCTTCAACGCCGCACCCTGGAAAAAAGGGATCATAGACCGAATGACCCCCACTCCGCCGCGGGCCGCAAAAGACGCGCCCGAAATCAAACCACTGGGTCTGGTCCAGTGCCTGGGACCGGGGTTGATCACGGGCGCTGCCGACGACGATCCTTCGGGCATATCCACCTACTCGGTCGCCGGCGCATCGCTTGGCTACGCGACGTTGTGGACCGCCCTGCTTTCATTTCCCATGATGGCCGCCGTGCAACTGATGTGCGCGCGGCTGGGCATGGTGACCGGCCGGGGTCTGGCCGGCGTCATCCGCGGCCGATATCCCCGGTGGGTTCTATGGGGCGCATGTCTGCTGCTGGTCGTCGCCAACCTGTTTAACATCGGTGCGGATCTCGCCGGGATGGCCGAAGTCACCGGCATGGTTACCGTCTCGAGCGTGCTGTGGGCGCCGTTCTACACAGGCATCATCATCGCCCTGCTGTTCTGGACTTCCTACGCGACCATAGCTCGAATCTTCAAATGGCTCACTCTGGTTCTGTTCGCCTACGTCGCTACCGCATTTCTTGTGAAGATCGACTGGATGACAGCGCTTCGCGCCACCTTCCTTCCCCACATAACCCTCACGCGCGACTTCATGACCGTGCTGGTAGGGATCCTCGGCACGACCATTTCTCCGTATCTCTTCTTCTGGCAGGCTTCTCAGGAAGTGGAAGTGGAGCGCGCCATGGGCCGTACGCGCCACCAGCGCAAAGGCGCAACCGACGTCGAGCTGGTCAACTCGCGGAATGACGTGGTCATCGGAATGCTGTATTCCAACCTGATCATGTATTTCATCATCCTGACCACGGCGGCAACTCTTCACCTCCACGGCAACACCAATATCTCCTCCGCAAAAGAAGCCGCCGAAGCCTTGCGGCCGCTTGCCGGAAACGCCGCGTATTGGTTGTTCAGCCTGGGCGTCATCGGGACCGGAATGTTGGGTGTGCCGGTCCTCGCCGGATCGTGTGCTTACGCCATTACGGAAGCCGCGGCGTGGCGCGGATCTCTCGACCGTCGTCCCGGCCGCGCGCGCCAGTTCTATTGGGTGATCGGGATCTCGATGATCGTCGGCATGGGGCTCGATTTCTCGCACGTGCATCCGGTAAGAATGCTGTTTTGGTCGGCGGTGGTGAATGGCGTGCTCGCGCCGCCCCTCATCCTCCTGGTGGTGCTGCTCACTAGCGATCCCAAGGTCATGGGCGCCCGTGTGAATCATCCCGTGGTGCGCTGGCTGGGATGGCTTACCTTCGTGGCGATGCTCGGCGCGGTCGCGGGCATGCTGTTTCTGGGTTGAGCGTCTCCAGCCCCACCCGTCAGAGTGGGGATTCCATGGCAACCCCGCCCGTGAGGGCCGGGATCGCGATTCCCCCGCTCAACAAGTCGATATCAAAAACAAGAGCCGCGGAAAACATCCACGGCTCCGTCACTGTTCGAATTGGCGGTAAGGACCGAACTCAGCTCGCGTTGAACCCCGAGATCACCTTGGAAAAGATGGTGCTGATCGCGGGCATAATGGTCGGCGGAAGAAATCCCGCCACCACCACCGCTAGAGTCGCAGATAGCAGTGCGTACTCGATCAGGTCTTGACCGCGAACATCGGTCCACAGTCTGTGCGCCATGGCATACAATCTAACCATACAGGTCACCTCGCCGAGCTGAACTTGTTTCCTCTTCATTTATAGTGCCGTAGAAGTTGTCATCATTCAAGAGTAAATTGACCGTAGTTGACGATATTGAATCGTCGTATGGCGTCGTACTACGCATATCCCTTTAGTTCGCTTCTAAGCGCTTGTACCTAGGGGTTGCTCTGCGCCGGATATCGCACCACCGTGAAATTCCTTAGACTGACACTATCCGACGTTGCACCCGCCATCGCACTCAGCAGGGAAATGGTCAGACTCGATCCCATATTCTCCGCTGCGGTGCCCACTACCGCCGCAAAGCTGAGGGAATTTCCCCAGCTCTGCGCGTCCCAGATTTGAGCGCCTGAGTAGATCCCCAGCGCCATCTTTCCGGCCACTGCCGTTTCCGAGCTGGCCGCGGTGCGCAAGAACAGCGGCGTCCCGCCCCACAGAATCTCCCCTGTAAAACCCGTCGCCGTTCCCGTGTGCGCGTACTGAAATTGGATCTCCACCCGGTCGCCGGTCTCGATGAGTCCCGCTGGAATCGTGCAACTGCCGAGCTGAGTGAGAGTGGTCGAACTGCTGCCGCTTCCGGTGCTGCTACAGATCACCTGCGCCGCGGTCAGGCTCCCCAGCGGATTATTCGGGTTGGCGAAACGGTAGCTCCCCAGCAGCGCATCGCCGGATTGCGGCGTCGACGCGGTCACGAAGGTGACCACGTTGTTCGACAAACTGTAATCGCCCCCCTGCCGCATTAGCAAGCCGTTGACATACAGGTCCAGGCTCCCCGCCGGCGACGGGCTGTTGGCCAGCGAGAACACCGTGTTCGCGCCGTTGATCGATCCGGAAGGCACTTCGCCGTCGGCGAAGGAGGGGAGCAGGCCCCCGCCGCCCGATCCGCACGGGCCGGTGGATCCGTCCACCCGCACGCAATCGCTCAGATTGCCCGCCGCACCGTCGATCTGGCCGGACGCGTTGATCACCGCCGCCCTCCCCACCGTGAATCCGACACCCTCCAGCGGCCGCAGCGCCAGCTCGTTCTCCAACCCGGTGACGTCCGCAATCTGAATCGGTGAGGTAACCGGCAGTGGACCGACCACCGTGCCGGTGGATACGCGGATGGCGCTGATGCGCAGCGACACGGTGCTCGGCGGCACCGCCCACACTTCGGTGAACTGATTCACTCCGTTGCTGTTATAGGTGACGTTGTACTGCGCCCCGGCCGATGCCGTGGTGGTGGGGACCAGTTGCACCGACAGAACCCCGTTGACGATGGGCAGCGTCAGGTTCGCGGTCGCGATGTTGGACGCGTCGCCCGCGAGAAAGCTGCTCCAGGTGATGAACATGGTGCCGTTGTACCGCGTGCCGTCCGCGCGATAGAGAATATCCTGAACGGTGGTCAGGGCGGGCTGCGCCGCCGCCACCACCGCGCCGATCGTCAGCAGTAATGCCGACCGTCTAAAACTGAGCATTCGAACTCGCCTCCCAGCGCCCTCAGTCTAGACTTGGTGTCGCGCCGCGCCGCGTGCAGCGATACGGCAAGCAGCAGATTCTTATACAAGATATTCGCAAAAAAAAGAGGGAATGTGACGTGATCGGCGCGGCCGTTGAAAGTGCGTATCTTGTTTTCTTCTCGACCCTCTAGCTTATCGAGCGACGCTCGCAACCTGATACGCTAGTGGTCCAGGAGTTTGCGATGAAGTACGAAAATCTGAGAAAACACATCCTGACGACGAGCCGGATAAATGCAGGCGGAAGCGTTCACCACCACCTGTGGAATCTAGCCACGAAATTTGGCCTGCAGAAAGCGCACGTGGAGCAGATCCTCCTTGAGATGAAGGGCGAGGGACTGATTGATGTCGCATTTGACAATGTATTTGCCGTTGTAACTGTTACTATGCGCGGGGCCGTCCTACTGGAAAATCTTCCAAAGAGAACCATTGGTTTCATCCAAGGATGCCCGGGCTGAGGGCGCGGGCAGGCATGTTGCCACACGTCGAAATTGCCGATGGTACGAGAGGAGTTTTATCTCAAGCCACGGGCAGGGGAGACGTTTTATGGCAAGCAGGGCCAGTCTGCGGATTACTCTCATTTCGATATTCTTGGTGGTTTTCGGAACTGACTGCGCGGCTCCTCCCGCGCAACAGAAGACGGCGACGTATGTCGCCACCGCAGGGAATGAGACCGACCGACTCCAGATTACTGTAACGCGCAACAGCCTTGTTTTAGCGGGTTACTTTGAAGTTTCGGTAAAACAATCCGACGGAACGGTCAAGGTCCGGCGCACCGCCATAACCGGCGACGTCAGCACTGATGGAGTCCCGAGCACTATCACCATCCCCTCCTCGATAGTTGGCGTTCCCGACTTGACGCTCGGCTGTTTCTTTGATGGATCGTTGAACCTTCAGCTGGTCGGTGATAATCGAAGACCCTACCCACGTCTAATGCTTCGAGTGAAGTAAGCGAACGGAAGTCGCATCGAGACGGGGAATCATCGCGCTCCGGGCTTCTTGATCTGATACACGACGTGTTCGACGATGGTTCCCTTAAACTCGGTTTTCTCCAGGCGCTCCGTCAGGACGCCGCCGATCTTTTCCATGGCTCGCCGCGATCGAAGATTGGTCGCCCCCACTTTGAAAATCACGCTGTCGACGAACTTAAACGCGTGGTCCAACATGAGGCGTTTCATTTCCTTGTTGTAATCTCCGCCCCAATACGAGCGGTCGAGAAACGTCCAGCCGATCTCAATCTCCTTCTTCTCCGGGTCATACCCGAAGTACCGTGAGGATCCGATGATCTTGCGGATCTTCCGGTCGACTACGACAAAGGCTCCGCCGCACTCTAGCGCCTCTCGAAAAAAGCCTTTGAAAACTGCTTCCTGGTAACGATTCCAGGCGGGATGCTGCTCCCAGATCCGTGGATCGGACGCTACTGCAAACACGTCGTCCCAATCCTCCGGGCGGAGGGGCCGGAGTTCCAGGAGCTCACCCACCAGATGCGGTTGTAGTTCAAACATGGTTGTGGGGCAGGGCCATGCCCTGCCGGCAAGAGCGCTATCGCGCCAAGCCTTTAGCTATCGAGCTCCGATATCCACCCAGGCGCGGCCCACGGGTTCGCCGGTGTAATCCGCGCGGGGACGGATCAGCCGGTTATTGTGATACTGCTCCAGCACATGCGCAGTCCAGCCCGACATGCGGCTCACCGCGAAGATGGGGGTGAACAGATCGATGGGAATCCCCAGCGAATAGTACGCCGATGCCGAATAGAAATCGACGTTGGCGTTCAGATTCTTGGTTTCCTTCATGTACTGCTCGATCAGTTTCGAGGTCAGATACAAATCCAGGTGGCCGGTCCGTTTGCCGAGCTCTTCCGATAGCGCCCGCAGATGGGTCGCGCGCGGGTCGGCCGTGTGATATACGCGATGGCCGAAGCCCGGCACTTTGATCTTGTTCGCCAGCCGGTATTTGATGTGCTCGATGGCTTTGTCGGAAGATCCGGCTTCCAGCAGCATCTTGATCACTTCCTCATTCGCGCCGCCGTGCAGCGGGCCTTTCAGCGCCGCGATGCCGGCCGTTACCGCGGAATAAATATCGGACAGCGTGGCCGCCACCACCCGCGCCGCAAACGTCGAGGCGTTCAGCTCGTGATCGGCGTGCAGGATCAGCGCCACATCGAAAGCGCGCTCCATCACCTCATCCGGCTTGTTTCCGGTGAGTGTGTACAGGAAATTCGCCGCGAACCCCAGCTTGGGATCGCCCGCCACCACGGGCTTGCCGTTGCGCAGCCGGTCGAATGACGTCACGATGGTCGCCGTCTGCGCCATCAGCTTGATGGCTTTGGTCTGATTCGCTTCGGGCGACATGTCTTTGGCCTGCGGATCGTACAGCGACAGCATCGACACTGCCGTGCGCAGCACGTCCATCGGCGCCGACTTGGCCACCCCCTGCACAAACCCGGCGACATTCGATGAAATCGCGCGATGCTCCACCAGCGCCGATTTCAGGCTGTCGAGCTCGGCTCGATTGGGCAGGCGCCCGTTCCACAATAGAAAAATGGTCTCTTCAAAAGTCGCCTTTTCGGCGAGCGTGTGAATGTTGTAGCCCTGATACGAAAGAATTCCCGCATCGCCGTCGATGTAGCAAATCCGCGACTCCGCCGCGATGATTCCTTCGAGACCCGCACCGGTAACTGCCATGATTCGTCTATCCGCTCCTTAGGTTTGGAAACATCATTCTATCACCGCAATGCCATGGAATTTTCAGCGACGGCAAGTCCCGATCCAAGGGCTGATGCGGCAGGCCCCTTGAACTCCGGCGGTCGGCCTGCGGCGGTGTCCTTGCCCGCAAGGTTGCTATTTTCGACTTCAGCGCTACGGCTGTTCCAGATAAAATTCGCGACGCCGAGTATAGTATATGCACCCGATCGAACTGGGGAAATGTTTTGAGCCTGGCAACATCTCTTTCTGGTGGACCCTTTGCACCGAATCGAGGCGGGCACGACGTGGTGAGACGGCCGGCAAGAAAACCAAAGGCGGCTTATCATAACGGCACTCGGCGTTGCGCGAGAAATCTTCGATCGACGGAAGTGATAAAGTATAGAGCCAAGTGGAGGAGTCATTCAGCGATGCGACTCTTTTGGGTGATTTGCACTCTGGGCGTGGCGGCTGCCAGCGCACAGAATCCCGGGGCTGAGGCCTGGCAACTGGAAGCAAAAGGCGAGGGGAGCCAGGCGCGCGAGCACCTCCAGAAAGCCGCCGACGCGTCGCCGCGGAACGCCGCGGCTCTGCGCGCCTACGCCGAGTTTCTCGGTCAGCACCGCGATCCGGCCGCCCGCGAAGTATACACCCGCCTGGAGCGCGTTCTCGCCAGTTCCAACGCCCCCAAGGATCAAATTGCCGCATGCGCGCGCCGCGAAGCGATTCTGGACCTAGTGGCCGGCGACCGCGCCGCTGCCGCGCGCCACGTCGAACTTTACCGCAGCGCCAACGGCGCCGGACTCGCGCTGCCGAATGCGGTTCCGGCCCCGGCGGTGGTGGGCGACACCATCGACATTCCCGGTCCGCTGCGCTCCTTCGCCCGCATGGCCGCTCTTTCTCCCGAGCTGAAGCCCGACGATCTGCTGGGCGCCATCGCGCGCAACGTGGTCACCAACGGCTATCAGGCGGGCAATGCCAACGAAGGTCTGGATCAGACCGAATACCTCAAACTGGTGGTGCGTTACCTTTCGCAGGCGCGCGAGCTGGAACGGCTTTCCGGCGAAAGCAAGAGCATCCGCATCGAAACCTGTGAATCCACGGAGACCGGCGACCTGCTGCGAGTCCTCGGTTACCGGATGCGCGGCGGCTGCGGTTCCGACGTGGTGCTGGAAACGGTGAACGCGTCGCGCGCTTTTCTCACCATCGATTCCGGATTTCCCCTGGCGGAGCTGGAACAGGCGCTGCGAACCAACCGTCCCTTCGTGCTGGACTACCATCCCGCGAAGATCCCCGTCATGTTTAAGGCCGAATACTGGCAGGGGCTCAAGGAAAAAAGCACGGGCGAGTTCATCGACTATTTTATTTCCGATCCATCCATGTGCCGGTTGTATCTGGGCCTCAGCAAGCTGGATCCCGAAACCGCTAGCGCGATGCGCGAGGAAATTCCCGCGTCGCGTTTGAAAACCTACGCGCATGTGCTCGACTTCTTCGGCGGCATGTTCGAGATCCGCGAGGGCAAGGCTATCGTTCCCGGCGGCGCGCGCACGGAAAAGATGTGGGCGGAGCTGACCGGCGCCAGCCCGGAAAAAGGCGCGCCGTTTTTCGAAAAGTTGATGATGCGCGACGACGGGTGGCTGGCCAGTTATTACGACGCGCTGGCGCGCATGAACGGACCGGTGAAGGAATATCTAACAGATCCTGAGCGGCTGAAGCGCTTCTACGCCGCGATCCGGGGCCGCGTCACCAGCCCCGGTCCCGCGCGTCCCGTGTTCCGGTCCAACACCGATATGCTGCTGCTCACCACGCGGCTGCGCATGGACCCAGGCGGGAAACCGCATCTGCCTGGAAATATCGATGTCTGGAAAACTCTGTTCGTCAACCATCCCCAAGGCAAGTACGACGCCAAGCTGACGCACGCGGCGCCGAGTTGGAAAGACGCCGACGACGTGCTTGAGGCGCTGTTCGGCCTGAGCCGCAAGGCTGTCGAAAATGAGCCGCTCAAAATCTTCATGGCGCTGAGCGACGTGGAGCGTAATCGCGCCAAGCCTCTGGAAGCGGCCACCGTGGATCGCCTGACCAAAGAATTTCGCCAGATGGGCGCGCAGTACCCGCTGTTTTCCGAAGCACCCACGCTCAGCGACAAGACCATCCTCGCATTCATGGATACGGCCCACGCGGTAGGCCAGATCCGCGATCAGGGATTGCGTTCCGACGCCGCCGGCATCATGCAAGCCATGGTGTCGCTGTGGCAGATCCTGGCCCGCGAAGGAGCCATCCCGGAAGCCGGCACCGACGCGACGCTGGCCGCTCTCATCGAGCCATTCGCGAAAGTTCAGGGGGATCGCGAGCTGTTCGACGGCGGGCGCGCGGGCGTGAAGCTGCTGCTGGCCGCGACCCATTCGCCGGCCAATCTTTCCATGCAGGATCGCATGATCGATCTGCTGGCCGGCCCCACCACGGAATCCTCCGGCGCGGGTTTCGATGCACACCAGCAGATCGTCGAGGACATGATTCGCATTTTCGAGGCGCAGAAGCTGGTTTCGCTTAGCACCCTGTTCGATCTGGCGGACAATCTGGAAAGCGTCGGGCGCGGCGAGAAACTCAATACCGCGCTGGCCGGCAAGCTGGCTGCGCGGATCTCCGATATTCAGTTGCCACGCAGCGCCCTGACCGCGCCCGAAAAGAATTTCCAGACCTTCGGCTACTGGAGCGAGCGCCACATCGACTCCCAGCGCAAGCTGAACCTGCGCGCTTCCATCGAGAAATCCTCGAACGATCCCCAGAAGCTCAAGGACCTGCGCGGCGCGCTGACTCCGTTCCTGCGCGATACCCTGGTCGGCTTTGCCTATATTCACTACGCCCCGCCCGGCGCGCAGGTGTTGCACACCAATCCGCTGTTTGTCCGCAGCCACGATTTTATCGGGATGCCGGGCGTCAATCAGACCTGGAAAGTCACGGAATTATTCGGCACCGGATGGCCCGCCAACGCCGGAGGACGCCTGGTGGGATCGCTCGCGTCGCTGCCCTATGCGCTCGCCGAAGCCGAGCAGAACTTCCTGATTCCCACGCGCGACCAGGCGCTGATCTGGGGCGACCTGGTCCCGCAAATGATCCTGAGCGCGGTGATTCCACGCTGGTGGAACGTGACTCCGCTCCAGCTCCATTGGGTGGGAGTGCAGATGGCATATGCCGAAACCGCCCTGGCGGAAAGCGCCCTCGATTCGGAGCGCCGTAAGCAGGTCATCGCGGCCCTGGAACGCTATGCGCCGCCCGCGCGGTTGAGGAAGGTGGAGAACTTGCTCGCCGCGGGCGAGGTTCGAGCGGCGGAAGAAAACGTCATGCCTTCCGAGATGTATTTGATGGCCGCCGACCTGTCCGGCCAGGATCGCCAGTCTCCCGCGGCTGCCGAGATCCGCCGTCTGGCCGCGCAGGCGCCCGATGCAGTCAGCCCGCGCGCGATTTCGCGGGCCTTCGGCACGCCCAAGCCGACGCTCGCGAATTCGTATCAACCCGAGTTGCTGAATCTGCGCACTTTTCCGACGTTAATGGGGTATTCCAGCCGTATTCTTGCCGAAAGCTGGGAATCGAATCTGCTGTATTATGCGGCCCTGGCGGATGAAACCTATGTCCCTCCGGCCGAGCTCAACGTGCTGATTCCGGAGTGGACGCAGCAGACCGTCGAGAAGATCTTCGCCACCCATCTGGAAGACTGGCCGGCGCTATTGCGATCGTTACGATTAGTGGGCGACGATGTTCGACAGAAGGCGCGGAAGCCGCTCGCCGCGGCGGATAATAATTAGAACGCGGCGGCCGAGAATCATGAACCGGGGGAGGTACGCTTGACTCGCAGATTGGTTTTGACCGTGAGCGCGGCGGCTCTGGCCGCGCTGGGAATGACCGCCGCCGTAAAGTTCGCACGAGCGCAGGACCGGCCCACCTTCCGGGTCAAGGTCGACATGGTGGTGCTGAGTTTTCAGGTCACCGACAACAAGGGGCACTACGTCAACGGACTGAAGCCCAAGGATTTCCGGATTCTCGAGGACGGAATCGCGCAGAAGGTGGCGAGCTTCGCGGAAGGCAGTAAGCCGCCGGTTCAACTGGCGGAAGATGGATCCATGAAGGTCATCGAGACGTCGGAGCAGGGCAAAGCCGAGGGACGCGCCGATGCGTTTGTCGGCACTAACGTGTTCGTGCTGTTCGATACCAGTAATTACATGTATCGCGGATTCGTGTACGCCTCCGACGCCATCGCCGATTTCATCCGCGGCCTGGATCGCGCCGATTCGGTGGCGGTGTACACCTATAGCCGGAATCTCAAGCGCGATGCGCCTTTGAGCCGCGAGCGCAACGACGCGATTTTCGGGCTGCGCAAGGCGGTCGCGGGCGACGCGTCGGCGCTCTACAATTGCCTTCTGCTTACACTGCGCGACGCCGCCAAGGTGCCGGGGCGGAAAGTGGTGATTGTATTCTCGAACGGGCCCGACGACGCGAGCATGGTGGCGCCTTCCGACGTTCAGGCCGTGGCGGAGGACGAAGGCATTCCTATCTACGTGATCTCGACCAACGAAGTGAACAAGGACCCCATTTCGTCGAGCGTGTTCCGGCGCATCACCACGCGCACCGGCGGCAAATCGTATTTCGCCAAGACCTGGCAGAAGCAGGTGGAGGCGTTTGACAATATCCGCGAGGATCTGGGCAACTCTTATACGATCACGTATTATCCGCAGCCGAATCCAAACGAGGGGTTCCGCAAGATCGCCGTGGAGTTGCCGGCGGACGCGGCGAAAAAGTATCGCGTGCAGTGCCGCCCGGGATATCGGCCGCGCGGCGGATTCTAGCTGCTGTCTGACAGAGCGTGCACGGCGTCGGACAACGTGATATACTCAGGCCATGGCTACTTCAGCCACAGTTCGTGTGTCCATCCGAATTCCGGCCGATCTGCGCCGAAGACTTGAATCCGAAGGCCGGAGCGTATCCGAGGTTGCGCGCGAAGCGCTGAGTGAGCATGTGGCCAAGAGGGGGAAGCAGGAGACCTGCTACGACCTTGCGCTGCGGCTGGGCGTGATCGGATCAGCCAAGAATGCGCCACGCGACTTGAGCACCAACCGCCGGCACTTCCGCGGATTCGGTGAGTAATGTTGCAGCGGATTCTGGTGGACGCCGGACCGCTGGTCGCGCTTGCCTCCACGCGCGACGAGCACCATGCGCGCTGCGTCGAACAGCTTCGCTCTATCCCGCCTCCCTTGCTGACCTGTTGGCCGGTGTTGACGGAGGCGGCGTGGCTGCTGCGCGCGCAGCCGGATTCCGTCGATCTGCTCCTCGCGAGTTTGCGCGAGGGCTTGCTGGCGGTTTTGCCCATGGATGCGTCCGCGGCCGCGCCGATCGCGAACCTGCTTCGGAAATACCGGAAGGTTGGGGTGCAACTGGCCGATGCCGCGCTGGTGTATCTTGCGGGGCGGGAGCAGATCGACACGATCTTCACTCTGGACCGCCGCGATTTCGCAGTCTACAGGACCATCCCTCGATCCGGCGGCGGAAACAGAGCAGGCAGACGGTTGAAAATCGTGCCTGCGTGACGCGCGGCCGTTTGAGGCACGACCGTCAGGGAGTGCGTGCTGTATAATAAACCCAACCCACGCCGCCGAGTTGCTCCGTGTACCGGCAGACGCCAAGTGATTGCATTAACGGAATTTTATCCATTCCGCACAGTGTATAAAATCGTCGTCAACATTCGCGCGCCGCGTACGTCCATGTAAGCGTGATGACTAAGAGAACTGTGCAGGCTTTATCATTGGCGGCAGCGATCCTGAGTTTCGGCGCGGCCGCGCAGGCCCAATCGTGGGACAACACCGGCAACGGATTGTTAAGCGGAAATTATTACGTTCGCCACGTTCTCTGGCAAATCGGCGACGCCGAAGCCGACCTCTACGATGCCATTTCCATCTACGGCGAAATTACTTTCACGGCGAGCTCGGGAACTTATATCTTCAACGGCACCTTGGTCGACGCCTACTCGGGCCAGACCTACCAATACACCAACATTACCGGGACGTACTCTATCTCGGCTAGTGGATATGGGTTCATGGACAACCTGGTGAACAACTTTGAGGGGATCTCGGAGACGGTCTTTGGCCTGGTCTCAAACGGTATCTTTATTGGAAGCAGTACTGAGAATATCAGCGGGGCCGGGTACAACGATCTGGAGGTCATGGCGCCGCTCGCGTCGCCGCTCGCCACTAACGCGACGTTCAAGGGAACGTATTCCTTCGTCGATTTCGATTCGCCCGTCGTCCAAACTCAGGGCGGCGTGGCCTACGCTCGCGATTCGTTGTTCACCGGGACCGCGGACGGCAATGGCAATTTCACGGGGGTAACAGGCAGCGGATATATCGCCAACAATAACGGCTCCGCGACGCGGCAGACCGCTTCCGTGAAGTACTCCTTCAGCAATGGCGCTGGGAATATCGCATTCGGAGGCTCGTTGACGGCGTCCAATGTGAACTCCACTCTGCTCGCCGGCAATCACTATGTATACATCTCGCCGGACGGGAACTTTATTTTCGGTGGCTCGCCCAATGGCTGGGATATCTTCGTCGGGGTCCGGAGTGAAAGCGCGGCGCCCTTGAATTTCAGCGGACTGTACTATCAGGCCGGCATGGATCTCGATTTTACGGACGCCTCCAACGGAAACGTCGACATTGACAACTATTTCGGATCGTTCAATGCGTCTGCGGGAACCATCCTCGCTCACCAGCGGCTTTTCCAGGTTCTGTACAATAACGGCGCTTTCGATTTTACCTTCCAGGATGGCTACACGTTCAACTCCGACGGCTCTACCGATGATGTCAACACGTCGCAGCATTATATTTACGGGGTGAACGGAGCGGTGCGCATCGGCATCGGGAATCTTACCGACGGTTTTCTGGGAGTCAGCGTCGCGCTGGCTGCGCCCACCTTCAGCGGCCCGGGCGTGTACCTCAATCCGACCGGAGTCGTGAATTCGGCCAGCTTCGCGCCGTTCACCGCACAAGTCACCCCCGGCGAATTCCTGACGCTCGCTGGAACGGGGATCACCACCACTAACAACGTAAATCCATTCTTCCCTACCAAGCTCAGCGGCGTGCAGGTGCTGATTAATGACGTGAACGCACCCATCTATTACGTTTTGAATGAGGGCTCCTACGACCTGATCTCCGTGCTGGTGCCTTACGAAACGCAGCAGGGAATCGCCAACATTCAGGTGCTCAATAGCGCGGGATCGTCGAACATTGTCAGCGTATATGTCGGCGCGACCCAGCCTGGCAGCTTCACTCAGCTTTCCAACGGCATCGGTTACGTCGCGGCCCAGCGCATCAATGCCAACTATTCTCTGGTAACACCTGCGAACCCGGCGCAGCCCGGCGATTCCGTCGTCGTTTACGGGACCGGCCTCGGACCGACCACCCCGGTGATCACGGACGGCTCCATCACACCGTCCACCTCATTGACCAGCGCGGCCAATCCCGTGAGTTGCTATTCCGGCGCCACTGGCACTTACGTTCCAGTTCCTGGGCCGGTGTGTGTGTACCTCAATGGTACGTTCGCTTCCGTGGGGTTCGAGGGCCTGACACCGGGATTGATCGGGCTGTACCAGATAAACCTCACGGTGCCCACCGGCTTGACTGCCGGCGACAATATCCTGGAGCTGGTGGGAATTGGCACGGATTCGTTGGGAAACACGTATGAAGATACCGACAACTTCGAAGCGCTGATCTCAATCGGATCGGGTGTAGGGGTGAACGCAATTCCCGAGGCGAAGGCGGCTGCGCGGCGCGCGCATCCGCATCCGCTGGATTCACGCGCGAAGTTCGCGGCAGGTAAGATCGCACCGCTCCAGCGTTTGCCGCGCCAGTCTTCCCGGCGCCCGCCGGTCCAAAACTAGGAAGTCGTGGGGCAGGGCCATGCCCTGCCGGGTGAGCAATTAGCAGGGCATGGCCCTGCCCCACAACCGCGTTACACTGATATCGATGAAGGGCATCGGCCGCTTTCTTTTCTGGGATCATCCGCGCGCCAGTTGGCAATTCGACGTCATGGTGGGACTGATCCTCGTCTTCATCTTCCTCACGCCGCGCGACATCTTCAAGGACCAGCCCAATCCCGCGGCGAACATCGTGATGCTGGGAGGAGGCGTGTGGATCCCGCCCAAGCTGCTGGATGGCGTCCCCGAGGATCAGCTTGTCCCCAAAGCCACGGCGCTCATCAAGGCGCGCTACAAGGCGCACCCGCCCACCATCTCGAGCGTCGAACCCATCAATGACGAAGCCACCCATGAAGTCACCGGCTACATGGCGTTCACCAAGTAGCAGAAAGCAACCGGGCCTATCAACTTGATGACGAGATCCGTTGCAATGCTCGCCGCCGCCGCGCTGGCCCTGCATGTGTTCCCCGTGGCGCGAGCCGATTCGTTGGATGCGATTCTCGCGCGCATGGACAAAGCCGCGAAGGGTTTCAGATCCGTCACCGCCGATCTCAAGCAGATCGAATACACAGACGTCGTCAAGGACTCGAGCGAGGACATCGGCGTGCTGCGGATCAAGCGCGACAAAAAAGGACTCAGCGCGCTGATTGAATATACCAAGCCCGATGTCCGCACGACCTTCTTCAAGGACAAGAAGGTGAACTTTTACTATCCCAAAGCCAACCAGGTTCAGGAGATCGATCTGGGCAAGTACACCACTCTGGTCGACCAGTTTCTGCTGCTCGCCTTCGGCACCTCAGGCGAAGAGCTGCGCAGGAGTTACGAAGTGAAACTGGGAGGCGCCGAGACCGTCGCGTCGACCCCGACGACCCGTCTAGACCTGACTCCGAAGTCCCCCGACGCGAAGAAGTACATCACGAAAATCGAGTTGTGGATTAAGGACGGCGAGAGCTACGCGATTCAGGAAAAAGTCACCGAGACGTCCAAAAATTACACCTTGGGTGAATATTCCAACGTGAAGTGGAATCCGGCGCTGCCCGATTCCGCCTTCGATTGGAAGCCGCCGAAGGGCGTGACGATCACGCATCCGCAGCACTGACAACGGCGCTATCCCACCATCGCGTGCGCGACCCGTGTCTCCAACTGATCGATCGTCACGATCTCATACAGCGTCGGGTCCGACATGATCCGGTTCACCAGCGCAAAATGCATCGCGTGACCGGCCTTTTCCGCGATCACGTGACCCAGCAGCGGCTTCCCTATCAGCGCCAGGTCGCCGATCAAATCCAGCGCCTTGTGCCGGCAGCATTCATCCTCGAATCGCAAGCCGCCGGGATTCAGGATCGATTTCCGGTCGAAACACACCGCATTATCCAGCGACGCACCGCGAATCAGCCCCATATTGCGCATCTGATCGAGCTCATACTCGAACCCGAACGTGCGCGCGGGCGCGAGCTCGGCCGCGTAGCGCTCCGGCGTCACTTCCATTTCGATCCCCTGACGCCCCACCAGGGGATGATCGTAAAACACGTCGCACTTCAGCAGGAATTTATCCGACGGAAGAATGCTGATGCGCTTGCCGCCGGATTCCACCGTAACCGGCCGCCGGATGCGCAGGAATCGCCGCCGCTTGCGATACTCCTTGATCCCCGCAGCCCGGATCAGTTCCACGAATGGCCGCCCGCTGCCGTCGATGATGGGGACCTCCAGGTTGTCGATCTCAACATAGGCGTTGTCGACGCTCATGCTGTAGAACACGCTCAGCAGATGCTCGGTGGTCGAAATCAGCACGCCTTGCCGCATCAGGCTGGTCGCGTAGCTGACCTTTTGCACGTAGCGCCAGCTTGCGGGAATGGTGAAACCGTCGAGATCGGTGCGGACGAAAACGATGCCTGTGGAAGGAGGGGCGGGAAGAATGCGAATCTTCACGGGTACGCCGCTGTGGAGACCTACACCGGAAGCCTCGGCAGGGCGTTGAACCGTCGTCTCAAATCTCAAAAAGCGGCCTCCCCAACTGAAAGCTCTGCAGCTGTGCCTTTCAACAAGTTTACCCTACTTTCCTTGTAATGACGAGAACAAGCTGCCGCTAGTTTACTGATAAAAAAAGACTTGTTATCGTCCGCATGTGGCTAATCAGCCACACCTTAGGCTTTCGGTTGTGTCGATTCTGCAAGTTTATGGGTCCGGAATGTGCGCACCGGTGCTTCTCGGCAGACTCGGCGTGCTCGGCGTGCTCGGGATGCTCTTTTTGGGCATACCATGGTTGACGTGGCTCGCCTCTTCCTGATCGATTCGTTTGGCTTCATCTTCCGCGCCTATCACGCGCGCGCCCGCTCCGGCGCGCCGCCGATGCGCACCGCGCAAGGTCTCCAGACCGAGGCCGTGTATATCTTTCACAACATGGTGCGACGCTTGAAGACCGCGTATTCGCCCGAGTATCTCGCCGCGATTTTCGAGAGCCAAGGGCCCACGTTCCGCGACGAAGCCTTCGCGTCCTACAAAGCCAATCGCACGGAAACGCCGCCGGATCTTCTCGAACAAATTCCGTGGATCAGAAAGACGCTGGATGCGATGCGCATTCCGGTCCTCGAATACCCGCGTTTTGAAGCCGACGACGTGATCGGCACGCTGTCGCGGCGCGGCGCGGAGCAGGGAATGGAAGTGGTCATCGTTTCGAGCGATAAGGACATGCTCCAGTTGGTGAACGATCGCGTCAAAATGCTCAACCCCATGAAGGATGACATGTGGTTCGACGCCCAGGCAACCGAGGAGTTCATGGGCGTCAAGCCATCGCAGGTGGCGGATTTGCTGGCGCTCAAGGGCGACACGGTCGACAACATTCCCGGCGCGCCCGGCATCGGGGAGAAGGGCGCGAAGGACCTGATCCAGCGCTTCGGCTCGGTGGAAAACGCGATGGAGCACGCCGCCGAGGTGGAACGCCGCACGTATCGCGAAAGCCTGCAAAATAATCGCGAGCAGATTCTGCTCAGCAAGAGACTGGCGACCATCGAATGCGAAGTGCCGATTCCACTCGAGCCGGAGAAGCTGATCACGCAAGAGCCTGACATCGCCGCGCTGCGCGAACTGTACCGGACGCTCGAATTCTCCTCACTTTTGAGGGAGGCCGGGCCGGGGCCGCAGGCCGGCGGGGATCAGGCGCGAGATTATCAGGCGCTCGAATCCGAATCCGCGATGGCGGATTGGTTGTCGGCTCTGCCGGCGGACGCGCCCGTAGCCGTGGCCACCGGCGAAATGATGTCGGACACGATCCTCGCCTTCTCGGCCAGGCCGGGAGAGGCGCGCTGCATGGCGCCTAATAAGATCCGGGGTATCAAACTCCCGGCGCGCGCCTCCATCGCTCACGACATCAAATCCCTGGTCCGGCGATTCGGCGATAGCCCATCTCTGGAGCATGACGTGATGCTCTACGGCTTCCTCATTTCCGCCGATCCCTCGCGCTGCGATCTGGCCTCGCTCTCGGAGCGCTACCTGGAGCGCGCTATCGACCCCGATCCAGCCGCCCAAGCAGACGCGGTTCTGTCTCTCTATCATAAGCTTCGCCTGGAAATCGAATCGCTTGGTTTAATGGATCTCTATCGCAGCATCGACCTTCCACTGGTCCGTGTGTTGGCGCGCATGGAGGAGACCGGCGTTCGGGTCGATCCAGCCCAGTTGAGCGTCCTCAGCCTGCGCATGGAAGAGGAAATCGGGCGGCTCTCCGGCGAAATTTTTTCGCTCTCCGATAAAACCTTCAATATCAATTCCCCACAACAATTAAGCAAAGTATTGTTTGAGGATATGAGCCTGCCTTCGCCGGTCAAATATGGCAAAGGCAAGACTGTTTCGACTGCAGCGGACATCCTCGAAACGCTGGCGGAAGAGCACGCCATCGCGCGTAAAGTTCTAGATTATCGTCAGCTCGCTAAGTTGAAGGGAACATATGTGGATGCCCTTCCGCTACTTATCGATACCGCTACCGGCAGACTACACACCACCTTCAACCAGACCGGCGCGGCCACCGGGCGCCTGTCTTCCTCCAATCCGAATCTGCAAAACATCCCGATTCGCACCGAACTGGGCCGCGAAATTCGCGCGGCGTTTGTGCCGCGTCCCGGCCGGAAGCTGATCGTCGCCGATTACTCGCAGATTGAACTGCGCCTGCTGGCTCACATGTCGCGCGACGCGGTGCTGCTGGAGGCGTTCCGCAACGGTGAGGACATTCACACGCGCACCGCCGCTGAAGTTTTCGGCGTGCCGCCGCTGATGGTGACCGCCGAACATCGCCGCAACGCGAAAGCCGTGAACTTCGGCATCGTCTACGGGCAGACCGCGTTCGGGCTCGCGGCCAGCCTGGGGATCGAACGCCGCGAAGCCGACCAATACATTCGCGCGTACTTTGAAAGATATTCGGGTGTCCGCCGGTGGCTCGATCACACCATCGCGGAGGTGCGCCGCAGTGGCGTTTCGGTGAACATGTTCGGCCGCCGCCGTCCCATTCCCGACATGCAGAGCCGCAATCCCAACGCTCGGAACTTCGCCGAGAGGACCGCCGTCAATACGCCGCTCCAGGGCGCTGCCGCGGATCTGATCAAGCTGGCGATGATACGCATCGACGAAAAGCTGCGCGGCATGCAGTCGAAAATGGTGCTGCAAGTTCACGACGAATTGATTTTCGAGGCTCCGCCGGATGAAGTGGATGCCGTGCGCTCCATGGCTAAGTCGGAAATGGAATCGGTGCTTAAACTCGACGTTCCGCTCCTGGTCGACGTGGGCGTGGGCGACAATTGGCGCGACGCGAAATGACGTGGGGCCGGCAGTCCTGCCGGCGAGCCGGCTTTCAGGCCGGCTGCAACTCGAACAGGAAATCGTGACGATGATGCCTGGAAGCGTGGCCATCCTGTAAAATAAAGCTCTACCTCTTCATGCCTCGCACCTTGTTCTTATCCAGATGGCTTGTAATTGCCGGCTTCGCGATGCTCGCGGCGTGCAACCGCTCCGCTCCGGCCAACGTCGCGGCGACGGTGAATGGCCGCCCCATCACCTACGCCGATCTCGAAAAGCAGTTTCAGTCCAGCTTCGCCACGCCCAACCCCAGCGAAAGCGACGACCAGGTGGAGATTCAAAAACTGGAAGTGCTGCGCACGCTGGTCGACGGCGAGATCATGCTCCAGCGCGCGGAAAAGCAGGGCTTGATGGCCACCGACGCCGATGTCGAAGCCAAGTTCAACGAGCTGAAGGCGCCCTACACCCAGGAGGAATTTCAAAAACAACTGAACGCGCGCAAGATGAGCGTCGAGGATTTAAAAGCCCAGCTTCGCCGGGATCTGAGCGAGGCCAAGCTGCTCAACAAGGAAATCACCTCGCAGATCAACATCACCGACAAAGACATCAGCGATTTCTATATCGCCAACAAAGCCAGCTTCAACTTGGCCGAGCCGCAGATCCACATGGCGCAGATCCTGGTGACCGCGGCGCCCGACCCCACTGTCCGGAATCTGAAGAACGACAAGGCGCAGGACGAGGATCAGGCTAAAAAGAAGATCGATAATTTGTATGCGCGGCTGCGCCAGGGCGAGGAGTTCTCCATGCTCGCGCAGAACTACTCGGAGGATCCCAACGGGTCGGCGCAGAACGGCGGCGATCTCGGATTCGTTCCGGAATCGGCTCTCGAACGCGCCAACGCGGAGCTGCGCAAGACCATCATGGCGCTGCGGCCGGGCGAGAGCACTGGGGTGCTGCATACCGCCGAGGGGTATCGCATCCTGAAAGTGGTTTCGCGCGAACCCGCCGGGCAGCGCGAGCTTTCCGATCCCAAAGTGCAGCAAACCATCCGCGAGACCCTGATCAATCGCAAAGATCAGTTGCTGAAGGCGGCGTATTACGAGGTCGCGCGCAATGAGGCGAAAGTGGTGAACTATTTCGCCAACCGGATCGTCGGGAGCAAGGAAAAGAAGTAGCTGGTGGGGCAGTCGATCTTGTCGCTTGCCGATTTTTGTTCAGTGCTTCCAGGCAGGCGACAAGATCGCCCGCCCCACTCTACTGCGCCGGCGTCTTTTCCAGTTGCTGCTTAGTCCACACCCGCGCAGGATTCAGATCCAGCGATTTCTGAAATGCCTTGCGCGCTTCCGCGTTTCGATTGGCTTTCCGCAGCGCGAGTCCCAACCACAGATGCGCCTCGGACGACTGCGGATCAAGTTCCACTGCCTTTTCGAAATCCTTGATGGCCGCCTCGGCCCCTCCGCCGAGTTGGGCCGGCAGGTAGTAATTTCCGACGCCGTGTCCGATGTAATTCATGGCCGCCTTGGGGTCCAGTTGCAGCGCCTTGTTCACCTCATCCTGCGCGCAGTGGCCGTACTTCATGGCTTGCAACAGGTTCAGGGAGTAGACCGCCTGTCCGCACAGCGTTCCGTACAGCCGATGATATTCGGCCACGTCGGATTTCAGAGCGACCACGCGCTCGGCAACTTTGACGCCCGCCTCCGAGTCCGTGCGCGCCTGATTCTTGTCGCGCTGCTCGATGGCGATTTCGGCGAGGTAGGAATCGGCCAGCGCCAGCTTGTACTGGGCCGCGGCGTCGTTAGGTTTCTTCTGCGCCTCCGCGGCGGCTTGCGCGGCCAGTTTGTCGAGTGCAGCGCGATCCTGCATGTCGCGCGCTTTTTCGAGATCCCCGGCGGCCGCAGCCACGCCGAGGCAGAGGATGAATACAACGATGGACATCTTGCACCCATTTTAACAGTGCAATTTATGGCGTGCTTTGACGGATCGGCGCTCGCCGCTTACACTGAAAGCGAAACCTAACCCAGCCTGCGGGACTGAACATGAAGCCTTACAACTTCAAAGTGGTCGCGGAACCCGACGAGGATTTCGACGGGAACCCTTCGGGATGGCACGCCTACTGCCCGGTCCTTGAACGGCAAGGCGCATCGACCTGGGGCGCTACCGAAGCCGAAGCGCTCAAGAAAATCGATGATGTGGTTCACATGGTCGTGGAGAGCATGCTGGAGCATGGCGAACCCATTCCGGCTGCTGAAACCTCTCTTCAGACCTCGACGCTCTGATACAATCTTGCGATGACGATTCAACTGGTCGCCTATCTGCTTCCGGCCATCCTTGCCGTTCTCGCTGTGCCGCTGGCGCTGGGAATGGTTCCACCAAACGGGCTCTATGGTTTCAGAACACCAAAGACGCTGTCGTCGCCGGATATCTGGTATCCGGCAAACCGTTTCGCGGGCTGGTTGATGATCGCTGCCGGCGCGCTGACGCTGTGTTTCAACTTTGTCTTTTTGTCGATGCACCCGGATTGGGCCGACGCGAGTGTCATCCCCTGGCTTGCGGGAGCTTTGGTGGTTTTCATGCTTCTCGGCGTCGTGGCGTCGATGCTCTACCTGCGAAAACTGTAGCTGCGCGCTCCGGGAACGCCCGCGCGTCATTGGAAGACGGCGGTTCTATGCGCGTTTGTCAGGACGAATCGGATACCATCGTCAGTGGTGCAGTGCGCCGCCTGACGGTTAGCGGGTCAAGACCTGACAAAATGCTCTTTAGGAGAATCAAATGTGGAAGGACTATATCAGGATCACAGCTTTGGCATTCGTTATTCCCACTCTTTTCCTCTGGCCGGTCTGTGCACCAGCGCAAGCTGCGAAGGCTCCCTATCCGGTCATGGCTCCTCTCGACCAGTATTTAATTCCGGATGAGAAGGCTGAGATAGCGCTGGCCCGGAGTGCCGCTCCAGCATCGATTTCGGATGCAGCCGAAGTGATGGTGCTGCGACGGAATGGCTACGCAACTGCCGTGAAGGGCTCGAACGGCTTCGTCTGCATCGTCGAGCGATCCTGGGGGAAGCCGACCGATGACCCGGAATTCTGGAACCCTAAGATGCGCGCCCCGCATTGCTTCAATCCGGCGGCCGCAACGACGTTTCTGCCCATCTTTCTGAAGAAAACCAAACTTGTGCTGGCGGGAAAATCGAAAGCGCAGGTCCTCGCGGCTACTACGTCCGCGTTGGAAAAGAGAGAACTACCCGCGCTCGCTCCGGGAGCGATGTGCTACATGATGGCGAAGCAGCAGTACCTGAGCGACGACGACAAGAGCTGGCATCCCCATCTCATGTTTTTCGTTTCGGGTAATGCCGTGAAAAGCTGGGGAGCCAATCTGCCTGGCTCGCCGGTAATAGCGGCGGACGATCCGGAAGAACGGGTGACCGTCTTCATGGTTGTGTCCGGCACTTGGTCCGACGGGACGCCGGGACCATCCACGACGCACTGACGTGGGAGGGCGAGATCGGAACCGGATCAGCGGAGCCAACTGCGTTCATCGGCGTTAATCCGCGGCCCAAAATCATTTCGACCGATCAGGCCGCGCCGCGGTAGCTGCCCAGCACGCGCAGGAAATCCGCCAATTCCGCCAGATGCCCCAACGCATTCCGCACCTGCGGCTCATCGCGATGGCCGAGAAGATCCAGATAGAACATGTACTCCCACGGCCGCCCTCGGCGCGGCCGTGATTCGATCTTCGCCAGGTTCAGATCCCGCAGCGCCAGCGCACTCAGGGCGCGGAACAAAGCGCCGGGAATATTGCGGGTCGAAAAAACCAGCGAAGTCTTCCATGCTGACGTCGTTCCGGAGGGCCCCTTCGCTCTCGTGGGCCGCCTCGGCTTCGATCCCTTCGGCTCCAGCAGGAAAAATCGCGTGAAGTTTTTGCGGTCGTCTTCGATCTCACGCTTCAGGATGCAACCGCCGTACAGCGTCGCCGCCAGTTCCGAGGCGATCGCCGCGGCGCCTTCTGGCCGCTGCTCCATCACCATTTTGACGCTTCCCGCCGTGTCGTAATGGGAAATTCGTTCGATTTTCTTATAACGCGCGAAAAAATCCAGACACTGATTCAGCGCCACCGGATGCGAATACACGCGCCGCACCGCCGAGAATTTGAGGCCCGGCGCGGCGATCAGGTTGTGCACGATGCGTACGCTGGTCTCGGCCGTAATCTCGAAATCGTATTTCAGCAGCAGGTCGTAATTCTCATGCACCGATCCGGCCAGAGTATTTTCGATGGGGAGCGCCGCCGCGTCCACCTCGCCCGCGCGCAACGCGGCGAAAACTTCATCGAAACGCTGCCGCGGACAGGGAATCGCGCGCGGCCCCAGAAGCTGCCGGATGGCCTGCTGGCTGAACGCGCCCAGTTCGCCCTGGAACCCGACCTTCAAGCGCGCTTTCGATCGACCGGCCGTTTTCGCCCGCGCCGGAGGCGCTTTCGCTTGAACCAGAGGCGCCTTCATTTCGGCGGCCCATCCCACCGCCGCGCATCCTTCGGCGGCAAGCCGATCAAATCCAGCACCCGATCCACGCTATGATCGACAATCTCCTCCACAGTCCGTGGCTGATGATAAAACGCCGGCACCGGCGGCGCCAGAATCGCTCCCATTTCAGCCAGCGCCGCCATCGACCTCAGGTGTCCCAGGTGCAGCGGCGATTCGCGGACCATCAATACCAGCCTGCGCCGCTCCTTTAACGCCACGTCCGCCGCCCGCACCATCAGGTTCGCGCTGATCCCCGCCGCGATCGCCGACATGGTGTGAATCGAGCACGGCGCGATCACCATCGCGTCTACCGGAAACGATCCGCTGGCCAGCCGGCAGCCGATATCCTCCACCGGATACCAACACGTCGCCAGCGCCCGGAAGTCAGCCGAGCTTTTTCCCATTTCGAGAAATGCAGTGCGTTCGCCGGAGCGTGAAACGATCAGATGCGTTTCCACGCCGCCCTGACTCCCCAACTTTTCGAGGAGCCGCCATCCGTAAATGGACCCGCTCGCACCGGTAATCCCGACGATTATGCGCAACTAACCTCCTACCAATGAGCGGAATATCCTAAAAATAACACTTGTGGAAATCTCTGTTCTGAATTCCGAACAGGATTCGCGTTCGAAGCCTTGCCGATTCGCCTGTCGGCCTACTATAATACGGTAGTAGAAGTACCCCGAGGAGCCCCATGGGAATAGTGCGTCCGCCAGAAGCGCTGCACGCCCTGACCCGAGCCTCTATCATGGAGGAAGCAGGCCAAAAACTCAAGCGAGTACGCGAGAGATTGCGTCTCAAGTTTCGCGACGTGGAGGAGGCCAGCGCGCGCATCGCCGCACGCCACCAAAATGATGAATTCATTGTCGCCCTCAGCCGTTTGGCCGACATCGAGAACAAGGGTACCATGCCGTCCGTGTACCGGCTTTATAGCCTGTGCGCGATTTACCGGCTGGATCTGAACGAAGTCCTTTCCTGGTATGGAGTTTCGCCCGCCTCGCTCCCCGGCGACGCGGATGTGATCCAGAATAGCCGCACTCACTTGGTCGGGTTCCGCCCGGAAGACGGCGAGATCCAGGCACCCATCGCGCTTGATCCCGGTCTCGATCTGAGCAAGACGGTATTCTTGAGCCGCCTGATTCAGAAATGGGGCAAACTGCCCCTTATGTTACTGAATAATGTTGATTTGCGGAGCCAGCGCTACGGTCTGATCGGGACCGATGACTGGTCCATGCACCCGATTATCTCGCCGGGATCGATAGTGGTAATTGACGATACACGCCGGCGCGTCGCTTCTTCCAACTGGACCACCGAGTTCGAGCGGCCCATCTATTTTCTGGAACATCGCGATGGATACCTGTGCGGATGGTGCAGCTTACGAGATGGCCAGCTCACCGTTCAGCACGGAGCCGCTTCGGGGTGCGATCCGGAAACCTACGCCTATCCCCTCGAAATCGAGGTGATTGGCCAAATCACGGAAGTGGCGATGACGCTTGGCCAGCGGCCTCCAGGGCGTTCCTGATGGTCTCGAGCAACGCTTCCAGATCCCGGCAAAACAACTCCCGTTCCGTTTCGCGGGCCGACCCAGGCACATAAGTTCTGTAAATCCTGGCGCTGAGCCAGTGCCTGACCACGGCTGAGGCTGGATCTTCGAGCTCAGCGAGATAACGGGTGAGATCGTAGTATTTCTCTTCCATCTTCAGGCTGAGCCATTCGAGGAAGGCTTGCTGGTGGCACTCGCGCAGCGCTTTCGCACTATCGTCGCGGCCGAAAACTGCGCTCAGGCCGTGATGCCGGTAGATACCCGAGTTCGAATCGCGCAGCGATGCCAGGTAGGCGATCCTGCCGAACAGCGTGGGAATGCGGGAGAGCGTGTGCTTCCACAGGTCTCCCGCGGCATTGCGCTCCAGCACTCCCTTCAGTTTGAACCTTGGCATGCCGCTTTCGTATATTGTACGCCACCCTCCAAGCACGCGGATTTAGGTGAATTCCACGCGCGAAGGTGCCGATTGGGGCCGTGGATCGGGACAGTTGTTCTGATTCCCGAAAACCTTAAGCCCGATTAAGTACCCCGGGGTATTCCGGCATAGGCTATTGGAGGTAGCTGGTAAGTGCTTGAAAGACAGTGGCTTTCTGGGCTTCTAGGTCGAGTCCGGCCGGCTAAGCGTCACCAAAGGTTTTTGAAACAAGTTAAAAAAAAGGAGCAACACACATGACAAAGAGAATCGGAATGCTGATCGCTCTCACTCTCGCCCTCGCGGCGATTTCGGTTGGTTCGACGTCCCGGACGCCTCAGCCGGATTCACCAACACCGGTTTGCCTTCCCTGTTGCCTGTAGTGCGATGCACGCGGGCACAGCCCCCAAGCCAGCCGCTAGATAGCGGCTCTCAGAGACTCCTCCAGGCTCGGAACACGCCGATGTTCCTAAAGCCGGAGGAGTTTTGCTATTATTTGATCGCTTTTTCTGCTATTTCTGGTGTAAACTTACACTGCTCACGTTCATGCAGGCGCACTGGCTCAGCGCGATTTGGTATCTTAATCTTGCAGGAACGCTCGCGCTGATTTTGAGCCTTGCCCGAAACGGTCTGTACCGGGTCTATCCTTTCCTGTTCGTCTACCTGGCCACGGACGCCGCCCAGACGACTGCCCTTCTGCTCCTCAGACTGCACAGCAACGCCTACAGCTGGACCTACTTGTTTGGCCAGCTCGCCAAGATCGTTCTGGCGGTTTTCGTGATTCTGGAACTATACCGCGTGGCACTGGCGGAGCGGCCGGCGCTCGCCCGGTTCGGACGCGACGCGGTCGGATACATATTGGCGGCGGCGGCGGTGGTAGCGTTGCCGCTGCTGATGCTGGATTCCTCGATTCCGCCCGGCCAATCGAAGATCCTGCATCTTTTCTTTTCCTTCGAACGCTCCATGAATATATGGATGCTGATCTTCCTGCTCGTGATCGGCGTGTTCATGACCTGGTTCCCGGTCCGAATGACGCGCAATGGAGCGCTATACGTCGCCGGATTCGCGATCTACTTCCTCGCCCGAGCCAGCGGCCTGTTGCTCATCAATCTGGCGCCGGATTCCCGCGTATCCTTGAATCTGGCGATGTTGAGCGTTTCCTTCGCCTGCCTGATGATCTGGCTGTTCGCGCTACGGCGCAAGGGCGAAGAGACTACGGTGGTGACCGGCGCCAGCCGGGACCCTGTCCGGATGCAACATCTGACGCGGCAGTTGGACGCCATGAACGCCCGGCTGGCGGAGATCGCCCGCCGGTAACCCGCTGCTAACTCTACGATTAACTTTATATTTAGTTTGCTTTTCCAGTGAATGTCTTGTATTCTGAACTGGATGTGGGGGAATACTGGAATGAGCTGGATTACTGCGGGCACGCTGGTTTCAGCCGGGTTGGTCGCGACTGCCTCCGCCGCCTTGATTTTCGCGGTGTGGATGGCGATGCGCTTGCGAGGCTATCGCAGCGTTCGCGGCGAGCAGCCGCCGAACGGTCAAGGTGCGCTCTCGCCGTCGACCTACGATTTCATGTCGCTGTTAAGCGACGAAGATTTCGATTTTCTGGCTTCGCTGCCTGGCTACAAACCGGAAATCGGAAAAAAACTGCGCCTTCATCACGAGCGAATCCTGCGCCTGTACCTGCGTGAACTCGCCCAGGAGTTTCACGGCGTGCATGCCGAAGCCAGGGAAATCGTCGCGACGGCCGGGGAAGAGCATGCGCCGGCGGTTGGATTGTTGATGCGGCAACAACTGGTGTTCTGGCGCTCCATGGCCCGCATCGAGCTGAGCTTCGCGATTCCAGGCTTCGGCGGTGGGCGCTGGAACCAGGCCCGCGCAGCGGCTTTGGCCGGAGTGGTGGAGGCCATTATGGCGATGCGCGCGGCTGTAGAACAAGGTGCCGCGCAACAGACGGCGGAAGCGCTTTAGGGATCTTCGACAGGCGACAAGATCGCCTGCCCCACAAGCAAATAGGCTTGGCAGGGCATGGCCCTGCCCCACCGAACAGCTACAGCTTTCGCAAGAGGGCCTTGGCTTCACGCAGGCGCTCGAACTGTTTCTCCGCGTCCTTGAAGGCCCGCGTGTGGACGCAGCGCCGCGCGCCGTGGTGCTCGGCGGGATGGCGCAGGTGGAGCATTTCGTGGAATAACACGTATTCCACCGCGACCTTGGGGACCTCCGCGCGATCCAGAATGCGGCTCAGTACAATCGCGTTGTGAGGCGGATCGTAGTGGCCCAGCATGGTTCTGGATGCATTCGGGCTCCAGCCGAGAACGGGCCGCGCCATCAGCCCGTGGAAATAGCGGAAGTTCAGGTCTTCGAAGATCTGATCCAGATCGTACGACTGGCCTTGCGCGGGATCGACGCGCTTGCGGCCGCGAATTTGCCGCACCAGGTCGAGGCTGCGGCGCACGTCGCCGCGGTTGAGATAGCGGCGATAGCGGGCCGCGCTTGCGGCGGGAACCGGACGGCGAAACAGTTTCGACAGCAGTATTTCGGCCAGCGCCTCGATCACCGATTCGGGCGCGCCCGCCAGCGTATCCGCCAGCCGCACGCCGAGCCGTCCGTCTTCCAGACGAATCTGCGCGTTGGCGTTGGCGTAGGTTCGAAATTCGACGTCAATGGCGGGCAGCGGCGTTCGCGGCCGCAGTTGCTGGAACACGCGCGCGAAAATTTGCCCGGAGGCAGTTACTACTTCCACGTCACCACTTCCATTCCCCAACGAATGTAACATGGTCAATGGCGCTCCACCCGAGAATTTCGGTTGGAGTGGGGCGGACGCCCTCGTCCGCATCCGGCCCCCTGGCCGGGCTTCCGGCGCGACTCATAGCGCGACCAGGGGGTCGCGCGCGGGGGCACATGGGTCAGCGGACCCGCCCCACATCGGTTCACGAGAACGTGAAGCTGGCTTAAGAACACAAGGAGGAAGAAGATTGCCTGGAGCTAAAATCAGCGCGCTCGGCTGCTACGTGCCGCCCGGTTTGCTGACCAATCAGGATCTTGAAAAGATGGTGGAGACCAGCAATGACTGGATCTTGAGCCGCACTGGAATTGTCCAACGGCACCGGGCCGCGCCCGAAATCGCGACCTCCGATATGGCGTACGAGGCCGCGAAAATCGCGCTCGCGCAGCGCGGTATAGACGGCAGCGAACTCGACGCGATCATCGTCTGCACCATCACCCCGGACATGTTCTTTCCGGCGACAGCCTGCCTGGTGCAGAATCGGCTGGGGGCGAAAGGCGCTTGGGGCTTCGATCTCCTTGCAGCCTGTTCGGGTTTTGTCTACGGCCTGACCACGGCCGCGCACCTGGTGATGTGCGGCACGCACAAAAAAGTTCTGGTGATCGGCGCCGACACCATGACGCGCATCATCGACTACACCGATCGCGCCACCTGCGTGCTGTTCGGCGACGGCGCGGGTGCAATGCTGGTGGAACCCACGGAAGTTGAAGGCGAGGGCTTCATCGGATTCCTGAACGAGATCGACGGCTCGGGCGGCGATTATCTGAAAATGCCGGCGGGCGGGAGCCGGATGCCTGCGACGGCGGAAACGGTGGCCGAGCGCCAGCATTTCGTGAAGCAGGATGGTCCGCAGGTGTTCAAATATGCGGTCCGCAAAATGTTCGAATGTTCCCGCGATCTTCTCGCCAAGCACGGCTTGACGGGGAAGGACGTGAAGGTGATGATCCCGCACCAGGCCAATCGCCGGATTATCACGGCGGCGGCCGAGCGGCTGGGGATGAGCGAGGATCAGGTGATCATCAACATCGAACAGTACGGCAACACCACGTCCGGAACCATCCCGCTGGCGACTCGCGACGCGATCACGTCGGGGAAGCTCAAGAAGGGCGACATTGTGATCTTCGCGACGGTGGGCGCGGGGTTTACGGTAGGGATTAATTTGTGGCGGTGGGCGTATTGAGGGTCGTGCGCCGATCAAAGACGATCATTTTCCCACATCGCTGGACACCCACCCTATAGGACCACCGATCAGTTGGCATTGAGAACTAGGAATCAGCGACCGCTTCCCCGTTGCGACTTCCAAAACTTCGAATGAGGCAGGAGGTTCGACATCGATGAAGAAGCCACACTTCAGAAAATGCCATGTCCAAATAAGCAAATGGCGGGAATCGGGCGACCACGCTACCTCGATTGTAGAGCCGATATCGCGCCGACGCGAGGAGTCGTTCGCGTCGAGCAGGATTAAGCGTTTCCGGCTCCACTCGATTGCGGCGATCCATTTTCCATCAGGCGACCATGTTGCGCGATCTAAATCGCCAAGGGACTTAGTCGTGCCGCGAGCCAGATCGATCAAGTCCAGGCGGTAATTGTGATCGGTATGGGTGTTCCCGTAACTTGCGACCGCTCGGTCGCCTTCTGGGGAAATGGCTAGATCCGACCACGACCAGTGATAGTTGCAGTCCGCAGCGAGGACGTGTCTCGCCGCCCCGGTGGAGACCGTTATCTCGAACAGACCGCATTTTATCCCATCTTCCCCTCTATGATTCCCGGAGATCACAATGTTGCGGCCGTCGTGAGTAACCGCGAAATCCTTAATGCCGAAACCCTGAGTTCCTGCGATCGGCGTGGAACGCACCGGATTTAGGTCGATTCTCACGAGACCGGGCATCGTCTCCAACTTTGTGAGGGGATCTGATCGTAGTGAGGCATAGAGGGAACGACCATCGCTCCCAAACTTGACGAGCCACAGGTTGAACGGAATCTTGATCACGGTTGCCGGGCCATCTGCGGGGAACAACTTCAACCCACCGCCGCCCCCAATTCCGAAATTAGCGGCGCGAAATTCGCCTTGGCCCGCAAGGAGTCGGGCCGCAGCGATCATTGGCAGAACCCAGAGCTTCACAATCAAGAGGATAGCGCGCGGGGCGTACCCTCCGAAGGTAGCAGCGATTCCATGCTGCTGCTAACGCCAGAGTTGTTCAAAGTGCCGTTCGACTCATCGAAGCGTCACGCCTTGCTTTCCATCACGCACCGCCCGATTCCGTCCAAGCGCCTCGTGCAACAACATCTTGATGTATGTCTGGTACTTCAGGCCTCTGGCCTCTGCCTGGCGCCTGGCAAGTGCGAGCTGGTCGTTTCCCAGACGGATTGTGATCTGACGTGACCCGGATTCGAGAACTGCCTGGGCTTTCCGATTAATCGCGGCGCGGTCCCGGTAGATGTCCGCGGCGAAAGCCTTTTCCGCTTCAATTGTGCTGCTATTGTTTTTCCTCATTGCGTCTCCTCGTTGAGTCTCTTTTTGTACGCGGCGCGAGTTTTTCGATTCGCGTCGAGAGCTGTCACCGGACGCCTGAGCTTTCCACGGGGCGTCCATGCCACGAATAAAATACGGCCGGCATTGGTGTGGCCCAACTCAAGGACGCGTTCCTCTCCGCTCCGTGCGTCCGTTCTCGTCTCGACGTGGACGGGATCATTTGACAGAACCTCCTCGACTTCGGCCGGTTCAACGCGATGCGCGGCCAGGTGTCCTTCGTTGTGCTCATCCCAGTCATACCGGCGTCCCGTCGCCATGTATGTACATTATACCGACATTTGAGAGCGCCTTTGGATTTGTAGCCGCTCCCTTTGGTCGCGGCGTTACTGATTCCGGATTTTTGACCGCTCCCTTTGGTCGCGGCTCAGAAGCCGATCGAGCACCTCTGCTAACCTGAAATCATGCAGGGCCCCCTCCAGAATCTCGAACAGTGGGACGAGTTCGTTCAGCAGCGCTACGATCCCAATCGCAAGTCGACCGACTTTCGTGATTACGCCAACACGACTCCCGGCGTTCGCGAGTTTTACCGCCTCAATCACACCCATCAGACGCGTGATTTCGTGCTCCAGAAACAGAAAGAATACGCGCCTCTCAACAAGCGCAAGATGGGGATTTGGGAAGCGCTCGAATATCTGAACACGCTGGTGGACGATAGCGATCCCGACACCGATCTCAGCCAGATCGAGCACAACCTCCAGACCGCCGAGGCCATTCGGCGCGACGGCCATCCGGATTGGTTCCAGCTCGCGGGACTTGTGCACGATCTCGGCAAAGTGATGTGCCTGTGGGGCGAGCCGCAATGGGCCGTGGTCGGCGATACGTTTCCGACGGGGTGCGCATATTCCGATAAGATCGTGTTCCACGAATTCTTCGCGGCGAATCCGGATGCTGCGAATCCCAAGTATCAGACCCCGACTGGCGTTTATGAACAGGGCGGGGGACTCGACCAGGTGGACATGTCATGGGGTCACGACGAGTATTTCTACCACGTCGCCAAACCGTATCTGCCGGAGCCGGCGTTGTACATGGTCCGATACCACTCGTTCTATCCGGCGCATCGGGAAGGCGCTTACGATTACCTGATGAACGATCACGATCGGGAAATGTTTAAGTGGGTGAAGGCGTTCAATCCCTACGATCTGTATTCGAAGAGCGCTGCGAAACCGGATGCGAAGGAGTTGCGGCCGTATTATCAGGGATTGATCGAGAAGTATTTCCCGAGCCAGGTGAGTTTCTGAGTTCTCAGAGGCAGGGCATGGCCCTGCGCCACACAAAGCAGCCAGTGGGTCAACCAATTTGAAACGAATCCCCGGACGCCATTTCCTGAAAAACCTGGTCGAGCGGCGCACGCTGATCGGGCAACTGGTCCGCCGCGATTTCGAGCAGCGCTACGTAGGCTCGGCTGCGGGCTGGGTGTGGGGCGCGATTCATCCGCTGGCGCTGCTGGCCAGCTACTATTTTGTTTTTCAGGTGTGCCTGAAAATGAAGCTGCCGCCGGGTGAAGTCACCACTAATTATCTGATGTACATGTTCTGCGGATTCCTTCCCTGGCTGTTGTTCCAGGATACGGTGGTGCGCTCGGCCGGCTCGCTGATCGAGCATTCCAACCTCATCACGAAAACCGTTTTCCCGGCCGAGGTGGTGCCCGTTTCCATCTTTCTTTCTTCGCTGATTCATCACCTGATCGCGCTGGCGCTGGTGATCGGTGTTGCGGCAATTTTTCTGAAAGCCGTGACCCTGAAGATTCTGCTGCTGCCGATCTACATGTTCTTCATTGGACTGCTGGCGGTGGGAGTGGGATGGTTTGCGTCGAGCCTGCATGTGTACCTGCGCGACACCGCGCAGGTGCTGACCGTGGTGATGACGCTGTGGTTCTGGGTCACGCCCATCATGATTACGGAGCGCCAGATTCCCGGCCCGTTTCATCGGCTGGTTGTGTTGAACCCGATGTCATGGGTGGTGCGCGGCTACCGGTATCGTCTGCTATCGCCGTTGTGGCCGTCGTGGCATGAACTGGCGGTGCTGGCGGCATATTCGGGCGCGGTGTTCGTGCTGGGCGGATTGTTCTTTCGTCATTTGAAGCGCGGATTTGCCGACGTGCTGTGAGCCAGGAATTCCCCGGAAGCGGTACACTTGTGGTTGCGCGCCCGTAGCTCAGTTTGGATAGAGCGCTTGCCTCCGGAGCAAGAGGTCGTAAGTTCGAATCTTACCGGGCGTACCACTTCTTTCGCGGCTTGGCGAACAGACGCGATCCACTAATTGGGAAGCGAGAAGCCGGCCAGATGCGCGTCGGCTCCCTGGCCCGCCGCGATCACCACGAACTGACGTCCGCTGCGTGTGCGGTATGTCATCGGCGTCCCATAGGAGCGCGCGCCCAGCGGTCCCTGCCACAAGTCCTTCCCATTGGACTTATCGATCGCGTGCAGGGAAGTGTCTTCGCCGCCGACGAAGAATACTCCGCCCTTGGTAACGATGCCGCCTTGCGGCCCGCCAATTCCGAGTACGGGCGGCAGCTTTACACCCTTCAGGGCCGCATTCTCGCGAAGCTCCGGCCAATCCCCGAACGGCTGTCGCCACGCGATGGCGCCATGGTTCAGATCGATCGCCGTGATCTCGCCATAGGGAGGCTTGGTGAGCGGCAGGCGGCCATGGAATGTCGCCTGCGCGCCCAGATCGCCGCTCCACTCGGCGTCGACTTCAGATGCGCGAGGATTCGCTGCGGAGCGATCCGTCTTCTTCACCCGGAAAATCGCAGGCGAATTGGTGGTCTTGATATACAACATCCCGGTATCCGGATCGAACGCCGCGCCACCCCAATTCGCTCCGCCGATGACGCCGGGCCGCCCTAGCGTTCCCTGCAACGAAGGAGGCGTGAACAACGGACCCAGGCGGTACTTCTTCATTTCAGCCTGGGCTTCCGCTTTCAGCTCGGGTGTAAGGTCGAACGCGTCGTCCAGGCTCACTCCTTGCGGGCTGAACGCGGGAGGCTTGGTGGGGAACGGCTGGGTCGGCGAGGCGTGCTCGCCGGGAACATCGCTCGCGGGGACGGGACGTTCCTCGATCGGCCAGATGGGTCTGCCCGTCACGCGGTCGAACACAAATGCAAATCCGTGCTTGGTGAGTTGCACCACTGCGTCGATCTTCTTGCCTTCGACGTCGATGGTCACCAAGGTGGGGGCCGTCGCGAGATCGTAATCCCACAGGCCGTGATGCACTATCTGGAAGTACCACTTGAGCGCGCCGGTGGAGGCGTCCAGACACACCAGCGATTCTCCAAACAGGCCGTTCCCTGGACGATTTCCGCCATAGAAATCGTTGCTGGGCGTGCTGACGGGCAGGTACACCAAGCCGCGCTTTTCATCGAGCGCGAATGGCGCCCAGATGTTGGTGTGGCCGGTGAACTTCCAGGAATTATCGCCCCAGGTATCGTTTCCAAGCTCGCCCGCCTGCGGAACGGTGTGGAAGCTCCACACGCGCTTGCCGGTTCGGGCGTCGAAGGCGCGCACGTCGCCAGGCGGATCGTTCTTGTAAGACAAGCGGTCGCCTACGCCGTTTCCCACAATCACCAGATCCTTATAGACCGCCGGCGGCGACGTTTCGGTGTAGTGCATTTTGTTGATCGGCCAGACCAGGCCCTGGCTGAGGTCGACCACGCCGTTGTCGCCGAAGGAGCCGATGGGTTTACCGGTTTTCGCATCGATGGATATCAGCCGGTAGCGGGTGTTCAGAAAAATGCGGGGATGGGCGGCGTCGCCGCGATCGCGCCAAACCGCGATCCCTCGGTGTACGTAGCCGGTTCCATTGGGCGGCTGTCCGTCGACATATGACTTCGGATCGTAACTCCACAATTCCGAGCCGGTTTCCGGGTCGAGCGCAACCACGCGGTTATAGGGAGTGGTGACATACATCACGTTGTCGATCATCAGGGGCGTGTTCTCGAACATGCCAGGCCGCGTGCCATATTCCTTCAGCTCGGTTTCGCCGGTCTTCCAGGTCCACGCCTGCCGGAGTCTGGAGACGTTGGATGCGTTGATATCGGCCAGCGTCGAGTAGTGTGTGCCGCCCTGATCGCCGCCCCAGACGGACCAACCCACGGGCGCGCGATCGGCGCTGAGGCAGAATAGGCCGGCGACGATGACGATCGCAATTTTGACGGTGTTCATTGCCTGGAGTCTGTTTGCCGTCATCCGATTCTCGGAGCGTTTCCTGATGGGGCTATCCTGCATTCTTCCACAGTTAGCGAGTAATGGCGACACGGCTTGGAAGCTACTGTATCGCCCAGGTTCTGAAGATCTTACTCCGGCCAGTCGATTGGTGACTAGATGGCCGTTGGTCACAGTTTTGCCCTGCCGTTTTATCGATCCGCGGAGCAGCGGCCTGAAGGCGTCGCGCTACCGGTGGATGGGGCGAGCCCGCGAGCCAGGAACTTCTGCCTGTCTCAGGTCGTTGTAGGTTCTATCGTCGTCGGGAGTAAGTACGCCGGCAATTGGAGGACCGGTGATCGCGACGCTAACACCGGAGTTTCTGCGAACTTCGCTGGCCAGTGCGGCCAGGGATTCGATGCTGGCCGCTTCCTCCTCGCGTGCGCGCGGCGGCGGGACCGCGGCTTCCCTCCATCGAGTGCGGCGGCGGGCCACCCATCCACAACGGTATTGCAGCACCAAAAAGATCATGCGCCAGCCCAGCGTCCAGGCTTTCCAGAAGGATCCTGTAACCGAGGAGTCGCCCACGCGCGGGCGATAGTTCATGGGAATCTCGACGAACGGAATACCGTGCTCGATCACTTCCAAAAGAATCTGCGGACCGAAGTGCGATCCGCCTATGGTCAGGTGAGGCCGGATCAGTCGCAGCGACTCCCGGGAGAGCAACCTCTGCGTGCAGCCCATATCCGTCAGGATGGTGGTGTTGAAGAGAAGTTCCGTCAACTTGGCGACGGCCCAGTTGCCCCAGCGAAGAAACCTGCCCATATTGGCGCCCTGCCAGATGAATTCGCGCGTGGTGCGCGTTCCGAACACGACGGGGACGTCGTCGGAATACGCCAGCAGCTTGGTGACATCATTTCCGCTGAAGGTGCCGTCGGGTTCGGAAAGGATGATCAGATCGGCATCGGTCGAGTCGATGCCACAGAGCAACGCGTTTCCGTAGCCCTGTTTGGACTCGAACATTTCTCGTGCGCCGGTGCCCGCGACTTCTTCGGAGGTGCCGGCCGCCGCGTTGTTGTTCACCACAATGATGTCGTCGACCAACCCCGTCATAAAATAGCTGAAGATGGCGCGGCGGATGGAGTCCTTTTCGTTATAGGTGGGGAAGATGACCGCGACCTTCTTGCCATGCCACATGTCAGCGGACCCCAGGAGTCGCGGGCGATGAAACCCGGATGGTGGGAACGTCCGGTGAATCGGGTCGCGGTTCGGCGATCACCAGAAACTGCCCGGCAAAAGGGCGAAACGGGAGGCGCAGATAGAGGCCTACCAGGAGTTCGGAAGTGGGCCAGCGCGATTTCATCGTGAAGGGGGTAAAGCGCGGCTCGCATCGCACGATCTGGAATCCGGAAGCTTCCAGAAATCCGCAGAACCCTTGGTCGGTGTAGATGGTCTTATGGGTGTAGTCGTCGAAGTAGTGGCGCGGCTCCAAACGGAAGTTGGGCTGCACTACGATGAGACGGCCTCCCGGGCGCAACACCCGCCGAGCCTCGGACAGGATCTGACGGCCTTCCTCCGGCGTGAAGTGCTCGAAAAAATTGGAGGCGAATACAGTGTCTAGCGTCGCCGAGCCCAGGGGCAGTGGATCGAGCGCATCCTGGATCAGGGGCGTTATCTCATCGCCCCAGTGCGCCGGGAGCAAGGGGTTCCGATCGAGAGCCCATTTCTGCGCGGCCCGAATGGATTTCGAAAACTCTCCATACCCGGCGCCGAGTTCCAGGCAGTTCGCATTCGCGTCCACCCATCTCTGGAGGTAGCGGGCGATGGCTCTCCAAGGGGCTGCGCGCCTGGGATCGTAGCGGAAGCGGACCTGATGATACGTGTCTTTGTACTCTGTCGACAGATCGGTTGCTAAGGACGCCCGGGACACACGCCTTCTATCGGCTGAAAATGCGATTTAGTTCAGTGCGGACAGTTTGGAATCTGGCCATGGAATCAACATCGACGATGATGTCTCATATTTGATACAATGCAATTCGCGGCCCGTTATCCTCCATCCAAAGGCACGGGATGTGATTCGCCGGTTTCCGAAAGAAGTACGAATCCGCTTGGGGAGAGGCCTTTTTCGGTTGCAGATGGGGGAGCAGGTTGCAATGCCGAACGCTCGACCGATGCCGATAGTGGCCCCCGGGGTGTCGGAACTCCGCGTAAAGGGGGAGGACGGAATCTTCAGGGTGTTCTATTACACGGCGGCGCCCGAAGGGGTTTTCGTCTTTCACGCTTTCGTCAAGAAGACGCAACGGACGCCTCCTCTCGAAATCGAGCTCGCCAGAAGACGTTTGAAGGAGCTTCTTGATGCGTAAACTTAAACCAGTCGTAACTTCGACACCGGAAGAGTTGGCCGCGGCGCTGGGGCTCTCCGCCGCGGAGGCAAAGGAGTGGCAGGTCCAGCATGTGCTGCTCAAGCGCCTGAAAGAGGCAGTTCGCAGGCAAAAGCTCACCCACCGAGAGATTGCAAAGCGGGCGGGTACCTCGCGAACCAGAGTGACTGCAATCTTAAACGACAACCTCGAACACGTGTCGAGCGACCTTCTGATCCGTATCCTCGGAGCAATTGGCTATCGGGTGAGGGTCTCAGTGTTCAGATCCGAAAGCGCCGCATAACCGCCAGGCGGCTAGCCTGGCGCCGAGAAAGCGGTGACCGCACAATTCCGGTTCCCAACCTGCTGAGCGAGGCCGGACTTGCCGATGGAAGGGCAAGTGGGCTCACGCTTTCGAACGTCGTTGGCGATCCTTCTGGCCGTGGCGGCTGTGCTGCTGGCCGTGCATGGAAATCGCGTCGTCGCGACCAACGACGAAGGCATCGTGCTCGATGCGGCGCAGCGCATCGCCGCGGGAGAGCGGCCATACGTCGACTTCTGGGCGTACATGGCTCCCGGCAGCTATTGGCTGCAAGCCTTGGTATTCCGGCTTTTCGGAGTTTCGCTCCTCACCGGCCGCCTGATCGTGATCTTCGATTTTTCGCTCCAGTGCGCGCTGGTTTTCTGGCTGACTTCGCGGCTGGCTTCGCTGCGGACGGCGCTGGCGGTGACGTTCGCCTTCCTGGGATTTCAGATCGCCGATCCGGCGTTCCTGACGGCGCAGCACAGATGGGACAGCTCAACTTTGGCGCTGGCAGGCGTCGCGCTGGCGGTCTCCGCGGAGTCGGCGTGGGCATGGATTGCCTGCGGCGCCGTGCTGGCGGCTGCCGCCTGGTGTACGCCGACGGTGGGAGGCGTGCTGGCCGTGGTGGCGATCTGGCTCCTCTGCCAGCGCGACCGGCGAAAGGCGCTGGTCCCGCTGATCGCCGGCGCGGCGGTGGTATTTGCGGGTGGCGCGGGATGGCTCGCCGCGCAGGGGGCCCTGGTCCCGTTGATCCGGCAGATGCTGTGGCTGAAACAGAATTATCTGGTCAACGCGATGCCGTACGGATCCATTATCGGCGGCTATGGCGCCCTTTTCAGCGGCCTCAGCGGCACGATGGAACTGGTGATCCGGGTGGTGCTGGTGACCTGCGTTGCTCTTCCCGCGATTCTTCCCATGGTGGCGCTGTTGGGATGGGGTTGGATGTTCTGGCGGAACAAGGTACTGCAGGAACAGCGCTCCGCCGCCGGGCTCTTGCTGCCGGCAGCCGGGGCGTTGATTCTGGCGTTGTCGCCGCGGGCTGATGTGGGGCATCTCGCGTTTGTCGCGGCCTTGCCGTATGTGTTAGCGGGCGCGGCGTTGAGCACATGCATTCCGGTTCGGGCGCGCGTGCCGCTGGGGATGTGCGCCGCGGTGCTGGCGGGCGTGTTCGCGTCGAACTCTTTCAACACGCTGCGCACCACCAGCCGCCTCGGGTCGCCGGTAGGGAATCTGCGGGTCGACAACGCACAGCGGTCCGCGATGGCGACGCTGTTCGCCACGGTGCGGCCGGGCGAGCCGTTGTTCGTGTATCCCTACATGCCGATGCACTATTTTCTCACCCAAGCCCGGAATCCGACGGAGTTTTCGTTCTTAAGTCCGGGCATGGCAACTAAGCGCGAGGCGCTGGCGGCGCTGGCGGAACTGCAGGCGTGTCCGCCGGAGTGGGTGCTGTTCATGAAGATTTCGCGCGAACAGTACTTGCGAGTGGTGCCGAAAGGCGCCGGGACCGCCTGGAGATACGAAGAGCTCGAGGACTGGATCGAAAAGAACTATGTGCCGCCAGACGATTCGAGCGTGGTTGTGTCCGGATACCAATTGCGACGGCGGGTCCATGCGATTGCCGACGGCCGCTTGTCTGGGTCCCCGGCGTGCCCCTAAACAAACGAGACTTCGGAACAGCGCCTGGGATTAGAAATCTGCGGCTCCAGTCCGTACCGCGGCGAAATTGTGGCAGACTGTAGGTTCCGGGGTGCAACATGGTCGGCCAGAGAATCGCTCAATATCAGTTTCTTGAAAAGCTTGGCGCGGGTGGAATGGGGGATATCTATAAAGCCCAGGACACGCGCCTCAACCGTTTTGTCGCGATTAAGGTGCTCTCCACGGCAAGCTCGGGCGATCCCGAACGGCGGCGCCGGTTTGTGCAGGAGGCGCAGGCCGCTTCCGCGCTGAATCACCCCAATATCATTACCATTCACGACATCATTTCCGAAGGCGGTTCGGAATACATGGTGATGGAGTTCGTCTCCGGAAAGACGCTGTCGGATCTGATTCCCAAAGGCGGTCTGCGTTTTCCGCAAGCGCTGAAGATAGCGGTTCAGATGACCGACGCGCTCACCATCGCCCACAACGCCGGTATCGTTCATCGCGACCTGAAGCCGGCCAACGTGATGGTGACCGATTCCGGACTCGTGAAGATCCTCGATTTCGGACTCGCCAAGTTGACCGACGCCAGCCCCATCAGCACTACCAGCTTCGGAACGGACGAGACGCAGACCATCGCCGAGGCGCCGCTCACGGTGGAAGGCTCCATCATCGGCACGGTCAGCTACATGTCGCCGGAGCAGGCGCAGGGCAAGAAAGTCGATACGCGGTCGGATATTTTTTCCTTCGGCGTGGTGTTGTATGAAATGGTCACGGGCGCGCGCGCGTTCCCGGGCGACAACGCGCTGTCGACGCTCTCGGCGATCCTCCGCGACGAGGCCAGGCCCATGGCTGAAGTTGCGCCGGATATCCCGCCGCAGATCGAACAGGTGGTGAAGCGGTGCCTGCGCAAGAGTCCTGACGATCGCTGGCAGTCGATGCAGTTGGTGAACGCCGCGCTAAACGCGTTGAAGCACGAATCCGATTCAGGCACGCTGTACCGGACGCGCCTGGCTGCTGCCGCGGTCCCCAGGAAAAAGAGCAACTCCACAGCCGCGATCGCGGCCGTGGCGGGCGTCGTCATTCTGCTTGGGGCCGCGGTGGGCGGCGGGTGGTTCTGGCTGAAACGCCATCGGGCGCTGCCTCATCAACCTGGTGGGAATGTCTCCATTCAGATCAGCCCCGAGGGGGGCGTCTCGATTCAACCGGCTGTTCCGCCTCAACCGACAACTGCGCCGGCTCCCCAGCCTGCGGCGCCCGTGGCTGCAGAGCCCGCCGAAGCAGTGCTGACCAACGACAATATCATCGATTTGGTTCAGGCCAAGGTGGCAACCTCGGTGATCCTCGGACAGATTCGATCTTCCAAAACCAATTTCGTTCTGTCGTCTCCCGAATTGATCCGGCTGACTAAAGCCGGCGTTCCAGCGGCAGTGATCGAGGGGATGCGGGACCCGGCCGGCGCGGCCAAGGATCGTACGGCGGCCGTTTCGAAATCCCCGCCGTCGAAATCCCAGCCGGCCGCCGGGACCGCGTCGCAGCCGTCGCCGTCAACCCCGCCGTCACAGGCTCCGTCACAAGGTTCACCGCAGGTTGCGACACCAGGTTCGACACAAAACTCGACAACCGCGGCAGCGACACCCGCGACGAACGCGCCCGCCAACAGAACGCCCGAGAGGATTACCGTGGTCACCATCCCGGACGGCTCGCCGATTTCGATCACGCTGGCAGCCGACGTTCCCGCCGAGGTCGAGGAAGGCCAGGCGATCCGGTTCACCGTAACGGAGCCGTTCAAAACCGGCGACACGGTGGTGATCGCCAAGGGAGCCATTGTTACCGGCGCGATAGTCGAGGTGGGCGGGAAAAAGAAATTCCTCGGCATGGGCGGAGGCAAGGTGACGTTCCGTCTGACGCAGGTGGACGCGGTGGATGGTCACAAGCTGAATCTCCGTGCCACCGCCGTGAAGAGCGCCAACGGCGCCGCGCAGCGTCCGCTCGAACCGGCCAATAAGAAGCCTCCGAAGGAGCTTACGGCGCCGGCGGGAACGCAGTACATCGGTTACCTCGACGGCAGCCAGACCGTGTCGGTAAGCAAGTAACTCTCCGCCGCACCCGCGACTATAGGCGTTCATAATGCCGCTTTCTTCCGGGACCCGCCTGGGTCCATACGAAATCGCAGCTCAGATCGGGGCCGGAGGAATGGGAGAAGTGTATCGCGCCCGCGACACGCGGCTGGGGCGCGAAGTGGCCATCAAGGTCTGCGCCGAGAAATTCTCCGAGCGATTCGAGCGTGAAGCTCGTGCGATTGCTTCGCTGAATCATCCCAATATCTGCCAGCTTTACGACGTCGGGGCTTCGCCTGATGGTCTGGGCTACTTAGTCATGGAGCTGATCGAGGGCCCGACGCTCGCCGACCGCATCCGGGACGGGGCGATTCCCATCGAGGAATCGCTTCAGGTAGCCCGTCAGATCGCCGACGCGCTCGAAGCCGCGCACGAAAAAGGGATCGTCCATCGCGATCTGAAGCCTCGCAACATTCTGGTTGCGAAAGGTTCGGCCACAAAAGCAACGGTCAAACTTCTCGATTTTGGCTTGGCGAAGGTTGCCCGGACCACCGGCCAGGAAGACGCGACCGTCACCCAAAGCATCGCTCAAACTCGTGCCGGCACGATCCTGGGCAGCGCGGCCTACATGTCGCCCGAACAAGCCGAAGGCAAGCCCGTGGATGGGCGGTCCGACATCTTTTCGTTCGGCGTGGTGCTGTATGAACTCGTCAGCGGACGGCGCCCCTTCACCGGCGAGACAGCCATCTCCACCATGGCGGCGATTCTGCGCGAAGAGCCGCGCCCGCTCGACGCGCCGGACGACGTTTCGCGGATCGTCCTGCGCTGCCTGCGCAAAATCCCCGCCGATCGTTATCCAACCGTGACGGAGCTGAAGGGCGCGCTGGCGGCTGTCCCACTGAATGGTGCTCCGCTGGTCCCCCATGACCCGCGCCCTTCCATCGCCGTGCTCCCGTTCGCCAACATGAGCGCGGACAAGGAGAATGAATATTTCGGCGACGGCCTGGCCGAGGAGATCATCAATGTGCTGGCCAACGTGTCCGGCATGAAGGTCGCCGCCCGCACTTCCTCCTTCTTTTTCCGGGGAAAAGATGTCGAATTCGAAGAGATCGGCAGAAGGCTCAGGGTCGAGCACATTCTCGAAGGGAGTGTTCGGAAGGCGGGCAACCGCGTCCGGGTCACGGCGCAGCTCATCAAGGTCACCGATGGCTTTCATCTCTGGTCGGAGCGCTATGACCGCGAGATGACGGACATCTTCGCGATTCAGGATGAGATCACGCAAGCCATCGCCGCGGCCCTGCGGATAAAGCTTTCGCCGGAGTCCGCGACGCCCCGGCGCTACGTACCCAATCTTCGCGCTTACGAGGCGTACCTCAAAGCCCGACAGCACTGGTTCAATCCGACGCCTGAATCGTTGGCGCGGGTCAAAGAATTTCTGGAACACGCCATTGAGCTCGATCCGAAATTCGCTCTGGCGTATAGCTTGCTGGGTGGTTACTATTCCTTTCTCGCATCGTTCGGGATCGCGCCGGCGCGCGAAGTCATCCCGCTCGCGTGCGCAGCGGAGCGGGAGGCGTTGCGCGTCGATCCCTCACTGCCCGAAGCCCACGCCCTATTGGGAGTGTGGGCCGGCAGCTACGACTTCGACTGGAACGAGGCGGAACGGCGATGGCGTTTGGCCATGGCTCGCGAGCCGATTTCACACGACGTCCGGTTTTGGTACGGGAACCATTACCTGTTGCCGATCGGCCGCTACGCGGGGGCGGTGGAAACGATGGCGACGGCACTTCAAGAAGATCCGCTGAATCTCTTGTACCGCCACCATTTGGCCCGAGGTCTCCGCAACGCCGGCAGGCTAGAGGATGCAGAAGCGGAATTGCGAAAGGTCTTGGAGATCGATGAAAGCTACCCGCTTGCCCTGGGTACGCTCGGTGCCGTGTGTGCGCAGCAAGGGCGATTTGAGGAAGGGCTCACGTTGACGGAAAGGGCGTGCGCATTGACGCCTTGGGAGAATATGATCCAGGGGCAGCTCGCCGCCTTGCTGGTTCACGCTGGAGCCAAGAGCCGAGCGGAGGTGTTGATCGAGAAGCTCGGGTCCAGCTCGGGATGCACAACGCCGGCGGGGCTCGCCGTATTTCATGCGATGTGTGGGGAATTCGGCCGGGCCGCGGAATGGGCTGAGCGAGCGATCGAGGAGCGGTATCCACCACTGGTGGCGGTCCTGGGGCCGCTCCTCCGATCCAGTCCCCAGTGGCGCGCCTTGGCGAAACTGATGAATCTCCCCGGCTGAAGAAGTGAAGTGGAGTTCGTCGCGCCCCTATCGCTCAACCGCGATTTAGTGTATGGTTTGGCCAAGGGAGGGGATTTATGTACCAGAGCGTACTGAGCGTTGCGGCGGGCGCATTGGGGATCAGCGCCGCGATGTTTTGCGTGGCAGCCGCGCCGCCCGATATCACACCGGGCGTAAAGGCGTACGAAAAGGGCGACTACGCCACCGCGGTCCGCGTCTTCAAGTCAGCCGCTGACAAGGGCCAGGCCAATGCGCAGTTCAATCTGGGCGTCCTCTACTCGCGGGGCCAGGGTGTCGGCAAAGATCCCGAAGAAGCGTTCAGATGGCTTCGGCTGGCCGCGGATCAAGGCCTTCCTCAGGCGCAGTTCCTGGTGGGCCAGATGCGGGAGAAGGGAGAAGGCGTGGCGCCGAATTATGCGGAAGCGGAGCACTGGTATCAGCTCGCTGCCGACAGTGGAGATCCGGACGCGGCCAATAGCCTCGCCGCACTTTACGAAGAAGGATTCGGAGTAACCAAGGATCCTTCGCGCGCGGTGCATTGGTACCGGCTCTCGGCGGATCAGGGACTGCCGGAAGCGCAGTTCCGATTAGCGGTGATGCTCGAACTGGGGCGCGGCATAACTAAGAACGATCAGGAAGCCGCCCGCTGGTACACTCGCGCCGCGGAGCAGGGCAACGGCTTCGCGCAATCGCGGCTGGGAACTTTGTACTTAGAGGGCAAGGGCGTCGATCAGGACAACCTCAAGGCGTATTTCTGGCTGACGCTGGCGACCAAACAGAGTCGCAGGATAGCTGAGCGCCAGCGCGCGCAATTGATCACGAAGCTGACGCCCGACGAGATCACCAAGGCCGAAGTGGACGCCTCGCATTGGCGGGCCCGGACCGCCGCTCCGAAGAACGGCAATTTGATTCATTAGCCTGGGACCACGCTTCCCGCGCGCCGTTACCGGGCGTCAGCCGGCGATCCTTACGCGCCAGAAGTTCGGCGAAGGACGCTGTCCGATTTTCGCCGTTCATAGCGGGCTGGGGTTAGTGCCGGGCCAGTTCGACTCGGGTGATTCGCTCGCTCTGGCTGGAGAGTTGGTTGCGGATGTGGTCCAGCAGCTTTTCGATGCGGTCGAGGCGCCGCGCGAAGTCGCCCAGCCGTCCCGAAAAGTCGTCCAGCCGTTTATTGTTGGCCCAGGTTCCGAATAGGACCGCAATCACGATCGGCAGCGCCGTCGATAGAAACGATTGCAGCATCGGGCTGTTCACAGCTTAGCGTACCTCGGGACGATGTGAATGTCACCGCCCCAGCAACTCCGCCAGCAGCTTATCGACTCCGTACAGCTTGCGCAGCGCCTCCGTCATTCCAGCCGTATGCACCGCGACCGACCGGTTGGTTTCGATGTCGTAAACATAATCGCCCACCAGGGATTCAATGTTGCCATCGAAAATCAATCCGACCAGCTCGCCGTTCTTATCGATCACCGGCGAGCCCGAATTGCCGCCGACCACGTCATTGGTGGTCACGAAATCGAAGGGCGTTGACAAATCCAGCTTCGCCACCCCTTCCTTCCATCGCGAAGTGAGATAGAACGGGTCCTTATAGTCGAAGCTCGCCGCGCGGTCGTACAAGCCGTAGAAAGTGGTCTTCGGCGGCGCGATGGTGCCGTTCATCGGGTAGCCTTTCACGGTCCCATAGGACAGCCGGAGCGTGAACGTCGCGTCAGGATAAGTGTCCTTGCCATACACCGCGAAACGTGCCTTGCCGAGCTGCTCGCCCGCTCGCTCCTCCGCGCTCTCGACGTTCGACTGGAACCATTTGATCTGCTCGCGCCGCAGGGGGTCGAGCCTGCGCGCCATCGCGATCATTGGATCGGCGGACGCGTTCACGGCCGCCTCGCCGCCTTCCACCAACTGTTTACGCACGGCGGGATCGTCGAGCTTGGTCCCGTTCACTAAATCCGTCGCGGCCTGGCGCGGCGTCTTGCCGTTTAACAGAGTTTTCAGGAACGGATCGTTCGCGCCCATTTCCTGGAGGTCCAGCTCCACCGCGCCAGTCATCCGCGCGATTTCCAAATCGCGATATACCGGCGCCGGCGAAAACAGTCCGAATCGCAGCGATTCCAACTGTGCGTCGTGATACCCCGGGAGGCGGTCGCCGTCGGGTTTCTTGATTTCGGAGACATATTGCACGATCCGCATCGCCATGGTGGCGAGATCGGAATCCATGGAGTGGAAGAATTGTTCTTTGACTCGCGTCGACCCCTTCCTTGTCGCAGCGCCGATTTCGTCCCAAGCACCGCCATACTGCGATTTGAGATCGGCCTTGGCCAGCACGGCCGCTTTGAACTTTTCCTCGTCAGAGCGCTTGGTATCCATCACGTGCTTGTCTTCCAGGCCGCGCAGATCTCCCGAAATCGCCTTGACGCTGTTCTCGAAGCCGAAAATTCGGGAGGACGCCTGGCGCGCATGCTCTTCGCCGGTTGCCGAGTAGCGGCGCAGAGTGTCGATGCGGTTTCTGAATAGCTTCAGTTCGGAGGGCAGAATTAAATCGCGATCCAGTTCGAGCTGCGGCACGGTATCCAGCCGCTGCGTCGATCCCGGATTGCCGGAAACAAACACCAGGTCGCCGTCGCCCGCGCCCCGGGCGTTCCACTTCAGATAATTCGGCGTGTCGACGGGTTTGCCATTTTCGTAGATGCGGAACAGCGCCATATCCAGGTCGTAGCGCGGGTATGTGAAGTTGTCCGGGTCGCCCCCGAAAAACGCGGTCTGCTCTTCGGGCGCGAATACAATGCGCGCGTCCGTGTATTTCTTGTAGCGATACAACCAATACTCGCCGCCCTGATACAGCGTGACCACGTCCGATCGCAGGCCGGTTTTGTCGAGGCTTTCGCGCTCGATATCGGCGATGATCTTTTCCCGCGCGGCGAACTGCTGTTCGGGCGTAGAGGCCGTTTTCGCCGCAGCCTGCACGCGTCCGGTAACATCTTCGGTGGAGATCAGCACGTTCACTTCGAGATCGGGCGCCTTCATTTCCTGATCCGCCGTGGCGGCGTAGAAACCGTTCTTGATGTAGTCGTGCTCGGCCGTCGAATTCTTTTGCAGTTGGCCGCGCGCGACGTGGTGATTGGTCAGCAGCAGCCCGTGGGGGCTGACGAACGATCCGGATCCGCCGTCGTTCAGCCGCGCGCTCGACAAGCGCACGTGATCCAGCCACTGCTTGGTCAGCGTGAAATTGTATTTCTGCTGGATGAGTTTAGTGGGCGGGTTTTCAAAGGTCCACATGCCTTCGTCGGCGGAACCGGCGACGGCCATCGCCAGGAGCGCCACGGGGAGGAGTCGCATTGAATGAGCAGAGCACTTCATACTTGCACCGTAACACTGTTTTGCCCGTTTCGCGTGTTTGCCCGGGTGGTGCAAGAAAGCCGATGTCGAGGTGTCGACAGTTCGCGCGGAAACGTGGCGATAAAACCAGGCAGGTCAATGTTGTACCCTATCAGCAATACCTTTAACGGCAGTTCGCGTGCTACGTCTTCTACGGAGGCAACGTGATACCAGGTGGGAGCGTTCTAGCGGTTTTCGGTTCGTGGATGACGGTGGCGGGAGTGTGTGCCGGGCAAGTGCAGACGCCGCCTGCGCTCCCGCTTCACATCAAGACGATTCCAAAAGAGAGCCCGACGTTTCACAAAAACGTTGAGCCGATTCTCCAGCAGCACTGCCAGGAGTGTCATCGTCCGGGGGAAGCGGCGCCGATGCCGCTGTTGACTTTTGCTCAAACGCGGCCGTGGGCGAAAGCCATCCGGAGCGCCGTGCTGAGTGGAAAAATGCCGCCTTGGCACGCCGATTCTCATTATGGAAAATTCTCGAACGATCCGTCGCTCGCCCCCTTCGATCGCGAGACGCTGATCGCCTGGATCGACGCCGGCGCTCCCGAAGGGAATGTTTCCGATTCGCCCAATCCGCGAAAATTCGCCGACGGGTGGCGGATTCCCAAGCCCGACGCCGTGTTCGAGATGCCCGAGGAATTCAGCGTGCCGGCGAGCGGCGCCGTCGACTATCAATATTTTCCGGTTCCGACGCATTTTACGGAGGATAAGTGGGTGGAAGCGGTGGAGGTCCGTCCCGGCGATCGTTCCGTGGTGCATCATGCGATTGTCGTGACGGGTTCTCCCGACGATTACTTTTCGCAGGACTATCTCGCCGGTTACGCGCCCGGAATGACGGCGCAGGTGTGGAGGCCGGGACAGGCGCGGCTGATCAAGGCCGGTTCGTACCTGATTTTTCAGATGCACTACTCCGCCAACGGAAAGCCGGCGCGGGATCGCACCAGGATCGGGATGGTCTTCGCGAAACGGCCCGCTATCGAGCAGATCGTCGCCATGCAGGCTCCCGCGCACCGCCTTGCGATTCCAGCGGGCGACGCAAACTATCGCGCCACTGCGGTCGCGACGATCGAAGAGCCGTGTACCTTGGTGGGACTGCGCGCCCACATGCACCTGCGCGGCAAATCGTTCACGTTCCGCGCGGTATATCCGTCGGGCGTCACCGAAAGGCTGCTCGAAATCCCCCATTACGATTTCAACTGGCAGCCGTATTACTATCTCGAATCGCCCAAGCCGCTTCCGCGCGGCACGCGCATCGAGGCCATCGGCGTCTTCGACAACTCGGCCAACAATCCGGCGAACCCGAATCCGTCCGCGACCGTTCTGTGGGGTCCGCAGAGCTGGGATGAAATGCTGATCGGATGGTTCGATGTCGCGGTGCCTGTTGCGAAAGGAGACAGAAGTCAGGAGTCGGGAGTCAGAATCAAGACGGGTTCTTCGGAGTAATTTTGACGGTGTAGGTTTGTCGTCGGTGGGCCTTCGGCGTTTTATTCTGACTCCTGTCTGCTGACTTCTGTCTCCTTCTTCTCCTTCTTCTTCTGCTACACTCGAAAGCTAATCATGAGCCTCTTTCGGACCAAGCCCCTCGCGAAACTGCTCGCACAAGCTGCTGATTCCCATGGATTGAAAAGGACGCTCGGGTGGCCCGGTCTGGTCGCACTCGGTATTGGAGCGATCATCGGCGCGGGGCTGTTTGTGCGCACGGCGGCCGCAGCGGCTCAGAGCGCGGGGTCCGGCGTGGTCGGATCGTTCGTCATCGCGGCCATTGGATGCTTCTTCGCCGGACTGTGCTACGCGGAGTTCTCCGCGATGATTCCGATCGCGGGCAGCGCTTACACCTACGCCTACGTCACCATGGGCGAGTTGATGGCCTGGATTATCGGATGGGCGCTAATTCTCGAATACGCGCTCGGCGCGGCAACCGTTTCAATCGCGTGGAGCGAGTACCTGAATAAGCTGTTTCCGACGCTGGTGCCATGGGAGTGGCGGCACTCGCCGCTTCAATCCGAGGGGGGCCTCCGTGGGATCGTGAATGGGCCTGCGATTTTTATCCTGTTGATCCTCACTCTCCTGCTCATCAAGGGGACCTCCGAATCGGCCACCGTGAACGCCATCATCGTAGCGCTCAAGGTGTCCATCGTTCTCATTTTTATCGTGGTGGGATGGAAGTTCATCAATCCCGCGAATCATACGCCTCTTCTGATCCCCGACAATTTCGACCCCGACCACGCTGGCATGTTCAAGCATGGATGGGGAGGAATGCTGGGCGGGGCGGGGATTGTGTTCTTCGCCTTCATCGGTTTCGACGCTGTATCCACGGCCGCTCAAGAGACTAAGAATCCTGGCCGCGACATGCCGCGCGGAATCATGGGATCGCTGGCCGTCTGCACGGTGCTCTATATTCTGTTCAGTTGGGTGTTGACGGGAGTCGCTCCGTGGCAGGATTTCCTGAAGGTTGGAAAAGAAGCCTCGGTGGTCTATGCGATCGATACGTATATGAAGATGCCGGCGCTGGGAACCGCGGTCACAGTGGCAATTCTCGCTGGGTTTTCGTCCGTAATGCTGGTGATGCTGTTGGGCCAAAGCCGCGTGTTCTACACCATGGCTAACGATGGCCTGTTGCCTAAAGTATTCGCCGTCCTACATCCCACGTTCCGGACGCCATACAAGTGCAATGCGATTCTCTTCCTCTTCGTCGCGGTGCTCGGCGGATTCCTTCCCGGCGACATCACTGGCGATCTCACCTCCATCGGCACGTTATTCGCTTTCGTTCTGGTCTGCATCGGCGTTTGGATCATGCGCCGGACCAATCCTGACGCGAAGCGGCCTTTTCGTGCTCCCATGGTGCCGCTGGTTCCAATCCTGGGCGTCGTCGTGTGCGGGGCAATGATCGTGTCCCGAGACACAACCACGCAGGTCGCGGCGCTGGGGTGGATGTTCTTTGGGCTTTTCATTTACTTCCTGTACGCGAGGAGCCACAGCAAGCTCAATAGCCCCGATCCGGAATCCGAAGCCGTCCGTAAAGTTGCCTGATTAACCTGCTTACAGGCGAATATTCGGCGAAATACGTAGGAGTACCAGAGCAATATTTTCCTTTGACTCCGCACGCCAACCCGTGGCATACTACTGCCGTATTGGAGTGTCCAGTCTGACTCGGTCCGCCAGCTTATTCTTCTATTCCAGCCTGCCCGTTGTCTCTCTGCCTGTCTCCAGTTCTCAACCTCAGTTTAGGAGTATTTAAGTGAAGAAGCTTTTCGTGGGAAACCTCCCTTATTCGGCCAATGAGACAGACGTCCAGAATTTCTTTACCGATGGCGGTGTACCCGTCGATTCCGTGACAGTAATGCGCGATCGCTTTACCGGCCAGGCTCGCGGGTTCGGATTCGTCGAAATCAACGATGACGCCGCCGCGCAGAAGGCTGTCGAGGCGTGCCATGGCAAGGATCTGATGGGCCGCACGCTGGTGGTGAACGAAGCTCGCCCGATGACCACGCGCGAGAGCGCCGGTGGCGCGGGCGGCGGCCGCGGTCCCAGGCATTAGCGATTCGCGTAGACACAAGCCGAGTTCCCGCAAGGGCGCGTCGAATCCCGTCGGCAAGTGGGATTGGTATACTCATGTCGAGGAATCGATGCTCAGTTTAGATCTGCCCAAGAACATCGAAGATCGGCTCGATACCATTGCAAATAGTACGGGCCGGACGAAGCAGGATTGCGCCGCTGCGGCCATCGTAAGTTTCGTCGAATCCGAAGAGGACTATCAAGTCGCGGTCGAGCGTTTGAAGCGGAACCAGCCTGGGATTCCGCTGGAGGAAGTGGAACGCAGGCTTGGTCTGGCGGATTGAGGTCGATCCCGCCGCATTCGACGAATTGCAGCGGCTCGACGTCAACGCTCAGAGATCTGGTCTTTAGCGAGAAACTTTCCGCGCTGCTTTCGCGCCGGATTTGCGACAAGGACGGTCCAGGTCATGAAGGAATTCGGTTAAGGACACATACTCCCCACCGGCGACAGCCGCTTCACCTTTGCGGATGGCGGCGAGTTCCCCTTTTGTCGGCCTATAAGTGCGGATCGGAGCGGCGGTGATGGTGATGGTGCGCGGGGTCACTTCGTACTCGCAGTGTATCATCCCGTCGCGAATCTGTGAAGCGCTCGGCGTCCGCTGCTGGTGGTCGCACGGCGTGTGATATATCGATGAGCCATGTCCTCACAGTGTCGGCAATCGCAAGAATATCTACGACTGACCCGGCGAATGCTTCGTTATCTCCTCAGCTTGCGATCCAGAAAATCCGCTCCCGCTTTCATCGCCTTCACCCAATGCTCTTCCAGCAGGAAATCGTGGATGTCGTCGGGGAAGATTAGCTCCTCGAACTCCGTCCCTTGAGCGCGCAGGGCCTCGACCAGCTTGACGTCCTGACTGAACGCCACGTTGCGATCGTCGTCGCCGTGCACCAGCAGCACCGGCGATTTCCAGCCTTTCACGCTGGCCATCGGCGAGGATTCATACGCCACGCGCGCGAGTTCGCGCTGCGTTTCCGGATCGAGGTTCGGATTCGCGACGCTGCCTCCGCGCGCGCTCCAATCGTGCACGCCGTGCAGATCGACGCCGGCCGCGAACAGATCGCTCGATCGCGATAACGCCATCGCGGTCAAATAACCGCCATACGATCCGCCCCAAACGCCAATCCGCCGGGCATCCACGTCAACGCGATTCGCCATGTACATGCCCGCGCCCATTACGTCGTTGTATTCGCTGCCGCCAGTCGCGCCGTAATTCAGCGCCTCGCGAAAATTCAAGCCGTAGCCAATGCCGCTGCGATAATTCACGCTCAGCACCACGTATCCCTTGCTCGCCAGGAATTGATTCATCGCGTACGCGTTCGAGTAGTAATACATGTAGTGGAACCCGAGCAGCATCTGACGGCGCGATCCGCCGTGGAAGAAGACCACCGCGGGATGTTTGCCGGCCGCATTTTTCGGCAGGAAAAGCTGTCCGTGAATCTGCATGCCGTCGGAAGCAGGGAAGATCACTTGTTGCGGGACCACCATGTCCTTCGACGGGAAATCGGCGGGAATGGAATCGGGAGCGAGATCGTGAACGTCATTGCCCGTCTTGATCGCCGCCTGGACGATGTCCCGTGGACCGGATCGCAGATAGGCGATCGCGCCGTTGCCCGCGTCCTGCGGATCCAATTCGATTCCGTCACCGGTCCGGCCGAGAATATTGGAAGGGTTGCCTCCACGGACGGGAACGCGCCAGATGTGGCGCCTGTCTATATCGTCTTGATTGGAGGAGATGATTAGTTCCCGCCGGTCCCGGCTCAAGGACACGTCCTCGATCTCGAAATCGCCCTGACTCGACGGAGGCGTGATCTGCGTCGCCGGCCCGCCTTCGGCCGACACCGAATACAGATGCAGCCATCCGGTCTTCTCCCACGCGAACGCCAGTCGATCGCCATCCGCCCAGAAAAGCTGATCCTCGGCGACCATCGCGTGAAACGCGCTCCCTGGTCCTTTGTCCGCGTGCCACACTTCGCGGCCGATTCCGGTAGACGCGTCAGCGATTCGTATCGACCATGGCGTCGGGGTATCGCGCACCGGACCGGCGCCCCCCGCGCGCGTCACGCTCGCCTGCCGGATGAACGCGACTCGACGCCCATCGATGCTCCACACCGGACTGCCGTCGCGATCGGTTGAAGGGTCGAGATACTTGAGCGACTTGTCGCCGGGCCGGTACACCCCGATGAAAGCGTGATCGCCACGATTGCTGACGAACGCGAGCGCGCTCCCGTCCGGAGCCCAGCGAAGATCGCCAGCGGTCGATTTCGTGTGCACCACCTCGGCCGGTTTCTCGCCGTCCAATGTCGTCATCCAAATTTGGTTGGCGCGGACGAACGCGACGCGTCCGTCCTTCGACACCGCAGGCGAGTGACCTTCCGCGAGTCTCTTCGGCGTGCCGCCATCGAAGGGGATGACGAAGATTGCCTGCTCGGGCGTTTGCGCGAGGCTGCGCGGATTGGGATTGTCGCGGCCCAGAAATTCGAGATCGCCGCCGCGCACGAAAACAATCGAGCGCCCGTCTTCGGTCCATTGGATCTGCCCGATGTCCTGGCCGTCGTCATCCTTATATGCGGTGAGCCTGCGGCCCTTGTAATCCGGCGCCGCGGCGACCCATAGATTGCGCGCGCCCCGTTCGTTGAGAATCCACACGACTTTACCGCCGCCTGGTGCGGCGTGCAGTTCGGAGGCGAACGGCGCGCCGAGATATTGTTCGATGGTCGCGGCGGTGGCGGTCGCGGCGCCGGCAGTCACGGTCAACATGACGGCACCGATCGTAAGCAGGCGAGCAGGTAAGATGCGCATGTCGAAATTGTCCTACTTTTTAGTGTGCGTATGTGGCGCGGGCCGCCAGCCCTGCTGAGCCGAGAGTCATCTCGGCTTTTCTTGTAGATCTGACAGCCCGCGCCAAGCGCTGGACCATCGGTAGTCTTCCATGCTCGTAACCAATCCGGCTTTCACAGGATTGTTTTCGATGTAACCCTTGATGCGCGCCCCCTCTCCGTCGTTGCGTACCCAATGGTCATAGGATTCCGATTGCCAGAATGGGCGACCCGTCCGGTTCAGTATGAGGTTGGCTTGTCGCGCCGTGTAGCCTTTCAGCGTCTGCAGGAAACGGCTGGGAACTGTTCGCGGGAACACGAGCAGATGTACATGGTTCGCCATGATCACATAGGCACTGAGATCGTAATACTTCAGTTCCTGGGCTCCTTAGTAAATGGACGCCTGAACTAACGCGGCGATGGCTTCCTGTCCGAGATAGAGCGGTCCGGTCTGCGCAGTATCTAGATATCGGTCCATCCAGACGAAGGCTTAGCCGGCATTTTGTTTGCCAGGTGGAGGATAGAGATTGTGCGGAAGGCTCCCGTAGAGATGCCAGGTCACAAAGAGGAGCGTATCCTGCGGATACAAGTGTGGGAGGCGTCGACGAGGTTCCATAGTAAGGAAGTGGCTGAGGTGAGAGAAGAATCTCAAGTGAGAAAAGAATAGAAAAGCCGAGATGACTCTCGGCTCAGCAGGCCTGGCGGCCCGCGCCACGCGAACTGCCGTGTTAACTTAATTTCGTGACACACGTCGCTTTGCTCAGAGGCATCAACGTCGGGGGCAAGAACATGCTTCCGATGAAGGATCTGGCCGCGATGTTTGTGGCCGCCGGGTGTACTGACGTGCGCACTTTCATCCAGAGCGGAAACGTCATTTTCTCCGCGCCCGCCGCTTTAGCCCGAAAACTTCCGGAGCAAATCACAACGGCCATTTCGAAGCGGTTCGGCTATAGCATCCCGGTGATCGTGCGGACCTCGGACGAGCTTGCGCGCGCCATTAGCGACAATCCGTTCCTGAAACCGGGGTCGGATGAAAAGCCGCTTCACGTCTACTTTCTGGCCGACGTGCCCACCGCGGCAGCGATCGCGGGACTTGATCCCACTCGCTCGGCGCCGGATGTTTTTCATGTTAAGGGTCGAGAGATTTACCTGCATCTTCCGAATGGCATGGCTCGGACCAAGCTGACGAATGCGTACTTCGATTCGAAGCTGAAGACCGTCAGCACGGCCCGGAACTGGGCGACGGTGCAGAAGCTGCTCGCGATGATGTAGGTCGGATGTGGGGCCGGCAGTCATGCCGGCGAGCCGGTCTCCTGACCGGCTTATCTTGGAATCGGTTCAAGCCGGCCTGAAAGCCGGCTCGCCGGCATGACTGCCGGCCCCACATCATCGTAACTCTGGCCTGCTAAAATCTTCCTCGATGGATAGCTACGCTCGCGGACCCGTATCCGAGTTGACCACGCAGACAACTCACCAAGTCTTTCTCGATACCGTCTCCAAGTTTCCCGATCGCGATGCCCTCATCGTCAGGCATCAGGGCATCCGGCACACCTGGAGCGAACTTGCCGCTGAAGTCGAACGCACGGCTCGCGGACTCATCGGCCTTGGCCTCCAACCCGGCGACCGCGTGGGCGTGTGGGCCACCAACTGCGCCGAGTGGATCTATCTCCAGCTCGGCTGCGCGCGCGCCGGATTGGTGCAGGTCAACGTGAACCCGGCGTATCGCGCTCATGAATTGCGTTACGTTCTCAAAAAGTCGGGCATGAAGGCGCTGGTCTTGCGCGCCCAGGACACACGCTCGAACTATCGCCAGATTTTAGAAGAGGCCACGCGGGATCAGGTTCTCGCGCTGCGCCACGTGGTCTACCTTGATGACGGCTCCCGGCTGGATGAGAGTTCGTGGGATCAAATGATCGCGAGCGGTAAAGACGCCGGTGCTCGTCTTGCTAAATACGGCCCCGTCGATTGCCACGCCGTCGTCAACATCCAATACACCTCCGGCACCACCGGATCGCCCAAAGGAGTGTTGCTGACGCATCACAATCTCTTGAACAACGGCCGCATCGTCGCTGATAATCTCCGAACCACCGAGCAGGACCGCATCTGTGTTCCCGTGCCGATGTATCACTGTTTCGGCTGCGTTGGCGGGACCCTGGTCGCGATCAACACCGGCGCGGCAATGATTCTGCCCGCGCCGAGCTTCGACGCGCTCGCGACCATGCAGGCGATTCACGAATTCCGCGCGACCATCATCTATGGCGTGCCGACCATGTTCATCGCCCAGCTCCAGCACGCCGAATTTTCACGTTTCGATTTTTCGAGCCTTCGCACCGGCATCATGGCCGGCGCTCCGTGCCCCATCGAAGTGATGAAGCGGGTGGTCGACGACATGCATTGCCCGCAGATGACCATCATCTACGGCCAGACCGAAAGCTCGCCTACGATCACGGCGGCGAGCGTCGACGATTCGCTCGAGCGCCGCGTTTCCACGGTTGGCGCGGCCTGCCCCTCGACTGAAGTGAAGATCGCCGGACCCGATGGTGCAACCGTACCGATCGGTGAGCAAGGCGAGCTGTGCACACGCGGTTATCTGGTGATGAAAGGCTACGATCAGGACCCCGAGGCCACCGCGCGCGCCATCGACCAGGATGGCTGGCTGCACACCGGCGACCTCGCCACCATGCGACCCGATGGCTACTTTCGCATCACCGGCCGGCTGAAAGACATGATCATCCGCGGCGGTGAAAACATTTATCCGCGAGAGGTCGAAGAGTTTCTGTATACGCACCCCAAGATCGCCGACGTGCAGGTGGTCGGCGTGCCGGATGAGAAGCTCGGCGAATCGGTGGCCGCCTGGATTCGGCTCAAGGGCGGTGAGAACTCCACTGAGGACGAGATTCGCGAGTTCTGCCGCGGCAAGATCGCGCACTTCAAAATCCCGCAGTATTTCCGCTTCGTGGATGCCTTCCCGATGACCGTGACCGGCAAGATTCAGAAATTCATTATTCGCCAGACCGAGATCAAGGACCGGCATCTGGAACGGGCGGCCGACATTCAGACCGCGTAGGCCTTGTGGGGCAGGATGGCATCCTGCGGCCGGTTGGCAAACGGCCTTTTCCGCGCGTCCCAAGACTGGCGACGGTTGACAACCGTCGCGCGGCTTACCAAGCCGCCCCACATTCGCTCTCGAGATGACTGGGACAGCTTACTAGTACTTTTCTCGCCTTAGGACTAAAGCTTTACCCACGTCCTGTCGATGTCCCCCTCTTAAAGGACGGACCATCATGCAAACCAGACTCCTTTCGCTCCCCAGACTGTTTTCGATCCTGACCATCGCGGCTCTCACTGTCGCCTGCCCCTCGGCCTTCGCGGCTTCGCGCGCTGAAACCACCACTTACGTCGACGGCAATCTCAACGGAGTGTCGCCGAACACGGGCGGCACGCTTATGTTCTCCGACGACAACGCGATGTATTTCCGCACCGGCCTTTCCACAGTGGCCGTCCCCTACGCGAGCATCAGCCACGCCGAGCTGGGCGCGACCAAGGAAACTTCGCACGACGTCCCTCTATACAAGGTTTGGGCTCTGCACCAACGCTTCTCCAAGACCCAGACGCAGCTTCTGATCGTCAATTTCAAGAACGACGCGGGCGAAGACAAGAACATGACGCTGGAATTGGCGAGAGCTTCCGCGCCCGGCGTCTTGTCGTTGATTCAATCGCGAACTGCCGCCGACGCAGCACCGGCAAAGACGTTGGTCGCCTCCGCCGCGCCTTCGCCGGAGCCGGCCAAGTTGTCCGCGAATGAGCCGCCAGCGCCCCCTGCTGAGCCAACGGCCGAATCCAAAAAGGAGTCAAAGAACGACGCGAAGGCGGAAGCTAAGGCCGAAACCAAGAAGGACAAAGACGGCGCGTTTGCCTCCCGGCCCAATAATCCGGCCAGCGCCTGGTGGGGCGACGACTACTGGAAGACCAAGCGCAACACCGATAAATGGAATGCGAAGACGCCTGGTACTCCCGGGAACGATCAGCGTTGAATCATCCTCGAATCGCCGCGGATGTGGGGCCGGCAGCCGGTCTTCAGACCGGCTTGCATTCTGAGCGAGAAGAAGCCGGCTGAAGCCGGCTCGCCGCCCATTGTTCAAACATGAGTGGCGGCCCCACATCCAGGCCAGTTCCTGTCCTCTCTCAAATCGACCCACTACCAAAGCGAGGGCCTCACGCGCGCGCATGCTATCCTGGAACTAACTCCGAGTGTCGTAATCGATGCGTGCCCCCGCCGCTTTCGCCGTTAGCTCCCTCGCTCTGATTTCCGCTATTGGAATCCTGCGCGCCCAGAGGCCGTTCAAGGAATACCCGGCTGTCGAATACGACGTGGGCGACCCTCGGGTTCCGCATCCTCGCGACTGGCAGCGAAATGCCGAGTGGGTGCGCGCCCGCCTTCGTTATCCCGATATTTACGGCTATCCCAATCATCCGTGGGCCATCCGGAACGGCGAGAGCATCGGCTACTGGACCATGGATTATCCGCGTTCGGACCGCCATTTACTGGAAGGCGTGCGGCGTCTGACGCGCATCGACACGAGGTCGGTGGAGCAGGTGGTGGATCTCGACGGCACCGACGACATCTATAACTGGCCCATGCTGTATGCGGTCGAGCCAGGGCACTGGCAGTTGCCCGACGACCAGGCCCGCCAGCTTCGTGAATTCATTTTGCGCGGCGGCTTTTTCATGTGCGACGATTTTCACGGCGATGAGCAGTGGCCCGACGATAACAGAAACGCGAGCTTGAGGGCGGGCCGGGGCGGATTTCTGAATGAATGGGAGTCCTTCATGGACAGCATGAGCAAGGTCTTCCCGGATCGCCAAGTCGAAGAGATTCCCGATAGCGATCCGATCTTTCACACCCTGTACGATCTTGACGATCGCTTTCAGGTGCCCGGCTCCGACAATTACTTCAGGTACCACATCACCTATGAAAAAGGCCCGACCGGCAAAGTGCCGCACTGGCGCTGCATCCGTGACGACCAGGGCCGCATCATAGTCGCCATCTGCCACAACATGGATCTGGGCGATGGCTGGGAGAATTCGGACGATCCCAAGTATGCGGAAAAGTGGGCGTCGCTCGCCTACCGGGTGGGGATGAACTACTTTGTTTACGACCTAACGCATTAGGCCGGGCTGCTTGGAGGAGGAAAATCCGGCCACGAATAGACACAAATGAACACGGATAGGCTTCTTGGTTTCGATTCGTGTGAATTCGTGGCTAAGAATCGCGAAGCAAATACCTACGCTACCGCGCTCGCCTGCGGATTGACTTCGGACTCCGGTCCCAACTCAGGGAACCATCGCAGAATCTGCGGGATCACCGCTTTCGCCGCGCGTTCCCCCGCGTCGATCATGTTGTGGGCATGGTCGAATGAGTTCCACCCCATCTCCTTCACATCCGGCGTGATCACCACATTCGAATAGCGCCGCCACTGAGATTCCGTACGGGCGTTCATAATTTGGAAACAACGCGTGACCACGCTCAGTATATTGGTCGGGTCCACGGTTTCAACCGGCGCCGGCACTGCAACGCTGACTACATGCGTGGCGCCCATCCGCCTGAGCGGCGCGGCCGGAACATCCATCGAAATCATCCCATCCACCAGGGAGTGATTCATATAGCGCACCGGCTGAAACAATCCCGGATAGGAGCAGCTCGCGCGAATCGGCAGCACCACGTCGCCTCTGTCGCGAAACACGGCGGGCGCTCCTGCCGTCAGATCGCTCGCGATCACAGCCAGCGGAATTAGCATTTTCTCGAACGTGAGAACCTTCAGCAGCTTACCCAGAAACTCCCGCATCGGGTCTGACCCGACCAGCCCGCGCCGGCTGAATCTCCATCGCGCGATATCGGAAAATCGCATATGGACCGCGATCTGCTCGATTTCCTTGCTGGTTGATCCCGAGGCGAACGCCGACGCGACAATCGCGCCCGCGCTTACGCCCGCGATGCAGTGAATTGGAATGTGCGCGCGCTCAAACGCCCGCAGCACGCCCACATGAGAGATTCCCCGTGCGAATCCGCCGCCCAGCGCCAGGCCCAGCCGGACGCCGGGCGCATCGGGCTCGTCCGGGCGTCCCGTGCGAATCCATCGGCGCGCGCTGCTCCACCAGCTCCCGCCGCCTTCCCCTCCGTAAGCCATGCCGTCTGCCATACTGCCCCCAAAGCTCCGTCCAGAATCGCGTCGATCTTTATGCCCCTGCTGCGTCGACCGTTAAATGCGCTTGCTAAGATGAAAGCCGGGTGACGACTTTCTCTCGCTTCCGCTGCCTTCATTGTATATCGACACCGAAACAGCTTTCCAGGTTCATGTTTTCACCTGTTTTCTTTGCCGCGCTATTACTTATAGCAATTTTGCCGCCAGCCGCCCGCGCCCAAAAGAACCTGGCTGGGGAAGCCGAGATTCGCGACCGTCTGGACCGGCTTTCCACGCTCGGCAGCGTGATGATGATCGCCGCCCATCCGGACGATGAAAATACTGCACTTTTGGCCTATTTTGCCCGCGGACGCCACATGCGCACGGCATATCTTTCGCTCACTCGCGGGGAGGGCGGCCAGAATCTGATCGGCAGCGAGCAGGGTGACGAGCTGGGCATCATTCGTACTCAGGAGCTGCTCGCCGCCCGGCGCATCGACGGAGGTGAACAATTCTTCACCCGCGCCATCGACTTCGGATTTTCGAAAACCGCCGCCGACACGTTCGCGCACTGGCCGCGCGAAAAGGTTCTGGGCGACATCGTCTGGAACATTCGCCGCTTCCGTCCGGACGTCATCGTGCTGCGGTTTTCGGGCACCCCCCGCGACGGCCACGGCCATCATCAGGTCTCCGCGATCCTGGGGCGTGAAGCGTTTACCGTCGCTGCCGACCCCACCAAATACCCCGAGCAGTTCCCATTAGGCGTCCAGCCGTGGCAAGCCAAGCGACTGATGTACAACGTCCTTTCGTTCACCGCCGATATGGAAAAGGAAGCTCGCGCCATGGCCGATCGCGTGGAGGTCGATGTCGGCGAGTACAATCCCGTGCTGGGCTATTCCTATGGCGAAATCGCCGGCATGTCCCGCAGCCAGCATCGCAGCCAGGCGATGGGTGCGCCCGAACAGAAGGGATCGAGCAAAGCGTACCTGGTTACCATCGCGGGCGACAAAGCGACAGCCGATCCGTTCGATGGCATCGGCACTACCTGGGATCGTCTGCCCGGAGGCCGGGCGATCGGAGCGCTGGTCGAGCAAGCGCGAAAAAACTTCATCCCCGACCACCCCGATCAGATTCTGAAAACGCTCGCCGAAGCGCGCCCGTTGATCAAGGCAATTGTGGAAGCGACAAAAGATCCCACCCCCGAGCACAAACTGGCAGAAGTCAAACTCAAGGAGATCGACGAAACTGTGGCGGATTGCGCCACCCTGTGGCTGGATGCCTCGGCGGACAAAGCGCTGGTATCGCCCGGCGGCAGCGTCAAGATCCGCTCCACTGCTCTGGTTCGATTGCCGGTTCGCGTGACGCTGGTTCAGGTACTTGTCATGGGCACCGGCGGCGGCGGGTGGATTGGCTCCAGCCTGATTCAGCCCACTATCTTGGTCCCCAATCTGCCGCTACAGTATTCGACGACGTCCTCATTCTTGGAGAACAACCCATACTCTCAGCCTTACTGGCTGGTCGAGCCCAAGGACGGCTGGCTGTATTCCGTTCCCGATCCTCGCCAGATCGGCGATCCCGAAAATCCTCCAGTGCTCGAAGCTCACTTTCATTTGAAGGTCGCAAGCCTGGATCTCGACTTGACGCGACCCGTGCAGAATCGCTATCTCGACCATCTCTACGGTGAAATGACGCGCCCGCTGGCCGTCGTTCCGCCCGTTGCAGTCGACGCGAACATGCTGCCGCTGGTATTTCCCACCGCGAAATCGCGAACCGTTGAGGTGCCTATCAAATCCAACACCGGAAAGGTCGCGGGCGACGTGCAGCTGGAAACCCCCGCCGGTTGGCGCGTCGAACCCGCGCTCCGTCACTTCGAGCTAACGGACGCCGGCCAGCAGACCACCGCGATTTTCGAAATCAACCCGCCCGATGACAATGCCCAAGGCGAACTGCGCGCGACGGCCACCGTCGGCGACCGAAAGATTTCCTTGGCCACCGAGATCATCGACTACCCGCACATCCCCATCCAGACGTTGTTTCCCGCCGCCGCCACCAAGCTGGTCCGATCCGACATTCGCACCCTCGCGCACAACATCGGTTACATCGTGGGCGCTGGTGACGAAGAGCCCGAAGCCATCCGCCAGATGGGCGCCACCGTCACTCTGCTCTCGGCTTCCAACCTCACCACCGGCGATCTCTCGCAGTTCGACGCGATCGTGACCGGCGTTCGCGCCTGGAACATCCGCACCGATCTCCGCGCCAACTATCAGCGGCTGTTCGATTACGTCCGCGACGGCGGCACGCTGATCGTGCAATACAACGTTCCTGAGATCGGGCCGTTCGGCGGCGATCCATCCCTCCTCGAACACATCGGTCCGTTGCCCATCACCCTCAGCCGCGATCGCGTCACTGAATCGAACGCGCCGGTCGCGTTTCCCAATCCGCGGAATTCGCTGCTGCACGCGCCCAATCCCATTACGCCGCGCGATTTCGACGGCTGGGTGCAGGAGCGCGGTCTCAACTTCGCAAGCGATTGGGATCCCAAGTATCAGAGCATTCTCGAATCGCACGATCAGGGCGAGGAGCCGCATCCCGGCGGCGAGCTGTATCTGCGCCTCGGAAAAGGAGTGTACATTTTCTCGGCCTATTCCTGGTTCCGCGAGCTGCCCTCGGGCGTCGCGGGCGCGTATCGCTTGTTCGCCAACATGCTCAGCGCCGGAAAGGTCCAATGACCTTACGAGCCGTGACCAAAGGGAGGGCAACAATATAGTTGACAAATCGGCACGGAACCCCTATAATTAAAGCATGGAAAAGGTTCCCGCCACTCTTCAAGAAGCCATCCTGTACTTCGCTGATCCCGCTAACTGCCGCGAGTTCCTTGTGGCGCGGCGCTGGCCGAACGGCGTTGTTTGCCCACGTTGCGGGAGTACGAAGGTTACCTTTCTTGAGAAGTATAACCGCTGGCAGTGCAGCGTGACGCACGATGCCCGCCAGTTCACTTCCAAGACGGGTACGATCTTCGAGGATTCGCCGATCTCGTTGGACAAATGGCTGCTGGCAATGTGGCAGGTGGTGAACTGCAAGAACGGCGTTTCGTCCTACGAAATTCACCGGGCCATCGGCGTGACGCAGAAAACCGCGTGGTTCATGGATCACCGGATTCGTCTCGCACTTCAGAATGGATCGCTGGAAAAGTTTTCTGGCACGGTCGAAGCCGATGAAACGTATGTCGGCGGAAAAGCTGAGTTCATGCACATGGACCGGCGCACCCGGAAGCTGGCCGAGGGAACGCTTGGACGCGGCGGCTACGGCAAAGCGATTGTGTTCGGGCTGCTCGACCGCAAAACCAAAAAGGCTCGCGTGAAGGTTATCAAGACCCCGAAGAAAGGCGTTGTGCGCGGCGCTATCGCGGAGCATGTTGAAACTGGATCGACCGTCTACACGGACGCGCTCAAATCGTATCGCGGCCTGACTCTCGACGGCTTCATTCACGATTTCATCGACCACGCGGAAACGTACGCTGAGGGCGCGGTCCACACGAACGGCATGGAGAATTTTTGGTCGCTTCTGAAACGCGCGATCAAGGGCACCTACGTTTCGGTAGAGCCGTTCCACTTGCAAGCCTACTGCGATGAGCAGGCGTTTCGCTTCAACAATCGCACCATGACAGACGGAGAACGGTTCGACGCGGCTGTGCGTGGGATTGTCGGAAAACGAATCATGTTCGACGAACTGATCGGGAAGGAGGCGGAAACCGAACCGCCAATTAACTGAAAAAGGGCGCGTCAGGCAAAAACGCGGAAAACGTAAAATGTTTTAGCACTCCATAAAACGGAGTGCTATTTTTTTGTTTGACAGTAACCGCGTCAGGAGTAGAATGGAGGATAGCCCTTGACTGATTGGGGACGCCCATGAAGAACGTCCCGCGCAGTAGGATTACGGTGTGACAACCCAATCCTAACGCTCTCCCCCGCAAAAAGTCAAGAAAAAACTGGACACCAGAAGTGTGCCTGTAAGACGAAAATTTGAAGGAGACGTATGGCAATCACTCACAAATTCACATTGATGTGCGATCAGGTTCGCAAAGAGGACTCAGGCAAGTGGTTATTGATCGGTGTTTTTGAAGACACCATAGGAATTCCAGTGCTGCCAGCCCCGATAGCTGGCCTAACATTTTTCATGCAATTAGAATCGGATCGCCCCGGAGGTTGGAACGCCAAGATCAGACTTGAACACCTCGAAAGCGGAACCAAAGTATTTGAGGGACTCGCGATGATAAATTTCCAACGGCCTGGCCGTTGGATGGTCCCGATGCAGACGCCGGGATTTCAATTCACGGCTCTTGGTGCGTATCAATTTGTGGTCGAGATTCAAGGACAGGAACCTAACCCGATCATCCATGACTTTCAGGTTAGTTTAATAGTTCCGCAACGGCCTTCAAAATAGCATTATGCCGCTACCAACTTTACCTCCACTGGAGCGAGCACTGGTGAACCGGAGGATGTTGGGGACGAACCCAGTTTCCAATCAGAAAAAAACTGAACATTCCCGTCGGCTGTCGCCAACTGCGGTCTGGCTATGGGACGGAGGTTTACCCGTAACTGATCTTCCGAGATTATTCCCTCGGAGTATTGGGCGCATTCCCACTCGACGGCGCGACACACGGCCAACTCCGGGGATTCTTGTCCAGATCCTGCGTACTCCGCATAGGCCCCGACCATCCATGATCGGAAATCTGCGTAATCGATCTTCTCGTCGACGTACCGGGCAATCTGACTTCGAATTTTGTTAAGGGACTCCATGACCTCTCCTCCTAAGGATAACAAACATATCACGAATCAGGCTGAGATGAACCGCCTGTTCGCTGAGGTTGGACGCGAACGGTTCGTCGATGGTTGCTTCGAACAGTGTCTCCGAGACGAGCAATACACGCCAGATCTACGCCTAACCACACGGTGCCAACAATTTGAATACAAAAGAGATGGAATTCTCGTGGCTCTCATATTTCGGTACACCAGGACCGACGGCTCCATTCGCCCCAGCCCCAAGGGTCTACTTATCGACGGAAAGTGGCACTGTTGTTAATCGGCTGTGACTGGATTCTGGAACAGGTGTACAATAGCTTCGGAATGAAACCACTGCCAGCCCCGGACGTTCCCGGCAATACGGACGCGGAACGATTCGATAACGCCCTTCGGAAGATCCTTACCGTTTCAAAAACGGATCTATTGAAGGCAGAAATAAACTGGAAGCGAACGCGGGCACGGGCCAAGAAACGGGCCAAGAAACCATAGCGGCTTCTCTGTGATATGCTGTGCGGACCCGCTGGGAGGCGGGCATCCGATGAATGACATGCAGGTTGCAGAGCTGAAGCTGATCCTGGAAAGAATTGCAATAGCGCTTGAAGGGCAGCACCAAGTCTTGGCGCAGATGCTACCGGAGATTATTGCGATCAAGATGGCTACTCAGACGCGGTAGTAGAGACGGTAGACGCACCCATGGACGAAAAGAGTGCCGTGCAGGCATTCAGGGCGCTGTGAGCCTCCACTTGGCTCGCACCCGAGTCCTGAAGGAGCACAAGAATTCTCGCGGTCAGGATAATGCTCATGTTTCCTGACCGTCCCAGCCTGTCTAGCGCTGGATCACCGGAACCTGTCACGTCGCCATCAGGGTACATTGATTTCGCTCGATTTGTCAACTATATTGTTGCCAAAGGGAGCGGTTCTGACGAGGCGCGACCGACAAGGAGCGCGTTCGGCAACGCTCCATAAAATCCCATGACTCCTGACGAAAAGCCCATCCTCGATGAACCACCTCCCGCCCTCGGCACCTGGCCGCGAGTCTACACAGCCGTGATCACCTACCTTGCCGCCGTCATCGTCATCTTCTATTTCATCACCCGCCGCCTCGCCCCTTAACCGAATGACCGCACTCGACTGGACCGTCCTCTTCGCATGGCTCGCGACCCTGGTCAGCTACGGCCTCTATCGCGGCCGCGGATCCACCACCGTCAATCAATTCCTGCTCGCCGGAAAAACCATGCCCTGGTACGCCATGGGCCTCTCCATCATGGCGACCCAGGCCACCGCGATCACCTTCATCTCCACCACCGCGCTCGGCTACACCGACGGAATGCGCTTCGTGCAATTCTATTTCGGCCTGCCCATCGCCATGGTGATTCTGTGCGTCACCGTCGTACCCATCTTCCATCGCGCCAAAGTCTACACCGCGTATGAGTATCTCGAAAAACGCTTCGATCCCAAAACTCGCGGCCTGATCACCGCCATTTTTCTGATCTCGCGCGGCCTCCAGTGCGGCGTCGCGCTCTCCGCGCCGGCCATCTGCCTCAGCATCATTTTGGGTTGGCCCTTCGAAGTCACCGTGGGCCTCATGGGCGGACTGGTGATCCTCTACACCACCTCCGGCGGAATCAAGGCGGTCACCTGGGCCGACGTGCCGCAAATGTTTGTGATCCTGTCCGCTCTGGTGATGGCGCTGATTGTTGCCGTGCATCTCTTACCCGCCGATGTTTCCTTCTTCGACGCTGTCCGCATCGCCGGCGCCGCCGGTAAAATCAACATCGTCACCACTAAATTCGATTGGAACGATCGCTACAATCTCTGGAGCGGCCTCATCGGCGGCAGCTTTCTCTTCCTCGCCTACTTCGGGACCGATCAAAGTCAGGTCCAGCGCTATCTCACTGGCAAGTCGATCGGCCAAAGCCGCCTGAGCCTGCTCTTAAACGCGGTCGCGAAGGTTCCCATGCAAGCCTTCATCCTGTTCATCGGTGCGATGGTGTTTGTGTTCTTCCTTTTTGAAAGACCCCCGCTCGTCTTTCACCCGGGCGAGGTCCAGCGCATCGAGCAAACCAATCAGTTCTCGACCATCGCGTCCAACTCCGATCGGGCGTTCGATCAACGCCGCGCCGCCGCCCGCGAGATCAAGGATGCCCACGATCCGGCTACGCGCTCCGCCGCCATCTCAAAATTCAACGATGCGCAGAAACAGTTCGACGCTGCCCACACTGCGGCCACCCAGATCGGCAAGGAGTCCGACACCAACTACATCTTCCTTTCCTTCGTGACGCACTACCTTCCGCACGGCGCGGTCGGACTGGTGCTCGCCGTGATCTTCACCGCCGCTATGTCCGCCAGTTCGGGAGAGATCAACTCGCTCGCCACCGTCAGCATCATCGACGTCTATCGCCGTCACTTTCGCCCCGATCTTCTGAACCCGGATGGCACTCCGGCTCCGGGTAACGATCGCCATTATCTGATCGCCTCACGCGTCGCCACCGTTTTTTGGGGCCTGTATGCCATCGCCTTCGCGAGCTACGCGCGCAGCTTCGGCGCGCTCATCGAAACCGTGAATCTGGTGGGATCGTTGTTCTACGGCACCATGCTGGGCGTATTCGTGCTCGCGTTTTTCGTCAGGCGCGTGCGCGGAACCGCCGCGTTCATGGGCGTGATTGCGGGGCAATGCGTGATCTTCGCCGTCGCGGCGTTAACGCACATCGCCTATCTCTGGTATAACGCGATCGGGTGTTTGGTGGCGATCGGAGTGGCGGTTGCGGTTTCGTTCTTCTGAGCCGCGACCAAAGGGAGCGGTCCAAAAGATGCTTCTTCCAAATTCCTTCTCACAGCACCGCGTTCAACGACCCCTGCCGGTAACCTTCCAAATCCAGCGTGACGTAGTGGAACCCGAGCGGCTTGAAAATCGCCGTGAACCGCTGCGCCATCTCCACGCTCATCGCGCGCTCCAGCTCCTCCGGCGCGATCTCGATGCGCACCACCTCGCCGTGAAACCGCACGCGAAATTGCCGGAATCCCAGCGCGCGAATTGCCTCTTCCCCTAGCTCCACGGTCTTCACGTTTTGAATCGTGACCGGCGTGCCATACGGAATTCGCGAACTCAAACACGCCGACGCCGGCCGGTCCCACGTTTTGAGGCCCGAGCGCCGCGACAACTCCCGAATTTCGGCTTTGGTCAATCCCGCATCCACCAGCGGGGCTCTTGCCTGATGCAGCTTCGCCGCGCGCTGCCCCGGCCGGTAATCCCCGAGGTCGTCGACGTTCACGCCGTAAATCACGTGCCCGATCCCGCGCTCGCGCGCCACTTCATCCAGGCGCGTGAACAACTCGTCCTTGCAGTGAAAGCACCGGTCGCGATCGTTCTTGACGTAGTCCGGATTTTCGAACTCGCGGGTGGCGATGTACTCGTGACGGATGCCGTGCGCGCGCGCGAATTCCTCCGCATCGCGTTTGTGCGACTCGGGCAGGGAAGCCGAGTCGGCCGTAATCGCGATCGCGTGCTCCCCCAGCGCGCGTTCCGCCGCCCATGCCAGATACGCCGAATCCGCGCCGCCCGAATACGCCACGATCACGCTGCGCATCTCGCGGAGCGCTGCCAGCAGGGCATCTTGCTTGGCGTGCAGTCGAGTCTCCGGCGCGCTGTGCTTATCGTGGAGCGTGTCTTCTTTGGATTCCACCGCGTCCATATTTCAAGTATAGGCCGCGCAAGATGCGGAAAAGTTCATTTGGGCCACGAATACACACGAATGAACACGGATGACTTCTTCTTCATAAACTTTGTTTTGATTCACGTTCATTCACGGCTAAGATTTCTTAGACCAACGCTTGCCGATCCGCCGCCGCCGCGATCTTTCGCAGCTCACCGCCATCCAGCCAGATCACGTCGCACGGCTCGCACGTGTCGACGTTCACGTTTCCACCGCCGCCGTACGGATGGTCGTCCATGGCCGCGCCGCACTTAGGACACTTGAGCGTTCGATCCGCGTCGGCGGAACTCCGCGGAGCGAGGAACGCAGCCGGAGCGTCCCGGTGCGAGCGCAGCGCCGCGATCAGTGGCTGAAAATCGTCCATGTCGATCAGCATTCCCAGGCAATGCCCGCAGTGCAGCAGGTTGAACGATTCGAGCGATCCATTCGATAGCGCCGTTGCACAAACCGGACACTTCTCTTTCGCCGGCCCCAACAGCAGAATGCCGTCATCCTCAACCGGAGGAATCGCCTGGCTCTCGCAATAGTCGCAGACGAAAAGTCCGCGTTCCCGATCCGCCCGCATCGGCGCGCCGCAGTGCTCGCAAGTCATCGAATATCTATCGGTGGATGGACCCGGATGCTTTAAGATGTGGGGCCGCCAATCTTGGTGGCAAGCCGGCTTTCATGCCGGCTTCATCTTAATGAAGCCCCGACCGTATGAAGCCTCAACTGTCAAGGAGCGGCACCGAAAAGGAGCTACCCGAAAACCGCGTGATTGCCTCCGCCGCTCACGCCCTCAGCCGGCGCGCGCCTGCTTCGGCTTCTCCGCGCCCGAATTCCGCATATACGGACCGTGATTCCCATTGGGCAGAATCGTGCGGTTATCCGTCAGCGACTGGCTGAGTTGTTCGGAAGTGAGTTCGCGCGCTCCGCTCAAGTTCGCTCCCCGAAAATCGGCCATTACCATCTGCGCCGCTCCGAATCGAGCGCCCGTCAGCACGGCGCGTCCGAAATCTCCGCCCCGCATGCGTGCTTCGCGGAAATCGCAATCCCGCAGATCCGCGTTGCAAAACATGCACTGGATCAGTTCCGCGCGGGGAAACTTGGCGCCCGCCAGAAGCGCGCTGCTGAAATCGCAATGATCCAATTTTGCTCCCCCGAAGCTTACCCCCACGGCCGAAACCGCGACGAACCGCACGTGCGTCAGCCGCGCGTGATAGAAGATCGCCGCGTCCAGGTGCCCCTCGCTGAAGTCGACATCGTAAAAGCGCGAGTGATGAAAGCTGGCCCCCGCCGCCGTCGCCTGCCGGAAGTTTGCCTCATGCACTTCGGCTTCGAGCATCCGCACCTGCGCCAGTCTGGCGCTCCGAAAGACGGTCCCCGTTGCCTTCACTTCCGATAGATTCGCACCGCGCAGAAAAGCCCCCGCCAGCACCGTCTGCGTCAGGTTGGCTCCGCTCAGATCCGCGCCCGCCAGGTTCGCGCGCCCCAGGTCGGCCAGGCTCAGATTAGCCGCGCTCAAGTCGGCCCCCGCCAGATTCGCGTCCAGCATGGTGGCCCGCTCCAGATTCGCCTTCCGCAGCACCGCGCCCGAAAGCGCGATCTCATTCATGGTTCTTCCAGCCAGATTCGCGCAGCGTCCTTTCGCCGGATTCTCTAGCCACTCCGCGTGCGCGCGCAGTATCGCCGGAACTGTAGTCTCGATGGTTTGCATTCGCCCTGTTAGGTTATCCGCGATGACCTTATCGGCAAACAACCTTAGGGCTTTAGACCAGCTTGTGGGGCAGGGCCACTTGCCCGTGGAGGCGAAGCCGACCGGGTGCCCTGCCAATTGACCCGCAATAAGAGATGTGGGGCCGGCAGTCATGCCGCCGAGCCGGCTCTCTAGCCGGCTTCTCTTCACATGCTTCCAGCCTCAACCTTCAGGGTAGGGAATTCGTTGAAGACCCGGAACCCAACGGGGATTGACATCGCCTCTATTACGTGGCACGATACTACGTGATGCGTAAGAGTCCTCCATATTAAATCATGACCGACCCAACCCTTCTGGTCCTCTCCAGCCTCGCCAACGGCGACAAACACGGCTACGCCATGATGGAGGACATCGAGCGCTTCGCCGGCCTCCGCCTCGGTCCCGGAACCCTGTACGGAGCAATTACCCGTCTGGAACAACGCGGCTGGATTCGCCCGGTCAACTCCCCGCGCAGTTCCCATGACCGCCGCCAGCCCTACGCCATCACCGGCGCCGGCCGCGAGCACCTTCAAGACCAGCTCGCCAGTCTCGACCGCGTCGTTCGAGCGGGCCTGCGGAGGCTGAAAAACGCATGAAGCACATCACACGACTGCTAGCGCGCCTCTATCCCTCAAACTGGCGCAAGCGCTACGGCGCCGAGTTCGACGCCTTGCTCGAAGACGCTGAGCCCAAGCCGCGCGACGCCTTCGACATTCTCTGGGGAGTATTTAGGATGCAAATCTCAACGTGGACCTTTGGCAGGATCATCGTGGCGTCATCGGTCGCCGGCCTGTCGATTGCCGGCGTCGGGTCCCTGCTGGTGCAGGATCGTTACGAGTCGCAGACCGTGGTCAGGATGTCGGGGCCTGATGCGGGCCGCGACGTTTACTCAGCGCAACTTGCCGTATTGAGAGAAGCGTCTCTGAAAGACACTATCAACCGGCTTAATCTATATCCCAAAGAGCGGGAGCGGATGCCGATAGAACAGGTCATCGAGAAGATGAAGGGCAACATCAGCATCTTCGCGGTCCAAGGGACGAATGGTACCTTCGTTCCCGTATTCGGTATTCGGTTCGAGTATCCCGACCGCCTATTGGCGCAACGAGTAACGCAGGACCTGACTACGAAACTGTTCGACGCGATTAGGAGGCCCGAATCGCGCACCAATCTCCAAATTCTGGAGCTCCCGTTCCCCGCCACATCCCTCGGAATGAATCGCACCTCCATCTCGGGGATCGGCCTGCTCTCCGGCGCGTCGCTCGGATTACTTATCGCACTGGTAGTTTGGCCTCGCCGCCGAAATCGCGCGGGGCTCTGCCCCACGTGCGGACGGTCGATGCCGCTTACAGCTTCTCCACGAACCTCCGGTGGATCCTTGAATCTTCCGTCAACTCCGGGTGAAATGTCGTGACCATATGCCGACCCTGCTCCACCCACACCGGATCGCCCTGATAACTCGCCAGCACGCGAGCCCCATCGCCAACCCGCCGGATAATCGGCGCGCGAATAAAGACAGCCTCGATCGTGGGGCAGGCGATCTTGGCGCCTGCCGCGTTCTCGAAATCAATCCCGATCTTCGCGATGCGGCTGTCGATCTGACGCCCATACCCATTGCGCTCGACATCGATATCCATCAACCCGAGGCTCTCCTGCGCCGGACGCGTGACTTCCTTCGCGAGTAAAATCGCGCCCGCGCACGATCCGTAAACCGGTTTTCGCGCCGCGAACTCGCGGACCGCATCCGTGAGCTTCCCGGCGTCGAGCAGCTTCAACATCGTGGTACTTTCCCCGCCGGGAATAATCAGGCCGTCGCATTGCTCGAGCTCCTGCGCCGTGCGCACCTCCACCGCCCGCGCCCCCGCCCGCTCAATCGCCTTGCGATGCGCCTCAAAGTCGCCCTGTAACGCCAGAACCCCGACCGTCTTCACAATGTCCCCTTGAAAACCCAAGCCTCTGCGCCGGAGGCGCACCGGCCGCCACGCAGTGGCTTACCACCCCCGCGTTTGCAGCAGCTCTTCCTTCGCCATCTTGGCGACATCCAACCCGCGCATCGCCTCGCCCAGTTCCTCGCTCGCTTCCAGCAGCTTCACCGGATCGTTGAAGAACGTCGCGGCCTTCACCACCGCGCGCGCCCGCGCCTCCGGGTCCTCGCTCTTGAAAATGCCGCTGCCAACGAACACCGCCTCGGCGCCAAGCTGCATCACCAGCGCCGCATCCGCCGGCGTCGCGATTCCGCCCGCCGAAAAATTCGGCACCGGCAGTCTCCCGTTCTCGGCGACCCATTCCACCAGCTCCAGCGGCGCGCCCAGATTCTTGGCCTCGTGAACCAGTTCCTCTTTTCCGAGGATGGTCAGGTGCTTCATCTCTTTGACGATAGTGCGGATATGCCGCACCGCCTCGACGATATCGCCCGACCCCGCCTCGCCCTTGGTCCGGATCATCGCCGCGCCCTCCGCGATCCGGCGCAGCGCTTCGCCGAGGTTGCGCGCGCCGCAGACGAACGGCACTTTGAAGTTGCGCTTGTCGATGTGGTGCTCCTCGTCGGCGGGCGTAAGCACTTCACTTTCATCGATATAGTCGACGCCCAGCGCTTCGAGAATGCGCGCCTCTACAAAGTGCCCGATGCGCGCTTTGGCCATCACCGGAATGGAAACCGTCTCCATAATGTTGCGAATAATGCGAATTGAGGCCATTCTGGCGACGCCGCCGTCTTTGCGGATGTCGGAAGGGACGCGTTCGAGGGCCATGACCGCCGTTGCGCCCGCCTTTTCAGCGATTTGGGCCTGTTCGACGTTGGTGACGTCCATGATGACGCCGCCTTTGAGCATCTCGGCCAAGCCGCTCTTCAATCTGAAATCGTCTGACAGAAACATGCCATTTTCTCCTGGGTTGTTGTGGTGTTTTTGTGGTGCGTTTGTGGTGTTTTCATGGTTATTACACGAGTGCCGGTGACGGGTCGTCCCGGCGCGCCTCGCGCGCCTGTTTTTCGCGCGACAATTCACTTTCAATAATCGTTCCTAAAACCTTCAATCCAGACCGGATCTGCTTCGGGTTGAGACCGATGAAACTCAGCCGCAGGCTGTGCGGATGCGCCCTGGAAACCGCGAAATAACGGCCCGGCAGGAAACTCACGTTTTCGCGCAGCGCGCGCGCCGCCAGCTCGGCCGCATCCAGCGGCTCGGGCAATCGGACCCACACGTTCATGCCGCCTTCGGGCCGGGTGTACTCGCTGCCGTCGGGGAGATGTTGCGCGCAGCCTTTAAGGCACGCTTCCAACCGCTCGGCTCCCGTTGCAATCATTTTCTTTCGATGCGCATCGAGCCGCCCCGATTCGGCGAATCGCAGCAGCACGGCTTGCGAGAGCTGGTCCGAGTGCAGGTCGCTGGCTTCTTTGGCTTCGGTCAGCCGCGCGATGAAGTGCCGCAGGCCGATCACCCAGCCCACGCGCAATCCGGGAAACGCGACCTTTGAAAAACTGCCGAGCAGAATCGTGTCGCCGGAATCGTCCATGCGCTTGATGGAGGGAATGTTGTCGCCCTTGTATCGCAGGTCGCCGTACAAATCGTTTTCGATGAGGATGGTTCCGGCTTTTCGCGCGAGCGTCAGAATTTCTTGGCGAGTCGCGGCGGGGATGGTGGTGCCGGTCGGGTTTTGAAAATTCGGAGTGAGCACCATCAGGCGCGGTGTTTGTCGTTTATCAATGTGCCCGAGGATGCGTTCCAGGGCAGGGAAGTCGACTCCGCTTAGCCCCATGGGAGCGCCGATCACTCGCGCGCCGCCGCGTTGAAACGCATTGCGCAGCCCCGGATAAACCGGATCTTCAATCACCACGGTTTCGCCACGCGATGCGAGCACGCGCTGGATCAGGTCGAAGGCTTGCTGGACTCCGCTGGTGATCAGGACATCGTCGTCCTCGCGAGCGGTGCCTGTGCGTCGGGCGTCGTTCAGGATGAATCGGCGGAGAGGGCCGTAGCCGCTCGCCGGGCCGAGCTGGAGAATTTGCGCGGCCTCGGGGGAATCGATCACCTCGCGGACGGTCGCTCTGAATTCTTCGAGGGGGAATTGATCCTGGGAAGGTCGCGAGGCGGAGAAGCTGATCTGCGCGTGACCCGGATTTTCTCCAAAAACCTGGGCCGGCGGAAAAACTTGGGACAGTCTGCCAATTTCGCCAGGGTCGTCGAGGGGATTGGTAGAAGCTTTTTCTTTGGGCGAAATTAGGAGACTGTCCCCGTTTTTCTCGAGGTCAAACGGCGAGCGGGGCGCAACCGATAAACTGTCCCCGCTTTTCACGATGTCGCGCGCGGGTCCTTGATCCGACGGGAGGGACACGTACGAAATCGAAGCGCTGTCCCGGTCTCCACGCGCAAACAACGCGTCCCAATCGCGGGCCTTTCCAAGGCCTGTCTTTTTCGCGCGCGTCGTTTCCAGGCCTGTCTTCCCGTTCCAGATCACAAACGTGCCTTTGCCGACGTGGCTGCGGATCAGGCCATCCGCTTCAAGCAGCTCGTAAGCGGCTGCGATGGTGGTGCGGTTCAGTCCAATGGACCCAGCCAATTCCCGAGTGGCCGGTAGCCGCTCGCCTCGGGCGAGTTTGCCGGCCAGAATCGCGAAACTAAGCTGTTCATAGATCTGCCGGTAGAGCGGGGTGCTTGAGTCGGGGTCGGTATGGAGCTTCGGGAGCATGCCAATCTTGGTAGAAGGATACCATATTGGATGGCAATGGATGATACATCGCAGCGGTAGTGGGTCAGTTTGAAACTGACCCACTACCGACTCTAGGGGGCGTGCTGAACGCCGCGAGTTACGCCAAGGATGCGAATGGCCAGGGCACGGCGGTGGCGCCGGGGTCGCTCGTTTCGATTTTCGGAACGTTTACCGGCTCGCTACAGGCAGATGCCGCGACCGTACCTTTCGGGACTTCACTCGGCGGAGTGAGCGTGACATTTAATGGTATTGCCGCGCCGATGAGGGATGTCATTCCGGCTGCGTCCCAGCTCAACGTACAGGTGCCGTTCGAAGTGCAAGCGACCGGGTCCAGCTCATCTTCTGTCAATGTGGTCGTGACTGTGAATGGAATCCCTTCGGCGCCGCTCGCCGTTCCGCTCGCACCGATTGCGCCCGGAATCTTCACCATCCCACCCACTGGGGCCGCGAATGCGGTCCTCGTCTTCGTCGATCCCGCCGATAATATTGCGAAGATCGCCGCACCAGTATCGACCAGCGCGTCGATCGGCTTGCCGGCAGCACCGATTCCACGGGGACAGGCCGGTTATTTCTACGCGACAGGATTGGGCGCCATGAGCCCTCCGGTCAGCGATGGTGACGGAGGTCTTGGGCCGCCGCCGCAAAATTATTTTGCAGTAACGCCGATCGTACTAGTCGGCGAAATTACAGCAGAAGTAGATTTCGCTGGTCAAGCTCCGGGATACCCTGGCGTTAACCAGATCAACATCGTGATCCCAAACGGTGCCCCGACGGGGAACGCAGTGCCGTTGCAGATTCTGACGCCTGACGGCAAGACTCTAAGCGCGCCAGGGGTGACAATTGCAATCCGTTAGTGATCAATTACGCGTCGGCCTCGACCGCACTCGTGAGCCACTTCCCGACCGCCAACGGAGCTTGCCTCGATCCGGCCGAGCCGTGACTAGAAGGAGCGGCCTACGGGCGCGACAGAATGTCGCGCTTCTTAACCGCTCTCTGACGGTTGCGGCTCCGAAGCCGGAATGCGCTCCGTGCCGTCGCGCTTGTGGGCCGCTCCTTTTAGTCGCGGCTCAGTATGGCACGCACTCCCTCACGGTCGTGCCTCGATTTGGCGGCTGTCGAGCGGATGTTCAGGCGGCGTCCTCAATCGAAATCGCTAGCCGCTTGCCGACCGCCAGCAGAGCTTGCTCGATCTGGCCGAGCCGTGACTAGAAGGAGCGGCCTACAGGCGCGTCAGAATGTCGCGCTTCTTATCGGAGGCGCAGCCCCCACCCTAACGGGTGGGGCTGGAAGTGCGATGGGCGGGGCAAGGCAAGAATGCGCTCCGTGCAGTGGAGCGTGAGAGAAGCCGGCTTGAAAGCCGGCTGCAGGCAAGATTGCCTGCCCCACATTGTCGCGGCTCAGTAGGCGCGCGCCCTGACGGGCGCGCCTCAAGGCGGCATGGCGTTGCCCATTGCATTTGGGTTCCCAGTATGGGAACATGGACACGTTGAGGATTATCAGCAAGCGGCAACTTCGGGATTTCGGGATGAGATACCCGAGGGCCGCCGATCCTCTACAGCACTGGGTGAATGTGGTGGAGTCGTCGCGTTGGAAAACGCCAGCCGAGATGAAGGCGAGTTTCCGCTCGGCGGATTTGGTGGGGGATCGAACGGTGTTCGACATTGGCGGCAACAATTACCGCCTGATTTCGTTCGTGCATTATCGTGCGCAGATCGTCTACATTAAGCGCGTCCTGACCCACGCCGAGTACGACAGAGGAGATTGGAAACGATGAATACCTCAGTCTTGGATGAGAAGCGGTACGGAAAGCTGCTTTCGAAAACTCTTCCCAAAGTGATCGAGACGAAAGCCGAGAACGAACGCATGCTGGCGGTGGTCGAGTCACTTCTTGAAAAAGGAGAGGACGCGCTCACACCCGAAGAGGACGCGCTGCTTGAGCTGCTCACGGGTTTGATCCATGATTTCGAATCCAGAGCGTACCCGATTCCCAAGAGCGAGCCGCATGAGATCGTGGCCTATCTGCTGGAGGTCCGCGGGCTGCAGCCGACCGATCTTTGGCCGGTGTTGGGTTCGAAGAGCCGAGTGTCGGAGATTCTTTCCGGTAAGCGGTCGATCAGCAAGGAGCAAGCGAAGAGGCTCGCGGAGTTCTTTCGGGTCGGCGTCGAGTTGTTTATCTAACGGCTGTTATCTCGCGGAAGCCGTTGGGAAAATCTTGGGGACAGTCCGCCCGCGGCGGAAGAGGGATTTGGAACTATATAAGACTGTGGCCGCCGCTTGGGACAGTCCCCGATTTTCCCTGATGGTCGCGCCTCCAAGGCAGGGCATGGCCCTGCCCCACATATAGGGCATGGCCCTGCCCCACATATTAAGTCGCCGTCCAGGCGGCATCCTCGACCGAAATCGTCAACCGCCTGCCGACCGCCAACAGAGCTTGCTCGATCTGGTTGAGACGCGAAGCGTGGTTGAGGTCGAGGAGGCGGTCGATTTGAGGGAGGTGGCAATGCAGACGCCGCGCGAGTTCGGCCTTCCCGACGCCCGCGGCTCGCATGTGCCGATACAGTTCGATCTTCGCCTCGGTCAGGGCCGGGAGCGTGATAAGCCGCTGCCTGCGTTTAGGGCGACGCGGTTCGGGGATCGGCAGACGGTCCTCGATCATGCCCATTAAGTACGTTTCGAGCGCATCCACGGCTCGGGCGAGCGCTTCCGCTTCGTCGTCACCGTAGGTGTGGACGTTGGGGAAATCGGGGAAAGAGACCAGAGTTCTGGTCCCCTCGCGGGACAACTCCACCGGATATTGCATCATAAGGAAAAGAGAGCGCTCCATTCTGTCGCGCCTCAAAGAAGCCGGCTTGAAAGCCGCCTGCAGGCAAGATTGCCTGCCCCACATTGTCGCGGCTCGCTACGCGAAACTGCGCATAGCACTTGTGTTGCGTCCGTTCAACACAACTGTTGCGTCCGGCGAAGGTGGATGGATGCAGAATGGCTGCGTTCACGCGGCGTCCTCGATCGAAAATCGTCAGCCGCTTGCCGACCGCAAGCAGAGCGTGCTCGATCTGGTCGAGACGCGAGGCGTGGTTGAGGTCGAGGAGGCGGTCGATTTGAGGGAGGTGGGAGTGGAGGCGGCAAGAGTTCTGCCGTCGATTAATAGGTCCCATCCTGAGGCGTGGATGATGGTGGGGCGGGGGAAAAGCAGATCCCCTCGCTTCGCTCGGGATGACGTGGCGTGGTGGCGCTGAAGGTGATGGGGGCGCGGCAAGGCAAGAATGCGCTCCGTGCCGTCGCGCTTGTAGGCCGCTCCTTTTAGTCGCGGCTCGGAAGAAGCGGTCGCCGAAATCGTGATTTTTTATAACCGCTCCCTTGGCGCAAGCGCAGCTTGGTCGCGGCTCGGTAGGGCGCGACAAAGCAAGAATGCGCTCCGTGCCGTGGCGCTTGTGGACCGCTCCTTTCAGTCGCGGCTCGGAAAACGAAGCCGGCTTGAAAGCCGGCTTGCCGGCAGGAGTGCCGGCCCCACATCGACGATCGCGCCCGATGTCACGATGTCTGGCCGCCGGCGGCAATGATGGTTTGGCCGGTGATCCAACCGGCATTGTCCGATGCGAAAAACACGGCGGCTCGTCCGATGTCCTGCGGCTGCCCGATGCGGCCCAGCGGAGTTCCAGCTTCGATGGTCTTGCGGAAGTCGGTTTCGAGCATTCCGGAGGCGTGGAGTCCTTCGGTCTCAACCATACCGGGGTTGAGCGAATTGACGCGGATCTTTTTGGGACCAAGTTCCTTCGAGAGCGCGATGGTAATCGCATCCACAGCCGCTTTGGAGGCGCTGTACACCGCGCCTCCCGGCGCCGGCATGGAGCCCACCACGGACCCGATGTTGATGATGGAGCCGCCGCTCCCCATTAGCTTGACGGCCTGCTGCGTGGTGAGAAGCAGGCCGAGCACGTTGAGATCGAACTGTTTGTGGAAGTGCTCCGGGCTGATGGATTCGAGGGGCCCGAATTCGTAAACGCCCGCGTTGTTGACCAGAATATCCAGCTTTCCGTAGGCAGCTTTGGTCTCCGCGAAAAGGCGGGCAGCTTCCACGGGCTTGGAGACGTCGCCCTGGACTGCGACGGCTTTGCCGCCCTTATCGGCGATGCGCTTGACCACCGCATCCGCACCAGACTTGCTGTGGGCGTAATTGACGACAACCGACGCACCTTCCGCCGCAAGGTGTTCAGCGATGGAGGCGCCAATTCCTTTTGACGCTCCGGTGACAACCGCGATCTTTCCTGTAAGTTGACTCATGGAGTATTCCGATTTCCAGCTTTCGAGGGTAATTGGACAACTGTCTAACTGATGTGGAAAAGACGCGGGCGATTCAAGAATCAGGTGGGCGAGTTCGCCGGTGACGCGGTCCCTGGCGGTCGCGCCTCCCCGCTCTAGTCGTGGCTCGGTAGGTCGCGGTTCTGTAGGTCGCGGTTCAGAAAGATGTGGTTGCGGAATTTCTGAATCCGGATTTGGGACCGCTCCTTTTAGTCGCGGCTCGGTAAAGCCGCGGCTCGTAAAGCGGCTTGTCGCAACTCGCGTTCCGCCACCAACCCGAGGTCCGCCGCGCGGTCTTTGGATGCATACGCGTCTACACCGGCTCGCAACGCCTCCGCCACCGCTGCCTCGCTGATCGAGCCCGAGACCAGGAGAAAGGGGACATCCGGCATGGATTCCTTGCAAATCTGCAATGCTTCCATGCCGCTGAAGCCGGGCATATGGTAATCCGAGAGGATCAGATCCCATGTGTCGCTACGGAGTGAGGCGGTCAGGCCGGCCTCGGTTTCGACCCTGCGCCAGGTGAGCTCGTATCCCGCCCGATGCAAGTGGTCCGCCGCCAGAAATGCGTCGTCGGGGGAATCGTCGATGATCAAGACTCTCAGCGGCTGGCCCATGGCTCGACTGCCCGTATCTGCACATTCATCGATTTTGCTTCGATCGGTTTCCTACGCCTTGTAACTACTGTATTGTTCAACCAGCTTCTAGGCGGGCACCTGGTTGATCAGGAGCCAATACCGGCCGAGCTGGCGGAGGGCTTCGCCGAATTTGTCGAACTGCACGGGCTTGCGCACGAAGCTGTTGGCGCCGCATTTATAGCCGCGCACCATGTCTTCGTCTTGCGAGGAGGTGGTCAGCAGCACGACGGGCACGATGCAAGTGCGTTGGTCAGCGCGAACGCGATCGAGGACGTCGAATCCGCTTAGCTTGGGCAGCTTCAAGTCGAGCAACACCAGATCGGGCTGCACTCTGGTATCGCGCCCGGCCCACGCGCCGGTCCCGAACAAGTACTCCAGCGCCTCCGCTCCATCGCGGGTTACCACGATGGAACAATCCAGCCGGCTCTCGTGAAGCACATCGAGCGTGAGCAGCTCGTCGTCCGGGTTATCTTCTACTAATAGAATCAATCGAGTCTCAGACATGTTTGACCTTCTTTTCGGTGTCAACGGTAAAGTAGAACGATGCGCCTTTTCCGGGTGCGCTTTCGGCCCAGATGCGGCCGCCGTGGCGCTCGATTACGCGGTGCACGGTGGCGAGACCGATCCCGGTGCCTTCGAATTCGCTCGAACGGTGGAGACGCTGGAACGGAAGGAACAACTGGTCGGAGTGCGCCATATCGAATCCGGCGCCGTTGTCGCGAATGAAATACGCGACGCCTTGCGCGGCTGGCTGCTGCCCGAATTCGAGGCACGGGGCGGGCTGGTGGCGGGTAAACTTCCATGCGTTTCCGAGCAGGTTTTCGAGAGCGACGCGGAGCAGCCGGGGGTCTCCGTTTCCGCTCACGCCGGGTTGGATGCGGACCTCCACCAGCCTTTCCGGCTCGCGTCCTTGGAGATCGGCGGTCACGGCCGTGGCTAGCGCGCTCAAATCGACAACCATCGGTTCCAATTCGGAGCGCGAGACGCGGGAGAGGTTGAGCAGGTCGTCGATGAGTTGCCCCATACGGACCGTGGATACGCCCATCCGCTGGAGGAGGTCGAGGCCACGCTCGTCGAGCATGCGCCCGGAGTAATCGCGGGTCAGGATTTTGGAGAATCCCTCCACACCGCGCAAAGGAGCGCGCAGGTCATGGGAGACGGAGTAGCAGAAGGCTTCCATCTCACGATTCGATTCGGCCAGCGTGCGGTTCCAATCGTTGGTTCGAGCGGCGTCGCGAGCCTTCGCCTTCGCGTCGCGTTCGATGGCCACCGCGACCAGCAGGAATACCGCAATGCTCCCGAAAATGGCGATCAGACTGGTGCGTTGCACAATGTCGAAAGTGTTGCTCCGGCGGACCGACAGCAGTCGCACGGTCTCCGACCGAAGATTTTCCAGTTCCACCCGGATCTGGTCCATGAGCCGCTTGCCCCGATCCGTTTCGACAAGCTTCACAGCCTCGCCCAGGTTTCCGCTCTGATATAGGGCGATGGTATCGCCCAACTCAGCCATCTTGCCCTGGGTCAGTACCCGGAGACGCGACATCCGAGCCCGGTCCGGGGCGAGCGCGCTGACTAAGTTCTCTAAACGGGCCAGGCACGGGTCGATGTCCCGCTTCGCAATGAGGTACGGTTCGAGATAGGTGGGCCTCCCGGTCAACAGGTAGCCGCGTTGGCCCGTCTCGGCGTCTTTCAAAAGGCCGAGTAACACATCCGTTTCCGTTAACAACTTGAAAGTCTGGTCCCACTGGGCAAAGGACTGGCGGTACTGCCCCAAGGCTCGAAGGGCCGACACTCCGATCCAGATCATCACCAGGAGAGGGAAGGCGAGGAGCACGGTGCGCCAGGTCAATCCCAGTCGTGAGCTCATGCGGTCTTATCGGCCGCGACACTGAGCCTAAGAGGCTATTCCGTCGCGACGTTCTGGTCGAAAAAAGAAGCCGTCGCCAAGATGGATTCAGTGATCGCGCCGAAGCCGCGCCGCGGTCGCCCGATCCCGGTGGCTCCCCAATTGATCTCGAGGCGGGTCAACTGACCAGCGAGTGATTGAGGGAATGGAGCTGGCGGAGGGGCTTGAACCCCCGACCCCCTGATTACAAATCAGGCGCTCTACCAACTGAGCTACGCCAGCGTGCTTTCATTTTACATCGCTCACGCCCAAGCGCCGCCGCGGGTCATGCCTGAAGGCCAATAATCTGACCTGTAGCCCCAAGCTGACGCATGGGGCTGGAGCAACTCGTGTTAGCCCCAAGCTGACGCATGGGGCTGAGCGTCGACTCGAGTGAATCGAAAGAAGCCGGCCGGAAAGCCGGCTCGCCGGCAAGATTGCCGGCCCCACAAGTCGGCCCGACAAGTCGGCCCGACATCGCGCCGGCGCCGGACGGTGCGCTATACTGAATTTCAGCCTTGCGGATCTGGTCCTAGGCGAGCCTTGGCTTTTTGCGAGTCGAGTAGCGGTGCGCTCGCGAAGGGCGTTCCGGTAAATCATAAATGATCGGCTTGGGCGGGAGCGCGGGCTAAGTTGGATAGGTGGGTGAGTGGTTAAAGCCAACAGACTGTAAATCTGTCCGCCCTTGCGGCGTACGAAGGTTCGAATCCTTCCCTATCCACCAGTAAGTTTGCGAGGACGTAGAAGCAGGGCCGTTGTAGCTCAGTTGGTAGAGCGCGTCCTTGGTAAGGACGAGGTCACCAGTTCAATCCTGGTCAACGGCTCCAGAATTTTCGGAAGCACGTTTTCCGTGCTGCCAACCCTAGGGGAATCATAAATGGCGAAGGAAAAATTCGATCGGAGTAAGCCGCACGTAAACGTGGGGACTATTGGTCACATCGATCACGGCAAGACCACGTTGACGGCGGCGATCACCAAGGTGCTGGGCAAGCACAATCCGAAAAACAAGTTCCGGAGTTTCGATTCGATCGACAACGCGCCGGAAGAAAAAGCGCGCGGGATCACCATCGCGGTGGCGCATGTGGAATACGAAACGGCGAATCGCCATTACGCGCACGTGGATTGTCCCGGTCACGCCGATTACATCAAGAACATGATCACCGGCGCGGCGCAGATGGACGGCGCGATTCTGGTGGTGGCGGCGACCGACGGCCCCATGCCGCAGACGCGCGAACATATTTTGCTCGCAAGGCAAGTGGGCGTGCCGTATATCGTGGTCGCGCTGAACAAGGTCGACATGGTGGACGATCCGGAACTGCTCGAACTGGTGGAACTGGAAGTCCGCGAACTGCTGACGTTTTACGGATTCGCTGGCAACGATCTGCCGGTGATTCGCGTGTCGGCGCTGGGCGCATTGAACGGTGAAGAGAAGTGGGAAAAGACCGTCGATGAGCTGATGGACGCCGTCGATAAATTCATTCCGATGCCGGAGCGGATTATCGATAAACCGTTCCTGATGCCGGTGGAAGATATTTTTTCGATTCAAGGGCGCGGCACGGTGGTGACGGGCAGGATCGAGAAGGGGATTTGCAAGGTCGGCGAGGAAATGGAGATCGTCGGGTTCACGGACACGCGCAAGACGGTGGTGACGGGCGTGGAGATGTTCAAGAAACTTCTCGACGAAGGACGCGCGGGCGATAACGTGGGCTTGCTGCTGCGCGGCATCGAAAAAGACGATGTGGAGCGCGGGCAGGTGATCGCGAAGCCGAATTCGATCAAGCCGTTCAAGAAATTCAAGGGCGAAGTTTACGTGTTGAGCAAGGACGAAGGCGGCCGGCACACGCCGTTCTTCAAGGGATATCGGCCGCAGTTTTATTTCCGGACGACGGACGTGACCGGGGTCGCGCAATTGCCGGAGGGGATGGAGATGGTGATGCCGGGCGATAACGTGAGCCTGGAGATAGAGCTGATCACGCCGGTCGCGATGGACAAGGGGTTGCGGTTCGCGATTCGCGAGGGCGGCCGGACGGTGGGCGCGGGGACGGTGACGGAGATTATCGGATAAGAAGAAGGAGACAGGAGTCAGGAGTCACAATGAAAACCAAGGCCGGCGTCGGGATTCCGAATTCTGACTCCTGGCTTCTGGCTGCGTGAAAAATATGGCACGAGAACAGATCACATTGCAATGCGGTGAGTGTAAGCGCAAAAACTACACCAGCATGAAGAACAAGAAGACCATGACGGAGCGCGTGGAGCTGAAGAAATTCTGCCCGTTCTGCCGTAAACACCATCCGCACAAGGAGATCAAGTAAACTGGAATTGGCGACCGAATAGGGGCGTAGGTTTAACGGCAGACCAGCGGTCTCCAAAACCGCGAGTGGGGGTTCGAATCCCTCCGCCCCTGCCAGCCCCTCGCGGGGCGGCCATGCGCGATAGGCGCGAGAAGCAGTGGTTTGCAATTTGACAAAGATTTGGGGCGCTTGGCTCCAGAGGCTCTGTTTTTCAATAGTATAGGCGCGAAGGATTGGTTTCAGGGAGCAGCATTATATGGCAGACGAACTCAGTTTTCCGCAGCGTGCCGCCAGTTGGCCCGCGAGCGTCAAGAATTACGTGGAAGAGCTGCAGCTCGAAATGAAGCGCGTGACGTGGCCCTCCTGGAAGCAGGTGCGCGGGACTACGGCCGTGGTGATCGCGGCGGTGTTCGCGTTCGCGGCCTACTTCTTCGTGGTCGACGCCATTGTTAACCGCGCGATCCTAAAGCTGTTCGACACATTTACGAAGTAAAAAGGCGAGTGGATGCCAGACGAACAAAATTCCGAGGGACGCGTTCAGGCCGGTGATGACTCCGGCGCTGCGGCGCACGACGAATCGGTGACGGATCACGCGACCGAGCATCCGGCGACCGCCGAGCACGGGAATGGCGTTGCCGCTGAAGCGTCGGAGCATCAGGAGACCGCGGCGGACGTGGAAGCGCAAGTAGAGGCCATGGAAACAGAAGGACCGGTCGCCGAACCGGAGACGGAACAAGTGGCCGCGGAAGCCGCGACCGAACCCAGCGCCGGCGAACCGGCGGCTTCGAGCGAGGCAACGCCAACAACCGAAGCGGCCGCCGAGGAAGAAGAGCCCGTTCCCGCGCTGTCGACCAAACAGTGGTTCATCATTCACACCTATTCGGGATTCGAGCAGAAGGTCGCGGATTCGCTGCGCAGCCGCGCGGAAGCGTTCGGCTTCGCGCCGCAGATCGGGCAGATCCTGATCCCCACCGAAGAGGTAGTGGAGCTGCGCGCGGGCAAGAAAGTCACCAGCAAGCGGATGCTTTACCCCGGCTACGTGCTGGTGGAAATGGACATGAACGACGAGCTGTGGCACGCCGTGAAGGCGACGCCGCGCGTCACCGGGTTCGTGGGCGGTGGCAACATGCCGGTTCCGCTGACGGCGGATGAAGTGAATTCGGTGTTGTACCGGCAATCGAGCTCTGCTGAGCGGCCGCGTCCGAAACTCAATTTCGAAAAGAACGAGAACGTGCGGATCGTCGACGGGCCGTTCGCCAATTTTTCAGGCAAAGTAGACGAGGTGCATCCGGAGCGCAATACTCTGCGCGTCCTGGTCACGATTTTCGGCCGCGCAACGCCGGTGGAACTGGATTTCTTACAGGTGGAAAAGATTTAACTCATGGCAAAGAAAATTACCGATTACGTGAAGCTTCAGATTCCCGCGGGAAAAGCCACGCCGGCGCCGCCGGTGGGCACCGCGCTGGGCCCCAAGGGCATCAACATCATGGAATTCTGCAAGGCCTTCAACGCGAAGACGTCCGCGAAAGACCAGGAAGGGCTGATCATTCCGGTGGTGATCACGATCTTCTCGGATCGCTCGTTTACATTTATCACCAAGACGCCGCCGGTGCCGGTTCTGATCAAGCGGGCGGTCAGCATCGCGAAGGGATCGGCCGAGCCGAACAAGAATCGAGTCGGCAAGATCACGCTGAAGCAGGTGGAAGAGATCGCCAAGATCAAGATGCCGGATCTGAATAGTTTCTCCATCGAAGCGGCGATGAACCAGGTGAAGGGGACGGCTCGGTCGATGGGCGTGGACGTGGTGGACGCGGTTTAGGCAGCCACTTTTTCACAAAACTAATTCGCGCCGCGGCCGCCTCCGCCTCTGCCTCCGCGGCCGCCATTCACCGGCGCCGGTTGCGGATCGACCTCGGTCATATCCACGCGCTGATCGAAATCCCCCAGCAGCCAGCGGCAGAAATAATCGGCGCGCACCCAGAAGAAATAATTCGCGTCCGTCCCGTAGCTGTGGCGTTGGCCGGGCAGAACAAACTGATCGAAGCGCTTGTTGGCCTTGATCAGCGCGTCGGCCAGGCGCATGGTGTTCGCCATGTGGACGTTGTCGTCCATGTCGCCGGTCGAAAGCAGCAGGTGACCCTTCAGGTTCTTGGCGAGCTCGGAATTCTTGTCGATGGAATACTCGAAGGTCGCGCTGCCGTCGGCCGAGTCAACCTCTTTAATGCCGTTGTGCTTCTCACTCCAGTTCTGGTTGTAGACATTGTTTTCGTGATTGCCGGATTCGCTTACCGCGACCTTGAAAAAGTCGGGATATTGCAGCATGGCCGCGGCTGACATGAATCCGCCGCCGGAATGTCCGGTGATGCCGACGCGCTCGATGTCGATCCACGGATCGCGGCGCGCGAGCTGCTCGATGGCGGCTTTCTTGTCGGCGAGGCCGTAGTCGCGCAGATTTCCGTAACCGAAATTGTGATACCACTTGGAGCGGTGCGGATTGCCGCCGCGATTTCCCACCTCGATCACGATGAATCCGAGCTGCGCCAGCGCGACGTTGTTATTGCGCGGCGAAAACGTCTGCGTGACGCTCTCCGTCTGCGGGCCGGGATACACGAACGCGATGATCGGGTAGCGCTTCGCCGCATCGAAATCGAAGGGCTTGTACATGACGCCGTAGAGATCCGTCAGCCCGTCGTCGGCTTTCACCTGAAACTCGGAGGGCATGTGGAAGCCGGCGTCCATCAGCGCGGAAATGTCAGTGGTTTCGAGATCGAGCTCAGTCGCGCCGGAGCGATCGTACAACAGCGAATGCGGGGCGGCGCTGACGGTGGAAGAATTGTCGACGAAAAACTTTCCGTCGTCCGCTATTGAGACGGCGTGCGACGCTGGGCCGGAATCCAGCAGCTTCAGACCCGTTCCATCCAACTTCACGCTATAGACGTGAGTGAAGTAGGGATTCTCGCCCTGCTCGCGGCCTTCGGCGGTGAAGGTGATCACGCGCGCTTTGTCGTCGATGCTCTCGATGTCCTCGGTCACAAATTCGCCCGAGGTGACCTGGTTCTTCAGATTGCCGGCGGCGTCGTAAAGATAGTAGTGGCCCCATCCGTCGCGCTCACTCCACCAGAGGAGTTCTTCAGCGCTGGTGCCGCCGTTGGCGGCGCTTGCTGCATCGGCCTTCACCAGCCGAAGCGGTTTAGTTTCGACGTAGGTATTCAGGCGCTCCTCGAAGACCACTTTCACATCGCCGGTGGTGGCGTTGGCCAGGCACACGTCGACTTTGTGCTGATCGCGGCTCATGCGGCGGAAATAAAGTTTCTCGGAACCGTCGGCGACCCACTGCGCGTCGGTACGCTGTTTTTCGCGCTGGCGAGCGGTGACCGGCGCGTCGAAAACCTGAACGGTCTGGTCCTTGAAGCGGTCGGTCTTGACTTCCTTTTTGGCTTTCGCGGCGATATCGAAAACTTCGAGGTGAGACTGCGGGACGTTAGCCTCGCCGGGCATCGCGTACTTGTAGGTTTCGAGCGTCGGGCGCGGATTTTCGAGAGTGTGGATCACCCACAGGTCGCCGACTTTTTTCTCGTCGCGGCGAACGACGGCGAAGCGCTTGGAATCCTTCGACCAGTGGATGGTGATGGGCGGAACGCGTCCGGTCTTATCGCGTTGCGTGGCTCCGGCGCCGCCTCGTCCGCCCTCTTGTTCCTGCTGCTGTTGTTGCTGCTGTTCGGTTCCGGAGATGTGGCGCGCGTAGCTGAAACTTTCCTCGCCGTCCTTGGTGAGCTGCGTTTCTTTCACCTCATCTTTGATGCTCGGATCGGCGGCTTTCTTGAGGGCCAGCGCGTAATTGGCGGCGTCCATCATCCACAGGTCGTTCTTGCGCGCGAAAACGATGGTTTTCTCGTCGGGCGACATCGAAGCCCAGGCGGGCTTGCGGGGCTCGGGGGTAAACTCCGGAGGTAGAGTAAGCTTCATGGACGCGAGCTCGTATTCGAAATACAGCGTCTTCATGCGCGGATTCGCGGGGGCGTTGGCGTTGCCGCGGCCACGTCCTTGCTGAGGGACGTCGTTGGCGAACTCATTGTCATCCTCGAAATTCGCATTGCCGCCGGTTGTGACCTGATCCGTCTGAACGTCGCCGCCGATCACTTTCTGCGCGCCGTTGATATCCGCATCCTTCTCCACCTGAATCTCGAACTGGATCACGGCGTCATTCTTGACGAATTTGATGGTGCGGATCGGCAGGTGCTGCGAGTCATAGGGAGTGCGCGTGATGGCGGTGAGCATGGCCGCCATCCGGGCGTTGTCGAATACCGGGACCTTGGTCTTCTTCACGGGATCGACCAGATAGAAATGCCGGCCGCGACTGGTTTCATAGCTGTACCAGAAGCGGTCGCCCGATTCGAGCCAATGCGGCGTGACGTTCATGTCGAACACCAGCTTGCCGACCTTGGCGGAGGTCCAGTGCGTGGCGAGTTCGTAATTGGCTTTCTGGACCTTCACCGTCTCGGCTTTCGTGGGCGTATCGGCCTTGGAGTGGGCGGTCCAGATGAGCGCGGCAGCAAGCATCACGGACAAGATCAGAGAGGTCTTCATATTCGGGACTCCTTAAGAACCACGGACGCGGGGGATCTCAGCTAATATAACGCGTTTCGCCGGAAGCTGAGCAAGCAGGGCCGAGTAACGGAGGGAGTGACGCTCGCTTACGCTCGCGGTTCAGTAACGGCGATGGAGTACCGCTCGTTAACCCTCGCGGCTCGGTAGCTATAGTCGCGGCTCGGTAACCCTAATCCGGAGCACGGCGAGCGCGGCGAGACTCACGGCGATTCCGGCGAGTCCGTCCGCCGCGTAATGATAACGGCCATACACGGTCGCGATGGCGACCACGATTCCGTACGCGAACATGGTCCATCCGATCCAGCGGCGTTTCGGAATCGCGGCCAGCAGTCCCCAAGCGGCGGAGAGCGCGGAGGAGACGTGCGCGCTTGGAAAAACGCTCGAGTGGATGCCGTAGCCGCCGACGATGAACAGGTTGAACTCGCGAATCGCGGTGGTGATGCGCGGCATGTCCGCGCCGGGAAACGCAGTGCGCGGCGGCTCGGAAGGGAAGTAGGGAAACAGCGCGTACACGCCGAGCGTTCCCACCAGATAGGCGAGCCAGAACAGATTGACGCGATCGCGGCAGCGGTTGGCGAATATCGCGATCAACGAGACCAGCGCGACGGCGTAGACCAGGCCGTAACACAGCTCCAGAAATCCGGGAAGCAGCGCGCCGGTGGATTCGATGGCGGCGCGAAGATGGGCGTCATCCAAGATGCGGCGGTCCCAAACGATCCAGGCGCGTTCCAGGCGATGCGCGTGCACAGCGGGGGTGAACCAGTCCATTTCACGATAGGCGGCGAGCGTATAAGCGATGGGCGCGACATCGCGAGTGTAAGATTGGCCGTGCTTGGGGAAGCGCGTGAGGATTTGGATGATCGCGACGATTGCGGCGGCGAGGGCCCAGGCTTCCCAGGTGCGGGGATCGCGCAGTTGGAAAAACCACGTGGCGACCAGCCCGACGTAGATAAAATAACCCGCGACTACCCACTCCGAAGAACGCACTTCACGATACCTGTCGTAATCCGCTGTCGTAGTCATTGTCCCACCGGTCGCGTCAAGTAGTGCCAGCCGGTAGCGCTTAAACTGCCTATTGACAATGCTGAAGCCACATCACCATAATGATCTGTGTGAATGCTGAAGCGGAATCAGCATACGCACAGAGAGTATCCAGCAAACCGAGGGCCGCACATCAGAGGACGGTCTTCTGGTGGTGCGCTAGAATAGCGCACTACCTGCCGGCAGGCGCGGCCATCTGACCACACAACTATTGGCGTTGGATGCAGTATAGTTGCAGATATCGGGCTTTTCGGTAGAAAGGCGAACGCATGAAATTCGGTCTGGAAGTGGATCGCAGGCTGTTTATCGCCAGTCTGGGTGGAGCGGCGGCGGTCGCCGCGATGGATCATGAGGCGCGGGCGGAATCGCTCGAAGACTACATGGCGCAGCAGCTTGAATCGCCGCAGGGCGGCCAAGGGCAAGCGGGCCAGAGCCAAGGCGCGACTGCCGTGAAATTTCCGACCGTCGCCGAACTCGAAGCGCAGATCGAGTCGCGAGCCACGCGGCGCGGGGTGGGCGATGTGTTCGCCGGCCGCGCGGGTCATGTGAAGAAGCTCGAGCCGATGCCCGCCAAGCCGACGCTCCAGGATTTCTTCAAGCTGCGATTCTCGACGGTCAATCACGTCTTGCAGAGCGCCAATCGCGCGATGCAGACCGGCATGACGGAAGAAATTATCCTCGCGTGTCTGCTGCATGACGTGTCGCAAACGCTGATCAAGGTGGATCACGGATGGTGGGGCGCGCAACTGTTCGAGCCGTACGTTCCCGAGAAGGTCTCCTGGGCGATTCGCTATCACCAGGCGCTGCGGTTCTATCCGGATCACGCGGCAGGCTACGAATATCCGGACCTCTACAAGCGACTCTTCGGCGTGGATTACGAGCCGCCGCCGCACATTCAGGCGGCGTACAAGTTCGCGCGAAATCATAAGTGGTACATGGAAGCTCGCCTGGTGACGGTGAACGATCTGTACGCGTTCGATCCGAAGGCGGTGGTGACCATCGATCCGTTCCTCGACATCGTCGGCCGGCATTTCAAGCAGCCGAAAGAGGGGCTGGGCAATGACAACAGCCCGTCGGCGCACATGTGGCGGTCGATGATTCTAGCGGATTCGCCGCTGTAGTCAGAGCCGGTCGCATTGCTGGAAAGGCTGCACTCGTGCTCAGGATCGATAGGACTGTCCAACGAGTGCCGCCGTTAGCGTAAACTCAGGAGCGCTTTGAGTTTTTGGATCTTTCTTGCCGCGTTCGTGCTTGCCGGCTTGTGGATACTCGGAGCTCGGGCCGTGAAGCGCCGCCGGCTGGGGAAGGTTCTCTGGGCGTCGCCGCTGCCGGCGCAGGGTTGGATCGGCATCCTATGGCTCGTGGCGGCGGGAATTAAGGTCGCGGACGTCGCGATGGGTTCGGGGCCGCACCACGCTCGTCTTGACATCGTGATCGTCGGCTGTTATTTATTTTGCGCTGTCATCACCGTTTTCCCCCAAAACCTCGTGTCCGTGCACGAAGGGGGAGTCTCGATCGGTCTGCTTTGTTTTTCCTGGCGTGAGGTTGTGGGATGGGCCTGGGGATATGGTACGGCGGCTGGGCACTTGATCTCGCTCAACATCAGTGGCCGCGACCGTCGTGGTCTTTGCGTCTGGACCACCTCCGGATGGCGCTGGATCTACGAACCGCAATGGCGCTGGTTCCACGAACCGCGGCCGCAGCGGCCGATCTACACCCGCATCGCGCGCGATGGCGACCTCGAGGCGCTGCTCCAGAAATACGCCCCCCAAGCCGAACGGTCGTCCCCGGCAGTCGTGTGAGCACTTCAGGTTTGATCGCGGCCCAAGCCGACGGAGCAGGGAAGTCGCGGACAGCCCTACTTCAGCGCGAGCTTGCCTTCCGGATCGGGACGGAAGATCAGATATTCGAGATCACCATCCTGGCTGCTGAACCAGTGCGGCGTGCGGCCGGGAATGATGACGACGTCGCCCTTGGTCACTCGCCGGCTGAGGCCGCCATCGATGCGCACGCCCTGCATGGTCGTGCTTCCGGGCGAGAGCGGATGCGGATTGGGAATGGTTCCGCCCGTGACCAGAGTCGCGTTGCCGCTGAGGATGTAGTAAATTTCGGTGACCTTGGTCTGGTGCAGGTTGGCCTCCTGCTTGACGATCTGAGGGCGAAAGACGCCGTAGACTCCCACGTGGTATCCGCCGACGTCGACAATGCGAATCGGTTTGTCGCTCACCGCGTTGCGAGGGAGGGCATTGATGAACGCCTGAATATCGGCGTGGTTCACGTCCGTGGCGGGGAGCGGCGATGCGGGGGGTTGCGCCAGGCTCGACATTGCGAGCAGGAGCACGAAAGCTACAATCGCTGTCTTCAGCATATGGATTCACCTTTCGCGTGAAGGATCGGATCGGTTTAGTTTACCCCGCGGCGATCTTGGTGGCGAAGGCGCCTAATTCGAGCTGGGCTTCTCGACGTGATCGATCACCAGCACCTCGACCGGCCCCTTGGTCGATTCGAGTTTCAACCCGAGCTGTTCCTGAATGGCGGAAAAGATGGACGGGCCTTGGTTATCCGTCGAAGGCGCGGACCTGCCGGGTTCATTAGAACCCCCGGCACCTGCCAGCGCCGGCATCGGCACGTCAGGCGCCCACTCCATGTGGACATTAAAAGTGCCCGTCAATCCAGTCTTGTCGATGACGAAACGGCCGACGATACTTGGGAGCGCGCGCTCGATCAAGCTCTGCATGGTCGCCCCCGGCGCGTCCAAAGTGCGATTCGAGCCGCTGGCTCCCATGTTGATGTTCCCGCAGAAATTAGGCCGCTTTTCGCCGGGCGCAACCGGAGGCGGAGGGTTCCCGGGATCGTACATGAGGCAATCTGCCTTCTTTAGTTTCGGCCCGCCTTTCGCGATGGAGAGCGCGTACACCGGTAACTCTCGCGTCTCGCGATGGAGTTTCAATTGAAACCTGTCTTCAAGCAGCGCCTGGAGCATCACCCGCATCTCGGCCATAGTTTTTTCCATCGACTCTCTGTTTAACGGCTCAGGCGGGCCATCGACTCTCGCCTTGGCGTGCAAATCGTATCGTTCAGAATCGGTCCAGCCCGGAAGACCTTGGACCTGAAACGATCGGGCGCTGTAGGCCTGCTGAATCATAAGTTTCAGCGGAACATTTTCGGCGGAAAGCGTTCCAGGCGACTGGCTGCCGATAAACGATCGCTGGCTGTTGCCGGCGTTCGGCTTGATGGTCGCGACTTCGAACTCGGGGCGCGGCGCTGGAGCTTGCGCTCGAATCGGAGGGGCACTGAGAATCACAATGAGAAGGAGCGTGAAAAGCAGTGAAGGAAGCGCGGCCTTGAAAGACTGCATGTAAATCTCCTCTTCGATCTGGGCTGCTCGACATTATCTATGACGAGTATCTGCACTGGACCCTCAGACGATTGAAGCTTGAGCCCGGTTTGCTCCTGAACCTGGAACGAGTTCCGGCCCACAAAAGTTCCCTTTGACTAAAGGCCGAAGACCTCGCGGAGGCCGCGCCCGATTCGGGCGAAGTCATCTGCGTGGACCGGGGCCAGCGTACGCTTAATGAGGCTCTTCTCGACCGCCATCAGGTTCGAAAGCCGAGCCGTGCTGGGATAACGCAACCCCACGCTCTTCCAGTGCCGCAGTGGATGGTCCCCGCCGCCGGGCTGACTATAGAACCGCGGCTGGCTTCTGATCGGGCAGACGATTAGACCGGGAAATCTGCGGTGAAACTCGTCCATACTGAGCACCAGTGCCGGTCGGGGTTTTCCGCCCGCATGCCCACTGAAAGGGACGTTCACGACGACCACCTGGCCCCACCTATAGATAGTCGTAGAGGGCATCTTCCTCGCCTTCCCAGGCCTCACTCAGTCGCCGCGCGGCCAATCCTCTCCAATCGAAGTGCTCGAGGTCCTGTTCGGTGATCGGTTCGTCGCTTATCGTCATTCAAACTACCCCTTAGGTCGACCGACGCCGCGACCGGCCGGAGCGGTTTGCAATTTGCACCAGGGCGCGCAGCGCTGCGTTCACGGAAGCCGCATTTGGAAACAGTTCGGCGACCTCGGGGTCCAGAACCACCACATTCGATCTTTCCCGGATCGGTTCGACGTATTTTCCGCGCACGAACGCGCCGAAATCGGCGCGCGGGTATTCGGGCCGCAGTTCGTCGGTGGGCACCGTCCTAAGCTTTTCATTTCGAGAAGCGCTTGAAATCGTCGCCGTCAGTCTAGTATACCGAGCACGGTACGCAAGATTCCTAATTCGCGTCGGGGTTTTCGACATGATCGGTGACGGGGGCCTTCGACAGCGCACAGATTCCGATAGCAGTTGAGCCAAATCCGCCGATGAGAGAGAAATGGCGGCTGCCTTCGACCTCAACGAACTTATCAGCGAATGCGCGGCGACCACCTCCTCGGCGATCGAGGCGAAGGGCTTGCAGTTTGAAACCTCGATCGATCCCGACGTGTGGCTGTATTGGCTGGGCGACGCCGAGCAGGTGCAACAGGTATTGCTGAACCTGATCGGAAACGCGGTTAAGTGCACGGCCCGCGGCAAGATCGGCGTGAGAGTCCGTTCAGAAAGCTTCGGGCAAGGGGAACGAGGCCTTCGGTTCGAGGTCACGGACACGGCGTCCGGGGAGCCCGCCGACCAGACCAAACTGATTCTAGAGGCGTTTCGGCAAGCGGAACGCACCATGAGTCAGCCGCATGAGGGTCCAGGGATTAGTTTATCGATGGTCCACACGCTGGTGGAAATGATGTCGGGCAGGGTCTGGGTGGAGGAAATCGCGGAGCCCGAGGAGTCTGGCGCCAAATTTGTATTTACAGTGCCCTTTCCCTTGGCCAGGAAAGAGGAGTTGCACGAAAAGACCGGCCCGCCCGTGTCGTCGAAAGAGTTGGAGGTAATGCCCGGCACGCGAATTCTGGTGGTGGAGGACAACCCCGAGAACATCGTCCTGCTGCGAGCCTACATGGACCATCTTTCGCTGTCGCTGAACTTCGCGGCGAACGGGGTCGAGGCGCTGCGAAAACGGCAGAGAGGCAACTACGACCTGGTCCTCATGGATATCCAAATGCCCGTCATGGATGGATATACGGCGGCTCGCGAGATTCGGGATTGGGAACGGGCGCACGGCATGCCGCGGGTCCCGATTGTAGCCTTGACGGCACACGCGATGAGCGGATCGTCAGCGGCGAGTATCGAAGCCGGATGTGACTGGCACCTGACCAAACCGGTGGAACGGAATGAGCTGATGGCCACTATCGCAAAGCTTGCCAACCGTTGCGGAGGGCGCAGTGAGGCGATCGACGAGCCCATTGCCGCTCGCCGCCCCGGCTTTCTGGCTAATCGCAAGCTCGACCTGGCGAAAATGAAGGAAGCTCTGACCAAGGGTGATTTTGCCACCATTCAGATCATCGGGCGTAACTGCAAAGGGATCGGCACGGGTTACGGCTTTCCCGAGATAAGTACGATTGGCTCAGCAGTCGAGATCGCGGCGCGCGCCCTCGATACGGTGGAGGTGGACAAATACATCCGGCAGTTCGAGAGGTGTCTCCACGCTAGTGCTCCTATCAGCACCGGTGAAGCGCCTTCCGGGAGCACCGGTTCAGATGGTTTCGGGCGGATGGCGGTTGAGAAACGCCATGTACACCGGAGCGACCGCTTCCTTAATCATTAAGGTGGGGTGGGCACGGTGCGCGCATCCAGCACAGTATCTTCCGATAACACATATTATGTCTACTTTATAATCGGCCCCTGACTCCCCCGACCCCACTCCCCCCTCTCAAGCCAAGCGCGGACTTCCAGCGCCACGCTCTCCGCGCTGGACACCCGCAGCACATCGAACCCAGCCGCCCGTGCGCTTTCGACCCCAGCGTCGGAGTCCTCGATAACCAACGGCCGAGTCGCGCCCAGCAGCTCAGCCGCTCGCAAGTACGGATCGGGAGAAGGCTTCAAGTTTGGCACCTCTTTTCCACATACAAACGATTGAAAGCAATCCCTAAATCCGGCACGATAGATGGGCTCCTCGACTTCTCCCCGTCCACTTGAAGAAACCACGGCTAAACGATAGATACTGCAAAGTTCCCGCACCAGTGCGACAGTCTCCTTGAGAAACGGCGGGTTGGCCTCGATTTTCGCTCGAAAGATCCCCAGCTTGGAATGATACGCGGGCATCGCCTGGTCAAGCGGCAGCGGCGGAATGCGTTCGGCCGCCAGACGCTCCACCATCTGCCGATCCGAAACCCCGATGCATCGTTCGTGATAGAAGGGCCAGTTCAAGTTGATGCCAAGCGGCTCCAGGACTTCCTTCCAGCAGGCGAAGTGGAGCGGTTCGGTATCGGCCAGGACGCCGTCGAAGTCGAACAGGATCGCGTCGTAGCGGGTGGGCAAAGTGGAACTCAACGCGCTTCCCCGGACTTCCAGGGGCATCGCGAAAGGACTACGTGTCTTGCAGAAGCGGGCCTGAAAGCCGCCTCGCCGGCGCGAGTGCCGGTGTCACATCTCGTCGTCGGAGAAATGTCCAAGCGATCCACGCAGATTTTTGTCACGGTATAATTTTCTCATGATTAAACCCACCAGCAAGATCTGGCACAACGGACATTTGATCGACTGGCATGATGCGAAGATCCATGTGCTGGCGCATGTGACCAGCTACGGGAGCTCGGTGTTCGAAGGAATCCGGTGTTACGCGACTGCCGCCGGTCCGGCGATTTTCCGCGTCCGCGAACACGTGCGGCGCCTGCATGACTCGGCGAAGATTTACCGCATCGACATCCCCTTCTCGATCGACGAACTGTGCGCGGCGATGACGGAGGTGGTGCGCGTCAATCGAATGGAGTCCTGCTATCTGCGTCCGCTGGTGCTGCGCGGCTACGGCAACGTCAGTGTGATGCCGACCAAGGACAACCCCATCGAAACCTACATCGCGTGCTGGGAGTGGGGCAAGTATCTGGGCGAGGAAGGCATGGAAAAGGGGATCGACGTGTGCGTGTCGAGCTGGACGCGCATGGCCCCCAATACCCTGCCCGCGCTCGCCAAGGCCGGCGCGAATTATATGAACTCGCAACTGATCCGCATGGAAGCCGCGGTGAACGGATATGCGGAAGGCATCGCGCTCGACTCGTCGGGCTATGTGAGCGAAGGCTCCGGCGAGAATCTGTTCGTGGTGCGCGATGGCAAGGTGATCACGCCGCCGCTGGGCGCGAGTGTTCTGCCGGGAATCACGCGCGATACGGTGGTCAAGATCGCGGAATCGCTGGGCATTCCGGTGGTGGAGAGCCTGATCCCGCGTGAACTGTTATACATCGCCGACGAAGTGTTCTTCTCCGGCACGGCCGCCGAGATCACCCCGATCCGTTCGGTGGATCGGATCCAGATCGGCGCGGGAAAGCGCGGGCCGATCACGGAAAAGTTGCAGAGGGAATTCTTCGCGATCGTGGAAGGGCGGACCAAGGATAGGTTCGGGTGGCTAACGCCTGTGGTTGGTCAAGTGGCCGAGCCCGTCGGCGCAACAAAATGACGGCAGGGTCAGCGCCCTGCCGATAAACGCGCAAACGGTTCGGAAACGCGTCGAAAAAGCAAAGTCGCAGACAACGCGGGGCGCGTTATGCGGTGGAAAGCGCGCGCCCCGAAACGTTGTGCGACATTGATCGGAGGAAAGACTTTTCGCGCGGGAACCGAACCCATGGCCACCTCCCCCGAGACTGACACACAAGCCCGATTCCGCGCGAAAATCTTAAACATTTGTACCAGTAGTACGGCCCAAGAGCCAGCGGAATCCGCCGATTTCAACAGCTGTTTCCCACGCGCTTTCTCGAACATAGCGGCACGCCATGTGATTAAGCTGTGAAAAAACCAAGTTCATCATGAAATGTAGCGGCAACATCTGGACCGCGCCTGGATTCATCGACCTGCAAGTCAACGGGTTCGCGGGCGTCGACTACAACTCGCCGAATGCCCCCATCGAAGAGATTGGGCGCTCCATTCGGGTGATGTTTTCGACCGGCGTTACGCGATTCTTTCCGACCGTGATCACTGGATCGCCCGAGCGGATGTTGGGCGCGCTGCGAAATCTGGGGGCGGCGAGAGAGTGGCTTTCAGAGGGAGCAGCTGGAATCGGGCAAGCCATCACCGGGTTTCATGTCGAAGGCCCGCACATCTCTCCCGACGACGGCCCGCGTGGAGCGCATCCGCGGGAATGGGTCCGCCCGCCGGATCTGGACGAATTTCATCGCTGGCAGGAAGCCGCGCGCGGTCATATTCGATTGGTGACGCTCTCGCCCGAATGGCCCGGGTCGCCCCGGTATATCGAGCAGGTTGTGCGCGAAGGCGTGGCGATTAGCATCGGCCACACACGCGCCACATCGCAGCAGATTCGTGACGCGGTGAGCGCGGGCGCGACGCTATCGACGCACCTCGGCAACGGCGCGAACCCGATGCTGCCGAAGACCGCCAATTACATTTGGGAGCAGCTCGCCGAAGAACGGCTTTCGGCAAGCTTCATTGTCGATGGCATCCATCTGCCGGACGCGTTTCTGTGCGCAGCGCTACGTGCAAAAGGCATCGAGCGAAGTGTTCTGGTCACCGATGCCGTGATGCCTGCCATGTGCGCGCCCGGATTCTATCAACTGGGTGAAGTGCAGGTGGAATTGAAGGACGATCGGCGAGTTGTGCTGCGGGGTGGTGATCGACTGGCAGGTTCCAGTCTGCGCATGGATCAGGCGATCGAAAATGTGATGCGCATCGCCGGCGTGAGTCTGGAGGAAGCGGTCGCGATGGCGACAGTGAATCCCGCCCGCGTGGCACGGGTTGGCGATCATGCGGATGAAGTGAAGTTCCTGTTCGAAGGCGGCCAGATCCAAATTATCGAGGCGCATTTGAACGGGCGCTTGGTTTTCCCGGGAGCTTAACGAGCCGCGACCATTTGTCTCCGGCTTCAGGAGACAACGCGCGGCACCGCACAAGGGAGCGGTTAAGAGAAATTCCTCATCTCTTGAAACCCCAAGCCGCCCTGAATAGAGTTTAGCCTCGCGAAATCGCCTCGACCAGTCCGCCGATCGTGTGCGGATCGGCTTCCACATCGACATTGATCCCGTGCTCGCGCAGAGTAGCGGAAGTGATCGGCCCGATGGACGCGATCTTGACTCCGTAAAGCATTTCCCTGCCCGGTTTGTCGAGTACCGTGAGGAAGTTCGTCACGGTCGACGAACTGGTGAACGTGATCCAGTTGGGCCGTCGGGGCTCATGCGACACCCCCTGGAGAGCCTCGCGCACGCGATCCGCGGCGTCGTCGGGAATTGCGGTTCGATACGCTTCGACAACATCGACGATCGCGCCACGCCGCCTCAGTTCAATCGGAATCACGTCGCGCGCGACAGCGGCCCGGGGAAGCAAGATTCGCGACCCTTCGAGATTCTCGCCCTCGAACGCCTTGAGCAAACTCTCCGCAACATACTCTTCCGGCATCTTGTCGACCTTCAAATGCAGGACTTCGACGGCTGCTCGCGTCGCCGATCCGATGGCGCAAATCTTTGCCTTTAGCGAGCGGAGATCCCCGCTTGACCGGTCCAGCGCTTCGACGAAATAACGCACGCCGTTGACGCTCGTGAAGATCGACCAATCGTAAGTGGCGAGGTTCGCGATGGCATCGTCCAGGGGATGGGCGTCAGCAGCGCCACAAATTTCAATCATGGGCGCGAGGATCGTCTCCGCGCCCAGCGCTTCCAACGGTTCGGCCAGCTCCATCGCCTGGCGGCGATCGCGAGTGATCACAATGCGCTGGCCGAACAGCGGCAATCGTTCGTACCAGTTGAACCGTTCTCGCAGAGCGACCACTTCACCGATGATGATGGTCGCCGGCGGCCGCAGATTTGCGCTGGCGATTTTCTCCGCCAGGTCGGCCAGCGTTCCGGCGATGGTCTGCTGATCGGGACGGGTGGCCCAGCGTACCGCCATCGCCGGAGTTGCGGGCGAGCGGCCCTGCGCGATCAACTCCCGCGCGATCGCTGGAAAGTTAATCAGCCCCATGAACAGCACGATGGTTTCAGACGCGCCGATTTTCGACCAATCGATGGCTTCCACGTTATGACCAGTCACAAACGTAACCGTGGACGTGTGTTCGCGGTGCGTGAGCGGAACACCCGTGTAGGCCGCGATGCCGAGCGGCGTGGTCACGCCGGGGACGATCTCGAACGGAATCCCGGCAGCCGCCAGAGCCTCGATTTCCTCGCCGCCTCGCGCGAAAATGAACGGATCGCCACCCTTCAATCGCACCACGGTCCACCCGCGCCGCGCGCGCTCGATCAGCATCCGCGAGATTTCGTCCTGCGAAAATGCCTGCGCCGATCGCTTCTTGCCCACATAGACGCGCTCCGCGTGCGGGGGCGCAAGATCAAGCAACCGTTCCGGCGCCAGATGGTCGTAAAGAATGGAATCGGCACGTTCCAGAATCTTCCGGCCCTTCACGGTGATAAGTTCGGGATCGCCGGGTCCGGCGCCCACCAGGTAGACCGTTCCAGCCGGGCGATTCATGAGGCGTAAACTGCGCTCAGGATTTCGCGCGCGCCGCGCAAAAGCAAATCGTGAGCGAGCGCGGTGCCGATTCGCGAAGGATGATCGCCCGACGAGTCACACGACACTGCGCCCGATAATTCACCCCGAATAACCCGCGACCCATCCGGCGATGCGACGATGGCGCGGAGATGCAGCGTTGTCCCGGTGACCTCCGCATATCCGCCAATGGGAACCTGGCAGCCGCCTCCGAGCCCAGCGAGTAGTGCGCGTTCCGCCGTGATCGCAACGCGCGATTCCGCGTGATCCAGTTGGCGCACCAGATCGAACGCTTCATCGTCCATCCGCGTTTCGATCGCCAGCGCGCCTTGCCCCACCGCGGGACACATGATCGCAGGCGGCAGCTGCTCGCGAATGCGATGTTCGAGCCCCAATCGCTTCAAGCCGGCCGCCGCAAGCACGATCGCGTCGTAATCACCCTGATCCAGTTTGCGCAGACGCGTGTCGACGTTGCCGCGCAGCATTTCGATCGCAATTCCCTGCCCTAACGCGCGAAGCTGCGAAGCGCGCCGCAGCGAACTGGTGCCCACTCGCGCCCAATTGCCAAGTTCTTCAAGCGGACGCCCAATCAAAGCGTCGCGAGGATCTTCACGCTCGGGAATCGCGGCCAGCGTCAATCCTGCGGGAACCTCCGACGGTACGTCCTTCAAGCTGTGCACCGCAACGTCGATCGCGCGGGCAAGCAGCGCTTCCTCGATCTCTTTGGTGAACAGCCCTTTGCCGCCAACGTTCGAGAGCGGCACGTCGGTGATTCTGTCGCCGGTGGTCTTGATGATTTCGATTCGGGTTTCGGCGCCTAAATCCGCGAGCTTTGCTGCGATGTGACGCGCCTGCCACAGCGCGAGCTGCGATCCGCGCGAGCCGATGACAATCACGCGGCTCTCCATACAGGTGGGGCGGACGCGGAACGCACGCGCCGTGCCCTCGTCCGCGCCGGACCCCCTGGTCCGGCTCCTTCGGCGCGCGCGAAGCGAAGGCTGACGGGGGCGTCGGCCGCGGTCCAGGGGGACCGCCCCACATTTCTCCTCATCCCTCCCCCAATCTAAACAGCTTGCGCACCATGTTCACCAGATGCACACCGCTTTCGTCGGCGGCCTGCTTGCGCAGTTCCGTAATGGGGCCGTGCGCGACCTTGTTCACGATGCCGCGCGTGATGAGTTGGATGGCTTCTTCCTGTTGCGGCGTAAGATTGCCGAGTTTGGCGCGATTGCGCTCGATCTCATGCGCGGCCAGCGCGGCGAGCTGCTCCTGCAACGTGACGATGGTCGGCGTCACCTCGCGCGATTTGAGGCGCACCACCATGCGTTCCACCTCTTCGCGAATGATGTCCTCGGCTTCCACCGCCGTTTCGATGCGGCCTTTGATGTTGGTCTGGACCACTCGATCCAGGTCGTCGATATCGTAGAGAAAAACGTTGTCGAGGTTGTTCACGTCCGGCTCGATGTTGCGCGGCACCGCGATGTCGATCAGAAACATCGGACGATTGCGGCGGCGTCCGATCACCTCGCGCATCTGCTCGCGCGTAAGAATGTAATGCGGCGCGGCGCTGGATGCGATCATGATATCTACGTCGTGCAGTCCAGATAGAAACTGGTCATAGTTAAGCGCACGGCCCTGAAATTCATCGGCAATCGCTTCCGCGCGCGATCGTGTGCGATTGGTCACCAGGATTTCCGAAACGCCGGCGCGGCGCAGGTGCCGCGCTGCCGATTCCGCCATCTTGCCGGCGCCCACCAGCAGCACCCGCTTGCCGGCCAGCGATCCGAAAATCTCGCGAGCCAGCTCCACCGCGGCGTAGCTCACCGAAACCGCGCTTTGTCCGATATCGGTCTCCGACCGCACGCGCTTGGCGACGTTGAAGGCGCGCGTCAACACCGTGTCCAGGAATCCACTGATTGCGCCGCACTCCTTCGCGCGGGAGTAGGCGACCTTCAACTGGCCGAGAATCTGCGGTTCGCCGACTATCATCGAATCCAGACTTGCGGCCACGCGGAATAGATGACGGATGGCGTCGGTGCCGTCGTGCCAGTAAAGATACGGCGATACCCACGCCCGATCCACCGCCCGCGATTCGGCCAGAAAATGTTCGATGGATTCCTCCGCGCCGGCTTCCTCCTCGGCAGCGACGGTGATCTCGACTCGATTACACGTCGAAAGAATCATGCATTCAAGCAGGCCGGCCCGGCCTTTGAGGCTGCCCAGGGCTTCAACGAGTCCGGCGTCGTCAAACGCCAGGCGCTCGCGCACCTCCACCGGCGCCGTGCGATGGTTCACTCCTGTGATCAGCAATTTCATCGGCTTCACGGCGAGAGCGCGGGCCTCAATCCGACGTGCGCGGCCCACGTCAGCGCGGCGCATCCGAGGACGGCCAACGCCATCACAGCGGCTTTCCGGCCTCGCCAGCCGGCCGAGGCGCGGAGAAAAATCATCACCAGGCACAGCAGCCAGGTAAACAACGAAAGTTGAATTTGCGGCGCGCCGATCCAGCGCGTGCCGGATTCGACCGAAGCCCACGTCACCGCGAAAATCACGCCCAGCGTCAGCAGCACGAATCCCATCCCCATCGAAACGGTGATCAGATTGTCGAGGGTCGCCAGCGGCGGGAGTTTTTCGAGCAGCACGCTCGCCTTCTTGCTCTTGAGGCGCCGTTCCTGCATCAGATAAAACAACGATGCGACCGCCGTGAGCAGCAGCGCCGCGTATCCCGCCAGCACCAAAACGATGTGGACGATCAGCCAGGCGTCGCGCATTTGTACGTTAGGCCAGGTGGCGACGGGCTGCTCAGTCGATGCGACCAGCGTCATCAGAAACACCAGTGGGAACAGCGCCACGGCTGTCGACGAGAAGTTGTAACGCCAGGCCACCAGCAGAAAAACCAGGGCGATGAGGAACGCGCACAAATTCAGCGTGTCGAAAAAATTGTCGAGCGGCAGGCGGCCGTAGGCCATCGCCAGCTCCACCAGCGCGACTCCCTGCAAAACAACCGCGACGCGGAATGTTCCCAGCGCGATCTGGTACAGCGTCTGCTTTCGCCGCAGCAGGACGAGCATCGAGTGGAGCAATCCCACGCCGTAGAGGCATGCCGCCAGGCGGAGCCAAAAGATACTGGTGTCTGCCACTTACTCTTATTCTAGGGCATGGCCGTTGCCGGCCTGACTTTCTCGCTGCGGTTTCATACCATCGCACTTCGACCAACGGCGCCTGGGCGAAATCTGTCGAGGCCGTCCGTAAGCGTCGCGGCCGCCGTTGCGGCAGCTTGCACGTGGAGCGCCCAGCGTGACCGGGCGACAGAATAGAGCGCTTTCTTAGTAGCCTAGTTTTGTGCGCATCGTTTCCCTCCTCGCCAGCGCCACCGAAACGGTTTGCGCGCTCGGCGCGGGCGAAATGTTGGTCGGCCGTTCCCACGAATGCGACAATCCGCCCTGGGTGAAAAGTCTCCCCGCGTGCAGCGGTCCCGCCTTCGACATTTCGATCCCGAGCGGCGAAATCGACTTGGAAGTCCGCCGCCGCGTACGCGCAGGCGAGCCGCTGTATCACATCCACACGGAATTGATTCGCAGCCTGAAGCCCGATCTGGTGATCACGCAATCGCACTGCGAAGTCTGCGCCGTCACTCCCTCCGACCTCGAACGCCGCGAAGCACGCCTGATCCCCGCCGACCAACTTTCTATTGCTGCGTCCACGCTCGACCAGATCTACACAAGTATGTCGAGCATTGCCGAACGGATCGGCCTCAAACAGCGTGGTGAAACCCTGGTCGCGGACGAGCGCCTCCGACTAGAGCGCGTTCGCGAACTCGCTGCGACCTTTCGCCGCCCGACCGCAGTCGTGCTCGAATGGACCGATCCCATGTTCGCGATCGGCAATTGGGGCCCAGAGTTAGTGGAGATCGCCAACGGTGAGCTGCTGCTTGGAAAAGCCGGCGAATACTCGACCGCAATCCCCGCCGAACGCCTTCGCGACGCCGATCCCGAATTCCTGATCGCCGCGCCCTGCGGCTTCGATCTGGATCGAACCTTGCGCGAACAGGCCGCGCTCGAACGGCTTCAATGGTGGCCGGAATTACGCGCAGTTCGCGAAGGCAACGTCGTGTTCGCGGACGGCAATTTGTTTTTCAACCGCTCCGGGATGACCGTTTCCCGGACCGCGGAAATCATCGCCGAGATCCTGCACGGAATTTCTTTCGTCGCGCCCGCGGGAGAAAGCTATGGCGGCGAATATTGGCGGCGCATGCCGATCCACGCCAGGTGAACCGTCTTATCCGGCCAGAGCGTACGCAGCAGCGTCTTCTTCCGCCACTCTCGCATGCGACGCGAGCCACCGCGCAAGCTGCGTTATCTGCGCATCCGTTTCGATCAGGCTGCACACTGGCAATCCCGTGATATCCTCGATTTCGGCCGCCGTCGGACCGCCCGGCGAGAGCCGCAGCAGCAGTCCTACGCGACCGTAGAAATCGATCGACCGCAGCCATTCGGCTTTCTCGCGGGCGCCTCCCATCGAAGCGCGGCTGGAATCCGCCACCAGGAAAATCGCGTCTGAAACACGCAGCACTTCCAGTGCGTGCGGTTCGCGCGCCCCGGTCAGGTCGGCGCAAATCGCGGAATATTTTTGCCGCGCGTGATCCAGCAGCCGTCCCAACTGCCGCGGATGCGTTTCGTGCGCATCCAGAATATCCACTCCATCCACCTCGGTGACGAACGCCCCCCAAGTGCGTCCGTCCAACCGCCGGGGCGCTTCAGTGCAGGTCCACAGTGGATAGCCGCGCGGGTCAAAATCGGCCAGCAGCACGGAAACCCCAAAGCCCTCCGTCAAGGTGCGGCTCAGTTGCTCTGCAACCGCACCCACCCTGGAATCGCCGTGTGCTGGTACCAGGGACACGATGGTACCCGACGCACGCTCCAAGATAGCGTGCGCCAGGTGCGCATCCCGCATGACCTCCGAGAAACTTTCCGATTCTCGCAAATTGCTTTCCACTGCGCTTCCTTCTTGCAGTTGTCTCGCCAAAATTCCGCCGCTGATAACGCTACGCATAGCACGACAGGAAACGCCCGTCCGCGGTCAATGTGTCCCATCCGCGCGGGACACATTGGCGCCACTCGCGCGCATCATGGCTCCATTTCAGCGCACTATCCATGGCCCTCCGCGTGCACCTCTTCCTGGACTTACGATGCCTTACAAAATCGGGCTGACCATCGGCGTCGTCTTGATCCTGACTGGCACCGCGTTAATTTCCGCTCAGCCAACCTCCGAACCGCTTTTCGCGTACACCCTGATTGCACTGTTGGCCTTCGGACTCGAATTAGCCGACGGCTTCACCATGGGATTCGTGTTCATCCTGCTTGCGCTGCCGCACCTCAATTTACTCCAAACGGTCCTAATGGCTTCGTCGGCCCGGATGATCCTGGGGGTCGTGCGCCGCGAGCGCGCCGACCCCAAGACGCTCCTTCAATCGCTGGGAGCCCATGCGGCGGCCGTGCTCGCGACCCAGGTCGTCTTTCACGCGCCGAATCTCCAGCGCTTTGAGCAGCCCATCCGCCTGATGCTTGCTTCCGGCGTGTGTTTTCTCATCCTGCGGCTGCTCGATGTGACCAAACGCGACGTGTGGTCCTTTTCCTACTTCCCCGTCGCTGCGGCCATCGCCGCGTTGTTCCCGGTCTCGGCCGTGCTGCCGCCCCTGGTGTACCTCACCTGGAGATCCGCCCGTTTGTACGAACGCCGTCTGAAGCAGCAGCGCCAGCAGTCAAGCGACGCGGCCTCCCTCCATCTGCGCACCATCGAAACCCTGGCCTTGGCGATTGAGGCGCGCGATCAGCCGACCTCGCTCAATCCGCGCCGAGTTCAGGTCTACTGCGTCGAGATGGCCAAGGCGATGGGCCTCGCCCCCACCCAAGTGGAAGCCATCCGCGCGGCTTCCCTGCTCTACGATATCGGCGAAATGGCCGTGCCCGAAAACATCATCCTCAAGCCCGGCCCCCTCACTCCGGACGAATACGAGAAAGTGAAGATTCACCCGGCCGTCGGCGCCGAGATTCTGGATCGCGTCAGGTTTCCGTATCCAGTCGCGCCCATCGTGCTCGCGCATCATGAGCGGTGGGACGGCGGCGGATATCCTCACGGTCTGCGTGGCGAAGCCATCCCCATCGGCGCGCGGATTCTCTCCGTGGCCGACGCTTTCGACGCGCTGATCTCGGCGCGACATCATCGCTCCGCGCTCGGCGTCGCGGAAGCGCTGGCGCATTTTAAGGCGGAAAGCGGCCGCGCCTACGACCCGAAAGTGGTCGCGATCCTCCAGCAGCGCTATCGGGATTGGGAGCGCCTGGCGGCATCCAAACCCGACCGCGGCTTCGTCGATTCCATTCTTTCGGCGCAGCGCGAAGTAAAAGTGGTGACGGAACTCACCCAGAAGCTGGGCAGCTCGCTCGAGTTGAACGATACTTTCGCGGCCCTCAACCCGGCGCTGCGTGCCCTGATTCCGTTCGAAACCTTGGTGATTTGGATCGAGCGGGAGGGCGCGCTCGCCGCGCAGTTCGTGGCCGGCGACCACATTGCTCTGTGGTCGTCGCTGCGGATTCCCATGGGCCTGGGTGTCTCCGGGATGGTCGCGTCCAAGCTTGAGCCGGTGCTGAACGGCGATGCGGCGCAAGATCTGGCGCGCCTCAGCCTCGAATCGTCCGCGACTTTGAAGAAGTCATACCGGTCGGCGTTGGTGGCGCCGCTCGATTCGGGCGCGGTCCGCGGCGCCCTGGCGCTGTATGGCACGGACCCAAAACAGTTCACGCCGGAGGATGCGCGCGTGCTGTCGGCGCTGGCGCCCAAGATCGCGGCGGCCATCGCCAACGGACTGAGGTTCCAGAAAACCGCGAGCCAGGCCGCTACCGACATGCTCACCGGACTGCCTAACGCAAGCGCGCTGTTTGCGCGCATGGAGGCAGCCCCGCCACCGGTGCTCTTGATCTGCGATCTCGACGGCTTCAAAGCCGTGAACGACCGGTTCGGGCATCTCACCGGCAATCGCTTGCTCGAGGGACTGGCGGCGGCGTTCCGGAAATCCTGCCGGATCGGCGATTTCGTCGCGCGCTTGGGCGGCGATGAGTTTGTGCTGTTGCTGGGTGAGATGCGCCCCGAAGAACTCGGCGCGCGCATCCTGCAGTTCCGCGAAATGGTGCGCGCCGCCGGCCGCGAAGTGTGCGGCGAAGACGTGCTCGACGCGAGCTTCGGAGCTGCCGTCTATCCCACCGATGGCACAACTTCAAACGAGCTGCTCGCGTTCGCGGACCGGCAAATGTATCGCCGCAAGAACGAACAAAAGTCCGGCATCCGTCAAATCGAGCGCAGCGGCACTGCCTAGCGCCGTTTGCTATCTTCCCCCGGCCAGCGCCTGTTTCATCAAGGCTACGTTGCGAAATGCCTGATCCTGCACCGCACTCTTAATCGCCGCCGATTGCTCCGAATACTTTTCGCCGGCTTGCATCTTGGTCCGGTCGTTGGTCATTTTGCCAAACTGGAAATTGCAAACGCCCAGCTCAAAATAGGCTGCCCCCAACCGAGACTGATCATTGGCGAGCAACGGCAGCGCCGCCTTTAAGTCCTTGTCGCAATCTACCCATGCCTGCTTCTGGCCGGCTGTAAATCCCGAGTAGTAATAGCCCGTCGCGAGCGCGGAGTTCTTCTGCTTCTCCCAATCCGCTTCAGAGAGTCCCTCAGGCTTGGCTTTCGTCTTCACCGAAGCGATCAGTCTGCCCGCGTATTGGGATGACCCGCCCTCCACCAGCGCCTCCAGCGCGACAGTGTTATCCGGCCGTCCTTTCACGATTTTCGCCATTCCAGCCATCTGCGCCGCCTGCTTCTGCTTCGCAGTCCCCTCGGATTTGCCCAGTGCAACTAGATACGCACCGGTGGCATCGTCGAGATACTTGCTCTTCGGATTCTGCGCGAGCAAAGTGTCCACCAGGTCGATAGTCTTGGCCGCATCCAGGCCCGGTTGCGCGGCCACGAATGCCAGCGCGTACTCGGTGTACCCTTCCACTTCCTTGCCGTATTCGATGCGCTGCTTCCAGTTATCGACTTCTTCGGCTTCGGTAGGTTTCGCCGTTGTTTCCGCTGCCTTCGCGAGCTTCAGAGTCGCCGCCCCGGCGGACTTCACCGCGTCGGGATCTTTCTTGGCGACGGCGTCTTTGAGTTTCGTGTACGAGTCTTCCAGATCGTCAGCCGCCACGATTCCGGTTAACGAACCAAGCGCTAGGACAGCAATCCAGATCTTCACAGGCTTGTCTCCTTCAGAAAGTCGATTATACATCCATCTACGAGCCGCGACCAAGCTGCGCTTGCGCCAAGGGAGCGGTTATAAAAAATGTTTGAGTCGACCAGGACGGGCAGTTGTGATGGCGCAGGCGATCTTGTCGCCTGCCGATCTTGTGGGGCCGGCTTCTTGTGGGGCCGGCAGTCGTGCCGGCGAGCCGGCTTTCAGGCCGGCTTCTCTCAAGACTGGCGCTCTAGCTCGTCGAAGACCTCATCCACGGAACGGCCCAGCCCTTTCTTAGCTTGCGCCAAACCACGGCGGATGCTGGCCACCGCGTCCAAATGATTGGCTACGTCACGATGTGCTGCTGCATCCAGAAGGACGGCCTCGGCCTTCCCCTTGACGGTCAAGACCAGCGGCCTGCCCGTCTTTCTCATCTGCGTCATCAGTCCCGCTGAATTGCGCTTGAACGTGGTCACGGACTGAGTATCTTGGGCGACATCCATCACTGCATGGTACAGCGACTTTCGTCGCGTGGCCCGCCCCCGCTCGTCACGATATAATCCCTTCATGCCGAACGTCGACCATCATGCGCCCGGTACGTTTACCTGGGTAGAACTCGCCACCACCGATCAGAGCGCCGCCAAGAGTTTCTACATGTCGTTATTTGGATGGGCCGAGAACACCCAGCCCATCGGCCCCAACGATTTCTACACGATCTTCAAGATCGACGGCCGCGATGCCGCGGCGGGCTACACCATGCGCGCGGATGAGCGTGCCATGGGCGTGCCGCCGCACTGGAATCTGTACATCGCGGTCGCCAACGCGGACGAAGGCGCGAAGCGCGCGGGCGAACTCGGCGGCAAGGTGCTCGCGCCCCCTTTCGATGTGATGGGTGCCGGCCGCATGGCCGTGATTCAGGACCCCACCGGCGCCATTTTCCAACTGTGGCAGGCGAATAAGAATCAGGGAATCGGCATCGCGGGAGCCGAAGGCACCTTGTGTTGGGCGGATTTGAGCACGCCCGACCCCGCGCGAGCCAAACCATTCTATGAAGGCTTGTTCGGTTGGAAAATCTTTCCCGGCCAGAATGATCCTTCCGGCTACCTCCATCTCCAGAACGGCGACGAGTTCATTGGCGGAATCCCCCCCGCCTCGCAGCGCCCTCCGGATGCACCGGCGCATTGGCTCCTCTATTTTTGGGTTGGCGACGTGGACGCATGCGCCGCGAAAGCCAAAGATCTCGGCGCGGCGATTCACTTGCCGCCCATGTCCATCCCCAACGTCGGGCGGATGGCCATGCTGGCCGATCCGCAAGGCGCGGTCTTCGCGATTTTTAACTCGCCGCCCCGATGACGCGGATGATGGTGACCTGGAGATGTGGGGCAGGGCCATGCCCTGCCATCGGAGCCGCCGGTCGATGTGGGGCCGCCAATCTTGGCGGCGAGCCGGCTTTCAAGCCGGCTTCTCCTCGATCTTCCCGAACGCGTCCTGACAGCCTTGCCGGCAGGCCCGCATTGATGCTCGCAGCTCGGAGAATGCGCCGCGAATGAGCTCGCCGCTTTACTGCGACGTAAGTCTGCCCGTCCCGCTGGATCAGTCCTTCACCTATGCCCTGCCCGAAACGCTGCGGCATCGCGTGCGCACCGGCTGTCGCGTGCTGGTACCGTTCGGCGCCCGAAAACTGACCGGCGTGGTCTTGCGGATACACGACACCCGCCCGGCTCTCGACGCCACCGGCCCCAGCCGCCAAACTGCCGCGACCCGTGAAGTGCTCCGTCTCCTCGATGAAGAGCCCGCGCTCGATGACGACTTGCTGAAGCTGGGCCGCTGGATTTCGGAGTACTATTGCGCACCGCTTGGCGAAACCTTGCGCGCCATGACTCCGCTCGCCGGCGACGTTCGCCGGGGAAAAATCTATTCGCTTACGAAATCGGGGCGCGACGCGGCGCGCCAGATGCATTTTACCGTCGCCGATTCCGATCCTTCGTCTGGCGCCCCGTCCGGCGTCGACGATCCCTCGGTCGAGATCCTGCGCATGCTCGACGCCCGCCCTCTCTCGGCATCCTATTTGACGAAAAAGTTCGCCCGGGCCGTCGCCGTGCTCCGTTCGCTCGAAAAAAGAGGCTGGGTGGAAATCGAGGATGTTGCGGCGGAGCGCGATCCGCTGCGCGGAGGGTCGGCGCGCCTGCGCGCGGAGTTCATCGCGCGCCCTTCTGAGCCGCGACCAAAGGGAGCGGTCCAAAATCCGGATTCGGGAGCTCTTCAACCTTCTGAGCCGCGATCTTCTGAGCCGCGACCGTCCTCTTCCGAGCCGCGACTGTCAAGGAGCGGTACGCTCAACCCTCTGGACGAGACGCACTCAAAACTCGCCAAACCCGAGCGGGAACTGCTCGCCTATCTCGAGCTCCATCCCGGCTCACACAATCTCGTCGATCTGGAACTCGCCGTCGTCAAGGCGAGCCCCGCCGCGAGATCGCTCGCGCGCCGCAAACTGGTTCGCCTTACCCAGGAACCGGTCGTGACAGCGCCCATTCCCGCCCGCCCACCCGTCACGCTCAATCGGCACCAGCAAGTCGCTTATGATCGGATCCGCGCGTCCGGAGAAGCGCACGAGTTCAAAGTATTTCTATTGCAGGGCGTCACCGGATCGGGAAAAACGGAAGTATACTTGCGCGCCATTGAGACCGCCATGGCGCAGGGAAAAGGCGCGCTGATGCTGGTGCCGGAGATCGCCCTCACGCCCGCCGTCGCGGGGCAGTTTCACCATCGCTTCGGGCGGCGCGTCGCGATTCTCCACTCGGCTTTTCACGATTCTGAGCGAGCCCAGGAATGGCGCCGCATCCGATCCGGAGAAGCCTCCGTCGTGGTGGCGACCCGTTCCGGCGTGTTCGCGCCCGTGCGAAATCTGGGACTGATCGTGGTCGACGAGGAACACGACCAGAGTTACAAGCAACAGGAAACGCCGCGCTATCACGGGCGCGACGTAGCCATTGTGCGGGCGCGCGCAGCCGGCGCTACGGTGATTCTGGGGTCGGCCACCCCCAGCATCGAGAGCCGCTACAACGCCGATCGCGGAAAATATACGCGCCTGCTGCTCCCGGAGCGAATCGAACGCCGGCCGATGGCCCGCGTAGCGCTCATCGACATGCGCCAGGAGTTTCTGGAAACCCGCAAGCAGGCGACCTTCTCCCGCGCCTTGATCGACGCAGTAACCGAGCGCCTGGACAATGGCGAGCAGACCATGCTGCTGCTCAATCGCCGCGGGTTTTCGAGTTTCGTCGCGTGCCGCGCCTGTGGCGCGCGCTGCGAATGCGTCAACTGTTCCGTAACGCTGACCTATCATCGCCGCGACCGTCGACTGCTGTGCCATTACTGCAACTACGCGGCTCGCGTGCCGGATCGCTGTCCCCAATGCGACAGCGAATACATCCAGTTCATCGGCACCGGCTCGGAGCGCCTGGAGGATGAGCTGCACAGGGCGTTTCCCCGCGCGCGAATCGCCCGCCTGGATCGCGACACGGTGGGAGCCAAGCGCGATTACGAAACTATTCTCGCGGCGTTTCGCGACGGCGCGTTCGATATTCTGGTGGGCACGCAAATGATTGCGAAGGGTCACGATATTCCCAACGTCACGCTGGTCGGGATCGTGAGCGCGGATATCGGGCTGGGGCTTCCGGATTTTCGCGCCGCGGAGCGCACCTTTCAATTGCTGACGCAAGCTGCGGGACGCGCGGGCCGCGGCGAGACGCCCGGCATCGTGCTGATCCAGACCATCAACCCCGATCATTACGCGGTGCGCTGCGCCGCCGCGCAGGACTACGAAGCGTTCTACGCCAAGGAGCTCGAGTTCCGGCGGATGATGTCCTACCCGCCCTTCGGCGTGATGGCCAACATCATCGTCCGCGGCGCGCGCCAGGAGGAGGCTTTGGAGCGAAGCGCCGCGCTCGCCCGGCTGATCGGCCCTGCGCCGGAAGGCGTGCGGGTGATGGGTCCGGCGGCGGCCGCGCTGGCGCGCCTCAAGAACGAGTATCGTTATCAGATGCTTCTGAAATCGGCGAGCCGCAAGAGGTTGAACCAGATCGTCGGCGAACTGCGGCGGTTCGCGGCGGCTGAAAAATGGGGCGCGGCGGCGCTGGTCGCCGATATCGACCCGGTCACGCTACTTTAAAGGGATCCATGGCAAAAGCATCTGTTTTTGTGGCAGGAGCGTGGACCAAACGTGGACAAAACGTGGACAAAACGTGGACGAAACGTGGGTTTTCCGAAAAATCGCGTTTGTGGACATGAATTCGACGATAGGCACCCTTTTTTCAACAACCTGGAAGCTATTGCCGTGGCGTAAACAACCGATGACCGACTTTCTCACTATCGACGAAAATTTGCGCTGCGCCATGCAATTCTTCGGCAACGCTTCCGGCTCGGGCGCGGTGGAAACGCTGGACGGATCGATGGCGATTTTCTCGGGCCTGGATTACGGCGTCTTCAACATCGGCCTGATGACGCGGCGAGTTGCGGAAGGCGAGTTGGAGAAACGGCTCCTGGAACTCGGACGTTTTTTCAGCAAGCGAACGCTGCGCTGGTCGGTGTGGGTGTGCGAAGACATGCTGGACGGCCCGGTGCGGCGCCGCGAAAAAGGCATTTTCCTGAACTACGGCATGCGGCCGATTTCGCAGCCGCCCGGAATGCTGGCGGCGCAGTTGCTTCCGCCGGTGCATCGTCTCCCGGAGATCGAGATGCGGCCGGTCTCGGATGCGATTACGCGAGCGGCCTTCGCGGAGATAACCTCGATCTCGTTCGAGATCCCGTATACCATCGCGCACGCAGTTTACATGCGCGAGCAGGCGTGGCAGTGCGACTATCAGGGATTCGTTGCGTTCGCCGACGGCAGGCCGGCGTCCATTGTCGCGATCGTCGCGGCCGCCGGAGTCGTCGGAGTGTACTCGCTCGCCACGCTGCCGGGGTTTCGGCGCATGGGGTACGCCGAGGCGCTGCTGCGCGCGGCGACGGCCGAGGTTTCGCGGCGCTCGGGATTCACTCGCGTGATTCTGCAATCCACCGACGCGGGATACACGCTGTACCAGCGGATGGGTTTTCGAGACGCGACCAGCTTCACGGTGTATCTCACGAAGTGAGATCGGCGAACTAGGATCGCCTAGCCAAGATGTCCCGGTCAGATCTTGTCATGATTGCGCGCGCCCTGACGGGCGCGCCTCAACTGACGGCGACGAAGTAGAATCAAAGTACCATGTGGTTCCTGGTTGCTGCCTTGCTCGCGGCGTCTTTCGCTCCGGTCGCGCCCGCGCAGTCGGGACCCGAGTATCAGGCTGACGGCATCAAAGCGCTCGACGCGAAAAACTATCCGGCGGCGCTGGCGCTTTTCACCAAAGCGGTGGACGCCGACCCGAAGGATTACGCCGCGCACTTTCATCTGGCGCTCTCCTATAGCCTGCTCGACAGGTTCGCGGAGGCGATTCCGCAGTACCGGATCACACTCGACCTGAAACCGCGCCTATTCGACGCGGAACTGAATCTCGCCATATGTCTGCTCCGCGTGAAGGACGCCGATGCGGCTGTGGCGGTGTTAAAGGATGCGGTCACGCAGAAGCCGAATGAATTCCGGCCGGCGCATTATCTAGGCCAGGCGCTTCTCGCGCAACACAGTTTCTCAGAAGCCGCGGCCGCGTTCACCTCGGCGATCGCACTGAATCCGGGATCACCGGCGTCCGAAGTGGGCCTGGCGCAAGCTCTTGCGCAACAGACGTCGCTACAACAGACTCCGGCGCAACTCGCCGAAGCCGAAAAGCATTTCCGAAAAGCAGCGGCGATCGACCCGGCTTACAAACCGGCGCTGTTGCAGCTAGGCGAATTGTATGAAGCCGCCAAGCAGTTTCCTCAAGCCATCGCGATCTATCGTGAATTTCCAGACAATCCAGGAGCCCAGGAGCGGATGGGCGTGCTGCTTTCTCAATCGGGAAATACCGCGGACGGGATTCTCGCGCTCGAAAGCTCTGTCGCGAAATCGCCTACGCCCGCGAATCGAGTGGCCCTGGCGCAGGCGTACCTGAAGAACAAGCAGCCGGAAAAGGCGATTCCGCTGGTCGCGCAGGTATTGGCGGCGCAACCCGACGATTACGATCTGCGCATGTTCTACGCCCGCATGCTGCGCGATCAGCGCAAGTTCGCCGATGCGGCGCCTCAGTTTCTGGCGGCGTCCAAGCTCAAGCCCGATGCCGTCCAGCCGTGGAACGAACTGGTGGGACTGCTGGTGGCGGCCGAGCAGTATCCGCAGGCGCTGGAGGCGCTCGATCGCGTTCGCGCGCTGGGCGGCGAAACCACCGCGCACTTCTATTTCCGCGCGATTTCGTTGGATCATCTGCATCAACTGAAGGAGGCGCTGGCGAATTACAATAAATTTCTGGAGCTTAGCCAGGGTCAAAATCCGGACGAGGAGTTCAAGTCCAAGCAGCGCGCGCGGATCATTCAAGACGAGTTGAACAAAAGGTGACGTCGCATTGAAGCAAGGGTGATTTCAGTAACCATGTACCTGATGCTGGCATTGTTGGCGCTGGATCTGAGCACGATCCGAAACGAGCCGAATCTCGAAAAGCGCAGCGACCTCGCGCTCGAATACGCGAACGCGGCGCTCGATTCGGCGCGGGACGCGGTCAACGCGGGAGATAGCGCAAAGGTGCAGGCGGCGCTCAACGAGGTTCGCGAATCGGTGGAGCTTTCCTGGCGTTCGCTGACCGACAGCGGCAAGTACGCGCGGAACAATAACTTTTATAAGCGCGCCGAAGTGCGCACGCGCGCATTTCTGCGGCGCTTGGATGGGATCCACGATATCGCCGCGGTCGACGACCAGCCGGCCATTGAAAAAGTTCGCGCGCGCGTGGCTGAAATTCATGACGAACTGATTCAGGGAATCATGAGTAAAAAGGTGAAGAAGTAGAGGAGCATTTATGCGATGGTTGACCGTCCCCCTCTGTGTGCTCGCAAGCGTGCCGACGGTTTTGAGTGTGTCGTTATCGATCACGACCTTGAGCACGACCGCGCGGGCGCAGGCGAAGAGTGATTTTCTCACCGCCGACGAAGCCGATCAGATCCGCGAAGCGCAGGACCCCAGTCTGCGCATGAAACTGTATCTGCATTTCGCCAAGCAGCGCCTGGACCAGGTGTCGCAGTTGCTGGCCAAGGACAAGGCCGGGCGCAGTGCGCTGATTCACGATCTGCTGGACGATTATTCCAAGATCATCGACGCAATCGACGTTGTGTCGGACGACGCCATCAAGCGCAAGCTGGCGATCGACGCCGCCAACGCGACCGTGGGCGCAGGGGAAACGGAAATGCTCGCGCGGCTTCAGAAGATCGACGAATCCCAGCCCAAGGATTTGGCGCGCTATGAGTTCGTGCTGAAGGACGCGATTCAGACTACCCAGGATAGCTACGATCTCTCGCGAGAGGATCTGAAGGAGCGGATGGCTGCCGCGGCGGATCGCGAAAAGCGGGAAAAGGCCGAGCGGGAAGCTTTGATGACGCCCGAGGAGCTGGCGGAGAAGAAGGCGGAGGCCAAGGCCGATGCCAAAAAAGACGAGCAGAAGAAGAAAGCTCCCACGCTGCGGAGACCCGGCGATCCGCCGATTGAGAAGAAGGATCCGTAGCAGCGGAACACAGACTAAAGTCTGCCACCGTGTCAACGCAGCGGGGCGCGGTAGAGCCGGCTTGAAAGCCGGCTGCAGGCGAGATTGCCTGCCCCACAAAAGTGCCATCCGAATTTAAAAAGCTGATTGCCGGGTTGAAGCGCCATTATGGCGAGCCGGCGCTTCCGCCGGCTCACGGTCCCTTCGAACTGGTGCTGTGGGAAAACGCCTGCTACCTGCTGCCGGATGAGCGTCGCGCGGAGGTGTTCGAAGGCTTGCGGCGGCAGGTCGGCCTGGATCCGCATAAAATTCTGAACGCGAATCGAGATGTCCTGCTGGCGCTCGCCAAGCGGGGCGGAATGCGTCCCGAGACTCGCGTGTTCCGGTGGTTGGAGATCGCCCGAATCACCATCGATCAATTCGATGGCGACCTTTCCGGCATTCTCAAGAAACCCTTCGCCGAGGCGAAGCGAGCGCTGAAGCAGTTCCCCAACATCGGCGATCCGGGCGCGGAAAAGATTTTGCTGTATTGCGCAGTTGCACCCGGACTGCCACTTGAATCGAATGGCTGCCGGGTGCTGCTGCGGGTCGGCTACGGGCGGGAGAATTCGAAGAATTACGGATGGCAGTACCGGTCGATTCAGGAAGCACTGGATGGGCAACTTCCCAAGGACGCGGCGGCGCTGGCTCGTGCGCAACTGCTGCTGCGGCAGCATGGGAAAGAAATCTGCCGGAATAGTGGTCCACTGTGCGAAGAGTGCCCGGTATCGTCGATGTGTGCGTATTACGGAGGAGGAAAACAGTTAGCCACGAATGGACACGGATAAACACGAATCCCGAATTTATTACGAGCGCTTCATTCTGTCGCGCGTCATTAGATACAAGCGCTCCATTCTGTCGCGCGTCATTAAATACAAGCGCTCCATTCCGTCGCGCCTCAACCCGAAAGTACACATTCCTTTACAGAGCTTGCGCCGCCGTCAGGGTGTATGATTTCTTCATGCGTACTTTCCGTGCCACTTCTCTCCTCGTCGCGATTCTGCCGGCTGTGTTGCCGGTATGCGCAGCGATCCCCGAAACCATCCATGTCGAACAAGGTCAACTCACCGGCGTAACCGGAAATGACGCGAGCGTTCGCGTCTTCAAAGGGATTCCGTTCGCGGCGCCGCCGGTTGGCGACCTGCGATGGCGCGGTCCCAAAGCCGCCGCCCCGTGGACCGGCGTCAAAGCCGCGGACAAATTCGGCCCGCAATGCGTTCAGGGACGCGGCGGCGGCGGTTCGAACAGCGAGGATTGCCTGTACCTCAACATTTATACGACCGCGAAATCGGCGTCGGCCAAGCAGCCGGTGATGGTGTGGATCCACGGCGGAGCGCTCACCAGCGGCGCCGGATCCATTTACGATGGCGAGGCGCTGGCGAAAAAAGGCGTGGTGGTGGTCACCGTCAATTACCGGCTCGGTGTCTTCGGCTTCTTCGCGCATCCCGAGCTGACCAAGGAATCCGACCGCAATGCGTCGGGAAACTACGGGCTGCTGGATCAGATCGCCAGCCTGGAATGGGTGCAGAAAAACATCGCGGCGTTCGGCGGCGATCCCAAGAAGGTCACCATCTTCGGCGAATCGGCGGGATCGTGGAGCGTCAATTATCTGACGGCGACGCCGCTCGCGCACGGTCTGTTTGAACGCGCCATCGGAGAAAGCGGCGCCGAATTTGCCCCCGCGCGCAAGCTTGCCGACATGGAGCAGGCAGGCGTTCGGATGGCCACTGCGCTGAAGGCGAACTCCGTCGCCGAGCTGCGCGCGAAACCGGCGTCGGCGATTCAAGGCGGACAATTCCAGACTGCGGCGAACGTCGACGGATGGTTTCTGCCCAGCGACGTTTATACGATTTACGCAAACGGCAAGCAGAACGACGTTCCCATGTTGATCGGGTCGAACAGCGATGAGGGCACCATGTTCACGCGCGGACCGGTCACCGTGAAATCTTTTCACGATCAAGCGGAGCGGCAGTACGGCAAGGACGCGGAAGCGTACCTGAAGGTGTATCCGGCCACCAACGACGAAGAGGCGTATGACGCGGCGGCGCACGCCATGCGCGATCGGACGTTCGGCTGGGAAATGCGGACGTGGGCGCGCATGGAATCGAAGACCGGAAAGAACAAGGTCTACATGTATTACTTCAATCGCGTGCCTCCGCCGCCGCAGCGCGTGAAGGGCGCATATCACGGATCGGAGATCGCCTACGCGTTCGGCAATCTGATTGTGGCGCCGTTCGCCACCTCGCCAAATGGCACGCCAAAGTGGGAGGACGTGGATCGGAAGCTCGCCGATACGATGTCGTCGTATTGGGTGAATTTCGCGACGACCGGCAATCCCAACGGAAAGAATCTGCCGAAGTGGCCGGCGTTCCAACCGGTGAAGGGCGAAGTAGTGATGTCGTTCGGGAATACCACCGAGGTGAAGCCGGTTCCGAACAAGCCTGCGCTGGATTTCCTGGACACGTATATTGAGGAGCAGCGCAAATCGCCGAGTCCGCCGGCGGGGCGATAATATCGCCAGATCCTCCGCCATGCTGTCGACCCGGTCCGATCTGGAAGATGTCTCGAAGTTGCGCCACATGGCGAACGAGTTTGCCGAAGGCTTCAACACCGGCGACGTTGATCGCATCATGCGGTTCTACGGGGACACTTATGTGGACATCAATCTTCGCAACCCGGTTCAATCCTGGCAGGAGCGACGGGAATACTATGCCCAGGTGATCCGGAAGGGCGGTTTCACCGTGCAGGTGCACCCCGACGAGATTCTCATCCGGGGCGATTTTGCCTTTGTCCGCGGTTCCATCGAACTCACGCGTGCCGCCGCGGCGGGTGATCCCGGACGCACGGAGCTTCGCTACCTCGAAATCGCCTGCCGGCAACCGGATGGTTCCTGGCAAGTACTGTGGGGCATGGACGGGCCTGTGCAAGAATACACACCTTCTCCCTGACCGCATCTTGCCCTTAACGTATGATAAGGTGACAGCCATGCGTTGGCTTACATTACTTGCCGTTTCAACCGCTCCGCTGTTCGCTCAACTCGCTCCACCGAACGAGATGGGAGTGTCCATCGGCCACATTCATTTGATGGTCGGCGATCCGGAGGCGCACAAAAAACTGTGGGTCGGCGTGCTTGGCGCGGAAGTAACCAGCGCCGGATCGCTGGAGATGTGGAAGCTGCCCGGCGTGTTCATAGTGGTGCAGAAAGCGCGGACCGCGCCCACCGAAGGGTCGGATGGATCGAGCGTGAACCACTTCGGATTTCTGGTGAAGAGCTACGCCGGTACCAAGAAAAAGCTGGAGGACGCCGGGCTTACGTTCTCGATGGATAACCCGCAGACCAAGCAGATCATCGCGGTGTTTCCCGAGAAGGTGCGGGTCGAATTCACCGAAGACGCGACGATGAGCGTGCCCATCAAGTTCCATCACATTCACGAAGCCGGAGTGGATCAGGAGGCCGTGCGCGATTGGTACGTGAAGACGTTCGGCGCCACGCCAGGAAAGCGCGGTCAGTTCCCAGCGGGGTTCATTCCGGGCGGCGAGGTCGACGTGATGAAGGCGCAGACGGCTCCGGCCGCGACCAAGGGCCGCACGCTGGATCACATCGGGTTCGAGGTGAAGAATCTGGATGCGTTCTGCAAGAAACTGGCGGCCGACGGGGTCGCGTTCGACATGGCGTATCGCGAGATTCCTCAGCTAGGCGGGCTGAAGATTGCGTTCATCATCGATCCGAACGGAACCAGGATCGAGCTGACCGAGGGGCTGACGGCGCATTAGTGGCGGGGCAGGGCCACGCCCTGCCGCGGCGCACGCTTGACGCTTTTTAACGACGCGAGCGCTCTCGCAGGGCATGGCCCTGCGCCACAAGTTAGGGTTCCTTGTCCACCATGCTCGACACTTCCGCGGCGCGAACGCCATACACTTTGCGGATCATCCGGCAGATATCGTTGGCGATGCGGTCCGGCTTTTCCTTATCATCCAGATCGAGTTCCACTTTGACGTAAAGATCAGTCCGGGGCATTTCCCCCAATGATACGATAGTGGCATCACGATAGAGATGACGATCGTGACATCCGCCCGTGAACGTTCCCTGCAAAATCTGCAACAAGCGACGCGCGCGCCGAAATTGCCCTGGCGTTGGCGGAGACATTTGTCCGCAGTGCTGCGGAACCGAGCGCGAGAATACGGTCGACTGCCCGCACGATTGCGAACATTTGCAGGCCGCGCGTTTGCACGAACAGCCCGCGCCCATCGCATCCACGGAAATTCCCAACCAGGACATCCGCGTGACGGAGGATTTCATCCGCCAACACGAAAACGTGATCACATGGCTGACGGTCGCGCTCGCGAGCGCAGTCGAGAAGGAGCGGGCTGTCGATTTCGACGCGCGGGAAGCGCTCGACTCGCTGATCAGGACGTATCGCACGCTTGAATCGGGGTTGATCTACGAAACCAGACCGCAGAATCCTTTCGCGGCCGCCATTCAGGAGGCGCTCCGGAAATCGGTCGACGAGCTGCGGCAGGAGCTTGCGCGGGAGAGCGGGATGCACTCGCTTCGCGATGCGGAGGTGCTGGGGGCGCTGGTGTTTTTGCAGCGGCTCGAAATGCAGCACAATAACGGACGGCGGCGCGGACGGGCGTTCTTCGATTTTCTGCGAGCCTATTTTCCGTCGCAACCGGCGGCTCAGGAGGCGCAGGTGATTCAGCGGTAATTCCACCGTCATTTCACCGTGATTTCACCGTCATTCCACCGTGAAGTCACCGTGAATTCACCGTGACCGTGATTCCACCGGGATTCCATCATGATTCAGCCTGCCTACATCATTTTCGCGCATGGGTCGAGCGTCGAATCGGCGAACCAGGCAGTGCGCGACGTCGCTAAGCGAGCCGCGGAACTGGGAGCCTGGCGCGTTTTTTCAACCGCGTTTCTGGAGGGCGGAACGCCCAGCCTCTCCGACGCTGTCGACGAACTGACGGCGCGCGGCGAATCGCGCTTCATCGTCGTACCCTATTTCCTGACTACCGGTCTGCACCTCCAGCGGGATCTTCCACGACTTATTGAACAGGTCCGGAAGAAGCATCCGGCGATTGAAATCGAGGCGACGCCGCCGCTGGATGGCCACCCCGCTATGGCCGCCGCGCTGGTGGATCTTGCGAAACAGCCGGATCGAGTCAAACTCCTTATCTGATGCGTGCGCGCCTGATCCAATCCATCGAGATCGCGCCGGACGTGCGGCACTTCGTATTCGAGGCTCCGGACGTCGAAAAGCTGTCGTTCACGCCTGGGCAGTTCGTTTCGTTTACCGATACCGTCGGCGGAAAGAACATCACCCGCGCGTATTCCATCGCGTCCGCGCCCGACGAGACCAATCGATTCGAGCTGTGCCTGAACCTGGTGACCGACGGGCATCTTTCGCCGCGATTATTTTCGATGCAGCCTGGTGAAGCGGTCGAAATGGCGCCGCCGCTGGGGCTGTTCGTGATCCGCCGCCCGGATCGCGATGCCGTCCTAATCGCGACCGGCACGGGTATTGCACCGTTTCGCTCGATTCTTCGGGCACATTTGAATGACGCGTCGCGCGCGTTTACGCTTGTGTTCGGCGTGCGCCATGAACACAGCCTGATGTATCGCGCGGAGTTCGACGAGATGGCCCGGCGCTATTCGCACTTCCGGTTTCTGCCGACGCTCACGCGTCCCGGTCCCGATTGGACGGGACTCACCGGTCGCGTCCAGCAACATTTGATGGAGGCTCTTGGACAACAGTCCGTGGCGCGTCCCGACGTGGACGTGTTTCTGTGCGGCCTGAAAGCCATGGTCGACGACGTACGCAATATCCTGAAAGCGATGGGCTTCGATCGCAAACAAATTCTTTACGAGAAGTACGACTGATGCGCCGCGGACTCATTCTCGGCCTGGGCGCGGCATGCGTGTTCGTGGTGATCGCCGCAATTCTTTTGCGATTGATGCCGGGACCGCTGCGCGAATCCGACTATCTGGTGATCGGCTCAGTGGCGACGCTGGTGTCGCTGCTGGTGCTGTTTCTGCTGCTGGTGAGCACCACCTTGAAGTCGTCGGACATTTTCTTCAAACGGCGCAAGAAATAGAGATGCTCGTGGGGCGGGCACTCGTGCCCGCAGCCGCCTTTTAAGGCGGCTCTGGAAACTTGAGCGGCGTCGGCTGAAAGCCGCCGCGCAGCCAAGATTGTCTGCCCCACCAAGGCGTAGAATGATTCCATGCTGCTACGCCGTCTAACTATTCCGATTCTGAGCGCTGCGCTGGCCCAGGCTGCCGTCATCCGCGTGGAGGTCGCCCAGCGCGTTGATATCCCGATCGTCAATTACGAACAAGTCACCGGGAAAGCGTACTTTGCCGTCGATCCCAAGCTCGCCGCGAACAAGATCATCGTCGACGTCGATCGGGCGCCGCGCAACGCCAAGGGGCTGGTGGAATTCTCGGCCGATATTTTCGTGCTCCGGCCGAAGGACGCGGCCAAGAGCAACGGCACAGCGCTCCTCGAGATCTCGAATCGCGGCGGCAGGGGCATGATCGGAATGTTCGATCTCGCGCAGGGGCGTCAACTGGTCACCGCCGCCGATCTCGGCGATCCGCTGCTGTTCGAAGCCGGGTACACGCTGGTTTGGGTCGGGTGGGAGTTCGATGTTCCGGATCGGACCGCGATGAAGTTGTACGCGCCGATAATTCAAGGATTGACGGGGCCGGTGCGGTCGGAAATTATTGTGGACCGGCGCTCGACCACGGCGTCGCTGGGGGATCGCGCGCAGATTCCTTACGCGGTTGCCGACCAAGCCACGGCCACGCTGACAGTGCGCGATCATCCCACCGAGAAGCCCATGCTGATTCCGCGCGACCAGTGGAAATTCAACGCCGATGCGACCGGCATCGAGTACGCGGCTGGATTCGATCCGGGGCGCGTGTATGAAGTCGTTTATACCGGAAAAGATCCGGCGGTGGTCGGTCTCGGGCCGGCCGCGGTGCGCGACTACATCTCGTATATGAAGCAACAGGGCGAAGTGAAGCGCGCGATCGGTTTCGGCACTTCACAAAGCGGGCGGTTTCTGCGCAAGTATCTTTACGACGGTTTCAATGCGGATGAGCGCGGACACAAGGTCTTCGACGGACTATGGGCGCACGTGGGCGGAGCCGGACAAGGGAGCTTTAACAGCCGCTTCGCGCAGCCCTCGCGCGATGGGCACACCTGGATGAACTTTTTGTACCCGACGGACATCTTCCCGTTCACCGACGAGCCTGAAACCGACGGCGGCATCACCGATGCAATTCTCGCGCGCGCGAAAAAAGACGGCGTGGTGCCGAAGATTTTCTATACCAACGGATCGTATGAATATTGGGGCCGCAACGCGTCGCTGATCCACATCAGCCCGGATGGGAAGAAGGATGTCGCGCCCGCGCCGGACACGCGCATCTATTATCTCGCCGGGACGCAGCATGGCGCGAATGCGCAGCCGAACAAGAACAACACGCAGAATCGGGCGAATCCGCAGGATTATCGATTCGCGATGCGGGCGCTGCTGGTCGACATGAACGCGTGGATCACCGACGGGACTGCCCCGCCCGATTCGCAAATCCCGCGAATCAACAAAGACCAGTTGGTGACCACGGGCGCGCTCGCGTTTCCGAAAATCCCAGGCGTGGCGGTTCCCAAGGACACGCATTACGCGTGGCGGCTGGATTTCGGTCCGGATTTTCGGACGAAAGGCATCGAGGCGATTGAGCCGCCGAAGATCGGCGCGTCATACCCGATTCTGATTCCGCAAGTGGATCGCGATGGTAACGAGACCAGCGGGATTCGTTTGCCGGAACTGGCGGTGCCGCTCGCGACTTATACCGGCTGGAATCTTCGCGATCCGAAGATTGGCGCGCCGGAGGCGATTCAGAGCATGGTCGGATCGTTCATTCCGTTTCCGAGAACGAAGGCGGAGCGGGAGCAGTCGGGCGACAGTCGGTTGTCGATTGAGGAGCGCTATTCGGGCCGCGCGGATTATTTGACGAAGATCGAGGCAGCGGCGAAGCCGTTAGTGGTCGAGCGGTTGCTGCTGGATCGGGATGTGGAGAGGGTGAAAGAGAAGGCGGGTGCGAGGTGGGATTCGCTGGTGAAGTAGGCAAATCGGCCGTTAATGAACGCGAATAGGATTTTCATAATTGCACTTTCTGTGGCGTGCGGTAGGCCGATCGCGTCAGGCGCGGAGTTGGTCACGGATGAAGCGACCCGGCTGAAGGTGCTCGCGGCAGTGTTTGCGGGAATGTCGATCACCGCCGTGCCGGGGAAGCATATCGACGACTCGAGGAGATGGCCGGCGGGGAAGGTCGAGTTGGATTTCCCGGACGCCCTGAAAAGAAAGATAGTCTACAGGATCACGGGCGCGCCTACGACGGAGAACGAGACATGCGCCTCGGACGACATCATCAAACAGAATCAGTCGGCAGTTCGTGAGGTGCGGGCGAAGATTTATAACGTGAGTCCGGCACGCTTTGTCGCGGTGGCGCAGTACAAATTCGTCGACGCGAATCCAGCGATGGCTTGTCCATCCATTGCAAGGATTACCCTGGTCGAGGACAAGGCTGGAGTGTTTACGGCTTCAAGCAAATTCGAGCCCGACACACTCCACCATTGGGGCCTTCATAGGATCGAGATGGCATCGAGTGGGGACACGGCAGAACAGCTTCTTGTTGAGTCCGACTTCGGAGGAGCAGGCGTGCTTGGCTCTGAACTCTATATTTTCGACATTTCCCCAGGGGATCTCAGGCCCGTCATCGAAACCGTAGTGAGCGTATATGACGGGCTGGAAAGGGAAAACCTTTTCGTCCAATCGCTGGACATCGCCCGTACGCGGGCGAACAAAGGGGCTCGATTCTGCTTCACGATGACAACCTACGAAGAAGACGACAAGCAGTTCACTCCTCCCCGTATTACCCACCCGTGTTACAAGCGGGCGACGGTGTGGAAAAACAATAAAGCGCCGATAATGTAGGTACGTCATGAAGCTGAAACCCCGAGTTCGAGCCAAGCGCAAGACGGTGCGTCAGCCGTTGGCTTCGCCTCGTCCCGTCGCCGGGCGGCCACGGGTCATCGGGTTGGGGAAGGTTTCTTCCGGCGTTCCCGACCTCGGTTCCGATAAGAAACATCTCACGGGGTTTGGTAGCTAGCAGCCTCGCATTTGCGAGCGCTCCATTCTGTCGCGCCTCAATTGATGGTTGAGCGGATGGGGGGCCCCACCCTGACGGGTGGGGCTTGAAAAACACGCACTCCCTTACGGTCGTGCCTCAACGGACTACGCGCTCCATTCTGTCGCGCCTCTGGGGATTAGAATGGACAAATGCCCAGGATTGCATTGTCAAAACTAATTTCTCTCATCGCGCTGCCTTTGATCGCGCTCAGTGCTTCGGCCCAGCAGCGGCAACAGTACACCTCGGCCGACTATGCTCACGCCGAGAAGTTCATGGGCTACAACACCACGCCGCTGGTTTACAAGTCGGCGGTTCGGCCGACGTTTCTGAGCACGGCTGCCGCAGCTTCCAGTGGAGGCAACGTGGACGAGCGTTTCTATTACCGGAACACGACCGCCGAGGGCACCGAGTTCATTCTGATCGACCCCGTTCGCGGCACTCGCGCGCCGGCGTTCGATCACGCGAAGCTCGCGGCGGCGCTATCTGTAGCCTCTGGAACCACTGTCGATGGTCATCATCTCCCCTTCACGGATTTCGAACTTGCGGGCGATTCGATTTCCTTCAACGTGACCGGGCGGAAGTTCACATGCGATGTCGCCGGATCGCGCTGCACCGTATCAGGTGAGGCAGCGGGCGGAGGGCGTGGAGGAAGAGGCGGACGGGGAGGGCGCGGCGGTGGCGGAGGAGGCGGCGGGCGTGGGGGAAATAACGAGTCGCTTTCGCCGGATGGAAAACGCGCGGTGTTCATTCGCGACAACAATCTGTGGTCGCGCGATGTCGAGACCGGCAAACTCACGCAGCTGACCACCGACGGCATAAAAGATTTCGGCTACGCGACCGACAACGCGGGGTGGGCCGCGAGCGATCGCCCGATTGTGGCGTGGTCGCCCGACGGGAAAAAGGTTGCGACGTTTCAGCAGGACCAGCGCGGCGTGGGTGAAATGTATCTGGTTTCGACAGCCGTTGGCCATCCCCAACTGCGCGCGTGGAAGTATCCGCTTCCCGGCGACGACGTGATCACCACCATTCAACGTGTGGTGATCGACGTTGCCGATCCGCATGTAGTGAGATTGAAGATGCCCGCGGACCAGCATCGCTCGACGCTGTGCGATAACGTGGCTTGCCGCGGCGGCGAATGGTCCGATGTGCAGTGGAGCGTGGATTCGTCGAACGTCGCGTTTGTCTCGACTTCGCGCGATCACAAGCAGGAGCATCTTCGGATTGCCGATGCGGCAACCGGCGAGATCCGCGACGTTCTGGAGGAATCCGTTCCGACGTTTTATGAATCCGGCAACGGGCGCGTGAACTGGCGGTACCTGCCCGCGACGAATGAGCTGATCTGGTTTTCGGAGAAATCCAATTGGGGGCATCTCTATCTTTACGACTCGCGCACAGGGCAGCTCAAGAATCAGATCACCACCGGCGAAGGCAACGTCACGCAACTGATTCGCGTAGACGAGAAGAATCGCGTGCTGTACTTCCTCGGCGTGGGCCGCGAGAAGGGCCGCGATCCGTATTTCATTCACCTGTACCGCGTCGGGTTTGACGGACGGAATCTCGCGCTGCTGACGCCGGAGGACGCCAATCACGACGTGACGCTTTCGCCGTCTGGCCATTATTTTGTCGATAACTTCTCCAAGCCTGACGTTCCCGCGGCGAGCGTGGTCCGCGATGAAAACGGGAAGCTGGTCGCCAATCTTGAAAAGGCGGACATCGCCAAGCTGCTGGCCACTGGCTGGAAACCGCCGATTCCGTTCACCGTGAAAGCGCGCGACGGCGTGACGGATATCTATGGGCTTATGTTCCGGCCCACGAATTTCGATCCGGCGAAGAAATATCCGATCATCAATCACATTTATCCGGGCCCGCAGACGGGAAGCGTGGGCAGCCGCAGCTTTTCGGCGGCGCGCGGCGATTGCCAGTCGGTCGCCGAGCTGGGGTTTGTCGTCGTTGAAATCGATGGCATGGGGACGCCGTGGCGATCGAAGAAATTCCACGAGGCCTACTTCGGCGACATGGGAGACAATACGCTGCCGGATCAGGTGACCGGGATGCAGCAGCTCGCGAAGAAATATCCGTGGATCGATATCGAGCGCGCGGGGATTTATGGGCATTCCGGGGGAGGCTACGCGACCGCGGACGCGATGTTCCGCTATCCCGATTTCTTCAAGGTGGGGATTTCGGAAGCTGGCAATCACGACAATCGCGAGTACGAAGATGACTGGGCCGAGAAGTGGCAAGGATTATTGCAGACGAATTCGGACGGCACCACCAATTACGATAATCAGGCGAATCAGTTGGTCGCGAAGAATTTGAAGGGTCATTTGCTGCTGGCGCACGGCACCATGGACAACAACGTGCCGCCGTACAACACGCTGCTGGTGGTGAATGAGCTGATCAAGGCCAACAAGGATTTCGATCTGCTGCTGCTGCCGAATCGAAATCACGGATTCGGGAATGAGCCTTACATGGTTCGCCGGCGGTGGGATTATTTCGTGAGGTATCTTCTGGGCGCGGAGCCGCCAGTTGGGTATGAGCTGCACGCGCCTGAGGGGGGCGGAAGAGGTCCGGCGGCGAATTAGGGTTTGACGATCACGACGAAGGTCAGGTTCTGATCCTTGTAGTGACCGGTGATCTCCCAACGGCCGGCGGTGGGAAGATTGACTGCCGACATAATGAACGTCCCCATATCTTTACTATGAGAAGTGTTCGCATGATCGTCGGCGACGAGCGGCGCGGAGGGGCCATCTAAGCGCCGGCCCGTGATCGTCAGTGCGGGTTGCCCTCCCTCACTCTTCTGATCCAAGCCTTCGGACCACCACGCGATCTTTTCTCGATAGCCGACGTTCCATAGCGGCAACCCATGCCAGTCGGTGTGAACCTGGGTCCAGAGTTTCGGGTTGCCGTAATAAAACCATCCATCGCGAGTGGCGACCGGATACGGCGCCGGGGGAATGAATGGGGGATCGGGCGCTTTTGTGACGGGGCACTGGGCATCGTCAGTGAAGGCCTGTGCGTAAGACAGCCGAGCGCGACTGTCGCTCACGCAAAGAACGGCTGTGATTGCCGCAGCGGCGAGTACAAATCGGGAGGACACAATCGCGAAACGAGTCAACATGGCGACACCTCGATCATTAGACGTCGACCGCGCTCCAAATCTTCCCTCGCCGACGGACTATCTCTCTGTCGATTTCAGGGTCCCCTTGGCCTTGGCAATCGGCAGCAGCGTCGGGTAAAACTGCACGAAAGTATTGTCGACCGCTCCGTTCTTCGAATGGCACGCGACGCATCCCGCCGACCTCGGAAGCATCTCTCCCGGCTGGCCGTTCGCGGGCAGCGTGAAAAATTCCCACTTGTCTTTGAAACGCGACGAGTCCTTCACTTCCGCGGAAAGCCGGAAATCATCGGTCTGATAGTGACCGTTCTGGTTGATGGATCCCTTGCTCGCCGAGGACCGGACTTCGAGAACGAACATGGTTTTCTCGGGCCATTTGCCGGTTTCGAGAAAGGCCTTGTATGAGGATGGATTGACGAAGACGTTGTCGAAACGCGGATTGTCGGACACAGTGCTGTCGGCGGGTCCGTAGGTCATGGCGAGGCCGGAACTCAGGAAAATCCATTCGCGATAATTTGCTGGCGGCACCAGGCGATTGTCTTTGGTGAATTGCGGGCCGTCCTGCGATGGCGCTTGCCCGAGCGCCGCTGAAGTCATCAGGAAGAATCCCGCTACCAAGACCCGTCTCATGATTTCAGTTTAGTATGATGGCGCGCGCATTTTTGGAAAGGAGCGAGCGAAAAGCTGCCGCATTAAGAATTCGTTTGGGCTGCTCCCTTTGGTCACGGCTCAGAAAAACAGCGCGAGCGCTTGGGCGTGTTGCTACCATCAAGGTTCATGAATCCTCAAGCGCCGCCCAAGATGCCCATCGAAGGCATCCGCACAATTATCGCGATTGGTTCCGGAAAAGGCGGCGTGGGGAAAACCACGGTTAGCGTGAACCTTGCTCTCGCGCTGGCGGGGATGGGCCGGCGCGTGGGTCTGCTCGACGCGGATGTGTATGGTCCCAACGTTCCTCTGATGATGGGGATCAACCAGCCGCCGCTCGCCTCGGGCGATCGCATTCAGCCGCTTGAGAAACACGGCGTGCGCCTGATGTCGATGGGTTTTCTGAATCCCGGCGACAAGCCGCTGATCTGGCGCGGGCCCATGCTGCACAGCGCGATGCAGCAATTCCTGCGAGGCGTGGTTTGGGGGGAGCTGGATTACCTGCTGATCGATCTGCCGCCCGGCACGGGTGACGTGGCGCTTTCGCTGGCGCAGTCGACGCCGATCACGGGAGCGGTGGTGGTCACCACACCTTCCGGAGTTTCGCTGGAGGACGCACGAAAAGCGGTGAATATGTTCGCGCAGGTGCGTGTGCCAATGCTGGGCCTGATCGAAAACATGAGCTATCTGATCGCGCCCGGCTCGGGCGAACGCATCGACGTTTTCGGCGAAGGCGGCGGGAAGCGGACCGCTGAGCAGATGGGCATCGCGTTTCTGGGCGAGATCGCACTCGATCCCGAAGTACGCTCGGCGGGCGATCGCGGCGATCCGGTGACCTTGCGTCCAGGCGATTCGCACGCCGCGCCGTTTGTCGCGTTGGCGCATCGTGTCGAGCAGCGCTGCGTGGAAACGCAATCCGCCGGGCCGTCGATCACGATCGAAGACTAATGCCTGACTGAGAGATTCGCGTGCCGCTCCCTTTGCGGGCTGGGTCGAACAAGCCCTCCCTTACGGGACGGGGCTGGAGAACAAGCGCTGCCTTACGGTCGCGGTTCAGAACGTCAAAGATTCGGCGCTCCTTGACGGTCGCGGTTCCGTAACGCGCTTGTTCAGTTTTCCGAGGGCTTTTCGGCCTTATCGATCACGAAAATCTCCGTTGGAACTTTTTGAGCTTCCAGCTTGACGCCGAGTTTCTCCTGAAGGGCCGTGAAAATCGACGGACCGGCATCGGCGATATTTGCGGGCGCGCCGTCTGGTGGCGCCGCAGCACCGGTGTCTGCACTCCACTCCAATTCAAACGTGAACGCACCGGTGGCGCCGGTTTTGTCGACAACCGGACTTCCCAGTATCCGCGAGAGCGTCTCAGCGAATTTGGCCATCGGCAATGCCTCGGCACTCAGATGGCGTCTATTGGAGTCACTGTTAGAATTACTGCGCGATCCTCCGCTGCCGTCCACGGGGCGGACCTTTAAGCCGCCTTTCGCCACCACCAGCGCGAATCCTGGAAGGAGGGCCGATTCCTTGTGGAACGTGAGTTGGAACCTGTCGGCCAACAGCGTTTGAAGCATGGCGAGAAGTTCAGGCCCTTCCGCCGGGCCCGCGCTTTTCGCTTCGATGTTGAAGCGTGCCGACGTGACCCACTTGGGGCCCCCGGATACCTGATCGGCCCTCAGCCGATAGGCGGTCCTTATCAGCTCCCTGAGGTTTTGATTCTGCACCACCAGGTAGCCGGTGCGCGAGTGCGAGCCAGTGTGGCCCTCTCCTTCATTGCTCGGTTTGATGGAGGCGGCTTCGAAAGCGGGAGCCGAGACCTGGGAAAACCCCCGTCCGGCGAACAACAAAACACCGGCCGCAAAGATGCGCAATGTCGTCATGAGGACTCCTCTCCTCGCCGGTTAGACGAAAGCACCCGCCAAAAGTTGTGAAGTTAGTCGTTAGACTGCGTCCGAATTCGCCGCCGGGCTGGATCCTCCTCCTGCCCCGGTCTCCGGCTTTACCCGCTGGTCCCGCGCCAGCGACAGAATATAATCCGCTGCGTCCTGCGGATTGTCGACGGAATCGATCTCGCGACGGCTGCTCCCTCCCGCGGTCTCGAACGACAGATTGCCGATATTGAACATCCGCTGCAACAGCCTTTGATTCACGCGCACATCCTGCACTTTCACTAGTTCGATGGTCTCGGTGCTCTTTGAGAACAGGCCCTTTTCATACCGCAGACGGTCGCCTAGAATGGTGATCTTCACCAGCCGCTGCTTGATATGACGCGCCATGGTGAAGAAGAGCCAGATGGCGAGCGGTACAAGTCCCCACAAGCGCGGGTCAATCTTGTTCGAGTCGGGCTGCATCGGGTCGGCCAGGATATACACACCCAGGGCCACCGCCGCCAACAGGCAGACCACGTAGCTCAATCTGACAAATTTCAACGTCGGACGTATCAGCATCGCCGAGCATTCTATCACGCCGCGAACTCCTCCATCTCGGCGCGAGCTGCCAATGCTGGACGATCCAAGGGCCGGACTGTCACAATAGGAAGCGATGGAAACCGAGCGCCCCGTCACTCGCGTACTGGTAGTGGACGATGAGGAATCGCAGCGCAGCGCGCTGGCCGGCATGATCGGCCTGTGGGGATACACGGTCGAAACCGCGGCCGACGGTCAGGAAGCGCTTGAAAAGCTGGCGACCTTCGACGCGCACGTCCTGGTGACGGACCTGATGATGCCGCGCATGAACGGACAGGAACTGCTGAAGCGTCTCAAGGAACAGGGCGGTGGTCCGCCGGCCATCGTGCAGACGGCGTTCGGCAATCCCGAGACCGCGATTCAGACTATTCACGATCTCGGCGCATTCTGGTTTCTGGAAAAGCCGGTTCAGTCGCAGGTGCTACGGCTGCTGCTCGAGCGCGCGGCCGCGCAAGGACGCCTGGCCGAACACGCCGTGCGCCTGGAGCGCCAGTTAAGTTACCAGGGCGTGCTGGGGCCGATGGTGGGCGGGTCGCCGAAGATGCGCGAAGTGTTTTCACTGATCCAGCAAGTGGCGCCAAGCCGCGCAGCCGTTCTGATCACAGGTGAAAGCGGAACCGGGAAAGAGCTGGCGGCGCGGGCCATCCACTCGCTCAGTCCCCGGCGCGCCGCACCGTTCGTCGCCATCAATTGCGCCGCGATGCCGGACACCCTGATGGAAAGCGAGCTGTTCGGCCACGAAAAAGGCGCGTTTACGGGAGCTGTCGAACGCCGCGCCGGTTGCTTCGAACTCGCGCAGAACGGCACCGTGCTGCTGGATGAAATCGGCGACATGCCGCCCGCGACGCAATCCAAGCTGCTGCGGATACTCGAAGACGGGCGGGTGCGGCGGCTGGGCGCAAAGAGTGAAGTGCAATTGGATGTGCGCGTGATCGCGTCCACCAATTCGCCGCTCGAGGACGCGATTCGCGAGGGAAAGTTCCGCGAGGATCTGTTCTATCGGCTGAACGTCTTTCCCATCCCATTGCCCCCTCTGCGCGCCCGCAAGGAGGACCTGCCCACGCTGACCGAGGCTTTGCTCTCCGAGCTGAATCGCAAGCACGGGGGTAAGGTCACCGACGTTTCTCGCCAAGTGGAAGAGCGCCTGGTCGCCTACAATTGGCCGGGCAACGTTCGCGAACTGCGCAATGTGCTGGAACGCGCGGTGATTATGGCTGGTGAAGGCACCATCCAGATTGCGCACCTGCCTCCGGGATTCGGCGGCGCGCCGGTCTCCTCAGCCGCCACCGTCACGGACCGCGGCGAGCTGCGTGTTCCCTTCGGCTACACGGTGGAGCAAGCCGAACGCGCCTTGATTGAGCTGACGCTCGAAAATACCAGGAACAATAAGACCCGCGCCGCGGAAATTCTGGGGATCAGCCAGAAGACGCTTTTCAACAAGCTCAAGGAGTACGGCACGCACAGCGCAAGCGCGGACGCGGCAAGCGCAAGCGCGGATACGGACTGACCTGGGATGTCGCTGCGAATCCGATTGATTCTTTCGATCGCGGCAGTCGTGATGCTGACCGCGGTGGCGCTCTCCGTGCTGCATCTTGATACGCTGGCGAATTCGTTGTCCAAGGACGCGTTCGATCGCGCCACTTTTGCCGGCCAGCAGGCGAGCTCGCTGGTCAACAACTTTATCAATCAAAACTCCGCTCAATATGAAACGCCCGCCGATCGCGAGGGTCTCATCGAGTTGTGGAATCAACTTATATCGAGCGATCCGCGGCTTTCCGCGCGCCTGCTGGAGATCATGGCGCCTGCGCCGTCCATCCTCGAGATCAACGTCGCGGGGCAGACCGGCGAAGTGCTTGCGTCGTCCAACCCTTCGCGTATTTCGGGGCCGCTTCCCAAGGTCGCCATGTTCAGCGACTGGCGCGATAGCCCGCTGAGAAGGCGCATGCTGGATCTGTTCGTGTACCGGCCCGATTATCAAGTGGTGGTGCCGTTAGGCCAGGTGACCGCGCCGGCGGGAGGCGCCGCGCCCGATCACACCATCTTCACCATTCAAGTGGTCACCTCCAGCGTGCTGCTGCGCGCGGCTCTGCTGCCCGATGTCGAATGGTTGGCGGCGGTTTCCGGAGGGGCGGTGCTGGCGTCGCTGCTGCTCACCGCATTCGCCGCCAGTTGGGTGCTACAACCGCTCAAGCGAATCGAGCGCACCATCGATCGAATCGTTCAGGGAAATTTCGGCCGGCAGGAGGACACCGCCCTGGGAGATACCAGCGGCATGGCTAAAGAGTTCGCCGCGCTGGAGAGTAAGCTCAACGTTCTCGGCCGGCAATTCCGCGGCGCGCGCGAGGAGGCCACTGAAAAGCAGCACAGTCTCGATCAACTGCTGGAGCGGATGGCCACGCAGTTCGATGTAGCCTCCCGCCTGGCCGCCATCAGCCGGATCAGCGGCGGCGTCGCGCATGAAATCAAGAATCCTCTGAACGCGATTTCGCTTCGCCTGGATCTCCTGCGCGAGCGGCTCGGCGCGCCGCCGGAGGAACTGGCGCCGGAGATCGACATACTTTCGAAGGAAGTACGGCGCCTGGATCGCGTCGTGAAAACGTTCCTGGATTTCACGCGGCCTATGGAACTGAAGTTCGAGCAAGTGGATCTGGCCGCGCTCGCGCGCGAGGTCGCGGATTTGATGAAGCCGCAAGCGCGTCTCGCGCGGATCGCGCTTGAATTCGAAACCGCGGACGGCTTCCCCGCCCTGATTCGCGGCGATGCCGACTTGCTCAAACAGGCGATTCTCAATCTGGTCACCAATGCGATGGACGCCATGTCGAACGCGATGTCGACGGCGGCGTCGAACACCGCGTCCACCAGGTCCAGGGCGGCCCCTATCGCTGCCGATGTAACCGGTGATGCGATGGACACTGCGCCAATCGAGGTTCCGTCCAACGTCACCACCGGCGTCGTTGAAGATCTGGTTTCGGGCGGCGCGGATCTGGTTCCCGGCGGCGAGTTGCGTCTGCGCGTCGCGCAGGCTGCCGATATCGTGCGCCTGGAAGTCGCCGACAACGGTCCCGGCATTCCCCAGGATTTGCGCAACAAAGTCTTTCAGCTATACTTCACCACCAAGCAACGCGGCTCGGGAATCGGATTGGCCATGACCTATCGGGCCGTGCAGTTGCATAATGGTACTATCGACTTCACGAGCGAAGATGGCCGCGGAACTACTTTCGTTCTACAGTTCCCGGCTTTGGTTGGCCATGCGTAATCAACGGCCGAGCTCGGCTTCCCTACCCGACCGGTTTAGTGGAGATCGCAGATCGTCGCAGCACCTCCGCACCGTTGAAGACGCGCATGCGCGCCGTGCGAAACCGGCCGACGCAAAATCAAGAAATGGTTTCGGGATGCCGCCACCTTCGACTGCGTTGGTGGTCGCGCTTGCTTTTTGTTCGAGTGGGTGCTGGTTCAGCCATCATCCACCTGCGGCGTTTACGCCCCCGCCTCCCCAAGCCGCGCCGGTGGCCGCGGCGCCGGAGCGCTTGCCCGATCCTCCCGTGGTCGCGTCGATTCCAGATTTGGGCGACGGATCGGCCGAATCATCGATGGCCAGTGGCCTGATTCCTAATGGCGTTGCAGAAGCGCCCGCGCCGCCGACGCCCAAAGCTCCGTCGGGACGCCCGGTGGTGACCGCGCCTCCCAAGCCGGCCGCTACTGCTCCGCGACCCGACCCGCAGCCCCCTCCCAGGCTCGGCCAGATCCTCTCGCCGGAGCAGATGCGCGAATATAATCGTACGCTCGAGGAGAGTTTGGATCGCGTTCGAAAAGTGCTGGCCGTCCTGGTGAGAAAAAACCTGTCGCCGGATCAGGCCGAGATCCTGAATCGGATTCAGGTTTTTCAAAAGCAGGCGGAGGATGCGCGTGTCGAGCGTGATCTGGTGAAGGCAGTCAATCTGGCGCGCCGGGCGGACGTTTTGGCGAAGGATCTACAGGACCACGTACCGTGAAAGGTCGCGGCGCTCCGAGCGCTTTAGGCCAGCTTCTTGCGAAGCAGGGCGCACGCGGCCAGTCCGAGACCCATCAGCATCATGGCTGCGGGCTCGGGAGTGGTGACGGCGCTGACGATGGTGGTAACACTGCCAAAGGCGAACGCCGTAGTCGCCAGGAGTTCCAACCTCTCCGGTCGCGTCGGCGAAGCCCAGGATCGCCCAACACTGTGCAGTAACCTTAGAAGCGCTTTCGGGTAGCCCGCCGGGACCCGGCGCCAACAAAACAAGAAGGGCAGGCACCGACAAGAACTGGTGACCGAAGCCAACCCGCGAGGCGTGCAGATTCCTCGCTCGAGTCTTGTCTATACCTGCCCTCAAGCCGCCGGGTCGGAGGGTCCGGCGACTACTCAAAGCGCACAGGCTGTTCGTGGCGTTGTGCGCGTTAAACAATGACGCACAGCCTGTTCGTGGCGTTGTGCGCGAATTAACTTGCAGCCCAAACGCCGCAAAGCGCGGGCTTATCCTTTACTGCTGGCTGCCCGTGGACGCCACTGACTTTTCGGCGGACGCTTCGGGAACCCACAGTTTCACTTCCACGCGGCGATTCTGCTTGCGGCCCTCGGCCGTCTTGTCATCGGCGACCGGCTGCGCATAACCCTGGCCCAGCGTGCTGATGTGGCGCACTGCAATGTTGGACTCATTCGCCAGATAGCGGGCGACGGCCTGCGCGCGGCGCTCACTCAACTCGTTGTTAAGTTCCGGCGATCCGGTCTTGTCCGTGAATCCCTGAACCTCGATCACGTACCGGTCCGTGCCGCTTGCCTGCTTCGCCAGTTCGTCGATCTGCTGCTTGGCATCCGGAGTAAGCGTGGCTTTATCCACCGCGAACAGAACAGTGACGGTCTTGGCCATCTGGAACGTGTTCATGGCTTCCACCTTGCGTCCCATCTGGTCGAGACCGGATTCGGCAAAGGTTTTCGCTTCCATCGCGGAGCGCTTCGCACCATCCGCGGCCGTCTGGGCGCCAACCGCCTTCTGATCGGCAGCCTGAGCCGCTATACCGGCCTGAGTCGCCTTGGTGTCCACGTCGGTAACCTTCTCCTTGGTTCTCGACACGTCGCGATCGAGTTCGGTGAGATCGGCACGCTCGGCTGCAATCTGCTTGTCCTGTTCCGCGTTCTTGTTTTCGGTGCCGGTTACGCGCTGCTCCACCGGAGCCACGGTTTTCGCGACGTATTTCTTCGTCGCGCATCCCGTCCCCGCCAGACTTACGATCACCGCACCCGCCAATATAATTGACGTTTTCATGGTATTTCTCCCCTTTTCTTCGTTTGTACTGCTTTTCTGTCTGCACTTAACTACTCAGAATGCCGGTAAGCGTGAACCCGATAATAGAATCCGCCGGCATCGTTACACCCACATCCGCGGCTCCGGGCGAACCAGAGGTTCCACTCCCTGCGCCCGTTCCACTCACCCCGCCGGACTTACTTACCTCGTGGGCTTTCGTGACAGTGTTCGTCGCGATCGGCCGCCACTTTCCGCCCACTTGGTAACTTTCCAACTTCACTGCCAGCAACGCCCTGCCGTCGCGCGCCCCTGCTTGCGTGGCGGTGACGACGCGGCCCTCCACTCTTGTTCCTTTCGGCAAAATCACCACCGAACCGGAGACCAAAGCCGAATCCAAAACTCCGTTAAACCGATCCCCGGGTCGGCTTCGCCCGGTTTCGAGCGTTTGACTCAGCCGGACCCGGAGAACGGTGCCCGCGGGAGCAACCACGGGATCCCGGGTATTACTCGCCTCGACGGCCGTCGTCGCCTGACAACCGCCAAGGGCAGCAGCCATTACAGCCACCGGTAAAATCTCCAGAACCGGAATCGGGAAATTTTTCATAATTTCCACCCTAACTCATTGATTCCGCTTCACTAGCTCAGCTCACGCCAATGCAGGAGCAACCCGAGCGCCATCCTGGCCAACCTAAACTAAATTGCGCTGGGCGTGCGACCCTGACCTGCTGCTGACCTCTTGGCCGTTGTTGAGTGCGGGCCACGCCGAGACCCGCCGAAAATGTCGCCGGAAGTCAGCTTCGGGACTCACTGTCTCGTGAAGGAACTTCTTAGGGAGGGCTTTTAGGCTGTCTTTTTCATGAGCCCGACCGTTTGCCAGCGCCTCTGGACTGCGAGCGAGGCCGGCGGCGCAGCGTTGCGGACCAGATCGAAGCAGCGAGCGATGGCGCGCGATTTGCAGAGCCTGAACTGCGTCTCCGTCAGATTCATTTCGCTGCAAATTTGCCCGGGTGCCTGCTCTTCAAAATAAAATCTTTCCAGAATCTCGCGATCGCGGGCGGTGAGCCTGCGCAGAACCCCGCGCGCCTGGTCCAGTTGTTCCTGCCGCGCCGCGCGTCTCTCTGGATTCTGCTCGGCCGGCGCCGCGGGTTCCATGTGGTCTACCGTTACGAATCGGCGGCGTTGAAAAGAAGCAGTGCGGATGTGGGCCACCACTCGGCGGCGCGTCACGGTCTTGACGAAGCCCATCAGGCGTCCCGGTTCGCGCAATTCGCCTCGCCGGATGGCTTCGAGCACGATCATCAGAATTTCATGCAACCGGTCCTCTACCGATTGACTTTCGATACAGCGCACCAGCCGGGCGCGTACGCCATCGGTCAGCGCTGCGTACAGCTCTTCCATTCCCTCGCGCAGCCCCGCTTCCCCGCCGCGCTGGATTTGTTCTACTACTTCTTCCCAATGCGCCGGAATGTGTGCGCTTTCGATCACCGTTTTTGAAGTATAACAGATGTATGTGTGAAATAAAAGAGTTTATTTCTTAATAATTGCCTATATTTATCGGTGCCTTTATTAAGTAACACGAAGCTCTGGCCCGCCCCTCGGGCCCGCGCTCCGCACTGCCGAGCCGTTCCGTTGACTGTCTGGTTGCTTTCCGCGGACGTGCTGCCTCACCCCGATGGCATCGGCGCCGGGCTTCCCGTACAATTTACGTAATGCCTTTTCCTATTCACCGGAAGCGCCGGCTGCGGACCACCGAAGCGATGCGCCGCTTGGTTCGCGAGACCCGCCTCGAACCTTCGCAACTGGTTCTGCCGCTGTTCACCTGCCCCGGCGAGGGTGTGCGGCGCGAGATCGGCTCCATGCCGGGCAATTTCCAACTTTCCATCGACGAACTGGTCAGGGAGTGTGAAGCGGCGCGATCGCTGGGCCTGGGCGGCGTGATCCTGTTCGGCATTCCTGAAACCAAGGACGAATTCGCCAGCGAAGCGTACGCGGAAAGCGGGATCGCGCAGCGCGCCGTCCGCGCCGTGAAGCAATCCGTTCCGGGTCTCCTGGTGATCACCGACGTTTGCAACTGCGAATATACGACGCATGGCCACTGCGGAAACGTAGTTGATGGCGACGTCGACAACGACACCACGCTCGCATGGCTGGCCGAAGCCGCGCTGTCCCACGCGCGCGCGGGCGCCGACATCGTCGCGCCCTCCGACATGATGGATGGGCGCGTGGCCGCGATCCGGCATTCGCTCGACGTGCACGGCTTTCAAAAGACGGCGATTCTAGCTTATGCGGCGAAATTCGCGTCCGTATTTTATGGGCCATTTCGCGAGGCCGCGGAATCCACGCCCCAATTTGGCGATCGCCGGAGCTATCAAATGGACCCCGCCAACGGTCGCGAAGCCATGCACGAAATGGAGCTCGACCTGGAAGAGGGTGCGGACATGCTGATGGTGAAGCCGGCCCTGCCGTATCTCGATTTGATCCGCCAGGCGCGCGACCGCTTCCCGGTCCCCATCGGCGCTTATCAGGTTTCCGGCGAATTCAGCATGATCGTCGCCGCCGCCCGCAACGGGTGGCTGGACCTGGATCGGGCCATCATGGAATCTCTCATTTCCATCCGCCGTGCAGGCGCCGATATCATCCTCACCTATTTCGCCAAGGACGCGGCGCGCTTGCTCGCCTGAATCCGGTGGCGCTTCCAACCTCAGGCGGGCCGCTTGCACCATCGGCCCGATTCAAGTTCGAACGCACCGCGGGCCTGCTCGCATTATGGTGTGTCGCCACGCTGGTGCTGATGTTCGCGCCGCCCCACTTCACCAACGCCTCCAAACCGCAGCACGGAATTCCCGATCCGGTGCTCGCGCTCCAGATGGCCCACAATCTGTCCGATGTCGACGCAGTGCTGGGCGAAGCCCCAAGTGCGGATCGCGAAGTGATGCGCACTAAACAATACGAGGATTTCGGATTCATCGCCGGCTACGCTTGCTTATATCTGGTGCTGAGCTGGTTGCTCGCGCGAACGTATTCGAGCACTCGTCGGGTTGCCTGTGTGCTGGCCATTGCCGCCGCACTCTCCGGCGTCGCCGCCGCCACGCTCGACGTTATCGAGAACTTCGCCATTCTGCAAATCGTGGATGTGAAGCTCGCGCCCACCACGCAACAGATGATCGACGCGATCCATTACGCCGCGATGTACAAATGGGCGTTCGGATTCATCGCGCTCGGGTTGCTCTCGGCGTATTTTTTATGGGACCGCCGCAGGACCGCGAAGGTGGTCGCCGCCATCGACGCTGCCGCGTGCGTCCTGGGCTTGATCGCGCTCTACGACAATGCTCTGCTCGCATACGCGGCCGGCCTGATTGCGCTGGGCCTGGTCGGCGCGGCGGCGGTTTTCTTGTTGCTACCCTTAAATCGGCATGAATCCACTGCTTGAAGTTTCCTTCCGCGTTCCCTTCGACAAAATCCAGGCCTCCGATGTCGAGCCGGCCATTGACGCGCTGCTCGCCGCCGCGCACAAACGGCTTGACGAAACCATCGTCAGCCCCCGACCGCTGCACGCGCTCGACACCATGACCGAGAATCTGGACTACGCGATGAGCGTGGTGCGCCACCTGGAAAGCGTCGCCACCACGCCCGAGCTGCGCGCCGCCTTCAACGCGGTGCAGCCCAAGGTCAGCATGTTCTATTCGAGCCTGCCGCTGAATGAGGAGTTGTGGAAGTCCATGCAGCGCTATGCCGCGACGGAGGAAGCGCGCACTCTCACCGGCGCCATGCGCCGCTATCTGACCAAGACCATGGACGCCTTCAAGCGGCACGGCGCCGAGCTCGATCCGCCGGGCAAGGCGAGGCTCAAGGAAATCGACGTGCTCCTCGCGGAGATCACCACCAAGTTTTCTGAAAATGTTCTGGACTCGACCAACGCCTGGGACCTGGTCCTGACCGATGAAGCGAGGCTCGCCGGCCTCCCGCCCAGCGCGATCTCGGCCGCGCGCGCCGCCGCCGAAGCCAAAGGACGCGAAGGCTGGCGCTTCACCCTGCAAGCGCCCAGCTACATGGCCGTGATGACTTATCTCGACGACGCGTCGATTCGCGAGCAGGCATGGCGCGCCTACAATACCCGGGCGGCGTCATCTCCTAATAAGACCGGGGAAGCCGAACGCGACAATCGTCCTCTGATCGTCCGGATTCTCGAACTTCGTAACGAAAAGGCCAGGCTGCTCGGATTCCGCAATTTCGCCGACCTGGTGCTGGACGATCGCATGGCGCACACCGGAGACCGCGCGCTTCAGTTCATCGAGGATTTGCGCGTAAAGACGGACCAGCGATTTCGCGAGGAAAACGACGAGCTCGCGGCCTTCGCCGGACGAACACTTCAACCCTGGGACATCGGCTACTGGGCCGAAAAGCAGCGCGCGGCGCTCTACGATTTCGACGAAGAAGCCCTGCGCCCGTATTTTCCGCTGCAACGCGTGGTGGAAGGAATGTTTCAGATCTTCGGGCGCGTCCTGAGCATCTCCGTCACGGAGGAACCGGGCATCCCGGTCTGGGACCGCGACGTGCACCGTTACGCGATTCACGATCGCCAGTCGAAGAAATTCCTCGGATCGTTCTACGCGGACTGGTATCCACGCGAAAACAAGCGCGGCGGCGCCTGGATGGATGCGCTGATCACCGGCGATCCCGCCAAGCGCGAGCCGCACCTGGGCCTGATCTGCGGCAATCTCACGCCGCCGCTCGACAGCAAGCCCGCGCTGCTGACGCATCGCGAAGTGGAGACGATTTTCCATGAATTCGGCCATCTTCTGCATCATTTGCTGAGCAGCGTGGAAGTGCGCACGCTTTCGGGCACCAGCGTCGCCTGGGATTTTGTCGAGCTTCCTTCCCAGATCATGGAGAACTGGTGCTGGGAGCGCGAATCTCTCGATTTATTCGCGCGTCATTTTGAAACCGGCGCTGCGATTCCCGACGCTCTCTATCAGAAGATGAAGCGCGCGAAAACTTTCCGGGCCGCCAATGCCCAGATGCGGCAGCTCGGCTTCGCCTTCGTCGACCTCGCCTTGCATCGTGAATGGGACGGTTCCAAGGACCCCGACGTGGTCGCGTATTCGCGGAAGATTTTGCAGAAATTCTCACCCGCGCCCCTGCCTGACGATCACGCCATGATCGCCGGCTTCACCCACCTGTTTTCGAGCCCGGTCGGCTACGGCGCCGGATACTATTCCTACAAGTGGGCGGAAGTGTTGGACGCCGACGCCTTCACGCGCTTTCGCAAAGAGGGCGTGTTCAGCGAAACCGTCGGCCGCGATTATCGCGAAAAGATTCTGTCGCGCGGCGATAGCGAGGACCCCGCGGTGTTGTATCGCGAATTCATGGGGCGCGATCCGGATCCCGACGCCCTGCTCGAACGCGCTGGGCTGTTGAAGTAGTGGGGCAGGGCCATGCCCTGCCGCTCATACGTGACCGTATCAGGCCGTGCCGTCACGTTGCTGCCGCCGCCAAAGGCGGCACTGTTACCATGGATGAATCCCCCTTCTATGGCGCTCCGTTTCTACAACACCCTCACCCAACAAGTCGAGCCCTTCGCTCCCCTTACCGGAAACGTGGTGCGCATGTACACCTGCGGGCCGACGGTCTACAACTACATCCACATCGGCAACCTTCGCACGTTCACTTTTCAGGATGTCCTGCGCCGCTGGCTCCGCGCGCGAGGGTACTCGCTCGATCACGTCATGAACATCACCGACGTCGAGGACAAAATCATCCGCAGCGCCGCCGCCGCCAACCAGTCCATCTACGAATACACCGCGCAATACATCCAGGCGTTTCTGGAGGACGTCGAAACCCTGCGTCTGGAACATCCCGAGCACCTGGTGAAGGCCACCGACTTCATCCCCGACATGGTTGCCGCGATCGAAAAGCTTCGCGACCGCGGATTCACCTATGTCAGCGAGGGCTCGGTTTATTACCGCATCTCGAATTTTCCAGCCTACGGAAAACTTTCGCATCACGATTTCAGCGGCATCCGCGCCGGTGCACGCGTCGACGTCGACGAGTACGATAAAGACGACGCGCGCGATTTTGTATTGTGGAAAGCGCAAAAGGAAAACGAGCCCGGGTGGGAATCTCCGCTCGGCGCGGGCCGCCCCGGCTGGCACATCGAATGTTCCGTGATGGCCATGAAGCTCCTCGGCGAGACCCTCGACATTCACACGGGTGGTGTCGACCTGGCTTTTCCGCATCATGAAAACGAGATCGCCCAATCCGAAGCGACAACCGGCAAGCCGTTCGTCCGCTACTGGCTGCACGCCGAGCACCTGATAGTCGAAGGCCAGAAGATGTCGAAGTCGCTCGGCAATTTCTACACGCTGCGCGACGTGCTCGCCATGGGCTATGCGCCCGAGGCCGTGCGATACCTGCTCGCGTCGGTGCCGTATCGCAAGAAACTCAACTTCACTTTCGATGGAATCAAAGCCGCCGCCACTTCCATCGACCGGCTGCGCAATTACAAATTGCGGCTCGACACCGCCAAGCTCGCGCCGGGCGTGAACGAGAAGCTGGTCGCGCGAACCCAGGCCGCGCACGATGCGTTCGACCAGGCGCTGGACGACGATTTGAACACCGCCGAAGCGCTCGCCGCCGTGTTCGAATACGTTCGCGACACCAATACCGCTATGGATGCAGGAGAGTTTCTCGCCGGCAATGCGACGGGAGCGCAGGATTTCCTTGCCCGATTCGATTCCGTGTTCGACGTGCTCAAGCCGTCGGCAGCCGCGGGCGCATCCAGCGATTCCGAAATCGACGCACTGGTTGCGGAGCGGATCGCCGCCAAGAAATCGCGCGATTTCGCACGTGCCGATCAGATCCGCGCCGAACTGGCCGGCCGCGGGATTATTCTGGAAGATACCAAGGACGGAGTCCGATGGAAGCGCCAATAATCCAGACTGAACCGCGACCGTCACGGAGCGCCGATAATCCAGACGGAACCGCGACCGCCAGGGAGCGCCGCTTATCGTTCTGAAACATGCTGCTAGGTCACAATTATGAAACGAGAATCTAAATTAATCCACACCGGTGACCGCAAGAAACCCGGTCCCTTTATTCCTGTCACCACTCCGATCTACACCGCGGCCAGTTATTTCTACGATTCGATGGAGCAGCTCGACCGCGTACTCGGCCGCGAAGAGCAGGGTCCCTGCTACGCGCGTTACGACAATCCGAACACCAGCGCGCTCGAAGAATTGGTCGCGGATCTCGAAGGCGGGTATGGAGCCCAGACGTGCGCTTCGGGGATGAGCGCGGTGCACCTCAGCTTGCTCGCCGCGTTGATGGACCGGCCGCGCCGCGTCGTCGCCGCCAGCGTGATCTACGGCGCGACCACCAGCCTGCTCATGAACATTTTGGCGCCTCTCGGCATCGAAACCACGTTCGCGGATGCGTGCGATCTCGCCGCGTTCGAGAAAGCTGTGATCGAAACCAAGCCGGGCGCGATCATTATCGAAACCGTGTCGAATCCGCTGATGCGTGTCGGCGCGATCGATCGAATCGCGGAGATCGCGAAGCGCGCTAGCGCCGCGTTGATCGTCGACAATACCTTCGCGACGCCGCTGCTGGTCCGCCCGCTCGAACTCGGCGCGAACATCGTGGTTCATAGCGCTACTAAGTACATGTCGGGGCATGGTGATGTGATGGGCGGCGTCATCGTTTCGGACGAAGCGCACTTCAACACCATCAAGACGCTGTCGCGCACCATCGGTCCAGTGATGAGTCCGTTCGAAGGCTATCTCACCATGCGCGGCATGAAGACCATGGGCCTGCGCATGGAGCGCCAGTGCTCGAACGCGTGCAAAGTCGCGTCGTGGCTCGCGACGCATCCGCGCGTCGATCGAGTGCACTTCCCTGGCGATCCCGCGCATCCCGACGCCGCGACCATTCAGCGCCTGTTCCCCAAGAATCTTTACGGCGCCATGCTCGCGTTCGAATTGAAAGACGGCGGCCGCGCCGAAATCTTCCGGCTGATGGAGCGGTTAAAGATGATCGTGCGCGCGACTTCCTTGGGCGATGTCCACACCATGGCGCTGTATCCCGCGATCGCCTCGCACCGCGATTTGTCACCCAAGCAGCGTCAGCGGCTGGGAATCGGCGACAATCTGCTGCGCATTTCGGTGGGAATCGAGGCGGCGGAAGATATCATCGCGGATCTGGATCAAGCGCTCGGAACATAGCCGTTAATGAACGTGAATGAACCCGAATCAAGTCCAAATCGAATTCATGTTCATTCACGTTCATTAACGGCCATTTTCTCTTCGGCTAGCTCTCTCAAATCGTCGACCCAATAATCCGGCTGCCACTTCGCCAGCTCTGCGACATCGCCATACCCATACCGCACCGCGCAAATCTTCACACCCGCCCGCCGACCGGCCTCCATATCCGCCGGCGCGTCGCCGACCAGTAAACACTCCTCCGGCCCCGCGCCGAACACTTCCAACGATTTCAGAATCACGTCCGGCTCCGGCTTGGCCGGAAAACCGTCGGTACCCTGCACGTGATCGAAATAGGGCAGCAATCCGAACTGCTCCAGGATCAGCCGCGTAAACGGAGTGCCCTTCGTGGTTGCGGTCGACTTCCGCCCGCCCAGTTTCGCGAGCCCTTCCGCCACGCCCGGGTACATCCGCGTCGACCCGTTCTTGCGAGCCCAATAGTTCGCGCGATAGTCCGCCAGCATCGCTTCAAACTCCGGGGGCTCGAATTTCAGGTCGAGAAAAAGATCGTGCAAGTGACGGCCGATATACCGCCGCAGGAACACATCATCGACATTGGATCGCCCGCGTGAAACCAGCACGTGTTGGATCGCGCCGCAAATATCGGGCGCCGAATCCATCAACGTACCGTCGACGTCGAACAGATAGACCGGGAAAGGCGGGGGCCTCACGCCGGCTGCGGACCGCCCTCAAGCACATTCGGCGCGCGCCCCGGCCGATCAGGCGTGATTACCTGTTGCGGCCGCGTCCCGTCGCCCGTCGGCGGAGGCACCACTTTAGCCAGCACCTGGCCTTCGATCAACTGCGTCACTTCGTTGCCGTCGAGCACTTCGCGTTCGAGCAGCGCCGCCGCGATCCGATCCACTGCATCGGAATTGTCTTCGACGATCTTGGTCGCCCGCTCATAACCCTGCTGCACGAACTGCTTCACCTGCTCATCGATGCGGATCGCGGTCGCCTCGCTGTAATCGCGATGCTGCGCGATTTCGCGCCCCAGGAAGATCTGCTCTTCTCGCTTGCCGAAGCTGACCGGCCCCAGGTCGCTCATGCCCCACTCGCACACCATCCGCCGGGCGAGCTCGGTCGCCTGTTCGATATCGTTGCTCGCGCCCGCCGTCCGGATCTTCAGGAATCGTTCATCGGCCACGCGCCCGCCCATCGCGACCGTGATTTTCGCCTCGGCCTGCTCTCGCGTGATGTCGACTTTGTCCTGCGTCGGCAGCATCATGGTGACGCCCAGCGCCATGCCGCGCGGGATGATGGTCACTTTGTGCACCGGATCGGAGTGCGGCGTCAGCGCCGCGACAATCGCGTGTCCCGCTTCGTGATACGCGGTGTGTTTTTTCTCTTCATCGGTGATCACCATCGAACGCCGCTCGACGCCCATCATCACCTTGTCCTTGGCCAGCTCGAAATCGTACTGCGTGACCACCTTGCGATTCTGCCGAGCCGCCACCAGCGCTGCTTCATTCACCAGGTTCGCCAGATCCGCGCCCGCAAACCCGGGGGTTCCGCGCGCCAGCACGCTCAAATCGACGTCGTCTGAAAGCGGCGTCTTCTTGGTGTGGACCTTCAGGATCTGCTCGCGTCCCCGCACGTCGGGACGGCTCACCACCACGCGCCGGTCGAATCGCCCTGGGCGCAGCAGCGCCGGATCCAGCACGTCCGGACGATTCGTCGCCGCGATCAGGATCACGCCTTCGTTGGATTCGAATCCGTCCATCTCGACAAGCAATTGATTCAGCGTCTGTTCGCGTTCGTCGTGACCGCCGCCGAGCCCGGCTCCGCGATGCCGCCCCACCGCGTCGATTTCATCGATAAAGATGATGCACGGCGCGTTCTTCTTGCCTTGCTCGAACAGATCGCGCACGCGGCTCGCGCCCACCCCCACGAACATCTCCACGAAATCCGACCCGGAAATTGAGAAAAACGGCACATTCGCCTCGCCCGCAATGGCGCGCGCCAGCAGCGTCTTGCCCGTGCCCGGCGCGCCGATCAGCAGCACGCCCTTTGGAATTCGGCCGCCCAGCTTCTGGAACCTTTGCGGCTCGCGCAGGAATTCGATGATCTCCTGAAGCTCTTCTTTGGCTTCCTCCACCCCCGCGACGTCCTTGAACGTCACTTTCTTCTGTTGCGAAGAATGTAGCCGCGCGCGCGATTTCCCAAAGCTCAGGGCTTTGTTGCCGCCGCTCTGCATCTGCCGCATCATGAAAATCCAGAAGCCCAGCAGCAGGATGAACGGAATCGACTGCACCAGGATGTTTACCCATCCGCCGGCGTTGGCCGCTTCCACCTTGTAGTTGACGCCCCGGTCGATGAGCAGCTTGTTGAAATCGTTATACGTGGGAAGCACCGTGGACCGGAACTCTTCCTTGTTCTTATAGTGGCCGTGCACCTCGCCCGTGGCGGAGTTGATGACGAGATCCTCCACCATCCCCTTATCCACCTGGGTATAAAGCTCCGAAAAAGCCGGCGTCTGTCCGGCGCTCTTGCCGCTCTTGTACACGGCATACACCAGCACCATCAGGCAGATGACAATCAGCCACAGAACACCGTTTCTTACAGTTGAATTCATGACGTCTCCCAAACTACTACTATGTTTGACGCGGAAAGGTTCATATCTGATCTAACTAATCTGACGTGACTCAATCTAACTTGCCGCGTTTCGAAGATCCCAAACCCTGAGCACCCGCCCTCGCCGTCCACTTGCGGCGAACTCCTCAGCCGGCCCAAACTCCCGCGCCCACAGGATCTTACCCCCACTTTCCAGGATCGGCCAAGTGCGCCTGCGCCATGCGGGGATTCGGGCTGTCTGAAACATTTCCTTCAGCTTATGATCTCGTGATTTCCCCACTGGACGGTAGTGGTCGCCAGGTTTCCATCCGCGCAAAACAATCGGCGAGGCTAGCTCCGCCTTCAGATTAGCACAGGCGCTTTCAGCGGTTTCATCGATCTGTGATCCTTGTGTTGATCCACCTTTCGCGATTTCCAGCCGGATCTCCCCGTCGCCGGTCGCGTAAGTGCCTGGAACATTTATGGTTAGCGGATGAATGGCCGCGCGAGCGGCGGCCAGCGGGGCAATCCTCAAAAAACCGAACGAACCCAGGACCTCGACCCCAGGGACACCGCCCGACACCCGGGCGATTGCACGTCCATTGCGGGCGACTCCATGAAGTCGATCAATGATGCTTTCGATATGCCCGAACTCGATCCCCCTCAAGTCGCCCTTGGCTTTGGCGATCGCTCGGCGGATCACCCGCCTCGCCACCGCCCGAGGCAGCGCTCTCAGCCACTCCGCCTTGAACTCGGTGGGGCAGGCGATCTTGTCGCCTGCCGGCTCACCTCGCGATACTTCCTGAAGATTCGCGCCCCACCAGCGCTCCTCCTCGAACGCCAGATCCGCCAACTGCGCGAGGCTCTCCGCGATCCGGGGATTCCAATCTCGGGCAAGCTGCGGCAGCAGATGGTGGCGAATGCGATTGCGCGCAAACCTCAAATCACAATTGCTCTGGTCCTCCTGCCATGCGATGCCGCGCTCACGCAGGTACTTCGCCACTTCGCGCCGGGTTACATCGATCATTGGTCGAATGATTCCGTTCGCACTCACCGGATGAATTCCCGCCAGCCCCGCCAATCCAGATCCGCGCAGCATGCGGAACAGGACCGTTTCCGCCTGATCGTCGCGCGTGTGACCCAGCGCGACCCGATCGCCCACGCCATATTTAATCAGTCGACCGAAAAACTCCCGCCGCGCATGGCGCGCATTCTGTTCCAGATTGCCGCCCGACACATCCATCACCTGAGCCTCATCACGATGAAACGGCACATCCAACTCCGCCGCCAGCGCCGCCACGAACCGCTCGTCTTCCTCCGACGCGTCGCCGCGCAATTTGTGATTGAAATGCGCGATCCCCGTCAGCCCCTCACCTAATAATTCCCGCAGCACGTGCGCGAGGCACACCGAATCCGCGCCCCCGGAAACCGCTGCGATCACACGGCTGCCCGGGCCCAGCATGTTATAACGAGAAATGGCTTTGAGCACCCGCTCGAGCACCAACAATCCCTCCGGCGTCTTCATTGTAAGCCTCGACGTGGGCAGTTCCTCCGTGCGCGCGCTGCTGTTCGACGGCGAAGCGCGGCAGATGGAAGGCTACGGCGCGCAGATTCCCTACCAACTGAAAACCACCGCAGACGGCGGCGCGGAAATCGACCCCGCCGCGCTGGCGGAACTCACCATCGATTGCCTGGACGAGTTGCATCGTCAGGCGCACGCCGCAGGATTGCCCATCGCCGCAGTGGCCGCGAGCGCCTTCTGGCATAGTTTCCTGGGTGTCGGTGACGATGGCCGCCCCACGCTACCGATCCTGCATCTGCTCGACACACGAAGCGCCGCCGAAGTCGCGCGCGTGCCTGACCGGCACTCTGTTACGGGCTGCGTCCCGCATTCCAGTTATTGGCCCGCGAAATTGCTGTGGCTCGCCGCAAATCGCGCCGTCGAATTCGCCGCCACGCGCCGCTGGCTCTCTTTCCCTGAATTTCTTTTCGAAAAGTTGCTCGGCGACGCGCGTGCATCCACGTCGATGGTTTCCGCATCGGGCCTGTGGGATCAGAACGCGAACGACTACGACCGGGAAACCCTCCGCGCCTCGGGCATCGATCGCACGCAACTCGCCGACCCCGCTAACCTCGATCAGCCACTCTGCGAATTGCTGCCGGAATATCGCGAAATGTGGCCCTCTTTCGATCGAATTCCGTGGTTTCCCGCGCTCGGCGACGGCGCGTGCAGCAATCTCGGCTGCGGCTGCGTCGCCCCGGATCGCTTAGCTCTAATGGTCGGTACCACCGGCGCCATGCGAGCCGTGATCGAAACCGCTCGCCTCGAAATCCCGCCCGGCCTGTGGTGTTATCGCGTGGATCGCAAGCGCTTCATCACCGGCGGCGCGCTTTCCAACGGAGGCGACGTATTCGCATGGATGAAGCGCACGCTCGCGCTGCCCAAAGACCTGGAAGCCCGCCTCGAAAAGTCCGCGCCGGGTGGTCACGGCCTCACGCTGCTTCCGTTTCTATCGGGGGAGCGGTCGCCCTACTGGCGCGCCGATCTACGCGGCGTCATCGCGGGGTTGACGCAGTCGACCGCGCCGCTCGACATTCTGCGCGCCTCGCTTGAATCCGTCGCGCTGCGGTTTCGTCAGATCCATGGGATGCTCGCTGCGCGCTTTGGAACGCCCGCGGAAATCATCGCGACCGGCGGCGCGCTCTTGAATTCCCCCGCCTGGACCCAGATGATGGCCGATGCGATCGGCCGCCCGCTTATCGCCTGCACGGAGCCGGAAGCTTCCTGCCGCGGCGCAGCGGTTTGGGCGCTGGAACAAATCGGCGCGATCCCAAATATCGGCGCAGTGCCCGCATCGCTCGGCGCAACCTTCGATCCTCGCTCCGAGTACAGCGGCGCCTACGATCGGCTATTGGCCGATCAGCAACTGCTCTTCCAGAAAATCTATGAATCCTGATATCGACGTCCGCGCCGCCCGCGTCCGCCTTCTCCTGATGGACTGCGACGGCGTCCTGACCAACGGCTCTCTGATCAACGTCCCCGGACCCGACGGGAAAATGGTCGAAACCAAAATGTTCGATTCGCAGGACGGGATCGCCCTGCAATGGCTGAACTGGTCGGGCATCCAGACCGGCGTGATCAGCGGCCGCGTTTCGGCCGCCCTCGACGAGCGCGCCCGCCAGGTCAAGATGACCTACGTCTACCAGGGCCACATCGAAAAGATCCCGATTCTCTTGGAGATCGCGCAGAAAAGCGGCATCGCGCTTGACGACATGGCCTTTATCGGCGACGACCTCACCGACGTGGTGTGCATGCGCCGCGTCGGGTTGGGAATCGCCACCGCCAACGCCCGCGAAGAGGTCAAACGCGCGGCTCATTACGTGACCGCCGCGGCGGGCGGCAGCGGCGCGGTCCGCGAAGTGTGCGAGCTGCTGCTCAAAGCGCAGAACCGCTGGACCGACATCCTCAAGAAATACGAGGCAGAATGAAAACCGAGCCGAAATACGAGACGGAACAGAACGCGAGGTAGCGATCAAGCTCCTTCGCTTCGCCCTTGCACAAGACCACCCCCTCACGCTAGAATCGCGCTTGGTGACAATATGACCACGCATTGGCTGATGTGTACGGCGACGTCACTGTTCGTTCTGAGCCAGGCGCTAATGGGACAAAAGGATTCGGCAACTTCCGGTTCGTGGTCCGGTGTAATCGTGAACAGCGACTGCACCGCCGACGAAGGCTTCTCTGAATCAGCTAAGTGCACGGAGAATCGCGGACCGGCTGCGAAGCTTTCCTTGTATGACGACACCGTAAGAGCGGTATACGCTCTCGACCCACAGGACCAAGCCGCGGGTCATTTAGGGGATGCCGTTACCGTCGAGGGAACGCTCCGGAACAATGCCATTCAGGTAGCGTCCATCAAAATGCTTACGGCCATTGGGTTGGGCGTCGGCCAGAAGGCCCCGGCCTTCTCCGCTCACGATCAGTTCGGCCATGAACAAGACCTCGTGACGCTGAAAGGGCCCAAGGGGACGGTGCTTCTCTTCGTCCGTTCGGCCGACTGGTGACCTTACTGCAAACAGCAGCTGGTCGAGCTGCAATCCGCGAAAGCACGATTTGAGAGCCAGGGAATCAAAGTGGCGGCGATCAGCTACGACAGCGAAGAAATCCTGAGAGATTTCGCTGCCCGGCGAAAGATCGAACTCCCTTTACTCGCCGACCCCGATTCCAAGATCATTCGGGCGTATCAGTTGTTGAACCCCGAAGCAGTCGGGATATTCCACGGTATGGCGCGCCCGGGATTTTTCTTTATCGATACCAAGGGCGTCATCCGGGAGAAGTTCTTCGAAGCGAAGTACCGCGATCGGCCCTCGGGGAATAATGTCATTTCCAAGCTTTTCCCGGAACTGGGCGAGGAGGTAAGCAGTACGGTCGAAGCGCCGCATCTTCAGCTCGCCGCCCAACAATCCGATCGCACCGGTGTTCCAGGAAGCCGGATCACTTTGATTGCCGAAGTGCGGCTCCCGCGCGATGTCCACGTGTACGCGCCGGGGACCAAGGGCTATAAGACGGTCAACCTTGTAATGGATTCTCCGCCCGGGTTGGAGCTGACAGCGGCCATTTACCCGCGCGCGAAAGTCCTCTATATGCCTGCGATAAAGGAGCATGTGCCCGTGTTTGAGGGGACATTTCGTATCCGGCAGGACTTGAAAGTAAGCTCCACGACCGAGTTTGCCAATTCTCTTGGGACGGGCGGCAAAACCTTCACGATCACAGGGAAACTTGCGTATCAGGCTTGCGACAGCAAGACGTGCTTTCTACCGACCTCCGTTCCGATCCAATGGCAAGTGCAAGTTCTGCCCCTGGATAGGCAGCGATCGCCGGAAAACATTCGGCACAAGTAGCAGACCCCACGCGACGCCGGAAACGCCCCGACCGTTGTGGCCAACTTCGGAACCCACCACCCTTCAGCGGTTATTCTGAATAAGAGTGGAAATCGGCATCGAAATTACGGCGGACTCCGGCCCCGGCATCCTGCATGAGCTGAGCGGCGTCATCGCGCGCTATAACGGAAATATCCTGAGCGTCGAGATTATCGATGAGCGCTCGCGCGAAGACTCCAATGCCGAGGTGTCCCGCGAAGACTCAACCCCGTCCCGTAAGGGCGGGGATTCCATTGATTCCGCCGCCGAAAAACCCCGTGGAACCCGCACCGTTTTCGAAATCGAGCTCGCCGAAGACCCCGCCCCGCTCGTAGCCGCCCTCGCGCGATTACCCGTGGTGCATCGCGCCGCGCAAGTCGAAACTATGCAGGCCGTGTACGGCAAGCGCATCATCATCGTCGGCGGCGGAGCGCAGGTGGGACAGGTGGCGCTGGGCGCCATCGCCGAAGCCGACCGCCACAACATCCGCGGCGAACATATTTCGGTCGACACCATCCCGCTGGTTGGTGAAAAGCCTCTCGCCGCGGCGGTGCGCGCGAGCGCCCGGCTTCCGCGCGTCAAGGCCATCGTGCTCGCCGGATCGCTGATGGGCGGCGAAATCGAGGTCGCGGTCCGCGAAGTCCGCGCCGCCGGATTGCTGGTGGTCACCTTGAATATGGCCGGCAGCGTTCCCGACGCCGCGGATCTGGTGGTGACCGATCCGGTCCAGGCCGGCGTGATGACCGTGATGGCGGTCGCCGATACCGCGAAATTCACGGTGGAGCGCCTCAAACGCCGCGTGTTTTGATGTCCTCCCCGTGGAGTCACATTTGAACGCCGAACTACATTCGATTTCGATTCAGCGCTTTATCGCTTCCCCGCGATCTTCACTGGAATGGTCGCGCCTATCCTCGAATTGGGAATAAGTAGTGCGCTGCGATGGCGCAAATACGGATTCGGTAGGGGTCGCGCGGAAGGCGTCTTCAGCGTTGCTCTGAGCAAGTGTTGCTGCAGCAGCAGGTCCGGATCTACCCAGTCAATTGAGGACCGGTCCTTTATTAAAGGTGGTATTTAGACGTTTTAGCGCAAATAATCGCACACTTTAGCGATATTTCGTGAACAAATCCAGGCGGCCGGATGCGCGGTGCAGTTTTGCCGCGGAAATATTGTCGACGGGGCGCCGATTCGCTTCACGGCCTACGCCCAGACTCTGTGTTCACTGCGCACGCCTCTTGTGGCGCACGCTTAGCGTGCAGCATCGAACCCAGCAATTTACTCCGGCTGGAGCGCCAAAACGGCTTTACCGCCCGCACCGTTGTAAATCAGCTCGATCGAGTGCAGGTTCTTGGTCTTGCCGCCGTATCTGAAGAAAATCAGTCCTGCCTGGGGAAGCGGGCGGTCGCCTTCCATAAGCGAGACCTTTTCAACGCGATGTTCCCAACTGCGCTGCAACGCGAGCGGAGGATGGACCACCGGGGGAGGGCCGTCCCCGGCCGGAGTACCCCTTCCTCCGCTGGACAAGCTGGTCTTGCCCCCCTTGTCCTCTTTCCCTTTGTCGGGCGGCTCCCATTCGGGATCCTTGACGGACTTGAACACCACCAGATCGGACTGGCTGGGCTCGGCCGCCTTTTTCCCGTTGAGGCGTAGCGAAAAGTCTTCAAATGACAGCTTGAGCCGCGCGTCCGGCGCGCCGAATAACCCTACCTCGACCACCACATAATCGTCCGTCGAGAGCAGCCCGTCCTCGGTGGGCACGAAGTGTCCCCTGAACTCGCCCGCGATGGTGACCGAAGCTGCCTTGCCCTGGGCCTGGTAATCGCCCGGCGTCGCCCGGGCCGGCATGCCCTCTTTCTTGACTTGTTCCTTGACTGGTGCGGAGCCCGGCGCGGCCTCCTGAGCTTGCGCGTATCCACACAGGCACACAGCCGTGACCAAGACAGCGGTTTTCGACACTTGACTCAAACCAGAAGAAAGTCGCATTGCATTTCACAAGCTAACATAATTGAGGCTCAGCCGGCGGCTGATCGCGCGCGTGATCGCCCCACGATCCGCCCACGCGATCGACGCCCGTGAGGGCAACTCCGGGCTTCGTGTCCCCTACAGATTGAGTACACCGCTGCTTGACCCATGTGACCCGCAGTGGGATAATCCCACTATGATCGTTACGCTCGATGCCAAGCGTCGCCTTACTGTCCCGGCTGGCCTTGCGCCGGCCTCGCCCGGAGACTATTTCGATGCGCGCTTCGACGCGGAAGAAGACGCGCTGGTGTTCCGGCGCCTTCCGGGCAGGGGGAGTTGGCTCGCCGTGCTCAAAGCTTGCCCAGTCAGCCCGGACGATGTGCCGCCGCGCCGCCGCGCGCCGGCGCGGCGACGGAAGCTATGAACTGGCTGCTCGACACGGATGTCATCTGCCAGCCGGCCAAGCGGCATGGCGATGAGCGGGTCATCGCCTGGCTCGAACAGGAGCAAGACCGCTGCTATACCAGCGCCGTCGTCATCGCCCAACTGGCCTACTGGGTGCGCACCAAGGATGGACGCCAGCGTCAGCTCCTACAGGCCTGGCTGACGCGGCTGGTGGAAGCGCTCCAAGGACGAATTCATGGGTTCAACGCATCCGTCGCGCACGTATGGGCCGATCAGGAACGCTTGCTCGACAAGGCTGGCCAACCTATGCCGGTTGAAGACTCCTACATCGCGGCGACTGCCCGGCGGCATGGGCTGACCATCGCGACCGGCAACGATCAGGACTTCAGGCGTCCCGGGCTCAAGGTATTCAATCCGTTCAGAGAGCTCGTCTAGCCGAACAGGATTTCCATGAGGGTAGCCGGCGCCTAACATCAGCAGCGAGCCTGCCTTTTAGTGCGTGCGGGTCAGGTCATGGGTTGTTTGTTACACCATAAGGTGAACGGAGTCGACCATGGATGAAGGAATCGATAAAGGAAAGGACGGACAGCCTTGAAACTGAATGGTCTGGCAGCGATCGTAACAGGTGGTGGATCGGGTTTGGGCGCGGAAACAGCGCGGATGCTGGCGCGCGGGGGCGTAAAGGTCGCGGTATTTGACGTGAACGCCGGTAAAGCCGAGGAAGTGGCCGAAGAGATCCGAGGCGTCGCGATTGCCTGCGATGTGTCCGATGCAGCCGCCGCGACTGCGGCAATCGCAACGGCTCGCGAGCGCCACGGAGCCGCCCGCATTCTGGTGAACTGCGCCGGCATCGGGCTTGGAAAACGGATCGTCGGACGCGAGGGGCCGATGCCGCTCGAGGATTATGCCCGGGTGATCCAGGTGAATCTGATCGGAACCTTCAACATGATGCGGCTCGCGGCGACGGACATGTCGACGCTCGCTCCCATCGTTTCCGAGCATCGCAGCGAGGAGCGCGGCGTGATCGTGTCCACTGCGTCGATCGCCGGTTACGAAGGCCAGGTGGGGCAAGCCGCCTACGCGTCGTCAAAAGGCGGAATTATCGCGCTGACCATGCCCGCCGCGCGCGAGCTTTCACAGTTCGGGATACGCGTGATGACCATCGCGCCGGGGATTTTCCGGACGCCGCTGCTGGGGAAGCTGCCTGACGACATTCAGAAGAGCCTCGGCGAGTCCGTGCTGTTTCCCAAGCGGCTGGGCGAGCCCGTGGAATTTGCGACGCTGGTCGAGCACATCATTGAGAACGGTTATTTGAACGGCGAAGTGATCCGGCTCGATGGAGGCCTCAGAATGGCGCCGCGCTGAACGGGCAAAGAAGCGTCGAGACGCCTATCTGGGTTCTTGACCCAGCCGGTGTATCTCCCAAAGATCGCGCACCCGCCGCAGCGCAAGCGGCGCCAGCGCCATTCGACCCGCGCGCCCGACGCTCTCCTCCAGAAACGCCATTTCCTTCAACTTGGCCTCCAGATCGGGATCGCGCTCCGCTTCGAAACCCAGCTCCCGGCGCAGCAGATCGCCTTTGGCCTGGGCGCTCAGGCCAGCCGAGAGCCGGATCAGGCAAAGCATGTCGCCCACTACTGTTGGCGGAAAAGAATCCGCGAGCGATTGCAGATACCGGCCGGCCTTCGATTCGAGAAACGCGCCGGAGTCGATCATCCGGATCACCTCGATATCCCGGTCGAGCTTGGCGGACAGCCAGCGCGCCAGGGTTTGTTCGCTCTTCCAAAAGACGAAGGCGAGCAAAGCCGGCGCCGCCGTCAGGATCGCGGCCGTCATTTGGATGGGAGGAAGCAGGGCGCTGTTATGAAACAGGTGCACGGCAACCGCGATCAGCAACCCGCCCGCCGTGGCCGGCGCAACGTGCCGCCGGCGATCCGCGCCGGTCACCGCGATGATCGCAATCATCGCGACCATCGCCGTGGTGGCGCCGTGCATCACCGCCGTCCCCAGGCCGCGGACCAGCCACAATACCGGTGTGCCGTCCTGAATCGAATGCAGGTAGACGATGTTTTCGACCAGCGCGAATCCGGTCCCGGTCGCGAAGCCAATGATCCCGGCGTCCACCGGAAAGCCGACGCGATGGGAACGGATACACCACAACGGGAAAACGGCCTTCAGCAGCTCCTCGAAAACCGGGCCGGTCCAATACAATGCAACGCCGCCGGCCCATTGGTAGAGGAGTGTGTTGACGGGGAGCGCAAGCAGAGCCGCGCCGATTCCCGCCGCGACCGCAGTGAGAATCCTTCCGAGCGCGAGCAGTTTATAGGTGTCGAGCGCGCGCAGAGCGCACAGAAAAGCTACTACCGGAACCAGGCTGAGCGCTATGGCGAGCCAGAGCATCGCATAACATTATCTCTGGCCTGCGCCACCGTTCTTACTTTTCCGCCGCAACCCACGGCTGCAAGCCGCGCTGGTAGGCGTCATGGATCTGCTGAGCCTGGTCCGTGAGAGCGGCGACCATGGCTTGGTGCTCGGCCTGGGCGTTGTTCGGTTTCGATTGCGCCTCGACGAATCCATTCGGCTTGAGGTTCCCTACCGCCGCAGCAGCGGGGTTGTCGTAGCTCTTGCCATGAGCCGATGCCGAAATCCGCGGAGGCTGCTCACCCGCCAGGGTCAGACGAAAGTCCACTCGGGCGGTCTTGCGGGCGCGGCCCGTAATTTCCACCAGTTCCGCGTTGATGGTCGCGTCGCAGCGCTTGCCGTTGGGCGTCGATACCTTATTCGCCGAGAACCCGACCTTCTGGAGCTGGGCCACGAGCTCGTCGTCGATGCCGTCCATGTTCACCGTTTGATGGCTCAGGTTCTGGATGGCCTCGACGCAGATGTTCTCAATCACCGGCGTACCGGCTTTGATCAGACCTTGCGTCTGCTGCACCGGCGGTTGCTTGGAGTTTCTAGCGAAGTACAGCAACCCGCCCGCGAGCACGATCCCCACGGCGGCGACTACGATCTTCTTGTTCATGAGCTAACCTCCCAATCGCGTCTTTTCGGAGAGCAACTGCTAGTCTATCTGACACAGCGTCAAACCACCGCAAAACGCCTCGATACCTCATCAACAACTTTTCAACGCGAGCCAGCCGTTCGTAACTTAGTGCCTGTCAAAGTCAAGAAGTTACAGCGGGGTCATCAAAGTTACATTGGATCATCCTAAAGATATCCCGAACCCAGTCGACATGCAAAGGATTTAGTTATGGATCAAGTTATAAAGTATGGCGTACGGTCACGTTGTTGTGATTCTCCCTCACGACGATTATCTCGTGTTACCAATCACTTGCAAGCGTCTCGGCGCAGATTAAATCCCCTGCAACGACATCTTTAAGAGGGTGCGGCGAGTGGGCTCGTAAGGCGCGGGAGAATTGCGGGTTGCGTCGGGTCCAGCGGCGTCCCGAGTCTTTTGGTAACATGTCTCGACAAGATGGTAAAGGAGAACGAGCCATGGCTGAACCCGATCGCACCAAGTACCTGCGAATTGCCTTGCTTCTGGTGGGTCTGATCTTCATCTTTGGAATCTACCCGCTCACCATCCTCTGGCCGTCCGGATGGGCGTGGCACACCACCGGCCACTCGGACTACCTCCAGATGATTCTGGGGATTTACGTGGCGCTGGGGATATTCCTCGTCATCGCGTCCCGGAACCCTCTCGCAAATCTCAGTCTCATCTGGTTCACGGTGTGGTCGAGTGTGGTGCACGGCGGTATCATGGCGGCGCAATCGCTGGTCGAGCCAGAGCACATGGGACACCTTTGGGGCGACGTGGCGGCGCTGTTTCTGGTGGCTGCGGTGCTGGCGATTCTAACGCCCCGCGATCGTCGAAGACCGCGGCCAAAACTGACGTAGCAACTCTTCGCAGCCGTCGCGCGCCAGACCCTAGTGTTCGGATGTGGGGCAGGCCCCCCGGCCTGCGGCCAGAGTTTACCCGCAGCGGGCCCTCGTCGGCCCTCGTATTGATCGTGTTGCAAAGCCGGACCTGGGGGTCCGGCGCAGACGAGGGCGTCTGCCCCACAACGAAACTTCTGATACAGGACACTAGTCAATTCCCAGTGGGGATCTTGTCTGCCTTGTCGACGATGAGGACATCGACCGGGATCTTCTTGGGTTCCAGTTTGAGGCCGAGCTGCTGCTGAACGGCGGTCATCAGGTTCGGCCCGGACTCGTCCGGAGCATCGGGCCTCTCCACGGAACCTGGCGGCGGCAGGGCTCCGGGAGGTTGGGGAGCAAACTCCAGTGTGAAATCGAATTTGCCGGCTAACCCGGTCTTGTCCCTGACGGGCAGCCGAAACTCCTTGCTGAGGAGATCGACCAACGCGGAGAGTGGCTGAGCCCTGGCGGTAAGGAACGAAACCACCGCTGTTCCGCGCACACCTTCCATCATCACCAAACCGGGAGCGGAGAGCTGCGGAAAACCGTTGACGTCGGTCTTGGGCGCTTCCGTGACCTCGACGTCGGGGCCGCGTTCAGTTGACGGCTTCAGCTTTGGTCCGCCCTTGCCCCTGACCAGTTCGTAGCCTTGGAGTTGTTTGGTCTCGTGATGCAGGGCGAGATGGAAGCGATCGGCGACAAGACGCTGCAACATGAGATTGAACTGTCCCTTTGTGGCGCCGGGCGGAATCGTCGCGGTGATATCGTATCGCTCCGACGACAACCAGTCGGGGCCTGTCGCCTTCCATGCCACCTGGTACGGTTTCACGTCGTAGGCGCGCAGGAGGACACTCATCAGAGTGACGCTCGTGAAAATGATTCGGCCGGTGTCCTCCGAGCCCGGGCCGCCGCGCATGCTGGATCTCACGCGCCCTCCTGAGGTTGGGGCCGCCGGTTTCACGGACGCCACTTCGAACGCGAGGGGCGGCGCAGACTGGCCGTAGGCGGCGCAGACGAGGGCGGATAAGAGAAGGCCGCGTCGCATTCGGTTGTATCCGAAAAGTATAACGCTTGGATTTCCGGGTTGTTTCGAATGGGGCCAGGACCAAGATCGCCGGCGCGTGCGATGTCAGAGCAGCACAAGCTGATACCCTGGAATCAGACCTCCCGGTGGACCTGCTCCTTAACACCCAAGCGCTTTCGAAATCCTACGGCGCCACGTTTCTCTTCAAAGATATTTCGCTCAGCATTTGCGAAGGCGACCGGCTCGGCCTGATCGGGCCGAACGGCTCCGGCAAATCGACGCTGCTTGAGATTCTGGCCGGGCGCCGCGATCCGGATAGCGGTGAGGTTTCGCTCCGCAAGCGCACACGCTTCGCGCATCTCGCGCAGGACTCGCAGTTCGCTCCCGGCGTGTCGATTCGCACCGTGATCCGGCGTGCGCTGGAAAGTGCGAACGTCCCGGAATCCGAATGGAAAGCGCGCGAAGCCGAGACTCTGGGGCGCGCCGGTTTCGAGGACTTCGACGCGGAGGCCGTGGCGCTATCGGGCGGATGGCGGAAACGGCTGGCGATCGCCGAGGCCCTGGTGCAGGACCCCGCCATCCTGCTGCTCGACGAGCCCACCAATCATCTGGATCTGGCGGGCATCGAGTGGCTCGAAAAGCTGCTCCAAAACAGTTCGTTCGCAAGCATCGTGGTCAGTCACGATCGCTATTTTCTGGAGAACGTTCCGACGGCGATGGCCGAGCTGAATCGCGTGTATCCCGACGGGCTGCTTTACGTGGCGGGAAACTACAGCACGTTTCTCGAAAAGAAAGCCGAGTTTCTGCACGCGCAATCGAAGCGGCAGGACGCGCTCGAAAATCGCGTCCGGATCGAGATGGAATGGCTGCGGCGCGGTCCCAAGGCGCGCGCGACCAAAGCCAAGGCGCGGATCGACACCGCCCAGGAGATGATCGGCGAGCTGGCGGATCTTCGGTCGCGCAGCCGCACCGAATCCGCCGGGATCGATTTTCTGGCGACGGATCGCAAGACCAAGCGGCTGATCCATTTGGAAAAGGTCGCGTACGGTTTCGAGGGACGGACGCTGTTCGAGGACCTCGATTTTTCGATCACCGCGGGGATGCGCGTGGGATTGGTGGGAGCCAACGGCAGTGGCAAGACCACGCTGCTTCGGCTCCTGCGTGGCGAGATCGAACCGCTGCGCGGCGAGATTCAGCGCGCCGACGCGCTGCGGATCGTGTACTTCGATCAGACCCGCCAACTCGACCCCGCTCTCACTTTGCGGAAAGCGCTTGCGCCCGAAGGCGACTCGGTGATCTATCGCGATCGCGTGATCCATGTGGCGTCGTGGGCGTCGCGATTTCTGTTCTTGAACGAACAACTGAATCAGCCGGTCGGCCGACTATCGGGTGGCGAGCGTGCGCGTGTCCTGATCGCCAACCTGATGCTCGAACCGTGCGATCTCCTGCTGCTCGACGAACCCACCAACGATCTGGATATTCCCACGCTCGAGATTCTGGAGGAAAGCCTCCTGGAATTCTCGGGCGCGCTGGTGCTGGTGACTCATGACCGTTATCTGCTGGATCGGGTTTCGACCGTCGTCCTGGGGCTCGACGGACAGGGCGCGGCCGGTCGATTCGCCGATTACAGCCAGTGGGACGTGTGGCAGTCGCAGAGAAAGTCGCACAGGCCTCAAGCCCCGCCCGTCAGGGCGGGGATCTCCGGCTCGCTCGCAAACAAAAAAAAGCTTTCCTATCTCGACGCCCGCGAATACGAGACCATCGAGCAGCGCATCGCCGCCGCCGAAAGGGCGGTGGAAGCCAGGCGAGCGTCGCTGGAAGATCCGGCGGTGATGCGGGACGCCATGTTGATGCACCAGGCGTATCGCGATTTCGAAGCCGCCCAGGAAGCGGTGGATTCTCTGTATGCGCGCTGGGCGGAGCTGGAGCGGAAGATCGGCTAGAACGGGATGTCGTCGTCGCCGTTTTGGCCGGCTCGATCGGTCCCATTGGCGGCCCAGCGGAAATAGAAATTGACCTGCCCGTCCTTGGTGCGCTTTTCGACGCCGATGGTGCGATTCGTCAATTCACCTATGCGGGCGGGCAGCTCGGCGAGGCTCGATATCCTCAACTGGCACTTCTCCAGGTCTTCCTTGAGCCACGCGAGGGTGTTCTCGGTAATCACGCGGTACTTGGTCACAAGACGGTTCACCTGGGGCGCCCGGATCCGCAGTTTCCAGGTGACCATCTGGCGCCCGCTGGAGATCGTTTCCGAGAGGCGGGCCTCCTCGATGACGGCATCGTAGGGCCCGTCCGGAATATCGCTGTACACGTCGTTCGACGAAACCGAAGTCTTCGTCCATTCATCGTCAAATCGGGCCAGGGCTGCCGCCTGCGCCTCGCTGCCGGTAGATAGTGCCATCAGATAACCTCCACTTACGCTTGTAGTGCGCGGGCCGCCAGGGAGTTCTCACCGGATTTTGACGATGAGGGCATGAAAATGAAGGCTGTCCCCAAGAGAAACCTCGAGAAAACCCGCCTACGCAGAATTATTAGGTCAAAATCAGCGAAAAGCCTGATGCTGTTCACCCTTTCAGCCGATATGACTCTGTGATGCAACTTTGGTCAGATGATTTCTCCCAGTTCAGTTTGGATGACATCTTCAAACTCGAACTCGCCAACCGCGCCTGGAACAAGACTCTCCGCGTGGAGACCTCAACCCTGGTAAACAATCGATTGGCGAACCAGATCGACCGCGACGGGTATATGCTCAGCCGCCGGAGCGGCCAACAGAATTCGCTCGAGTGCAAACGGCGTGCCGAGCTGCTGGCCAACGAAATCGCCTGCCGGCAGGAGCTCGCGGGCGATTCGAAGTAACGCCGCCCTGGGTCGCCGCGCCTGGAAGTTATCGGCGCGGAGCGGTGGCGCCGAAAGGCCCGGATCTCACTTAATGCCCCGCTCATGTCACGCCCGTTGGGCGAAGCGTACTCCTGGACCGACCACCACCACAAAGGCCAAGGCAAGTACGAAGGCAGTCACAATTAAGGCCCAACTCCGGCGGATGGGCATCGGTTCTGGCTCCGGGCCTAAAGGGATTCGGTCGCCATGCAGCCAGTTCATCATCCAAAGCAGGCCGGAGGCGCCGCCGAACGTCGAGGCCGCGGCCGAGAGTGCCACCAGAATCATGCCCTGAGGGTTGAGCGCACCCGCCACGCACGCGAGAATACCTCCGGCAAAGTACGGCATCCTGGAGAGTCGTACGGCGCGGGCGAAGCGCGTCACTTTGTTGCTGCTGCCGATCAGGGGACGCAGTTCCAGCAAGCTAAACCAAGCCACCAGCATGTACGCCGCTGCCCCAAAGATCGCCATGCCGATCCTCCATGCCCATGGTGGGCCGAGCCCTTGAATGAACCAAGCCCAGTCCCCGAAACCGCCAATTCCCGAGAACAGGAAATAACCCGCGGCGGAGAACAGATTCACCGTCATGGAGAGCCACAGGAAGTACTTGAGGCGAGGGGAAATCCGGGGAGTGATGCGCCCGAGCGCGAAGCACAAGGCGCCCGCGGCGACGTTCATCAGTGTTCCGCCAGCCATGACCAGGCGAGTTTCCGCGCTGCACTCCATGGCAACCGTGGAGATGACCAACACCTTGCCACCGGCCAGGAGACAAGCGCCCCCATGCCCCGCCCCCTCATGCAGGACGTTCGCCAGGATATAGGCAATGATCGCGATCCCGGTGATGGTGAGCGCATCGGAGGGAATCGGCTCCGTCTCAATTGCGGCGGGTTTCATTTGCGGCCGCATGTGGCGTGCCCGGGGTTCTAAGAGAATACACCAATTAACTGGCTCTGGCCGCACGAATTGGCATCGCGAGTTACGCAACTCGCGGTTTGCCGGGTACTCGGAAGTAATCCACTTTGACGACAGGTCGCGTGGAAGGGATTTTCGCCGGCCTGGCACGCTAGCTGTTGAGAGCGTTCAAAAGGCGTTCGGGCGCGACGCTAAGGCTGTAACTTAATCTGAAAAGTTGGAGCGGGAGACCGGGGTCGAACCGGCGACGTCCAGCTTGGGAAGCTGGCATTCTACCACTGAATTACTCCCGCCCTTTTGCGGATTCCTCCATCATTCTACCGGATTCCCGCCTGCACTGCTGGGCGCACTTAATTATCTTTAACACCAACCAGGACCTCGGTCTTAGAGCGCACGCCCGGCGCGTTGCGATGGTCCTTTAAATGAGCGGTATGTACAAAAATTATTAATCTCTGAGAACGCTGGCGCCGCGCTTCCGCTTTCCTGCCGCTGTCAACCGCATGAAACAAATTGCGTTAAGAACGTTAGTGAATGGCAGTCGACGGCGCGCCCATGCAACAACAAGAGCCACAAAAAAGCAACACAAAGGCAACGCATCTCCGCCCGGCACCGTCGATGATACTGAGTATCCCGCGCTCCTGTAGTGTTCATAAGGATTGGAGCTAACCCATACCGTGATTCATCGCAGTCCGTCTTTATATATATCCGCCTTCAACACATTTCGAGCCCGGCCGGCCGGACCATTCTTGTTCCGTTTAACGATTTCGGCGTTTGCTTTCCTGCTGTTTGTGTTCAGTACGCTCGCGCAGCAGAGCCGCATCACCCAGCCGATCGACAACCGGCAGCGCGTGACCCTGACCGGCCACATCCATCCGAGAACCCGCACCGCCACCGACCTTGGCCGCGTGTCGCCCGGCATGGAATTGTCGACCGTGACGCTGAACCTGTCGCCGAGCGCCGCGCAGAAAACCGCGCTCGCTCAGCTCTTGAAGGACCAGCAGACGCCGGGATCGGCGAACTATCACAAATGGCTCACTCCCGAGCAATACGCGGAACGCTTCGGCGCGAGCGATGCCGATATCGCCAAGATCACCGCATGGCTCGAATCCCAAGGCCTGACCGTTGCGGCCGTGGCGCGAGGACACAACTCGATCTCGGTGAACGGGACCGCCGCGCAAGTGGAAGCGGCCTTTCAGATCGAGCTTCACCAGTATTCCGCCGGCGGCGAAATGCACTTCGCCACCACTACCGAACCGAGCGTCCCGGCAGCCTTCTCGGGCATCGTAACCAGCATTCGCGGCCTGCACGATTTCCGCATGAAACCGAGAACTCGTGCGCCGGTTCATGCCGATTACAATTCCGCCAACTTATGTGGAGGCAATTGCATCGCCCCGGACGATCTGGCGGCCATTTACGACATTAAACCGCTGTATGCGGCCGGCATTAATGGAACCGGGCAAAGCCTGGTAATCGCGGGCCAGACGGTGGTCAATCTTGCCGACATCAATACCTTCCGCAGCAACTACGGTCTCACCGTGAATCCTCCCCAAACGCTGCTGGTTCCCGGCACGCGAAACCCCGGTGTCAGCGAAAGCGACCTGCCCGAGGCCGACCTGGATCTGGAATGGTCCGGATCGGTGGCCCGCAACGCCAACATTATCTTCGTGTACTCCTACGATGTGATGACCGCCGTGCAGTACGCCATCGACCAGAAGCTCGCGCCGGTGGTCAGCGTGAGCTATGGAGACTGCGAATTGGAGACGGCCAGCGTCGATTTGGCAGCCTACCAGTCCTGGGGGCAGCAGGCCAACGCGCAGGGAATCAGCTGGTTCGCGGCTTCAGGCGACGCGGGCGGCGCCGATTGCGACGACACCACCAACCCCGGATTATCGGTCGACGCGCCGGGGAGCGCTCCGGAGGTGACCAGCGTCGGAGGCACGCAGCTCAACGAAGGATCGGGCAATTACTGGGCCGCCGCCAATTCGGCCACCGGCGGGTCCGCGCTCTCCTACATTCCGGAAATCGTCTGGAACACCAGCATCGCGGACGGTACGCCCTCAGCCTCGGGCGGCGGAGCCAGCACCTATTTCACCAAGCCTGCGTGGCAGGTGGGAAACGGCGTCCCCAGCGACAACGCGCGGCATGTTCCCGATGTTTCCCTCGCCGCCTCGCCCGATCACGACGGCTATCTGGTGTACACCGGCGGCAGTCTGCAAGTGTATGGCGGAACTTCCGTTCCGACGCCCAGCTTCGCCGGAATAGCGACGCTGATCAATCAGGTTCTAGTCTCGAACGGCGGCACTGCGGGACTGGGCAATTTCAACGTTAATCTTTATGCGCTCGCGCAGTCGAATTATGCGGGCATTTTTCACGACATCACCATCGGAAACAATATCGTCACGGTGCCCTGCTCCAACTTTCGCCGCGGCACAACCTGCGGAGACCTGCCGGTGGGATTCACCGCGACCCCCTACTACGATCAGACCACCGGACTCGGCTCGGTCGACGTGAACAATCTGGTCACCGGATGGGGTGGCGGAGCTACTGTCACGCCCCCGCCGCCGCCCCCGCCGGCGACCCCGGCCATCACGCTGCTTTCGAACATCACCACGCTCTACGGCAACAGCGTCGCCTACCTTACCGCGACGCTCTTGAGCCCCAACGGGATCACGCCCGCCGGAAGCGTATCGTTTGAAGATAACGGCGTCATCCTGGGATCGGCGGTTCTGGCGGGCGAGGCCGGATCGGCGCACGCCACTCTGGTGATCACGGGCTCGCAGTTGCCCACCGGCAGCAGCACCATCCAAGCGGATTTTCCGGCGCCACCGCGCCGCTCAACGTAACGTTAACCTCCCCCGGATCGGACGTGGCCACCCCGCCCGCCATCTCCCAAGTCACCGACGCGGCCCAATTTCAGCAGGTCTTCTCGCCGGGCGGAATCATGTCGATCTTCGGATCGCAACTCGCTTCAGCGGCGCCGCAATCGGCCGCCGCCGTGCCCTTACCGATTTCGATGTCCGGCGTTGCGGTGCTGGTGAACGGAGTGCCCGCGCCTCTCTACTACGCCTCGCCCACGCAGCTCAACGTGCAGATTCCTTACGAAACCGCCATGGGCTCCGCCGTCGTTAGCGTGAACAACAACGGCAAAGTCGCCACCCACAACATCACCGTGAGCCCCACCGGCCCCGGCATCTTCACCGACGCGAATGATTTCCTGGTTCCCACTAACTCCATCGCGCGCGGCCAGGAGGTCGCGTTTTACATGACCGGCGTGGGCGCGGTGACGCCGGCCTTGTTCACCGGCTCGGCCCCCGACGCGGCTTCGCTGTCCGGTCTGCCCGCACCGGCGGCAACGCCCCTGGTGGGCAATCTGCGGCGTGCCCGCGACTATCGATTTCGCGGGCATTCCCAACGGACTGGTCGGTGTGCTTCGAGATCAACGTCACCATCCCCACCAGCATTTCCGTGGGGATTCAATCGGTGGTGGTTTCGGTGGGCGGCCGCTCCCGAAGCGCGCAGAAGTGTTCCTCGACGCGATCACGAACTAATCCTTCCCGAGGTCTGGCCGGGGAGCCACTGGATTGACCAGAGGCCGCAAAGTTATAATCTTCCGTTAAGCGGCCGATATGGATACCCTGACGCCCGCCGAGCGGGCCGAACGGATGAGCCGGGTCCGATCAAGGGACACGAAACCGGAGATGCTCGTGCGGCGACTCGTCCACAAAATGGGTTATCGTTACAAGCTCCACGCTAGAGCTCCCAGGCAGTCCCGACCTCGTGTTCCCGAGTCGAGGTAAAATCATTTTTGTCCATGGATGTTTTTGGCACAGGCACGGAACGTGCAAGAATACGAGGTGGCCTAAGTCGAGGTTGGACTTCTGGATGCCGAAACTCGAAGACAACCGACAACGAGACGCCATCAATCGCCGGAAGCTGCGGCGGATGGGGTGGCACGTAATGACAGTTTGGGAATGCAAACTGGCGAGAATGGACGCTCTCTCCAGCCGGATCAAGCGATTCTTGGAGAAACAATGATGCGATCGGTTGAATTGTTCGCTGGCGCGGGCGGCTTAGCCCTTGGCATCGAAGCCGCCGGGTTTCATCATGACACCGTCGTTGAGCGAAACAAGTACTGCTGCTACACGATCAGCCAGAACCAATCTCGGGGATTCAAGGCTCTGAAGGGCGGGCCTCTTTTCCGGCGACGTCTGCGGATTCGATTACTCGGAGATAAAAGGTGACGTCGATCTGCTCGCGGGTGGACCTCCCTGCCAGCCGTTCTCGATCGGAGGAAAGCACCAAGGTCAGCTCGACTCCCGCGACATGTTCCCCGAGTTGTACGAGCGATGCGCGCGCTCAGACCCAAGGCGATCCTAATAGAAAATGTACGTGGTCTCCTGCGGGAGTCGTTCGCGAAATACTTTGAGTACGTTCTCCTCCAAATGCGGTACCCGGAGATCGTAGCCAAGCCAAACGAGGATTGGACCTCGCACCTGTCCCGGCTGGAGCGCCTCTACACTCGGGGGTACGACAAGGGACTGTGCTACAACATCGTCTTCCGTCCACTCAACGCTGCAAACTACGGCGTGCCCCAGAAGCGTGAGCGTGTGATCATCGTCGGCTTCAGGTCCGACCTGGGCGCAGAGTGGTCGTTTCCCGAAACAACCCATTCGTTCGATGCGTTGCTGCGAGATCAATGGGTCACCGGCTGCTACTGGGAGCGCCACGGGGTGACGAGGAGGAAGCCAACCTCCCATCCCCGACCGCTATCAGGATCGGGTAGACAGGTTGAAAGCTGAGCAATCCCTCTTCGAGCCGGAAGAGAAGCCGTGGCGAACCGTGCGCGATGCAATCTCCGACCTGCCCTCCCCGCAACGGGATGACTGTTCTCAGTTTCACAACCACGAATACAATGCCGGTGCGCGCAGCTACACCGGCCACACCGGCAGCGCGTTCGACGAACCAGCAAAGACCTTGAAGGCAGGGGACCACGGCGTGCCAGGTGGCGAGAACACCCGCTCATGCCAGACGGGTCGCTTCCGGTACTTCACAGTCCGGGAATCGGCGCGCTTACAGACGTTTCCGGACGATTATATCTTCCCAGGCGTCTGGACAGAGGCCATGCGCCAACTTGGTAACGCCGTGCCAGTGCAGCTCGGCCACACGGTGGCGGCCGCCTACTCCACCGGAAAGCAAGTGAATTGCCAGATTCACACATCGAAGCTGTGATAGCATCGGCACACTGTTTGTGCCGTACTCTGATCAGTTTGAAATCGACATACTCTCGGCTCTTTCGTCGCAACTGGTCACGAAGTTCGAGGGGTTGGACGTCGGTCCGCTTTCTGAACAACGGATCAGGACTCTCGAAATGGGCCAAGGGGTATACCAACTCTTCCACAAGAAGGCGTTGGTTTACGTAGGTCAAGCTAGGTCTCTCAAGAAGCGGCTCGCCGAACATTACAAGAAGATCTCCGGTAGGCGGAATATCGATGTCGCGGACATGGACTTCAAGTGCTTGTACGTACATCCCAACTGGACGGCGCTCGCTCCGGAAGACGCGCTCATAAAGCATCACCGGCGGGTGGGGAAAGCCTGCCCCTGGAACGGTAACGGTTTTGGCCCACACGATCCGGGTCGCAATCGCGAGGACACGAACAAGCCGATTCAAGGGTTCGACAAGCTCTTCCCAATCCGCGACGATTGGCCGTGTTCGTGGGTCAAGGTCGGCGAATACGGCGCGTTCGACCTGTTGACGGTTCTGAAGAAGCGCCTTCCGTTCCTGCTCCGCTTCGAAATGGCGGCGCCTAAGTCGAAGAAACCCCATCCCGACTATCTCACCGCAAAGGTCAAGGTTCCGGCCGACGCCTTGCCCGCGAAAGAGCTCCTGAGGCTGATCGCAAAATCGCTGAACGGTTGGCAAGCCACGAAGTTCCCGGGCCACATGATCCTCTACAAAGAGGACCGTAAAGGCAGCCGCGCCTACACCCACGGCGAAATTATTTGGCCCCAGTGAACCTCGTCCCCCTGCCAGCCCCAGTCAGTGATAATCTTCTTAGTCAGGCAGAAGGAGGTTCTATGTCGACTCGATCCCTCGCCCTAGCGGCCCTGTTAGCTTGCACCCTGTCCGCGCAAACCCCAACGCCCCGCGCGCCCGCCGAGCCCATGAAGCCCCTCTACGTCCTCGAGGCATCCCTACGTCGGCTGGCGACTCCCGCCCTCCGACAAGCTGTACGCCTCCATCGACGGCAAACACCTCAAGGAATATGTGAGCGAGCAGGCCGCCATCTCGCGCCATTACCGCGACAACGGCCATCCCCAATATCTGGGTGCATCAGCGGCACCGAAGGCGACGCCGACAACGCCAAGTGGCTGGAGGATAAATTCCACAACATCGGCCTCGCCGAAGTCCATCAACAATATTTCGATCTTCCCGATCAATGGATGGCGCAAAGCTGGACGATTACCGCCGCCTCTGGCGGCAAGACTCTGGAATTGACTTCCGCCCAGCCCGCGCATCGAACCGCCGGAACTTCCGCCGAGGGTCTCGATCTCGAAGCCGTCGACGCCGGTCTCGCCACCGAAGCCGAACTCAACAGTCGCGACCTGAAGGGCACAGCCGTTTTCTTTTACAGCACCGATTATTTCTCGCGCCACAGCACCATCTCGAACGGCGCGTGGAGGCGTATTGGCGATCGCGGCGCGGCTGCGATCTTCGTGGTCGCCTCGCGGTCCCTGGCAATATTCGCACGCAGTTCTATCCGGTCGGGACCAACGTGCCGTGCTTCTCTCGGCCTTCGGGATGGCGTCGCGATCCGCGACATGATCGACTCGTCGAAAACCCCGCCGCACGTGAAAGTTCGTCTCGACGTGAAGATGGTCCCCAATCTCAAGACCCTCACCGTCTGGGAACTCTGCCCGGCATGACCGACGAGAACGTGGTGATCGTCGCGCATCGCGATGGCTGGTTTGAAGGCGCCAACGACAACGGCACCGGCGTCGCCACCATGATCGGCCTCGCCGAGTATTTCGCGAAGGTTCCAAAAGCCCAGCGCCGCCGCACCATCATTTTCCTGGGCACCAGCGGCCATCACGACGGATCGGCCCTGAGCGGCAAGTGGCTCACCGACCACAAGGAGTTTTTCGCGAAGACCGCGCTGCTCATCAATTCCGAACACACTGCGGCGGAACAATTGGTTCTCGGCAACGGCACCATTTCGAAAACCAACACCAGCACCGCGCTCACCTGGTACGTCGGCGGAAGCGCGAAGCTGGCGCAGATCGTCGTGAAGGCGTTCGACGCGTTCGGCGTCGCGACCTATGACACGCCGGCGCGCACAGCAGCGGGTGAAATGGGACGCTATCAGACGCTCGCGCCGTCGATGCAGGTGATCGACACGGGATATTACTGGCACTCCGATCACGAGACGCCGGAGATTATTCCCCCGACCGCGCTCGCCGCCATCACGCGAGCGTACGCGAAAATCATCACCGATCTCAATAAAGTCGAGATCAAGGATATACAGCGGGCGCCCGCCGCGACCGGCGGAGGCCAATGAACCGAGCCGCGACCAAACCGAGCCGTGACCTAACCGAACCGCGACCAAAGGGCGGCCCAAATAAGGAGACACCATGCGCCAACTTCGTAAAGCTGGGATCCGTGGTTTATTGATTTTTTGCGCGGCAGCCCTCGCCGCCGCCTACGAACGCCTTCAATCCTCGAGCGTCATGATGAACGCCGCCAAGGCGTATCTTGGCTCACTCACGCCGGATCAGCGCGCGCGCGGCACCTTCGCATTCACCAATGACGAGCGAACTAACCTGCACTTCGTCCCCCCCGAGGCCTTTACCACCCTCCCCAAGGAACGCAAAGGCGTCGCGCTGCGCGAGATGACTTCCGCGCAAAAGCATCTTGCCGAAGCGCTGCTCTCCGCCGGGCTCTCGCAGCAAGGGATCATCAAAGCCCACACCATCATGAGTCTCAACCAGGTCTTGAAAGACATGGAGAAAGGCGGGGCGATGGAGCGCGATCCCGAAAAATATTACGTCTCCATCTTCGGCGAACCCACCGAGCAAGGCACCTGGGGGTATCGCTTCGAAGGCCATCACATCAGCCTGAATTTCACCATCATGAACGG
>CAWBGF010000003.1:0-282120 GCA_963788245.1 Terriglobia bacterium | reverse complement strand
CCAAACGATCAATGGAACGAGCAGAAAGAAGGCCAACGCGTTCGTCCACAACAAAGAACATCGCGCGGCAGACGATCGTACGACGCCGCTCCGGCGGAAAAGAACCTGTATCGTGCGAACCGGCGAACAGCGGATACACACTGGCGATCCCGAGGACTGTACAGCAGCAAGGCCAGCACGCCATTCCTGGTGCCGCGGCGTGCGCTGAGCTGATCGCGAACGAGGTCATCAGGCCGGCGGCGGCACAGAAGCTGCCAGCGCGAGGACTGCCGTACCGACTAGTCGCTGCGCAGCGAGCAGAATGCCGCCAGCAACAGGGTGCCGGCCAATGCTGGAGACTTCAACCGGAACGTTCGATAGAGCGCGAGCCAGAGCAGACGCCGGTCGCCTGTGACATGGTGTCGCGGCGAACAATGGGGACCAGCAAAACGCTGCTATCGCGCACGCGGTTGCTGTGACTGGCCGGAGAGCGAGGCGTAGAGTTGGCGTACATGACCGTCATACGGCGACCATCGCGATCGCGTCGAGCACGTTTATTTTTTCGGAACCGACGGAGATGGCCAGCGCGTCGAGCAGAGACCGTCCGCCGTACGCGCCAGCCGCCGGAAACCTGAACGGGTCATTGATAGTTCCGGTGTCGAGGCATGTGCACCAGGGGGAAGTAGGCGAGATAGTCGTTGTACGGCTCGAGGTTGCGCGAAGCGACCGAGGGCGCATAGAAGAGGATCAGTGTAACGGCGAGAATCACGGCAGCGCCCCAATCGAGATTGCGGACGAAGCCACATGACGGACCGAAGTGGTGATGGCGATCGCGATCAAGGCCGCGCGGTTCGCGAATCCGAACAACGCGAGCGCACCGCCGATAGCGATGACGGCGGCCATGCCCCAGGTGACCGAGAGGGCCCAATCGCGATCCTCCACGGGAACCCGCGCCACTCTCGCGGCCGCGCAGCCCCAGCCCGCGAAGGCGGCGAGGACGATCAATCCCCAGGAAGCTCGGCCGAGTAAAGAGTAGGAAGCCAGATCCACCAAAAATCGGCAGTTGCGATGCGGGGCTGTAGAGAAATTGTTTTGGCTGTTAATGAACGTGAACTGAACATGAATCCGAGTCGAAAATCATGGAGCCGATGCTTTGGGGCTGTCGATTTTCCGATTCGAAGCACCATTAGATTCACCTCGGAATATTCATGTTCATTCACGTTCATTAACCGCCATAGTCCTCAGCGTATTCACCGTGTATCCATATTGCAGCGGCCGACTGGGCGACGCGCCGAGAGCCTTCTGAGCCTTGAGCGCCCAGTACGGCTCCCGCAGCATTTCGCGCGCGAGAAAGGCGAGATCGGCCTGACCCGATGCGATGATGTGATCGGCCTGATGCGGGTCGGTGATCATGCCGACCGCTCCGGTCATGATCTCGGCTTCTTTGCGAATCGCTTCGGCGAAGGGAACCTGAAAGCCCGGCCCGATGGGAATCTTCGCGCCCTTGATCAGCGCGCCGCTGGAGCAGTCGATCAGATCGACGCCGATGGGTTTCAGCATGCGCGCGAGTTCGATCGATTGCGGAAGATCCCAACCGCCTTCCACCCAATCCGTGCAGGAAATGCGAGTGAACAGCGGCATATCAGCGGGCATCACGTTACGCAAACCGGTCGCTACTTCGCGCACCAGGCGCGTACGATTTTCAAGCGACCCTCCCCAACGGTCCGTGCGGCGATTGCTCAGCGGCGATAGAAATTCGTGTGATAGATAGCCGTGCGCGCTGTGAATCTCGATCACGCGAAACCCGGCGGCGATGGCGCGCTTCGCGGCCGCGATGAATGCGGCGATTACGTCGCGAATGCCCGCCTCGTCTAGCTCCTGTGGCAGCGGGTCCGTTTCATTGAAAGGAATCGGGCTGGGCGCGATCACGGTCCAGGCGCCTTTCCTCCGGCTTCAATCGAGCGCCGCCGTGAAAGGGAGGAGCGCAACTCGCCTTGCGGCCCGCGTGCGCGAGCTGGATGGCGGGGACGGCGCCCATGCGCTCGACAAATCGCGCGATGCGGGCGAGAGGTTCGATGTGGCGATCGTCGTAAATGCCCATGTCACCGGGCGTGATGCGGCCTTGCGCGGTGACCGCGCTGGCCTCGACGAACGCCAGCGCTGCCCCGCCCGCCGCGCGGCTCCCGAGATGGACCAGATGCCAATCGTCGGCGAAACCGTCGACGGAGAAGACTTGGCACATCGGGGATACGACGATTCGGTTGCGCAGCGTGACGCCACGAATGGAAAGGGGATCGAGAAGGGTCATTGATTTGAGGTTACGAGATTGCCGGGCTATCTAGCGAGTGCTGGAACAAAGAGTTAGCCACGAATGTACACGAATACACACGAATCGAAACGAAGGAACAAAACTCATGTGTGTTCATTCGTGTGAATTCGTGGCTCAAACGATTTCTTCCGTGTGCCGGGCGGATTACTTCGCGGCGCCGAGGGCTTGCTCGCGATTGTTTTTCGCCTGCTCAAACGATGGATCGAGCGCGATCGCGCGATCGAACTCCGCCAGAGCTTCCGAATTCTTGCCCTGCCGCAACAGCAGCTCGCCGAGTACGTTGTGTACCTGGGCATCTTCCGGATACACGGCGACCAGCTTGCGGAACAGGTCCTCCGCCTCGCCAAACTTCCCCGCCCGGATCAGCGCGCGCGCCAGATTGAAGCGCGCGTTCTCATAATCCGGTTTCAGCTCGAGCGCCAGGCGAAACTGACCGATCGCCTCGCTCACGCGCCCCACCGAGGAGAGCGCCGATCCGGTCATGTTTCGCGTTTCGGCATTTTTCGGGTCCAGACGCAGCGCCGCTTGCAGCTCCGTCAGCGCGCCCGGAGCATCCAGACGCGCCAGCCTTATCGAGCCCAAATGGAAATGCGCCGCGGGGTCGTCCGGATATTTTTCGAGGTTGTGGCGGATCACCGCCTCTTCCAATTCGAGCCGGCGATCCTGGCCTCCGGCCGGCAGGACCTGAAGCCACAAGTGCGCCATTTCATCGCGGACCCGGTTTCCGCCGTGAACGCGCTGCGGCGGGTTATGCGGATTGCGCACATTCGCGGCCGAATTGTCGTAGTGATATCGCATGGAGATCACCGTGCCTTTCGGCAGAAACATCGGCTGCTTGTATCGATACACCGCCTCCCAATTGCGGTCCCAATCGGGAATCCGAATCAGCCATTCGCGCTGGCCCGCGGGTTTCGCGGCTGAAGCTTTGATCCCAGATGCACTGACGCCGGCCGCCGGGTCCGTTAGAGGATTCGACGGCGTTGTCGGTTTCGAAGGCGGCGTTCTTGAGGAGATAGTCAGCGGCAGCGTCGCGTAAGCCTCCAGGACGTGGCCCAGATTGTGCGCGTGAGGATAGATCGCAAGCAGATACACATCCATGGGGAGCTTGAAATCGTCGGACACCAGAAAATCGCGATTGCCGGCAGGAATGTTCAGCGCGCCGTCGTGTTCCAGTTGCACCAGCATTGGAAACTGGGTGCACGGTTTATCGGTGAAGTACAAACCGATGGAGGGCCGCACCTGTTCCGGCTTGCCGCTGGGCTGCATGTGCGCGTTGAGCACCAGGTCGTTGCCGGGATCCAGGCGCCAGGCGAAGCCGTCCGGTTCGTTGTAAGGCAGCCCGCCCGGCTTCCAATACAGGAACCGGCCGTCATTGGGCTCGAACACAGTGCGTTCGATCACCGCATCCATCCCGGGAAATCCGGCCCCGGGCGCGATCTCCTGCTGGCGCGCCGAGTGGGCGCGATCGACGTAGAGATTGGCGTGATGAACCAGGCGCTTGCCGCCGGGTCGAATCTCGATCGCGCGCACCCAGCGCGGCCCGGGGATGTTCGCGGTGAAAATGAAATTCCAATAGATGTCGGTGCCGGATGCCGGTAGCGAAAATGCCTGCGAAGCTTCGAGAATCAGATCGGGCTCGCCAAGCTGCCAGCCGGTGTGGAGCGCCGCCTCCGTCGCATGGAACGCCGCCTCCGGAGGCGGATTCGACGGCGAAAGCTCGGGCGGACCTTCGGGCGAACCGGCGGCGACCCAATCGGCGATGGTCTGGATTTGATCGGCGGTGAGGCGAAGCTCGTCCTTAAAATTTCCGTGTCCCGGTTCGGGGAGCCACGGCGGCATATAGCGGCGGCGCGTGACATCCGCGATCTGCGACGCGTGCGCTTTCACATCCTTATAAGTGAGCAGAGAAAACGGACCAGCTTCGCCCGGGCGATGGCACGGAGCGCAGTATTGATGAACGATGGGGGCGACGTCGTGAGTGAACACCGGGGCGGCCCAGAGCCGCACGGGGCTCATCAAGAGCGTACCCAGCAAAATCCGGAAAGCAGTCCTGGCCGCGAATGCGGAACGCACGCGCCGTGCACGCCCATGAACGCACATGGCCCTGGTGTTTTCCATTCGCGTTATTCGCATGAATCGGCGGCTAAAATTGCAGACACCTTTACGCCTCTATTTCACGGCTCTATTTAATATCGGCGAGCGAGCATCCGATTGCGCGCGTCTCCGGATGCTCCACCGCCCGTCCCGAGGCGACCGCCTCAATCGCGTCCTCCAGATCGTGACTCCGCGCCATCGGCCGAGCCTTGCCCGGGTCCACCCACAGATCGTCGATACGCCCGTGATACGCCAGCTTGCCCGCCGTATCGAACACCGCCGCCTCGGGAGCCGTCGTCACATGCGCCCGCTTCACCAGTTCGTGATGCGGATCGCGCAGCGGCTGCCCTCGAAATCCGTATTCAGCCATGTGCGTCCGAATCTGCTGCGGCGTCACGTCCGGATCGGGATATACCAGCCAGAACTCGGCATTGTCGACCAAAGCATCCTGAGCGAGGCGAGCCAGTTCCGGGGCGTAGCGATTGGTAATGGGACAATCCGTCCGAACGAATATGAAGACGCGTACCCGCACCGGGGAGGCGAACGGATCGCGCGTCTTCCCGGACAGATCGACGACGGATTCGGGACCGGCAGCAGCCGCCCACGACGCGGCGAGAAACAGCGCGCACACCGCTCCGGCGCCGAAGGACTTACAGCGGGTCATACCTTAAGATTACACCCACATGGGCCTTAGATTACACGAATCCAGCGGATTAGACGAGTCTGAATTCGGCCCGGAGGCCGCTAAACAACCGTCATCGGGCCGATCGTCCGCGGTATTGGGCAAGGCGTAGCAAAACTGCATCACTGTGAAACGTATGGTGAAGAAACAGCACACCTAAGATATTGCCGGGAGAAGGCTTACGCCTGAAACCGATCGGAAACCAATGCCTAGTTGCTACCGTCCAAGCTTCAGCGTAAAATCAGGGATAAGGTTAAGGTGGTAACAATGCGCTCTCTTCGCTTGGTCTCCTGGTATTCACTGTGCGCCCTGCTGCTTGCACTCCTGGTGATGAGCAGTTCGGGGCAGCAAACGGCGGCGCAGAGTCAATCGGCTCAACCGCCGGCTCCAACAGGCTCCAAGAAGGAAACCGTCGCCAAGCCGATGACGGACAGGCAGAAGAAGAAGCAGGAGGAAAAGCTTCGTAAAGAACTGGAGACGCCGTATAAGAAGTGGTTGAACGAAGACGTCGTCTACATCATCACCGAGGACGAAAAGAAAACCTTCACGCACCTTCAGACCGACGAAGAGCGCGAGAACTTTATCGAGAGTTTCTGGCTGCGCCGCGATCCTACTCCGGATACCGAAGAGAACGAGTATCGCGAGGAACACTATCGCCGCATCGCCTACGCCAATGAGCATTTCGCGTCGGGCATTCCGGGCTGGAAGACGGATCGCGGCAGGATCTACATCGAGTACGGGCCCGCCGACGAAGTGGAATCGCATCCCTCCGGCGGAACGTATGAACGGCCCTTTGAAGAAGGCGGCGGCACCACGTCCACCTATCCGTTCGAGCAATGGCGCTATCGCTACATCGAAGGCCTGGGCACCAACATCATTCTCGAGTTCGTCGACACCACCATGAGCGGCGAGTATCACTTCACCATCGACCCGTCGGAAAAAGACGCACTGCTGTATGTTCCCAACGCCGGCTTAACGCTGAGTGAGCAGATGGGCCTGACCTGCAAGACCTGCCGCTTCACCCGCACCGACGGCACGCACCTGGGCGTCGGCAGCCAGCCGCTGCCGGACAGCATGAGCGAGTTCAACCGGATCGAGATGGGCGCGAAAATCTTCGCGCCGCCCGCCATCAAGTACAAGGATCTGGAAGCGCTGACCTATTCGACCATCAAATACAATTTGCTGCCGATGAAGGTCCACGCGGACTACATTCCGGTGACCGGCTCCTCCGTGCTGACCAACATCACCATTCAGTTCGATCGCAAGGATCTTCAGTTCAAGCAGAAGGAAGGTATTTCCACCGCGATTGTCAACGTTTACGGCCGCATCACCAGCATGGCTCGCAAGCCGGTCAATTATTTCGAGGAGGACCTGGAGGTGCCGGTGCCCACCGAGATGCTCCAGCAGGCGATGGCCGGCCCTGACGGTCAACCCCGCGCAGACATTTATCAGAAGGTCTTCCCGCTCAAACCGGGGCGCTACCGGTTGAACATTTCCGCAAAGGACCGGGTCGGCGGAAATACCACCACCTACGAGATGGCGCTGGACGTTCCGCGTATCGAGGAAGATGTGCTCGGCTCGAGCTCGCTGATCCTGGCCGATCTGATCGAACCGGTGGACACCCGGAGCATCGGCGCGGGCCCATTCGTGATCGGGGGCTACAAGGTCCGCCCGCGCATGGGCAACACGTTCAAGCGCTCCGAGAAGCTGAATTTCTACATCCAGCTTTACAATTTCGGAGTCGATGAGACGACCAAGAAGCCGAACGGGACCGTCGAGATGGAAGTAGTCAAGAACAATAAAGGTGCAAAGGAAGTGATTGGGAATGACACCGCGGAAGTGAGCAAGCTGCCGGGCGGCGCGACGCAGGTCATTCTCAAGAAAACGCTGACGCTGAAAGATATGGACCTTGGCGATTACACGCTGAATATCAAGGTGACCGACAAGACCACGAACCAGACCTTGACCAAGTCCGCGACGTTTACGATAACATAGGAATCAGCGGTCGCCCGGTGGCGATGCGCCAGGGACCGGCAAGCCGCCGTTTAAATGCGGATGCACTTATCGCACTTATCTAAGACGACGACCGGCTTAGGGAAAGGCCTCGCGCTTGCGGGTGCGATGGGCTTGCTCTACGGTCTGCTGTGCGGCGTGCCCGCTCTGGGAGCGCCTCCGCCTCAACTTTCCGGCGGAATTCTGGGACAAGTGAAGAGCAGCGCCGGCATCACCCAGATGGGCGCCACCGTTCTGCTGTACAACCGCTACGACCAACTGGTCCGGCAAGCCCTGACCAATCCCGAAGGCAAATTCGTTTTCGATCAACTGACGCCGGATCTGTATTCGATCCGCGTGACGCTCGCGAGCTTCTTCCCGGCCATGCGCCGTAATATCGCGGTCGCCGCCGGTTCGGAAAACCTGCTCCAGATCAATCTCGCGACGCTGTTAAGCAGCATCGATATTGTGTCCTCCGGGCCATCGCGCGGCGCGCTGATGAGCGACGAATGGAAATGGGTGTTGCGATCCTCCCAGGCCACCCGCCCGGTGTTGCGCCTGCTCCCGGTGAGCAGCTCCGCTTCGAACTCGTCGAACAGCTCGGTATTTTCGGAAACCACCGGCGTAGTTCGGCTGTCGGGGGGCGACGGGGATACTTTCTCATCCGGCAGCGAGCAGTCCCTGGGAACCGCGTTCGCCGTGGCGACCTCCATTTACGGATCGACGCACGTTCAGTTCAGCGGAAACATCGGCTACAGCCCCAACTCGGCCATTCCCGCGGCGGGTTTCCGCACCAGCTATTCGCGCAACCGGGACGGCCAATCCACCCCGCAATTGATCCTCACGGTGCGCCAGTTGTATCTGCCCAACCAGCAGGCGATCAACGGCACCGATCCGGGACCGGCGCTCCGCACCGTGTCGCTCGCGATGCGCGACAAGGTCGATTTGACGGATCACCTGCGCCTGGAATACGGCGTGAGTATGGATTCGGTGAACTTTCTTCAGCGGCTGAATTATGTGAGCCCGTTCGCGCGCGCCACTTACCAGTTGGGCGGCTATGGCACGCTGCGCGCCGCTTACAGCGACGGCTCGGATCCCAGCACGATGCTCGATCGCAATTCCGCTCCCGAATCGAATGCGGCAACGACCGATGCCGCGAACAATGAAGCCTTGAGCCAGGATCTGGCCGCGCTCGCGCTGTTGCCGCGCATTTCGACGCGCGACGATCGCATGCGCGTGCAGCGGACCCGCAATGTCGAGGCCGCCTATCAGATCGTCGAGGGCGCCCGTACGTACTCCGCCGGAGTTTACGCTGAATCGGTTTCCAACGGTGCGTTCCTGCTCTCCGGTCCGCAAGGATTCATGCCGTTGACGGATACCCTGCCTGACCTCGCCTCCGACAGCCGCATTTTCAACGTCGGGGATTACCACCGCATGGGATATACGGCATCGGCAAAACAGGCTTTGGGCGATCGCATGGATGCGTCGCTGTCGATGGGCCGCGCGGGCGGGTTAACAGCCTCTCCGCAAGGCTCGCAGAGCAGCGATCCCGACGCCGTGCGCGGAACCATTCACCAGGTGCAGAGGCTGTGGGCGACCGCCGCGTTCTCGGCGACGATTCCGCTCTCCGGCACTCGCGTGACCACTACCTACGGCTTGACGGATTCCCGCGTCATGATGCCGGATCATGTTTTCCTGACGCAGGACGTGAGCGAATCCACCGGCTGGAATGTTCGCGTGCGGCAGCCCCTGCCCTTCTTCCCCGCGCTCGCCGGTCGCCTGGAAGCGACCGCGGAGATGCGCAATCTGCTGGCGCAAGGCTATCTGCCGCTGGAAGCCAACGGACAGAAAGCGCTGCTGACCAATTCGCCTCGCGCCGTGCGCGGCGGGTTGGCGTTCATTTTCTAAGAGCGAAAAGCAATATTAGCCGCGAATACACGCAAATGAACACAAGTAACGGCCTCGCTTCCGATTCGCGTTCATTCGCGTTCATTCGCGGCTAGCGCTTTTCACGCCCCGAACCATTCTGCGACCGTTTTCATCCATTCGATCACAAAAATCTTACGGCCCTCGCGATCCTTCCACCACCCCAGCGGTGTAAAGCTCTCGTCGGGCGAGCCGACCACATCGAAGTCAAGGTCCGGCATCGCGGCACGAAAACTCTTCCCCGCTCGGCGCGTATGAAAATCGCTGGTGACCATCAGCACGCGCTTAACACCCATCGATCGCAGCAGCGGCGCGGCGTCTTGAGCTTCTTCCGCGGTCGAGTGCGCGTGATGCTCGAAATGCACGAAGTACGACGCGGGATAGCCGGCGCGCTCCGCCAGCGCAATCGCCAGCTCGCACTCATGCACGGAATAAATGACCGGACCGCTGATTATTGCCCGGGGCGCATAGCCCTGGCGCACCAGCTCCGCGCCTTTGAGAATGCGGCCGCCGGATGCATCGCCCGCCAGCACCAGAATCACGTCGGCATGCCGGGGCGGCTCGTCGTGCACCAGATAGGACCCCAGCGCGCCCAGGATCGGCGCGTGAAACAGGAATGCCAGCGCGGCGGCCGCGGCCACGATCCACAACCAACGGCGTGATTTTCTTCTCACGAGATGGGCGCCCGGAACTTCAACGGCCTTTAACCTTGCCCCTCGCCGGATGCGCGTGAATCGAGCGACGCATCGCCGCGAGTATCGTGGTTTTGAATATCGTGGCCGTGAGTATCCAGTCGGCCCGCGGACTTCAGCCGCTGGAACATTTGTTCGACTTCAGCCTCGTCTTCGGCCAGCAGCAGCGGATACTTGAAAGGTTGATCCCTGAGGCGCGCCCGTAAGGGCGCACGCTCCGAATTCGCTCGTTCCGGATTCGCGCGTTCCGGATTCGTGCATTCCGGATTCGCACCCTCCGGCCGCGCGTACTCAGACCGAGCGTATTCAGGCCGCGCGTGTTCAGATCGGGGGTGTTCTGATGTGACATGGCCCCAGAACCGTCGATAGGGAATGCCGTCCAGCAACGCTTCGCGCGCGTAGAGTCGCAGATGTCGCAGCAGGGAGCGGCCGGAATCCAAGCCGCCGGCATACACCACCCACAACCGGCTGCCTCCGTCCAGCGTCAAATTCACGACCAGCACTTTCCAACGGATCGGCCACCGCGCCTGCCAGGGAATCTGATCGACGCGCCGAATTTGCTCCCACGGAATCGCGCGGCGTCCGTTCACGCGTCCTCTCATCGCGCCTGTCATCACGAGACACGTCTCATGGATTTCGATCGCAGGCCGCAACGCCAGCGCCGCGAAGGCGATCGCAACAATTGCGATGACAACCATGACGGCGATCACGCCAACCAATCCCGCGGACGCAGATTCTGGCGGCCAGTGCAGCGCGATCCACGCGGACCCTGCCGCGCATCCAAAGGCGCAAAGCGCGAGCGGCGCGCACCAGCGGGAAGAAGTATAGCGTGCCACCGGACTCGTCACAGTTATTAGCGTATCATCTGATCCGCCGGCGCGGAAAAAAACGGCGGCCGCCTTGTCGCGCCTGAGCTTCAGCGATTCCCTTCGTGAACGGCTCCTGAAAGCGACCGCAGAAACGCAACCAGCGCCCGCTTCTCCTCCGCGCTGAAATGCCACGCCTGGATTTGCGGGTCGAGATTCGGATTCGCCCGGCCGCCTTCGGAGTAGTAATCCACCACTTCTTCCAGCGTCTTCAGGCTGCCGTCGTGCATGTAGGGACCCGTTCGCGCGACCTCGCGCAGTGTGGGCGTCTTGAACTTGCCCTCGCCCGCGCCTTCGTCCGTAGGTTTACCTTCGGGCGTCACGTGAAAGAACGCGACTCCCGTGTTGTGGAACTTCTCGTCGGTGAAATTCGGCCCGATGTGGCAGGTGAAACAGGCGGCTCTCCCGCGGAATACCTCTAACCCGGCTTTTTCCAGCTCGCTCAGGGCGTTGGTTTTCCCCGCCGCGTAACGATCGAATCGCGAATCGCCGGAGCGGATGGTGCGGACATAGGTCGCAAGCGCCCCGGTCACCTCGCCGATCTTCAGCCCGGTCCGCCGCTCTACCTCCGCCTCGGTCATCCCCAGTTCTTTGGGATTGAGGATCGGCTCCAGCGCCTGCTGCTCCAGCGTCTTGGCGCGCCCATCCCAGAAGAACGACGCGCCATAGCCGCGATTGACGATCGCCAGAGCGTTGCGGCTCCCCTCCGCTCCGTTGATGCCGCGCGCGACCTTGCGGCCGTCCGAAAACGCGAGCTTGGGATCATGGCAGCTCGCGCACGCGACCGTCCCGTCGCGCGAGAGTCGCTTGTCGAAAAACAACCGCCGCCCCAACGCGATCTTCGCCGGCGTCAGCGGATTGGCCTCCGGGACCGGCATGTAGAGATCCAATCCGAGTGGCGGTCGAAGAACCGCCGCGAATGCTGCCGCAGCCAAGAGAACCCCGCAGGCAAGCCGCATGTGCCTACCGCGACGCCTGCAACGGCGGCAGGAAATTGCGCATGACCCACAGCTCGAGTCTCCGCCGCGCGCCGGTAAACAAAATGCGCCTTCCGTCTGGTGAAACTGATGGATTCGAGATTTGCGGCATCGCGGCCAGGACGCGCGGCTCGCCCCCTTCCACCGGAAACGCCACCAACTCATCCATCTGCTTCTCGCTCATCACGCTGCGGGTCGCAAGAATGTAGCGACCGTCCTTGGTCCAAGTCGCGCCCCACCAGTGCAGGCCTTCCTGAAGCCCATTGGCCTCTTTGGCGCGGTAGATTTCCTTGAGATCGCCGCCGTTCTCGGGCATGGTCACTAGCGCGCGGTTCCCTTCAATGGAAGCCATGAATGCCAGACGGCCTCCATCTGGAGAAAGAGCCATTCCGTAAAAGCCAGACTGGCGCGATTCCATCTGGTACAACTGTTTTTCTTGACCCGCGTCGAGATCCCTCCGAATCAGGCGCACCGTGCCCAATCCTCCCGATTTGGACGGCCGGTTCCTAGAGGCGTAAAAAAGCGTCCGGCCGTCGCGCGAAAGTTCGGCATGCGACCAGACTCCCGCGTCTCCTTCAAAAATGGTCTGCGCGGCTCCGGTTTGTACGTCGACGCGCCGGAATGGCGTCTTGGCATTCGGGGGAAACTCCTCCAATAGCACTGACCGGCTGTCAGGATACCAACGGATGCTCCTGGACTCATGGTGAGTCAGGACGCCGCTCAACAGAGATTTTTCCTCGCCAGTGGCGATAGAACGGGTGACGAGCGTAACGGGCCGGGACTCCGTATCGCCCGGTGCACGCCGAAAAAAAGCCAGCAGCGTTCCATCCGGCGAGAGCGACGGCTCGTAGTTCGATCCGATGAACCGCTCTGTGATTCGAGCCGGCGATCCAGCGGTGAGTTTCTCCTGGTCGAATTCGGCCGAGTACAGATCTGTCTCCAATTGATTGGTCCCGTAGTACAGCGATCCGTCCGAAGTGAACCCTTTGAGGTCGATGTCGCCAACCTGCGCGCGGAGAAGTTCGGGCGCGCCCTGGGGCCGGCCGTCCACCACGCGTATGAGCCAAAGATCCTTCGTTCCGGAGCGGTCACTGAGAAACACGACGGCCCGGCCATCGGGAGTCCACACGGGGTTCGTGTCGTTCGCCGCACTCTGGACGAGCGGAACCTCCTGGCTGCCATCCACCGCAATCACGAAGATCCCGGTTGGATTCTTGAGGAACGAGTAAACCAGGACCTTGCCGTCGGAGGAGAAGCCGCCGATTTTCGGCAACGATTCTTGCCATCCCGTCGATTTCAACTGAGCGATGGATCGGTCCGCAACCGACATTAAGATTATTTTTTTCGACTTATCGCCCCGAGCATCGTAATGGGCAGCGGCGATCTGCTTCCCATCCGGCGACCACGCAAATAGGAAAGTGCCGTATTCCCGGACCGCAATGTCGTGCATGTGTGTGCCATCAACGCCAATCGTCCGGATAGGCTGTGCTTCCAGCTTGCCGGCCCAACGGTAAGCGACCTGTTTGCCGTCGGGCGAAACCAGAAGATCCTGCGCATTGTTCCCGGAGCCCGCGTCATGCGTAAGAAACCGGGTATCGCCCGTCTTGAGGTCGCGCACTGCCACGTTGCCGTTCTTCCAATCCGCAAAGACCACATGCCTGCCATCCGACGCTACTTGAAGGTTCACCGCGCCCCAGTAGTCGGTTCCCGCCTCTTCCGCCGCCCACACCTGCTGCGTGACAATCCCAGCGCTCTGCGCCGAAGCCACTTGCGGTCTGAGTCCATTTCCGACCATCACCAGACACAGCGCCAGAATTGCCGCAAACGCCAGCGCCCGCGGCGGAACGAACAGGCTCCGCCATAGCGGAACGGGAGGCGGCGGCTCGGCGACCACCTTGCGGGAAGCGCGCCAAGCGTCAATCTCGCTCGCGTAGGCATACACGCTGCTCCGAGATTTATGGTTGTGCCGGTGGACCGGAAGTCCTTCCTCTCTCTCCCACCTCCGCGCCGTGACGGCGTTCCGCTGGAGGTACGCTCCAATCTCCTTCCACGACTCGAGCGGCGTCTCACCGGCCCGGCCGGCGGCTGCCTGCGTGACTTCGGATTCGTTCATGTTCATCTCAATCTACTCCTTGGGGAACCGGGCTTTTCCGCCCGGCCTCGCCCAGAGTAGATTCGATTCTCGCTTCGGGCAACGAACATTAGCGTTCACTTTACCTGAAAACGCCGATTTTCCATTGAACGCGGGCCGCGGCACCAGTGAAAGCAGGAGCAGAGGCTTCATGGCTTCATTTCAGGGCCGAGAGCACGTTGTCGAGCGCCCACAGCTCCTCGACATGTTTTGACGTGGTGAAGACGATGCGTGAACCATCGGGACTGAGATCGAGGCTTCTTTCATAGAGCGCGCCGTCAAGCACGACGCCAGTCGATTCAGGAGCGCCGCCCTCGATCGGAATCCGGATGAGCTCCCAGTTCTTATCATCGTTTCGCTTCGCAAGGAGAATCCAGCGGCCGTCTTGAGTCAAAGTAAAATTGTTTCTGAAATCCTTTTGGGCGATGGTAGAGATCTCACGGTATCCGGTGCCGTCAACATTTAATCTGTAAGAGTGTGCCATTTTCTGATCCGCCCGCTGCCAGATCACAAGGGTGCGGCCGTCCGGAGTCAGCAGCAAATGGACATAGCCGGGTTCCGGCATTGTGAAAATCTCCTTCTCCGCCCCGCTGGTCAGATCCACGGATAGAATGTGGGCGGGGAGCTTGGCCCAATCTTTCTCATCGTTGCGCGAGACGTAGATGGTCCTGTCATCCGGGGAAAAAGCAAACGGCGGAAGCCCGATGACAGGTACCGCCTTGAATTCCCCAGTCTTCAGATCGATGCGGTAGAACGAACGCGAGGTGTCGCTGGGCCCGATCCCCGTAATGATGGTTTTGCCGTCGTGAGACCAAACCGGCCCGCCCGGCCCGCTGGTGCCGAACTTCGTGAGATAGGTCCTCTCGTCTCCGGTTTCGAGCGAGTGGACCACCACATCGTAGTCACTGGCGCTCCCGGGATGATGCCTCTTGAAAGCGATCAATTTACCGTCCGGAGACCACGCCGGCCTGATCCCGACAAAGGTTTCCTTAGCGTGGGCGATGCGGCTTTGGCGGTCGCCACTCGGCGCAAAGTCGGCGATATTGACGTATTCAGCGCCCGTCTGGCGATTCCAGTAGTAGTAGGAACCACCGCGCACGCCTGCTGCGTCGCCGTTGCCGGCTTCGGCGCTCACCAGTGACGGGGAGCCAACCGCCTTTCCGTTTTGCATCGCAACCGACCAGAGATCGAGTTTGCCCGAACGATCGCTGGTGAATAGAACGTGCTTTCCGTCAGGTGTCCAGATCGGGTTTTGGTTGAGACCCGCAGTCTTCACGATCTCGGTTTCGCTCGACCCATCGGCGGCCAGGACATAGATGTGTTGGTCTTTCGGATCCGTGGGCGCCGGCGGGACTTTGCTCGGATTGACCGCCCGCGCCGAGTATACGATGAAGCGGCCGTCAGGCGAGAGGTTCGGAGGGCCCATATTATAGCGGCGCCACTCCAGGGACTTGAGCACTTTCACCGTGCCATCAGCCACTGACACTCGCGCGAATTGCGAGGTGGTGCCTGGTTTATCAACCACCACCAGAACGGATTTGCCGTCCGGAGACCAGGCTGCCGATACGTACCAGGTGTTCTCAGGGTTATCGGCCAGGACCCGCGGTTTCGCACCTGGCTGGTTGGGTATAACGCGCAACTGAACGTTAGCGTCGGGCGGTGAGCCTGGATCCCACGTATAAACGATCTGCCGAAGGTCGGGGGAAAAGACCGGATATTGGGCGAAGGCCCTTGAATCCTTCATGGTCCCCGGCTTCACCGACAGCCGATTGACCTGTCCGGTGGACATATTGCGAATGGCGAGATCGCCGCTATCCCAGTCCGTGTACACCATCAATCGTCCATCTGAGCTGAAGTCCCCTTCCGAGTCGCCGCATCCGGTGCACACCAGACGTTTGGCGAGCGTCCCTCGCACCTGTTGCGCCGAGACAGGACGAATCCCGTTGCCGACCATAATCAAACACGCCACCATCGTCACCCCAAACGCCAGCGCGCGCGGCGGAGCGAACAAGCTCCTCCACAGCGGAACCGGAGGCGGCGGCTCGGCGATTACCTTCCGCGAAGCCCGCCAGGCGTCGATCTCGCTCGGGTAGGCATACACGCTGCTGCGGGTGTTATGGTTGTGCCGGTGGACGGGAAGCCCTTCTTCTTTCTCCCATCTCCGGGCAGTGGTTGCATCGCGCTGGAGGTACGCGCCGATTTCCTTCCATGACTCGATTGGCGTTTCGCCGTTCCGGTTCGAAGCTGTTTCGTTCATTGCAAATCCATCTCCCGGATCAGCGTAGGCCGGATTTATCGCTTCGGGCAACGAGTATTAGCGTGCACGGACGAAAAAATGACGATTCCCTTCAAATGCCGAGGCAAGCCCGGCCCGTGAGGGGGGATCGTTCGTGAACTGCGCGCGGATACATTCGGACAGGATACTATCTCGCGGCGAGCAATGCCTGCGGATGACGCCCGCCGGCTACAGCCCCGCCCAAATATCCGTCAGATCCAGTTCGAATCCAGCAACCGGACCTTCGCCGCTGAGCGTGGCGATGCCGGTGCGCTTTTCCGCCTCGTCCTGGCCCGCTCGAAATATGTGGACGCTTTGCGCGTCGCCGTCGATCAGCCAAGTGAGTTCGACACCGCCGCGCATCCATTCGTGCATCTTTTCGATCGCGGGTTTCAGACGATCGCTCGGCGACATGACTTCGACGACAAACTCGGGAGACACGGGGAGAAACTTGCGACGTTGCTGTTTAGAAAGCCCCGAGAGCTGGCCGTTTGAAACCCATGCCGCATCGGGTGATAAAGCGGCGCCGGTCGGAAGGAGAAACTCGGTGGTCGCCCCAAACGCTTTGCCCCTTCGGTCCCTCCTGGCCCATACGCCAAGTTGCATGATTACGTCCGCGTTCTGATAATCTGATTCGCCCCCGGCTGGTGGCACGATGATGATCTCCCCTTGCGCGGTGCGCTCGAAGCGCACGTCCGGGTTCGCCATACAGAAGTCGAAATATTCGTCGTCGCTCATCCGCAGCTCCGGATTCAAGATGAGCTTCGCCGGGAGCGCTTGTTCGGGAAGGACTACCTGCATGTCACTAGCATAGGGGATTTCGATTTCACCCGCGCGGATTCATGCCTCAGGCGTGCAAGAGTGGGACAATAGCAGCGTGGCGCGAAAAACTCGGACAACGCGTGGATCGCATGGACCAACTAGTCCAGCTTCTGACACAGGATCATCTGCCGCTCAGGAAGGATCATTTATCTCTCAAGAAGCTGGTCGCCGAATTGGCGACGGCGACGCGCAAAGGTTTCGATCGGGTCGCCAAGCAGTCTGCGGAAACGGATAAGCGAGCACGCGCGATCGATGAGCGGATCGACAGGTTGGCAATCGCCAAGCAGGAATCGGACAAGAAGTTTGATGAGCGCGTCGACAAACTGGTAATCGCAATAGGCGAATTTATCCGCCGGCAGAACGGCCGCAAGTAGAAACGGACGCCTCAATTGGCAGAGGCAAGGCCCTGCCCCACGCAGATCGACTAACGCGCGGCCAGCAACGCCCGCAAATGCCGCGCCCGCTCGGGCGACCGCAGTTGACGCAGCGCCTTCGCCTCGATCTGGCGGATGCGCTCCCGCGTCACGTCGAACTCCTGGCCGATTTCCTCGAGCGTGTGCTCCCGCTCGCAGCCGATCCCGAAGCGCAGCCGGATCACCTTCTCCTCTTTAGGAGAAAGCGTCTTCAGGATGTTGGCGGTTTCGTCGCGGACGTTAGTGTCGATCACGGCATCCACAGGCGAGCCCACCCAGCGATCCTCGATCAAATCGCCCAGCGCGGATTCGCCGTCGCGGCCCACCGGCGTCTCAAGCGATACTGGATCGCGTGAAATGGTCTTCAGCTTCTGGACCTTCTCGACCGGAATATCCATGCGCCGCGAAATCTCGTCGTTGGTCGGCGCGCGCCCCAGTTCTTTTTCCAGCTCGCGCGTGGCCCGCAGGAACTTGTTCATCGACTCGTTCATGTGAACGGGAATGCGGATAGTGCGCGACTGGTCCGCGATCGCCCGCGTGATCGCCTGGCGGATCCACCACGTCGCGTAAGTCGAAAATTTGTAACCGCGCCGGTATTCGAATTTGTCCGCGGCGCGCATCAGCCCGATGTTGCCTTCCTGGATCAGGTCCAGCAGATGCAGCCCGCGGTTTACGTATTTCTTGGCGACCGAAACCACCAGCCGCAGGTTGGCTTCCACCAGATCCTTCTTGGCCCGCTCCGCTTCAATCTCGCCGTGGCGAATCACGGCAGTGGTGTGCCGCAGCTCCGGGTACGTCGCGCCGGCGGTCTGCTCGCGTTTGCGGATTTCGCGCCTCAGCTCCCGCGCTTTCGATTGCGCAGTCTGGCTGTTACGGGTCTCCACTTTGCGCAGATCCTGATCCAGGTGCGAAAGCTCCTCCACCACGCGCTCGATTTCCTTGCCGAACTGTTTCCATTGCGAAAGGTAGAACGGAACTTTCCGGATTGCCTGCGACACCGATACGCGCGCCCGCGCCAGCTTCCCCGACCAGCGCCGCCGCAGCTTCTTGTTCGAAAGCGCGATGGTGCCCAGCTTGTCTGAAAGATGCGCCAGTTTCTTGTGCAGGACCGTAATGTCGGTGAGCTTCTGCTGGACATCGTTGCGCCGTCTCGCGTAAGCCGCGCTGTCTTCTTCCAGATCGCCGCCCAAATCGACGAAAGCGTCGAGTTCTTCCACTTCCTTTTTGATCTGGCCGACGATTTCCACCGCGCGCAACTGCACCAGCGCGGACCGGCTGATGGCCTTCTGCATCCGCAGCTTGCCGCGCTCCATGCGGCGCGCCAGGTTAACTTCACCTTCCCGGGTCAGCAGCGGAACGGCGCCCATTTCGCGTAGATACACCCGTACCGGATCGTCCGTGTAAATGGACTCTTCGACAGGGTGCGCGGCCGCGAACTCTTCCCCGTCATGAACCTCTTCGGGATGGAAGAAATTAGCTTCCTCGTCAAAAGGAAGCCCCAGCGGCTCGTGGCCTTCGCCCAAAAATTGATCTTCGAAATGGTCCACATTCACCTCCCCAAGCTATACGCTGTCCACGGTGGAATCAATTCCTGTGGGCGTAATGTTGGGGGCCCAGCCGTATCTACCTTTGTTCCCAATAACTTACGTGTGCTTTATGCGAACACACTACGTTGTTGCCGCACGGCTTGGACTGTACCCAGTATACCAGCCTTCTTTAGTTATGTTAAGTCCCTATTTCAAAGGATGTTTCAAAAGGCCGCTGGTTACAGGCGATTGCTTGGGAAAACCGGGCGCTGAAACCGCTTTCCCGAAGTACCTCTTACGAATCAAGAAGATGTGCGCGAAAGCAGATCCTTCAGCTCATTCAAAAACGCCTCGACATCCTGAAAATCGCGATAAACCGAGGCGAATCGCATATACGCGATCTTGTCCAACGACCGGAGCCGCTTCATCAGCATTTCCCCGATGGCTGTCGAGGGCATCTCCCGCTCCGGGTTATCCGCCAGCGCGGATTCCACCTCGTTGATGGCCTCAGCCAGTTTGGCCATCGGAACCGGCCTCTTTTGACAGGCTTTCAGCAATCCCTCGAGAACCTTCTGGCGATCGAATTTCTCCCGGCGGCCGTCCCGCTTAATCACCATGTAGGGGATTTCGTCGCTGCGCTCATAAGTGGTAAAGCGGCGCTGGCAACTGAGGCATTCGCGGCGCCGCCGCACCACCTCGCCCTCTTTGCTCTCGCGCGAATCGATCACTCGATCCTGCTTATGCCCGCAGAATGGACAAGTCATCGCTCTACCCCTGGATTACCAACGGGATTGCCGGCCTCAGGGCTCGCCGCCGCTGCATCCAGATGTCTAAGATTACGAAATTTGATCCCCTCGTGGAAGGCCAGCGCCAAACCCAACGGCACAATACTCACGAACGTAATGCCCCAGAGGACTAGCGCGACTCCGCTGGCGGCCTCAAACCCAACGCCAAAAAATTCGGTCAGCACCACCACGGTCGCGATCTGCATGCCGCCGCCCACCCCAGGAATCTGGACCGCGCTCCCGAACGCCACGAAGCCCAGCAAAATCACCACGTCCGTCATTCCCAAAGCCGCGGTGGCGGGGAATGCCCGGCACACGCCATAAAATGCGCCGGCAATCACCAGCCATTCCACCACCGTGTACATCACCAGAAGCGCCGTATAATCGGCCCGCCGCATGGATTGCATGCCTTCTTCGAAAGAGGCAAGCACCGATTCCAGCTTCCGGAGCGGTTTCTCCGGCAGAAACTTCAGCCCTCCAATCAGCTTGTTCAGAACTCGGCTGCGCATTTTAGAGAGTGCGACCAGCAGGGCTAGCGAGGCGGCTCCCACCAACACCACCGCGTAGCCGCCGGCTTCCAGGATGACGCGCATTCTTGGTCCCGGCTGAATGGCGCTGCTGGAGACCTGCGTCAGCGCGATGCCGAAAATCAGCAGGACCATCAGCAAATCCAGGATGCGTTCGACAATCCATGCGGCAATCTGGCTCGAAAATGAAACATGTTCTTTTTTTGCAATCAGATACGGACGAACCAGCTCGCCCGCGCGGCCAAACAGGACCACCGCCGTGAAACCGATGCAAGTGGCTGTAAAAATTCGCCATAAATTGGGGTCTTTCCTGAGAGGCCGCAGCATGATCTCCCAGCGCAGAGCGCGGCCGACGTAGGTCGCCAGAACCAGCATGATCGCCGGGAGCAGCCAGCTCCAGTCGACATGGCGGAGGGCGTCGGCGAACTGGCCCCAATCGAACCCGGAGGTGCGCCATCGATGGACCACGAACCCCACCGCGGCGACTGCGGCGGCGACCCCGAGTGCGGCGCCAAAATAGCGCTTTTTCATGTGGGGCCGGCACTCGTGCCGGCGAGCCCGCCTTCCGGTGGGCTTGTCTTCGATTCAGCAGAAGCCGGCTCGCCGCCCAGTGGTAAACCACGACTGGCGGCCCCACCTCCTCGCCACTGCACCCAAAGGCAAGGCCGTTTCGCCCCCCAAATGACGGGTTTCACCGATTCGAAGGCCGTACCTGGGCCTTTGCGGGCTAGAATGTAAATCGAACTTCTCATGACGTTTCTTCGTTCTAATTACTGGAAACAGAAGTACCGGGCAGCATTCCGGGAACGAAGAAATCCATGGCCGCCACTGCCGCAGTTGCACAGCTTAACACGAGGGCGCATTTCGCCGCCGCCCCAGACTGTACACGAGCCTGGACGCGACCCTGGTCCAACCCTCTTGGCGAAGTCCGGACGGCCCTCTTGACCGCCGACAATCAATTGGTCGAGCGCTGCCTTTCGGGCGAAGAGGCCGCCTGGGAGGACCTGGTGCGGGTCCACACCCGGCGGGTATACGCGATCTGCTACCGCTTCACCGGATCGGATCAGGAAGCGCAGGATCTGACGCAGGAAGTTTTCCTGCGGGTGTTCCGGTCGCTCAAGAGTTTTCGCGCGGGCGAAGGTTCGTTCACGGTGTGGCTGGCGCGGCTGAGCCGGAATCTCCTGATCGATAACTACCGGCGCACCAAGCTCGACCGTTCCACCGATTCGATCGAGGAACAGCTTCCCATGCTGGAGGAGCGAACCGCGATGTCGGCGCGCACCGAGGGTCTGGTGGCCGGGCGCGAGGCGAGCGAGCTGCTCCAGGGCGCGCTCCAGAAGCTATCCCCGGAATTGCGCGAGACTGTAATCTTGCGCGACCTGGAAGAATTAGAATATCGAGAGATCGCCCAAGTGCTGAACGTGCCGGAAGGCACCGTGAAATCGAGATTGAACCGGGGCCGGGCAGAGTTGGCCCGTGTCCTCCGGCGCAAGGTTGCGTTATGAACTGCGCTGACGTTGAAATCCGGCTCGCGGATTACGTGGATGAAACACTCCACGGGGAGGAGAGGTCCGCCCTCGAAGCGCATCTTTCCCAATGTCACGCCTGCGCGGAGCTGGCGCGTGACTCGCGCGCCGCGGTCGCGTTCATGCAGCGCGCGTCGAACGTGGAGGCTCCGCCCGAGCTGGTCACGCGGATTCTGTTCGAGATCACCAGCGGGCCCAGCCACGCGCAGGTAAAGCCATCCTGGACTCGGCGGGTCTTTGGGAAGTGGCTCGAGCCGATATTGCAGCCGCGCTACGCCATGGGCATGGCGATGACCGTGCTCTCCTTTGCGATGCTGGGGCGCTTCACCGGAATTCACCGGCAGTTGACCGCGGCGGATCTGGATCCGGTCAAGATCTGGATGGCCACCGAGGATCGGGCGCAGCGCGTGTGGGAACGCAGCGTGAAGTATTACGAAAACCTGCGGGTGGTTTTCGAGATCCAGACGCAGCTCAAGGAATGGACCGAAGAGCAGCCCGCCGACACCACTCCCGCCGCCGGCAAGGCGAGTGAGAAGAAATGAGTTCAGAGCCGAAAGTCGTGGGATACTGCCGCCAGTGCGGAAAAGCGCTCGACGAATCGAGCCTCCGCTCGGCCCACGGAACAATTTATTGCGAGGAGCATGTGCCCATGACCCCACCGATGTCGATGCCCAATCCCGAGACGGTTCCGCCGGTGGACGCCTCGCCTTACGCCAATCCCTACACGGCTCCGACGGCGCCTCCGCCGATGCCGGGTGGGCAGATTTCGCCCAGCCAGGTTTCCCCGGGGCTCGCTTTCGGGCTGGGCTTGATTCCAGGCGTCGGCGCGATTTACAACGGCCAGTACGCCAAGGGCCTGACCCACGTGGTGATCTTCGGGCTGTTCATCAGCATTCTGGATAGTGGCGCCGCTCACGGTTACGAGCCGCTGGTGGCTTTGCTGATGGCTGGGTTTTGCTGCTACATGCCGTTTGAGGCTTATCATACGGCTCTGCGGCGGCAGCGAGGCGAGATAGAGGACGAATTCTCGAGCTTGCTCCCGGTCCACGGCAATTCCCGATTCCCGGTTGCGCCGGTGGTGTTGATCGCATTGGGCACCATCTTCCTGCTGCACAACCTCGACATTTTGGATTTCGAGCGCTGGCTGCGCTACTGGCCGGTGCTGCTGATCGCGCTGGGAGCGTATATGCTGATCTCACGCATGAACACCGCTGGATCGGCGGGCTCCGCATCCGGATCTGGCGCGGGCGCCGGCGCGCCGGAACGCCCACGCGACGGAGGAGGCGAGCAATGAGCGGGAATCTTCTGTGCGCCATTCGCGGACCGATTCTGATGATCACGCTGGGCGTGCTGCTGGCCATCGATCAGTTCGGCCCGGTGAGCTTTGGGCGAACCTGGCCGGTGCTGCTGATCGTGTTCGGATTGTTCAAGCTCGCCGAGCGCTCGGCCCCGAGGAACGTGTGAGAGACCGTGTGTGGGGCAGGCTGGTAGCCTGCGGCGGGTTGCCAACCCGCGTCGTTAACCCGTGGGAGCGCCGGTTAACAACCGGCGCGCAGCTTACCAAACTGCCCCACAAGAAGAGGAATGCGTGAGAGAAAAGCGGTTGGGCCACGAATGCACACGAATGAACACAAATAAGCTTTCATGTTTTCCATTCGTGTGTATTCGTGTGCATTCGTGGCCATCACCTCAGCCGCCTGTTAGAAAGGTGCCCGCATGAAACGCACATCCGTGGTCGCGCCCATTCTGCTCATCGGAATCGGCGGGCTGTTTCTGGCGCGCAACCTGTACCCGGACCTGCCCCTGCTCGACTTTCTCGCCAAGTATTGGCCGCTCCTGCTGATCCTGTGGGGGACGCTTCGCCTGGCTGAAGTGCTGTTCTGGACCGCGACCGATAAGCCGCTTCCTTCCCGGGGCGTTACCGGCGGCGAGTGGACGCTGGTGATCTTTCTGTGCATCTTCGGCGCGAGCCTGCACGCCGTGCGCGGAGCTTCGACGTGGTGGCCCCGCAACGCAATGGTGGGCGGCCTGGATATGTTCGGCCAAAGCTATGATTATCCCGTCTCCGGGGAAAAAGCCACGGCTAAGAATCCGCACGTGGTGATCGAGAATTTTCGAGGCAACGCCAAGATCATCGGCGTCGACGCCGACGCGGTGAAAGTCACCGGACACCGCACCATCCGCAGCCTGGATCAGAGCGGCGCGGATGCCGCCGAGCGCGAAGCCGTGTTCGAGCTTGCGGGCGACGCCAATGAAGTGATCGTCCGCAACAACTCCGACCGCCTTTCCGGCGGCAGCATACGGATCGTCGCGGAGATGGAGATCACCGTCCCCAAGGGTGCGACGATCGAAGCGCACGGCCGCCTCGGCGATTTCGATATCAGCGATGTCAACGGCAATGTCCAGATCGTGTCGGATAATGCCGGCGTGCGGCTCCAAAACCTGGGCGGCGACGCGCACGTCGATCTGAAAAGAAGCGATATCATTCGCGCGGTCGGCGTGAAAGGAACGGTGGAGCTGAAGGGCCACGGCCAGGACATCGATCTTCAGAATATCGAAGGGCCGGTGATCATCACCGGAGCCTATTCGGGCGAAATTCAGTTCCGCAATCTGTCGAAACCGCTGCGCTTCAACGGCGAGCGGACCGACCTGAACATCGAAAAACTCCCGGGCCAGGTGCGCATGGCGCTGAACGATTTCACGGGCTCGAATCTGGTGGGGCCGGTGCATCTTTCCGCGCGGTCGCGCGACGTGACCATCTCCGATTTCACCAATGAGCTGGACGTGGTGGTGCTGGATCGCGGCGACATCAATCTGCGCCCCGGAGTTGTGCCGCTGGCGCGCATGGACGTGCAGACCCGCTCGGGCGATATCACGCTTTCGCTGCCGCCTGCGGCGAAATTCGATCTGACCGCGGTGACCGCGCGCGGCGACGCGGAAAACGAGTTCGGACCGCCGGTCCACGCTCAAGATGACGGCCGCGGCGCGTCATTGCGAGGAACCGTGCCGGGCGGGCCAGTGGTTAACGTCCGCACCGATCACGGCAAGATCGTGGTGCGGAAAGCGTCGGCGGACGATAAACCCATCGTCAAGCCGCTGGTCCCGAGCACCGAAGAGACCCGGTCTCTCACGCCGCCGGTTCCGGTGAAGCCGCTGAAGAAGATCGAGCAATAGTGGGTGGGGCAGGCGAACTTGTCGCCCGCCTGCCCCACCTTGCCAACTATGATGTAGTGGGGCAGGGCCATGCCCTGCCTGTCTTACCTTCCAACTATGATCCGGAATGTCATGCTTGAGTATTGGCTGGACGACGGCTGGTACGTCGGACGATTGAAGGAAGTCCCCGGAGTCTTCAGTCAGGGAGAAACGCTCGCGGAACTGGAACACAATATTCGCGATGCGTATCAGCTCATCAAGGAAGACGCGCTGGGTGTGGACAGTCAACTGATCCAGTCACAACCTTCTTTCGCAGCCGATTCAAGCATTTACGTAAATCCGCTTGCCGGCGCCTGCTAAGTTGGAATCAAAGGAAACTTCGTGGCCACGAAGCGTTGTATTGAAGTGGTACTGGACTTCCGGAACCCTTTGCCGGGATCGCGGCGTCAGCTCGTAGCATGGCGTCGACGGGAGATTTCGTCAAATCGATTTGATAATCTTCGGCGTGTGTCAGAAATGTCCACGCGGAAATCAGAGAGGAACCATCGAAAACGCGAGCTTCACATGGGGTCGCTTAACGTCGCGGCCCCGGCCCTCCGTTAGATAGTTTCTCGAATCATTGGCGGCCGACAACGCTCGGTGAATAGCCGGCGCGTACCTGCGCTAGCCCCGGCCGCCAGCAACGCTTACAGGTGTAGTGTCTTCCGTCAAGCCTTCAGCACGTATTTTGATACCGGGCGATGCGTCAGCGCAGCCAACTGCTGTTACGCATCCTGGAAAACAGCGAGTTCGAGCTCGCCACCGGCTCGCTCTGATCGAAATCGGCCTCGGGTGAGTTCGTCGGCGGTTTGCGTTTATTACGGATCAGCGCGACGGTCCACTTGGCGCCTTCATAGCTCCGCCAGACGATATTGCGCCGGTAGAAATCGTCGCGGACGCTCAGAACCTCACGCCGGGCGAAGCGCTGCCACTTGCCGCCGTGGGCCCGAAGCAACGGGGCATTGGGATCGCTCGAATCGGTGGAAGGGCGAGGCGAGCCGCACTCGTTCATCCGCACCACCGCGAGGCGCGCATCCGAGATCATCGGATCGCCGGTGGCATTGTAGCTGGTCCGCGGAAATCCGGGACGCTCCCAATAGTTCACCGCGTCGGTGCACGCGGTAAATTCGAGATCGTGCGCGATTTTGTCGCGTTCCCGATCGACGTACTGCTCGATCTGGTGCGTGAACATATGCCCGGGCCGCATATACGCATAATCGACATCGCGCGTCGCCGCGCCGATCCACACCTCCTGGCCGTTCCAGGTCTCGGGCTGCTTCCACATGCGGATGTGATCGCGCTTGGCGAAATCGTTCAGGCCTTTTTCCCAGTAGAGGTCCGGTTCCGCATCGTTCACCAGGAGCGTGGTCATCGGCGCGGACACATATCCGCTGAATTCGGCCACCGCGCGGATGCCCTTGATGCGGGTTCGCAAGGACGGCGCTTTCGACTCGGTCCACCCGGCGGCCCTGAAGCCATCTGCGATCTGGTCGCGCGATCCGATGAACATCATGTTGACCAGATCCGCCGGCCGTTTGGAACCGGGCGAGTAGGTGCGGTCCGGCACATTTTCGATAATCTGCTGAAGATCGCCGCGCTCCTGCCAGGTCAGTGCCGCGGTGTCGATGGCCTCGGGCTGGACGGCCGCCCACATCGGCTCAGTCAGCGCGAGCGTCAGCTCGGACCCCGACGGGTAGTAAATCTCCGGCTCGGGGACCTGGATGAACAACATGCGGATCGCGAGCGAGGCCAGCCGCGCGTGTACTTCCCAGGACAACAGCGTCCGGATGTAACCGGTGGCGCGATAGGAAATGCTGTTGGTGGTGCGGACGCCTAATATATTTCCGTCGCGCGCCACGTGCTCCCGCCCGTTGTCCACCTGACGCAGACGCGTGGATACGGACATCGACGCGCCGTCCGGCAGCGTGACCTTACTGAAGTCCAGCGCGAGCGTCGCAGTCTCATGCACGATTCCGAATCCCACGCGATTGACGTGCGTCACTTCGCCGGTGAGAGTGCTGCCCGCGGGAATCAGAGTATCGTCGCCGGCCACCACCGGGGCGATCAATACGGCGCGCACCGCCATGCCCGCCTTGCTTTCGAAACTCCCGACCGCCGTGGTGAGGCGGACGTGCAGTGGTGTTCCCGCAGGCACTTGCTTCAACAGCAGCAAGTGGATCGGCAACATCATGATCGGTAGCATGACCTATGATATACGAACCATCACCGTTTGTAATCATATCGTCAGGATCATAAGGAAATTTTAATGAAAACGCGGGCGGGTTCAGTTGGATGATGGCGCCTGGATCGCGGATTCTATATTTTCGGGATGAGCATGTAAATCATCGTCACGCCGCTGTCACAGAGCCGCAGGCGATCCGATCAGCCGTCTTTGCAGCCACCCTGCTTACAAGTCAGCGCCGCTGGTTTCTTGCGTACGGTTCTTCGATCGCCAGTTCCTCGGCGGGCCGTAGCCACATCATCATCGCGATCACGGCGAGCGGCCACCATTGCACCATCAGCCGGCCAGCCGCGGTGCCGGTCTGCCACGCGGCGTCGTCGGGAGATGTGACCATCGCCACGCAATACCCGCCCAGCATCGCCACCGCGAGGGCCGTGCACAAGAGTGCCGGGAAATACGGGTCACGGCGCGAATCCTTGCGGAAGCCCGCGCCGATGGCGAACGCCGCCACGATGAACACCGGATGCAGCCACCCCGCGCCGAGCGAAACAATCTGGTTCCCCACGCCCGCGAGGACAACTTCCCAACGCCCCATGTTCGCGAATCGGGAGAGCGCGCCCGCGCTGAACTGCGCCGTGCCGTGGGGCGCGAGAAATACCTTGAACAGACCAAACGTCAGCGCGCCGGGAAGCATTCCGAGGATCACGCGGGGAAGGTCGCGGCGGCGCGTGCGGTTCCACTCATAAGAGCTCGCGAGCAGGATCGCCAGGACCACGCAGAACAGCGCGCCTTCATCCTTGGTCCACGCGGCGAATCCGGCGAACACACCGGCCCAAATTGGGCGATCGATCAGCAGGAAGACCACTGAGCAGGCAAGATAAGCGGCCAGCGGCACGTCCGCGTATTGTGAAGGCACTTCATGGAGCAATGCGCCAGTGCTCGCCAGCGTCAGCCCCGCGACGAGGCCCGCGAGCGCGCCGCGCGCGATCGCCACGCCTCCAGTCACGACGGCGATCAGTGCGAGAAAGAATAGGTAGCCGATGGCTATCGGGGCAATATCGAGCCCGGGGTCGGATGCGGCGGGTCCGGAGTTTGAGAACGCCCAGCATCGCGCGACTGCGCCGGATAGCAGCAGCGGATATTCGGGATGAGTTCCGGTCAGTAGCGGCGACCACGCGCGCGCGATTGTCGTGGGCGAAGCCGGGCTCGGCGTCATGTCACCGATATCACCTATATCAACCGCCGCCAGAAATTTCGCGCGCAGATTCCAAATGGACCAGGCGTCCCAGTTGCCTTGCGGGTTCAGGTCCCAGGCTTTGCTCATCGCGCCCGTCGCCAGAATCAGCGCCACCACCAGCGCTCCGGCCATCATCAGATTCCAGAGATTCCAGAAGCGGCGCGGATTAGATCCTGCATTGGACTCGGGCGCCGATCTTGGATTCGACCCGGATCTTGCCGCCAGCTTTGGTTCCGGCTTTTCTGTCTTTTCCATTTTTCCGCGGCGCTGAACGGACGCGTAAATCAGCCACGCCAGCACGACGATCTCAACCACCAGTTCCACCCATCGAAATCCCGGTATCAGCAAAGCCGCAGTCGTTATCAAATCCGCAACGAAGAAGAGGATCGACGTCGCGCCCATTCCAAAAACGGCTCCCGCGCCAACCATCAACGTGATGACGGCCCATCGCGGCTGGGGACCGATAAGACAGCCGAGCGGCCGCCACATCGCCGCGCAGCCTAGCGCGATCGCCAGAAACAAACAGGCGAGCGCCGCGATCATTTGGCCCTCCCAGACATGGACGCCCTCCCGAACAACACAACGCCATTTCCGAAATCCTGCACAACCCGCAGCCCTCGCTCGCGCGCAATCGCGGCGTAATCCGCCGGCTTGGTGAAATTCCCGAGCACCCAATCGCGATCGGTTCCCTCCACCAGCAGACGCGGCGCGAGCGTATAGCGCGCGGAGTTGAACATCGCCAGCGCCGCCGTCGAACCGTTCCCCGCGTCGGAGAAATACCCGACGATGGCCGTGCGCGGGACGGCCTCCATCACGCCCGCTAATCGAGCCGGCTGGAGATTCACCATGTAGGGATCGCCCGCGTTGTTCTCAGTCTCGAGCTGAAAGCTTTCGATCGCGCCCCACACGGCCAGCAGCGCGGCCACGATCAGCGCGACTTTCAAACGGGCCGGGTAGGCGGCACGGGGATGGGATTGTGGATGGGATTCGGGCACGGATAACCATCATGTCACGAGCCTCAGGCGCTCCACGCGCGGAACCAGTTCGTCACGCGGGACCAGTTCTTCAAATGTCGATCGGGAATTCCCGATTGGTCCGCGGAAGGCGACGCGCGCAAAAGGTCCGGCCGCTCAGCTCGCTTCATAATATTAATCGGGTATTAATATTAATTGGGGATTTATCGAGTTAACCTAAGCAGACAGGAGGACACGCACTTGCCTATTAACTGGAACACTGCAATTCAATACGCCGTCCTGGTCAAGATCGCCGAATCGGTCGACCCGTCCGGCAGCTACGGCGCCACTGAAATAAATGAAATCACGGCCGCCGGCTACACTTTTCTTCAGACCATTTACGGGGACGATCTGGCAACCGACGCCGATCCCCACGTGGGGGAAGTGGTCACGTTCGGCTTCCTCGCGGTTTCAGCCACGGGAGAATTAGTGGCGGCGATTCGCGGGACGGACACGATCCTGGAATGGTTGCATGACGCATCGTTTCTGATGGTGCCGACCCCGATCGCCGGCTCCCATGGCTCTACGGAGGACGGATTCACGGCTGTGTACAAATCGTTGAGAATCGGGGCGGCCAACGGCACGCTATCCGCAAAGGGCTCGATCAAGAGTTATCTGGACAACAGCACGGCCAGCAGCGTGACAGTTTGCGGCCACAGCCTGGGCGGCGCGCTGGCAACCTTGCTCACCCTCGATATCGGATTGAACACTTCGTGCAAGTCGCCGGCGTCGTATACCTACGCAAGTCCGCGCACCGGCGACCATACTTTTGCGGGCTCCTACAATGCCGCCATCGCTTCCAGTTATCGCATCGAGAATCGCCAGGATCTGGTGCCGAAGTTGCCGCCGCCTTTTCCCCTCCTGTATGAGCACGTCAACACGAAATACGAATTGATCCCCCCGCCCAACCAGGTCGATCCGTCGCTGCTGTGCATGCACCATCTGACGACGTATCTGTGGCTGATGGCCCAGCTTGTGGGATCGAGCGCGTATCCGCTCGATTCAGACTGCGTGCCTACGCCGGGGGCAGCGGCAGGCATTCACATCTAGACCAAAGGGTGAGCGACAACGCGCGGATCGAATGGTAAAGAGGACCGTCGTGGCCCGCTGTTGGGACAACTTACCCAGCCGACGGGAGGCTGAGCGAGCGCACGAACTTCCGCTACCGCCAGGGGATCATGGATGAGTTGCTCGATCAAGAGGAGGGTGGTTGAGCGTCGAGGCCCGCGCGCTACCTGCCGTAGCGCCCCGTCAGCGCCCGCCACCGAATCCCCGCCAGCGCCGCGAAGGAGCTCAAGCCGGCGAAGGCGCTGACCTTGGTCCCCTCGACGTTGTTCCACACCACCGGAACTTCCACCGCCTTATATCCCAGAACCTTTGCGATCACCAGATCCTCCACGTCGAAGCTGAAACCGTCGAGCGTCTGTCGTGCGAAAATTTCGCGCGCCGCCGCCGCTTCGAACAATTTGAAGCCGCACTGCGTATCGCGAAACGGCAACCCGGTCACCAGACGCATCAGGAGATTGAACACGCGGCCGGCCCCTTCGCGAAGAGAGGATTGGTGCACGCCCACCAGCGTTCGATCCAATGCGCGCGAGCCGATCGCAATCTTCGCGAGTCTGCCTGAAGCATCCGGTCGTTCGACCGCGGCGATCAGCTTGTCGAGCTCGCCGATGGGCGCGGAGAGATCGGCGTCGGTCGACAGAATCCATTCGCCGCGCGATTCCATCACTCCATGCCGCACCGTAAACCCCTTGCCGCGATTTCCGGGATTGCGAAGCAGACGAACTTCGGGATGCTCGCGCTGCCACTGCTCCACCAGCTTGGCGGTGCCATCGCGCGAGCCGTCGTCGACAACAATCACCTCCGCAAGTGAAAAATTCTTCGAGCGAAGGTAATCGGCGACCTTGTGAAGTGTAGACGGCAATCGCGCTTCTTCGTTGAAGGCGGGGATGACGATGGAAAGAGAGCGCAATAGTGAATCTTAGCGCGTCGGTGGGGCAGGGCCGTGCCCTACCAGTGAAAAAGCCCTCCGCCGCCATATCTTTATTTTGTTACTTGGCAGCGCGTGGCGCTGCCCCACACATTATTTTGTTACCTGGCATGGCATGGCGCTGCCCCACACACTATTTTGTTACCTGGCAGCGCATGGCGCTGCCCCACCCTTTATTTTGTTACTTGGCAGCGCGTGGCGCTGCCCCACACATCATTCTGCTACTTGGCAGGGCATGGCCCTGCCCCACACGAAGTCACACGCCGGTCGCCAGCAGCGCGCCCCAATGAAATCCAGCTCCGAACCCGGCAAACACCACCGGTTCGCCAGTCTTAAATCCACCAGCGCCAAATCCGGATCCCGCGTTCCACTCCGCCGCCGCGATCAGCATCGACGCGGACGAAGTGTTTCCGTAGCGGGCGATGTTCGAATAGAACTTCTCCGGCCGGACTTCCAGCGCTTTCGCGACGCGATCGATAAGATTCTGATTGGCCTGATGCATGATGAACGCGCCGACGGCCGCCGACGGCAGTTGCCGATGATCCAGTAATTCGCGAATCACCGTGGGCAGCTTGCGCGACGCCTGCATAATCACCACGCGGCCGTCCATGTGCAGCGGCTCACCGAATTCCAGGCGCAGATCCTGCGCGAACGTTCCGTCGGAGTGCAGAATCCAATACCCGATCTCTGCGAAGCCTTGCTGGGGGTCAATCAGACAAGCCCCCGCACCGTCGCCGAAAAGAATCGCGGTGTTGCGATCCAGCGGCTCACGTGCGATCACGGACGACATTTTTTCGGCGGCGATGAGGAGGACGGGACCGGCCGACGATGCAAAGTGTCCGGCCATCGCCATGCCGAACAACGATCCCGCGCTGGCCATGGGAACATCGATCGCGGGGATTCCCGCCATCCCCAAACGCGCGGCGGTTTCCGCGGCTGGACCGGGAAAGCGGCGCTCGCTCGATCCGCTCGAAACCAGCAGCATGCCGATTTGGTTGGAGGCGATTTCAGCGCGCGAGAGGCAATCGGTCGCCGCGTTTGCCGCCAGGTCAATCAGTGTTTCAGACTCGGCGGCATAGCGCCGTTGCTCGATCCCGGAGACAGTCGAGATCCAACTCGCTTCGCAGCCGAGCCGGGCGGCGAGATCGGCGTTCGAAACCACGCGCGACGGCACATAGGACCCGAAGGCTCGCAGAAACGCCCGGGGAAGTTTTTCGTGTTCGGGCATCGCTCAGGAAACCCGCGTGCCGATGTAGTCCGCAATGCGCGCGAGCGAATCGAACTTGCGCGGATGCAGGTCCGAATCCGGAACTTTGATGCCGAACTCTTTTTCCAGCCCGCCGACCATGTCCGGCAAGGCGAACGAATCCAGCACTCCGGATTCAAACAGCGACTCTTCCGGATCGGACGGCACCGGTTTCTGCGCCACCTGCTTCACGACGGTAAGAATGCGTTCTTGCGTAGTCATACGAATCCGGATTTTATCATGCGCCCCGTCGGCTTCCGGGAGCAAACACATTTTGTAACCGCTCCTTGTAGTCGCGGCTCGTAAGACCAGAACATTATTTCAGGTCACAGACCGGCGAGCTGCTCGTAATCCACGTTGCCACCGGAAAGAATGATTCCGACGCGCCGCACTCCCGGCGGCAGCTTCTTGAACAGCGCCGCGGCTGCCGAAACCGCGCCGCTCGGTTCCACCAGAATCTTCAATCGCATCAGCAGAAATTTCAACGTGGCGCGAATCTCGTCATCCGATACCGTCAGCATCGCTTCAACGTGCTTCCTCAAAATCGGAAACGTCAACTCGCCCGGCGTAGTGGACCGCAAGCCGTCGGCGATGGTCGCCGGCGTGTCGATGGACACGCGCTTTCCGGCCGCGAACGACAAGTACGTATCGTTGGCGAGCTCCGGTTCGATCCCGAAGATTCGAATCGACGGGCGCAAGTGATGCGCGGCGATGGACGACCCCGACATCAGTCCTCCGCCGCCGACGCACACCACCAGCGCGTCCAGATCGGGGACTTCTTCGAGCAATTCCTTGGCGGCGGTTCCCTGCCCCGCAATGGTCCATGGATGATCGTACGGCGGCACCAGTGTCGCGCCGGTTTCGGCGGCGATGCGCGCGGAAATCGCGGTGCGATCGTCAGTGAAGCGATTGTAGGCGACGATGCGGGCGCCCCGCGCCCGCGTGCCTTCGAGTTTTGCGCGCGGCGCGTCCTCCGGCATCACCAGCGTCGCGGCCGTTCCGGCGAATTGCGCGGCGATCGCCACCGCCTGCGCGTGATTGCCCGACGAATGCGCCACCACTCCCTTCGCCAATTGATCCTTCGGTATCGAAAAGATAAAATTCGACGCGCCGCGAATCTTGAACGCGCCGCCGGTTTGGAGATTCTCGCACTTGAAGAACGCCGCCACGCCGGCTTCGGCGTCAAAGCTGCGCGAGGTCATCACCGGAGTGCGTTTGGCCGTGGGGCGAATCCGATCCGCCGCAGCGCGAATGTGTTCGAAAGTGACTTCGGTCGCAACGTCAATATCCAGCATGTTTGTCCACCACGTTCTCGAGCGGCTCACCCTTGCGAAAACGCTCGAAGTTCTCGATGAAAAATTGCACAGCGCCGGATCTCGATTCCGGGCTCCGATCCGCCGTGTGCGGCGAGAGCAGCACATTTTCGAGGGCATAGAAAGGATGGCTGGCGGGCAGCGGCTCGATCGTGAAAACGTCCAGCGCTGCGCCGCGGAGTTTCCCTGTCTCAAGTGCCGCAAGCAGCGCCGCCTCGTCGATCACCGCTCCACGACCCACGTTGATCAGCACCGCCGAAGGTTTCATCGCACCGATTTGCGCAGCGCCGATCATTCCGCGCGTCTCCGCGGTCAACGGCGCCGTGACCGCGACATAATCGCATTCGGCGAGCATCACGTTGAGCTGATCTGGAGTATACACCTGATCAATGAGAGTGTCCGCCGCCGATGCTTGCGATCGCCGCAGGATCACGATTCGCATCCGGAACGCACGCGCGCGCTCCGCGATCGCCTGCCCGATGGAGCCATAGCCCACGATGCCCAGCGTGCGGCCGAAGAGCGTGGGATGGTCGAACGACTCCCATCGACCGGCTTCCTGATTCCGCACCAGCCGCCGGAAATCGTAAGCGAAATACACCATCGCTCCTACGGTCCATTCCGCCAACGCGCGCCGGAACAGCCCGCGGCCATTGGTCATGGGCACATCGCTCGCGACAATTTCGGGCGACAGCACTTTGTCGACTCCCGCCATCAGCGCATGCACCCAGCGCACGCGCGTGGCGTAGGGGAATGTTTCCGTCAGCAGCGTGGGGTCCAGAAAATCGCCGTTGAGAATCACGTCCGCCTCCGCGGCGGCTTCGCGCAGACGGGCGCGATCGCGGCTGACGATGATTCGCGTTTCAGGGGGAAGCGCCGCCAGGGGCTTCAGATATCCCGCGGCGGGATCGCCGATCACCAGCAAAGTGAGCGCGGTCCGGTCAGACGGCAATTCATCTCTCGACGCATTTGACACATTGAACGACACATTGAACAACCCATAGAATAACGTGGCACACTAGAGTCGTGCCCGAACGTTGTACGTGTGGAGCGCAACTCCCGCCGGACGCGCTCTTCTGCCACAAATGCGGTAAACCGCAGCGCGAACTCCTGGAGGCGGATCCCGAACCCGTGGTCGAAACGGCGCCGCTGGCGCCTGTGGCGGCTCCGGCCGCGCCCGGCGGCGATTCCAAAAGCGCCGCGCCCGTGCCCATCGGATTTCATAACGGCACCGCGGTGCGCGTGGCGCTGCTGGCGGGCGTGCTCTCGATTGTGATTTGGGGCGTCGGCGGCAGAATCGCTCCGCCGGTTTTCTTCCCGGTGTGGATGATCCTCAGCGGAATGCTCACTGCATTTCTCTACAAGCTACGCACCGGGCAGCGTCTTTCGACCATCGCCGGCGCGCGCCTCGGCTGGATCAGCGGAATTTTCGGACTGGTGATCATCGCCATTCTGTTCGCGGTATTCGCGGCGGCCATGGTGAACGATCCCGCCACCGCATCGAGCATCCGCCAGCAGTTCGCTCAATCGGGCCAACCCGGCGCGGATTTCGATACCTTCGTCAAAGAGCTGCGCTCGCCGTCAACCTGGCTGCTGGTGCTGCCGGTGTTCTTTTTGCTATTCACCATACTGTCGGCGTTCGGCGGCGCGATCGGCGCCCGTCTCCTGGACCGCGACTGACACGTGGCGCAGGCTGTCAAGCCTGCTGAGCCGAGAGTCATCTCGGCTTTTGTCGAACGTTGGTTCCGCGGAGCCGCAGTGCACTCTGCAAGAGAAAAGCCGAGACGACTCTCGGCTCAGCAGGCCTAGCGGCCCGCGCCACGTGCTATTCACCGCTCGCGAAGTTATCCGCCGCGACGGGTTCCGTTGTGCCGATGGCTTTCATTGACGCCCTTTTCACCATCGCCACTCCCACGAAAATGATCGCCATCGCGATCGCCTCGCGAACGCCGAAGGACTCGTGGTAAATCACCCAGCCGAGCAGCACCGCCACGGTCGGATTCACATAGGTATAAAGCGAGGCGACCGCGACCGTCAGCCGGTCCATCGCGTAGACGTACGCGCTATAGCCGATAATCGAGCCGAAAATCATCAGGTAAATAATCGCGCCGATTCCGCGCGGGCTCCAATGAATCGGTTCGCGGCGGATCAATGCCGGAATCGCGTAGACCAGCCCGGTGGCGAATTGCTGCACCGCTCCCGCCACGAAGGGATGCGCCTTGGACGCGGTCTTGCGCTGCGCGATGGACCCCAGCGCCCATCCGGCACAGCCCAGTTGAAGCAGGAGAAATGCGCCTAATACTTTTGGATCCGCGTCGAAGTGAAGCGCGGCCGGTCCCACCAGAAACGCGACCCCTCCGACACCGATCAACATCGCGCGAACGGTGGGCCAATGCAGCGGCTCGCCGCGCGGCGCCAACGCTTCCGCGCCCACCAGCCAGAACGGCGACGTGGTGACGAACAATGCCGCGAGGCCACTGGGCACCCACTGCTCGGCGAACGCAAGGCATCCGTTGCCTAGGCCAAGCGTCACGATTCCCCATCCCGTGGTGAGCCACAATTCCCGCCCGCGCGGCAAATGCGCGCCGGTAAATTTGGCGGCAATCAGCATCACGCCGCCCGAAATCAGGTAGCGCAGGCACACCAGCATGGCTGGCGAAAACGATTCGAGCGCCATGCGGATTCCGGCATACGTCGTGCCCCAGAAAAAGCACACGCACGCGAGCGCGACGTACGCGCCCGTCATTGTGTGGGATGCGCTTTGAGATTGGGCTGGAGATTTGCGGGTCAGGTTACCATGTTAACTTGGTCCTCACGCTTACCATCAATCCCGCGGTCGATCGCACCATCACGGTCGACAGACTGGTGTTCGAAGATCGCGGCTACATCCTCGACCGCGTCGAAGCGGCCGGCGGGCGCGGCATCAATGCGTCGCACGTGATCCACGGATTCGGCGGGAAAACCACGGCGCTGCTGACCTCCGGCGGCGAGAACGGCGCGAAGATGGAAAGATCGCTCGCGCAAATGGGGTTTCCGTATCAGATGGTGCGCGTGCGCCAGGAAACCCGCACCAACTTCACGATTTCCGATCGCCAGGGGCTTACGGTGAAGCTGAACGAAATCGGCGCGCCGCTCGAGGCGCACGAAGTCAATCAGATTCGCGATCTGGTTGGAAAGCACCTGCCGAAATCGCGATGGCTGATGATCTGCGGAAGCCTTCCGCCGGGAGTGCCGCCGCATTTTGTGTGCGAGGTCATCGAGATGGCCAAGCAGCGCAACGTGAAAACCCTGATCGATAGCGATGGTGAGGCGCTTCTCCACGCGCTGGAATCCAAGCCGACCATCATCACGCCGAATCAGCACGAGGCCGAGCGGCTGCTGGGCCGCGCGCTGATCACGCGCACGCAGTTTCTCGAAGCCATTGAACGGATCAAGGGCATGGGTCCGGAATCGGTGATTCTTTCGCTGGGCAGCCGCGGCGCAATCGGGTCGGGACCGGACGGTATTTTCGAAGCCTTGCCGCCGCGCATCGACGCGTTGTGCCCCATCGGCGCGGGTGACGCGCTGGCTGCCGCGCTGGTGTGGAGTCTCGACAAGAAGAAGCAATTTCAGGATGCGCTGCGTTGGGCGGTGGCCGCGGGAACGGCAAAGGCAGAGCTGCCGGGGATGGCGTTTCCGACCATCGAACAGACGCGCGCGATTTATAAGCAGGTCGAGGTCCGGCGCGCGGCTTGAGCGCGCTGTCTACCGAGCCGTGACCAAAGGGAGCGGCCTAAAATTCCTTAAGTAATTCTGTGACCAGAGGGAGCGGTTACAAATTCTTCAGCGCCCCTTCAAACTAACGCCCGCTCGGCACATGCCGTGCCGGCGCTCTCCGCCCTACCTCTCTCGACAATTTACGCAACCAGCTCAGCTCCGTATTGAACTTATCGATGATCAGTGCCACCATCCACACCGCTTCGTGAAATCGATGCCCCACTTCGGATCGAATTGCACGCAGAGTCTCCTCCTCGCGCGCGAGTTCCCGCTCCAGAAATTCGCGGCGGCGGGCGAGCTGGGCATCGAACACTCCCGGCTCCGCCTGCCACGATAACGCAAGCCAGGTTAGAAACGGCGGCCGGTCGCGCTGCATCGCCCAATCCTCGCGGGCAAGCGCGGCAGCCAATGCCGCGCGCCCTTTGGCGGAAGTGGTGAAGACGCGGCGCTCAGGCCCGGCGGCCGAGGCGTCGTCCCGCGCATCCCGAACCAGGCCGAGCCGCGCGAGTTTATCCAGCGAATAATACACCTGCGGCCGCGATACTCCTGCCCAATCCCGAATCTCGCGGCGCTCCAGCTCTGCGTTGGCTTCATAGCCGTGCATGGGACGTTCGGCGAGCAGGCTCAGCAGCACCAGATCAGGAGTAGTGAGGTCGTCAGCTTTTCCGCGTGGCATAAGACATTGATTCCAACCCCACCCGTGAGGATGGGGAATTTTCCTGGAACGGGCCGAGCGGTCTGTCCGCCTTTCAGCCCTCTAAAATCTCCTTGACAAGAGTTTCGAATGCGTTGTATGCTGCATCTAGTCTAATTCAGACTAGTACAGAAATCAAGCACGAATTTCAAAAGGAGAGAGGATCATGGCTGTGAAGAAAATTACCGCGGTGTTACTGGCCGACCGCATCGAGCCTTGCGTGAAGTTCTGGGTGGAGCAGCTCGGTTTCGAAAAAACCGTCGAGGTTCCCGAAGGCGACAAGCTCGCGTTCGCGGCCTTGCAAAAGGGCTCCGTGGAGCTGATGTATCAAACTTATTCGAGCGTGGAATCCGACGATCATTCGCACAAGGGATTCACCAAAGGACCGACTTTTCTCTATGTCGAAGTCGAGAATCTCGACGAGACGATTCGCGCAGTCAACGGAGCGGAAGTGGTGATGCCGGTGCGGACCACCTTCTATGGAGCGAAGGAGATCGGCGTGAAAGATCCGGCCGGGCACATTGTGACGTTCGCGCAGTTTGCAGCGGCTTGATTGCGTGGGGCAGCCGATTCTGAGGTTGTTGAAAAATGTCGAGATGTCCGGAACGGATCCGAACACCGGAAATCTCGACACGGCACGCTGAAGCGTGCGCCACATCGCCGGCTGAAAGCCGGCTGCAGCCAAGATTGGCTGCCCCACATATCAATCGTAACTGCCTTCGACGAACCACTCCCCTCGCCGGCAGTCCCGATGAATGCGAAGCACGCCGCCGGCAATCTCGACATCCCATTCTTCACGATCCCACGGCTCGCCGGTCCACCAATCGCCCGAGGTTCGCCACGGACCGGCACAAGCGATCACCCGGCCGTCTCCTTTTGAAAAAGAAATTCGAGCCGGCCGGCTATCGGTTCCGCGCCATACCTGGGCGTGCTGGGGCGGGCGGAAGCGGCGCATGGTTAGAGCGGTTTCATAGACGCCGTGGCCTGGTGGGGCAGCCAATCCTGGCTGCCCCACAATTCGCAGGTGGGTGAGTCGAAAACTGTCGGGCCGGTGCGTATCCATCAATTCCGGCGTGCCCAGATTCGCCGCTCCCACCAGCGCCCGGATGCGTGCCAGCGTAATCTCCAGCTTTTCAGGCTCGGGCGAGGCCGGCAGAAACAAGCCGTGCTGCGTGGTGCGCGGCTCCACCGGCTTCAGATCGAGACGGATTCTTTCGACCGAAGCTTGCGGAGGCCGCGCGTCCAATTCGAGCTGAAGCAATTTCAGAAACACCTGCGAATCGAGCATGGGGACGGGTAAGCACAGCGTGGCGGCGTGATCCGGAGCGCGCTCCAGCTTCAGTCTTAAACGGATTTCATTGACCGCTAAAGCATGCCCACGCAGCCGCGCGCATAGATCGTTCAACATCCGCCCGAGCAGGAGCAGCACGGGCTCCAACAGATCGAGCGTCGATTCCGGTTCGAATTCCTCGAAAAATTCGAGCGGCTCTTTCGACAATCGCAGCAGGCGATCGCCTTGGCCGCGGGCGAGCCGCTGCATGGCGAGGCCCTCCTCGCCCAATCGCGCCGCGATTCCCAGCGGCGGCAGCGCGGCAAATTCGCCGAAAGTGCGGATGCCCCAGGTGTCGAGAGTGCGCGCGAATTCGGGAGACCCGCCCAGCAGATACAGCGGCAGAGGAGCGAGCGCCGCGGCTTCCCTGCCCGGCGCGATCACCGTGACTCCCGCGATCCCGCGCGCCGCGTGAATCGCCGCATCGGGATTGGAGGCGATCGCCAGGTTGGCTTTGAGTCCCATGCGGCGTTCGATCGCAGCGGCGATCTGTTCAGGCGTTCCGTAGATCAGCCGCAGTCCGCGAATATCGAATACGACGGTGTCGGCTTCAGTTTCTTCGATGAACGGTGAAAAATATCCCGCGCATTCCACCAGCAGCGGCAGATTTCCGGAGGCGTGCAGACAGGCGAACATTGTATTCGCGTTTATCGCCTCGCGACGAATGTTTCCAGGTGCGATTGATGATGGCGCGTGCGCCGAGCCGTAATCTCCAGGCCTTCGAGCAGCCGCCCGCGCCACACCGCGCGATCGCGCGCGAGTTCGATCTTCAACGCGGCAGAAGTCGAAGCGTTAAAACACGCTCCCACTGAAACCAGCGCGGTTTTGGTGTTCTCCACCGCGCGACGAAGCCGGAACCAGGCGGCGAGTGGAATGCGCCGCGAAATCTTCACGGGCGTATCCGCCAGATCCAGCGCCACCAATCCGAATCCTCCGGCCTGCGCGAGCATGTCGGCGGCCTTCAAGGCGTGCTCTGGATTTCCACTGCATCTAACCCATAACACTTGAGATAGCCGCACGCCAGCCGAGGCCGCGCTGGCCGGATCGAAGGCGCCCTGGGTGTCGATCAGCGCGCAGAATCCGCCGACGGCGGTGGCCTCAGCCAGCAGCGCGCATAAAACAGTGGTTCGGCCGGAGGATGCCGGTCCGGCGATTTCGGTCAACGCGCCAATTGGAATTCCTCCGAGCACGGAACCCAGGAATTCAGGTTCGTCTCGCAAAAGAGCGATCGCGGGATGGACTGTAGCCAAAGTCGCCATTGTTTTCTTCTACTTAAAACAAAAATTTACAGCAAAATGTGGACCGGTGGAAAACCCACGTTTTATCCACAAATTATCCACAAAAAGCGCTGTTTTACCGTGTTTTCCGAGTGCCTCTAAAACCGCTCCCTGTGGTCACGGCTCGTATCGCGGCTCACTTGTTTCGCCTTATGTTCGCCTATAATAGGAGCGGTGTCAATCCCCTACATCGAGCTACACGCACGGTCGGCTTTCAGTTTTTTGCGGGGCGCGTGTGTGCCCGAAGAATACGCGGATCAATGCGCGGCGCTCAATCAGCCGGCGATGGCGCTAGTCGATTTCGACGGCGTGTATGGCGCGCCGCGATTTCATCTCGCCATGAAAAAGAAAAATCTCACGGCGTATTTGGGCGCCGAAGTTTTATGCGCGGATGGCGCGCGCTATCCGCTGTTGATTCGCAGCCGCACGGGGTATCAAAATCTGTGCCGCATGATCACGCGGATGAAGCTGCGCACCGGTAAGCATCCCAAGCCAGGTCAGGAAGCCGCGGCGACACTGGATGAGCTGGCCGAGTTTTCCGAAGGGCTGATCTGTTTGACCGGCGATGCGGAGGGTCCGCTGGCGCGTGGTTTGCGCGCGAACGACATTGATAACCCAGGTCGAGCAACTATCGAACGGCTGCAACGCATCTTCAAACCTGAAAATGTTTATCTCGAATTGCAGCGGCATTTCGATCGCGATCAAGAAGCGCGCAATCAGGCGGTGATGGAGCTGGCTCGCGCGATGCGCGCTCCACTGGTGGCTACCAACGGAGTGTGCTATGCACAACCGTCCGAGCGGGAACTGATGGACGTGTTCACATGCCTGCGTCACAAGACCACGCTCGCTCGCGCGGGGCGAATGCTCGAACAAAACTCGGAGCGTTTTCTCAAATCGGCCGCGGAGATGACGCGGCTGTTCTCCGATGTCCCAGAGGCGATTGTCAACACGGTGAACATCGCCGCGCAGCTAAAGTTCACGCTGGCTGATTTGGGTTATCGGTTTCCGCACTATCCGGTTCCCGAAGGCGAAAGCGAAGCGAGTTTCCTGCGCAAGCGGACCGAAGAAGGCGCGCGGTGGCGCTATGGCGATCGCTACGAAAAGGCGCGGCCGCAAATTGAGCGCGAGCTGGCGCTGATCGAAAAGCTCGGCTTCGAGGGATATTTTCTGATCGTGTGGGACATCGTCAAGTATTGCCGCGATCAAGGAATTCTGGTGCAGGGCCGCGGATCGGCTGCGAACAGCGCGGTGTGTTATTCGCTGCGGATCACGGCGGTGGATCCGGTCGGCATGGATTTGTTGTTCGAGCGTTTTCTTTCAGAGCAGCGCGGAGAGTGGCCGGATATCGATCTGGATCTTCCTTCAGGGGATCAGCGCGAGCGCGCCATTCAATACGTCTACGACCGCTACGGAAAATTAGGCGCGGCGATGACGGCGAACGTGATTACGTATCGCGGACGATCGGCGGCGCGCGAAGCGGGCAAGGTGCTGGGGTTCGATCAAGAGTCGATCGACAGGTTGTCGAAACTGGTTCCGATGTGGGGCTGGAGGGACGCGTCCGATACGCCCGAAAAACAATTTCGGGAAGCGGGTCTGGATTTGTCGGATGTGCGCGTGCGGAAGTTTCACGATCTGGTGGTCGGATTACAAGATTTGCCGCGTCATCTGGGGCAGCATTCGGGGGGCATGGTGATTTGCCAGGGGCAGCTGGATTCCGTAGTGCCGCTCGAACCCGCCGCGATGCCGGGCCGAGTGGTGGTGCAGTGGGACAAAGAAGATTGCGCGGATTTGGGCATCGTGAAAGTGGATCTGCTGGGATTGGGAATGATGGCGGTGCTGGAAGAATCGGTCGATTTGATTCGCGATCATTACGGCCGCGAAATCGATTTGGGAAATCTGCCGCAGGACGATCCAAAAGTGTACGAGGCCTTGCGGCGCGCCGACACCATCGGATTGTTTCAGGTGGAAAGCCGCGCGCAGATGGCGTCACTGCCGCGCATGCGCCCGGAGAAATTCTACGACCTGGTGGTGCAGGTGGCGATCATTCGGCCGGGGCCCATCGTGGGAAAGATGGCGCATCCCTATCTGATGCGGCGGCAGGGAAAAGAACGGCCCGATCCATTGCACCCGTTGCTCAAGCCGGTGCTGGAGCGCACATTAGGCGTGCCGCTGTTTCAGGAACAGCTTTTGCGGATGGCGATGATCGCGGCCGATTTCACGGGCGGCGAGGCGGAAGAGCTGCGACGGGCATTTGGATTCAAGCGGTCCGAAAAACGCATGCACGCTATCGAGGGGAAATTGCGCGCGGGGATGACGCGCAACAGCATCATCGGCGAGACGCAGGACCGGATTGTACAGTCGATCACTTCGTTTGCGATGTACGGATTTCCGGAATCGCACGCGGCAAGCTTCGCGCTGCTGGCGTATGCGAGCGCGTATCTGCGCACGCATTTTATGGCCGCGTTCACGTGCGCGCTGCTGAACAATCAGCCGATGGGGTTTTATCATCCAGCGACGATTGTCAAAGACGCGCAGCGGCACGGATTGCGGGTGCTGCCGGTGGATATTAATTTGTCGGGGGTGAAGTGCAGGATTGAAAAGAGCAAGGAGTCAGGAGACAGAAGTCAGGAGTCAGAAGGAAGAAGGGGCCAGGGAATGCGGTTGGGATTTCGATATGTGCGTGGATTGCGCGCGCGGGCAGCGGAGGCGATTGTGGCGGCGCAGCCGATTCGCGATATAGAAGATCTGGCGCGGCGCGTGCCTGAGCTCGATAAATCGGAGCTGACGCAACTGGCCGCGATCGGGGCGCTCAATTCCGTCGGAGCTGAACATAGAAGAGACGCGTTGTGGAAAGGCGCGCGAGCGGCCAGGCCGGTGTCCGATCTGCTGCGCGAGGTCCCAGAGACGTTGTCTGAGGTACAAGCGCTCCATTCTGTCACGCCTCAAGGCGTTAAGAACGCGCTTCCTAACGGTCGCGCCTCAAAGGACAATCACGCCGCGCAAGATGGCCGGCGCTCAAGAGCGCTCCATTCTGTCGCGCCTCAAGACGTTAAGAACGCGCTTCCTAACGGTTGCGCCTCAAAGGACAATCACGCCGCGCAAGATGGCCGGCGCTCAAGAGCGCTCCGTTCTGTCGCGCCTCAAGAATCGCCGCTGCGGCCGATGACGATCGAGGAGCGTTTAATCGCGGATTGCCAGGGCACCGGCATGACCATCGGCCGGCATCCGATGGCGTATCATCGCGCGGAGATGAACCGGATCGGAGTGACTGCCGCGGCGGAGCTGCATTCGATTCCGAACGGACGGGCGGTGAAGGTCGCGGGGCATGTGATTGTCCGGCAGCGGCCGGGCACGGCGAAGGGCATCTTATTTATGAGCATCGAAGATGAAACCGGGATCTCGAATGTAGTGGTGATGCCGGATGTATTCGAACGGCAGCGGGTGGATATTGTGGGGCATCCCTGGGTAATGGTGGAGGGGCAGATGCAGAATGTGGACAATGTGATTCACGTTCTGGCACGGAGGGTTTTGCCGATGCCGAGGGCGATGGAGATTGGGTCGATCTCGCACGATTTTCATTGACCAAATTGTTCGTTAATTTGTTTAGTGAACATGATCGTAGAACCATTCTGCTATTTGTGCGGCAATGAGCAAACAGCATGAAACCGTTAGTAGGGTTAATACACCAAAAACAATTAAGACTGCTAATTGTTCGATGATTTGGATATGATCTTTTGATTTGTCGGACGAGGTGTTTTGCAACAGATTCTTCGATTCCAGAATTGCCATCGCCTATTCCTTTCGCAGAACCTTCTTGACGATTTCCGTCTCGTGTTCTCTGTAGTCATCATCAATGAAATACAACGTGAGGCCCTCAACGGCGAACCTTACGTTTCCATTGACGGTCAGATTAGCTGGCTTTACACCACGACCGACGAGCTCCAAGACAGTGTAAGTCAGAGTCTCGCCCTCTATTACAAACGTCTGCCGAGTTTGGTAGACGGCTTTTTGGGAGGCATTCCTCCAGCGCTTGAAGATGATTGGCTTGTCGTCAACGGTGCCGGCTAGCTCCTGCGAGCGCTGGGAATCTAATACCTTGCCCGTCTGCCAGTTCCGATTCACATTCTTTTTGCCACCAAAGGTGGGATTCATGAACAACAGAGACGCAACGAAGAACGAAATGAGCAATCGCATTATTGAACTTCCACCCTCCCGGTCAGTTCCGTGTAAGTCAGCCGTTTGCCAGCGGCACCCTTCACTAAGTGCTTGGTTAGCAGTGAAATTCTCAGAGACAGTTTGTGAGGCCGCCTGAAAGGCGGCTGCAGCCATGATCGCCTGCCCCACATGGGAGTTTACCCGGGCGAGTATTCGATGACCAGAGAAGTTATGTCGTCGCGAACGGCGCCGCCGTCGGTGAAACGGTCGACCGCGGTGAGCAGCGCCGCATGCAGGCCCATCGCATCGCGGGAAGAGTTGTCGCGCAGGCACACGCGCAAGCGCTCGGTATCAAAAAAAGTGCCGTCGGCGCTCTCGGCTTCGGTCAAGCCATCGCTATAGATCACGATCTTGTCGCCGGGCGCCAATTGCACGTGCTCGGTTTGAAAAGGCGCGTCTTCAAGCATGCCGACGGGCATTCCGGAAGTGTGCAGCTTGCGGAGACGGCCGTCGAGGCCCACCAGGTAGGGGGCGGGATGGCCCGCGTTCGAGTAGCTCAACAGACCAGCTGAATCCAGCGTGCAGTAGAAAAGTGTGGCGTACTTTTCGCCGCGCGTGCGTTCGAGAAGAAAAGTATTCAGGCGCGACAATATGGATTCGATGTCGGCGGGATCTCCGGAGCACATCAGAAAAGTTCCCTGCAACAGGCTGGCGAGCAGAGCCGAGCTGACGCCTTTGCCGGAAACATCGGCGACCACGGCCGCCCATAAATCCGGCGTGACCTGGCGCACGTCGAAATAATCGCCGCCGACCTGAGTAGAGGCGACGCTCGATCCAGCGGCGCGAAACCATCCGGTCGACGGGAGCGAGGGCGGCAGGAGACCCTGTTGAATGTCGCGCGCGATCTTCAATTCGTCCTCGATGCGCACCTTGATGCGCTCTTCTTCCAGCAGGCGCGCGTTTTCAAGGATGGTGGAGGCTTCGATCGCCAGAGTTTGCAGCAGCTCGCGGTTGCCCGCGGAGAGATCCGCAGGCGCTTCGCGCGAGTCCATATAAAGTAACCCCACCGTAGCTTCCATTGCGGATGTGACACGAGTCTCTTCGGACATCCCGCTGCGAATATGAATCAAAGGCAAGCACACCACGCTGCGCAGCTCCAGCGCGGCGATGGTCATCTCCGGCCTAAGGCCCTGCTCGGCCATGGGATCGAACGACATGGAGAGCAGATCGCGGCGCGAGTTGAGGGCGCGCCGGATCACCGACCGCGGAACACGCAGATCGCCGGGTTCGAGCGCTTTGCCCTGGCGATCGCGCGCGACCGAAATCTCCAGTTCGGGGTCCTTGCGCAGCATCAGGAATCCGCGTTCGCAGCCGGTGACGGCCAGGGCCGCGTCGACCACGGCGGTGAGCACTTCAATGGTGGAAAGAGAGTTTTGCAGCGCTCGCGCAACCTCTACGAGCGAGGAGAGTTTGGCCAGATTGTTGGCGTTGACGGTTCCGGATTTCGAGGTAGAGGAAATCTGCTCGAGAATGCGCTGGATCTCGCCGTGCCCCATCGTGAAGGTGAGCTGGTAGGATTCGCGCACGCCGAAATCGATGCGATCGGAGTTGTGCAGGGCGCGGCGCGCAACCCGCTCGCCATTGACCCAGGTTCCATGACGGCTGTTCAGGTCCTCTACGAAATACAAACCGCCTTCGGCGAGGATGCGCGCGTGATTTCGGGAAGCGCGATTGTCGCGCAGCACCAGGTGATTGTCGGCATGACGTCCTATGAGAAACGGCACCGCATCGATGGAAACGCGGGTACGCTGTCCGGAGGGATGCAGCACCAGGAGCGCGGCAGCTCCCGAGTCTCCGCCGATTGTGTCGCCCACCGATCCGCCCCCAGGCATCGCAGCCATACCTTAAACGAGAGTAGCAGGACGGGCGATTGGATGAGGTGAGGGTGACTGGAGTGGACTGGGAAGATCGCGGCGGCAGGGTGTCTGTGCCACCCGAACACAGGCTAAAGTCTGTGCCACCTGCTGTCGGCAACGTATCAGCGGCTGAACCGCCACAGGGCCAGGATCAGCAACAGCGACGCCACGCTGAGACTCGCGCCCAGGTAAAAAGAAACCGGGCGATAGCGCAGTTCAATGTGGTGCGCGCCCGCGCCCACCACAATTCCATCGATGATGGAATACGCCGCATACAGGGGGACGCGCTGCCCGTCCACGCGCGCCACCCAATCCTTCGAATAAGAATCGGCGAGGATGACCATGCCCCGACAATTCATGGTGGCGTCGATGACGACGAATTCGGGGTCTTCGCGGGTAACGCTGGATCTATCGCCGGCGCAGTTATCCATCGGCGGCGGCGCCTGGTTCAATAAGAATGCCGACTGGGCGAAAGGGAAGGCGGGATCGCCAAGGTGCGGAGCCACCAGCTCGGGTTTGGGAACGTCGACCACTACATGAACCACCCAGGTGCGCGGCATGGCGGGCGGCATCTCAAATACTTTGATACCGGCGGCGTTCGCAATGATTTCGCGACCGGCGCCGAAAGCGGGCGCCTTGGCGATGTAATACTGCACGCCCAGCAGTTGCTTGGTGCGCGGCTCCGCCATGACGCGCATCAGCGATACGGGGGCGGAGGCGAGATAGCCCCAGTAGGCGGGAATCCCATACCAGTCGCCGAAATTGTAGGGCACATCGTCGGAGTTGTAGTCGACGCGGTAGAGACCGGGACGACTACGAAGGAAGCGCGCGATTTCGTGATCGCGCGAAAGAGCGCTCCAGTACTTCTGTCCGAGATCGGCATTGGAAAGATCGCGGTTAGCAATCGGGCCGACTTCCAGCATCATCACGCCGATCAGCAAAACCGAAGCCGTCCGCAGGCTGAAGGCGGGCCCGTTCGGGCCGGGCCGCGCGGCGTGAAGAATGCAGATAATCAGCACGGCGGCGAGCGCGGTCAAGGAGGTGGGAGCCTCCCGGATCGCGATGGGCACCTTGGCGGCGAACACGCAGAAAAGATACAGCCACAAAAACAGGGCGACGCCGGTGCAAGCGATGGTGATGCGTTTGATCCAGACGCTCGCGGGCATGGCGCGGTCCAATACGGCGTAATTCAGGACGGCGTCGAATCCGAATGCGCTGAGCGTGCAGATGCCCAGGTGAAAGATGAAGACGGCCATCCCGTCGCTGCGCGCTTTTTCAACAAAAGGAACCAGGGAATAGATGATGCCGTGGAGGATGGTGGCGCCCGAGAAGGCAAACAGCAGTCCGCCGATGGCCAGGCCCAATAAAATACGGACCGCGGAATTCTTCCAGGCGAGGGCCACGCCGCAGAGGGCCATCAGGAACACGGTGATCCCGACGAACGGATTCGAGAACGAATGGATTCCCTCGACAAAAATCCCCAGCATGGAAACGGGCCACAGGGAGTATAACTCGTGAACCGAGTAGGGAACCCGATCCTTCCACCCGATCTCATGGGTCGCGCCTACCCAGCGCAAGACGTCCTGGCCATAGGAATACGCAGGGAAGGTTTGCGCGGCGCCGGCCATCAGCATGACGATCATCAACACGGCGTAAAGGGCGGCCCGTTCGATGCGAGCGCGGCGCGGCTGGTTTCGCGCGATCTCAAAAATCCAGATGGCGGAGACGGCGAGCGTGACGAAGATGGGGATCTGATGGTGGCCGCTCAGCCAGGATAGCCCCAGGAATCCGCCGGAGAGCGCGGCGTTGAGCAGCGGGCGTTGGCCGCGCAAGGCGCGCAGCGAAAACATGATGACCAGCGGGGCCAGTATCGCGCCGTTCTGCATTTGCGGCCAATTGGTGTACCCGACCCATCCGCCGAAAGCGAAGGCGGCGCCGGCGAAAATAGAAGCGGCGCGGGAGCGCTTCAAGTCGCGGCACAAGGCGTACATGGACATCGCGGCGATGAATCGGATGATGGCCAGGTACCAGTGGATGCTCTGATCGCGAATGAGGCCGCGCCGCAACGGGGCCGCGAACAATAGCCAGTTGAGCGGAAAAACCACGCCGGGCTGCGCCTGTCCCAACAGCGGATGGCCGCCCATGATATAGGGGTCCCACAGCAGCGGCCAGTGGCCCTTGTGCAATTCCGCGGCCTGCGCTTGAAACCAGGGACCGACCTGGTTGGCGAAATCCGGGGCATCGAACGCCGCGTATTGGAACGTGAGCAGGATCTTCCAGTGCACGCCGATGGTTAGGGCGAGCAGCACCAGCGGCGCGATGAATCGTTCCCGGCGCGCAAACATGAATCATCCAGCGTAGCGCAGGCTGGTGATGAGGGTAGTTGACGGCTGAAACTCCGCTCCTACAGTTTTTCGCAGGGCATGGCCCTGCACCACCGGCAGTCTTTCGCAGGGCATGGCCGTGCGCCACCCGCGTAATCGTTCTAAAATAGCCTTCTGCGTCCGCGCAGACGGTTTCTTATGCAAACTCAATCGACAGTGAGGAAAAAATCCATGTGGTGGGTGATATTCGCGATCGGCGCGGCGCTTTCCTGGGGCATCTATGGTCCGGTTCTGGGCAAGGGACAAGCGCTGCTGCAAAATCCGATGAAGGCGCTGCTGTGCGTGGGCGCGGCGTACTTTTTGATGGGCGTGCTGGTTCCGCTGGGCGCGTTGGGACCGAGCGGGTTGACCAAGTTCACACAAGCGGGCGTGGTGAACGCGACGCTCGGCGGAGCACTGGGCGCTCTGGGCGCGATCTTCATCATCTACGCGTTCAAGAACGGCGGCCAGGCCGCGTACGTGATGCCGCTGGTGTTCGGAGGCGCGCCGATCATCAACGTGCTGTATTCGATGTGGGCGCATCCGCCCAAGGGCGATATCAATCCGCTGCTGTGGGTGGGGATGGCGCTCGTGCCGGTGGGCGCGGGACTGGTGTTGTATTTCAAACCCAGTTAGCCGAGGGTCACGCCTGCCAGGGGTTCAGGACTTGAACCTGCGCCATCGCGAAGTCGGCGGCGTTGCGTGAAACCATCGTGAGATTGTAGTGGAGCGCGGTGGCGGCGAGTAAGCCATCGATCACCGACAAGGTTTTTCCCTTGGCCTTTGCCGCGGCCGTGATCAAGCCCCAGCGGTCCGCGATAGCTGCGTCGATGGGGACGATTCGACCCGCGAAGCGTTCCTGTAATTCCACTTCCAACCAGGTTTCCAGATGCGTTCTGCGGCGGCCCTGGGCGAGTCCGGCCAAGCCTTTGCGAACTTCTCCCAAGGTCAGGACGCTCAGATAAAGAATCGCTTCGTCGGCGGCTTCGATCCAGTCGACGACACCAGGCGCGGGCCGGGGTTTGACAAGCTCGCAGATGCAATTGGTATCGAGCAGGAATCCGCTCATAGCGCGATGTCGCGCCCCGTGTCTTTGTCGCGCTCCAAATCGAGCTTGACGCCGACCAGCGGCGATTCCCGAAAGAACTGCAGCAGGCTTTTCGGCTGCCGCGATTTGACCGTGAGGCGCTGGTATAGTTCGTCGGAAATCATCACCACGCCCTCCTTGCCTTGCCGGGTGATGCGTTGCGGGCCTTCCGTTCGCGCCAAACGGAATACTTCACTGAAGCGAGCCTTGGCGGTTTGAACCTGCCAGGCAGAGCCGTGCGTTGCGGCGATACGGTCGCGGGTGGGCTTGGCTCGGCGGTTGCGCTGCGGGGAGGGGGTGGACATAGGCTTTATCTCCTGACTAGTCTGACTAGTTTTAGTGTAGCGCGAATTGGTGAGAGTGTCAAGCGATTGTTCGCCTGCCGCCAGCCGGCCTGAAATGACCGAGTTAGTGGCCTTCGGCTTCGAGGAACCGCTCGGCTTCGATGGCTGCCATGCAACCCATGCCCGCCGCGGTGATGGCCTGGCGATACAGGCGATCCTGGACGTCGCCGGCGTGAAACACGCCCTCGATATTGGTTCGCGCGCCGCCGCGCGTTACGATGTATCCGTCCGGATCGAGCTCGATTTGCCCGCGGAACGGTTTGGTGTTGGGGATGTGTCCGATGGCCACGAAGAATCCATGCACTTCCTGATCCCAGGTCTTGCCGCTATCGACCTCGCGCAGCTTCACGCCGGTCACCTCATTTTTGCCGACATCGTAAACGTCTTCGACCACGGTCCCGGGAAGGAATTTGATTTTGGGATTCGCGCGGGCGCGGTCGAGCATGATCTTAGAGGCGCGGAACTGATGCCGCCGGTGGGTCAAGGTGACTTCGGAAGCAAAGCGCGTCAGGAAATTCGCCTCTTCCATGGCGGAATCGCCGCCGCCGGTCACCATCACTTTGCGATCGCGATAAAACGCACCGTCGCAGGTGGCGCAGGAGCTGACGCCCTTGCCGATCAGCTTCTGCTCATTCGGCAATCCCAGCCATCGCGCCGACGCACCGGAAGCGATGATCAGGGTGCGCGTTTCGTGCCACTCGCCGTCGACATTCACGCGGAAGGGACGAGCGCCGAGAACACATTCCTCGACCGAGCCATAGACGTAGTCGGCGCCGAACCGCTCGGCCTGCAGCTTCATGTTCTCGACCAGCTCAGGGCCGTCGATGCCTTTGGGAAATCCCGGAAAGTTTTCGACTTCAGAGGTGATAGAGAGCTGGCCGCCGGGCTCGTGCCCGATGATGACCAGCGGGTTGAGATTGGCGCGGGCGGTGTAGATGGCGGCGGTGTTCCCGGCGCAGCCCGAGCCGATGATGATAACGTTGCGCACGTTTTATGTTTGCATACAACCGTCGCGGGCGGGTGCTTACTTCAGACTCCGCCAATGGCGATCCCCGTAAAGACGCCTCGCGTCGGCGTATTTTATTCGCAGCTGAAAAGGAAACGAGCGGCTGCGTCGGAGGTCGCATGCCGCTCGTATCGGTACAACTCGTTGTTAAAACTATCTCACACCTGTCAAGGGTTAGGAATAACAGGAAAGTAACGTAGGTACCAGGACTAGAGGGGTACTCACGATTTTTTCGGGATTCTGCACTTGACAAAGTATAAGGACTTAGCTTATACTTGAAACATGAACAACGGAATGAGTCTGATAGCGGTCCAGAAGGCGTTTGGGACTGAAGAACAGTGCATTTCCTACCTCAAGGCCGCACGGTGGGCGGATGGTCCGGTGAAGTGCCTACAATGCGGCAAGGATGACGTTTCCGAGTTCATCACGAACGAAACCACCCGCGAGCGGTTCAGCAAGCGGCTAAAAAAGACGGTCGAGGTTCGCGTACCGGCGCGACACCTGTTTCAGTGCAAGGACTGCGGCTATCAGTTCAGCGCTACCACCGGAACGATATTCGACAAGAGCCATGTTCCCCTGAGCAAGTGGTTTCAGGCTACAGCACTGATCGTGAACGCGAAGAAAAGCCTTTCCGCGATGCAGATGGAGCGCGACCTGGGCGTCAGCTACCGGACGGCTTGGTTTCTCAATCATCGAATCCGCGAGGCGATGCAGGCAGACGGCGGAATCTTCGGCGGCGAAGTTGAATTGGATGCGACATTCCACGGCGGTCGTTACGATCCTCGCAGGCATCGTGCTCGCCGCGACAAGCAGGCCATCATGGGCGTCGTCCAGCGCGGTATAGAGAACCGGCCATCACAAGTCAAGGCGTTTCTGGTTCCGGGTGAAACAAAACCCGTCGTCCGCAAAACCGTGGACGAGCATGTTTCCTTCGACGCGAAAGTATACTCCGACGAACACGGCGCGTATCGTCATCTGCGTAAGGCCGGGATGCGCCACGAAATAGTAATCCACAGCATGGGCGAGTACGTTCGCGGGCGAGCGCACACAAATACGGTTGAAAATTTTTGGTCGTTATTCAAACGGGGCGTGATAGGCTCCTTTCACTTTGTGAGCGTGAAGCACCTTCAACGCTACCTGAATGAATTCCAATTCCGGTTCAACAATCGCGAGACCGAGGATCTTTTCGGACTCATCATCACCAATCTGGCGCTGGGCACCGCACTCCGCTACAAAGCTCTTACCGCGAAACTTCAGGCTTCGGAGGAATAGGGCCTCCCCACGGCCTGCGCTTAGCTATCATCGCCTTACGGATCGGCGACGTAGCGATCAGTTTCTTTAGCGCTGCGTCAAACGCGGACTTCTCCACCTTCAAATCCTTCACGGCGTCACTGACGGGCTTGGGCATTTATCTCCTTAAACGCTGGTTGAAAACGGGGTTGGAAACGGCGTGAAGATGAAATCATGAAGCGCCGTCCTACATGCGTCTTCGACCGATAGCACTTGTTCTAAGGATTCCGAGAACAATTCAATTTCACTACGATCACCTGTGAGCCTGTATACGCAAATCGTAGTTATGCTGGAATCCCTTGATGTCTTTAACGATCTCTTCCCTTCGTCAAGAAAAAATTCAAGCGAAGCGTTATCCAGGGCCTTGTGGAACCTAATGCAGTACTTCGCTTGGGATTGACAGTCTGTACGGTCGAGCACGTTCGGCGTACCGCCGGTGCGCTCGTTGAATTCAATTACGGAGAGTCCGACACTATCGCGCACCTTGTTCCACAGCTTGGGAACGCCTGACTGATACGCCAACTGATCCTTGAATCTGTCGTCAACCCAACCCATGGAACCTCTCGCTACAATGGTCTGAAACGAAAAGCCCGGCGCGAGGCCGGGGCCTTTCGATGCGGACGTTAGACAACCCATCGTAGACCCTCTTCGCGTTCGGCGCAAGAGGTGAGTTCTGGCAACGTGGCGAGAACTGCAAGCACAATTTATCGAACTCCATCAGAGTGAAACGGCGGAGGCGTATCTTGGACGCGTGTACTTGGCCGTGACGTTGTTTCTCGACGAGATATTGCCCCCGCGATTTGAATTCCGCCATGGACCTACTCGCCCATTTTTTCGACAGAGATTTGTTCAAGTTGCAACCGACGCTGGACTGCTCCTCGGAAAAGCACCTGAAGGCATCAAGCCGGTAGAGTTTTGGATTGATAGTCTCGTCACGCATTGCCTCACCGAACAAGAGCAGTACATCGAACGGAGCACGATGGACGGAGATGGGTCATTCGGTTCCCATGCGCTCCATTCGCTGTGTGAAGCATCTGCCACATTTTGCGCGTGGCTCGACGTAGAGACAATCGAAAAGATAACACTCGGCTCCGATGGAGTACTTCATCGGATCGCAGCTTACGCCGTGCATGCTCACTTGCAGGATGGGGATGCCGCGAGCGACTCCCCCACGGAAACGCCCAGTATCGAAGACCATCTGGATCGTCGGAAGTCAGAACGTTTCGGCATCCGCGATAAGTACCTTGCGTCGTTCCCCGAGAAAATTAAGATCCGCGACATTTGTTGGGCCGCGAAGCAATACTATCGTGAGTGGACAAGGTGGCTCTCTGGCGAGCTAAAAGACGGATCTACGCCAGACCGCGCATTTCGGGCGGTGCTTTTAAGCGGCAAGAGGCCGCAGGAATGTCGCCCAGAGCCGAGGCCAAAGGACTGGAAGTAGTCCCTACCATTTCCCCTGTTTCTCCCCTGTTTTCCCCCTGTTTTACCAAAACCAGATTGTCGCAATTCTTCACCCCAATTCCCCTGCTATGCGTATGCATCATAAAGGCTTATATTGAAACAGTTGAGCAGATTGGAGGGGCTATGCAGTTGAAGTTAATACTGAGTGCTCACGCGACCTAAGCCCACGGGCGTGTGGAGTGGAAAGGCCCGACCCCTGCCTTGTCAAAGGGGCGCTGGGGTCGGGCCGTGGGCACTTCTGGAAGCGTTGGGCATCGGCAAGCCCAGTGGCCTTATAAACCACCAAACACCCTGACCGGAGTTTTGCGGGTTCGACTCCCGCCGCTTCCTGTTCCATCCTACACCACACGCGAACGCGCACGTGATACGATTTGACCCATGAAACTTGACCTGTACACCAAGTCCGTTCTGACCGTGATCGCAGCGGCGCTATTGTGGCTCTGCGCCGAAAACACAGTCCGCCCTCGAATAGTGTCAGCAGCAGATGTGCAAAAGGTAGTCATCACTGGCGTCGAAGGATCTACGACCGTCATCCCAGTAAGGCTCATTGGCGGAGCCAATTACGATTTGCTAAAAGTTGATTCCGACAATCCACTTCCAGTCAAGATGCCCTAAATCCCAAAAACACCGGCCTGTCGGCTATCAGCATATCACTTTGTCAAGTGCAGAATCCCGGATTTTTTGGGAGCTTGGCGAAGGCTGGCGGGCATTCGACAGGTTCCCCTAGCCTGACGGGTGGGGCTGGAACACAAGGCGGCAGGCGACGAGATCGCCTGCGCCACCGATTCGCCTGCCCCACAGGGGATCATCAACCGGACAATTCGGTGAACCGCGTAATCATCCACCAGAGCAGGCCAAGGCAGGCCACGAATCCGCCGCCGAGGAGCGCCGCGCCGGACCAAAGGCGGCGTTGATTGCCGTCTTCGCCAAGACGGAGGGCAACCGGGGCAAACCACGGGGTCGCAAACCACGCCTGTCGCGACCGGCAGGAGTGGCAGCGGCGGACTTGGGCGCCGAAAACGGAGAGAAAGCGCTCGATTGCGCCGCGCCGGTGAGAGCGATGGAGGCGGTCCGATCCACAGCGGGGGCAATAGCAGGACTTGGGGGAATTACTTGGGCTCATTGGGATTCCAATCGATACATGGGGATTCTAGGCGCCTCATTGGGATTCCGCGCATCCTCCTCTACGACAGTTTGTGGACACACGCCGCCATTCGTCTCATCAAGAGTTGAAAAAATCTGGACAAACTGGAAGGATCTGAAATCGAGCGCCGCAGTTGGCAGGGCATGGCCCTGCCCCACATTGCAAGCAAGACTCACGCCCGCCAGAGCCGATACCACTTGCGTGGCTCGGTGGCTACCTCTTTCTCCTCTGTCTCCAGGATTTCTCCGGTGAGAGCGGCGCGCGGATTTGAAACACACAGCGCCTGCGCGACCTCTTCGCCGTGTTCCTGCCTCAACCAGGCGTAGGCACGATCAAGCCGAGGGGGACGGTGTTCGCAGTCGTGGGCATCGCTGGCCACGAAATGCACCAGTCGCCGGCCGAGCAGCGCGTTGCAGAACTCCCGCGCGCGTCGGCCGAAATCGCCCAGCGGGCTGTGAGCGGTGATCTGCACGCGCGCGCCGGCTTCCACCCAAGCTTCAATCTGGTCGATGCGCTGGCGCAGCAGCCCGTTGCGCTCGGGATGGGTGAGGACGGGAATCATGCCGGCGTCCTGAAGGCGAGCGAGGATTTCGAGCGTGTTGCGAAAAATCAGCAGATCGGAGAACTCAACCAGAAGGTAGTTCTTGTGATCGATGGTGTACTTTCGCGGATTCTCAATCGCGTCCTGAATGTTTTCGTAGCTCAAATGAAAATCGCAGCCCGAATACAGGCGCAGGGCGTTGCCGGAGGCCACGGCGATCTCCGCGAGGCGCTCCCGAATGCGGTCCGGCTCGAAACGATAGGTTAGGTTGGCGTGCGGGGTGCAGACCAGATCGGTGGTGCCGGTCTCCGCCGCCATCTTGACCATCGCGACGGAATCCTCGATCGTGCGCGCACCGTCGTCGAGGCCGTACAAAACGTGGCTGTGGATGTCGATCAAGAACGATTCTAGCAGCCGGGCTCGGGAAGGGAGGAGAGCAGCAGAGTGGTGATCCCGCCGCTGCTTTTGGACTGGACCACGCGCGCCTCCGTGGCGAGAAGGTGCAGCATGCGGCGATTATCGGCGAGGATGTCAGCCGTGAATCGAGTGATCCCATTGCGCCCCGCGACAGCCAGAATCTGTCGGAGAAGCATCCGCCCCAGGCCGAGACCTTGCCACTGGTCGAGCACCACCAGGCCCAGCTCGGCGGTGTCCGAGTCCTGCTTTGAATCATGGTTTGATTCTAGGGTTGGTTCCGGATGGGTTGATCCAGGATGGGTTGATCCAGGATGGATTGGTTCAGGATGCGTTGATGCAGATCGCGTGCGCTCATATCGCCCAACGGCCATCAGTTGCGGCGGATCGGAATCGACGGTTTCGGCGACCAGCGCCATGCGGTTGGTGTAGTTCACGTGCGAAAAACGCCACGCCATGTCCGGGCTCAATTCGGGCAGCGCGGCAAAGAAACGCTGATAGATGGTTTGCGGACTCATGTGATGGAAAGCTTCGACCAGGGCGTGGTCGTCTTCGGGCCGGATGGGTCGGACGTGAACTCGCGTGCCGTCGCGAAGCGCGAGATCGTTACCGGCCTCGGCTGGCATGGTCACATACGTTTTGATGCGCGCTGCGGGCCGTTGGTCGCAGGCCACCGGAGCGCATGGTATGCGGGCTACTGGACGCCTTACTGAGCGAGCAAATTCGTCATCTGCGTGAAGATCAGAATCACGGCCGGGCCCAGCGTGACCAGAATCACTGACGGAAAGATCAGGAAAAACACCGGGAAAATGAGCTTTACACCCACTTTTCGCGCTTTTTCCTGGGCAATCTGCCGGAACCTGATGCGCAAGTAGCGCGCGTGCGTTCTGAGCGCGGGCCCTAAGCTGGAACCGAAGCGGTCCGTGTCGATCAGGAGGTTGACGAACTTCCGGACTTCCAAGTCATAGCAGCGCGCCGCGAAGTTCTTGAGGGCTTCGGCGCGCGTGGTGTTGGCTCTCAGCTCCAGGTGGAGCTGGTTGAATTCGCCGGCCAGCTCAGGATGCGTGTTGCGCAGCCCGCGGCTGGTGTCCAGGATCGCGGCGTCCAGGCCCTGGCCGGCTTCGACGGCCAGCACCAGTAAATCCAGAGCCGCCGGAAGCGCGCGGCGTAACCGGTCGAGACGCCTGTTCGCGAGCCGTTCGAGCACCCGATCGGGGAGCAGGTACCCGAAGCCCAATCCGCAGATCGCGGGTAGAAGCGCCGCCGACCATCCCGATCCGAAGGTGAACGCGGCCCAGGTGCCCGCGACAGCGAGCATCACCGCCATGGCGCACTTGATTCCCAGGAACGTCGAAACCGCCGAAGGCCAGCGATAACCTGCCAACACCAACTGCTTTCGCGCCTTGGCGGCCTGCCCCTCGGCGCCCGGCATGGCCTCGCCGATCATCCTGAAAACATCCACGACCGCGGCCTGCGCCCCCGGCATCTCGAGCGGATCGAGCGCAATCGGCGCCGGAATCTGTCCCGCCACGCCATCCACGCGCGAGGGGCGCAGCACGAATACGTATCCGGCGGCGCTGACCGCGGCCAGTGTAAACACGAAGAATCCGAGCAGCAGTTCGAAGTGCGTCATATCCCGATGATCTCCGTGTAGTCGACGGTCATATTTTTATGTCCACGATTTTCCGGATCACGAAATGCGCCAGCACCAGGCACACCACCGCGGCGGTGATCAGATTCTTGCCATACGGATGATTGAACAGTACTTGCATGTAACCGGGGCTGACGACCATCATCATGATGGCGATCCCGATGGGCAGAATGGTGAGGATCACGCCGGTGAGTTTGCCGTGCGCGGCGAGCGAGCGAACTTCGCCCTGGAGCGCCATCGCCTCGCGCATGTTCTCGGCGAGTCCGCCCAGAACTTCGCTCAGCTTTCCGCCGGTTCGGGCATGCAACTCGACGGCGGCAATGAATAGATTCACTTCGAGGACCGGAATTCGGCGGCCCAGATTATCCAGCGCGCGGGTCCATCCCATTCCAAGATTGGCTTCGGCCGAGGTCTTGCGCATTTCCGCCGAAACCGGGGGCAGAGTTTCGGCAGCGATGATGTCCATCGAGGCGGAGAGCGGATAGCCGGCCCGCAAAGCGCGCGCCAGCGATTCCAGGACGTCGGGAAAATTTTCGCGGAATTTATTGAACCGCTTGTTGCGCTTGCGAAGGACGATCATGTAGGGAATGATGCCGATCAGCACGGCTCCGGCCACGGCGGCGAAAATGTTGATCAGCTTCGCCAGGATCAGCATGCCTACCAGTCCGCTTAAGAGCATGGCGAGCGTTACGCGCCCCACTGACCAATCCAGATCCGCCTGCGCGATCCGCGTCCGTAGAATGTCGGTGAAATCGAAGCGAGCGAGCAGCGCGTCCCAAAAGTTGAGAGTGCTCAGGCGCTCACTGCGGAACAGGTGCGATTCTTCCTCGAGCCTTTGGATGCCCGCCGATTCCGGATCGCCAGGCTGATCCGCGTCACCCTGGTCACCAGGATCGGCGATTTCCGGACCTCCGCGGGGGACATCGGCCACCTCCGACCTGCTCTTCAGAAATCCCATCCAGGCCACGGTAACCGTGATCGCGGCGAGCAGGAAAATGACAACGAAGAATGTCAGGACGGAAACAATCAGCATAAGACTCCTGTTATCCAGTCAGCCGCACGATTAGTTCTGGCCCGCCGGGCCTGTGGAAGACCCGGATTTCTTGGGTGTTTCGCCCGGCTTCGACGAGGTCTTGCCGCTGGAGTGCATGACAGATGAAAGGCTCAGGGAGCCGCTGCCGCGGGTTTCCTCATCCAAAGGATTGCGCAGGGTGAGCCGCACGCGCGCGCCCGAATCCGCGGTCGCCAGCACATCTGCTTCCCGGGGATCGGCCAGAAGAGTCACCACCGGCAGACTCTGTCCCTGCGATCCCTGTTCCGGCTGCGGGTTCACCGAAAGCACCATAAGGTCCTCGAGTGCGGTGCGAACCGCGGTGTCCGTCTTTTCACTGCCGGTGCGTCCGACCACCACCTGCACGTCCACCTTCTGGCCGGCACGCAACAGCGCCATGACGCCGGTGGAATCAGTGACATGCACCGATACCGCGCGCATCCCCGCCGGGACGCCGCTCCCTCCGCCGCTCCGCAAGGTCGCCAGGTGCGATGCGAACACCGGCTCGTCTTCGCCGATGGTATCGAACACGGTGTTTCCGGTCACATCCGACACGCTTCCGAATCCGCCTTTGAGCAATTGATCTTCGGGCCAGGGGATGAGTTTCAGGTCGGCGGCCTGGAGCACCGTTCCCGGCTTCAGCGTTCGCGCGGCCACCACCAGCATCTTGCCGCTGCCCGTGCTGCTGCTCAGCTTGTTCACGAACAGGCCATAAAAGATGCCGGTTGAAACGATCGCGACCACAAAGGCGATCCCCAACAGTTTCAGCAAATTATTCTTTTTCATATCCAGCCGGATTTCCTCACTAGTTACATCGGTAAGCAACGGGGAATCCTACAGGCCTCCCGCAAATGCGGGTGCCATCCTAACCCCGCGAAAACTGGGGCTGGCTTGGGCCCGCCAAGTCGATGAAGTGCGGCTTCAGCCTTAGAATGAAAACATGGACTTGCTTAGTATCGCGGGGAAACAGTTCCAGTCCCGGCTATTTGTCGGGACAGGGAAATTCCGTAGTTTTCAGGAAATGGCGCGCTGTCACCAAGCTTCCGGCGCCGAAGTGGTGACGGTGGCGGTGCGGCGTTTGAATTTGGCGGATGGCCCGCAATCGAACGGCAAGCCGGCGGAATCGCTGCTTGACTACATCGATCGCTCGAAATTCTTCCTGCTGCCGAATACGGCAGCCTGTTACACCGCCGAGGAAGCCATCCGCACCGCGCGCCTGGCGCGCGAGCTGGGCTTGTCGAATTGGGTGAAGCTCGAAGTGATCGGCGATCAACGCACGCTGTTTCCCGATAATCAGGGCCTGCTCGAAGCCACGCGCGTGCTCGCCAAAGAAGGCTTCGTGGTGCTGCCGTATACCACTGACGACCTGGTGAACGCGCGGCGGCTGATCGAGGCGGGCGCTGCCGCGGTGATGCCGATGGCCGCGCCCATTGGAAGCGGGCTGGGTATTCAGAACCGCACGAATCTCCGGATTCTCCGGGAGATGATCACCGAAGTGCCGCTGATCGTCGACGCGGGAGTGGGCACGGCGTCGGATGCGGCGATCGCGATGGAGCTGGGCTATGACGGATTGCTGCTGAACACGGCGATCGCCGAAGCGGAGGATGCGGTTTCGATGGCGACGGCCATGAAGCTCGCGGTGGAGGCCGGGCGGCTCGCGTATCTGGCGGGTCGGATGGGGAAGAAATTGTATGCGGCGGCGAGCAGTCCGATGACGGGGGTGGTCCGGTAGAGCGATGCGAGCCCGTTCCTAAGCCGGCCAGCTTCTTCGAGGGTCGCTCCCGCCCAGCCCAGATGAGTAGTGCATTGGCGGGATCCACAATCGCGAACGCATTCCCAACGCGTCCAGAGTAAAGAAGTTAGAAGCTATAGTCGATCATGAGAAAGCTGCTCGCACATTAGCTCCCAAGGCAGGTATGGACGTCGACGCCGATGACTTTCGCCAGCACTATTGCGCACTCTCCGACAAAGCGCTCCTCCGTCTCAACCCAGACGATCTTACCGACCTCGCGCGCCAGTGCTACCAAGTGGAGCTCTTTCACCGCGGGCTGAAGCGAGCCGTGCCGCCCAAGCTCGTGGAGCCCGACCCAGAGCAGCCGCAACTGGTCTCCCTAGGACCTCGATATTCCGCCGAAAATCTCCCCTGGGAGAGCAGTGCGATCCCCGCCAGCGAATTTGAGTATGCGGAAGACGCCGAGCGAGCGCGCGACGTGCTCGAACGGGCCGGCATCCCCTGCGCTCTGGTGGGCCAGAAGCAGGACGCCTCGCTCGGATATAGCCGGAGATACAGAGGCAAGTGGATCGCTCTGGTGGTTCCCCGTTCATCCCTTGAAGCTGCGCAGAGTCGATTGCGGACGGAAATCGATGAACCTTCAGCTGAAGAGGATTACGCGAACCATTTCGTCGAGTTTTCTGACGATGAACTGCTGGATATCGATATCCAGACCCTCCCAGAGAACGGCCGGAAATGGTATCGGGCCGAGTTGGAACAGCGTGGCTTGGAGCCGAGAGCGCTGAGCACGATTCCAGATCCGCCCTCTAAAATAGCCGCGAGAGCGGATGGACTTATCTCCGTGGCAATTTTGCCCGAAAGCGAAGCTGGTGCGGCAAGCCGTCTCCTGGAACGCGCGGCGATTCCTTGCCGCGTCGAACGCGATGCCCCGCAGGGCGGCTTTGAAAGCTTCGCGGTCCTGGTGCCCGCGTCGCACTTCGATCAGGCTTCGGAAATTCTAGACCAGCAACACGCTGAGATCTTCAAGCACGAGCCAACCGAAGATCGCGCATTGGCCGATCCCTCCTAGGTTCGAATCGCCGTCGTGCACCCAGTTGATGCCGCCGTAATGACCACGCCCTACGAGGTTGGCTGATACCACGCGGGCGAGGGCCCCGCCGCATGCTCCACCTCGGGAACGAACGTAAGGTCGAGCTCGCGAACCATCGCGGCCAGATTTTCCACGATTCTCTGCCATTGGGCAGCATCGCCAATGGGGTATTGCCCGGGGCCGTCCAGAGGAGTCACCGGAATTGTGAGCGACGCCTTGAATCCGGCGCCCTGGACCATAAAAATCGCAGACACCGCATGGCTCCACGTGCCGACGTCCAGGTATAGCTCTACCGTCAGATTCCCCGAAGTCCGGCGAGTCAAATGAAACTCGCCCGATCCGCCGCGGCAACCGTAGCCCATCGGCTTGAATGCGTTTTCCAGCGCAGGTTTGCGCGGACCGGCCAGGACCCCGGCATTCTGAAGCCGAATTTCCGCGGCCGGGGGCAAATTGTGCGGTAAATCGGCCCGCGCCACAACATCTTTTGTGCGCGCACGGTAATCGGCGACAACGGCCTTCACCGCCTCCACCTTCTCGGGAGGGATGGAACCTACGATGGTTCGACCATCCGGCGCCAAGCGATGCACCTGGTCGGTTCGCTTTACTTTCCCGAGAGCCTTGATCACGGCGTCGACAGGCTTCGGATTGGGCGGAAGTTTCTTGTCTCCTTCGTCGGCTTCCACTACGGTGTAAACCGAAAGCGCACGATGACGCCCGCTGATCCACCGATTGTCGGTCACCATCACTCCGGGCAACGAGTGCCCGAATTTCGGAAGCCCGATCAACCTTTCGCCGAACGCGGGCGTGTGGAAATGCAGGACCACCGCACCAAACGGATAGGACCGAGGGACGCCGGCCGCGATTGCCAGGAGCGTGGAGTATTTGGCGGCCTCACCGCTCGCGGAGTTCGTAAGCAGGCGCGACTCCGATGTTCCCACTATAAGCGCGGTGAGGGTTTCGAATCGCTTCATTTCCGGATGGCGTTTCAGGACCCTGTCAATGGGCGAATAGCCTTCGACCCGCCCTTCGCCCATGAGACTGAAACGGATGGCAGGTTCGGGCATTCCTGCGTCCAGGAACGCCTGCCGGATGCGGCCCATCAATTCAGCAAGTGGTTCTTTCTTGCTGGCAGCGAGGGAATGGTTCGTGGCGACGCGCATGTCTACCCTAATATCGGGCGAAATCGAAATCGCTACAGGAGTCCAGTGGGTCTGGGCGATTCGCGCGCTTCATCGCATGTGCGATCGGTCGCTCGATAGGTTCAGCGCTGATTATTCCGCTGAAACGCGCTGCTGTGAAATCAATCGAGATCGAGCATGACCTCGTCGACATAGCACCATCCCCAGGATTCGCCCGGCTGAAATGATCGAATAATGGGATGCTTGGTCGCATGAAAGTGCTTGGTCGCGTGCTTGTTCTTGGACGAATCGCAGCACCCGACGTGGCCGCAGATGAGGCACAGGCGCAGGTGCACCCAGGTGTCGCCCATCTTCAGGCACTCCTCGCAGCCGTTGGTGCCGGGTCGCACGTCCTTGATCTGGTTAAGATGTGTGCATTGGGGCATGGTGTTGACCTGTCTCGAATCTACCACTGCGGACCATCGCCCGATCGCAGAACGTAATCGACGGGACAGCTACTGGTGAATCCGCAACATCACCACGCCGTGCCCGGGAATCGTCGCCGAGAATTCCCCGCCCTTAATCTCAGTGTGATTCCACAAATCCCGAATGCGCGACGGCGCTTTCTTCAACCCCAGATCCGCCCAGTGAATGGTCGTGGTGGCCGGATCCGTCCCCAGATTGAACACCGCCACGGCATGATCCCCGCCCCCCAGTTCGCGCACCCAGAATTCCTGATCGCCCGCTTTCGAAACGCGCTTCGCCTGCTTTCCCGCCTTGTCCTGATCGATCGCGATCACCTCGCGATTCGTCAGAATCTCCAGGATCGGCGCCGGCACGTCGCGCAAGTCGTTGCCCGCGATCAGCGGCGCTGCGAGCATTGACCACAAGCTCATGTGCGTGCGATATTCGGTCTCGGTCATGCCTCCGTTGCCGATCTCGAGCATATCGGGATCGTTCCAGTGCCCGGGCCGCGCGAATTCCGCGAGTTTACCCTGATCGAATCCGATGCGCGACATGGAAGCCCACCGATCGCTGATGTCGCCGGTGGTGCGCCATAGATTGCCGCCCACATCCGGTCCCCATTTCCACACATCCGAGCGGCCGTATTGGCACAGGCTGTAGACGATGGGATGGTGCACCGCCAGAAGCGCGTCGCCCATCTTCTGATACACCGCCTGCATTTCGGCGTCCGTATAGATGTTGCGCGCGCCGCACCAATCGTATTTCACATAGTCGATTCCCCAGGCCGCCCAGGTGCGCGCGTCCTGATCTTCGTGGCCGTAGCTGCCTTCATAGCCCTCGCAGGTGTTGGGGCCCGGCGAGGAATATACCCCGATCTTCAGGCCCTTACCGTGCACATAATCGGCGAGCGCCTTCATGTCCGGAAATTTTGTATTGGAGCCCAGGACGCCTTTCGCATCGCGCTCGCCCTCCCAGGTGTCGTCGATGTTGATGTAGACGTAGCCGGCGTCGCGCATACCGTTGCGGACCATCGCGTCGGCAATTCCGCGCACGATGGCGTCGTCCACGCGCCGGGAAAACTTATTCCAACTGTTCCAGCCCATCGGCGGCGTGCGCGCGAGCCCATTGTCGCGAACTTTGTGAAGCGCGGGCGGCGCGATGCGGGCGGGCAGGGCGCCTTCGCCCGCGGGCGCGCGATGCGCCGTCATCATAGGGCCAGGCCCGTTGACGCCGTTGTCGCGCACCTCACCTATCGACAGTACATCTCCCCCAACGATGCCCCCCTCGTAAGTGCGCTTCCGCTCCGAATCGCCGTCCTTCATGGACGCGTAGATGATGAATCTTTCCGAGGTGCCTCGGCCATCGACAATCGTGTAGAAAAACTGAGTGCCCCTTACCGTTCCTGTAATCTTGCCACCCTGCTGCTTCAGGTCGAAATAGGTGCGGCGAGTGGTGCCGTCGCCTCTGGGCTCGGCGACCAGCCAATTGCCCGTAAAATCCGCCGCGGCGCAGATCGCGCATGTTCCCGCGGCGACACAAACCAGCGTGAGCGACTTCATGCTTCGTAATTTCATTGTCGTGGCCTCACTTCCGCTACAGCTTGAAAACCCTCTCCATCGGCGCCCATTTTTCTTGAGGCTTGGCCTGCGGCACGGCGCGCTGGAATTTCCACATCAGCTTTTCCCACTCCTGCACCCTGGCGTTCCCGCGCTCGATGCGGGCCTTCTCCTCGAACGAAAACTTCTCATCGACTTCCAGCACCATGACCAATCGCGTGCCCAGCAGATACAACTCCATATCGACGATACCGGTTTCGCGCAGGCAATCGGTCACCTCCGGCCAAACGGCTTCGTGATACCGGCGGTATTCCGCAAGCAACTGCGGATCGTCTATCAAATCGAGTGTAAGGCAATGTCGGTGCGTCATTTTATGATCACCTCACGTTATTCAGCCTTCGCCGCATCGCGAAAGCCATGTCTCGAAAAGCTCAATGCAAACTTCAGAATGTAAAGGTAGCAAACCAGCGGCACGATCAGCGCCCGTTGGATGTTGCTCGCGTCGGAGATGTAGCCCATGGCCGCCGGCAGAACCGCGCCGCCGATGATCGACATCACCAGCAGCGACGAACCCAGCTTGGTATACGCGCCTAATCCTTTGATGCTCAGCGCGAAAATCGTGGGAAACATGATCGAGTGAAAGAATCCGATGGCGACTACTGCATAAACCGGCAGACTTCCCGTCGCCATCACCGCGATCGAGGCGCACACCACGCATCCCGCGGCGAAGATCGAAAGCAGTCGCGGCGCGGGAATATATTTCATCAGGCCGGAGCCGGCGAATCGCCCGATCATGAAGCCCAGCAAATGCAACTGGAGATAACGCGCGGCCGTCTTATCCGGCGTCCCCGGCTGGACCTGCTCGGTCAATCGGATGACGAAGCTCGCCACGCCCACCTGCGCTCCCACATAGAAGAACTGCGCGAGTACGCCCTGACGAAGGTGGCGGAATTTCCACGCGTCGCTGAGCTTCAGACGCTGGTCTCCTAAATGCTCCTCACCTCGGCCCTCGTGAACTTCCGGCAGGTGCGTGAAATAAATCATCGCCGCCACGACCAGAAAAATCGCCGCGATGATCAGGTAAGGAATCCTTACGGTCGCGGCTTCGTCCGATCCCGATTGCGTGTTCGTCAGAATGAATGCCGCGCCCACGAACGGCGTGATCACCGCGCCCACCGAGTTGAACGATTGCGCGAGATTCAATCGCCGCTCCGCGCTTTCCTTCGGTCCCAGAACGGTCACATAGGGATTCGCCGCCACTTCCAGAAAGCTTTGCCCGCACGCCATCACGAACAGCGCGAAGAGAAAGAATCCGTAGGCCAGAATCGTCGCGGCCGGAATGAACAGCAGCGCTCCGCCCGCGCACAGCAGCAGCCCCGTCAGGATTCCTTTTTTGTACCCGATGCGTTCCATGAGACGCCCCGCGGGCAGCGCCGCCAAAAAATAGCCGCCGAAGAATGCACTCTGAATCAGCGACGATTGAAGGTCCGTCAGGCGGAACGCTTTCTTCAGATGCGGAATCAGAACGTCGTTGAGATTGACGCCCAGCGCCCACAGGAAAAACAAACTGGTGATCAGCGCCAGCGGAACGATGTATCTGCGCTCGGTCAGCGGGACAGGTTTCATGACAGCCCCAGCTTCATGAAAGCGCCCGGTCCAGGTGCGTGTATCCGCCGTCGACGAACACATGCTGGCCGGTGATGTGCGCGGCCTTCGAGGAGATCAGGAACGCAACCATTGCCGCGATTTCATCGGGCGTGGTCATCCGATGCCCCAAAGGAATGCGCGAAACGATGGACGCGAGCTTGGCGTCGGGATCGGGAAACATGTCGAGCCAACTGCGGTACAGCGGTGTCATCACCTCGGCCGGAATCACGGCGTTCACGCGGATGCCATAGGGCAGGAGTTCCACGGCCCATTCGCGCGTCAGCGCCAGGATCGCGCCTTTCGCCGACACGTAACCGGACGTCCCGCCCTGCCCGGTGACGGCGGTTTTCGACGCGATGCTCACGATCGACCCGCGCGATTCCTTGAGCGCGGCAAGCGCGTAATGCGTCATGTCGTAGTAGTGCAGAAGATTGCGTTCGAGCGACGCGCGATACTCTGCTGGACTGCCGCGTTCCAGGCCGACGCGATCGTTCACGCCCGCGTTATTGACCAGCGCGTCGATTCTCCCAAACGCGACAAGCGTCTCCTCCACGGCGCGTTTGCAGTTCTCGACGATCGAAAGATCGCCCACAACAACATGAACCTTCCCGCCAGCCGCGCGTAACTCCTCCGCAAGCTGTCGCGCTGGCTCCTCGCAACGATCCGCAATCGCGGCGGCCGCTCCTTCGGCGACCACGGCCCGCACGATCGCCGCGCCGATCCCCATCGCCCCACCCGTAATCAGGACAACTTTATTTCGCAGATCCAGATCCATGGCGCACGTCCATCAAACTCTTCCACTCCAAGCCGTAAAATCGCGCGGCGTTGTTTCCGAAAATATCGCCGAACACCTTTTCGCGTTCGCTGTTTGCGAAGCCGCAAGCGTAATCCTCGATCAATCCCTTCACCTGCGCGTACGTGCCCGCCAGCAGACACACCGGCCAGTCCGAGCCGAACATCAGACGATCCACGCCGAACGCGTCGAACACAATATCAAGATAGGGCTTGAAATCGTCCGCGCGCCAGCCGCGCCAATCTGCCTCCGTGACCAAACCGGAAAGTTTGCAGTACACGCGAGGATTCCGGGCCAGCGCGCGAATCCCCACGGCCCATCTGTCGAACTCGAGCGATTTTCCATCCAGCTTCGTTATATTCGGTTTACCAATGTGATCGAGTACGAAAGCCTGATCCGGCAGCTTTTCCACCAGCTCCACTGCCGCCGGCAACTGCCGCGCATAAATAAGGATGTCGTACGTCCAATCGAGCTCGCCCAGCATCCCAACTCCGCGCACAAAATCATCGCGCACCAGAAACCTGTCATCGGGTTCCGATTGCGCCACGTGCCGGAACCCGCGCAGCTTCGAAAACCGCGAGAAATATTGCAGCCGCTCGCCGGCATCCGCCGCACACAAATCCACCCAGCCGACCACTCCCGCGATGAACGGATTCCGCCCGGCCTGCTCCAGCAGAAACAGCGTCTCGGCTTCGGATTGATCCGCCTGCACCGCGATGGTCCCGTCGATTCCGTTCGCGCCCAACTCCGGCAGCAGATCCGCGGGCAGGTAGTCGCGCTTCAACACCGGCATGTTGTCGCCGATCCACGCGTCGCGCGCGGGCTGATAACGCCAGAAGTGCTGATGCGCGTCGATCCTCATATTCGACTTTGACGACTCACCGCAGGTTGAAAAAACCACCGTCGATGGGGTAGTCGGTTCCCGTGATGAACCCGGCATCGTCCGAGCACAGGAACAGAGCCAGCGCGGCCACCTCCTCCGGCCGGCCCATTCTCCCAATCGGTTGCGACTGGGCCAGTACGCGATAAATCTCCTCTTCCCTGCCCGGATAATTCTTCGCGACAAAGCCGTCGACGAAGGGCGTGTGAATCCGCGCGGGCGAAATGCAGTTGCAGCGAATGTTGTGCCGCAGGTAATCCTTCGCCACCGACAGCGTCATCGCCATCACCGCGCCTTTGCTGGTCGAATACGCGAACCGGTCGGCCAGTGCGGCGGTTGCGGCGATCGAGGCCAGATTCAGAATCACGCCGCCGCCCGCCGCTTTCATCGGCCCGATCACCGCTCGCATGGTGTTGTAAAAACTGCGCACGTTCATCCGCATCACGTGATCGAAATCCTTGGGCGCGGTCGATTCGAGCGTGCCTACGTGCGCCACCCCGACGCTGTTCACCAGAATGTCGACGCGCCCGGGCGTCGGCAGTGCGCGAATGATTTCGCTGAAAACGCGCTCCACGGCGGTCTCGTCCGCGCAATCGCAAGCGTGCAATGTGGCGCACGCACTCCTGCGTGCAGTGTCGAGACTCGTCTCGACACCTTTTCCGGCGGCATTCCCCGGCTTTATGTCGACCACGTGTACGCACGCCCCGCGGACGGTGAACAGCTCCGCGATCGCGCGTCCAATCCCGCTCGCGCCTCCCGTAACAATCGCGCTCTTGCCCTGAAGCGTCCGGGTGTCTGCCGAGGCCGTCATCGCGACCCGCCTGTTTTCTGATGTGGTTGCAACATTCCGAGGTGAGTATATCAAGTGGGGCAGGCGATCTTGTCGCCTGCCAGTTCAAGTGGGGCAGGCGATCTTGTCGCCTGCCAGTTCAAGTGGGGCAGGCGATCTTGTCGCCTGCCAGTTCAAGTGAGGCAGGCGATCTTGTCGCCTGCCAGTTCAAGTGGGGCAGGCGATCTTGTCGCCTGCCAGTAAGGTTCCACTACGGAAAGACGGCTGCCGTTCGACCACGGCGAAGAGCGCGTGCGATACAGTATTCCCAATGCCGCTCGGCCCCATCGACTACGCGATCCTCGCCCTCTACTTCGCCTTCGTCCTCGGTATCGGATTTCTGATCCGCCGCCGCGTCCAATCCAGCGAAGATTTTCTCACCTCGCACCGCTCCGTTCCCGTCTGGATCACCAGCCTCGCCTTTCTCGCCGCCAATCTGGGAGCCCAGGAAGTGGTCGGCATGTGCGCTTCGGGCGCCAAGTACGGCTTGATGACCGCGCACTTTTACTGGCTCGGTGCGGTACCGGCGATGCTGTTCGTGGGTGTATTCATGATGCCGTTCTATTACGGCAGCCGCGCGCGCAGCGTCCCCGAATATCTCAAGCTCCGTTTCGATGAAAAAACGCGCGTCCTCAACGCCGCCACCTTCGCCGTGATGACGCTGTTTTCCTCCGGCGTTTCCATGTACGCGCTCGGAAAGCTGTTTCAGTTGGTGCTCGGCTGGGAATTCACCAACAGCATTCTGCTCTCCGCCGCCATCGTGCTGATTTACACGTTCCTCGGCGGCCTCACCAGCGCGATCTACAACGAAGTCCTGCAATTCTTTCTGATCGTGCTCGGCTTCTCCCCGCTCGCGATTCTCGCGGTGATCAAGTGCGGCGGCTGGAGCGGAATGGCCGCGCGCCTTCCCGCTGTGATGGTCGAAACCTGGCGCTATACCGGCAGTTCCAGCCAAAATCCGATGGGCGTCGAAGTTTTCGGACTCGTCGCCGGACTTGGATTCGTGCTCTCCTTCGGATACTGGTGTACCGATTTCCTGGTGATCCAGCGCGCCATGGCCGCCAATTCCATGTCCGCCGCGCGCCGTACGCCGGTCCTCGCCGCGTTTCCGAAAATGGTGATGCCGTTCATCGTCATCTTGCCCGGGATCGCCGCGCTCGCGTTGAGCCACATGGGCGTGGGTTACTCGCTGCCGTCCAAGGGCGGCGGCCTCGATTACGATCAGGCGCTTACCACTTTAATGGTGAAATTCTATCCGTCGGGAATGTTGGGCGTGGGATTAACCGCGCTGATGGCGTCTTTCATGAGCGGCATGGCCGGCAACGTGACGGCATTCAACACCGTCTTCACCTACGATCTTTATCAGGGTCACATCCGCAAGAACGCGCCGGATCGCCATTATCTATGGGTCGGCCGCGCGTCGACCGTCGGCGGCATCGCGTTGTCCATCGCCGCCGCCTATCTCGCGCAGCGCTACAACAATATTATGGATGTGCTCCAGCTTGTGTTTTCGTTCGTGAACGCCCCGCTGTTCGCGACATTTTTGCTGGGAATGTTCTGGAAACGCACCACCGGACACGGCGCGTTCACCGGCCTGCTGTGTGGCACCGCGGCCGCGGCTGCCACGCACGGCCTGACGATCGCCGAAGGAAAAGGCGGCTGGCTCGCGGTTCTTTATCACGGCTCAGCACTCCATACTTTCCCATCCACCATGGCCCAGAATTTCTGGATCGCGATCTTCGCCTGGTCGGCGTGCTTCACCGTCACCATCGCCGTCAGCTCGCTCACCGCTCCCAAGCCCGAAGGCGAATTGCGCGGCCTGGTTTACGGCCTCACCGATCTTCCGCGCGATCCCGAGGAGCCCTGGTATCGCCGCCCCGCGCCGCTCGCGCTGGTGGTCTGCGCGGTTCTGGTGATCTTGAACGTGATCTTCTGGTAACTGAGATGATCGACCTGCGTACACCCATCGGAATCTTTTTCGTGATCGTCGGACTCGCTCTGGTGGCGATGCCCTTGGAGCGGGCGCCGCTCACCAGTTCCATGGTGAATCTCTATGGTGGATTGCCGATGCTGCTTTTCGGCGGCGTGATGCTATGGCTCGCATGGCGCAGGCGATAACTACGAATTGGGACAGGACATTCGCGTCCAGGAGAAAGCCCTTCACATGCGACGGAGGTATCGACCACAAACGCCATCAGTAGCGATGGCCTTCGTGAACCAGGTCCCCGATCCTTTCGACGGGCGGCAATCGGATGAATCGCTTCTCGGCAAACTCAATCATGCGGTGGACGGCTTCGCGGCGGCCGTCCTGGTCGACATCGTCGACTTCGGGAAGGCTCGCCAGGGCGGTCGAAAGTACCTCCTCGACTGACCTGAAATGACCGCTAGCCAGCCGCTGCTGGATGATCCGCTCCTGCTCGAGCTTGAGTTCGATTGTCATAACCTACGTCCGCACTTCCAAGTTAGCCCCCATCCGTGGCCAGGCGCAAGTTCGCGCTCGTTCCGACGGGGATGCTGTGTTAACCTTCGATTAGGCCCGCCCAATTACATCGATGCGCCTCCGCCCGGTTCTGTTGTTCGCAATCGCAGGCTGTATAACCTGGGGCGCGCTGCACGCGCAAAAGCCCTTTCGCGACTACCCGACCGCTGAGCCCCACGCCGAGTACTCGCTTCCGCCCGATTACCAGGAAATCACCGAGTGGACCCGCGGCCGGCTCATTTACCCGTCGCTGATGGCCCCCCATGGCGTTCCGGACGGCTATCACCGCTGGACCATCGACTATCCGCGCTCGGATCGCCTGTTGTTGCAAGGGATACGGCGGCTGACGCGAATCAACACGCGATCGGTGGAGCAATCGGTGCCGCTCGACGGCACGGACGAAATCTACAATTGGCCCGCGATGTATTCGGTGGAGGTGGGCTATTGGAATCTGACAGATGAGATGTGCGCGCAACTGCGCGAATTCCTGCTGCGCGGCGGATTCCTGATGGTGGACGACTTTCACGGCACCATCGAGTGGAACAACTTCATGGCCTGCCTCAGCAAGGTCTTTCCCGACCGCCCGGTTTTAGATATTGATAACAAAGATGCGATCTTCCACGTCATATATGATCTGGACGATCGGTACCAGGTTCCGGGAGCGCAGTGGCTCCAGACCGGATCGCATTATGAATACGATGGTTACGCGGCTGAGTGGCGGGGAGTTTACGACGATCATGGACGCATCATGGTCGCGATCTGCCACAATATGGACCTGGGCGATGCGTGGGAGTGGTCGGACGACCCGCGGTATCCGGAGAAGTGGGCGTCGCTGGCGTATCGGATCGCGGTGAACTATTGGGTGTACGATTTAACACATTGAACGCCCGGCGGCTGCATGGTGAACACACGGTGATTTCATGGTGAACGCACGGTGATTTCACGGTGAACGCATGGACGGGGAAAACGCGTAGAATACGACCTAAACGTTAAGCAAGACGATGTTCGAACTGCTCTTTAAATATCCGCTGACGGTGTTCTCGCGCGGGACCTTCGTGCTGGTGGGCGCGCTGCCGGCCTGGCTGCTGATGGTGGCGATTGTCGCGGCGGCGGTCCTGCTGGGCTGGCTGGTGTGGCGGCGCGCGGCGGGTTCGGCGCGGGTAACGGGCGCGCGTCCGGTGGCGGTGTGGCTGTTGCAGACGCTGCTGGCCGCGCTGCTGCTGTTGATGCTGTGGCATCCGGCGTTGAGCGTCGCGACACTGCGGCCGCAGCAGAATATCGTGGCGGTGGTGGTGGACGATTCGGCGAGTATGGCGATTGCCGACGCAAGCGGCGGCGTCGCGTCACAAACGCGGAGCGCTCAGGCCGTCGGCGTGCTGAACGCGGGGCTGATTCAATCGCTCGAGAAACGATTTCAGGTGCGCCTGTACCGGTTGAGCGCGCAGCTCGAACGGATCCAGAAGCTCGATCAGCTCAACTCGTCGGGGCAATCCACTCACATCGGTGAAAGCCTGAAGCAGGTTCTTGCGGATGCGTCGAGCCTGCCCATCGGCGCCGTGGTGCTGTTGAGCGATGGCGCGGACAATTCCGGGGGCATCGATCTGGAAACGGTTTCCGAGATTCGCCGCCAGCGGATTCCCATTCACACCATCGGATTCGGGCGCGAGAAGATGGCGCGCGACGTGGAAATCTCCGATGTGCAAATGCCGCAGCGCGCACTGCCGGATTCGCGGCTGCCGGCCACGGTCAGCTTTCATCAGCACGGATATTCGGGATCGAAAACCAAGATCACACTGCGCGACGGCGCGAAAGTCCTTGCGACGCGCGAAGTTACGCTCAAAGCCGACGGCGCCGAGCAATCCGAGCAGATTATGTTCAATGCGGGAGGCGTGGGAGTGCGGACCATCGAGACGACCATCGATCAGCTTCCCAACGAGGAGAATACGAAGAACAACCAGGTGACGCGGCTGGTGAACGTCGATTCGCGCAAGCCGAAGATTCTGTACATGGAAGGCGAGCCGCGCTGGGAGTTCAAGTTTCTGCGGCGCGCGGTCGAGGACGACCGCAATATTCACCTCGCCACGATTCTGCGGACCACGCAAAACAAGATTTACGTTCAGGACGACCATGGCGACGCGCCCAAAAACATCAAGGACGGATTCCCCACGCGCGTCGACGATCTGTTCGAGTTCGACGGTCTGATTATCGGGTCGAGCGAAGCGGCCTATTTCACCAGCACGCAGCAGGACATGATTCACGAGTTCGTCGACCGGCGCGGCGGAGGGCTGCTGTTCCTGGGGGGGCACGATTCGCTCGCCGACGGCGGCTACGCGAAATCGAAGTTCAACGATCTGCTGCCGGTGGTGCTTCCGGATAAGAACGGAACGTTCGTGCGCGCGCCCGCCACTGCCGAGCTCACGGCGGCGGGTCGCGAGAGTCCCATCACGCGTCTGGAAGAAGATCCCGAAAAGAACGTCCAGCGCTGGAAGAAGCTGCCCTACCTGATGAATTTCCAGGACCCCGGTCAGCCTAAGCCGGGCGCAACTGTCCTGGTGGACGCGCTTCCGCAGCAGGGCGGGCGGATTCCGCTGCTGGTGATCCAGAACTTCGGACGCGGACGGACGGCTGTCTTCGCGACCGGCGGAAGCTGGCGCTGGCAGATGCTGCAACCGGTAGCGGACAAAAGCCACGAGATGTTCTATACGCAGTTGCTGCGCTGGCTGGTGAACGATACGCCGCGCCGCGTGGCGGGGTCGACGCCGAAGCAGGTGGTTTTCGACGAACCGAACGTGAAACTGCGCGCCGAGGTTCGCGATCATACCTATCTTCCTTCGGGCGACGCCACGGTGGAGGCGCACATCCTGGGGCCGGATGGAATCGCCGAGGCGGTCGAGATGCGGCCGGAGCCGCTGGAGCAGGGGATCTACACTGCGGAGTACACCACGCCGAAGCCCGGATCGTATCTGGTGGAGATTCTTGCCAAGCGCGGCAACGACGAGATCGGGCGCGACGTCCTGACGTTCCGGCGCGAGGACGGCGTCGCCGAGAATTTCCGCGTGGAGCAGAATCGCGAATTGCTGGAGAAGCTATCGCAGGAAACCGGCGGCCGGTATTACACGCCGGCGGACGCAGGCAAGCTCGGCAACGACATTAATTATTCCGAAGCCGGCATTACGGTTCGCGAGACGCGCGATCTGTGGGACATGCCGGTGGTGTTCCTGGCGCTGTTGATGCTGCGATCGAGCGAGTGGCTGCTGCGGCGTAGATGGGGTGTGATATGAGAAAAGATTGGCCGCGAATGGCAGGCGACAAGATCGCCTGCCCCACAACGCGTGAACACGGATCAAGACCAAGAAATCCATTTGTGTGTATCCGTGCGTATTCGTGGCTACTTTTGTTTCTTATCTTGCCCGCGCTGAACGCGGAGACCTTCTATCTCACCATTGCGGGACTGGGCGGGGCGCCGGAATACGACCAGCGGTTCAGCGGATGGGCCAAGGATCTCGACAAGCTGCTCAAGTCGGCTGAGCCGGCCGCCAAGATCGAAACGCTGCAAGGTGCCGACGCGACCAAGGCCAACGTCGAAGCGAAGCTGCGCGACATCGCCGCACACGCCAAGCCCGACGATTCCGTCATCGTCATGATGATCGGCCATGGGACTTTCGACAACATCGATTACAAGTTCAACTTGCCCGGCCCGGATCTGACCGCGACGGAGCTCGGCAACCTGCTCGATAAAGTTCCCGCGAAACATCAGCTGGTGGTGAACATGACCAGCTCGAGCGGCGGATCGCTGGTGGCGCTCGAACGGCCGGGTCGCGTGGTGATTACGGCGACCAAGACCGGCACCGAAAAGAACGCGACCTATTTTGCGCGCTACTGGATCGAAGCGCTGCGCGATCCGGCCTCCGACACCGATAAGAGCGAAGCCATCAGCGCGCTCGAAGCGTTCAAGTACGCCGAGCAGAAAACCGCCAGCTTTTTCGAGACGCAGAAACGGCTGGCGACCGAACACGCGCTGCTCGAAGACACCGGGAAGGGTGAAGGCGTGAAGACGCCAGGGCCTGAAAACGGTGAAGGGCTGTTGGCCAGTCACTTCACCGTGCTGCATCTGGGCGCGGTGGCGGCGCAAGCGAATAGCCCTGAAAAACTAGCGCTGCTGAAGCGCAAGGAAGAACTGGAAACGGCCATCGACGATCTGAAGTATCACAAAGCGTCGATGGATCTGCAAGAATATCGGGCCAAACTGCAACAGTATTTTGTGGAGCTGGCCAAGACCCAGGAGGCGCTGGACAAGTGAAGTTCGCAATAGTTCTCATTGCCGCGCTCCCGGTTTTTGCCCAGGTTCCTAAGAAGGCCATCCCGCCGCCGGCGCCGCAGCAGTCATCCCAAACGTCCGCGAGTGTGGCGCAGTGCGAGGCGCTTCGTCATCACGGCGATTCCACTGCGGTGCTGTGTTACCAGAAGCTGGCCGAATCCAAGGATCCATTGCTGCAGGCGGAAGGGCGCTGGGGGCTGCGCGACTACAAAGGCTCCTTCGCGCTGTTCGATGCATTGGAACGGGCGCGTCCCAAGGACGTCACCGTCAAGGTGCGGTTCGGAATGATGCTGCTGGATCACTATCAGGCAGGCGATGCGCAAGAAAAATTCGGGGGCGCTCTCGATCTCGACGAGAAATGCGCGTCTGCAATGCTCGGCATGGCGCGGGTCGCGGCGGAGGGGTACCAGCCCAAAGCGGCGGAGTTTGCAACCAAGGCGCTGGAACTCGAGCCGAAGCTGTACGAAGCGCAGGAAGTGATGGCGCAGGTCGCGTTGGAAGATTCGAATTCTGAAAAAGCGGCGGCTGCCGCGAAGAAGGCGCTGGAGATTTATCCCGAGGCGCTGCATGCGATGGCGATTCTCGGCTCGGTCGAGCTGTTGAACGACAAGCCGACGCAGTGGATGGACAAGGCGCTGAAAATTAATCCGACTTACGGCGAGGCATACGAGACGCTCGGGCATTTTTTCGTGATCAATCGGCGTTACGACGAAGGGATCAAGGCGTATCGCAAGGCGATCGCGATCAAGCCGGATTTGTGGAGCGCGCGGAGCGAGCTGGGTGTGAATCTGATGCGCTTCGGCGAAACTGACGAAGCGGCGGAGCTGCTGCAGCAGAGTTACAACAACGGATGGCGCGATGCGTCTACGGTCAACTCGCTGATGCTTCTCGACACGTTGAAGAAATTCGACACGTTCAAGACGCCGACCACAGTCCTGCGTTTCGACAAGAAGGAAGCGGCGCTGCTGCGGCCGTATTTTCAGTCCGAGATGGATCGCGCGATCGCCACCTACGAAAAAAAGTATCACTACAAGCTCGATGCTCCGGTGCAGATCGAGGTGTACCCCAATCACGAAGATTTCGCGGTCCGCACCATGGGCATGCCCGGCCTGGGCGCGCTGGGCGTCACGTTCGGAAACTTCATCGCCATGGATTCGCCTAGCGGGCGCAAGCCCGGCGAGTTTCATTGGGCGAGCACCATGTGGCACGAAATGAGCCACGTGTACGTGTTGTCGATGACCAACAGCCGCGTGCCGCGCTGGTTCACGGAAGGCCTGGCGGTCTTCGAGGAAACCGGCAACGGGCATCCCGATTGGGGCGATCGTCTGGACCCGGAAGCCATCAACGCGATTAAGGACCACAAGCTGCTCCCGGTGGCGGAACTGGATCGCGGCTTCATTCATCCGACGTATCCGTCGCAGGTGATCGTCTCCTATTTTCAGGGCGGCAAGATCTGCAACTTCATCAATGAGAAATGGGGCTACGATAAGCTGCTGGCGATGATCCACGATTATGCGGCGCTCGAACCGACGCCCGAGGTGATCGAGAAGGAATTCAAGATGAAGCCCGAGGAGTTCGATAAACAATTCCTCGCTTGGCTGGACAAGGACACGCACGCGACCGTGGCCGGATTTGATGAATGGAAGAAGAGCATTCGCGGTGTATCCGAGGCGGAGAAGGCCAAGAACTGGGACGAGGTCATCAAACAGGGCACGGCTATTCGCGATCTCTACGCGGATTATGTCGAGGCTGCCAACGTCTACGAATTTCTCGCCGAAGCTTACCTGGCCAAGAATGAAAAGGGAAAAGCCGTGGACGAGCTGGAACGTTACTCGACCGTGGGCGGACGCAATCCGGCAACGCTGAAACGGCTCGCGACGCTGGAAGTGGAGGAAGGCCGCAAGCCGCAGGCCGTCAAGACCCTGGAGCGTCTGAACCTGATTTATCTCAAGGACGAGCAGGCGCACCTCCAGTTGGGCAATCTGTATATGGACCTGGGGAATCCCACCAACGCGATTCGCGAGTATCAGGCGGTGCTGGCGGGCTCGCCCATTGACGTTGCGGGCGCGCATTTCGAGCTCGCGAAAGCGTTTCAAGGCGCCAAGCGTCCGGACGACGCGCGCGAGGAAGTGATCTCGGCTCTGGAGGCCGCGCCGGGATTCAAACCGGCACAAAAATTGTTGCTCGAACTCGCTACAGAGAAACCAGACAAGAAATCAGACAAGGAATAAGACACAATACTCTAATGTCCACAACCACCGCTACCACGCTCGATTCCGCTGAGCTTAAGGACCGCATCGCACGTTTCCAAACCGTGCGCGATGACATTCTTGTCGAAATCCGAAAGGTGATCGTCGGCCAGGACGAAGTGATCGAGCAGGTTTTGATCGCTCTTTTCGTGGGAGGGCACTGCCTCATCACGGGTTTGCCGGGGACCGCCAAGACGCTGCTGGTGCGCACGCTGGCTTCTGCGCTCGGCCTGGTGTTCCGGCGCATTCAGTTCACTCCGGATTTGATGCCGTCCGACATCACCGGCACCGACATCATCGAGGAAGACACTACCACCGGGCGGCGCACGTGGACTTTCGTGCCGGGGCCGATTTTTACCAACGTCCTGCTTGCGGACGAAATCAACCGCACGCCACCCAAGACGCAATCGGCTCTGCTCGAAGCGATGCAGGAGCTGTCGTGCACGGTGCGCGGCAATCAGTACAAGATCTCGGCGCCGTTTTTCGTGCTGGCGACGCAGAACCCCATCGAACTGGAGGGCACCTATCCGCTGCCCGAAGCGCAGCTCGACCGCTTCATCTTTAATACGCTGCTGGATTATCTGACAGCCGACGACGAAATGCTGGTCCTGGGGCTTACGACGACAACCCATCAGGCGCAGGTGAAAGCGGTGACCACCGCGGAAGAGATTCTCGATTTCCAGCAGGTCGTGAGAATGGTGCCGATCGCGGATTCGGTGGCGCGATACGCGGTGGACCTGGTGCGGGCGACGCGTTCGACCGATCCGACCGCTCCCGATTTCATCAAGAAGTACGTGAATTTCGGAGCGAGCGTGCGCGCGGCGCAGTTTCTGGTGCTGGCGTCGAAGACTCGTGCGCTGATGCGCCATCGTTACCACGTTTCCTATGAGGACGTGATCGCGCTGATGCGGCCGATCCTGCGGCACCGTATTCTGCTGAACTTCCAGGCGGAATCGGATCGCCTGACGCAGGACGACATTTTGAAGAAGCTGCTGGAGGCGATGCCTCCGCCCAAGGGATGACGCTCGAAATTCTGACTCCTGACTCCTGACTCCTTCGTCGTATGCTTCAGCGTTTCCTCGATCCTTCGGTGCTCGCCGGCATTTCCGGCCTCGATCTGGTGGCGAAGACCGTGGTCGACGGTTTCATCGCGGGCCAGCACCGCTCGCCCGATTTCGGTTTCAGCCAGGAGTTCGCGGAGTATCGCGCCTACAGCGAAGGCGACGATCTCCGGCACGTGGATTGGAACGTTTTCGCGCGCACCGGGAAGGCGTTTCTCAAGCGGTATCGCGGCGAAACGAATTGCCAGGTCACCATTCTGCTGGACGCCAGCCGGTCCATGAAGTTCGGATCGCAGGGGCCCGAAGGTCATCGGATGCACAAGATCGAATACGCGAGATTTCTCGCGGCTTCGCTGGCTTACCTGGCGCACTTGCAGCGCGATGCGGTGGGGTTGATCGTGTTCGACGACGATGTGCGGGAATATGTGCGGGCGTCGTCGCGGCAAGGTCAGCTTGCCCGGATTTTGAATGCGCTGAATCATGCCGAGCCGGGAACGCGCACCAACTTCGCCAAGCCGTTTCATGTGCTACAGGACTTTTTGCGGCGGCGCGGAGTGGTGGTCGCGATTTCGGATTTCTGGGAGCAGCCGGAAAAGATCATCGAGACGGTGCAGCCGCTGCGCTATCGCGGCAATGAGCTGGTTTTGTTTCATGTTCTCGATCCTGAGGAGATCCGGCCGAAGCTGCGGGCTCCAGTGCTGCTGGAGGATCTGGAAAGCGGCGACGCGATGGAAGTTTCGCCGGACTACACCAGGCACGAATATCCGGGTAAGATCGACGCCCATATCGAGGATCTGAAGACGCGCGCGCAGGCCGCCGGGATCGATTATTTTTTGATCGACACCAGCCGGCCGCTGGATGCGGCGTTGCGCGAGTACCTGGCGATTCGGAAGGGGAAGTTGTGAAAGAAGGAGACAGGAGACGGGAGTCAGGAGTCAGAATAAGATCCGCGTGGGGACATTCCGACTTCTGTCTCCTGACTCCTGACTCGTAGTTTCTTATGGGCTTTCTTACTCCATGGTTTCTGGCTGGAGCGGTCGCCATCGGGTTGCCCATCTGGATTCACCTGCTGAAGCGCCATCGCACGGACCCGCGCCTGTTCCCGTCGCTGATGCTGTTCGAGAAGCGCGAGCAAAGCTCCGTGAAACACCGGCGCCTGGAATATCTGCTGCTATTCGCGCTGCGCGCGCTGATGATCCTGCTGTTGGCGCTGCTGTTCGCGAATCCGTTCATCCGTCGCACGGTTTCGGCGAAAGACAGCAAGAAGTTGACGCTCATCGCCGTGGATCGGTCGTTCAGCATGGGCGCGGACGATCGTCTCCAACGCGCCAAAGAGGAAGCGCAGAGCGTCTTATCGAAGGTCGCAGCGGGCGATCAGGCGCAGGTGGTCGCGCTGGGCGCGCAAGTCCAGGCGCTGACGCAGCCGACCTCCGACACGGGAGCACTACGCGCCGCGATCAATTCCATCCAGCCCAGCGATAGCCGGGCTTCCTTTGGCGAGATCGTGCGATACACAAAAACTCTGAGCGAGTCGATCAAAATGCCGATCGAGCTGCACTTGTTGAGCGATCTACAAAAATCCGCGATGCCCGGATTCGCGGATGTGCGTTTCGATCCGAACACGACCCTGGTGCCGCATCAGATCGGCAGAGCCGAGCCTAACTGGACTGTCGAGAATGTCGTCGCGCCGCGACGGGTCTACGATCCGAAGCGCGCGAGAGTGGTCGCGACGGTGGCGGGATTCGGAACTGCCGCGCCAAACATGTCGGGTGACGGAATCAATCTCATAATGTCGAAGAAGACGGTCTCCCTTTCGGTAAACGGAAAGGTTCTGCAAACCAAGCAGGTCGACGTCCCGCCAGGAACGCCGGGGCGAGCGCAGGTGGAGTTTCTGGGCCTGGATGTGCCGTATGGATTCAGCCGCGGCGAGGTAACTGTTGCCGGCGGCGATGGCGACACCCTTCCGGCCGACGATCGGTTTCCGTTTTCGGTGGAGCGCACCGATCCGCGCAAGGTTCTATTCGTCGACGATGGACGCAGGCCGCTGGGATTGGTGTATTTCCGCGCCGCGCTGGACGCTTCGGCGGACGCGGCGTTTCAGCTTGAATCCATGCATCCGGAAATGGCGGGGAACCAGCAGCTCTCGAATTACGCGATGGTGGTGCTGAACGATCCCGGCACGCTTCCGCCGGGCTTTGAGGATTCACTGAAACGATACGTGAGCGGCGGCGGCGGGTTGTTGATCTCGCTGGGGCCGTCGGCGGCGGCCCTGCCGAGGGTTCCGGTGCTGGATGAACCCATCGAGGGTTCCAGTTATGCGGCGCGTGAGGGCGATCGATTTCTTTCCGTTACCGACATCGACACGGGCCATCCGGCCCTCCGCAACGTCGAGCGCTTCAACGGCGTGGAATTTCTTCAGGCGATCCGGGTGACGCCCTCCAAATCGCACGTGCTCGCGCGGTTGAACGATCAGACGCCGCTGGTGCTGGAGCGCCAGATCGGCGAAGGCAAGGTCCTGGTGTTCGCCTCGACCTTCGATTACCTCGGAAACGACCTGCCGAAACACGCGGCGTGGGTGCCGTTCATCCAGCAATCGACCGCGTATCTCGGCGGCGGCGGCGCGGAGCAGCCGGTGAATCTGACGGTCGATTCGTATGTCGAATTGCGGTCGGGCAGTAACAACGGATCCGCAGCGGAAGTGCTCGGGCCGGACGGAAAGCGGCTGCTGTCATTCGAAGAAGCCGCCAAGGCGACGAACTTTCAGGTCACGAGCGAAGGCTTTTTCGAAGTGAAGACCGCGAGCGGCCGGCACAGCCTGATCGCGGTGCACGCGGATCGGCGGGAGTCGGATCTGACCCCGATTCCGCGGGAGACGCTGGATTTGTGGAAAGCGACCGGCAACGGTGACACATCTTCAGGTGGGGCATCGGGTTCGGAGAATCAAGACGTTAGGAAACCGTGGGGGCTCTGGCCGTATTTATTGTTGCTATTGTTATTGATAGCGGTGGCTGAATCGGTGGTCGCCAACGGGTATTTGCGACCTCCGGCGGAAGAGCCAAGTAAGCGAAAGGAAGCGGCATGAACACGCGCGATCAACTGAATCAGTACTTGCGTGGACTGGAAACGCGCCTGCGTTGGCTGACGGTGTCGAAGGGCGCCGCGATCGGCGCGGGTGTGGCGCTGGGCGTTACGCTCGCGATGGTGCTGATCACCAACGCGCTGGCGTTTTCCTCGACCAGCCTGGTGGTGGCGCGGGTGATTCTGTTTATCGCGCTCGCGACCGCCGTCGCGCTCGCGCTGGTGTTGCCGCTGATGCGCCTGAATCGCACGCGGGCGGCGCGCAGCGCTGAATCGACGTTTCCGCAGTTCGACCAGCGCCTGCTGACTTTTGTGGAGCGGGATAAAGTTGAAAATCGCGATCCGATGCTGGAATTGCTGGCCGCCGACACAGCGACCATGGCTCAACAGACGGAACCGGCGAAGGTCGCGCCGCCGCGATCGATTTTTGCGTTTGCGACTTCGGCGGGAGCATTGGGCGCGGCGTTGATCTGGCTGATCATGGCCGGGCCGGGATATTTCGGATACGGCGCATCGCTGCTGTGGGCGGGAATTCCGAAGGGCGCCTCCGGCGCGTTTTACGACATTCTGGTGGACCCGGGGAACAAACTCGTGCGCCGCAAATCCGATCAGATGGTGACGGCCACGCTCACCGGTTTTCAAGCGCCGCAGGTGAAGCTGTACGCGCGCTATAAGAGCACGTCGAAATGGGAAGAAGCGCCGATGTTGCCGCGGGCCAGCGGATCGGCGTACGAATTCCTGTTTGCCGGGCTGCCGGAGCCGGTGGATTATTACGTCGAGGCCGCGGGGGTGAAGTCGAAAACCTTCAAGCTCGATGTGGTGGATCTGCCGGGCATCAAGAAGCTGAAAGTGACCTATCACTATCCGTCGTGGCTGGGTCTCGCGAGCGTCACCGAAGATCCGGGCGGCGATCTGCGCGCGGTAGCGGGCACGGTGGCGGAACTGACGGTCGAAACCGATCGTCCGCTTAAGAACGGAACCATTGAGGTCGACGACGGCAGCCACATTTCGCTCGAATCGGGGCCGAACGGAACGCTAATCGCCAAAGTGCCCATCAACAAAGACGGCATGTACCATTTCGCAGTGAACGAACAGGGCCAGAGCGTTCGCCTAAGCGAGGATTATTTCATCGAGGCGCGGGAGGATCAGGCGCCGACGGTCAAGATTATTCATCCCGGATCGGATGCGCGCGTCAGCCCGATCGAGGAAGTGCAAATACAGATTTCGGCCGAGGACGATTTCGCGCTGGAATCGATGGAGCTGCATTATTCGGTGAACGGCACGGCGGAGAAAGTGGTGCCGATGCTGCCGAATAAGGGCGTCAAGACCGCCACCGGCATGACCACGCTGTACCTGGAAGATTACAAGATGGAGCCGGGCGACGTGGTGTCGGTTTACGCCACGGCGCGCGACGCGCGAAACACGGCGCGCACGGACATCCTGTTCATCGAGGCGCAGCCGTTCGAGAAAAACTACACGCAATCGCAGGGCGGTGGTGGTGGCGGCGGTGGAGGAGGCGGCGATCAGGAGGAGAATCGCATCTCCCAACGGCAGAAGGAAATTATCGCAGCGACCTGGAATGAGATTCGAGGCGGCGGCAAGGATCGAGTGAATTCGGAAGCGAATTCGAAATTCCTGGCCGAAATCCAGACCAAGCTCAAGGAGCAGGCGAAGTCGCTTGCCGAGCGCATGCGCAGCCGCGAGCTGGCCGGCGCGAATCAGGAATTTCAAGCTTTCGTGAAGGATATGGATGCGGCGGCCGCGGAGATGACGCCGGCTTCGGACAAATTGAAGGCGCAGGCGTGGAAGGATGCGCTCGAACCGGAGACGAAGGCCCTGCAACACCTGTTGCGAGCCGAAGCTACCTTCCGGGATATTCAGGTCGCCTTCGGAAATCAAGGCGGCGGGATGGGCGGAGGCGGCGGGGCCGGGCGCGATCTGGCGAACCTGTTCGACCTGGAACTTGACACGGAAAAAAATCAGTATGAGAGCGGGCAGCAGCAGGGCGGATCGGGCTCGGAGCAGCGTCAGAAAGAGATCGACGAAGCCTTGCAGAAGCTGGAACAGCTCGCGCGGCGGCAGAAGGAATTGGCGGATCAGCAGAAGAACAGCGCCAAGCAGACGTTCGAGCAGCGCTGGCAGCAGGAAATGCTAAAGCGCGATGCCGAAGAGCTGAAGAAGCAGATGGAACAGCTCGCGGGGCAGCAGGGCTCGCAGTCGAATTCGCAATCGAACTCGTCACAATCAAGCTCCCAGTCCAGTTCGCAATCCAGCTCCTCGCAATCCGGGCAATCCGGACAGAGCGGGTCACAACAGCAGCAACAGGCCAATCGGCAGAACGGGCAACCTCCGAAGCCGCAGCAGGGCTCGCAAATGAGCCGGTTGAATAACGCGAGCGATCAGCGCTTGCAGCAATCGCTCGAGCGGCTGCGCAAGGCGACCGACGATATGCGTTCGGCGCAGCAGGCGTCGCAGGGTCAACAGACCGGTGCGGCCGAGGCGAACGCGCGTCGCGCGGCGGAAGGGCTGAAGGATGCGCAGGATCTGCTCAACGGCGCGCGCCGGCAGGAAGCGTCGAGCCAGTTGGGCGGATTGAGCCAGCGCGCCGACGATCTGGCCGCGCACCAGCGCGATTTCGCCAACCGGCTGCGCCAGGCGTTCGCGGATCAGATGAACGGCATGAATCCCGGCCAGGGTGGACCGGCGGCGGCGCAGGCTCGTCAGAAAGCGAGTCAGCAGCTTGCCGACGAGAAAGAAAAGATGGGCACCGAGATCGGGCAGCTTGAAAAGGACATGCAGAAGGCCGCGCGCGATATGGCCGGCACACAACCGGGCGCGACGGGCCGCGTCCGCGAGGCTCTAAGCGAGCTTCAGCAGAATGAGGTTAAGGGACGGACGGAATCTTCGGCGCAATACATCCGGCAGGGCATGGGCGGCTACATGATCACGCGCGAGGCGCCGGTCACCCAGGCTCTGGACAACGTCGCTCAGGATCTGAAGGCGGCACAGAATGCGCTGGGTCAGGGCGGGAAGCAAGCCTCGAACGACACCGAGCGGTCGCTCGCGCAGGTGGAACGGATGCGCAGCCAGATGGAGCAGATGGCGGGTAAGGGTCAGAACGGGCAGAATGGCCAACAACCGGGTGGTCAACGAGGGGGCCAGCAGGGTGGTCAACAAGGTGGCCAGCAGGGTGGTCAGCAGGCAGGCGGACAGAACGGGCAACGCCAGGGCGGCGGGTACGCGGTCGGTGGGCCGCTCGGGGCCTACGGACAGCCTGGAAACCCCAACGGCGGCGGGGGCCAGTGGGGCAATCGCTATTACAACGGGCGGTTCGCGCCGGAAGGCATCTATGAGCCGACCGACCCGCGCTCGGTGGATCCAAAGCAGGTTATTCAGGCCGCCACGCGCGAGCTGAACGACATGCGCCAGATGTTCAAAGACAATCCCGACCTGACGCGGCAACTGGGCGACGTGGAACGGGAGATTTCGCGGCTGGCGGTGGGCGACATCAGCTCGGCTGAATTGCAGAACCGGCTGAATCGCGAGGTGTTGCCGAATCTGGAATCGCTGGAAGTGCAGCTTCGCAGGCAGGTGGAGCAGCAGAATGGCGATCAGGTGCGGAGCGGGATGACGGATAAGGTTCCGGCGGGCTACGCGGCTGCTGTCGAGGAGTACTTCCGGAAGCTGAGCAAGGGCAAACCGTAACAGGCCTTCTCACAAAGGCAGTGTCGGATTGGTACCGCCGGGCCAGCGGTCTTGTCCTAAGCCGCGTTGATGATCGTTCCTTCGAGCTGTTGCCCACCGTAGCATTCGTTGCATTTCTCACGGCGCCGCCAAAACAGAAGCACTTCGACTTGGCAATGATCCCAGATCTTGGGTAGTGTCCTAATTTGAATTAACTCGTAGAAAAGCATGACGAAGCATCGCCGCTCCAAAGATCAGAAGCACAATGCTAGCGCCGATCAAAAGGCCGATGCGGATGGGGAGGCCGTCATCAATACATATGACTAAGCCGGAAGACAAGAAGGACACCAAACTCTACGGTGGCGGTACCCCCAATAAACATCACCCACCAACCCCATCCGAGTTTATTTCTGCTATTTATCAGTGGCTGCTCCATTGGTGGGATGTTCCACGGGAAAAGTCGAAAGCCGCTGATTGGGCGGTGGCTGCCTTGACCATATTAATCGCTGTAGCAGCTTTTTGGTCGGCTTTTATTTTTCAGAAGCAACTTGAAGAGGCGCGTCGTCAGACGGAAATTTCCGAGCGCCCTTGGCTGTCCATAGTAGAGGCTAGGCCCGTAAACGGCCTTATTTTTGTCAATGGCCAACAGCCCGCCTTGGCGCTCAAGTTCTTTCTCAAAAACGTTGGCCACTCGATTGCTAAGGATGCCCAAATTGATGTGAAGATGTTTCCCACACCCCCAGGGATGCCGGTCGCCACTGATGCTTTGCAACATCAGCGGGAAACTTTGCGACCATCCAAAGATTAATCAGATGGGAGCATTTGATCTGTTCCCGGTCGAACAACCAGTGGAACGGGAAATGCATATCAGCACCGAACCTTCCGCAGTCGTTGCACAAGCAGTCGCAATCACAGGCGATAACACGCGCAAGTTTGTCGGGTTTTATGTCGTTGGGTGCGTTAGTTACCGTTTCAGCTTTGGGCCAAATGTTCACCAGACTCGTTTTGCGTATCATCTGAACGGTCCTGGCGGTCGTTTCCCAGATGGTAGATTGATGGCCCTCCCGGGTGGCATGCTGCTCATTAGCGGATTTGAGGTGGGAGTTAACGTTCCCAAGGAACAACTCGGAATGACGCAGGAACTCTTTGCCTTCAATGACGCTAACTAGGGCTACGGCCCAAATTAGGACGCTACCAGATCTTGCTATAGCCTGAGATGGACCTCCATACTCCGAGAAACACATCGGTACGTCCAAGCCCGTTTTCTCAAATAGGCCGACCAGACGAATCGGCACACTGAAAACGTGGTGCTTCGCCAGGGCTGTTAGCTGATTTAGGGCTTGTTCATAATACAGCGTGCTGTTCGAAGCAGGCCTCCCCAATAATGTGCAATCCGTGTGACGCACTACACCAGCGTTAGGCTAGATCGTGTCGAAGTCCTAGAAGGGTGATCGTTACATCTACTTTGTTGATTGATAAGGATTCACAATCGACCCTCCAATAGAGAACGTAACCTTGGGGGAGCTGGTAAGCGAACCGTTCACTGTCCCCAATGGCGGCCTGCTTTTGAATGTCAGGATCGTAAGGGTTACGCTGCAGCTTTTCCAAGAAACTTGCTAAAACCACTTGGACATCATGTGGCAGTCTGGCCCAGTCCTCATCGAAGCTCTCCCAGATCTCCACAACGCGTCGCTCATGCTACGGCGGCTGGGACTGGCGTTTTGCTTGGCTGTTTGAGATCGGAAGGCTCTAGATGCTTCCCTTTGCCGGACCGGATTTCCCTTTCCCGGGCTTGGAGCGCAGCAACGATCTCGGATGAAAATAGGTGAGTTGGTACAACCTTACAAGGGCGTACTTCATTGATCTGGTTCCCCTTGACTTCGATCTGTAGTTCATCTCCCTCCGACAAGCCGAGTACATTCATAAGTCGTTGAGGAACGGTGATCTGCCTTTTCGAGGCGATCCTCAGTCTAAACAGCTCCTTCGGCATGGCCCAACCTCCTGACTCCAATCGGTGCAACGGATAATCGTAATATCCGACAACCTGATTGTACGATACTTTCATGCGGAAGTCAAGACTTTGAAGGGATCTGGAGGACTTCGCAAATCCTTGCTAATAGCAAGCAAACAAAGCCTAAAGCAACGAGGACAGAGCCGAACAGCGCTCTTCTTACAGATCTGTGAATGAAAACCAGTTCTACATCGTCGTGGCTGGTCAGCGATACGCCTTCCTTTGTGAACTTCACCTTCGCCAGCAGTGGATCACTTACGGCAGTAGCTGTACGCTGGATCTTCTGGAATTCCCTTTGCCTCCCGATGGCATCAATCGCGAGAATCGTCCCACCCACGAAGGTAAGGGTGTCTCCGCTGAGGCCCAAATAAAAAGACGGCGTGGGCATGAGTGCCAGTATACATGGCAGGCAGGCCAGCGCCATCTTTAAATCTGTGGGGCTCGCCTATCCTTCCTGCCCTTCCGGTAGTGGGTCAATTTGAAATTTCTTTCCGTTGACTGCATCCTCTAATTCAAACTGACCCACTACCCCGCGCCACAGCAAGTAAACTAGTAAGAGTCGATGGAAACTCTGTATGGGCGCTGGATGCTCGCCTGGGAAAACCGGTTGTGCTCGCGCGCGACCAATCGAGTCGTCCGGCCATTCGATTGGGGGCTCGACTGGACGCACGCCTGGCCGGTCACCCAAAAATTCCCGCGTAACGGCCACGATCCCGCGCGTTATCTCCGGCTTTTGAACGACGCCGCGCTCGAATCGAGCGACGAATTCTTCGCCTACGAAACGCCCCGCGATTTTTCGCTGGATTCCACGTGCAAGGAATCGGCAGGCGACGAGATCGCCCGTGGCACACCGAAAATGGCAGGCGACAAGATCGCCTGCCCCACTGGCAATCTCTTGCGCTTCACCAGCGCCGTCGAAACGCCGTATCCGGAAAATAATCGGGTTCACGCGCAGTTTTTCCCAGCGCAGGGAAGGTTGGCGCCCGAGCGCCGCGGCAGGCGCAAGGTGGCGACGCTGGTATTGCCGCACTGGAACGCCTCGGCGACGCAGCACAATGCCCTGTGCGTGGGTCTGGCGAAGCTGGGGATCGCGGCGCTGCGGCTGAGCATGCCATATCACGATTACAGAATGCCCGCCGAACTCCAGCGGGCGGATTACGCCGTATCCGCGAACGTGGCGCGTACTATCGACGCGACGCGGCAGGCGGTGATCGACACCCGGAGCTGCGTCGACTGGTTGGTGAGCCAGGGCTACGAACGCATCGGCCTGGTGGGCACCAGCCTGGGGTCGTGCTATGGGTTTCTGGCGAGCGTTCACGATCCGCGCATCGAGGTCAACGTGTTCAACCACTGTTCCACGTATTTCGCCGATGTGGTGTGGGAAGGCCTGTCGTCGCAGCACATCCGCCAGAGCCTGGAGGCGTCGGTCACGCTCGAGCAATTGCGCGACTCCTGGTCGGCGATCAGTCCGCCGAACTATATCAAGCGGTACGCGACGATGAAAAAGTGGTCGCTGTTTATTTATGCGCGGTATGACACGACGTTTCCGGTGCGTTTCTCGGAGCAGGTGATCGAGAAGGCGCGGGAGCTGCGCCTGGATCATAAGACTGTGGTGATGCCGTGCGGGCATTACACGCTGGGCGAAGCGCCCTTCAAATTCATTGACGGGTATCACATTTGTAGCTTTTTGAAGAGGAATTTGTAGCCGGGTTCGGAAGCAAGATTGCGCTCCGTGCCGTCGCGCTTTGGGGCCGCTCCTTTCAGTCACGGCTCGGAAGACATGGGACGGCTGGCTCTAAAGTACTGTTTTCCGCCTACTCCCTACGCTCGCGGCGGGTTTCGGCCGATGGTTTCTCTATGAAGTCGCATCCAGCCGGAGCCGCGCTTAAATTCGCCTTTCTTTTCATCATGATCGCGTCCTTCGTCGGCTTCGCATCGGCCCAAAGGGCTCGGCAGCCGTTGGACGCGGGCACGTCGCCGAACCTTCCCAACACGATGGACGTTACGCCCAGCCGCGGGGTGGGTCCATTCGACGCCAGGCAGGCCCAGGAATGGCGCGACGCCGCGGAAACGCTGACGGCGCAGAGCCGCTACGGGGAGGCCGAAAAGCTGTACGTCAAGTTGCTCGAAGAGCGCGAGCACGCCTTGGGACTGAACAGCCCGGAACTGGCCGTCGACATGATCGACCTCGGCCGCGTAACTTTCGCGGAGGCCAAGTATAACCAGGCGATCACCTATTACGAGCGCTATCTCCAGATCATGGAGACGTCCAGGGGCCGGCAGGATTTCGAGGTCATCGGGCCGTTGTCGAAGCTGATACAGGTATACCGGGAAATCCAGAAGTATCCGGAAGCCGAGAAGTATGCGCGCCGCGCGGCGGCGATCGCGGAAGCCGCCAAGGGTCCGGAATCGCCGGAACTGGCCGCTGCGCTGATCGTTTGGGGCGATCTGTTAAAGGCTCAAAAACAATACGCGCCCGCCGAACAGCAGTACGGGCGCGCCGTGAAGATCTACGAGAAGAGCGCGGGCACGGCGGCCGCGGAAATGCTCCCGGCCTTGGATGGGCTGGGGGAAACCTATATCGAGATGCACCGTCCCAATGACACGGAAACCTCGTGGCGGCGAGCGCTGTCGATCCGGGAAAGCGCGTTCGGATCGTCCTCGATTGAGGTGGGCGAGACGCTCGACCGGCTCGGGAAGTTCTATTTCGACGAGAAAAAATATCCTGAAGCGGCCTACTGCTATGAGCGCACGCTATTCATCCGCGCCAAGGTGCATGGCGATCAGGCTCCGGACACGCAGGCCACGCTCACCCAGGTCGCCAGTGTTTACGGTGCGCAAGGCCGTCATAACGATGCCGAGCCGCTGTTTCGCCAGATGCTCAGCGCGAAGGAATCTGAACTGGTGTCGAGCGTCAATTCACTGGCGGCATTGATGGCCAACCGGGACAAGAACGGCGAGGCGGAGTCGCTCTACAAAATCTCGATCACTGTGTTGGATAGGAAGGGTTTCGTGACCGCGCGCAGGCCGGTGCTGAACCCGGCCGATCCGCCATCGCCGCTGCTGGCTGAAACGCTGGATCAATACGCGGCGCTGCTGAAGAAAATGCGCAAGCGGTCGGATGCGGCGAGAATCGAAGCCCGGGCGCGAATGTTGCATGGCCTGGAGGTGAAACCCGCCGCACCCGCCCAGGCTTCCACAAATCCGGGCGGGGCGGGTTCTTCTGTGGGTGGTTACAAGAACCGATAGGAAGAAGAGCGCGCAAGTACTAGAGGAAATCGCTCGAACCGCCGATAGATCCGGTGATGTTGAGCATTTTCGCCGAGCCAATCTCTCAAGAAATGGGTGTGCCCGAACGCGAACAGGAGACACACCGGGCGCCATCGTTCGAGGACGCGGCTGACGCGGACCCCGTAAAACTGGAACTCCCGGCCGAGAATCCCGGAGAATTCGAGATCGTTCTGGGACGCCGGCAGATCGCGAGTGTGTTGTTTGTGGCGACCGTGATCGTGGCGCTCTTCTCGGCGGTTTCCTACCTGGCCGGCAAATCGATCTCTCCAAAGAAGATAACGCCGGTGGCCCCAGCCGCGGCGGTTGCTGTTTCCGTGCCGGCGACGGAGGTTTCGACACCCGCTCCAACTGCTCCAACTGTTTCAATGATCCGTGCGAGCATTGCACCATCCGCTCCGCCGCCCGCGGTGAAACCAGCAATTGGGGCCGCGAAAAGCGCGGCCGTGGCCACATCCATCCGGAACGCGCCTGCGATCAGCGCGGCCCCGAGAAGCGTGACGCCGACCAGCGTGGCGCCGGCTATACTCCCGGAAGCCTCGACCGAGGCCCCCATGTTCGCCGAGCCGGTCGGCGGTGCGACGTATTTGCAGATGGGCGCGGTGGACAAGGGAGCCGCAGCGATTTTCGCCGAGGGTTTACGCAAGCGCGGATTCCCGTCGTTCGTCGCGACAGGGCCTAGTGCAACCATGTTCCGAGTGCTGATCGGACCTCTTCGAGACGCAGCCGCCTACGCTCGCACCAAGGACGCCCTCGATCGGATGGGCGTGAACGCGTTCGGCCGCACATACGAAAAATAACGACGCGCTGCTTGCCCGAAGCGCGCACGGCGTGACCGGCTTCCGTTAAGAGAGCGCCCTCTTCGCGCCATTTCCCACAGAGCCGCGTTTCGCCGTAACCGCGTCCGGCCCGGCGGCGCTCTACATCCCACCGGCCCGCGTCTTACAATGTCAGGTACACATGAGCATTTCATTGCAAGGCAAAGTAGCCGTGATCACCGGCGCGAGCCGCGGATTGGGACGCGCGATGGCAGTGGCGCTGGGTGGCGCCGGCGTGAAGCTGGCCCTGGTTTCCCGCGATCGCGCGAAGCTGGAAGAAACTGCCGCGGAGGCTGCGAAAGTGGGCGCCGAAGCTGCGATTTTTCAGGTCGACGTCACGCATGAATCGCAGGTTCGCGGGCTGGAGCGCGCCGTCATCGCGCGTTTCGGCGCAGCCGATATCCTGATCAACAACGCCGGCATCGCGATTCGCAAGACGGTGGTCGACTACACGCTGGAAGAGTGGCACAGCGTGATGGATACCAATCTGACGTCGGTATTTCTGATGTGCCGGTCGTTTGTGCCGCACATGCGCGGCCGGGGATATGGGCGCGTCATCAATATCTCGTCGATTATGGCCCACATCTCGCTTCCGCTGCGCGGCGCTTATTCGGCGAGCAAAGCCGGTGTGATCGGATTCACGCGCGCGCTTGCGCTCGAATTGGCCACCGACGGAATCTCGGTGGTCGCCATCAGCCCCGGTCCCTTCGCCACGGAGATGACCGCGCCTCTCCGATCGTCACCGGAGCAGCTCGAGCAGTTCAACTCGAGCGTTCCCATGCAGCGGTGGGGCGAGCCAGACGAGATCGGGAAGCTGGCGCTGTTCCTGTGTTCGGACGGCGCGGGCTACATCACCGGAACCGACATCGTGATCGACGGCGGCTGGACCGCGCGGTAACGCTTTTGCCCGCTGAGCTCACTCTTACGCTTGCGGTGGAGGCGCTGGCCGGCGCTCTGCTGGTCGGGTTGCTAATCGGCGCGCAGCGCGAAGCCGCCGGGGGCGATCGCCATCCTGGACTTCGCGACTTCCTGCTGGTCGCGCTCGCTGGAGGAATCTGCGGCGTGGTGGATGTGCCCTGGCTGGATGCCAGCGCGCTGCTTTCGATCGCGGCCGTGTTCGCCGTGCTTCATTACGAGGACCGCGAGCATCGCACCGGCATCACCACGGAACTGGGGGCGATCGCGGTGTTCCTGCTGGCACTATTGGCCGCTTCGTGGAAGCTGCACTTCGCGATGCCGCTCGCCATCGGGACGGCCATTATCATGGCCGTTTTTCTCGAGGCCCGCGAGCGCGTGCACAAACTCCTGCGCGAAACCATCACGGAGTCCGAGTTCAACGCCACTCTCGGCTTCGTCACCTTGGTGCTGGTGATTTATCCGCTGCTGCCGGCCGGCGCATACGGGTGGTACTCGTTCTTTTCGCCGCGTCAGGTGTGGCTGTTCGTGATTCTGATCTCGTCGATTTCCTACATCGGCTATTTTTTCGAAAAATTTCTGGGCGAAGAGAAGGGATTGATCTACACGAGCATACTGGGCGGCCTCGCGTCGACCACCGCGGCGACCATGCACTTCGCCAAAATGGATAAGGGACGGCCCGAGGAAACCATCGGGCTGTGGCGCGCCTTCGTCATCGCGAATTCCGTTCAGTTTCCGCGCGCGCTGCTGATCGTCGCGCTGGTAAATACCGATTTGGCGGCTCTGCTGGCGTTGCCGATGGTGGTGATGACGCTCAGCGGCATGGTGCTCGCCGAAGTGCTGCGCCGCTGGCCGCACAAGCACACCACTGCTCCGGCGATGGCGCCGGGCAACCCCTTCCGGCTGATGCCCGCGCTGCAATTCGGCGCGCTGTTTACCGCGATCGTGTTCGTCAGCAAAGCGGCCAGCGCGCGGCTCGGCAGCGGCGCGTTTCTAGGGACCAGTCTGCTGGGTGGGCTGGTGGACGTGGCCACGGTGATCGCCCCGGCCGCCGACCTTATAAGCGCTCACCAGCTCCCCCTGGTTTCAGCTGGGATCGCTGTGTTGCTCGCGCTCGGGTCGAACGCGGCGCTGAAGGTCGTGCTGGCGGCGCTATCAGGGACGCTGAGATTCGCGATGCTGGTGCTCGCCTCGTTCGTTTACTGGGCGATAGCCGGCGCGGCGGCGTGGTGGATCGCGGTGCACTTCGTGTTGGGACGCTGGATTGCGGCGAATTAGCTCGCGAAAAGGGCGGATTAACGTCGCGAAAATTTGACGCTTTGAGTGAGCTACGCTACCATGGATCTGCGGGGTGGAGCAGTCTGGTAGCTCGTTGGGCTCATAACCCAAAGGTCGAAGGTTCAAATCCTTCCCCCGCAACCAACCTTAAACCCCCCGTGAGTTCAGTCCCTTAATCCCTCGCTGCGCCTGGGCGGCGCGAGTCTAAGGGATCAATGTGACTAAACTACAAAAAATCCTGCGCCGGCAAATCGGGACAGGCACTCAGACACCGTCCCGCCGCCGCCTGGAATCAGTTTTTGGGTGTACTGTCCCGACTGTTCTGCGTGCTTTTGCGAGCGTGAAGGCGGCGTATGAGCAAACCGGCTCCGAGTAGCGCTGGGTTACACGCAAAAGCCCGGTCCGAAGACCGGGCTCTCTTATGGAACCGAAAACGTGTGCTTAATGCGTCCCGCCGCCGAGGGAGCAAAGGATCGCGTCGCCCCCGAACGTACCGTGATCGGAATAGAGGCCGCCAGCGCCCAGACTTGGGCCTCCATAGAACCAACTGAAGAAGGCCAGCTCTTGCAGGTGATATGTTATGCCGGTGCTCGGGCCGGTGCCCGGGACGACCCACTCATTGGTAGGAGTGCCGAAACCTAGACTCAGCGGATCTCCTACCTCCAGGTTGTTTTGGCCGCCCCCGGACGGGCAGTTTCCAACATCCTGGCCGATGTTGCCCCACACGGGAGTCGGGTTGGAGCCGGTGGGATCGAAGATGGCTTCGCCCAACTCATGACTGATGACACTAACGTCCACGTTGCCGCCAGCCCAGATGCCGCTGTAGTCCAGGTTAAAGATGGAAGTGACCTGAAGGTTGGGTATAAACCCGAAGCTAGAGTGGAACCCCAGGTAGCAGCAATTACTGAAAATGCTATCGCCGACGAGGGCGCTCACGACGCCGTTGACGAGGACCATCGGCAGAGTGCCGATGTTCACCGTCGGGGAGAGAGAACCAAGCAGGTTGTTCACAGCGGTCACCAGGTCGTTGACGTTAACTTTTTGGGCGCTAAACGCGCTGCGACCTAGCGACGAGTCATAACATCAATCCGGCATTCGCGCCCGGTTGTTCGGGGCAACGACAGACCATGATGGGCATAGGCGAGCACCGCTTTGACTACAACTGACGGTCTGCGCGATCTGCGGTTTCGCCCGCCCGCCGGTCGCCGGCCGAAAGCAATAAGATCCAAGCCATCGGCTTGGCCGCCGTATCAGTTGGACGTCTTTCCAGCCTCGATTGGGCTAGTTGCCGCTCCATGATTTCGGCGGAGCGCTGAATATTGCGTCCGTCCTGAATGTCGTAGCGCCGAAACATCGCGGGAGTCTTCCACCCGGCAATCTTGATAATTGTTGCCTCCCGCACACCGGCCCGCCGCACAAACAGATCCATCCCTGCGCTCGAGATGACGCGGGTGTAGGGGATCAATGTGACTAAACCCACTACCAAAAATCCTGCTCGGGTTCGCGGGCGCGTTCGGCAGCTTCCAGCTTTCCGCGAGACTATTACCGGGACAGCGGGGCGTCTAATAAGGAAATGCCGGGCACCCACAAGCGCCCGGCATCCCAAGAACGATCTTGACTTTATAGCGCGGTTCTAATTTGCACCGAAGCAGAAATACGCCGACCCCATGCCATAGGCCAGGGAGGGGCCATGCTGGGCCTGATTGAGCGTGTTCGTGTTGGGCCAGCTATAGGTTCCGGCAGCGGCCCCGGTGGCAGTGTCGCTATACGGGTTGCGGGTGAACCAATCCAGCAGCCCCGTGTTCTGCGGGTGGTAGGTGTACGTTCCGCCTGACGTCGACACGTTCATGGGATACACGGCATCCCCCGCAGCCATGGCTTCGATGACATCTCCGGTCTCCAGGTTCCCCTGACAGAACGACACACTTCCATCCACCCAGGGTGCCACGTTGGTGTTCACGAAGGGATCGTTGACCAACTCGGACGTCTCGTGGGCCCACACAGACATGTCCGTGAAGCCACCGAATGGATTGCTGAATCCATTGCTGGGGTTGTGGGTCAGGTAGGTTCCCCACCCCCAGACCAGAATACCGCTGCCCCCAACGCCCGTCTGGGCTGTGTGATAACCGAGGACGCAGCAATCGCCTGGAGCATTATCTTCGTATGCCGTGAGGAAGTCGGTGAGGAACATCGGCACGGTAGTATTGGGCACAACCCCAGTGCCCAGTAAGGTAAGGATGTCCCCAAAAACGGCGCTGAGGGTGTTGATGTTCACAACCGGAAAACTGGTACACGGCGGGGCCTCACCACCGATGCACGCCCATTGGCCAGAAGCGTAATCCAGAATTACATAGTATGATTCGTTGACTGATGGCGTGCCCCACTCGGTATGCCAACTGGCTGCCGCTACGCCGTGGAAAGACGCGCGCTGGGCGGTGTCCACAAGCTGACCGGTATCAGACGGGAGAACGCCTCCGCCGCCTCCACCCGGGTAGGTGTTGCTGTTGTACGCCGGGCTCTGCTGGATAAGCTGGATGTCGCTAAGGCCAAGGTCATTCGCGGCACCCGGGTCGAAATAGTAATACTCGGTGCCGCCGTTGTTGAGCTGTATCGGCAACGGAATGAGCACAGTCGGGATCGTCGTGGTGCCCCCGGCAGTGGGACTTTGACCAACCATCGTGTACGTGTACAAGCTGTTCCTGGAGCCAGTGAGGAAGTAGCTCTCGAAGAACGGTATGGTGCCCCCCGGTACTGTCGCGTTCTTGTATTTGCCTAACCCTCGGGTCAGAGCGTTCTGAGCTGGGCTGAGGTTGTTCTGGGCTTTAAACTCAGCCATGGTGGCTGGGTCAGCGGACCAGTTCGCGAATGCACCGACAATCGGGCTGCCGGGGCCAACGTTGGTTGTCACAGGCGTCTGGGCGTAACTGGCGACCGCCGCGAGAGAGAGGGTCACGATTCCCACTGAAATAAGATTTTTTCGCATGGTTTTTAAAAGCCTCCGCTTTTTTTGCTGAAAAATTATTTGAGAAGCGCGGCTATACTGCCGCCGCGCACCCACGGTTTTAGGCAGATTCCCCAGAGAGCCGGCGGCGAAGCAGACCGGCGACCCCCAGAACGACGCTCGCCAGAAGTACGATGGAGCCAGGCTCCGGAACGCTGGCACTATCCGAAGTGATGGAGACGTCGTCAATCGCGAAGTCATTAGTATCAGATGAGTTGTACGTCTGAATGTCGATGCTGTAAATGTTGGCGCCAGAGTTATCCAGCAACCCGAGGAACAGATCGGTTCCATCGTCCGTGTAACCGTCCGCATCGCCTCCCAGGATCAGAGTACCAAGGAGGGTATGACTGGCATCGAACACCTCCAATTGACCAGTGAAGGTGCCAAAGTAGTTCGAGGCAATGCCAAAACCAACCGAATTCACGGGTGTGTCGAACGTGAGGGTGATGCCGTCAGGCGGGTTATTGTCGCCGTTGCAACTAGCATAAGTGCAATTTGCGCTCCAAAGCAGGGCCTCACCGCCGTCGAAGTTACCACCCCATCCGTTGTCTTCATCGACCCGATACATGTAACCTCCGGAGGTGTTCGTGATAGTCCCCGTGGCGCCGCCAAACGACGTCCATGCGTCGGAAGCTGGGATCGTATTGGCAGCGGGACCGTAATTAAGACCCCAATCGATGATGTCGAACGTCGGCGACGTAGCTTGTGACGCCCGGTCAGGGAGCTGGGTGAAAACGTCTGCGCTGGCGATAGCTCCAAAGCCGACCAACGCGATTGCGATCGCTAGATACCTCTTCATGCGGTCCTCCCGAACTATAATTTCGCTGCTGTCAGTGCGTCCCGCCAAAGAGCAATTCGCACTCCAAGAGATAAGTCCCTTAGAATCTGGTTATTCGCTAAGTTTTCCTGGTTGGACTCGACCCAGTTCTTTGTATGTCGTACCAATTCGTGGGAATCCAGCCTGATTCTGAATTTCCGCGAAGCATAGCGCGACCACTTTGATCCAAGCCATCGGCTTGGCCGCCGTATCAGTTGGACGTCTTTCCAGCCTCGATGAGAGCCCAGGCGGCGACGGCCTCGGGGATCGTCGAATCCATCTTCAAGGCCTCCTGCATGGTTTGCTCGGCGCGGCGGACGTCTCCAGCCCTGAAGTAAGCCATGGCAAGGTGATACTTTCGCTCCGCACTGGGAGCCTTTGCGACGCCTTCCTGCAAGCACTTGACTGCCGTGTCGTAGAGGCCCTTTTGGTAGAACGCCCAGCCGAGCTTTGTTCCTAATACGCCGCGTCGGTAGAATTCGCGTTCAGAGGCGAAAGGCTTGGCTGCGACGCGTCACGGTTGGCTCGCGGGCTGGATGGAAACCGTTACCGTGTTGCTTTGCACCGAGGTTCCATCTGCCAGAATGACCCTCACGTAGAGCGAAACCGCATCTCCTGTCACCGCATCCGGGGGCAACTGGACATTGACTTGGTATAGTCCCGCCAGGCCCGGCGCCAATCCGGCGAAACTCGGCTGGAGTTCCACGCCTCCAATTCCCACCACGATTTGATCCGTGGCCGCGATAGTGTGATCGACTGGCGCCGGCGAGCCGGCTGGAACGACCTCTTGAACCGGGCCAAGCCCGTTGGCATAGATGGACAGATATTCGCCCGGATTGGCGGGACGGCTTGGCATCGCATCGGTGGTGGGCATGGCGAGATCCGCTGTTCCGGCGATCAGTACTGCGCCCTGATTGGTTGCATTCATGATGAACACCCCGGGGGTGGCTTCTGCCATCACGAATTGCAACGGATCCGATGGATCACCCGAGGCGGGTTCAACGGTCAACACCACCTGGGTTCCGGCGGACAGGATGGGGCACTGGAACTGGATGAGCGTATCTGAAATTGAGAGGATCGGCGCATCGGTGTTGTTGAGCGTCACACGAACGCCAGCGAGTTGGGTGGGCCAGGGAAGGGGCCCCGCCACCTGGAGGCCCTGGCTGGCGAAGTTAGCTCCCACCACAGACCCAAGCGAGCCCGTGCTGCATGTCTTATCGAGGGCATAGGTCGCCGGATTGTAAAGCCCCAGCACGACAGCTTTCGCGGGCGCTACGGTAATGACCAGGCTCTGGCTGGTGGCGAGACCTGCCGTGTCGGAAGCGGTTAAGAGGATGGGGAACGCTCCAGTTTGGGAGGGATCCGGGGTCCACGTGAATTTGCCGGTGCCCGGATCGAAGGCCGCTCCAGCGGGAAGACCGGAGGCGCTCAGCACCAGCGGAAGATTATATGGATCGCTCGCCGTAATCGTGAACAGGACCGGGCTCGAGGGGGTGGCTGCGAGCTGAGCCGGGGCGTTCAGGACGGGAGGATTCCCCGGCATCACCGAAACTGACGCTTGAACACTGTTTTCGGTTGTCGCCACGATCGCCACTGATTGCTTGGAGGCGGCGACTCCCGCGTTGATCTGGAAGCTGGTGGAGGTAAACCCGGTGCTTACGAGCACCGAAGAGGGCGCCGTTACGGCAGTGCCGTTCGCGTTGATCGCGATCAGCAGGGGATTGGAGGCTGGCTGATCGAGACCTAGCGTGCAAGTGGCAGTCGCTCCACTGGCTAATTGGGAAGGGGTACAATTTACCCCCGTGAGCCGTGCCACAACCCCCAGGGAGAGGGCGGTGGTCACACTAGTCCCTCCCGCGGACGCTTTGAGTATGGCCGTGCTGTTGGAGATTACTGCGACGGTCGCGGCGAAGTTTCCGGAGCTCAATCCTGCGGGGATCGAGATTGTAGACGGCACCGCGACGCTGGAGTTGCTGCTAGAGAGCGCCACCGGATAACCTCCGGCCGGAGCTTGCCCGGTCAGGGTGACCGTGCAAGTGCTCGGTGAAGCGACTGCGATGACGGCGGGCGAACAAGTCAGGCCACTCAACTGCACCCCCGCCAGCACACTGATCGTGGTGGTTACGGAGTGAGAATTTATGGCCGCCGTGATGGTCACAATCGGGTTGACCGGAGTAACGGCGGAAGCAGCCACCGTGGCCGAGAAAGCGCCCGTAGTCTGGCCGGCGGCGACTGTGACGCTGCTGGGGACCGTGACCGCGGTGTTGTTGCTCGCGAGCGCGACCGTTGCGCCGCCCGAGGGTGCGGGCGCCGACAAGGTCACGGTGCAACTGGAGGAGCCGGGAGCATTCACTGTCCCCGGCGAACAACTCAGCGCGGTGGGCTGGAGAGTCACGGCGGTCAGGCTAAGAGTCGCGGATTGGCTCTGGCCATTGAGCGTGGCGGTGACGGTTGCGTTCTGAGCGACGGTGACGGTTCCGGTGGCCGCCGAGAAAGTGACGCTGCTCTGATTGGCGGCAACCGTGACGCTGGCGGGAACTGTGATGGCGCCGGTGCTGCCGATCGAAATGGAGGTGGCTGCGGACACGGCCTGATTGAGCGACACCGTGCAGGTGGAGGTCGCGTTACTGCCCAGGCTGGAAGGGTTGCACGTCAGACTGGTTAGCTGTGCGGGCGCGATGACGGTCAGCACAAACGTCTGGGAAGCGCCGTTAACTGTCGCCGTGATCTGGGCGGTCTGATCCGAGCTGACGGCGGCCACCGTTGCGGAGAAAGCTCCCCTGGTCTGGCCGGCAGCGACCGTGACGCTGGCTGGGACCGTAACATTGGCGTTGTTGCTCGCCAGCGCGACCGTCGTCCCGCCCGTCGTGCCACTCAAGGGTGGGGGCGCCGACAAGGTCACGGTACAACTGGAGGAGCCGGGAGCATTCACCGCGGCCGGCGAACAACTCATCGGGTCGGGCCCGGAGTTCACGGTCAGGCTAAGAGTCGCGGATCGGCTCTGGCCGTTGAGAGTCGCGGTAACAGTGACGTTCTGAGCGGTGGTGATGGTTCCCGTGGTCGAGGAGAAAGTGGCGCTGCTCTGATTGGAGGCAACCGTGACGCTGGTGGGAACTGTGATGGCGCCGGTGCTGCCGATCGAAATGGAGGTGGCCGTGGACACGGCCTGATTGAGCGATACCGTGCAGGTGGAGGTCGCGTTACTGCCCAGGCTGGAAGGGTTGCACGTCAGACTGGTTAGCTGTGCGGGCGCGATGACGGTCAGCACAAACGTCTGGGAAGCGCCGTTAACTGTCGCCGTGATCTGGGCGGTCTGATCCGAGCTGACGGCGGCCACCGTTGCGGAGAAAGCTCCCCTGGTCTGGCCGGCAGCGACCGTGACGCTGGCTGGGACCGTAACATTGGCGTTGTTGCTCGCCAGCGCGACCGTCGTCCCGCCCGTCGTGCCACTCAAGGGTGGGGGCGCCGACAAGGTCACGGTACAACTGGAGGAGCCGGGAGCATTCACCGCGGCCGGCGAACAACTCATCGGGTCGGGCCCGGAGTTCACGGTCAGGCTAAGAGTCGCGGATCGGCTCTGGCCGTTGAGAGTCGCGGTAACAGTGACGTTCTGAGCGGTGGTGATGGTTCCCGTGGTCGAGGAGAAAGTGGCGCTGCTCTGATTGGAGGCAACCGTGACGCTGGTGGGAACTGTGATGGGGCCGGTGCTGCCGATCGAAATGGAGGTGGCCGTGGGCACGGCCTGATTGAGCGATACCGTGCAGATGGAGGTCGCGTTGCTCCCCAGGGTGGAAGGGACGCAAGCCAGGGAAGTTAGTTGCGTGCCGGCCGCTACCAGGGTCAACGTGGTGGTTCGCCTGGTCGCGCCGGTACCCGCTGTAATAGTGGCGGTCTGATTTGATGTTACGGATGAGGCCGTGGCCGTAAAGGTGGTTCCGGTCTGCCCCGCGTTAACCGTAATGCTCGGGGGCACCGTGAGGTTGGAATTGCTGCTGGAAAGAGCGACTGAGAATCCTCCAGTCGGCGCTGCCAAGTTCAGCGAAACGGTGCACGGCGTACTCCCCGGTGTGTTGATTGTATTAGATGTGCACGCGACCGAAGCAACCTGGGGAAGTGAGATGGAGCCAGAGCTGCCAGTGGCGGGGATGCTACTTCCGGTCGCGGTAGAAGCTACTACACCCGTAATTTGAATCGGGATGGAGTTGGTCGACGGCGAGGCGGCGATCTGGAACGTTGCTACGGCAACCGTTCCGGCGGAAATCACATTGGCGTTGAGCCCGTCAACGATGCAAGTGGTCGCATCACAGGAGACGGTTTTACCCGCGGCAGTGGCTGAACTGCCCGCCGAAACGGTGACGCCGGTGATGTCCGAGGAAAAGCTAAACGACCATTCCAGGGCCGCTGCCTGGGCTCCTCCGGACGCTGCCAGAGTGAGCGGAAGGGCGATGGTCCCCCCAGCCGTGCTGGTTCCCGAGCCAATGGACAGGTTGATGCTCTGGCCAACGGCAAGTAGTTGAAAACTCGCTAGAGTAAGGAGGAGGTGCCTGCGCGCTTGAGTGCCCACACTGTCACATCGGCGCGAGGTGGCGGCACTGTACTAGGACTTTGACTTAGGTTCGTCCTGGGAATCGACGGCATCGGGTACTACGTCCTGCGGGACTCCGAGTTCTACCCCCAGCCGCTGGACAAAAACGGAGCTGGCCACCTTCCGAAACTCGGCCGCTCTCGGGACCCCCGTAAGACCTCGGAACCTGAAGTGATAGATAGTGGACGGCAGCATTCTGCCAGTTCAGTCTGAAACGTCACGCCGCGATTGGTCGTGTGTTGCGACCTGAACTTCTGTTCTGAGTGACAGCCGCAGAACAGGGCGCGAAGGCATCTTTGCTTTGGTTAGAATTGAAGGCGCCACCCGCCCATTGCCGACTGGCTGGCTAAACAGTGGCGGTCGTGGCTTTCCTTTCTCCGATGCCTAACTTTTTCATTTTGTACAAGAGAGCCTTGTAATCAACATTTAACAGCACGGCAGCCTGCTTCCGGTTCCAAAGACAGCCGTTCAAGGCCGCGACAATCGCGTCCGCTTCGGCTGCTTTATGGGCGCTATCGACTTCATTCAGTACTGAAAAATCCTGCCCAGACGAATGCGATCGATCCGAGTTCGCGTGCGACACCACCAACTCCGGGCCCGCGGCGATTTCTCGAGCCTTGTTCGCTGGCCCGGCCGTAGCTGCCGGACGCTGTCCGGCGCTTAAGGCGCGTTTGCTGCTCTGCCGAAGCAGGTCGCTGGCAAGCGCCTCCGCATTTCTCAAAACCAGATACTTGCGCATGACGTTCTCGAGCTCGCGAACGTTGCCCGGCCACCGATATTCCAATAGGGCCCTGCGCAGCACGGGCGGGAGCTCGATCCGCGGCTCATTTGGAGTGGCATGAATGTGCACGAAAAACTCCGCCAGCCGGAGAATCTCGTCGACGCGCTCGCGTAACGGCGGAATATGGATATCGACGACATTCAGCCGGTAGTAGAGGTCCTCCCGGAAGAGACCCTCAGTGATCGCTGCTTGAAGATCGCGGTGGGTGGCCGCCATGACCCGCACGTCCACCTTGGAAACCTCCTTCGAGCCGAGCCGCAGGAATTCACGGTCCTGAAGGACCTGAAGCAATTTGGCCTGAAGTCTCAGATCCATGTCCCCGATTTCATCCAGCAGAATGGTTCCGCCGTTGGCCATTTCGAATTTCCCGGGGGTGTTCTTGAACGCACCGGTAAAGGCGCCACGCTCATAACCGAACAGTTCGCTCTCCACCAGTTCGGAAGGCAGCGCCGCGCAGTTCAGTTTCAGAAACGGGCCGCCTGCCCGCACCGACTTCCCGTGAAGCTTGCGGGCCAATACTTCCTTTCCGACTCCAGTTTCTCCCTGCAGCAGCACGGGGACCTCGGACGACCCGACCTTGGACAGAAGCACTTCCATTTTCTTGCACCACATCCCGGTTACGGGTGCGGGGTGTTGGTCTTCGCCGGACTCCCGGAAGAACGCTGGCGCCTCGCTGAGGGCGGGTGGGAGAGCTTTCTGGATCGCTTGGTAAAGCTCCTGATGGCCCACGGGCTTGGGAAGGAAATCGATCGCCCCGCTTCGCATGGCGGTTACTACGTTAACCGGCGAAGCAGCCCCGGACAACATGATCACCGGCAGATCCGGACAGCTCTCACGGATTTCCTGAAGTGTTTGCAGGCCATCCTTGTAGGGCATTACGATATCGAGCAACACGAGCGAAACCTTGCTGTTCTCTGCCCGGACATACTGGAGCGCTTCATCGCCGTTCTGGGCAAAGTCGACCGCAAACCCATGGCAGCGAAGCGCCATGCCCAGATAATTGCGAACTTCCGGCTCGTCTTCCGCTATTAGTATCCTGTCCATTTTATCCGTTGATTAGTCCGTCGCCCTTATAATGCCGAAGCCGCGATTTTCAAATGGTCCGAAGCCTCCAAAACCTCACTCCCGGGCGCGCGCCTCGCCAGCGCGATCTTTGGCTCGAACGGCAAGACGAATGAAAATAAGGCGCCAGGTTTGAAGGTATCCACCCAAATCCGCCCGCCGTGAGCCGTTACGATCAGCTTACAGATGGCCAAGCCCAGCCCCGCGCAGGACCTGTCGTGGCCGCTCGCGTAAGACGTGTACTGCTCAAAAACTTTGTCCGACAACGCGGGGTCCACTCCGGGCCCCGAGTCCTGAACGTCGATGCGGTAGGCGTTGGGGGCTGCGGCCGAATTGTCCAATCCTGGAGCTTCCGGATCCCAGAATATTGAGTACCCGCGGACATTGATGCCGCCGCGCTTGGGTGTGAACCTGCACGCATTCTCGATTAAGTTCATCAAAACCTGCTCGATCTGTTGCGGATCGAAAAAAATGGGTTGCTCCGGCGGATCGAACTGAGTGTCCACTGAAATCTGTTTTTCGTCGAGGGATGTGGAGAGATCCTCGAGCGCCTGGTTAACGCAAGCTTCCACATCGCCTTGCTCGAGCTCTAAATTCCGCTGAACGTGGCCTTCGACGCTGAGCGCCAATAGGCTGCGCGCCAACGTTGCCATCCGTTCGGTGCTGCTCCGCATGCGCCGCAACAGCTCCGCCTGCTTGGAGTTGATCGGGCCGAGTTCGCCGTCCAAAAGCAAACCGGAGTAACCATGCAGAGCCGTAAGCGGCGCGCGCAAATCGTGAATCGCCCGGCTCAGGAAATTCGTTCGGTCCTGGTCGTATTCCTGAAGCTTCAGGTTAGTCTCCAATACGTACTTCAAAAGCAAGTCGCGCTCGGAAAACATCGCTTTCGTTGACTTGCTCGAAGCGCCGGCGCAGTCCTCAGCGTGCTCTTCAGCACCCGGTGTCAAGAACGCTTCCAGGGTCGCCCGATTCACGGGCTTCAAAAGAATGCACCCAAACTCGCTCTGCACCTGACGGCCGAGTATGGCGAGATCCCGGCGCTCTACTAAGAACAAGTGCCTGTGAGAAGCGAAAGCGGAGGCCTCTGGCAGATGGAAGACCGTTTCCAGGTCCCACACGTAAAGATCAGCCTCAGGTCGCTCCTGGCCAGGCGCGCTCACCATCAAACTCTGGCCGACCACCCCAGCTAGCAACTCCCGCAGTTTTTGATCGCGTGAAACGAGACAGATCTGCACCGGTCACCTCCTCCGACAACTCCCAAGGCCCGTTCCCTTGCATTTCCAAACGCAAGCCTGCAAGAACGGCTAACTTGAGCTAGTGGACCAGAAACCAACTTTGTCAGAAAATGTCCCACAGAACAAGGGTGGTTTTGGCCCAACCCGTTCTAGTACTCACGATAGTACCTGAAAGACCAGTAAGATTCTATGTCTCAGAGGAGGGTAGGAGTCTTCTACCGGGGTATCTGACGTGCTGAAGTGTTCCAGGGCGATGACTAATTCCGATTTTAGAGTATAAGCCACGAATATGCCAGCGGACCGTTTCCCGGCTGATAAACAGCTGATCGGCAATTTGCTGGTTCCTGAAGCCATGGCTAATTAGCTCGAGGATTTCCGCTTCCCGCGACGTGAGTTTAGGCAGGTTTTTCCGCAGCGAAACCTGAACAATCTGCGACAGAACGCTTCGTGGCACCCACAATTCTCCTGCGAACACGGACTCAATCGATTTCAGCAGCATTTGATCGGATGAATTACTTTTGAGCACGCCACGGCATCCCTTTTGCAGATATGCCTCATAGATCGATTGATCGACTGACTCCGCGATCACTAGAATTCGGAGATTTTCGGAAGATATTAGGCTGGAAAATTCTTCAGTTAGGAGCACTTTCGCGAAAGCACTATCCAATACGAGTAATGCCGGTGTCAATTTTTGACAGAGCACAAGCACCTCGGCAGGTATCTTGACCCAATGGATCAGCGGGTACTCTGGCTGTGTCTTTCCCAGGATTCGACATAGGCGACTGAAGAGATCGGTGCCGCTATCGAGGCAAACGATCGTCTTGACGGGCGGGTCCCCAGGGTGCATAGCCGTCATCGAGATCCCCGGGGAACGGCTATCGAGCATTGGCCCGCAGGCACAACGCGGAATTGGAACATAAAATGCCCTATAGTACTCGGGCTCAGTCCTAAGTCATTGATTATACGTACTCGTAATGGGAGTATGGTAATAAATGGCGCGGTCAAGGACCAAACCTTTAGTACTTGTTCCGAAAATAAGGGCGAAGCTCGCATGAGAACAGAACGCCGCACACTTGCTCGGCTGAATCTTCGCCTCCCGGTCCTACTCTTTCGAACAGGGCTCAAAGAGCCGATCCGAACCGAGACGACAGACTTCAGCACCGGTGGGTTCTATTGTACAACTCAAGAGCCTTTCGGTCCAGGGGATAAGTTCAACTGTCTGATTGCGCTTCCGTCGCATGACCGTGACTCCGTTCAGGAAGGGCTACTGTTGAAGTGTGCTGTGGAAGTGGTGCGAGTGGTCGCAAGGGCCGAGATTCCTGGCTTTGGAATCGGTTGCCGTATTTCGGAATATCATGTAGTCCCAGAGCAAGCAGTGCAACGCCGGTCAAAGCAGAGGGGGAGCCAAGCGACAACTAATGGGAAAACTTCTAATGGGAAGACTTCCTAAGTGGGCCGGAACCTCCACGCTGGTGACCACCAATTTGCACTTGGCGGGTGGAGCGCCGTCTCGGCTCGGAGCGGCTGACCGGCGGACGGAGCCGCCCTGCTGAATTGGCTCCGGTTCCTATAATGTTATGTGCCCGAAAACCTCGCGTTACCCTTGAATCGAGGGTTCCTTGCCAAGCGGGCCACACAACGCAGGCGGGCACACTGGATGGGAGTCTGCTGGCCAGCGCTCTGATGCTCCCTTCAGGGGTTCACTGTGCCGGGATAATGTACAGCACCGCCGCACCGCCGAAAAGACATTCCGGCATCGCGGGCGCCATGCCGAGCTCGGGCGAAAACCGTCCGCGTTCCCGCCGGAATCCTTGTTCGCTTCCAGCCTGGAATCCTGTCGTCCACCCGGAAGTCCTTTTCGCCTTGCCCCGGGGTCCGCAGTTTAGAACACCGGTCCCAAAAAAAATGCGCCCGATGGGAAACGACTCCTAGCGGGCTGTGAGTTTGCCTGATTTCTTATCGAATCGAATACATTCCACGCAGATTTGCCGGGTCTCAGACGCAACTTGGTCCCAACCCCGTCGAAACCGCTCGGAAATCCCTGTTTCGTCCCATGTACGCGAGAGCGCATCGCCCAGAGCCTTGGCGAGCGCTTCCGAATCCCGCGGTGCGACCAGAATCCCTGACCCGGAATCCACCAACTCAGGGATGCCGCCTACGCTGGTCGCGACGACTGGCCGGCCACACGCCAGTGCTTCAATGACTGCGTTAGGGCACCCCTCGGCGTAACTGGGAAGGCAAAAAACATCCCCGGCCGCGAGCCACTGAGCCACTTCCGACGAACTACGACGCCCCAGGAAGCGCACCTGATTCCCGACTCCGGCTTGAGCCACTCGAGCTTCTAGTTCTGACTGGAGGTCTCCTTCGCCGATGCAGAACAATTGCAGGCGAGGACGGGAAACAACGAGCCGGATCACAGCGTCGAGCAGTTCCCTCAAGCCTTTGGTAGGGGCGAGCCACCCGACGAAGACGACGACTTCCGATTCCCGGTCCAAATCCAGGTCTGCGCGCGCTTCGGAGCGCTTCGAAAGATGGAATACGGAGGTATCGCAGCCGTTTCGGACCGCCCGCGTCCGTTCCGCCGGCGCGCCAAGCCGGATCGCCTGTTCCCGCAGATGCTCGCTGACAGTGAGGACGAAGGACGCCTCGCGCAATGCCTTGCGCGTGAGGAGCGCGCTGATCGGGTCCGGGATACGGTTGATGTCGGAGCCGATAGCGCCCAGGATGACGGGAACACCCAAGCGTCGACCGGCTGAAAGCGCTGCGTACCCGTCAGGATAGACGTAGTAGCTCAGAATCAAGTCGGGCTGGAAACGCTTAAGGTGCGGTAGCACGTGTCGCGCGCACACCATGCCGTTGAACGGACGGCTGAGAAGGGGCAACGCGGGATATTCGATGTACCGCGCGGGAACATCTGGCGGGGAGTAGTTGAGGTCAGCTCGCGCGTACGTGAAGTTGCGCGGCTGGCACCAGGCGGGGTAGGTGGCTAGCGGGCAAAAGACCTGGATATCCATCCAGGACTTCATCTTCCGGAGCGTCTGATACGCGGAGTGGCCCCGGTGCGGTTGCTCGGAGACGGGAAAGTATGACGTGACAACAGCGAGACGAAGCACCGCTATTCCCGCTCGAGGGATTCGGCATAGATGGCTTCGTAGCTGCGCCACATGTGGGCCAGGCCGAACTTAGCGATGGCCACCTCGCGGGCCGTCTTTCCCATTCGGGCGAGGTCGGGGTTTGTAGCGGCGCGGTACATTGCTTCGGCAAGGTCGTCCACGCTGCCGGGAGTGCATAAGAAGGAAACAAGTCCTTCCGGAGCGACTTCAGGGACGCCGCCGATCCGAGTCGAGACCACCGGAAGGCCAGCGGCCATCGCTTCGAGGATCACCAGCGGCAGGCCCTCGCTGATCGAGGACAACACGAACACATCGAGATCCTTCAAGACGTCCGCAATCTCGTGGTTGATACCTTCGATTCGGATCTGACCAGTTAGCCCTGTCGCCTGGGCGCGCTTCCGGAGATCGGCTTCTAGCGGCCCGCCCCCGACGATACGCAACTCGGCGCCGGGCAGCCTACGGACCACCTGCGCGAACGCGTCGATCAAAATCGAGTGAGCCTTAACGGGCACCATGCGGCCGACGGAGCCGAAGCGAATGCGGGGAGTCGCGCTGCCGGGCGTGGCGGGACGTTCAAGAAAAGCGCCCAGTCCGATCCCGTTGATGATGACGGACGACTTCCTGCTGGGAAGCCCGCGCTGGCCGACGAGATATCGCCTGGAATCCTCGCAGACGAAGACCACTCGATCCGTGAGGGGCATCACAGCCCGGAAGTACCGCTCGGGGAGAACACGGCCAAAGGAGGTTGTCGAGCCGTGGCGCGTGTTCACAACCACGGGAACACGGGCGATCCACGCGGCCAATGCTCCGTAGTGATGGACACCAGGGTTGTGTGTATGGAGAACATCCGGCGCATCCCGTCGCAATTGGCGCGCCAGCGCGAACAGCGTCTTTACGGAAAAGCCAGGCTTCTTGTGGAACTCGAACACAGGAATACCGGCCGCGCGCGCTTCGTCGGCGAGAGCGCCCCCCGCGAACATGCAATACAGGATCGGAACATGACCGGCGTTCTTTTGCGATATGGCTAAATCGACCGCGATCCGCTCCAGGCCTCCGGTTTCCAGAGTTTCGACTAACTGTACGATTCGCATACAGGCTCGCCAGTTCCGAGGCCAGTATAGCTGGCGAGCCGCGCGATGATCTGGGGCCAGGAATAGAAACGGATGGCTTCCCAGTTGGGTTGTAGAGTCCGCATTCCGCTGCGCAGCCGGCGGTCCATATCGAGTAGAGCGGCTCTGATCGCGAGCGGATCTGCAGGATCGACGCACCAACCAGTCCGCGTCTCGCGAATCACCCGGCCAATTTCGCCATCTGGGGGCGTCAAAGCGAGAATCGGCTTTCCAGTGGCAAGATAGTCGAACAACTTGCCGGCGTGGGTGGTCGGGTCACTAGCGATAAGGAGCAGGCAATCGGATTCCTCAAGATAGCGGATGCCCTCAGCCTGGGGCATATAGCCTATCTGATGAACACGACTTCGGCGGCCCGAAAGAATGGGAGCTGCTTCCGCAGCAACGCGACCGATGAAACGAGTCTCGATCCGCGAGCGGATCTCTTCGGGAAGGGCGTCCACGGCATCCAGGTAATGTTTAGGAGAGTAAACGGGATTGCCGTAAACGCTTCCGAAGTAGGTCACCACAGTGCCCGGCTGAGCATGTGCACGCGATTGGAACCCGTGAAACACCTCCGGATCGTAACCATTGGGGGTATAGAAAAACTTTTCGGACGGCTGTTCCGGATAACGTTGGCGGATCTGGCGACTCTGAGCCGGCGTCACGGCGGACACGTAATCGGCGCACTCAATCAGTTCCCGTTCCAGCCGCACAGCGATTCTCCGCTTGTGCTCGGTCGCCGCGCTGTCGAACAGAGGGAGATAGTAGCCGACCCAATCGTCACGGATGTCGGCGATGAGCTTGAGCTGGGGGTAGCGTCGTTTCAACGCCACCGCGATCCCCATCGAGGAATATGGCGGTGTGTTGAGAAGGACAGTATCGATGCCATCGCGCTCCACCATGCGGCAAGCGGCGCGAGTTGCGAAATGCGCCCAGCCCACCTGCGCATCCGGGCACGCGACCCTTTGAATTACGCGTCGAAGCAATTCCTTTCCAGGACGCATCCAAGCGGATCCTCGATCGGCGTAGGCGGCGCCGGTCTCGATCTCCCGGGCGAGCCGCGCGGGCGCGACACGTTTCCAGATTCGATCGCGAAACGCATACGGAACTTCCGGGTTGAAGGCGCGCCGGACCTCCGTCTCCCCGGGCACTTTTGCGAGCAGCTTCGGGTCGGTATAGGGGGTTGTCGCGAACTTCGATGTCAGAACGAAGACGCGGCATCCGTGGTCGGGAAGATACTGCGCGTAGCTGAGCGCCCGGGGCGAGCCGATGCCGGCTGCCGGAGGGAAGAGATAACTGATCAGCAGTACATTCGACATCCGGATGCCCGTCGGAAAAATCTAAACTACGCCACTGGCGCCTAGCTATAAAAACCAGCGGCCTTGCGGCTGACGTACTCGATATCTTCGTTTGACAAGGCGGAGTGAATCGGCAGCGCCAGGACTTCCCGCGCGGCCTTTTCGCTCTCGGGGAAATCGCCTTCGCGATAGCCTAGATCCTTGAAGCAAGCCTGTTGGTGTAACGACAGCGGGTAGTAAATCTCGCTGCCGACTCCGTTCTCCTGGAGGCAGCTCTTCAGCTCATCGCGCCGCGGTGCCCTGATGACGAACTGGTTGTAGACGTGCCGCGTCTGGTATTCGGCCGGCCGAGGCAGCGTGATGGGCAGACCGGCAGGCGCGAGCAGGCTGCGGTACAGGTCGGCATTTTTCTGGCGTCCAGCGGTTTCTGCGTCCAGATACTTCAACTTTACTCGCAGAATCGCCGCTTGCAGCGTGTCCAGGCGCGAGTTGACACCCACATAATCATGAAAATACTTGCGCACCGCCCCATGCACGCGAAGAGCGGCGAGTTTCTTGGCAAGCGATTCTTCCTTCGCGAACACCATGCCGCCATCGCCGAAGGCGCCCAGGTTCTTGCTGGGGAAAAAGCTGATGCAGCCAACATCGCCAAACAAGGCGCGCTGTCCCTTGTACTCGGCGCCGATGGATTGCGCGGCGTCCTCGATCACGGTGCAATTATGTTCACGGGCAAGCGCGGCAATCGGGTCCATATCGGCGCACCCGCCAAACAAGTGAACGGGGATGATCGCCTTGATCTTGCCGTTCGTTCGCAGGACGCCCTGCAACGAATCTGGATCGATGTTGAAGGTATCCGGTTGAATGTCAACGAAGACGGGCGTCGCTCCAGCACGCACAACTGCTCCAGCGGTGGCGAAGAAAGTGAATGGAGTAGTCGCCACGCGATCCCCCGCTTTGACGCCAGCCGCCAGCAGAGCAAGCAGCAGGGCGTCGGAACCGGAGGCACACCCGATCGCATAGGGAACCCGGCAGTATTCGGCGATCGATTTCTCAAGCGCCTTCACGTCTTCGCCCATGATGAACGCCTGCGAATCGACGACACGCGTCATCTGGGCAAGGATCTCGTCCCGAATCGGCAGGTGCAGGGCGCGAAGATCCAAAAGCGGAACTTTTCTCTCAGTTGCAGTTGTCTGTGCAGTCACAATTTCTTTCCCCTCATGCAGTCAATGAGTCGGTCGCGGCCTGTATAGGATTATCTTCGCCCCAGTCCAGGCAACGCAACACTCCGGGAGCGATTTCCTGATATCTCCACTTGCTTTCAGGACAAATAAAATGTCCGGCACTGTCCTTTTCGATCAAGCGATGCCCGTGGCGGCTCATCCATCCCTTTTGCCGTGCGGGGACACCGAGTACCAGCGCATAATCGGGAACGTCACTGACGACCACGGCTCCAGCGGCAACAAAAGCATAGCGGCCGATGGTGGTGCCGCACACGATGGTCGCGTTGGCCCCAATCGATGCCCCACGCCGGACTAAGGTCCTCTCGTACTTGTCGCGCCGGACGATCTGGGAACGTGGATTCGTCACATTCGTAAAGACGCAGGATGGGCCGCAGAACACGTCATCCTCAAGAACACAGCCGGTGTAAAGCGAGACATTGTTCTGGATCTTGACGTTGTTGCCTACCGTCACATCCGGAGAAACGCAGACGTTTTGACCGATATTGCAATGTTGTCCGATCAAGCAGTTCTTCATGATATGGGAGAAATGCCATATCTTAGTTCCCGCGCCGATCTGACAGGGCTCGTCGACGTACGAGGACTCGTGGACGAAATAGTTGGGGTTCTCCATCGGAATTGGCCTAGACGGCGACAGCCGTCAGTCGCCCCCGCGGCCGTAGTTGGACCGGGTCTCCCTGGAGTTCGAGCGAGCGCTGGCAGGCCTGTAGGACCTCCAGAACATGAACGCCCTCCTCGCCTGGAGTAAGTGGCTCCTCCCGCGCATCGATGCACTTCAAGAAGTGCGCGCACTCTTCCCTTAGCGGCTCAACCTGCTCATACGAGAGAGGGACGCCAGTATGGCAAGTGGCCTCCAGGTTCCCGTTCTTCCAAGCGATCTCTTTATCGAAGATCTGGAGCTTGTCGGATGGGCGTGAGTCTTCAAAAACCACCATCTTCTTGCTCCCGATCACCACCAGACGTTGCTCCTTATAGGGGTGCAGCCAACTAACGAAAATGTGGGCTCGCGTGCCCCGCTCGAAGAGCAGATTCGAAACCGTAACATCGGCGATATTCGGCTGAAGGTAAGCACCGCCCACTGCGCTGACTTCCAACGGCAACTGGCCCGTGAGCATCAAGATCAGTGAAACATCGTGTGGGGCGAAACTCCAAAGTGCGTTCTCTTCCTTGCGGATCTTCCCCATGCTGAGCCGGTTGGAGTAGATGTACTCCAAACGCCCCAACTCGCCGGTTTCGACAAGCCGATGAATGACGCGGATCGCCGGGTGATAACGGAGCAGGTGGCCTACCATCAGGATGCGGCCGGTCTGATGCGCGACTTCCACCATCCGCTGACCTTCTTCCGGACTCAATGCGAGCGGCTTCTCGACAAAACAATCCTTGCCGGCGCGCATCGCCTTGATGGCGATTTGAGCGTGTTGGCCCGCAGGGGTGGCAATCGCCAGCGCTCGAACGCCGGGGTCGTCCAGAACTTGGTCAAGAATCTCGTAAATGCGAGCCTGAGGGTGGCGCTGGCCGACTTCCTCAGCGGCGTTGGGGTTGCTATCGTAAATGCCGCTCAATCGGCCCAGTTGATCGAAGTTGCGGACCAGGTTTCGCCCCCAGTATCCGGTTCCGACGACACAGATTCCAGCCGAGTTCTCCGCGGGCATAATATTCTCCATGGATTGATCTCGCAGTCTGAAGTAAAGCCTAACCTCATCCTATCGGATGGCGCAGGGCGGATTTAATGAGTGAACGGTCCTAGGAGTACCACGCGGCGGCGCGACTCGAGTACTGCATCCCGTGGGTCACACAATCGCTGTGGCGCGATCCGGCTCAGCTTGCGGTTCGACCCGCCTGTGTCTTCCCGCGAAGAGCGTCTTCTTGAGCCGCGATAGGAATGAGAAAGACGCCTTCCTTACTACGGAGGGAAGGTGTGCGTACGCGAAGTGCAGGATCACGAGAGCGAAAGCTGCAGCGAAACCCTCATATTCGCTCCGATGCCGAAGAACGATCTTGAGGGCCGATAGCGCGTTGCGGCGCTGCTGCTGAAACGAACCACCACCATGCCAGAGCGTATATCGCGTGAATACTTCCGGGAAATTATAGAGTTTCCCAACCTGGCTCAGGCGAAGCCAGAGATCCCAGTCCTGGAACCCGGCTAAGGACTCGTCATAAAAGCCAATCGAGCTGCCCAGCGAGCGCCGGAACATGGTCGTCGAGTGGGCCATCGGATTCGAGCACAGTGCGTGGCTCTTGATATCCTCATCCCGCTCGGGCTTGAGATAAGACATCAGATCGCCACCACTTTCATCAATGAGCGCCATGCCGGCTCCGCACCCAGCGTAATCGGGGTTGTCATCGAGGAAGGCTACCTGTCTTGCGAGCTTATCCTTTGCTGCCCAGTAGTCGTCGTCGTCCAGGATCGCGACATATTCCCCTCGAGCGCGGGAAATTCCATAGTTGCAGGCATTTGCGATGTTACCGCGATGCGCGCGGCGAAAATAGTGAATGCGTGGATCGCGCTTTACCCATGTTTCCATGACGGCAGCCGTTTGCTCATTCGGCCCGTCTTGAACCACAATCAGCTCCCAACCCCCAAAACTTTGATCGAGGACACTCTGAATCGCGCGATTCAAAAACCGGGGTCTGTTGCAGGTCAGCATTAGGACGCTGACTTTGGGATAAGCGATGTCTGGAAACGCGACTGGATCTAACCGAATTGTTTCGGAGACAAAATTACTGCTGACGGCACTCATCTATTGTCCTCTCACGCGAGTAAGACTCGCGGAAACGAGAGGAATGGCAATTTGGATGCCGATCTAAGGTACTGATAACAAAGGTTAAGCGTCCAGGGCGATACTCAAGCTATTGGAAAACGTTCCGTTGATTTTCTCAATGGGCCAACATTTGGGATAGGACTAAGGCGATTTCACGGGCAGGTTAAGTCAGCCAAGGGCTATCTTCCAGAAACCGAAGCGTGCAGAGCACCGCCTCGGGGATGGACAGCGAGGGATGCCATCCCAGGGCCCGTATCCGACTGCAGTCCAAGAAAATAAACGGGTTGTCGCCCACCCAGCCCCTCTCGCCGCCTGAGTATATTAGACGAGGGCTCAGCCCTAGATGCTCACACATCCAGCGAATCGAATCATTCACTTCGCACACCTCCTCGGTACCCAGATTGAAGATATTCACCTTATCCGAAGCTTTCTGGATCCCCACAAGCATCGCCGCGATACAGTCTTCGACGTACAGGTATGATTTCCGCTGATGGCCGTTTCCCAGAACGTTCAGGACATCGGGATGCTGACGCAACTGACGGTAGAAATCGATCAAATGACCGTGCGAATAGCGAGGTCCCAGCAAGGAGACGAACCGGAAAATGTAGGCCTGCATGTTGAAGCCTTCGCAATAGGCTTGGATGAATCCTTCGGCGGCGAGCTTAGAAGCTCCGTAGAGAGAGGTTTGGAGAGGGAAGGGGCTGTCCTCGGGCGTTGGGAAGACCGTCGATTCGCCGTACACGGAACCGGTGGAGGCGAAGGCCATCCGCCGGACGCCGCATGTGCGCATGGCCTCGAGGACGTTCCAGGCGCCGATGGCGTTCTGCTCCAAATCCTTGCGCGGATGCTGGGTGCCAAATCGGACGTCCGCGTTAGCGGCCATGTGAAACACGAAATCCGCGCCCTTCATTGCAGCGGAGAGCGACTCAAGATCGAGAATGTCGCCGCGTACCAGACGGAAATGCCGGTTGGCAAAAGCACACCGGAGAAACTCTTCACGTCCGGTCGAGAAGTTGTCGAACCCGATGACGTCGTGCCCGAGCGCCAGAAGCCGGTCGGCGAGGTGGCTGCCGACGAACCCGGCAGCGCCTGTGATGAAGGTGGTCAAGACCCAAGTTCTCCTAAACTGTGAGCTGGCTGAAACTATGAGTTGGCTGAGCTGGAGCACCCATGAGGCGCTCCGCATAGGCCTCTACCGTCGTGTCACGATCGAATTTCTTTGGCGACCAATGCCTTCGCATTGGCTACCATTTACCCCAAAGAATCGATGTCCGCCAACCATGCTTTCACTAGCGGAAGTTCATCGGGAGGGATGATGCTCTTGGAAACCATTGCTTCGTAACAGGTCATCAGGTTACCGGGCAAAGCGCCCGCGCCGGATGCAAGCGATAGGTCGGTGAGAGTGCGCACTATCTGTTGGTTTTGGAGGTAGCCGGGTACTTCTTGTTGGAAGTCATGCATGAGGTTGTGGACATTGCGCTCTTGGATCACTTCGGGCGCGTGGAAGACCAGGCCACGCCCGAGTTCCCAGAGGCAGCGTTGGGCGATGAAGCTGCGCCAGATGTCGGTCATGCGGAATGAGCAATACGACGGTAGGTACATCAAGGGATATGCTACCGGCCACCACCACGTGGTCTGGCTGTTGAACGGACACCATGTGCCCGGGGGGAGCCAGACACTTTGGCTCGGCGGAAAAATGAACTCTCGGTCCAGCAACAACCGCCATACTGCGTCCACGTCCGGAGATAGGTCGGCGAGTCCTTGTTGAATTGGGCATTCAAATGAATCCAATGGCGCCTGGGTATCATGGGCAAATGTAGCCGGGTTGTTGGCAAGGTCGAGGGGGAAACCGCGCGGCCAGATGAGGTCGTTGCGGAACAGTCGGTATACGTTGGCCCACGTGCGCTGGGCGAGTTTTTGTGCGCGGGTCTGGAGCGTACGGATTTGCCAGGCGCCGTTTGGCGCATTGTCATCGTCGGTCTCGTAAAGAAATTGGGCACGGCGCGAAAAGGCGATCAGATAGCCGAGGTTCTTTCGGGCATAGTGGCCCACGGGAAGGAGCGGTACAAGTCTGAACGGCAGTCGCAGTTGGTCTTGTAGGGAGAAAAACTCTGAGCGGGGAACGTCAAATCTAGTTGGCCTTTCTTGTCGCCAATGACCAACAGCGCGCCATCGACCCGGTCGATGGCCTCAATAAGGCCTCGGACGCTCGGCGTAGGCTCCTGAATGGTCGTGATAATGGCAATTAACGATGCGGACACTATCGTGGGCCCTCCTGGCTAGGTGATGTTTACTGGGCATCCTAGGTTTTGTTTTTACTTGCTGTTCAACTGCTTCTAGCAGGCATCACAGCGGTGAAAGGCCCCGCGCGGCGGGGGTGTGGCCCGCATCGGCCAGAGTCCGTTCCTGCCGAGCCATTTCGAGGTCGTGCGCCACCATCCGCCGCACCAGCTCTCGAAAATCGACGCGCGGCTTCCAGCCCAGCGTCGCCTGCGCCTTGGCCGGATCCCCGAGCAGATAATCCACCTCTGTCGGCCGGAGATAGCGCGGATCCGATTCGACATATTTGTGCCAGTCGAGCCCGCAGCGCTGGGCGGCCTCGTCCAGAAAATCACGCACCGAATGCGCTTCGCCGGTCGCCACCACGAAGTCGCCCGGATCGGGCTGCTGGAGCATCAGCCACATGGCTTCCACGTAGTCGCTCGCATAGCCCCAATCGCGCCGGGCGTCCAAGTTCCCCAGAAACAGCTTCTTCTGCAACCCCATCTTGATGCGGGCCAGCGCGCGTGTAATTTTCCGTGTCACGAAGGTTTCCCCGCGCCGCTCCGATTCGTGATTGAACAGAATTCCATTGGAGATGAACAGATGGTAAGCCTCGCGATAGTTCACGGCGTACCAATGGGCGGCGACTTTGCTCACAGCATACGGGCTGCGCGGATAAAAGGGCGTATTCTCGTTCTGTGGGGGGTGGGCCGCGCCGTACATTTCCGACGACCCCGCCTGGTAGATCCTGACACGGTCGCCTGTAACGTTGATGTAGTCGCGCACGGTTTCGAGCAGCCGCAATGTTCCCGTGGCGACTACGTCGGCAGTATACTCCGGTTGATCGAAACTAACTCGTACGTGCGATTGCGCAGCCAGGTTGTAAATCTCCTCGGGCCGCACTTTCTCGATGGTCCTGCGTAATCCGGTGCCGTCAGTCACATCGCCATAGTGCAAATAAAATGAGGCGCCGCGCTCATGGGGATCAGCGTAGATCGGATCCAGGCGTTCGGTATTGAAAGTCGAGGCGCGGCGGATCAAACCGTGTACTTCATAGCCTTTGCCGAGCAGGAATTCGGCAAGGAACGATCCGTCCTGTCCGGTGACGCCGGTAATGAGAGCTTTTTTCATACGCCGTGGCTTCAGTGAAAGCCTCCCTCAATTTCTATTGGTTCGATGTCGATGATGAGGGAAAGCCTATTTTCCGCTCCGCGGAAGACGACACGGAAACTCACTGCTGAACAGGTAGCCCAAGAGATCCTCAAGTCGTTCCTGTTCGATAAAGAGTAGCAACACGCCTGCTTTTTGAGCAGGTGGTCGCACGAACCAACTTTCATCTAGTAGTTCATGACATTGCTTGTTCTAGGAACGTCCGCATTGCTTCTTTGGGGCGGACTGCTTTGCAGTAATAGACATATGCCGCTTCTCTCAAGCGATTTGACTTTTCTTCCGAATCAAGAAGTTCCTGGCATTAAAACAGTCAGCTAAGCCTTAGTGCCATCGATGACGAACAGGCACTGGCGTTCCGTCAGCAGTCTGCCGGTTTCCGGCCGGAAACAGTTCGCTTTCTCTAACAGTCCCTACGGACCGACCCTGCAACCCAACCCGAGCGCGGCGGTTGCGACCCTTTGGACATCGACGACTGTGCAAGCTCCAGATCCATCCAGTTGGTACTGCGCGGCGCATTGCACTAACCCCAGATAAGCAGCGGTCGACAGTTGCACATCAAGAATATTCACGACACCGTCCCCGTTCAAATCGCAGCTAAGACCCGCGCCCCCGACCTGCGTGATGGTGACGGAGCCGCTTGTGGATTCGAAGTACAGCGTATTATCGCCGGAGTTTACGACAAAGGGCGACCCGCTCACAGTGCTCCCTCCAACGCTCACGTTGTAAGATCCCGCAGTCAACCCCGCGATCAAATATTGGGCGGTCCCGCTGTGGGTCGTTGTGAAGCCCGCTGAGGTGTAAGTGCTGCCGCCCTGCGCGAAGGCCGCAACCTTGGGCGTGGTCGAATCGGCGATCTGCACCGTGTCGAAGTTGGTAGATGTCAACTGCGTGAGCGCCGGCATCGAGCCACTGGTGCCGTTGATCGGCTGATAGATGACAAACCAGTTCGCCGTAGTCGCGGACGAATTGCAGGAGCCGGTCGCGCCGGAGTTCTCCGCGCACACGCTCACCCGGTTGGCGGCGCCGTGGTTGTATGGATACGAGGAGCCGTCATTGGTCGCATAAGCAGTGTTGGTTGTGATTGGCAGGATGGTGCTGTTCAGAAGGGCGCCACCGGAGGTCTGGAGATTCTTGACTGTCCCGCCGTTGTTGCCGACCGAAGCGCTGATCGCGGCCCCTGACGGAACTCCGTTGAGAAAGTAGAACAGCCGCTCAGTAATGGTGTTGCCCGAGCTAAGTGCTCCGTCTACAAATTCCACAATGTAATCCTGAGCACCGGGCTTCTTAAAGTGCGCGAAGTGCCGCTGCATCCGCGTTACATTAGCGGAGGGGCAGTAGGCTCCGGTCGCGTCCACCATCACATACATATAGCGGCCGGACACGTCACCGGTAGGATTCGTCGAGGCCCAACGCGGAGTCGCCACCAGTTGAGTGGTCGTCGTGCAGTTCCCGCCGTTGCTTGCGAAATTCGCCGTTCCTCCAACCTCGATTATGTTGTCATAACTAGCGTAGCCCGATCCCCCGTTGGTGGTCTGTATGTTGCTTCCAGGATCTCCATTGTGATCCCCCGCCATCAACGCAACATTTCTGTAAAGGCGCAAACATCCGGGACAGCCATATATGTCATGACCATCAGTCCCAACTGTAAAATAGCCTATCGAATGGGCAAGTATTTGAACCAATGTGTCCGTGGATGCCGACATGCCAGTTCTAGAAATGACATCCTGGTTTGGAGAATTAAACCCCGAGCAATTTAGCCCAAGCGTCGCACACCGTCCTTGATCGCGCGGATGGAAAATGTACTGTGTAGAGAGGCCGCTCGTGCTGGTGGAAGCAAGACTGGGATCGTAATGAAGGTACATCCGTGGCGTGTATGTTCCGGCGAAAGCGCCCATCGTGGTCGATGTAAGCCATCCAGTTGTGTTCAGAAGCCAGTAATTAGCGTAGGGCGCATCGGAAGGATAGTTGTACATTGCCGCCATAAGCGCATCGATTCCGCCCACCGAATCGAACGTAGAATTTCCCGGTTCACCGTAATGGGCAGGCGTGAGAGTCGAGTATGGCAACGAATGATAAATGAATTCGTACAGATTGTCCTTGAGCGAGTTGAACCTGAGGTCGTAGCCGTTCACGACCGAGTTGTTGATCGTCGTAACAAAGGTGTTGTATATCCAATACGTCCGGTCTCGGTCATAGATATCCGACGACTGGCCATGCCCCCAATCTTGTGTCACCATTGAGGTCATCTGATCGTAAATATATGCCGATGCGAGCGAAGCTAGGAGGCATCCTCGCGTATCTTGGCCGCACATGGACATACCAACCTGGAAGTATTGCGCCCCAAATGTCATTGCGCTGTTGTTCGAAACGTCGTACTGCTGTCCGCCACCGGTTGGATACTGCACCGGGTCCGATAAGATTGACCCACCGTGATGTTTCACAAGCCACACCCAGCCACAATCACCTGCCGCATCGCTCCAGCGGGGTGAGTAAGTCCAAGCAGAAGCCGTCCCGCTGATGCTGAAGTTTGAATTCAGCGTGAGACTCGTCGCGCCACCGATGGCGGAGACGACGGCCATTGTGCTGGTGCTTGGAGCGCCCACAAAGATTACGTCTCCCACATGGATCGAGGTGCCGAAGTTTGTTCCTACTCCGGTAACCGTCGAGCCACTCACCGTCACGGTACCTGGCCCGCTTTTGAAGGCGATCTTGGTGCAGGCCGACCCTACTGCGTTCAGGCCCATGTGGTTCGAATCGAGATCGTTCAGTAGATAATCGGCGACCACCTGCCGTTGCCCGCTGGTCATTTGGGAATATAGCAGCTCGTAAGTGATCAGAACATTGTTGATGAACAGGGGAGTATAGTCGAGTAGATCCGCGAAATAATTGCAAAACGATCCCGTCTCGTCGCATCCCGTCATCTGCCCGGTGATGATGTCCGGGTTGGTCATGAGAAACTGAGCGAAGGTCTTGGCGGTAGAGTTACTCGCTCCGTCCGAATACCATTTCTCTGCGGCGACCGCCTCGATGGATGTGTTGTGGCCATCGGTCTGCGGATTCAGGTTGTTTGAGTACGTACCAACATTGGCGTTATAAACATTGGTCAATCCGACATAGCCTGCCGCCGACGGGTTGGATCTCCCTCCCGCCCCAGCGTTCTGCATTGACGCAAGGAGCGCCGAATTGAACCAGCCGCGAGGATGCGCGTTCAAATTATAGAGAGTCGCCGGAGCAGCGTAGGGGTATTGTGGAGGACCTATGTTTGTCTGCCCCGATACCGAAGACACAAAAGAGCCGCTCCCGGCGATGTTTGTACTATTCACGTCGGTGATCGCAAACGTCGTACTGGTCAAATTGCCATCGTTCTTAACGAGCCGGACACCGTTAGCCGCGTAGTTGCCGCGGACGTGGTAGATGATGAGAGCTTGACCCGCAGAAAAGCCGTGGGGTGCGGCGCAGGTGATCACGATGGGAGTCGCGTCCGTGGCTCCGCTGATCTGGCAGGAGGGGCCAGAGGGCGAGCGAAGATATACTTGATCCGCCGCAAAACAGGACACCGAGGTCACTACTAAGAAAACGAGTTTCATTCTTTCCATCATATCGGCTCAATACAGGAAAGACTTTAATACTTGGATAGTCGATAAAACTGCTTTGTTTTGAGCAGTCCGCAGACCGGATGCAACCCCCGGTCTGGTTTCTTGGAAAAGACTGCACCGCTGCGCAAATACTGTGAGCGCGGAGCTTTGGAGGAGCGTGAGTCGGCTCCTTTCTTTGCCTGTCCCGTTTAAGGCAGATCTTCGAACCGGCCGCCCAAGGACTCTTCTGTCGTCGCGGGAGCTCGGACATTAACCTGGGATCACGGAAGGAGGCTTTCGTGTCGGAAGACGCGATCGCCGTCTCCACATCTGCGCGACACGCATCACTGCAGCGTTGCAAATACTTGAGTCGCCGCTCAACAAGATTCCCGTCGAGGGTTATTTAACCTCTGCCGTTGTCGGCACTGTTCCATTTACAACATGGTAAACTTCTAGATCTCCATAGAAATCGCTATGGACTTCTCCCACCAGTTGACCGTGACTCCGGAGAAACGCGGTCAATTCCTCGCGCAGTGGCTCATAATAATTATCACCGTAGCCTGATCCGTGCAAGAGTACTCGATCATTCGTAATAACATAAGTGATCCCATGTTGAAGCGCGTAGGTCAAAGATGTTCTACTAAATGAATAAAACGGCCGATCATGCAACGCCAGCCAGAATGTGAGGGCTCCATAGGCCGGCTCTCCGAGGGGTATGACCTGTCTGAGGCTTGCCGTAAGCTTTGAGTAATCGGCCGCTCGAAATCGCCCTAAGAAATAGACATTCCCTGCGATTTGAGATGCCACAACTACGGCCAGCACAGTGACGGCGATTCTCCTCGTCCACAGCGTCGTAGATAGCTGTACGGCAGCCGCGACGAGCAACAGTATCAGGTATGGTGTAACGATAACGAAATACCGGGAACTCTGATTCGCCTCGGTGGTCCATAAAAGCAAACTGGGCACGATCAAGATGGCTATCGAGCCGAGCAATGCGCGATTATAAAGAAATAAGGCGATGGCCGCGCCTAAGAGGGCGAGAGCGATGTGGAAGCGAACGGGGATGTGTATGGGAAATGGAATGCGCTGACTCTGACCGATGAAATCAGCGAATCTGTCCTTTTCTTGCGCGGCCACCAACGCGAGCGTTGTTCCCTGGCCTCGTCCCCACAGTGTCCGGAAAGCTTGTTGCCGCTCCGGGCTGGACGTAATCCAAAGCGCAAATGGAAGCACTGAGAGTACAATTCCCAAAACGAATGCCCAGAACCGCGGTACGCGGAAGAGTTTTGATTTGTGCTCCACTAGAAAGAGAAGCCCGATAGAAACCGCCAGGGCAATTCCGTTAGGATGATAATTGATCGCCGCTCCTATCAGGAGACTGGATGCAAAGGCAAGGCGGACGGAGTTCTTGCGACGTCCCCGAAAATACAGCCATACGGCGAAGACACCCAAGCACGCCACGTATACATCGGGCCGCACCGTGCGTGACGCCGCGAATAGAAAGTTGTCGGTGGCAGCCAGCATTGCGGCAATTGCTCCGGCAACCGGGCCGAGAAGCTCGAGGCCGAGGAGAAAACTCCCGATCACCACTCCGAGGCCCGCCAGAATCGACGGAAGGCGAAACTCGTCGACTCCGACGCCGAGCGTCTTCGCAACCGTCGCCAGCGTCAAGGACATCGCTGGCGGATGAGTATCTACCTGGGATTCGGTATCCGTATCCGGAAAGGTTGGATTCCGCATTCGGCCTTCGGTGAGTAGCGCATATGCTACGGAGCCGTACGAGCCCTCATCCTCGACCCATCGCGTATCCAGAAGGGGCACGCTTTGCAGCAGAAACAAAGCTAACGCCCCAACCACAGCAAGGCGTACAACGTTCTTTGATAGTTTCATAGGAAACTGCTTCAAAACGCACCCAGCCTGATGAACGCATAGACGACCACGAGCGAGGCCATCTCCAATGCCGCGGTCAGCTTCCACCGGGACGGCGCCGGATTGTCACTTTCTTGCGATTGTTCGTTCTTCAGAATTTGAATGAAGGCAACAACCATTCCGAGGATCATGTATAAGGTCACGGTGTAAGTCCGTGAGAGAAACCAGGCAGTAGCAAGGAAGGCAAAGAGCGAAGACCGCAAGACTCGCGCGTAGCGAAGCCATTCCCCATTGTCCTCTCCTGTCCCAAGCGTGCGAATCGCAGCATTTAAGTCCGTAATATTGTAGACGATCAGCCCCAACCAAAAGAAGTATCCCACGAGACCGAGCTCCGCGAAACAGAGCACGAAGGAATTGTGGGCAGTCATTTCGGAATTCGCAAGAAAAGATCCGAAGCCGACACCAAACAGTGGCGAGGACTTCAACATTGCAATTCCCGAACCCCACTCTATCAGCCGGCTGGAGTCGGTCACGGACGTTCCCCGCAACCCGCTCACAGATATCAGCATCAGCACCGCGATCGCCGCCGCAGCGATGGCGCTGCGAGTTTTCCCCAAGCGGTTGGCGAAAAGAGCCAGGAGAATTACGCCGAACCCAATCACGGCTCCGCGCGAACGGGTTAAGTAGACCCCATAGAGGATGAAAGATGCAGGTACGATGACCAAGAGAGTATTTCGGAGTTTACGTCCAGAACGCCAGGCCAGACCCAGGAAGGGAAGAGCAGTCAGCAGACATTGCGCGAAGTCGTTGGGATCGTCGAGTAATCCCGGGCCGCGGATGCGGCTTAGCGTGCCAATGGGTTCTCCCGTCTTGGGGTCGCTGATGGTCTGCTGGAGCAGAAAAGGACTGTCCAAATCTCCCGAATGGTACGCAACAACCGAAACGAAGAGGAGGAAGAGGCACGTTGCGAGAAAAGCGATCATCAGGACGCGCAATCGATGGAGTGTAGTTACATTCGCGACAATAAGAAAGAAAACGATACCCGCAGGTAGAAACGCCTCCAGAGCCGGGAACATGCCTCCGAGCCAGAGATGTGCAAGCCGCGAGACGGGAATCGCGGCTGTGAGCCCCAGCATCAACCAAACTTGAGGGGCCCGGAAGGGAAATCTCCCTGTAATGATGGACGGCACTGTCGCCACAATCCCCGCGATTGTGAGCCATAGCATGAGTCGACTATCGACAAGCGACGGAAAGATGTCCGCGGGCGAAAGATGGTGGAGTACCACGTAGATCAGAGTCACCAAGAATCCCATGCGAATTCATCGCCCCCGATGTTTGACTCCACACCGGGGCCACGCTATCGTGGAGGGCGTGCCTGATTGTGACTGCATTGTCATCATTGAAGGGAATACCGAGTGGACGTAGGTCCGGTGAAGGAGGAGGCGAAGAGCCTTAGCTCGAAAATCGCTCGCAACTCGTTCTGGTATGGCATAGAGGTTGGCGGCGGACTTCTGTCGACGCTGCTGGTCACTGTTGCGATTGCACGGGCAATTGGCCCTCAGCGTCTCGGATATTTTAACTATATTTACTGGCTGTCAAACACAGCAGGTGGGCTCGGTTCGCTTGGAATTCCTGCGGCGACGGCGAAGTATATGGCGGAGTATCTCGCCAGTGGTCAAAAGGGCATCGCGCGCGCTATTTTCTTCAACACGCTCCGCATTCAAACGGTCGTCGCCTTGCTGATGGTGGCGGTTGGATTGGCATTGGTAGTCACGAAAGTTGATCCTGCATACCGCACCGCCGGTATTCTGCTCGTTGCGTCTATCCTGCCTCGAATGATCACATTCATCCCCTCTCAAGCGAACGCAAGCGCAGAGAACGCCGCGGCAAATACTCGAGCGGCGCTTGCCGGCACGGTGACTTACGTGGCCATTGTGGCCCTCAGCCTGACGCTGAAATGGGATTTGCTGGGAATAGCTGCTGGAGTATTCTTGAGCATTTGCGTCGAACTCGCCGCGAAGCTCATTCCGGTCATGCGATGGATTAGGAAGCTTCCCGTGTCCGAACTTCCCGCGGACGTAAGGCGCCGGATGATCGCGTTCTCGTCCCAAAATATGGTCTTGCTGATCGTGAACATGGTGGTTTGGGACCGATCGGATATTGTATTTCTGCGAATCCTGCAGAGCGATACACGCCAGTTAGCGTTTTTCTCTGTCGCGTTCAGCTTGATAGAAAAACTTTTCTTGATTCCGCAGTCGTTTGCCGTGAGCGTCGGCCTTAGTCAGTTTGCTGAGTATGGACGAGACCGTAAACGGCTCTTGCGTATGACAACTAAGGCCGCCAAGTATGTCTGTCTGTGCGGTCTTCCGATGCTTGCCGGCGCAGCGGCGATCGGCGGACCCCTTATCCGCACGGTCTATGGCGCTCAATACATACCGATGATCGGCGTTTTTCAATTGATGGCCCTGTTTGCGATTCCGCGAACTATCTTCCTCCCGGCATACAATTTGTTGCTCGCCACTGAAAATCAGAAGGTGTTGGTCCTGTGGAGCTGCTTTTGCGGAGTGGTGAACGTGGTGCTCGATCTGAGTCTGATTCCACTGAGCGGTGCAGTTGGAGCGGCGGCCGCTAACGGGTTCGCCCAAGCATTAGCCTCGGTGGGCGTGTGGATCTTCGTGATCCGGCATTTTTCCATCGGCCTCGATGCAGCATTTTTTCGGAAACTAACCGTGCTGTGTGGCTGCATGTCGGCAACCGTGCTTGTGCTCGCTTGGTTGCTGCCCCCCTGGCTCGCGCTCGTGGCCGGAGTGAGCGCAGGCTTCGCTGTCTTCCTATTGGGCCTACGACTAACGACCCTATTGGCCATCGAAGATCGTGAACGTTTGTTGACTATCGCGAAATACTTCCCGGATGCCGCGCGAATAGGGCTTGCTAGACTCATAATGTTTCTGATTCCGAGCGTCGACAAGTCGCGAGGTTGAATCACGGACTTAATCTTGCAATACGATCAGAAGCCTCATTTTCGTGATGCGACGAGCTTTTGATACAACGACGCTTGCCCTCCTGCGGAGCACCTCCAGGTCAGAATTGAAAGTATATAAACTGTACATCCCGATCGTCAAATATTATGAACAGGAATAGACCCGCAGCGAATAGTAAGGGCCTCAAAACGAATAAATTGGTGAACCAGACGGAGCGCCGCTTTAGTGCACACTCATCCACCCATGCGCGCCAAGCACTAACATAAGGCTCAATCACGACGACGCCGGCCAGCAGGACTGTCGTCATGTAAAAGTTGATTGAATATGAGAGCCCAAAATTAAATCCGACGAACATAGACTTAAACATGATCAGCGCTTGGCCAATCGTGGCGGATCGGAAGGGAATCCACGCGGCCATTACCGCCATTAAAGTCAGCGCCCTCCAGACGATTCGCGAGGTCTTTCCATCATTGCCGATCGCGCCCGAGGGGTTCCGAAGCGCCAGCCAAATTCGGTGAACGACGAGGTACGTGCCGTGCATGACACCCCAAAGAACAAAGCCCCAGCCGGCACCGTGCCAAAGTCCGACTAAGGCCATCACACCCACCAAGCTCGCGTAGAAGGAGATCGAGGAATCGCGGAAACGAGCACTCAATGGGAAAAATAAATAATCACGGATCCATCGGGACAAACTCATATGCCAGCGGGACCAAAATTCGGAAGGATTTTGGGCGTGATAGGGGAACCGGAAGTTCTCTGGTAGAGTTACTCCGATAAGTTGCGCTGCTCCGATGGCGATGTTCGAATACGATGCAAAATCAAAGTAGATCTGCATGCCGTACGCAACCGCCAGAAACCAATTATCAACGCTCGAGTTCGCATGAGCCGCAGCGGGCATGAAGCCCTCTCTAACCCAAGAATCGAGGCTGTTTGCGAACAAGTTCTTCTGAACAAGCCCCCAGATCACACGATCCAGCCCTCGAACTAGGAAACGGACGTCGAAGGGACGGTCGAACCCGAATTGTGGTGCGAGTTCGCGGAACCGCAAAATCGGCCCTGCAGCTACGCTCGGCCAGAACGACAGAAAAGTGAGGACGTCCACGAACCTAGATGGCTTAATCCGACCCTGCCGGAAATCGATGAGATACCCTATAGCAGCAAACGAGAGAAACGATAGCCCTACCGGAACACCGAGAGTGCTGTCCCAGTGTGCCATTTGGACGACCAGCCGCGGGAAGACAACGTTAAGCACGAAATCTCTATACTTAAAGAACGCCAGTACACTCAATATCACCGAAGCGCCAATCCAGACCGATAGGACCTTACTCCCAGGACGCTTCGATGCAAACCACGATAGGGTCCATATGAGTACGGCTAGGGTTGCGGGAAGGATCGCATACCGCAGATCCCAAAAAGCATAAAAGGCAAGCCCTGAGAGTACGACGAGCCGTTGGCGGTACTCCTTCTTGATGATCCAGAAACAAAGCGTCGTCGCGACCAAGAAGCATAAGTAACTATACGAATTCGATGGCACTTCGCAACTCCCTCTTACATGTTTGCGTCGATAAGGCGGATCATCATTTCAGCCATCTTTTGGTGACCTCCACGGCCCATGTGGAGAGGATCCGGCGTGCTCATCCATCTGCCCCAAAGTGGCGCGGGAATCTCGCACTCCAAGTCGACCAGCCCGATTTGATAGCGCTGTCTTATTCGAAGAAGAAAGTCACGATAGCGTTTCCTGTCGGCTTCCGTCCGATACAGTGAAACGCCCGGATTGACGGGCGAATTGAACAACAATATCGTTACGTGCTCAGAAGTTGCAAGCTGGACTATCCTCTCCAAGGCGCCTTGGCTTCGCGACAGGCGAGCGCCTGTGATTGAACGGGCTGTCGTCGGTTTCAGGTGCAGCAAGTAAACGCGTCCGCTGTACAACAGGTCCATTAATGAGTCCTTATGCAGATGCCGTGTGTCGAAGGCGGGCACCTCCCGAAGTAAATCGCGCATTCGCGACTCTATCTGTATACCCGGTTGATACCACGGCGCCGTCACGGACTGAAGCGCGGATTCCCCGTCGTACCGCCGAAGTGCGTCAATAAAATCGCTTGAGTACGGATTACCATCGCTCGCCATGCGCTGAATTTGGGTTCTGAAGTTAGCGTTACTGCCAAGCATCGGGAGCATTCCGTCGCGAATATTCCCATTCCAGAACGCTTGGTAATTGACTTGCACGAAGAGCATCTCGGGCTTAAGGTCCGGCTCGTTGAGAAAGTAAGTGAGGTACCATAGCATTTCCGTATAAGTCATACCAGGTGCGGCAAGGCGATAACAAGCGACATTTCTCATGCCTCCATGGCGATAATGTTCGGCTACGATGTCGGTGTAAGTCATTTCTTCGCGTTTAGGGGCACTCTCTCCCGGAGCCAGACTCACAGCAAACATTTGTGAATTACCCATGAACAAAATGCGACGGACGCGACCAGGTTTACCCCACGAACTCGCCAACGTTGAAAGACTGTGAACAGGTTGTTCACCGTGACTGGTCTCTTGAATTTCTGGATTCTGATACAGATGCGTCACTTGCGTCCACGCAGGTTCTGCCCCAAACACGGCATCTAGCCTCTGACGGGCCGCCTGGAAAGGCGCGCTCGATAACAAGGCTACTGCCAAGGCGACAGGGGCAGTGATAATCCAGATTGACGTGAAAAACTGCTTCATTGAGTTCCTGAAGCACGCTGAACTGTGCTGGCGATAACGTCAATGGTGTCAAAATCCTCGGGCTGCAAGCCAGCCGGTGATAGTTTCAACCCTAGTCGTCTTTCTAGGCGAGTCATGAGAGTAAGAATCGAGAGCGAATCAATAGAGCCTGAGGAGATCAAGGGAGCCGAATCTGGAATTTCTCTTCCAATCATCTCCACAACGACTTGACGAACGGCACCGCGAATCGTTTCGATGTCAGGCACGGACTCTCGTTTCTGGCTGTCCCAGTACTTGCGCCTCAGTCTGCGTTTGAGGTTGCGGGGACTCGGTCCGAAAATGCTCCAAGAATCGCCGGCGTGTGTCGCGTCGCGAGATCTTCCCCGCTGTGCTTTTCACAATCCAACGTTCCGGGACAACGACAACATGGCGAGCTGCGATGCCGATCGCAGACAGCACCAAGCCGCGAATTTGTTGGGCCAGGGAATCGGCGATCTGCGGGGCGTATAACCCCTGCATCTCCGCAACGATTGCGAGCGCCTCAGTGCCATACTGTGTGTCTTCTACCCCAAAGGCCACCACGCGACCAGGATATATGCCTGTTTGGGTGTTCACGACTGTTTCAACGTCCTCTGGGAAGACATTCTGGCCTCCCACGATAACAATATCCTTCATGCGCCCAATGACAAACGTGTCCTCGCCGACTTGAAAGCCGTAATCCCCGGTGTCATACCATCCGTCGTGCAATGAACTCTTTTGGAAGCCGTCCGCGCCCCAATAACCAGTGAATAGGCAATCCGAGCGCAGTTGGATTTCACCCGGTTCCCGCTCGCCGCATTCCCGATCCCCGTCCATAATTCGCAGCTGCATACCATCGAGGAGCTTGCCGCTGGAAATATAAACGCGGTCGACCATGTCGTATGCCAAGTTCGAATACGAAGCAGTGTTCGGTTGAATCTCTTCGCGGGAACAGGTTACAGGAGCCTGGTTCATGGCAGTTTGGGTCACCGCGAATACATTCTCTGCCATCGCGTAACTGGCTTGCATCGACTCCATTCGCACTCCCCAGTCGGAGAATGCTTCAACGAACTTCCGCATGGATCCCAGACGAACTGGTTCCGAGCAATTAATCCAGCCTCGCACACGCTCGAGGGAGCATGACCCTTCCATGTTTGACCGCCTACCAGCCATGTAAGAAAATGCGAAATTGGGCAACCAGCAAAACGTGGCTTTAAGCTCATCAATATAATGAAGCAGCATCTTCGGGTTGAGCAGCCATGCTGACGCGCTAAAGTGTAAAGATGGTGCCCCGTGCCAAAGCGGAAACCACAGACATGCGATCAAGCCCATATCGTGGTACATTGGCAGCCACGATACGACTCCGTCCCGTTCCGTGAAATTGAGCGATTTCCCAAGTCGGTCGAGTTGAGCGGCATGCATCGACGCGGTTACTGCAACCGCCTTTTGGCTGCCTGTAGTCCCGCCAGAGAACTGTAGAAAAAGTACATCCGTCGGCAGCGTGGCGAGCATTGCTTTGGCCGGCGCGTTGGTCCTCGGCGTAACGGGCAATGCAGCACTGCACACGAAATCCGCCGCGTTCTGGATAGGGCAAGCCTTGACCGGGAACAGTACGCGGCCAGATAGACTAGCCGCGAGGCTGGGAGTCGTGATCAGTTGTTGTGCTGGCAAGTTATCGAGTTGATGTACAAGGTTTCGGTGGTACTTTTCGGGGTCCACCCGGCTCGTGGGCCAGGGAAGTATTCCGGGTACTCTTCCCTCTAACACCAGACCTAAATGAAGCAAAAACAACTCAAGTGAATGCGGAAGTAAGAGGAGCACAACACCGGATGGGTCGGCCTGAACCAAGCCCGACGCGAGTCGTTCGGCCTTGGAGAGAATCTCCCCTCCCGTAAGCTCGACCGGAGGCGAAGAATCGGGGCCGACGACGATTCTGAGCAGTATCCTATCGTTATACTTCAGCAGGTGCCGCCGGAATTGATCACGAAATTCTGCAGCGGTCATTGATTACTCCTATATGTCAATAAGGGGCGCGCTCGTACTTAAGAATGTGAACCAGGACAATCTACTAGCGCGCATATCGCTTCGGAAACTTCAGCCTCTAAAGTTGCCTCCAGTGTCGCTATCAGAAATTCCGAATTATGGAGACGTGCCATTGAAGTCACGAATCGGATGACGTGGAAATGGCTTTAATCCCCCACTTCTGCTCCCCCACTCTTAACGAGAACTGGCTCGGCCACGCCACGACGGCCACCTGTGTCGGAGATGGTCGATGCCACCCGCTCCGGTGGATCATTTTTCCCGAAGGTTAGACGTAAGCCCTCGCGCGTGCCAACGTGTGGTGTCCAGCCCAACTTGTTTCGAGCCGCTGAGCCGTCAAAGGGCGCAAGCGGAGCGAGCGACCGGATCTTGTAGCGGGAGAGAGGCACTTGCCTCCGCAGTAGCCGGCCGAGTATTTCCACCCCCATCGCCATCGTGTAAAGCACGCCCTTGGGGACGTAGGAAACGCGAAGGGAGGGACTCCGGCGGCGGCACACATCTACATGCTCCCGCTGGGTTAAAGTCTCATGATCAACCAGGTGAAAGATTTGTCCACACACATCCGGCCGAGTCGCCGCCAGCAGGAGAGCATCGATTACATCCTCGACATATACGAGATTCAGACGCAACGAGCCTGACCCCATCACGATCCAGCGGCCGGCGAGCGCGATTACACCTGATGGGGTCGCATTTTCGGTGCCCGGACCGAAAATCTGGCCTGGGCGAAGAATCACCGCCGGTAACCCCCGATTCTGAATCGCATCCAGCACCAGATTTTCAGCAATCAGCTTGGTCTGCGAATATGATCCTCTCAGCTCCGGATGCGGCTCGATAGGAGAGGATTCCGTTACCGGCGCATTCCTTCGATGGCCTGCGTGATCGAGCACGCTCAAAGAACTGACGTACACCAGGCGTTTGATTCCGTATCGCAGGCACGCCGCTACGACGTTCTTCGTTCCCCAAACAGTACCGCTTTCGAACGCCTCCGTACCTCCGCGCATTCCGGCACCCACGTGATAAACCAGTTCGACTCCTTGAACTGCGCGCTCCACGGCCTCCGGATCGCCCAAGTCGCCGCGGACCACATGAACTTGCGGATTCCCTTCCAGAGCGGGAACCGTGCGGCGCGCCAGGACTCGAATCGATTCGCCGTTCTTGAGCAACCGTGCGACCAGCGCCCGCCCCAGAAATCCGGTCGCACCGGTAACCAGGATTCTCGCGGGCGGAGGAGCGATCGCCGCTTCATGGAGCATGGCTTGCTTTTCGGAGGCAGCTCCGCGAGTCGCTCGCTCGGCCCACGCGACGATCCGCTTTCCCTCTTCCCCGGAAACCGGCGGCACGGTCCCCTGTCGCAGCGCTTCATAGAACTTGATTACCGATACGCCAATTCCGGGCGAAGGCAGTAGCCTTCCGGTGGCGAACCGCAACACGTTTGCCGATACTTTCGCGAAGGTGGATGCCGAGTTCGCAGCCGCCCCGATGATCCGCTGGGCGATTTTCGGTCCCGGCAGCCGCTTCCGTACAGTACAAATTTGCAGATAGCAATCCACATGCATGACGCCCCGAGTACCGTGGATAATCAGTTCGTTTTGGATCGGCTGCACGTTCCACGATAGGTACATGTGGCCCGTACCCTTCTCACATTGCACGGACCCGTGCCATTCATCGAAAGTCAAATACGGATCCCGGCCGGTCGCAACGTGCCGCACGTCCACCTCGCGAATCGTTCCCAGAAAAGTCTCGATCAATGACAGCCCATGCACGCCGATGTCGAGAAACGGATATCCTCCCTCGCGGTAATGAGCCGGAATTGCCCCGCCGGCGTACGGCGGATAATCGGAGCTTCGCAGGAAATCGACGGCCAAAACGTCGCCGCAAGCGCCCTCCTTGATCAGACGGAGAGCCCCCAGCACCACTGGATCCATTCGCGCGGAGTGGCTCACCGAAAGGATACGATCAGTCTCCTTTGCGGCGGCCATCATCCGGTCACATTCTTCCGACGATGGGGCCATCGGTTTCTCCACGAGAACGTGGCAACCATTTCTGAGAGCCTGGATCGTCAATGCGCAATGCGACGCGGGTGGAGTGAGAATATGGACCACGTCCAAATGCTCCTGTGCCATCTCGTCAAGATTCTGGTATACGCCAGGAATGCCCGATTCCTTCGCCGCCTGAGCCGCGCGGTTTAAATTTGAATCGCAGATTGCGGCGACCTCGACATAATCGAGCTTCTTCAAAGCGCGCAAATGATGTTTGCTGACATAGCCCGCTCCAACTAGCCCTACTCGGAGCTTTTCTGTTCTTGGGTTACTCATTGGATATTTCCAAAAGACTCTTGCAGCGTGGTGGATTCCAACTGGCCCGTGACCGCGGCAACGGGATCTTCGCGCCGCCTGATGGCCTCGATCGCTCGATACATCTCCCAGCACGAAACATAGAAAAATGGCCACTGTCGGCCCCCGCACTCGGCCTGGACCGCTTCAAACAACGCCTTAAGCCCGTGCGGCAAGAGAGCTGATGAATTCCGCTCTTGATTGCCATGCCCGAACAGCTTTATGAAAATATCAACGCCGAGGCGCGGCGCCAAGTCGAGCCACCGCTTGACACGATACCGCGTCGGGAGATCGTAGCAGGCGATCTCGCCTTTTTCTATTCGCGGTATCAAGCGCTCAGCCCACCGCACTCCCAGCGGGCCTGGGATCATTAATAGACCGTCTTGGGAGCCCCCAGGGGTCAGGGCTGGTCCTTGGTCGTAGGACTTTGGCCGGCCTGGATCGTCAATAGCCCAATAGATCGTGTTAATCATGCGCGCCTGCGCCGGCGACGCGCCACACGGCATTGTGAAATCGGCGTAGCAACCCAGTTGCTGTAGGAGGGTGATCTCATTATTCAATCCACACCATCGTCCGTCAGGAAGCGAATTGTCGAGCGCCCAATTACCGTGAATAAAGCCAAACCCTATCTTGCCCTGGTGCTTCCGCAGAAGCCCGTGCTCATGGAGGAGCGTTTCCTGAAATCCGCTCATCCTGTCCACAAAATTCTGTTCGCCTTCGCCGTCGTGGTGGATGTGCACTTCAACGTCGCCAATCCCAGCACGAGTCATTTGAGCCAGAGCGTCGATTAGACGCGGGCGGTATTCTTCTTGGGGATAGAAGAACGTGTACTTTGGCGACCGTCCAGCGGAGTCGTGATAGCACTCCGCGATCGACGGCCACTGCCGCCTCCACAACTCAACTCGCTCCGTGGCCGTCCTTTCGTCGACAGCGCCGCCCAAAGGCTCGTAGTGGTCCGCAATCGCGAGCCAGACCCGCATTGGACCCTCCGCAGGAGAGATCCATTGCGTGAACCTGTCGCGCAGATAGCCCGGTAGCCAGATCTCAGCGTGACGGGGAAGCTTCAAGCCGCCCCCCGCGCAGTGACGGCTGGAACGCGACGGGGTGCTGGATGAATTCCAGGACGACCCGTCAGAGTGAACCCGGATTTGCGGGCATCATCATAAAACATCTGTACTGTTTCGCGCGAATACTCAGTCAGATCCTTGCCGATCAGATTCAGTTTCTTGAGAACGTCGGGGGTCGCGGTAATAATGTCGCAGCAGATTGAGTCTGCCTGGATCACGTTCAGTAATTCACGAGGGCTGGCCCAGATTAGCTCCATTCCCCGGTGCTGGTGGACCAATTGAGCGGCCCTCTCCATCACAGGAACCGGATCGCGGCCTGTATCCGCGATGCGGCCCGCAAACACGGAAACGTAGGACGGCGCTCCGCCGCCTAATGCCTCTGTGGTATTGCGCACTTGGTCCAGGGTGAGCAACGCTGTAACGTTGAGTTTTACACCGGAGAGAGACAGTTCGCGGGCGATTTCAAGGGCGCTTTCGCCCTTCGTGTTCGTGATCGGAATCTTAACGTAGACGTTCTGACCCCAACTCGCGATCTCCATGGCCTGTTGATACATTTCATCCAGATCGTCGGCGAAAACCTCGAACGAGATCGGCCGGTCGGTGATGCAGCTTAGGATATCGCGCGCAAAAGCCTCGTAATCGCGAACCCCAGCCTTGCACATCAGCGTAGGGTTGGTAGTGAACCCTTTGATCCACGGGTTTGCGTAAAGTTCCAGCATGGCGGCCTTTTCGGCACCGTCGGCGAACAGCTTGATCTTAAAATCGGAAAGCGATCTGGGCATATTCATCCTTGTCCTTTAATCCAATCCACTGCGGCTCGAAGGGAAGCTACACGGACCGACGGCTCGGTTGCAGGGCCGCGCTCCCGGTATTGATGATCGATAAACGCAGTCTTGCAACCCGCGGCATTTCCAGCATCAACGTCTTTCCAACGGTCGCCGATCAAGAAACTCCGGGACAGATCCAATTCGTGCTTGCGCTGTGCCTCTAGTAGCAATCCGGGGCGAGGCTTGCGGCAAGCACAATCGTCGGCTTCGTCGTGATAACACACCAATACTTCATCCACAGGCAGAGTCCGGCACAGCCGCCCGTGCATCTCTTCGATAATCGAAATCGACTGGCGGCCGCGTGCCACATCAGGCTGATTTGTGACCACGATGAGCGAAAACCCCTTCTGCTTTAACTCCTCAAGGCACGTTTGCGCATCTGGCAGGATTGAAAACTCATCAAGGCTCGCGGGTGGTTTCGGCTTGCCGTCCGAGACGAACGCCCGATTAAGGACGCCGTCCCGGTCCAGGAAGACCGCCCGTTTGCCGGGCTTCATCACCGGACAGATTCCCATTTCGTCTGCTCCTGCTTTAGCTTGGGGTGCGAAACGAGCAAGTGCCACACGATTCCCTGAAAAGCCTCGGCATGAGGCGTCACATGAGCATCATTGACCGTCGGAACCACTACGCAGACATCTGCAACGTGCGCAGTGAATCCGCCGTCCCTTCCCACGATTCCGACGATGCTCGCGCCAATGCACTGCGCGTATTCCAGAGCCTTGACAAGATTCGGGCTGACGTTCTTCTCCAAATTGCCGCCGCCGACCGAGAGCACAAGAAGCGTGTCCCGCGCCCGCAGCTTACTGCCGGCCAGCCATGACTCGAAAACGGTGGCCCAGCCTTCGTCATTCGTCCGGGCAGTCAACTCCGATACGTTGTCGGTAGGCGCATACGCCTCAATGCCCGCAATCTTTCGGAAATCGTTAACCGCGTGCGAAGCATTTGCTGCGCTCCCTCCCACTCCAAGAATAAAGAGCCGCCCTCCCCGCCGTCGAGTATCCGCAAGTATGACGCTGGCCCGCTCGATTTCCTCGGCATCCAAACCGTCGGCGATGCGTTTGACCTCGCTGAGATACTCTCTGACGAAGTCCAGCCCTAGGCTCGGCGCGACATCTCTGGGCGCAGATACGCTTGTAAAGCTCGAATCCCTTCCCATGACCCCACCTCGTAAAATCGCTCTTTCACTTCAAATCCCGCCAGCTTGCGCTGCCGGATCAATGCCTGAAATACCGCTGTCAGATCGGTTACTTCTTCACCGCTTGCGGAGAAGGCGGAAGAATGGAACGCACTGAGTCCGTAGTCCACATATTCCATGCTTTCCGACGTCGTCTTCTTGTCATAGGCCAGGATGCGTCCGTCCGCGAACTCTACATTGCTCTTTTCCCATTGATTCCGGTTTCTAAACACAGCCATCAGACCTGGCTGCCCACTTCTCAAGAAGGCCTGCTCCACAGCCCGGTAGTTGCATGGCAGATAGGAGTCTCCATACACGATCAGGAACTGATCGCCCAGCAGTGCGAGCGCGTTTCTCACAGCTCCCGCCGTACCGCGCAGGTTCGGTCCATCCTCGCAATAGACAAGGTCCAGTCCGAAGCGGCGTCCGTCACCGGCAAACTCTCGAATCGCCTCACCGAGATATCCAGTGCAGATCACGGCCCGCCGCAGACCCGCGCCGCTCAGCAGCCGGAGCTGATGGGCGATGAAAGGTTCACCATTAATGCCGATGAGCGCTTTGGGAATCGTTTCGGTCGCCGGCCGCAGCCGCGTGGCCAGACCTCCGGCGAGTATGGCGATTGGAAGCATACTTGAATTCAGGATCGGGCCACCACGCGCGTACCGTCAAAATCGAATCGAAGGCGCACCTCGCGTAGCCCGGCTTCGGTCATCGCCCGCCGCAAGCGGGTCTTATCTTCGGTGTACAGCATCAGAAAACCACCGCCGCCGGCTCCGATCAGCTTGCCTCCTAATGCTCCGGACCTCCGCGCCAAACAGTAGTAATCGTCGATGGCCTGGTTGCTCATATCCGGCGAACGGCGCCTTTTGTGCTCCCAGTGAACGTTCATCAAATGCGCGAACTCGCTGAGATTACTCGCTTCCAGGGCGGCCTTGCTCTCATATCCAAGCTGTTTTATGAAACTCAGATTGTCGAGCATGGCTTGATCGTTCTTCCGGCTGCGAACATCCTGATCGCGAAGAATCCCGGCCGCGCTGCGGGTAAACCCCGTGAAAAACAGCATCAGGTTGTCCTCGAGATTAGCCAGGGTTTCGGCCGCAAGTTTCAATCTCGCCACCTCGACCTCCCCATCCGGGTGAATCGTGAAGGCTGTGATTCCGCCGAAAGAGGCGATATATTGGTCCTGCTTGCCAATCGGCTCCTGAAGCAGATCAATCTCGAGGTGGCAGGCCTCCTCGGCGAGCATTTGGGGTTGTGGGCTGTCGTGGCGAAGTTCGTGTAAAGCCCGCAGCAACGCGGTGGTGAAGCTACCCGAGGAACCCAGACCTGTTCCGGCAGGGATGTCCGACATGCTCGCGATTTCAATGCGTCCATTCACGCCCACCAGCTTGAGCGCCTCCCTCACGATTGGATGTTTGAGCTGGTCCCCTGTTTGGACCACTTCCATTTGCGAATACTTGAGAATGATCTGATCCGCGAAAGGCTCGTGGACCGTAATGTAGACATGCTTATCTATCGCGGCCGCGAGGACAAACCCCCCGTGATCTCTGTAATAGGACGGCAGGTCTGTTCCGCCGCCTCCAAGCGAAATTCTCAAAGGGCTGCGAGTAATGATCATGTCATCGATCCCATGGGCAGATTAGTGTTGCCGGTGCGCTAATCTCCACCAGCCCCCTTACCGTTCTCTCGTGGCACGCTGCGCTCGGAATCTCGGTCTGCACGCTGGAACAGCCATGCTTCGTCGCCTTGCAAGAGGGTGGCTATAAATCGCCGCAGATCCGCTCCGGGCTCCCGATATCCGTTGATGATTTTGCTGAGGGCGGTTTCGTCCATTCCAAGCATTTGAGCCAGCCGGTTCTGCCGGATGCCGGTCTTCCACAATTGCAGTTTTAAATTGGGATACATGAGGCTACCCCTCAATTCCCGCGATCAAGATTGCGCTATGCCTATGCAGCTCGGAGCCTTGTTGTAACGCCTGACTGGATGTATTCGACATCGCTGGCGTCGACTTCCGTCGAAACCGATTGCGAAAGGAGAGTCATGGAGAGTACCAGCCGCGTCTGATTCTTCACTCGCACCAGCAGTCCCTCCAGATTTTTCAATGCGCCCCGCTTGACTCGGACCCACGCGCCTTCCCGGAGCAGTGGATGAGCCAGGCATCGAGGGTTGCTCGTCAGCAACCGCTGCAAGGCTTCGATTTCTTCATTGGGAACGGGCTCGATCTCTTCTCGCTGGCCGAGAATTCTCACCGCGCCCTCGGTTCGCAGCACTGCGAGCCTCGATTCACTCGAATCCGTGAAACGGGCGAAAAGGTATCCTGGGAAAACTGGCGTCTCGACCAGCTTTTTTCGGTCCTTCCATTGGTGAACCTCTCGAAAGACCGGAAGCCAACACTCAATGCCCTTTTCGAGGAGCCTCGTGTTCACCCTGACTTCGAAATTAGATCGCGTCCGGACCGCGTACCATCGACTGATTTCAGACAAAGCTTCGCCCTTTCCCTTACATGTCCTACGTGTATCTCTTTAAAAACAAGGATCTTTATTCTACCCGGGCTTCCCTGAGTAGTAATGATAATAACTATGCGTCTTCCAGAGAAACCAGTCTTCGACGCAATTCAAAATCACACCTAGCTGCTTCGGCTTCGGCACGAGCTCGACCGCTTTCCGCCAGAGCCGCCGACTCGTATGATCCGGCCGCGCCACTAAAACCACGCCATCGCAGGCAAGCTGCAACAACTCGTAGTCGGCCACCATCCCAATCGGCGGCGCATCGAGCACGGCAAAACGGAACTCACGCCGGATGACTTCAAGAAGGGCCTGCCACTTTGCCGTAGACAACAGCTCTGAAGGGTTGAGGACCGCGGCACCGGCCGGCAGGAAATACAGATTAGGAAACTGCTCCACTGAAATCAGAGACGATTCCAGAGTGGCTTCCCCCCGAAGAATCTCGCTAAGGCCGGTGGTCGAAGAGAATCCCAGCAATTTGGTCAACGACGAGTGGCGGAAATCGCAATCTATGAGGAGCACCCGCAGATCCGCCAGAAGCGCCAGAGCGCCGGCAAGATTGGCGGCACTGATCGTCTTACCGTCTCCCGCCATCGGACTCGAGACCAGCAGCATCCGGGGCTGTTCCGGGTGGTGGCAAAGCTTGGTCCGCATGATCTTGTATTGTTCGGCGGCGCGCGCATCGGAACCATCGAAGGGCAATAGGGGAGAGTTCGCAGCGATACGAATGGCTTCGACCCGCGTCTCCGAAACCGGAGTAGCCTGGCCCGGCGGATGAACTTGCGTCGGGGCCTCGGCCTCGATCGCGCCTTGCGGTGGTGTCACCATCGGCTCCGCAATCGGGAAAGTTTCTTCCCCGAGCACTGACATCGCGATGTCTGCGGCGCCACCTTCGGTTTTTCGCAATGCCTCGAATATTTTACTCACGGATTTTCGCGCTCCACTGGTGCCAACCTCACCTTTCCCGCCCAGCGCATTAGCAGAGGCGCTTTGCGTTCCGACGGGATGTATTTCTCGAGCGTTCTTAGTCCCAGCGGCAGCGCCATAACGGGCGCCGGAGGAGGAAGTCGCAGTGTATCCGCCGGAGCCACCACATTCGACCTGGCCACTCCGTTGGCTTTGGCCACCCCGTTCACTTTCGGCACAGCCAGGATTTCTTCCGCTTGTCCCAGATCGAGGTCGCGAATCGCCTGCCCGACGTGTGCCGTGGTGACGCGTGCATCGCCGGATCCATACGCAACCATCAATGCGTTGTCGCAAAGCGCGTTGATGACGCGCGGCAGCCCCCGGGACGCGTTGCCGATCCTGTGAATCGCATCCGTCTCGAAGGGCAAATCCTCTTCCGCACCGGCGTTGCGCCACCGGAAACGCAGGTACTGGCACACCTCGTCACCAGACAGAGGCTGCAACTCGAAGCGTAGCGCGATCCTCTGCTTTAGCTGCCTCAAATCCTCGCGATTCAAGAGGGTCCGTAGTTCCGTCTGGCCCACTAGAACGACCTGAAGAAGTTTTCGCTGCCCATTCTCGAAATTCGTGAGCAGCCGGATCTCTTCGAGCACTTCCGGGGAAAGCTTGTGCGCTTCGTCCACCACCAGGACGCAGGTTCGGCCGTTCGCGTGGGTCTTCGTCAGGAACTGCTGCAGCCCTACCAGCCGGTGTACTTTGCTGCCCGGAATATTCTCGATTCCGAAATCCATCATCACCGATTCAAGAAACTCGTCCGCGCTAAGGGTCGGGTTCAAGACCACGCTGAACACGGCATGCGTACTCGGGATGAAACGGAGCACCCGGTTGAGTACGGTCGTCTTTCCCGTGCCAACTTCCCCGGTCAAAATTACGAATCCCTTGCCCTCTAGGAGCGCGTAGCTGAGCCCTGAGAGCGCCTCGCGATGGGACTCCGTCCTGAACAGGCAATACGGGTCCGGTGTCATCCCGAAGGGTTCTCTCTTCAACTTGAAGTAATCTTGGTACACGCCTAAAACCACCTCAAGTAAAAGTGCGCGCCTGCCGCGCCCATCGCCAGCACCGCCAACGCAGCCGATGACACCAACACCGCTCGAAGCCCTCTGTTCGCCTGTTTGGACCCGGACGATCCTGGCTCGTGCTTCAACGTCGTCCCAATCACCGGAACCCGCCCGAGGATTGGCAGATCGGATGCGATTTCCCATTCGCCGAGGATTGTATCGCGCTGGGCTTCCCGTCCGAATCCAATTCCGAGCGCCAGCACCAAACTCCCCAGACAACCCAGCAGCGAGAAGACCCACCGGTCGGGCTTCACGGGTTTTTCAGGAACCCTGGCGGGATCTAGCAGGGTGAACCGCTCACCTTGCTGCCGGTGCTCCATATCCGTCGCCATGCCCGCAGCCAGCTTCCTGTCCAGCAGCGACTTGTAGTTTCCTTTCGAAATCTCATAATCCCGCGTCACCTGGGACATTTCCTGCTCCCGCTGCGGAAGCCGCTCGATCCGCGCCTGGTACATCGCGATATTGTGCAGGATCTGCACCCGCTCCGAATCCCGCGTGGCGATCTCCTGCTCGGCAATACTTAGCTGGGACCGTATCGTCTCGACCCTTGCGCGAGCCTGAATCAGTTCCTTCCCGGCCGGTGCGAGCGGGTCGTGTACGACTCCTTGAGGCGTCGGCTTCGTCACTGGCGCCGTTGCAGCTTGAGGCGTCGGCTTCGTCGCCACGGCCGTTGCGGTTTGAGGCGCCGGCGTCGTCGCGGGCGCCGTTGCAGCTTGAGGTGTCGTCGTCACCGGCGCCGTCGCAGCCTGAGGCGTCGGCTTCGTCGCCAGTACCGTTGCAACGCTTTGCCCCGCTTCACCTTCCTCAAGTTTCCGCTGCTGCTCTATTTGCGCTTTCAGCACCTTCATGTCGGGGTAACTCGATCCGTAGCGCAGCGAAAGCGTGTCATACTGCTCCTGCATCAATTCCGACTTTTTCACTGGCTTGCGAGCCGCGGTTGCCTCGGCAAGTTGCGCCGCTTGGGTGCGCTCTGGCGGACGCTCGGGCGGCCGGGCGAGCGCCGTTGCCTCGGCCTCCGCGATGCTCAACGCGGTCTGAAGCATGGTCTTGTTCTGGTGCGTGCGACTAATGGCTGCTTCGTTCCCCTCCAGTTGGACTTGTAGCCGGCTCAAGGTTTGGCTGAGATAATCCTCCTGTTGCGGAAGCTCGCCATTGTGCTGAGCTTTGTACTGGCTGAGCTTGGCCTCCTCCTCTTCCAGTGTCTTCTTCGCTTCAGCCAGCTCGCTGTCGATGAAATCCGCAGTCCCTTCCGCTTGGCGTGCACGTGTCCGAAGATTTTCCTCGATGAAAAGATTCGCCAACTGGTTGGCGACGTCGGCGACCAGAGACCCGTTCGGACCCTCATAACCCACGCGAAAGGCCCCGGGCTGCCCCCCGGTCCAACCCTTTTCGAGCTTGATCTTGATGTCCTTGCGCATCAGCTCGATGATCTCCTCCGGGGCCAGTGTCTTGCGCTCCTTACTATACAAGCCGAAATTGTCGATGACCTTTTGGAGCCTCGTGGTGCTGAGGATCTGCTGGCTGATGGTCGCCAGCCGGTCCTGAACATTGGTGTTTACCGTCGATGTGACGTAGTGCTCGGGAATTTTCTGGGAATCTACAAGAATCAAGGCCTCGGCTTGGTAGACCGGGGGAAGGAGCTGGACGATCACGATCGCGGCGGCGCAGCCAATCAGGCTCGCCACCCCGATCAGGAGCTTCCGCTTCCAAAGCATCCGGGTGACAGACAGGGGCGAGAACTCGGGCTTCTGCTTGGGTGCCATAAAAGGAAGTTTATGAGATCTTTGTCAACATCTTGTTGATTTGCACAGGGAGGGCCAAACCAGAACTGGCTTGTTTTCAATGGAAAGCGAGATGAGCTAAGGTGGGAGATTGGATTAAGTCCCGAAGATTCGGATTTCGCCGCAATCGTTCGTCAAGACGCAAAAAACCGTGCCCAACTTGGTCGGGCACGGTCTTATGTACCTAGAGGAGAATAATTTCGCCGTTCCGGCCTCGGACAGAGCCAAGCCGGACGATTCGACGTTTACGCCAGCCGGGTCTTGCGCCGGATCGCTCCGAATACCGCTAACACCACTCCGGTAAGCAGCAGGACGCTGGTCGGCTCGGGGACGGCGTTGGGCGCGAAGGCCGCCACCTGGGCAATACCGTCGTCGATGAAATTTATGTCGCCTGCCGTATAGTAGTTGGCATTGGTTTCAATCATCAATATGTACGACCCGTTGCCAGGAGAAATTCCAAAGCCGCTGCTAAAATTGGTGAAATCGATAACGCCTGGTGAATCCTCGTCTACTGTGCCTGGCGCCGATAGCGTTCCCGAACTGCAGACATCAATGCCGCAGTAAGCGGCATCATAGCCGACATCGACCGAGAACCCTGTAAAACTTCCCGTGGAAGCCGTTATGAGGGAATCGCTGCCGGAGTTATCAATTACCTGGATCAAGAAGTCCAAGCAGCCAGCGCAAAACGTGTTACCGGGGTCGCTGTAAACAGCCGCCGCGTACGTCCCGTTTAGATTGGAGCCATCGGTAAACGCCCCGCTGGTATACGCCTCTTGGACGTACCCAGCGCCTAGCGCGCCGAAGATATCTGGCGGAAGTGGGCCTGACGGGACAGTCGTAATGATTACCGCACTGGCTGAAGGCGCTAAGGCGACCAAGCCGAGTACAGCCAGCATGCACAGCAGTTTATTTCTTTTCATTTTCAAGGTTCCTCTCCTCTGGCGAATTCCTTTCGCGCGGCATCCTAAAGGCATCCTTAGGGCCAATGCTGAAGATTCTAGTAAGTGCTTGATTTTAATAGATAACTCGACAGAACACGCTTTACCCCACAGTTCAACTTGGTTGGAGGGAGTCAAAATCTTTAGCACTATAAGCAACGGCAAGGGATATCCCGCTTCGATCCGCGCAGTCCAAAACAGGCCGAGCCGCGAGAGTTAATCCGGTTTCCAGTTGGCGTGGGCGGCTTCGAAATCCGCTTCGCGGCAGCCGCTCCCGAGCGCATGTGGAAAACAGCCGTTTTTGCATCAAGAATAGGCACAAAACACGTGTTTTTGAATCAATTGTATATGTTCGCTCGAATCCGTAGCTAACAGCTTTGTTTTCAGCAACCTGCTACAGACGCGCTTACGCTTGCGAACGGAAGGGATATGCGGCATTCAGTTTGCCGGACTATTCGAAATGACCCGCTGGGCGAGCGCCGCCTCCGGAAGCGTTGCATCCATGGTACGGGCTTCGCCGAGCAGGGCCTGAGCCCGCTTGGAATCGCCCGCTTTGAAGTACGCCATTGCCAAGTGATACTTGCTCACGGCGCTCGGCTCCCCGGTTACGGCCTCTTTCAAATGAGTCACCGCGTTATCATAAAGCCCCTTGTTATAGTATGCCCACCCAATGGTGTCGTCCACCGAAGGGTCCTTTGGAGCGAGTTCCTTGGCTTGCTGCGCAAACTTCAAAGCTTCATCGAACTGTTTGGCGTCATTGACGAGATGGTAGGCGAGATTGTTGAGCGCCATCAAATTATTCGGATCCGCTTCCAGAACTTTGCGGTAATGCTCCATCGCGGCTTGAGCGTTTCCGCCAGGGCGTTCTTCCATCGTGCCCAGAGCCAACTCGGCCGCGGCCTTGCCGTTCTTCGTTGCGGCGATCGGGATCAGCCTCTGGCGCGCGGCATCCAGCTTACCGTCGGCAACGTCCATATCGGCCAGCTTCAATTTGGCGTCGAGGAACTCCGGGGCGGCCTGAAGCGCGGCGGAAAACGCGACTCGAGCTTCCTCTCGCCGGCCGGCTTGTAACAGCCACCCTCCCAAAAGGTACTGAAGCGCAGCCGATTTGGGGCGCCGCGAGACGTAATTCCGCACCGCCGCCAACGCCGCCACCGCCGCCAACGCCGCGTCGGGCTTCCTTTCCATTATGTAGCTCCTCGCCAGGGCGTCCAGGGCCCGGGTATCTTCCGGACTCAACTCCAGGACCTTTTTGAAAGATGCTCTAGCTCCAGCCATATCCTTGGTTTTAAGGCGCAAGTATCCATCTTGCAGAAAAAAGATCGGTGCCTTCTGAATCGCCAGACCTTCGTCGATGCCCTTGCGCGCCTCTCCCTGGTTGTCCAGCGCCAGCAGAGCCCAATTCCTTTGAGCAATCAGCGCGGGCGAGCGCTTCTGTGCGGCGGGCGCCTGATCCAGGAACTCGAGCGCCGCCTTTGCTCCTCCGCCGGCGGTGAGGGACTCGGCCAGCTCGAGCCGCGCCGGAAGATAGCCGGCATTACTCCGGAGAGCCTCGGTCAGCTCCTGACGCCGCGCCGCTTCCTGCCCCGCCAGGCGGTGAATTCTGGCCATCAAGTAATGCGCGACCGTGGTATTAGGATCGAGCCGGAGAGCCTCTGTAAAATCCTGCTGGGCCTCCTGGGTCCGGCCCGTGGCGAAGTACAGTTGGCCGCGGTCGACCAGCATATCCTTGTCTTTCGGATTCTTCTTCAGCGCAGCCTCCATGGTCCGCTGCGCTTCTGGGAAACGCTTCGTGGCGAGGTAGGCGCGGGTCAGATTGACTGCCGCCAGGTGGTCCTTTGGGTCGTCCTTTGCGAGGCGTTCGAATTCCTTTATGGCGTCCACGCGCTGGCCGCGCTGAAACAGATATATCGCGTGAATACTCCTGTAATCCTTATTCGGATTCGGCAGACCGGACAATTGGCGGAACGTTTTCTCAGCCTGATCATAGTGGTGCAAGGCGCTCTGAATCCGTCCGAGGTCGTAGAGCGCGGGTCCGCTCTTCGGGTCGATTTCGGCGGCCCGCTGAAATGCAGCTTCCGCATCGGTCGTCCGTTGGGTCATCAAGTAAAAGTGCCCCAAAGCCATCTGGGGCTCGATGGTCTTAGGAGCCTGAGCCGCGACTTTCTTCAACACCTCTTCAGCTCCAGGGAGATCGTGGGCCGCGATCTTCACCACTGCCATGGTTCTCGCGGCGGTCAGATCTCCAGGAAACTTCTCGATCGCTTCCTGTAGGCGTTTCTCCGCATCCTCGACCTTGCCCAATCGCACCTCAGCTAGGGCAATCGCGCTCAGCGCATCCGGGTTATCCGGGGACATGGCGAGAGCCGCTTCGGCCCGCTGCTCGGCGTCCTTCAAAAAGTCCGGCGTCGCACCAGGCGCGGCGCTCATCAGCTCCGCGAGCTTAAGTTGGGCGCCCTCATGTTTCGGGTCAAGCTGCGCGGCGTGGAGCAGAGCGGCGATGCCTGACCGGTAATCGCCCGTGCCCAGAAACGCGAGGCCCAGCTCGTAAAACGGCTCCGCGTCCTTGGGCATTGCGGCAGCGGCGTTCTTGAACTCCAGCAACGCGCGCGCGTAGTCCTTCTTATCCATCTGCTTCTTGCCCGCAGCCAGATACTTATCCCGCTTCGCCTGGGGGGACCGCGCGCAGCCAGAGTACGACAAGGCCACGGCCCCGATACACACAATCAGCAGTGTTCGCCCGAATCTAGTTTTAGACATATCATTTGTGCCCATGATTGGAGGTGCAAATCTGCTCAGCGCCGGCGCGTTGCGGTTGGCAACATCTTATTGAAATCAACCAGCACGGATTCCATGTCACTACCATGTTCCCGAGCCGGGTCCTCCACAGACCGGCTGGCTTCCACCTGCTCCGCGCGCCGATGATCTGTGCCTCGCTGTGCTTGCTCTTGCTCATCCGCTTTCGTCTTCCGTTCGCCCAAGATCGCATTCCAGCGCGGACAGATTAAGGGGTTCACATCACTTGAATTCATGATTAACAGTCTTTTTTTCAGTAACCTGCCAGAGGTCCGACGGCGCTGCAGCTTGCGAACGGAAGGGAGGTGCGGCATTCAGTTTGCAGGACCACTCGAAAGGAGCCGTTGGGCGATCGCCGACTCCGGAAGCGTTGCGTCCATGGTGCGAGCCTCGCCTAGCAGCGCCTGAGCCCGTTTGGAATCGCCCGCTTTGAAGTACGCCATCGCCAAATGATATTTGCGCCGGGCGCTTGGCTGCCCGGACACCGCCTCCTTCAAATGCATAACGGCGTTATCATAAAGCCCCTTGTTATAGTAGGCCCAACCAATAGTGTCGTCCACCGAAGGGTCCTTGGGGGCGAGTTCCTTGGCTTGCTGAGCAAACTTCAACGCTTCATCGAATTGTTTAGTTTCATTTGCAAGATGGAAGGCGAGGTTGTTGAGCGCCACCAAATTATTCGGATCCCCTTCCAGAACTTTGCGGTAATGCTCCATCGCGGCTTGAGCATTCCCACCAGGGCGTTCTTCCATCGTGCCCAGAGCCAACTCAGCCGGAACCTTGCCGTTCTTCGTTGCGGCGATCGGGATTAGCCTCTGGCGCGCGGCATCCAGCTTACCGTCGGCAACGTCCATATCGGCCAGTTTCAACTTGGCGCCCAGGAACTCCGGGGCGGCCTGAAGCGCGGCGGAAAGCGCGACTCGGGCGTCCCCGCGCCGGCCGGCTTGTAACAGCCACTCTCCCAAAAGGTACTGAAGCGCAGCCGATTTGGGGCGTCGCGAGACGTACTCTTGCACCGTCGCCAACGCCGCCTCGGGTTTCTTTTCAGCCCAGTAGCTCCCCGCCAGGGCGTCAAGCGCCCGGGTATCTTCCGGACTCGACTCCAGGACCTGCTTGAACGATGCCCTAGCTCCAGCCAAGTCCTTGGTTTTCAGGCGCAAGTATCCATCTTGCAGCAGAAGAACCGGTGCCTTCTGAATCGCCAGACCTTCGTCGATGCCCTTGCGCGCCTCGGCCTGGTTGTCCAGCGCGAGCAGCGCCCAATTCCGTTGAGTAATCAGTGCGGGCGCGCGCTTCTGTGCAGCGGGCGCCTGATCCAGGAACTCGAGCGCCGCCTTTGCTCCACCGTCGGCAGTGAGGGACTCGGCCAGCTCCAGCCGCGCCGGAAGATAACCGGCGTTGCTCTTGAGAGCCTCGATCAGCTCCTGCCGCCGCGCCGCTTCCTGCCGTGCCAAGTGGTGAATTCTGGCCATCAAGTAATGCGCGACCGTGGTATTAGGATCGAGCCGGAGCGCCTCTGTAAGGTCCTGTTGGGCCTCTTGTGTGCGGCCCGTGGCAAAGTACAGTTTGCCGCGCTCCAGCAGCATATCCTTGTCTTTCGGATTCTTCTTCAGCGCAGCCTCCATAGTCCGCTGCGCCTCTGGGAAACGCTTCGTGGCGAGGTAGGCGCGGGTCAGATTGACTGCCGCCGGGTGGTCCTTTGGGTCGTCCTTTGCGAGGCGTTCGAATTCCTTTACCGCGTCGTCGCGCTGCCCGCGCTGAAACAGATATGTCGCGTGAACAGACCGGTAATCCTTATTCGGCAGATCGGACAGCCGGCGGAATGTTTTCTCGGCCTGATCGTCGTGGTGCAAGGCGCTCTGAATCCGGCCGAGGTCGAGAAGAGCCGGCCCGCTCTTCGGGTCGATTTCGACGGCGCGCTGAAATGCACCTTCCGCATCGAGCGGCCGGCGGGTCAACAAGTAAAAGCGTCCCAACGCCATCTCCGGCTCGATGGTCTTGGGAGACTGAGCCGCGGCTTTCTTTAACACCTCTTCAGCTCCGGGGAGATCGTGGGCCGCGATTTTCACCACCGCCATGGTTTTCGCGGCATTCAGATCGCCGGGAAACTTTTCGAGCGTATCCTCCAGGCGTTTCGTCGCATCCTCGACCTTGCCCAATCGCATCTCGGCCAGGGCCAGCGCGCTGAGCGCATCCGGGTTGTCCGGAGAGATGGCGAGAACCGCTTCGGCCCGGCTCTCAGCTTGACCCAACACGTCCGGCGTCGCACCCTTTGCGGCGCTCATCAACTCCGCGAGTTTGAGCTGGGCGCCCTCATGTTTTGGATCGACGGCCGTGGCGTGGAGCAGCGCGGCGACGCCCGACCGGACATCGCCCGTACCCAGAAACGCGAGGCCCAACTGGTAAAACGGCTCCGCGTCCTTGGGCGTTACGGCGGCGGCGTTCTTGAACTCCAGCATCGCGCGCGCGTAGTCCTTCTTATCCATCTGCTTCTTGCCGGCAGCCAGATACTTATCCCGCTTCGCCTGGGGGGACCGTGCGCAGCCAGAGTACGCCATGGCGACGGCCCCGATACACACAATCAGCACTGATCGGCCGAATCTCGTTTTAGACATGTCACTTGTGCCCATGATGGAGGTCCAAAACTTACAGCAAGCTCAGGGCCAGCGTGATGAAGCTGTCAACATCTTGTTGAAATCAACCAACGCGGATTCCACGTCACTACCATCTTCCCGAGCCTAGCCTTAGGTAGTGTGCCGAAGTTTCGGGAATTTATCCAAAACTGTTGAAAACTCGCCGACGCGACGAAAGAGTTCCGTTCAACGTCATTCGGTCGAAATCCCATTGCATCACGGCCCTATCGGTGATTCGTGTCAAGTGGTTCCAAACGTGCTGCCGTCGGCTAGAATGCGTGTGCTTACAGAGGCCGAATCCCCAGCCGCCGCGACCGTACTGCTGGCTCTTCCCACCGATCGCCGAGTGGGACTGCGGGATTGGTTCGCTGCGGGCGCCATCTCGGTCCTGGTCGTGGCGATCTATGTGGGTGCGTTTGGAGCTCTGGTCCGGGACTGGTGGACCGACGCTGGGGGGGCCTCGTACGGGATTCTGATCCCGCCGCTGGCGTTCTACATCGCTTACGCTCGGCGCCAGCGAACTTTTTCTGTCCCTTCGAGCCAGGATGCCCGGGGGCTTGCCGTCATTTTCGCGTCCTGCCTGATGTTCCTGGTAGGAAAACTGGGAGCCGAATACTTCCTGACCCGGCTGTCTCTTGTTCTGTTGCTGGCGGGTCTTTCGTTGACTTTTTGGGGCTGGGCGCGTACACGTACGTTGGGTTTCCCACTGCTGCTGCTGTTAACGATGATCCCGCTGCCGATGCTGGTCTTCAACCGGATCACACTACCGCTCCAGCTCCTCTCGTCTCAAGCGGCGACGGCGATTATCCAATTCCTCGGCGGCTCGGTTTACCGGGATGGGAACATTCTTCATCTCCCACACACAACCCTGGGTGTGGCCGAGGCGTGCAGCGGTCTTCACTCACTGGCATCCCTGGTGGTCGCCGCCCTGCTTTTGGGTTTCGCCGAATGCACCACGCTTAGGTCGCGCATTCTGCTGGTGGTTCTGGCGGTCCCGTTCGCGATTGCCGTGAACGTGGTCCGTGTGACGGGGACTGCCTTCCTTGCGGATATAAACCCGGATTACGCCGAAGGCTTCTATCATTCTTTCTCCGGCTGGCTCATCTTTTTGGTCGGCTTCGCGTTCACGTGGGCGGTCGCAAAGGGACTCCATCGCTGGCTCGATCGCGGCGTATCGCTCGAAAAGAGGATTCCGGCATGAGGCGTCTTCCTCTACTGGTCGCTTCGACGGTCGTGATGCTCGCGGCGACCCTGACCGCGTCGCTGCTCGCCGCCAACCGAAAGCCCTCGGCGCTGAAAAAACCGCTGGATCAGATTCCGATGGAACTGGGAGGCTGGGCTGGCGCGCCGGGGCCGACCCCGACGGACCGGGAATTTGAGCTATTGGCGGCTACTTCTTTTCTTTCGCGCACCTACCGAAAGGCGGGCACGGCAGTGGATCTTTCTATTGCCTATTACGCCGTTCAGCGCGCGGGCGAGAGCATGCACACCCCCAAGAATTGCCTGCCTGGGGCCGGCTGGGAGATCTCTGAGTACGGTAGCGCCGAAATCCCGCTCGACGGCCGCTTGGAGAAAATCAACAAGTTTGCCATCCAAAACGGAGACGCGAAAGCGCTGGTACTCTACTGGTACCAGACCAGCCATCGCATTATCGACAACGAATACAAAGGGAAAGCCTTCATGATGTGGGATGCCATTACCACAGGGCGGACGGAGGGATCGGTCGTCAAGATTTCATTGCCCAATAGACCTGAAGCGGCCAAGGATGCCCTTAGCTTCGCCGCCGTGATTATGGCCGAAATGAGCAGCCGGTTCGGTGGTTAGTCGCTGCGGGCCTCCGAATTTGTTCTTGATTATGATGGCCTTTTGATGAAACCTTTCTTTCCAATAATTTTGGCGACGCTTCTGTTTTCCGGATGTTCCCGGAGCCCTCAGCAGAAGGAAGCCAAGTTCCTCGACGTAGGACGCAAGCACCTGCAGAAGCGCGAGTTCGAGCGCGCGGCGCTCGACTTCAGGAATGCAGTGCGGGCCATGCCGCTAGACGCTAACCCGCACTATCAGCTCGGATTGGCGTATCTCGAGTCCGGAAATGCGCTGGCGGCGGCGAAAGAGTTGACGGTCGCCGTCCAGCTCGATCCCAAACACGTCGGAGCGCAATTGAAACTGGCCGAGCTGATGGCGATAAACAACAATCGTGACGTAGTCAAAAAGGGTGAGGAGAAGGCGCAAGAAGTTCTCGCCCTGTCCCCCGGCAACCCCGACGCCTTGAACGCGCTCGCCGTAGCCGAAATGCGCCTGAACGATTCAACGGATGCGGTCGAGCACCTGGATCAGGCTCTTCAAAAGGTGCCGCAACACCTGAGTTCGGCTATCACCCTGGCGATGGTGAAGTTGTACGATAACGACAACGCCGGCGCCGAACAGGTTTTGCTGAAAAGCGTTGCGGAAGCCCCGAAATCGGTGGAACATGCGATCGTCCTGGGCCGTTTCTACTTGCTGCTTCGCGAGCCGGGCAAAGCCGAGGCGCAGTTCCGCCGCGCGCTGGAGATTGATCCACGTTCCGGCCCGGCGCTGGTCCCGTTGGCTAATCTGCTGAATCGCGCGGGCAAGACCGACGAAGCGGAGCAGATCTTCAAGCGCGCATCCGCGCTCCCGGACCCAAAATATCGGCCGCTCCACGCCATTTTTCTGCTCCAACACGGCAAAGACGACGCGGCGATTGCCGAGCTTGATAGCCAATATAAGGCCGACCGCGAGGACCGCGACGCCCGTGCCCGACTGGTCGCGGCCTACTCTCGCTTGGGTCGATCCGCGGATGCAGAGAAAGTCCTCGACGAGGCGCTGAAGCGGAACCCGAAGGATGCCGACGCCCTGATCGAGCGAGGTGAATTCTTTCTGAGCGCCGGCAAATACGACGAAGCGCAGAAGGACCTTAACATAGCCCTGCGGTACCGGGCCGATTCCGCCCAGGCCCACTTCATCCTGGGCAGGATTCACCGCGCGCGCGGAGCTTCCAGCGATGAGTTCCACGAGCTGACCGAAGCGCTGCGTTTAGATCCGAAGCTCCTGGCTGCTCGCATCGAGTTGGCCCATGCGCGGACTGCTGCCAATTCCGCAAAGTCCGCCCTGGATCTTTTGGATCAGACACCCGGCCAGGATAAGCAAAGCTTGGCCGTGATCATCGAGCGAAACGCGGCTTTGCTCGCCCTCGGGGATTACGCACAACTGAAGAAGGGCATCGATCAGGGATTGGCGATTGCCCGTGATCCGGCTCTGGTGTTGCAGGACGGTCTATTGCGGCTGAAGTTGCGCGACACGCGTGGCGGCCGCGCGTCGCTTGAGGAGGTCCTCAAGGCGCGACCCGAGGAATGGGCGGCGCTAGAAGTCTTGGCGTTAAGCTATGTCTCGGAGAAAAAGACCGCTGAGGCAGCTGCAATTGTGCGGAAATACACCGCTCTAGCGCCGAAGTCCGCAGTCGGTCAGCAATTCCTTGGGACCTGGCTGACTGTCACGGGCGACCATGAAGGCGCTCGATCTGCGTTTCAAGCCGCAAAATTCTTGGCCCCCAATTCTACCACTCCCGATTTCGCACTGGCTGAGCTCGATCTCGCGGATGGGAAGCTCGATTCGGCGCGCAGCACCTTGACGGGAATGCTGGCGAAAGAGCCGCAAAATAGCAGAGCCACTCTGGATTTGGGGTACGTCGAAGAAAAGGGCGGACGGCTTAGCGAAGCTATGGGCTATTACGAAAAAACAATCCAGCTGGCTCCGCAGAACGTCGTGGCCTTGAACAACTTAGCCTATCTGCTCGCCGATACCGGAAAAGATCCGGACCGGGCCCTGATGCTGGCCCAGCAGGTGAAGGAGTTGGCGCCCCAAGACCCGAACATAGACGACACCATCGGTTGGGCGTATTACAACAAAGGCCTGTTCAAGTTGGCTGTAGACTATATGACTAAGGCCGAGACTATGAGTAATGCTCGTAGGACGCTCCATCTGGCAATGGCTTACGCGCGGTTGGGTGATCGCCAGCACGCCCAAACCCTACTGAAGGCTGCTCTGAAGCAAGACTCGAGCCTGCCTGAGACCCAGAAGGCTATAGCGCTTATTGGGTACGTCCGGTAGATAGCGGATCTTGTGTGCGAGCTCGCGTCGCGCGGCGCCGCCTTCATTGGCCCTCCAGTCCGTTAATTTAAGTCCCGGCGCGCGAATCTGCCGCTTGAGAATCATTCGCAAACAATGGGTGACATTCCTCAAAAGCTGGATGTCTAGTGGTCCCATTATTCTAAGTAAGTTATTCCTTTACAGCCACTTGCAGATTAGGTATGATGCGTGCTCAGTAAACGCCCATGAAGAGAAATTTCGCGAGTAGCTCGTTGGCTGTGTTGTTGCTGTTCGGAGGCATGAATTTATCCGCCTATGCGGCCAGCTATACGTTCACTTTCAACTCTGGTGGGGCGAATGGGCTGAGTGAAAACAACACTGCGAGCCAGATTGCGAGTTCCATGACCGCTCTGCTGGTCGCAAATGGATGTACGGGTTGCTCTGTCGCGGTCGCGGGAGCGGTCGTCGATACCACCTACAACGGCGAAGGCTACGTCGTTGGCCCCGGTGGTGCTTCGCTCACTCTGGGTAATAGCAATGGTGCAACCAGTAACTCGAGCACAACGCCCGGTTCCGCCGACAACTTCCTCGCGACCACGACCGACGGCAGCAGTCAGGTCTCCACCGAAATTTCTCTTGCATTCACTGGCCTTACAATCACGAATGTGAGCTTCGATTTCGAGATTTTCCCGAACGGTAGCTGCCCGTCGCTCAGCAGTTGCGGGTCGGCCAACTACGAAGGCACCGGCTTCTACCAGTATCAGCCTGACTTTGAGTTCACGGCCGGAACGGGCGGTATCGGCAGCGGTTCGGCGGTTGATGCCTTTGGAACTCTCGGTAACGGTTTTGTGTATGGGGTTGTGCCCGCTTCGAGCAACGCGGGTCCCGAAAAGGCTGGCAGCGATGGCAGTTCAACCAAGTCTGGTGCCAACACCGAGTCGGCTCCTCAGTGGATCGGGGTTTCCGGGGCTCTAGTGCTCAGCAACGTGACGGATCTCAACTTCATCGACTGGCCGGCCACCATCGGCATCGACAATCTGGATATCACTTACACCCCCAGCAGGGTACCGGAGCCAAGCTCGATCCTCCTGTTCGCCACTGTCGCGGGGGCCCTGCTGTTCCGGATCCGGCGTATCGTGGCAGCGCGCTGACGGCTCGCTTGAACCGCGAAGGAACCGGCGGCTAGTTCTGAGCCAGGAGGACATCGTTTTTCTTCCTGTGCGCTCCTCTATGTAGCGCTCGTCTCGGCCCTGGGTCGGAAGCGCTCGGGCAAAATTGGTCGAGATCAGCCATTGCACTTAACTTCTCGCTGCTTCGCCCAGTTCATGGGAGGATCCAGCAAGACCAGCGAGACCCTCTTCGTGCAGCCGGTCGAGGCGACTGTCCTAATCGCAAACCCCTCCCCGAGTCGCCCCGAGCAGCGCCCCGCACGAAAAGCTAGCAAAAACGGGGTTTCGCGCGCCCCTGACCATCTGGGGTATCCCCGAAAAGGGGCTCATAACCCAAAGGTCCAAGGCTCAAATCCTTCCCCCGCAACCAACCGATTCCCGATCCATAATCCCAGGCAGATCGCATACTTCGACGAGCGAGTACGCCAACACATCCGCCCGAGCAAGCTAGATTAGAAGAATGCGGATTCCTATTTATCAAGTCGACGCCTTCAGCAGCCGACTTTTTCGCGGCAATCCCGCGGCGATATGCCCGCTTAACCAATGGCTGCCCGACGAAACCATGCAGGCGATCGCGGCGGAAAATAACCTCGCCGAGACCGCCTTTTACGTCCCCAACAGCCATCGCTATCATCTGCGATGGTTCACCCCCGGCGTGGAGGTCGATTTGTGCGGGCACGCGACGCTCGCCACGGCGCATGTGATTCTCGACGTCCGCAGGGAGACGCCGGGTTCGAGCGTAGCGTTCGATTCCAAGGGCGGGGAGCTGACGGTCGAACGAAATGGCGAGCTCTACACGCTGGACTTTCCCGCGCGGCCGCCTGCGGCGTGCGAAGTCGATCCGGGATTGGTGGAGGCGCTGGGAGCGAAGCCCGCCCAGATTCTGGGCGCACGCGATTACCTGTGTGTGTTTGAAACAGAAGAACAGGTCCGCGCGCTCGCGCCCAACATGGATAAGCTCGCGGCGATCGACCGGTTTGCCTTCATCGTCACAGCGCCCGGTCGCGACTGCGATTTCGTGTCGCGATTCTTCGCCCCGGCGAAGGGCGTGCCGGAAGATCCGGTGACCGGCTCGGCGCACTGCACGCTGATTCCATACTGGTCCAAGCGATTGGGCAAGACGTCGCTTCACGCCCGCCAGATTTCCAAGCGCGGCGGCGAGCTGTGGTGCCAGGATTGCGGCGACCGCGTGAAGATCGCCGGCAACGCCGTGAAGTATCTCGAAGGGGAGATCGAAGTCGGATAGCAAAGGCTTCAGATTGTGGGGCAGGCAATCCGCGTTTTTTGCGTCCGTTTCGGACTGCCTGCAGCCGGCTTTGAGCCGGCTCCGCGAGCACGGAAGAGGAACGACGCCGGCTTGAAAGCCGGCGGCAGCCACGATTGGCTGCCCCACCCAGCAGAGCGCGTGCTAACATCTGCGACAGGCCGATAGACTAATGCCCCGCGTCTCCATTTTCGTCACCTGCATTGTCGATCAGGTATTTCCGCGGGTCGGAATGGCGATGGCGGAAGTGCTCGAACGCGCCGGATGCGACGTGGAATTTCGAGAAGCCCAGACGTGCTGTGGCCAACCGGCATTCAACAGTGGATATCGCGAGGAAGCGCGCGGAGTCGCCCGTCATTTTCTGGACGTGTTCGAAGGCGCTGAGTACATTGTCGTTCCGGCCGGGTCCTGCGCGGCGATGATCGCGCATCATTACGCAGATCTCTTTCCTGGCCATCACGAATCGCGCGTGTGGGAGTTTTCGCAATTTCTCACCGGCGTCCTTCACCTGGAAGACGTAGGCGCGCGCCTGGATGGAACCGTCACCTATCACGATAGTTGTCATGCGTTGCGCGACCTGAAGATAAAGGATGCGCCGCGGCGATTGCTCCACAACGTTCGCGGATTGCGGCTGGTCGAAATGGACGCGGCCGAAGAATGCTGCGGTTTCGGCGGTACCTTTTCGGTGAAATTTGCCGAAGTGTCGGGCGCTATCGCGCGAACCAAGATCGATTCCATCGCGCGCACCGGCGCTGACACCGTGGTCTCCATCGATTCGAGCTGCCTGATGCAAATCGACGGCGCGCTACGGCGCGCGGGTTCCAGCATCCGAACCAGGCATTTGGCGGAAGTACTGGCGTCGCGATGACAGCGTGACATGACTTACCAGGAAAAGATCACCGGCACGCTCGTCGATCCCAAGCTCCAACTGGCGATCTATACCGCCACGGGCCGTCTCGCCGAAGGGCGGCGCACAGCGGTCGCGGCCGATGTCCTGCCCGATTATCAGGAGCTTCGCCAACACGCGCACGACATCAAGAAGCACACGCTCGATCATCTGGATTCCTATCTCGTCGAGCTCGAACGAAACGTAGTCGCGCGGGGCGGCCATGTGATTTGGGCTAACGACGCCACGGAAGCCTGCGATTTCGTCCGCAACCTGGTGCGCGAACGCACTGCAAAGCGACTTGAATCGCGCGCAACGCCTGGCCGGGCGCTCGTCGTCAAATCGAAATCGATGACCACCGAGGAGATCCATCTCAACCATCGTCTGGAGAGCGACGGCGTCGAAGTCGTCGAAACGGATCTGGGCGAATACATTATTCAGCTCGCTGGCGAAAAGCCGTATCACATCATCGCACCGGCGCTGCACAAGACCCGCGAACAGGTGGCGGCGGTGCTCGATTCGCCGCCGGATTCGACCGCGGAAGAGCTGACCGCCAAGGCGCGCGCTACGCTGCGCAAGAAATTCCTGGAAGCCGACGTCGGCATCACCGGTGCGAATTTTCTGGTGGCCGATTCGGGCGCGATCGTGGTGGTGGAAAACGAAGGCAACGCGCGGCTTTCGAGCGCGGCGCCGCGGATTCACGTCGCGGTTGCCGGAATCGAAAAAATCATTCCACGCGCACAGGATCTGGCGGTATTCCTGAAGTTGCTCGCGCGCAGCGCCACTGGTCAGCCGTTGAGCGTGTACACGTCGCTGCTGGCGGGCCCGCGCCGCGAAGGCGAGCCGGATGGGCCCGACGAATTCTACCTGCTGTTGCTCGATAACGGCCGCACGCGCGTTCTCGCGGACCGCGAAAAGCGGCAGTCGCTGTATTGCATCCGCTGCGGTGCGTGCCTCAATCACTGCCCGGTGTATCGCAAGATCGGCGGGTATTCTTACCCGTGGGTTTATTCGGGGCCGATCGGCAAAATTCTTACGCCGCAGTTCATGGGTATCGAGCAGGATCCGTGGCTGCCCTTCGCGTCCAGCCTGTGCGGCGCGTGCGGAGAAGTTTGCCCGGTGAAGATCGATCTGCCGAAAATTCTGCTGGACTTGCGCGCCGAGATCGTAACCCGGCGCAAGGATCGTTCTGAATTACGAGCGTTCCGCATCTTTTCATGGATCATGCAGCGTCCCCGGGCCTATGCTCGAATGGGCAAGTTCGCTCGGATGGGCGCGCGCTCGATGCCCGCTGCGGCGAAATATGTCGGACCGCTGAAAGCCTGGCTGAGCCAGCGCGATCTGCCGGCCATGCCGGAACGCAGCTTTCGAGAAATGTGGACAGATAGAAAAGCGGAGCACAAGTCATGACGGCGCGCGACCAAATGCTCATGCGGGTTCGCGGCGCTCTGGGCCGATCCGTAAATGATCCCGTGCCCGAGCCGCCGCCGGTTCGATTGCAGGTTCCTAATGTCTCGCTCGGCGGTCGTCCAGCTCAATTTGCGGCTGCACTCACGGCGTTAGGTGGGCAGGTAATTCTGCCCTGCAGCAAGGAGGACGTACGGGAAGCCATCAAAAGGATCGTGCGTGGCCGGAGCGTGGTTACGACGGAGATGGGCGATGTGAGGACCGCCGAAGTTGGCATTAACTTCGCCGACTACGCCCTCGCCGATACCGGATCGCTCGTGTTCATGAGCGAGTCGCGCGAATCGAGGCTGATTTCGCTGCTTCCTCCGGTCCACATTGCGGTAGTTGCGCGGGAGAAAATCCTGAGCGGACTGGACGAATTGTTCACCCTGGTCCCTCAGCCGATGGCGCAATCGAGCGCGATGGCGCTGATCACCGGGCCAAGCAGGACCGCGGATATCGAGATGCGGCTGGTGCGTGGAGTTCACGGTCCGGGCGAAATTCACGTTATTATTGTTGAAGATGTAACCACTTCTCGAGGAGACGCATCAGGAGAGACATGAGAAAATTCGCGATCATTTTAGCGCTCGGCGCTTTTTCAAGCGCAGCCTGGGGACAGGCGGGTGAGTTGTGGGTAAGCGGCGGCGGATCGTTGTTCCAGAATTCCGGTCTGGGCACCGATCTGGCGTTCAGCAACTCCTCGAACGACATCAAACTCGACGACGGCTGGCGGCTCAGCTTCCGGTTCAATTTCAACGTGGGCGATCATTACGGAGCCGAGGTCGGCTATGCGTTCAACCACACCGATCTCGATTTCAACGCGGCGGCGGGGGCGGCGATCGGAGTCGGAACGTCGACGACGGCGGTCGGAACGCCGACGGCCACCTCGATCGCGATGCACATGCACCAGGGGACCTTCGACGGTCTGTATTACCCGTTCACCACGGATAAGGATAAAGTCCGCCCGTTCTTAGTTGCCGGCGTCCAATTCGACAATTTCGTGCCGCCGGGCGGCTCCTCTTATAGCGGCTCGACCAAATTCGGCTTGAATTTCGGCGGCGGAGTGAAGGTCAAAGTAAAGGGCATGTGGGGAATCCGCTTCGATGCTCGAGAGTACTTCACCGGCAAGCCGAGTTTTGGATTCGCCAACAATTCAGGACTGTTGTGGCAGACCGAAGTTTCGGCGGGCGTTGGTTACGGGTTCTAACGATAAGGAGTCTGAAGTCAGGAGTCAGAAGCCAGAATGCGATTCCGGCTCTCCATCGCCGCGTTTCTAGTCGCGGCGTGCGGTAGTGCGCTCTACGGCCTCGACCCAAACCGCACGTTGACGCAATACGTGCATCGCATCTGGCAGACCCAGCAGGGCCTGCCGGAATCCTCCATTTATTCGCTGCTCCAAACGCGCGATGGATATCTGTGGCTGGGCACACAAACCGGACTGGTGCGATTCGACGGCGTGCGTTTCAGCATGCTCGAGAGTATTTATCCGGCCGCTCCCACAAACGTTTGGATTCGAGCCGCGATCGAAGACTCGCAGGGCGCCGTCTGGATCGGGACCAATGAATCCGGCGTCTATCGCATCGCGGGCGGCGTGATCACGCATTTTTCGCAAAAGGAAGGCCTGCCCTCCAATACGGTCCAGTGCCTGGTCTTGCTGAAGGATGACGTGTGGGCGTGCACTCCGTCGGGTCTCGCGCGATTTTCCGGCGGCAAGATCACCGTCTATCGCATCGAGGATGGCCTTTCGTCGAACGAAGTTCGCGCGGCTGCGGTCGGCGCCGATGGAAAGCTCTGGATTGGCGGCGATAGCGGTCGCCTGAGCGTCTGGAACGGCTCGCGCTTCGACCCACTTCCGTTGCCTTCGATTGCACCGGACTCGAGCGTCCGTGCTTTGGCGGTATCCAACGATGGCACGCTGTGGATTGGCACCACTGCCGGGCTGCTCCAATTCAAAAACGGCGCCGGCCGCCTGCTTACCGCGAAACAGGGTCTGGCCGATGACTGGATTCTGACCCTTTCTACTAGCCGCGACGGGAGCCTCTGGATCGGAACTCGAAACGGATTCAGCCGCTGGCGCGATGGCGAAATCGTCAGCTTCCGGCCGAAAGACGGGTTGTCGCAGAGCACCGTTTTTTCGATTTATGAGGATCGCGAAGGCAGCCTGTGGGTCGGCACCAAGCATGGATTGAATCAATTCCTGGATGGGCGCGCGATCCCTTACACCATCAACGAAGGCCTCCCCACCAACGATACCGGGCCGGTGCTCGAGGGCCAGGATGGCAACGTCTGGATCGGCACCTTGGGCGCGGGGTTGAGCAAATTCGACGGGCATCGATTCACCACTCTCACCGTGCGGGACGGCTTGGCCTCGAACGTCATCAACGCGCTGGCTGAAGATTCAAATGCCGGGAATGCCGCGGATGGCGCGCTCTGGGTGGGCACCGATCGCGGCCTGAACCGGCTTCGCGACGGACGCGTGGATCGGACCTTCACGACCGCTCAGGGATTGCCCGCAAACGACGTTCGTGGCCTCATGGTCGACGACTCCGGCGTCCTCTGGGTCGCGACGCAGAACGGTGCGGCCGCGCTTCGCAATGGAAAATTCGAGCGGCCGCCGGGAATCGCGACGCACTCGCCGGTTCTTGCGCTGGGCCAGGATTCCGCGCATCGGATTTATTTCGCCGGCGCCAACGGCGTCCAATTCTATGCGCACGGAACAGCGGGAGAGACATCGGGAGAAATCACCCAAAACGGCGCGCCGCTACGGGCCGTCGACGCGTTCTATCGCGATCCGGAAGGCGTCTTGTGGATCGGCCTGCTCGGTGGTGGACTGCGCATGCTGGAGAACGGAAAAATCTCGACGTTCCTCATGCGCGACGGACTGTTCGACGCCGAGATCTACGGCATCGTCGGCGACCAGCAGGATCGTCTCTGGATGGCGTGCAGCAAGGGGATTTTTTCGGTGCCGCGCGCGGATCTCCGCCGCTTCGCCGCGGGCGAGTTGCACAGGATCACCAGCACCCCCTACAGTCCCACCGATGCCCTCCGAGTGATCGAATGCAAAGCCGGTGTGCAACCCGCCGCCTCGGTATCGAGCGACGGGCGCTTGTGGTTTTCAACCATTCGCGGATTAATCGTTTTCGATTCGAAGCATTTGCTCCGCAAGACGCCGCCCCCGCCGATCGTCGTCGAGGATATTACCGTAAACGGGGAGCGGGAAGACCCCCGCGAGATCGGCAGTCTTCCGCCCGGACGGAAAAACCTCGAGGTTCGCTACACCGGCTTGAGCTTTCTCGCGCCCGGACGAATCACGTTCCGTTACATGCTCGAGGGTTATGACAAGGATTGGATCGATGCGGGTACGCGCCGTGAAGCCTATTACACCAATCTGCCACCCGGGATGTTCCATTTTCGAGTGAGCGGATGCAATAGCGACGGCATGTGCAATGAAGCCGCCGCGGGGGTGCAGTTCACGCTTGCTTCGCATTACTATCAGCGGATCTGGTTCTGGCCGCTCTGCGCGGTCGCGCTCGGCATGGTCGTCTGGCTGGTTTACCAGCTTCGCATCCGGCGGTTGCGGGAGCATTTCTCGCTGATCCTGGCGGAACGAAATCGCATCGCCCGGGAGTTGCACGATACGCTGATCCAGGGGCTCTCCGGAATCACCATGGAGATGCAGGCGCTGGCCGCCAGAATGCACTCGCCGCAGGACCGGGGCACGCTCGACGACATTATTCAGGATGCGGGCACGTGCCTGCGCGAAACGCGCCGGTCCGTCGCGGGATTGCGCAGCGGACACACCAGTTCGGGCCTGGCGTCGGCCATCGAGCAGGCCGCGCGGCAGCTCACCGAAACCAAGAAGATCCGGCTGAAGCTAAAGCTCGGCGCCAATGGCAAGGGACTGCCCGCCGACGTCGAATACAATCTGGTGCGCATCGCGCAGGAAGCCGTGACCAATTCGGTGAAGCACTCCGGCGCCAGAACCGTGGAAGTCGCGCTCGATTATTCGCAGCGCGCGGTGCATCTTTCGGTGAAGGACGACGGCTCTGGCTTCGCGAGCCCGGAGAACGGCCACGGCCGCACCGGACATTACGGCTTGATCGGGATGAAGGAACGCGCCAGCCACATCGGGGCGGATTTCGATCTCGCCAGCACGCCGGGACGCGGCACGGTGGTTTCGGTGACTCTTCCCGACGGGCAGAACGGGAATCACGAATGAACACGGAAACCATCAAAGTGCTGGCGGTCGACGATCATCCGCTGGTGCGAAAAGGGATCGCATCCATCCTCGCGAATGAAGCCGACATGCAACTGGTGGGCGAGGCCGGCAGCGGGCGGGAGGCTGTCGATCTGTTTCGCCAGCATCATCCCGATGTCACGCTGATGGATCTCCGGATGCCGGAAATGGATGGCGTTCAGGCCACCCAGGCGATTCGCAAGGAGTTTCCGGAAGCGCGCATCATCGCGCTCACCAGCTACGACGGCGATCAGGACATTTATCGTGCTCTCGAAGCCGGCGTCCGCGGTTACATGCTGAAAGAAATGGTGCACACCGACGTGCTGCGCGCCATCCGTACGGTCCATTCGGGCAAGCGGCTTATGCCCCAGGAAGTAGCCGAGCGGCTCAGCGAATATTTCCCCCAGGTCGCTCTGACCCCGCGGGAAGTGGAAGTGCTGGGCTATGTCGCGCGCGGGCTGGCGAACAAAGAGATCGCCGATCTGCTCGGCACCGCCAGCGGCACCATCAAGATGCACATCCAGAATATTCTCGAAAAGCTGGGCGCTTCCGATCGCACCCACGCGGTCACCATCGCGATTCAGCGCGGCATTCTCCACTTGGAATCGTAACGCGCGGGCCGCATCGTCTTTACGAGCCGCGACAGAATGGAGCGCGTTCCGGCTTTGAGCCGCGGCCATTTGGCTCCGGTCCTGGAGCCAACGCGCAGTTGCGCACGAGAGAGCGATTAAGAGGCGCGACAGAATGGAGCGCGTTCAGAGCCCGGCAGCCTGTCGCTTACTTGGAGTTGGCAGCTGACGTTGTGGCGGCCGCTTTGGTCTTCCGCACGGGGTACTGCTCATTCAGCCATCTCTCAATCGCTTCCCGCTGGGTCACCGGTACCACGCGCTGCCAGCTCACACGCCCGGTGCGTTCGCTGTACTCGGCCATCAGATAGGAGTCCTGATTGTATACCAGGATCAGACTTTCCTGCTTGGCGCGGCGGCAGTGGAACGTATCGTTGATTTTATGGTGATGGTGTTGCACTAGTTTCATTCTACCACGTCGCATGTCGCCTCGCCGTTTTATGAGCGGTGACAATTTGGGGCCGGCAGTCCCGCCGGCTTCTTCCAGCCCCATGCGTAAGCGTGGGGCTATAGTCCGCGCTTCAAACCCGTCGAACGAGGTGCGACAGCATGGAATCTTTCTGATACGATAGCTCGCGAGCGATGCCCGCGAACCGAATCGTCTGACACGGGAGGACTGCTATCCTCGGAGATGTAGCAGGCCCACAACAGCTTGCGCCTGTGCGAGCGACCTCATGAATTGGCGGAAGGCATCGTGGCGAATCGGCATCGGTATAGCCACCGGATTGACTTTCGGTCTGTTCTTCGTCGCCGCGCTGTACGCCTTCCAGCGGCCCTTTCATCAATATCCCGGCGTCGAGTATCGCAACTTCGAAGTGCCTCCCGACATGCAGGCTCCTTTTGAGTTTGCGTTCGCGCGCCTCATGTATCCGCCCGGACCGCTGGACGGATACTATCCGCGCTTTCAGGGCGACTGGCACCAGGGCCTCTCGCTCTGGACCCAGGATTATCCTCGCGCCGATCGCCACTTTTCCCTCGCCCTCCGGCGCTTGAGCCGCGTTCAGGTGCGCTCCGTGGAACAGCCTGTGCAGCTTGAAGACGGCGACGAAGCCTTCAACTGGCCGTGGCTGTATGCGGTCCAGGTTGGCGAGTGGGGATTGAACGAGGCCGAGGCGCAAATCATGCGCGAGTATCTTCTGCGCGGCGGATTTTTCATGGCCGACGATTTTCACGGCTACGATGAATGGGCCGAATTCGAAAAGCGCATCAAGTTCGTGTTTCCGGATCGGCCGATCGAAGACATCCCCGATAGCGATCCGATTTTTCACACGGTTTATGATCTCGACGATCGCATTCAGGTCGTGGGTCATGATCATCTCCGCGAGGGTTCGAAAAACGGCGCGTATGGCGGTGTCGGCGCGCACTGGCGCGCAATCTATGACGATCACCGCCGCGTTATGGTCGCGATTTCATACAACTCCGATCTGGGCGACGGGTGGGAGTGGGCTGACGATCCTTACTATCCTGAGAAATTCTCTGGGATGGCGATTCGCATCGGCGTCAACTACGTCGTGTATGCGCTGACACATTGAGTGTGTGGGGCAGGGCCGTGCCCTGCCAATTGAGGCGTGGGGCAGGGCCGCGCCCTGCCAATTTGTGGGGCAGCCAATTATGGCTGCCGCCGGCTTTCAGCCGGCGACAACTACCTAAGCTTCGCCCGCTTGATATCCTGAGCTTGACCGTGCGAATCCTCCAGCTCACCGCCGGCGCCGCGGGCATGTATTGCGGGACCTGCCTTCGCGACAATTCCCTCGCCAGTGAGCTGATGCGCCAGGGTCACGACGTCACCCTCGTCCCCCTCTACACACCGACCCTTACCGACGAACCCAACGTCAGCCAGGAACGCATCTTCTTCGGCGGCATCAGCGTCTACCTCGAGCAGAACTGGGCCCTGTTCCGCAAGACCCCCTGGTTGCTGGACCGTTTGTGGGATTCCAAATTTGCCTTGCAGGCTGCCGCGAAGCGGTCCATCCCCGTAGATCCGCATTTTCTGGGGAGCATGACCGTCTCGATGCTCGAAGGTGCGCACGGCCGCCTCAACAAAGAAGTCGAAAAGCTTCTCGAATGGCTCGAATCCGAGCCTCGGCCGGATATAATCAATCTTCCCTACACCTTGCTGATCGGACTTGCGGAGCCTTTGAAAAAAGCCGCGGATGTTCCTATCTGCTGCACTTTGCAGGGCGAGGATTTGTTTTTAGAAGGCTTGACCGAACCGTACAAATCGCGCGCGCTGGATCTCATCCGCAAGAACATTCCGCACGTCGATTGTTTTCTCGCCGTGAGTGATTACTACGCCGAATTCATGTCCCGCTATTTTGGGATTCCCGGACACAGGATGGAGATCGCTCGCGTCGGGGTAAACACGAACGGTTATCGACAACACACCCCCAAGGCATCGGAGTCGCCGGTGGCGACTTTCAAGATTGGCTACTTCGCCCGCATCGCACCCGAAAAAGGATTGCACGTGCTCGCCGAGGCTTATCGCCTCGTCAGACAACAGGAGCCGAATTGCACTCTCGAAGCCGCCGGCTATATTGCGGCGGAGCATCGCGCCTATCTCGACGGCATCGAGCGCCAGCTGCGGCAATGGGACCTGCCGTTTCACTATCACGGCGTGCTCGATCGAACGCAAAAGATCGCCTATCTGGAGAGCCTCGACGTCCTCTCGACCCCGACCGTCTATGCCGATCCCAAAGGACTCTTCGTCCTGGAAGCCATGGCGGCGGGCGTTCCCTTCGTGCAACCGCGTCACGGCGCGTTCCCCGAAATGGTCGAGCGCACCGGTGGCGGAATTCTGGTCGAACCCGAAGATCCGGAAAGCCTGGCGTCGGGGTTGCTCGAATTGATTCGCAATCGCGAGCTGCGTGCGGATCTGGCGCGGAAAGCCTATTACGGAGTGCGCGAGCATTACACCGTCGCGCAAATGGCGGAACAAACCGTGTCGATTTTCTGCCGCCGTCTTGAAAACGTGGGGCAGGCGATCTTGTCGCCTGCCAAAGGACTCTTCTAACAACCTCACCATGCTTGAGGCTCGCAACGTTTCCAAATCCTATCCCACGCCGCGCGGCTCTCTGTCCATCCTGACGGATATCTCGCTGGCGCTTGAGCAGGGCGAATCCATCTCGATCGTCGGTCCCTCGGGCACGGGGAAAAGTACGCTGCTCTACATTCTGGGCGCGCTGGAGCCGCCCACCTCGGGAACAGTGACGCTCGACGGCCGCGATCCATTCACGCTCTCCGACAAGGATCTCTCCGCGTTTCGAAACAAAGAAGTCGGATTTGTTTTTCAGGATCATTGCCTGCTGCCGCAGTGCACGGTTCTTGAAAATGTCCTGATCCCGGAAATGGTCGCGCCGCCCGATGCAACGGCGCTGGCGCGTGCCCGCCAGTTGTTGGATCAGGTGGGATTGTCGCAGCGCCTGGAGCATCGGCCCGGCGAGTTATCCGGCGGGGAAAAGCAGCGAGTCGCCATCGCCCGGGCGCTGATCCGGTCGCCCAAGATGTTGCTGTGCGATGAGCCGACCGGGAACCTCGATCGCAAATCCGCGGGGCAGGTGGCGGACGTGTTGCTGGAAATCAACCGCGCGTCGAAGACCATCCTGATTGTTGTGACCCACAGCGCGGAATTAGCCGGGCGATTTCCGAAATCTTTCGAATTGATCGAGGGAGGCTTGCACCCCCGATGAAAATCAACGGGATCGTCGAAACGGCGCTGCACGTCGAAGACGTCGGGCGATCGGCGGCGTTTTATGAAAGCCTGTTCGAACTTCGCCGTCTTGCCTTTGACGATCGAATATGCGCATTCGCCGTTCCCGGCAACGCGGTGCTGCTGCTTTTTCGAAAGGGCGCTACGCTCGAGCCGATCCAGTTTCCAGGTGGGATGATTCCACCGCACGATGGATCGGGCCGGATGCACTTCGCCTTCAAGATCTCAGCAGATGCGCTCGAATCCTGTGAGCGCGATCTCCTGGCGCACGGAATCGCGATCGAGAGCAAAGTGAATTGGCCGCTGGGTGGGACCAGCATCTATTTTCGCGATCCGGATCAGCACCTGGTCGAGCTGATTACGCCCGGCTGCTGGGAGGTTTATTAGATATGGACCCAATGTGGGGCAGCCAATTCTGGCTGCAGCCGTCTTTCAAGGCGGCTTCGAGCCGGACGAACGGCGACACGATCTATGAAACCGGCTAGCTGGATGACAACCGCTCCATGAAAACCTCCACGCTGATCCGCCGCAATCTCGGCTACTACTGGCGCACCAATCTGGCCGTGATTCTGGGAGTCGCCACCGCCGTCGCGGTCCTCTCCGGCGCGTTGCTGGTGGGCGATTCGGTGCGCGCAAGCTTGCGCGATCTGGTGCTCGCTCGATTAGGCAGGACCGAAGGCGTCGTCACCAGCGCGCAGTTTTTCCGCGAGCAGCTTTCCAGCGCCGTACCAAATTCCGCGCCGATGATCGCGATGCAAGGGATCGTCACGCATGAGAAGGACGGTCGGCGCGCAGCGAACGTCTCCGTGTACGGCATCGACCAACGGTTCTGGAAGTTCAACGGCGTTGCCCAAAACGCCGCTCCAGAAACGGGAATCCAGCGAGGCCAAGGAACTGGTGGAATCGGCGCGCTGAGCGCTGCTCTGGCGAGGGAACTCGGCGCGGCTCCCGGCGACGCGTTACTGTTGCGTGTCGAGAAGCCGTCGGCGATTCCGCTCGAATCGCTGCATGGCCGCAAGGAAGATCCGGGTCGCACCATTCGGCTTTCAGCGGGCGCAGTACTCGACGCTAGCCAGCTCGGGGAATTTTCCCTGCGGCCCACCCAGGGCGACGTGTTCGCGATCTTCGTACCGCTGGGGCGATTGCAGCGCGACCTGGCCGAGCAGAATCGCGTCAATACGCTGCTGCTTCCGTCGGCCGAATTTCCGAAAGACGCCGTCACGCTCGACGATCTTGGCGTGAAAGTGCGCGCGCTTCCTCAAATTGATGGACTCTCAGTCGAAAGCGCGAGCGCGGTCGTGAGCGATGCGCTCGCGGGCGACGTTGTGAAGGCAGCCGGAGCGCAGGCCACGCATGGCGTGTTCAGCTACCTCGCAAATTCAATTCGCATCGGCGATCGTGAGATTCCGTATTCGCTGGTCGCCGCCGTCGACTCCCTTCCCGGTCGCGAACTCGCGCCGAATTCGATTTATCTCAATGACTGGGCCGCGAAAGACCTGAGCGCGAAAATCGGCGACGCGGTCGCGCTCGACTATTACTATTGGGAGCCGTCCGGCAGCTTGATCACGCGCTCGGCGAATTTTAAACTTGCGGGAGTCCTTCCCATGGCCGGCATCGCCGTCGATCGCGATCTGACGCCCGAGTATCCCGGCATCACCGCAGCCACCAGCATCGGCGATTGGGACCCTCCCTTTCCGGTCGATCTCAAGCGCGTCCGGCCGCGCGATGAAGATTATTGGAAGAAATACCGTACGGCACCCAAAGCATTTATCGCGCTGCCGACGGGGCAGAAGTTGTGGGGCACGCGATTCGGAAACCTAACGTCGATTCGCGTCATCGAAGGCGCAATACCCGAAACCCCGGTACCTGGCGACGAGCCATTCGCGGACGTTTTCGCGATGAAATTACGTGCGGCGATCGACCCCGCGCAGCTCGGTCTGGTGGTCTATGCGCCGCGTGAACAAGCGCTGCAATCCGCGCGCGGATCCACTGATTTTGGCGAATATTTCACGTATTTCAGCGTGTTTTTAGTAGTTTCCGCGCTATTGCTCGCGGGATTGTTTTTTCAGCTTGGAATCGAGCAGCGGCTGCGCGAAATCGGCACTCTCCGCGCCGTCGGATTCCCTGCGTCCCGCATACGGCAAATATTTGTCGCCGAAGGATTTGTGCTCTCGTTTCTGGGGACCATTCTGGGCACTTTGGGCGCTGTCGGATACGCGGGATTTCTCATGTACGGGCTCAGAACGTGGTGGCGCGGCGCGGTGGGAACAGGTTTATTGACACTGCATATTTCCGCGGATTCGCTGGGCTGGGGCGCGGTCGGCGGCGTCTTGATCTCATGGGGGTGTGTGACCATCACGCTGCGAACTTTGCGGCGATCGACGGCGCGCGATTTGCTCGCGGGACAGCGCGGCGTATCGGCCGTTCACGCGCGGGAGTCGCGGAGGTTGCGGGTGGTGGGAATCATCGCGGCGTTGGCCGGACTTGCGATGATTGCGGGCGCGTTCGCGCACACAATTCCAGATGCCGCGGGATTCTTCGGCGCGGGAGCGCTGTTGCTGATCGCCGCGATCTGCTTCGAGTGGGCTCGGCTGCGCTCGCAAACGGGAATGGTAAGAAGTGTGGTGGGGCTCGGCGTGCGAAACGCCGCCCACCGTCCGGGGCGCAGCGTGCTTTCGATCGCGCTGATCGCGTCGGCGGTGTTTCTGGTGGTCGCGCTGGATGCGTTTCGACGGCCGCCCGTCGCCGTCTCCGATCCGAAATCGGGCGCCGGCGGATTTCCGTTCATCGCCGAATCGCAATTGCCGCTGCTGTGGGATCCGAATACGGCTGCGGGCCGCGAGAATCTGAACATCGCGAATATTACCGGCGCACGCTTCTATGCGTTTCGACTCCGGCCCGGCGACGATTCCAGTTGCTTGAATCTCTACGAGGCTCGAACGCCGCGAGTGCTGGGAGCGCGCCAAGACTTCATCGATCTGGGGCGATTTTCTTTTACGGAATCTATCGGAAATGTGAAAGACCCGAGGACATTGCTCGACGCCGATCAGGCCGACGGCTCGATCCCAGCCATCGCCGACGCGAATTCGATCACCTACGTGCTTCACAAAAAGATCGGCGATACAGTCGAGGTGAACGGCGTGAAACTGCGACTGGTGGCCGCTCTTGACGACAGCATTTTCCAGAGCGAGCTTATCGTTTCCGAAAAGAATTTCGTGCGGGCATTTCCCGAAGAGCAGGGCTTTCGCGTTTTCCTGATCGACGGGCCCCCAGCCGTGGGGCCGCAGCTCGAAGAGGGACTCGGCGACTATGGCTTCGACGTGTCCTCAACGGAACAGAAGCTGGCCGCCTATCATCGCGTCGAAAACACGTACTTGTCCACGTTCCAGGCATTGGGCGGATTGGGATTGCTGCTGGGGACGCTGGGCCTGGGGGCGGTGCTGCTGCGCAACGTGTTGGAGCGGCGAAAAGAACTGGCGCTGCTGCGCGCGGTCGGATATCGGCCAGAGCATTTGCGGCTGATGGTGATCGCCGAGAACGGATTTCTGCTGATCGCCGGAACAGCGATCGGCGCGGTGTGCGCATTCATCGCGGTCGCGCCCGCGTTTGTCCAGCGCGGCGGACACTTGCCGAATCCATCACTGGCGCTGTTGCTGCTGGCGGCTCCGGCGGCGGGAATGGCCGCGTCACTTGTCGCGGTTCGCGCGGTGTCGAAGGCGCCGTTGCTCGAGACGTTGCGGGCGGAATAGACCGTTCAACCGCTCCCTTGGCGCAAGCGCAGCTTGGTCGCGGCTCGGAAGAACGTGTTGTATCCTTTTTCCATATGAGGCTGCTGGCTGCCCTGCTTCTAGGCATCGCCATTCCGGCTGGCGCCGAGAATTGGCCGCAGTGGCGCGGCCCGAATCTCAACTCGACCAGTGGTGAGACGGACCTGCCGGTGAAGTGGTCGCGCGGCGAGAACATCGCGTGGAGCGTGCCTCTTCCCGCCTGGAGCGGCGCTACGCCCATCGTGTGGGGCGATCGAATATTTCTGAACGTTGCCGAGGGCGGCAATCTGTATTTGTGGTGCGTCGACCGGCGCGGACCGAAAATCGCCTGGAAGAAACTGCTTGGCGGCGGCGACCACAAAGAGCGCAAGCAGAACATGTCGACGCCATCGCCCGTCACGGACGGGAAAAACGTCTGGGTGCTGACCGGCACCGGTATCCTGAAGGGCTTCGATTTCGACGGCAATGAACAATGGGCGCGCGATATTCAAAAAGACTACGGCCGATTCGGCCTCAACTGGGGCTACGCGTCCAGCCCGCTGCGGTATGAAGATTCCCTGTACGTCCAGGTGATCCATGGAATGAAGACGCGCGAGCCGTCCTACATCTTGCGCATCGATAAGAAAACCGGCAAGACGCTGTGGCGCATCGAACGGCCGACTGTCGCCGTCCGCGAGTCGCACGATTCATACTCTACCCCGAATATCGCGAAATCAGGCAACGAAGTTCAGCTTATCGTGCTGGGCGGCGACGTGGTCACCGGACACGATCTCAAAACGGGCGAAGAAATCTGGCGTATGACCGGATTCAACCCGACCAATGATACGGCATATCGCACCATCGCTTCGGCCACATACCACGACGGCATCGTTTTCGCGCCGACCCGTGAGCGGCCGTTACAGGCATTCAAAATCGGCGGGCACGGGAATACGGGCAACATCACAAAATCGAACCTGCTGTGGCAATTCAACAACGGACCTGATGTGCCCACGCCGGTGGTGGATGGAAATGACCTGGTGTCGATCAACGATCGGGGCATCGTGTGGCGTCTGGATGGGAAAACCGGCAAGGAGATTTACGCGGCGCAGCGCTTGAAACCGGGCACGTATTCGGCTTCGCCGGTGGTGGCCGATGGAAAGATCTATGTGACCAACGAAGATGGACTGACCACGGTATTCAAAGCCGGGCCGAAATTCGAAATTCTTGCTGAGAACAACATGGATGAATATTGTTTGAGTACGATTGCGGTCTCCGAAGGCCAGCTGTTCTTGCGGACCGATAAGGCGCTGTACGCGATCGGCAAGCGAAAGGCGCCGGCGCAGTAAGATTGGGTTGTAAGCGCCGATCCTTCGGTCCCTGCCCGTTACGCCGCTTATTGCGCGAGCCACCAACTCAGCGAATCCGAAGCGGCCACAAAAAAATCCAGATCGGCCGACTTCGACGGCTTTCCCGAGCGCAGGTTCTGCGTCCAGTTGCCCGAGGGTTTGTAGGTGGGATCGTGATACACCCATAGCTCGCCGGAGTCTGGATTGGCCAGAATGGTCGAGCTGGCGACAACTTCGTAGGAGTCGTTGTCGATGTCGAACTGCATTCGATTGCGATCGATGGTGCCTGCCTTGGAGAACGGGCGATCCGGGACTGCTTCGGTGGAAAAGAAATATCCACCGCGTCCCGGAATGTAGAGCATCGTGAATTTCCCCACGACCGCGGAGGACGCGGCGCCCGGAACCAAAGTGCGGTTGACGTAGACCTTGAGTCCGGACAACCGCATCCGGCCCGCGGCGGCCGTAGAGGTATCGTCCATCTTCAAGCGAATCGTGTCGATCACACGCAAGCCTTGCCCCTCAAGCTCGAACAGGGGAATATCGGCGCTCTGGCCCGACGCGATCGCTCCCAGTTCCTGGTCGGAAGAAAGCGTCGGTGTGGGCTTTCCCCCGTCGGCGTCGGGAAATCGCGAGGCGAATTCAGTTTCAGCGGGCCTGGCGACCGCGCGCAGCCGATTGCCCGAGGGATCCAGATGGATCACCAGTTCATACGCGAACACCGCGAGATTGTTCTGATCGCGAAAAATCCGGTAGAAGCTGTCGCCGGAGGCGCGCACCATTTCGACGTTCACGGTTTGCTGCCCCGTGGGCTGGCCCAGCTTGGTCGTAATCTGCAGTTGAACGCCGTTGCTTAGTGAAACGCTGAGGGAGACGGCGGAGGAACCCTGTGCGGAGGTGGTGGCCATGCACGAGACGAAAAATGCCGCGCGAATCAGCGTGCGTCTCACGCTTTCATTATCATCCGATTGACGCGAACGCGCTGCCTGACGGCCGCGCGCCACTTGACAAGCGCCGTATGCTATCGCCCCGCTTTGTGGGGCCGGCAATCTTGCCGGCGAGCCGGCTCTCAAGCCGGCTTCGTCTGCATCGTAGAAGCCCTGGATTGCTTTACACTTGATCGCATGAGGACATGGACCATCTTATTTGCGGCCGGGATGCTGCTGCTGGCCGACGGGGCCGCGGGATTGAAATGGACCGCGCCGGCGGGCTGGAAGAATGAGGGCTCCCGTCCCATGCGCGCGGCTACGTACACCGTCGCGCCTGTCTCAGGCGACACGGAAGGCGCCGAATGCGGCGTATATTTTTTCGGCCCTGGGCAAGGCGGGACGGTGGAAGCCAATCTGGATCGATGGAAGGCGCAGGTGACCGGCGCGAATGGAAAACCGGCGGACGCGCAGATTCAGAAGCGCACTATCCACGGCCTCAACGTAACGGTGATCGACACATCGGGCGCGTATAGCGGAATGGGCGGTCCCATGGCGCAGCCCCAGGCGGGGAAGCCCGGCTATCGTCTCCTGGGCGCGATTGTGGAGGGTCCCGGCGGAAACATTTTCATCAAATTCGCCGGACCGGCCAAGACCATCGCGGCGAATAAACCAAAATTCGACGCCATGCTGAATTCGTTCGAGAAGGAAAAGTAAATCCACTTCGCTATTTCGGGTCCGGCACGTTGGGCTTTGCGTAGCTTTTCTGAAGCGCAGTGCGATACTCGTCGAACAACACGTGGATTCCGTCGAATTCGCGCTTCACCTGTGCGCGATACTCGGCGCGCGTCAGGAAATCGTAAAGCAGCGCGGTCATCGCCTGGGCATCCACCAGAAAGCCGTGATGGCCGATCTCGCCAAGCGCATCCGTCTCCATTTCATAAGTGTGATTCGCCGCGGTGGATGTGGCTGCGCTGAATCCGACTCCTGGAATCGCGCTCGAGACCATACCCGTTTCCTCGTATCCCTGCGGTTTCCCCGGAGTTTCGGAGATTCGAGTTGCGCCGTACTTCTTCAGGTACGCGAACGCGACCTCATCCAACGCCCCCGCCGAGATTCCGTCGCGATCCTGGCCGTAGTTGTCGATCTTGACCTTGGTTCCCGTGGCGAGCGCGGCCGCTCGCGCCGCGTTATCCACGAATTCGCGAACTTGCGCGAGGTAAACTTCATCGGGATAACGGATGTAGAAATCGGCGACGGCCCTGTCCGGCACCACGTTGGGCGCGGCGCCGCCCTCCGTGATCACGCCCTGAACGCGGGCTTCCGGACGCAACGTAGAGCGAATCGCATCGATGTTGTTGAACAGATGAATCACGGCTTCCAGCGCGTTGCGGCCGGCCCACGGTGTCATCTGATGCGCGGGCGCGCCGGAGAAGGTGTACTTGACGCCGTCGATATTCAGGCAGCAGGTCCCGAAGCCGGCCGCGGCGCGCGACGTGGTGCTGGTGGAATGGCTGCGCACCAGAATATCCATGCCATCGAACACGCCGGCTTTGAACATGTCGACCTTGGCGTTAGGCGGCATCATCTCCTCGCCGGGAGTTCCGAACACGGTGAGAGTGCCGGGCGCGTGGGTGCGATCCATCGCTTCGGCGATCGCAATGGCCGCAGCCATTCCGATGGGACCTTGAGTGCTGTGCTGGTCGCCATGAAAGGCGCGCGTGGTGCCGCGAAGCGCGTCGTATTCCAGGATCACGCCGAGATTAGGGCCGCTGGTATTGCTTATGTTTCTGCCCTTGTATCGCGCGATGAACGCCGTTTTCAAATTCGCAACGCCCATGGTCACTTCGAAACCATGAGCCTTGAGATAGGAGGTGAGTTTTTCGACGGAGCGATCCTCCTGAAAGCCGATTTCGGGATGCCGGGTGATATCGTCGCCCATGGCGAGCAGCTCTTTGTCCATCAACTCGCGGGCCCGCGCCACCACCTGATCCCGCGCGGGATTACTGGCGGTGACGCGTTCCACCAGAGTCGGCACGTCGATGGACTTTTCGAGCTCGGACATTTTGCGGAGCACGTCGCGAGCCGCGTCGCGTTCCGTGGGTGTTTCCTGCGCGAATGCGCATAGCGGCAGCACGGAGTAAAGGAATCCAGCGTAAATCAGTCTCATGTGAGGGCCATTATAGACCAAGGAGTCAGAAGCCAGAAGTCAGAAGGAAAACAGGGGCGGCCGTCAATGGCGCGACGCTCAGGAGCGAGCGGGCTCATCGAAGAATCCGGCGCGAGCCTCAGCTCGAACTGACGCGCTGTTCCGAAACCGGCCCTGAAGCGGGTTCCGGCATTCGTTCAGAAACCGGTGCGTTGTGCTCTCTCCGGTCGCGCGCCGGGAACAGGTGGAACATCAGCGCTTGCGGCACGCGCAGCTCGCCGCCGCGCCCGTAGCGATTCAACACATATCCGCTGAGGTGCAAAAGCGCCGCGATCAGAATCCAGATCTGCCAGTGTGAGAAAACGCCGGTGATTCCGAACTCGCCCGCGACGCCGATGTCGGAAGCGAGCCGCCAGAATCCCAGCACATAAGCCATAAGCGCAGCGGGAGTGAGCAGCGCTGCCAGACCCAGCGCCACGTGCCGATTTTTCCCGGGCTTCCGCAGTAACGGCCGGCCCCGTTTTAGCATGAGGCGGACAAGCATAACCCTACCTTAATTCACAGCTTAGCAGCATTCTAAGCTGAAACACCCAAGTCATGCATTGTTCCAGCCCGTCTTGCCCAGGCAAACGGACGACGGGGCTTGCAACCGCGGTTACAACGCCTGGTACGCCGATTGATAAACTTGAGGAGGCAATGCTCACCATCGTACCCGCACAACAGCCCGGCGCACCCCTAGCCAGGCTTGGTCGCGACGAGCTGATTCGCGCGTTCCGCGTGATGTACCTGTCGCGGCGGATCGACGACCGGGAGATTCTGCTCAAACACCAGAACAAGATTTTCTTTCAGATCAGCGGCGCGGGACACGAGGCGATCAGCGCCGCGGCCGGTTTCGCGATGCGGCCCGCGCATGACTGGTTTTATCTGTATTATCGCGACCGGGCCTGCTGTCTCGCGCTCGGAGTCACCGCGGAAGAAATGTTGCTGGGCGCGGTGGGCGCCGAGGCCGATCCGGCTTCGGGCGGACGGCAGATGCCGTCGCATTGGGGATCCAAGTCGCTCAACATCGCCACCACGTCGTCGCCCACCGGGACGCAATTTTTGCAGGCGGTCGGTTGCGCGGACGGGGGCCGTCGTGTCGATCCCGAATCGGACGCGGTCACGCTGGTCACCGCGGGCGAAGGCGCCACCAGTGAAGGCGAGTTTTGGGAATCGCTCAACATCGCTTGCCTGGAGCGGCTGCCGCTGGTGTATGTGATCGAGGACAACGGCTGGGCGATTTCAGTGCCGGTGGAGCGCCAGACCGCCGGCGGCGATATTTCGGGATTGGTCGCGGGGTTTCCGGGACTCAAAAGATTCCGCTGCGATGGCACGAATTTTCTGGAATCCTTCGCCACGATGAGCGAAGCGGTGGACCACTGCCGCCGCAATCGCATGCCTGTGTTCGTGCACGCGACTTGCATCCGCCCCTATTCGCACTCGCTATCCGATAACGAAAAGCTGTACAAGACCAAAGCCGAGCGGGAGGGTGAGACGCGCCGCGACCCCATCGTGCGATTTCCGGAATGGCTGATCTCGGAAGGCGTTCTGGATCATCATGCCGTGGAGCTGATCACGCACGAAGTGGATCTGGAGGTGCAAGCGGCCACCGATCGCGCGCTCAAAGCCGCGCCGCCGTCGAAGGAATCCGCGCTGCGGTACCTGTATTCGGATCGAATCGATCCAACCTCACCTGAGTTCGAAGCCGAGCCGCAGTTTTCCGGCGCGCCGCGCACCATGGTCGATTCCATTACGCTCACGCTCAACGAGGAAATGCGCCGCAATCCCCGCATGATCGTTTTCGGCGAGGACGTAGCCGACGCGAGCCGTGAGGAAACTCTTTCGGAAGTGAAGGGCAAGGGCGGCGTGTTCAAGGCCACGCAGGGATTGCAAGCGGCGTTCGGATCCAGCCGCGTCTTCAATTCGCCCATCGCGGAAGCGGGGATTGTCGGGCGCGCGATCGGGATGGCCATGCGCGGATTGAAGCCCGTGCCCGAAATTCAGTTTTTCGATTACATCTGGCCCGCGATGATGCAGATCCGCGACGAGCTGGCGACCATCCGCTGGCGATCCAACAATTCTTTTTCGGCGCCCATGGTGATTCGCGTGGCCATCGGCGGCTATTTGAACGGCGGCGCCATCTATCACAGCCAGAACGGCGAGGTGATGTTCACGCACATTCCCGGATTGCGCGTCGTGTTTCCCTCGAATGCCGCGGATGCGTGCGGCCTGTTGCGCACCGCGATTCGCTGCGACGATCCGGTTTTGTTTCTCGAGCACAAACGCCTGTATCGCGAGCCCTACAATCGCTCGCCGCACCCCGGCCCGGAGTACACCATTCCCTTCGGGCGCGCCAAGATCGCCAAGCCCGGCGCGAACCTGACGATCGTGACCTACGGCGCCCTGGTGCAGAAATCGCTCCAGGCGGCGCTTCAAGTGGAGCAGCGCCGGCCGGGCGCGACGGTAGAAGTGATCGACCTGCGAACGCTCGCGCCCTACGATTGGGCGGCGATTCGCGCATCGGTCGAAAAGACCAGCCGCGTGATCGTCGCGCATGAAGACACGCTGTCGTTCGGCTACGGCGCGGAAATCTGCGCGCGGCTCGCCGATGAGATGTTCAGTTCGCTGGATGCGCCGGTGGGGCGGGTGGCCGCCCTGGATACCTGGGTCGGCTATCATCCGAATCTGGAAAGCGAAATTCTGCCGCAGGTGGACGATCTGGTTCGGGAAGCGGATCGGATTCTGGCGTATTAGTGTAGTGCGCCTGACAGATTGAGCAGTATGTGGGGCGGACGCCCTCGTCCGCGCCGGACCCCTGGTCCGGCTCCTCGGCTGCAACCAAAGGCCGACGCGGGCGTCGGCCGCGGACCAGGGGGTCCGCCCCACAGTGCCTACTTGGTATTCTTCCCGCCATACGCCGGCGTCACATCTTTGCCCGTCGGCAGCTTCGAAACATCCCAGCCTCCGCCCAGCGCCTGAACCAAGGAAACACTCGCGGTGATCCGACGCGTGTTGAGCTGCACCGCCGTGAGTTCATTCTGAAGCGCGAAGGTTTGCGCTGTGATCACTTGCAGGTACGTCGTGATGCCGCCGGTATACTGCGCGTTCGCTAGTTCGAGCGACCGTTCGGCATAGCGCACGGCGTCGGCCTGCTGCCCGGATTCCCGTTCCAGAATCCGCAGAGTGGACAGCTCATCCTCCACATTCTGAAAAGCGGTCAGCACGGTTCCCCGGTAATTCGCGACCGTCTGATCGTAGGCCGCCTGGGCTTCCTCGGTGAGCCCGCGTCGGCGGCCGAAATCCAAAATCGTTTCCGATAAGGACGGCCCCAGCGACCAGAAGCGGCTCGGCCACGTGAACAGGCTTAGCAGGCTGGAACTTTCCAGTCCGCCGCTCGCTCCCAGGCTCAGCGTCGGATAATACGCCGAAATGGCCACGCCGATCTGCGCGTTGGCTGCCGCGACGCGGCGTTCGTTCCCCGCGACATCGGGACGGCGCTCTAGAAGTTCGGACGGAATCACACCCGGAACCGCGGGTATGTTGGCCGCCGCCGGAGCCGTCGGGGCCGCGACCGGAGCCATCGCGATGGTCAACTGCGCCGGCGGCTTGCCGATCAGAATCGCGATCGCGTGTTCGAACTGCTGCCGCGTCACTTCCGTTTCCGTGGATTGCGCGCGCGTCTGTTCCAATTGCGTCTGCGCCTGCACCACGTCTACCTGCGAAGCAACCCCCTGGTTATACCGGTTCTCGGTGAGGCGAAGGGCCGCTTCGTACGCCGTCACGGTCGAATCCAGAAGCTGCTTCTGCGCGTCCTGCCCGCGAAGCTGGAAATAGTCCAGCGCGACTTCGCCTTGAATGCTCAACCGCACGTTTTCGAGATCGGCTGCGCTCGCCTGCGCGGTGGCTGTCGCCGCCTCGATGCTTCTGCGAATCTGGCCCCACAGATCCGGCGCCCAGGTCGCGCCCACGGTGGGCACGGTGAGCAGCGCCGCCTGACGCGCCACCGACAGCGCGCTGGTCCCGACGCTTCCCGACGTTCCGGTGCCCAGCACCGAAGCTCCGCCGGTCAACACCGGATACAATCCTGAATGCGCCACGCGAATTGCCGCGCGCGCCTGGCGAAATTGCGCCTCCGCCGCCGCCAGCGTCTGATTGGATACGTCGATCTGTTCTTCGATCGCGTTCAATGCCGGATCGTTGAACATTTCCCACCACTTGCCGCGATGCAGATCGTCCCTCGGCTCGCCTTGTTTCCAGCCTTGGGCTTCCTTGAAATTCGGTGGAAGCGGTTCTTTGAAGGATGCCGCGATAGGCGTCGCGGGCTTGGCGTAGTTGGGTCCGACGATGCACGCGGAATTGGTGAGCGCGGCCGCGACGGCCATCGCCAGCAATGCACCCCGCCTCACGCGCCTTCCTCTTTCGCAATCCACGGCTGGATATAGGCGGGACAATTGATCAAGGTAATATTCTCGCGCGCCTGGGCCGCCAGAAACTGGAGACTGGGCCGATCCACTAACGTGACTTCGCTCATGTCGATGACGATCTGCCGCTGCATTCGCTTGACTTTTTGAATGGCCCGGCGCAATTCGCCCAGGCAGCCGCCATTGCACTTGCCGGTGATCGCCAGCGTCACCGCCCCGGCCGGATCCTGCCGCGTAGCGATTCTCAGCATGGGCATCTCAAGCTTGCTCCGGCGTCACGCCGCCCATAACTGCAACCCGCCGCCGGCTCACCCGCTTAGCCATCCGGTCGAACGCAAGATAAATCACGGGCGTGGTATACAGCGTCAGGAGCTGGCTGAAAATCAGGCCGCCGATGATGGCGATACCCAACGGCCGGCGCAGTTCCGATCCGGTCCCGGTGCCCAGCGCCAGCGGAATGCCGCCGCCCATGGCCGCCAGCGTAGTCATCAGAATCGGCCGGAACCGCAGCAGGCACGCTTGAAAAATCGCCTCCGGCGCGGGCTTGCCTTCCTTGCGCTCAGCGTCCAGCGCGAAATCGATCATCATGATCGCGTTCTTTTCCACGATGCCGATCAGCAGCACGATCCCGATCAGTGCAATCACGCTGAAATCCGTATGGCAGATCATCAGCGCCAGCAGCGCGCCCACGCCGGCCGAAGGCAGCGTGGAAAGAATCGTGATGGGATGAATGTAGCTCTCATACAACACGCCCAGCACGATGTAGACGGTGACCAGCGCCGCCAGAATCAGCACCGGCTCATTACTCAGCGACGCGAGAAACGCCGCGGCCGTCCCCTGAAACGTCGCCTGGATACTGGCGGGCATGTCCAGATCCTTCTTGGCTTGGTTGATGGCATTCACCGCGTCGCCCAGCGAAACTCCCGGCGCCAGATTGAACGAGGCCGTCACCACCGGAAACTGTCCCTGGTGATTCACCACCAGCGGCGTGGTTCCCGATTGAAATTCGGTGAACGCACTCAGCGGAACTTCTCCGCCTTGCGCCGATCGGATGTAGATGTCCTTCAGCGCTTGCGGATTCTGTTGCAAATCCGGCTTCAGCTCCAGCACCACGCGATATTGATTCAACTGCGTGAACATGATGGAGATCTGGCGCTGCCCGTAGGCGTCGTACAGCGTATCGTCGATCAACTGCGGAGTGATGCCGAAGCGCGACGCGGTGTTACGGTCGATGGTGAGCAACGCTTCCAGGCCGCCGTTCAACTGATCGCTCGCGACGTCGCGCAGCACCGGCAGCCCCTGCAGTTTTTCGAGGAATCGCGGCACCCACACGCCCAGTTCTTTCGCGTCGGCATCTTCCAGGCTGTATTGAAACTGCGTGCGGCTGACGCGATCTTCCACCGTCAAATCCTGCACCGGCTGCATGAACAGCGTGATCCCCTCGACGCTCGCCAATTCCGGCTGCAATCGGCGGATCACGTCGCTCGCATTGATGTTCCGGTCTTCGAGCGGCTTGAGATTGATCTGAATACGCCCGCTATTGGGCGTCGTGTTGGTGCCGTCCACGCCGATGAAACTCGAAAGGCTTTCGACAGCCGGATCCTTCAGGATCACTTTCGCCAAAGCCTTCTGCCGCGACGCCATGGCCGGGAAAGAAATGCTCTGCGGCGCTTCGGAGACGCCCAGAATCACGCCGGTATCCTGCACCGGGAAAAATCCCTTGGGGATGATCCAAAACAGATAGCCCGTGGCTGCCAGCGTTCCCACCGCCACCAGCAGCGTCATCGGTTGGTGCCGCAGCACCACTTGCAGCGTCCTGCCGTAGAACGCGATCACTCCCTGAAACCCGCGCTCCGACATGCGGTACAACCATCCCTGCTGGTCGGCGGGCTTGTGATGCAGCAGCCGCGCGCACATCATGGGAGTCAGCGTCAGCGACACCATCGCTGAAATCAGAATGGTCACCGCCAGCGTGATGGCGAATTCGCGGAACAGCCGCCCCACGATGTCGCCCATGAACAGCAGCGGGATCAGCACCGCGATCAGGGAAACCGTCAGCGACAAAATGGTGAATCCGATCTGTTCGGAGCCCCGCAGCGCCGCTTCCATCGGCGGCAGCCCTTCTTCGATGTAGCGCGCGATATTCTCGATCATGACGATGGCGTCATCCACCACGAAGCCGGTCGAAATGGTCAGCGCCATCAGAGTCAGGTTATTCAGGCTGTAGCCCAGCAGGTACATCATCCCGAAGGTTCCCACCAGGGACAGAGGCACCGCGACGCTGGGAATAATGGTCGCCGACAGCGTTCGCAGGAACATGAAAATCACCATCACCACCAGCCCCACGGTGAGCATCAGCTCGAACTGCACGTCTTCCACCGAGGCGCGGATGGTGGTGGTGCGGTCCGTCAGAATCTCCACGCTGATGGAGGTGGGCAGCGACGCGCGCAGCGTGGGCAGCAGCTTCTTCACCCGGTCCACCACCTCGATGATGTTGGCGCCGGGCTGCCGCTGGATGTTGACGATCACCGCCGGAGCCTCGTTCATCCACGCGGCCAGCCGCACATTTTCGGTGTCCTCCACCACCGTCGCCACCTCAGATAGCGTCACCGGCGCGCCGTTGCGATAGGCCACCACCAGTGGTCTGTAATCCGCCGCGGTAAGCAGTTGATCGTTGGCGTCGATGGTGTACGAATTCCGGAACCCGTCGAAGTTTCCCTTGGCCTGATTCACGTTCGCCGCCGCGATCGCGGTGCGCAAATCCTCCAGATTCAGGTGAACCGAAGACAGCAGCATCGGATTGGCTTGAATGCGTATGGCCGGCTTCTGCCCGCCGCTGATGCTCACCAGTCCGACGCCCGGCAACTGTGATATTTTCTGCGCGAAGCGAGTGTCCGCGAAGTCCTCCACCTTCGATAGCGGCAGCGCGTCGGAGGTCAGTGCCAGCGTCAGGATCGGCGCGTCGGCGGGATTGGTCTTGCTGTAGATCGGCGGATTCGGCAGATTCACCGGCAGAAACGTGCCCGCCGCGTTGATGGCCGCCTGCACCTGCTGCTCGGCCACATCGATATTCAAATCCAGGGTGAATTGCAGCGTGATCACCGACGCGCCCGATGAGCTGGTGGAGGTCATCTGGTTCAGCCCCGGCACCTGGCCGAACTGGCGTTCCAGCGGAGACGTCACCGAGGACGCCATCACGTCCGGGCTCCCGCCGGGATAGAACGTGACCACCTGAATGGTGGGATAGTCCACCTGCGGCAGCGCGGAAACCGGCAGTTGCTTGTAGGCCACCGCACCCACCAGCAGCATCCCCGCCATCAGCAGCGAGGTCGCTACGGGTCGAAGAATAAATGGTCTGGAAGGACTCACCGGCTCACCCGCCCTTGCTCATCCACCCGATGCCACACCCGCCATGCGCACTGTGACTCTCGAGTCTTGCTGTAGTTTGTCGATTCCGTCGATTACCACCCGGTCGCCCGCTTCCACGCCGTCAGTGACGGAGATGTTATCGCCGTCCACCACGCCCGTCGTGATGTTCCGCGCCTCCGCCGTGTTGTCTTTCCGGACCACCCACACGAACGTCGATTGCGGGCTGCGCTGGATCGCCGCCGTCGGCACGATCACCGTGTTGCGCTTGGTGTCGATCAGCAGCAGCGCATCCACGAATTGATTGGGGAACAGGCTCAAGTCCTCGTTCTCGAATTGCGCTTTAAACTTTAAGGTGGCCGTGGTCTGGTCGATCTGATTGTCGATGGTGAGCAGTTTTCCCGTCGCCAGCTTGGTTTTCAAATCGTGACCCATGGCGTATACCGGCAACGTTTGACCCGCGCGCATCTTCGCCATCACCTGCGGCAGGTAGGCCTCGTCGATGTTGAAAATCACCGCGATCGGCTGTAGTTGCGTGATGGTCGCGAGGCCGGTGGCGTCGGCCGCGTGGACGATGTTTCCCTGATCCACCAGCCGCAATCCGATGCGTCCGGTCAGCGGCGCGGGGATGTGTGCATACGTCAATTGCAACCGCGCGTTGTCAATCTGCGCCTGGTCGCTCTTGATGGTCGCGGCGGTCTGGGCGACGGTCGCCAGTTGCGTATCCAACTGTTGTTTTGGGACGGCCTGTTGTTGGAACAGTACCTTATAGCGCTCCAAATCCACTCGCGAGTTGTCCAGTAGCGCCTTGTCGCGGGCAAGTTGCGCTTCGGCCTGCTCCAGCATCACTTGAAACGGCCGCGGGTCGATATCCACCAGCGGATCGTCTTTCTTCACCATCTGGCCTTCTGTGAACCAGATCTTGACGATCTCTCCGTCCACGCGCGTCCGCACCGTCACCGTGTTGAACGCGTTCACCGATCCCAGCCCGTGCAGGTACACCGGCATGTCGCCTTTGCGCGCCAGCGCCGCGACCACCGGCACCGGCCGTGCCGCGTCACTTCCCTTGCCGCCTTTCTTCGTGTCCGCTTTCGACGTCGCTTGGATAACGCGCGGGTAGTAATAGGTCGCGCCGGCGCCCGCGCCCGCGAGCACGATAACCCACACCCACCAGCGGGATTTCTTGGGCCGCACTTCTGGCTTTTCGGGGTTCATTTGAGTTTCGTTTGAGCTCTCGGGAAGTTATTTAAGTTCCCGGGAAGTCATCTAAATCTTAGAGACCAGTATCCACTTTGCCGCGGGGATGAGGCAATGCCGAATGACATAGCGCTCATTATGCCGAACGGCAGATCCCAATGTTCCAGCCCCATGCGTTAGCTTGGGGCTTTTTCTCAAAAGGGGACAGGCTACCCTTTCCCTCTCAAAACCTCCTTTTTCACCGCCCACATCACCCCTTCACGGCCATAACAAATTATTTTTCGACTCTATCTCCCCTCGATTCTTCCACTTCCCACTTCGGTCCACACCCCTCCGCAAGATTCTTGGGATATCTTGAAACCGAAGAGATCGGTGCTCGATCGACAGAGAGCCGGTTCCACTGAGCAAGGCGTCCTAGGCAACGCCGTTGTAAGGTGTTTGTGTTGTCGATGGCCGTCGGTCTCGAAAATACCGATCCCCCGTCGTGGCGGGCGAAAAACACGAACCTGCTGTTCCGGGTTGGGACGGGGTGAAGCCGGCTTCAGTTCAGTTCTTATGCGATTTTGTTTTACGAGCCGCGGTCTTACGAGCCGCGACAGTTTGCCGCGGGCAACTAACGCGGCAGCGGGCAAGTGAGCGGTTAAAATGTTCGGACCTTTGAGGCACGACAGAATGGAGTGCTCGTTTTTGTGGGGCAGGCGATCTTGTCGCCTGCCAATGGACTTTTCGTAATCTTATGTTCTTGACGAAATAAATATCGGCCGTTGTGGCACTCGTTGGATGATCAAACCGACACGCGACCTTCGATCCTCCCATCGCCTCGGCACAATTCTGCCTCGAAAAACGGCGACACCCTAACTCCGTTCCTTGGCGATTCCGATGCCTCTCGCGACACCTTCAACTTTCCGAAGCTGTAAACTGGTTCTCATCATGAACCGTCGCCATGCCCTACGAGCCGGAGCTGCGATCTTCGGATTGCCCTGGCAAAAAGCGCTCTTCGCGGCCGCGCCCCCGCTGCCGGCCGACGCTCTCTTCAAGCAGGATCAGGAAGCCTACTGGAAACGCATCCGCGATGAGCAGTTTTATCTGCCCAACTGGCGAGCCTTCCTCAACAACGGAAGCCTGGGAGTCGCGCCGCGCCCTGTGCTCGCCGTCGTCGGCGATTACCTGGAGCGCTCCGCGGCACTCGAACTCGATTATCCTTATCCCCGTTGGGGCTACGAAACGCTCGACGAATATCGCGAAGAACTCTCGGGTTTCCTCGGCTGCAAGAAGGATGAACTTGCGCTGATGCACAACGCGACGGAGGCGCTCAGCACCGTTGCCGCCGGTATCGACCTCAAGCCCGGCGATGAAGTCGTGATGACCGACCAGGAACACGTCAGCGGAAAAAGCGGGTGGCTGCAGAAACAGGCTCGCTACGGAATCACAGTTCGTCAGGTGCCGATTCCTCTTCCGCCGAAAAGCCCCGAACAAATCGCCGATCTTATGATTTCGGCGATCGGCCCCAAGACTCGCGTGATTTTCTTCAGCGGGATCACCAGCCCCACCGGTCTGATTCTGCCGATCCGTCAGATCTGCGACGCGGCGCGCGCCAGGGGCATCATCAGTGTGGTCGACGGCGCGCACATGGCCGGCCAGATCACCGCGCCCATCTCGGATTTGAACTGCGATTTTCTGTGCGGCAGTCCGCACAAGTGGCTGTTCGCTCCCGCGGGTTCGGGATTTCTGTACATTCGCGAAGAGATGCTCGACCGCGTGTGGCCGCTGTGCGTTACCGGCGATTGGGACAACAAGTCGCTCAAAGCCGGTCGCTTCATGCGCATGGGCACCAACAACCGCGCGATTTTTGAAGGCATGATCGCCGGATTGCGCTTCGCGAAATCCATCGGCCATGAGCGTATTCACACGCGCATCCATCAGCTCGCGCGCCATACCTACGATCGCGCGCGCAAGCTCCCCTACATCGAACTGCTTACTCCCAATGACGATCGCATGTTCGGGTCCCTGGTGGCGATTCGCTTCAAGGTGGATGCGAAGTCGGTCTGGGAAGAAACCGGAAAACGCAAAATCTTTGTGAGCGGTGGCCAGCAGGTGCGCTTGTCCTCGCACATTCACACGCGTCCATCGGACATCGATCAGCTCTTCGACGTGATTGAGGAGAAGCTCGGTAAGGCATGATTGTGGGGCAGGCTATACAGCCTGCGGACACGCTTTTTCAGCGGTCCAACGGGCCGGAAGGCTGCCCCACGTTGCTTCGTGGCACTCTGATTCTTCATGGTTAAAAATCCTCCCGCACTCGATCGCACCCAAGCCCGATCCATGGTGATCACCGAAGGTGGCATCGTCGCCACCAGTCAGACGCTTGCGTCGCAAGCGGGCGCGCAGATTCTCGCGCGCGGCGGCTCGGCGGTGGATGCGGCTATCGCGGCCAACGCGGTCTTGGGCGTGGTCGAGCCGATGATGTGCGGTCCCGGTGGCGATCTCTTCGCCATCTATCGCGACGGGAAAACCGGGAAGCTCACCGGCATCAACGCGAGCGGCTGCGCGCCGAATGCGCTAGATCTCGAGGCGCTAAAGAAACTGGAGCTCGACACCATGGCGATTGGGGGCATCCACAGCGTCACGGTGCCGGAAGCCGTCGACGGGTGGGCCAAGATGCACGAGAAGTTTGGAAAACTTCCCTGGCGCGATTTGTTTGCGCCCGCAATCTATTACGCCGATCGCGGATTCCCTGTCACCGAGATCATTCAATATGATTGGGCCAGCCAAATCGAAAAGCTGTGCGAAGACGAAAACGCGCGGCGAATTTTCTTGGCCGAAGGTGAAGCACCGTCCGTGGTCATATTTTTCGCAATCCCGAACTCGCGCGCGCCTACAAACTAATCGCCGAATCCGGCCTGGACGTGTTTTATAACGGCGAGATCGCCGAGGCGATGCTCAAGACGTCCAAGCGGCTCGGTGGTCTCTTATCCGCAGACGATCTGCACGAGTTCACTTCCGAATGGGTCGAGCTCATTTCAACCTCGTACCGAGGTTGGACGGTGTCCCAGATTCCACCTAACGGACAAGGCGTGGGGACGCTCGAGATGCTCAACATCATGGAGAATTTCCCGCTGCCCGCGATTCCTCCCATCTCAGCGGACGCGTATCACATCAAAATCGAGGCGCAGAAACTCGCGTTCGCCGACCAGCGCAAATATATCGGCGATCCGCGCTTCAGCGATGTTCCCGTGCGCGGGCTGCTCTCGAAGGAATACGCGAAGCAGCGCGCGGGGCTCATCGACAAAAACAAGGCAAATTGCGAAGCGCGACACGGTGAGCCAGCCCGTGACCCGGCCGCCGAACCCGCGGCAGCCGGCCACACCATCTATCTCGCCGCCGCCGATCGTGAAGGCAACCTGGTTTCCTGGATTCAGAGTATTTCGGATGTGTGGGGCTCAGGCGTGGTGGTCGACGGCTTTGGATTTCATCTGCACAATCGCGGCGCGGCGTTCTCCACGGAGCCCAATCACGCTAACGTATTCGCGCCGCGCAAGCGGCCGTATCACACCATCATTCCGGGGTTCATGCAAAAGGGCGAAACGCACATCGCTTTCGGCATCATGCGCGGACAGAATCAAGCGCAAGCTCAGGCGCAGTTTGTATCCAACGTCGCCGATCACGAAATGAACATTCAGGCCGCGCTCGAAGCGCCGCGTTTTACGAAAGTGACGCTGGGCGGCTGCGACGTTAAGATCGAAAGCCGCGTAACGCAAGAGGTGCGAGCCGAGCTTGAAAAGCGCGGCCATGCGCTCGAAGTGGTGGGCGATTATTCCGGTTTCATGGGCGGAGGCCAAGCCGTCTTGCACGATTCGAAGACGCGCGTGAACTACGGAGCCTCGTCGCCGCGCAAGGATGGAGCAGCCATCCCGGAACCGGATCCATATTTTGATTCGCGCCGATGATTGTGGCTTCTGCGCCGCATGTCACACAGACTAAAGTCTGTGCCACCAGTAAATTATCAGCACGTGGTGGCACAGGCTTCAGCTTGTGGAAGTTTTTCAGCTCTATCCGCGATCACTCGCGGGGCGCGGGACGGCTGTGGCCGCCATTGCCCGGACAGTCGCGGCGCGCTGCTTCTGACGTTCCAAGCGGAGCAGCTCGCGACGCCGCCTCAACTTCACGCCGTCGTCCACCTTGCGCCAGAACTTGCGGAAATAATCGGCCGCCGATACGATTCCGAAAAGCATCACCGCCCACATGGCGAGCGATGCGAGCTGGTTCAACGCCGACCAGCGGATTCCGGCGATGACCAGTGAAATCGCCGCGACCTGCGCCGCCATCTTGGTCTTGCCCAATTCGCTCGCCCTAATCGTATACCCCGACGCTGCTGCGATGGAGCGCAAGCCGGAAACGGCGAACTCGCGGCCAATGATCAGGATTACGATCCACGCCGCGATGCGATGAATGTCGACGAGCGAAACCAGCGCGGCCGAGATCAGCAACTTATCGGCGATGGGATCGAGGAGCGTGCCCACTGTGGTTACCTGCCCCAATCGCCGGGCAAGGAAACCATCGATGAAATCCGTCGCGGCAGCGATCAGGAACACGGCCAGGGCGAAAATCTCGCGCGAGATGGGCACCACGCTCTGCCAGCGTTCGATGAACGTCCCGTCCGCCAGCAGCGCCGCCACCAGCAACGGAACGAAAAAGATCCGCAGAAGCGTAAGTAGATTCGGCAGATTCATCCGACTCTAAAATGATATCCCACGCAGCGCCATGGGGGGCGTTGGGGACGCCGCCTGAAAGGCGGCGGCAGCCAGGATTGGCTGCTCTACACTTTTCCCGCAACAACGCAGAGACTTGTCTATTCGCGCGTCACCAGATACTTTTTCAGCCGCCGCTTCAACGACTCCGACACGGTCGCCTCCACTTCGCAGGTCTCTCCGGTGTAACGCGTCGCAGTCACGCGGGCGTGCTCATGCAGCAGGTGCAGAGGCCTTCCCTCGCCGATCGGAAATCGAAACCTGCACTCCGATACGCGATCGAGCGGCAGTGTCTCGTCGATCTTTTTAAGCAGGGCCTCGAATCCTTGACCGGTTACTGCCGAGATCGCGACTGCGCCCGCCGGCTGATGTTCGGGATCGCTCAGAATTCGACGCGCCAGGGAAGCACAGTCCGGATCTCCCTGGTTTAAGTCAACGGGCAACCGGTCGATCTTATTCAGCACCAGAATCTGCGGCGTCTCCGCGGCTCCGATTTCGTTCAAGGTTGCGAGGACATGGGAGGTATGTTGCTCCGCTTCGGGCGAAGTTGCGTCGACGACGTGCAGCAGCAGTTCGGCTTCCACCACTTCTTCGAGCGTCGCGCGAAAGGCGCGCACCAGCGTGGTCGGAAGGTTGCGGATGAACCCGACCGTATCGCTGACCAGCGCGCGCCGCCGCGACGGCAGCGTGATGTGGCGCACCGTGGGATCGAGCGTCGCGAACATTTTCGAATCGGTGAGTACGCCTGCGCCCGTCAGCCGATTGAACAGCGTCGATTTTCCCGCGTTGGTGTACCCGACCAGCGCGATGGTCGCGAGCGGCACCGCCTGCCGCTGCCGGCGTTGCGTGGTTCGCCCGCCGCGAACGCGCTCCAGATCGCGCTCGATCGCATGAATCCGCTGATGAATCCTGCGGCGATCGGTTTCAAGCTTGGTTTCGCCCGGACCTCGGGTGCCGATTCCGCCGCCCAGGCGCGACATGGCGGCGCCGTGCCCGGTCAACCTGGGCAGAAGATAATTCAACTGTGCCAGTTCCACTTGCAACTGTCCTTCCCGTGTCCGCGCGCGGCGCGCGAAAATATCGAGGATCAATTGCGTCCGGTCCAGCACCTTCACGTCCAGCGCCTTTTCGAGATTGCGCTGCTGCGTGGGCGTCAGCTCGTGATCGAAAATGACGGTGGTGGCTTCGTGAAAGTGAATCTGCGCCTTCAGCTCTTCAATTTTCCCGGAGCCGACCAGCGTCGCCGCATCCGGTTTCGGCCTCGCTTGAATGGAGGTTTCGGCGACACGGGCGCCCGCGCTCAACGCTAGCGCTTGCAGTTCCTCCATGGATTCGTCGGCCGTGATGACGCTGGATTCGGCCTTGCGGGGCGAAGCGGCTGGTGAAGAGCTTTTTGAAATGGCTGTGCGCGAAGACAGCCGGGCGGTCACCCGCAATCCAACCAGCAGCGCGATTTCTTCGCCGGCCAAATTAGTTTTCGGAATCGACCGGCACGCCCGGCGCCGCGTGGGTGCCAACCGTAGCCGTATTCGAATGGGGAGACGAGTGGAAGGGTTTCCCCACCACCACCGTCGAGATTGCGTGCTTGAAGATGAGCTGCTCCTGGTTGTTGGTTTCCAGGATCACCGAATACTTATCGAAGCTCTTGATCCTCCCGGAGAGCTTCACTCCGCTCATCAGGTAGATGGTGAGGAAGACTTTCTCTTTGCGCGCGTTATTTAAGAAACTTTCCTGTATGTTTTGCGCTTGTTTTTCCATGGAACAGCCTTTCCACGGCCCCCGAAGCGCCCCATTTTCTCACATGCGTTTCACGCATGCGCCCCGCGGGTGCAGTGGCTCTCGCAGTGTTTCTAATGCTTCATCATACCGTAACGTGAGTACCGGCGACCGCGAGGTTGTCTTGTTCTACGCCGACCTGCTTTACGCCGATGCGATCGATCACCAGCCTGGCGATGCGCTCGCGATGGAAGGTGGCATCGCCGAGCGCGATCTCGCTCGCCTTGGCGCGCCGGTAGAACAAGTGCGTGTCGTTCTCCCAGGTGAAGCCCATGCCGCCCTGCACCTGGACGCCGCGATTGCCCACCTCGCGGCACGCATCGCTCGCGTACACCTTGGCGACGCTGACCGCGGTGCGCGCCTCCGGGATGCCTTCGTTCATCGCCCACGCCGCGTAGTAAGTGGCTGATCGCGAGCTCTCGGTCCACACCAGCATGTCCGCGCACTGATGCTGCACCGCCTGATATTGGCCGATCGGTTTGCCAAACTGCTTGCGCGTCTTCGCGTATTCGACGCCGATTTCCATGGTCCGCTGCATGCCGCCGGTCATTTCCGCGCACAGCGCGATGGTAGCGACATCGAGCGCATGATCCAGGGCCTTGCGAGCCGCGTCGCCGCGAGCCAGGAGCGCTCCCTTGGCGCCTTTGAACGCGACCTTATGTAAGCGGCGCGTGAGATCCATCGCCGGCATAGCCGATAATGTGACCGCTCCGGATTGCGCCGCGGATTTCGCGTCGATCGCATACAGAGCCAGCTCCCCGCGATCCCGCGCCGCCACGACGATGACATCCGCCACGCCCGCGTCGGTCACGAACATTTTCTCGCCGGTCAGGTTTCCATTGGTCGCCGCCATCTTCACCGCTTGCGGGTCCCAGCTCGCGCTCGCTTCAAGCAGCGCCAGCGTCGCTTTTCTTGATCCGCTGCCGATTTCCGCGAGGTGATGATCCGATCCGGCCGCGTGAATTGCGGCTCCCGCGAGCAACGTCGAAATGTATGCCCCCGGCACCAGCGCGCGGCCCATCTCTTCCGTCAGCGCCGCCAGCTCCACCAGGCCCAGCCCCATTCCGCCGGCTTCTTCCGGATAGAGGACGCCCAGGAATCCCTGCTCAGCCATGTGCTTCCATAGCTTGTCGTCGTGCGCGTCCGCAGTTTCCATGATGCGCCGCACCTCGCTCATGGGACACTCGGCCGCGAAGAATTTGCGGGCGTTGGTTTTCAAAATCTGTTGCGATTCGCTTAATCCAAATTGCATGGCGTCCCTTTGTTCTTTTTCTTATTCGCGTTCATTCGTGTTCATTCGCGGCTAATAACTCTTAGGCAACCCCAGCACGAAGTGCCCGATGATGTTGCGCTGAATCTCCGACGTGCCGGCTTCAATGGTGTTGCCGCGGCTGCGCAGATAGTTGTAGGCCCACTGGCCTTCGTCGAACGCATCCGCCGATCCGTGGGCGAGTTGCCCGTAGGGACCCAGAATCTCCATCGCGATCTGCTGCATTCGCTGATTCAGCTCGCTCCAGAAAATCTTTTGGATGGACCCTTCCGGTCCCGGAACTCCGGTCTCATTGATCTTGCTGAACGCCCGCATTTGATTGCAGCGCATCACTTCCACTTCTGTGTAGCATTGCGCGAGCTTTTGCCGCAGCAGCGGGTCTTCCGCGGCCGTGTGCCCGTTGCGACGGACCTCATGCGCGATCTCGATCAGGCGTTTCAAATTGCGTTGGTAGGTCACCTGGATGGCCGCGCCGAACGTGCCGCGCTCATGCATCAGCGTCCCGATGGCGACCTTCCATCCTTCATTCAACTTGCCCACCATGTTCTCCACCGGCACACGAACATCGCGGAAGAAAATCTCGCAGAATTCGCTTTCGCCGCTCATCTGCTTGAGGCCGCGCACCTCGATGCCCGGCGATTTCATGTCGACCAGCACCACCGTGAGGCCCTTGTGTTTCTCGGCCGTGGGATCGGTGCGGACGACCAGCTCACACCAATCGGCCGCCCAGCCGTAGCTGTTCCAGCATTTGTGGCCGTTGATGACGAAATGATCGCCTTCGATCTTTGCTTCAGTCGAAAGCGCGGCGAGATCGCTGCCCGCGTTCGGTTCTGAAAATCCCTGGCACCAGATTTCTTCAGCGCTCAGGATTTTGTGCAGGTAGCGTTTCTTCTGGGTTTCATTTCCGAAGGCGATGATGGTGGGGCCGATGAGTCCCAGCCCCAAGACGTTCGCGAGCGGAGGCGCTTCCGCACGCGCCATTTCTTCGTTGAAGATCACCGTCTCCATCAGCGATGCGCCGCGTCCGCCGTATTCTTTGGGCCAGGAGATCCCGGTCCATCCGGCGTCGAACATGGTGCGCTGCCACGCGCGCAGGTAGGCGAAGCGAGCCTGCATGCTCTCCTCGGCATTGCGGCGCTTGACCCAGTCCTTGGGAACGTTCGAGGTCATCCACGCGCGCACTTCGTCGCGAAACTGCGTCTCCTGCGGGGTAAGGTTGAGATCCACTTGGCTGTCTCCTGTTTGAGGCGGAAGAGTCGAGTTTATCACGGTGACAGCAGTCATTCGAGCTCTATCGGGTGGTGCCCTTTCTGTCACGTCGAACGATGTCAGAATTGAGGTGTACCTTTATGAAATTGCTGAATCCTCCGCGCTTGGAACAACCTCCTGATGATGCCAAGCTTTGGCGTTACATGGACATCTCAAAGCTTGTTGATCTCCTCTCCACTCGCACGGTATTCTTTTCGAGAGCGGACCGGTTCAATGACCCCTGGGAGGGCACGGTTTCGCAGAGCGACTTTGACGACTTCAAACAAACCGTCGCGGACCTTCCAGATCGGGAGACCCTGATAACCAACTATCCTCGGATGTTCCAGGGATTTCGGCGCCACACTTATATCTCGTGCTGGCACGAAAATTCCGGCGAGTCGTATGCGATGTGGAAGCTATACCTGAAGAGCAATGAAGGAATCGCGGTGCAGACCACCTTTGGTCGCCTCAAATGTGAGCTGAACAAGGCCACAAGCCGCGATATTTTTATCGGAAAGATTGAGTACCGTGATCCGAAGAAGGAATCGATACCTGGTGGTCGGCCCTACCAAGTCGGGGATTCATACGTGGTCGGAGGCTTTGCCCCCTTCACGCGAAAGCGCCTAGGGTTCAGTCACGAGCAAGAAGTTCGCGCCTTGTTTCGGGACGACGCTAGCAATGTAATTGAGGATCAGCCCGAGGATGACCATGGTCTTCGCATCCCTGTTTCTATCGAAGATTTAGTGCAAGATGTTTACGTTGCCCCAGGAACTCCGAAGTGGTTGCGAGATGCGATTCAGAGCGTGTTAGCTAAGTTCGGCGTCGACGGGATAGTTCGTCAGTCTGAGCTCGACGAGCCGCCAGCATGCTAGTCCAATGCTCGGGAAGATAGTTTGCTGTCGTAATAGCGCGCGATGCCGACGGCTACTACGTTGCATTCGCGCCGCAACTTCACGGGTGCCATACACAAGCCAGATCGCTCGATGAGTTGATGGCAAGAATCCGCGAGGCGATTGAGTTGTGCCTCGAAGTGGAATAAGGAAGAGCCAGAATTTCTTTTAACCGCTCCCTTTGGTCGCGGCTCGTTAAGGACGAATCGCGCCCGTGCTAACGAGCCGCGACCGAAGGGAGCGGTTATAAAAATACGGTCCTCAGCTCCTCACCGTGATCGATGCAATCGGCGGCGACACGCAGCCCGAGCGCACGCACTGCCGCGATCGCCGACTCGCGAGTCTCCCCGTACGCCATCACCCCAGGCATCGACTCGATGTCGGCCCACCAACGGCCGTCGTCTTCCCGTCCGACGACGATCGGAATCGGTTCGAGTGCGATTCTTTCCATGTAATCCAATTATTCGACAACGACCACTTCGCCAGGGCTAATCGTCACGAATGCCTTCATTATTTGCCCAACCAGGGGACCAAGATCGTCGATGTCGTTCGTCGGCGCGCGCATGACGAGAATCGCGAGCCTCATCCCGCGAAGATTCTGTTGATACTGAAGTCCCTGATCCACCGTCAGAAGTACGTCGTAGCCAGCGAGTTCCACTAAGCGCAGAAGCTCACCGTTCTTCTTTCCCTTTAATCCAGCCCACTGCGCCGAGTGAACTTCGTGTCCCGGGAGGAGGTGCCGGAAATCGACCGGCATGCACTCGTCCATGAGAACCTTCACGCTATCTTCGCGAGCATCAATTCCTTCATCTCTTCAAGCGCCGCGATCGCTTGCGTGCGCTCGACCGTCGGAAACTGCTCCAGGAAATAGTCGAGGGAACGGCCGTGTTCCAGATAGTCGATCAGGTTCTTGAACGGAACACGAGTCCCCCGAAAACACGGCGTCCCGTGCATAATCTCGGGATCCACCAGGATCACGCTCTCGGTCACAGTTTTCGCCATATTGCAAACTCCGTCTATTCTGATAGTTTAACGCCGCTAAACAACGTCGCCGTGCGAGCCCGTTTGACCCCAATGTTACACTGAAGAAAAATGGCTTACGACGTGATCGTCATCGGGAGCGGTCCCGGTGGATACTCGGCTGCCGTGCGCGCCGGGCAGTACGGACTCAAGACAGCAATCATCGAAAAGGACCCCTACCTGGGTGGCACCTGCCTGCACGTCGGGTGCATTCCCGCCAAGGCTTTCCTCCACGCCGCCGACGTCTGGGAGCGCTTCCAGCACCCGGAAGAAGATGGCATGCATTGCGACAATGCGCGGCTCGATTTCCCCATGGTGAGCGATCGCAAGAACGGGATCGTCTCGAAACACGCCAAGGGCGTCGAGTATCTGATGAAGAAGAACAAGGTCGAATGGATCAAGGGACGGGCGCGACTTGCCGGCCCAGGGAAGGTTGAGGTCACTGGTGAACAGGGAACGCAGATCTTGGAAACTCGCAACATCCTGATCGCGACCGGCTCGGAAGCGCGCATGCTGCCCGGCCTTGAGGCCGATCCGAAGCGCATTCTAACGAACATCGAAATTCTGGATTTGCGTGAAGTTCCGAAAAGCATGGGGATCATCGGCGGGGGAGCGGTCGGCGTCGAATTCGCGTCGTGCTTTCATCGTTTCGGCACGAAAGTTACCGTCTTCGAAATGCTGCCGCGCATCGTTCCCCTGGAAGACGAGGAGATTTCGAAGGAACTCGAGCGCGTCTTTAAGAAATCCGGTATTCGAGTCGAGACCGGCGCTCGCGTCGAAAACATTCGGAAGCACGACAACGGCGTGACATTCTCGGCGGCGTTTTCAAACGGCAAGACGGAAAATTTCGACGTCGAGACGCTGCTGGTCGCGGTGGGTCGAAGGCCGCTCACCGATAATCTCGGTCTCGAAGGGACAAAAGTCGAGCTCGATCGCGGATTCGTCAAAGTGGATCCGTATCAGCGCACGGGTGAGCCGAATGTCTACGCGATTGGCGATGTGGTTGCGGGCACGCCGCAGCTCGCGCATGTCGCGACTGCCGAAGGCATGATCGCGATCGGCCACATCGCGGGCAAACCGGTCACGCCGATCAACAAGAATCATATTCCCAACGCGACTTATACCGAACCCGGAATCGGCAGCGTGGGGATCACGGAGGCGCAGGCGCGCTCGATCGGTTACAAGGTCAAGATCGGGAAGTTTCCGTTCATGGCCAACAGCAAGGCGAGCATTCTCGGCCGCCACGCCGGTTTCGTGAAGGTGGTGGCCGATGAAAAATATGGCGAGATTTTGGGCGTCCACATTATCGGACCGGAAGCGTTCGAGTTGATCAGCGAAGCCGTGACGGCGATGGTATCGGAAGCGACGGTCGACACCATGATCCACGCGATTCACGCTCACCCGACGCTGTACGAGGCGATGGGCGAGGCGTTCAACGCGGTTTACGGAATGGCGATAAATGCTTGAAGAAGTAGTCAGAAGTCAGAAGACAGAAGTCAGAATGGCGGGGCACGCCGTTCCGCTCGCCGATTTTCCGCCGGCCAAAATCTGCCAAATCCGCGATCTCGGACGAATGGGATACGCCGAGGCATTCGAGCTCCAACGCCAGCTTGTCGAACAGCGCAAGCGTGGTGAGATTTCCGATCAGCTTCTGATCGTCGAGCATCCCCACGTGGTCACCATGGGGCGCAACGGCCACGACGGCAATGTGCTCGCGTCGCCCGAAGTGCTTTCGCGCGCCGGAATCGAATTTCATCGCACCGATCGCGGCGGCGATGTGACCTACCACGGGCCCGGCCAGATTGTCGGCTATCCGATCTTCGATCTGCGTGAATGGAAACGGGATGTGATCGCGTATGTGCGTGGGATCGAGCAGGTGATTATCGACGCGCTGGCGTCGTTTGGTATTTCCGCGCATCGCGATCCGGGCGCGACCGGCGTTTGGACCACGCAAGGGAAAGTGGCGGCGATCGGCGTGCACATCAGCCGTTGGGTCACCTCCCACGGCTTCGCCCTCAACGTGGATACCGATTTGGATTATTTCCGCTACATCGTTCCGTGCGGGTTGACCAAGCCCGTTACGTCTATGCGGGCGCTCGGGGCACTTACAACACGCGATACGGCGGCGAGCCGGGAACAAGTGATCGCCGCGCTCGAACGAACCTTCGGGAGAGTTTTTGAAAGAGACATGAAGCGCGCACAGGGCGCGGCGGAGTCCGATCGGCAGGCGACAAAGATCGCCTGCCCCACATACTAAAGGATGACGCCGCCGCGCTCCGTTGTGCGCGCTTTGAAAGAGATATGGAGACTCTAAGATGATCGATGTCGTCATGCCCCAGATGGGGGAAAGCATTGTCGAAGGCACGTTGACCAAATGGCTGAAGAAAAAAGGCGATCACGTCGAGCGCGACGAACCGCTGTTCGAAATCTCCACCGATAAGGTCGACACTGAAATTCCGTCGCCGTCGGCCGGCACCCTTTCCGAGATTATGGTGGAGGAAGGCAAGACGGTAGGCATCAATACGGTGGTGGGGCGAATCGCGGAGGGAGCCAACGGCGCCGGCGCACCGCAGCCCGCGACTCAACCGGCGACACCCGTCGCGACACCTGTTTCCGCCCAACCAGCGGCACATCAAGTAACCCCGCAAGCGGCGCAACCAGCCGCACCTCAAGTAACACCCACGGCGCCTCCGCTGCGAGCGAGCGAACCGGAAGGGCCCGTCGCCACGGTGGTCGAGGAAACCACGGGACCGCTTTCGCCGCTGGTCCGCAAGATGGCGCGCGAAAACAATATCGACCTGAGCAAAGTGAAAGGCACCGGCGCGGGTGGCCGGATCACCAAGCAGGATCTGGAGAATTACCTTGCGGCGCCCGCGCAGCCTCAAGCTCAAGCAGGACTGTCGGCTGAAGCCGACAGCGGCACGCTAAAGTCCGGAACGGATCTTCGACGTGCGCCACAGGGCATCCCGAATGCCGGCGGAGAGGTGGCGACTGTTCCCGCGCAGCCACCCGCGCCGCAGCCCGTCCCGACACAACAGCCGACCGAAGTTGCAGCGCAGGCGCCCGCGGCTGTGTTCCGCGCCGGCGAGGCACCCTCGACGCGCATCGAGCCGATGAGCATCATGCGGCAGAGAATCGCCGAGCACATGGTGTTCAGCAAACGCACTTCGGCGCACGTCACCACCGTCCACAAAGTCGACATGACCAAAATTGCGAAACTCCGCGATCGCATCAAGGCGCAATTTCAGGCCGAGCACGGATTCGGCCTCACGTTCCTGCCCTTTGTTCTACGCGCCGCCACCGCCGCGCTGCGCCAATATCCGATTTTGAACGCGTCCATCGACGGGACCAACATCATCTATCATCGCGACATCAACCTGGGGATCGCGGTCGCGCTCGAAAACGGGCTGATCGTGCCGGTGATCCGCAATGCGGACGAGAAGAACGTGGTGGGTCTCCAGCGCGCCATTTCGGATCTTGCGGCGCGCGCCCGCTCGCGCCAGCTTCGTCCCGATGAGGTGCAGGCGGGGACGTTCTCGATCACCAATTTCGGCAGCTTTGGGAGCGTCTTCGCAACGCCGGTGATCAATCAACCGCAGGTCGCCATCCTGGGCGTGGGCGCGGTGGACAAGGAACCGGTGGTGGTGGAGGACGCCATCGCGATCCGGTCCATGTGCTATCTGGCGCTGACTTTCGATCATCGGCTGATCGACGGGGCGTTGGCGGATCAGTTCACGGGCAAAGTGAAAGATGTGCTCCAGACCTGGGGCGAAGAGGTGATGTAGGCACTGCGCGCACCCTGACGGGTGCGGTTCACCTGAATTTATTACGAGCGCTCCATCCTGTCGCGCGTCACCTGAATTTATTACGAGCGCTCCATTCTGTCGCGCGTCACCTGAATTTATTACGAGCGCTCCATCCTGTCGCGCGTCACCTGAATTTATTACGAGCGCTCCATCCTGTCGCGCGTCACCTGAATTTATTACGAGCGCTCCATTCTGTCGCGCCTCAACGTCGCGGCTTACGGCTGCTTCTTCGGCGTCGTGGGTGTCGTTGCGGGCTTAGCGGGAGTCGTCGGCGGAGGGGTCGGCTTCGGGGCAGGCGTCACCGGCGCCGATGCGACTGGATAGGTCTTGTCGTAGAGCGCGATGACGTCGGCGGTGATGTCGGTGTTGTTGGCGGCATACAGCACCGGCGTATTCTGATTCGAGACGTCGAGAATCAGCGTATACCCGTTGGCCACCGCGTAGTTGTCGATGACCTTGGTAATCTTGCCCGACAGATCCTCGATCATTTTTTGGTTTTCCGTTTGAGCTTCCGCCTGCGCGTCTTCCATATCGCGGTTGTAGGCCTTGGTCAACTGCTCGATGTTGCGGTTCAACTCCGCCTTGGCTGCATCGGCCATCGCGTTTCCGCCGCGCTGGAGCTTGTCGGTAAGCTCGCGGATGGTGTCCGCTTTCTTGGTGAGCGCGGCCTTGGTCGGATCCAGCTTCTTATTCAGTTCGGCGAGGGCCCGTTGGCCGTCTTTGGTGCCCAGCAGCGCGGCTTGCGCCTGAATGATGCCTACCTTGGTGGGGCCCGCGGGGGTGTGGATCGCCGCGGGAGGCGCCGATTGCGCCGGTGCCGGTGCTCCCTGTTCTGTTGCTTGTACTGGGGCGGCTAAGCCGCACGCCAGCGATAGACCGACCAACGCAAGTATTCGCTTTTTCACAACAACTCCTATAGGGTTCAATTTAATATCCTAACATCCGTGCTAGAACGTTCGCCCGATGGTAAAGCGGAACGTCGACGGTTTCTCAAAAAACGGGATCTGCTGTCCGAAGTTCGCGACGGCATTCGCGAAGGTCGCAAGATTCGGGAAGTAACTCCGGTCGGCGACGATGGGCGGCTGGATGTTCTCTTCCACTCTCAAAGGATTGTACGCCCAGTAGAAGCGGAACGGCGCATTGACCACGGGCATTAGCACCTGAAGCTCCAGGCCCGTCGACATACGGGGCTTCTGCGTGCCGGCCGCGATCACCGCCCGATTGGGAAACTGGGCTTCTGGGAACTGCGTGTTCAGGGTGGTGATCTCGCCCGGATTCAGAGTGAGTTGGCTTTCGCGCGACAGCTTATTGATGCCGGCGTCGGCGAATATTGCCAGCGTCACCGGCCCGAAAATGGGGATGCGGTATTCGGCGTTGACGACGCCTGAGGTATCGCCGCCGGGGAACACCAACTGGTATGACGGAATATTTACCGTTGCCTGGCACGGGGGCGTGGTGCAGCCGGTGGTGGGGTTGGGCGTGTGCTGAAGGAGGTTGGTGCCGTTGGGGTTGAGTTCCATGACGGTGGAGGACGTGGGCACGAACGCAATGGGGCTGATGCCGAAAATGTTGAAGCCGCGAATATCGTTTTCGCCGCCCATGTAGAAACGGTTGAACGGCGCCGCCACCTTGCCGCCATAACCGGTGAGCCATTTGCCCAGGACGTGAAAGCCGATCACGTGTTTCTCATTGATCGGCGACTTGTGGAAGTACTTGGCGTCGATCACCGGCTCGATCTGGTTCACGCTTCCGCCCAGAAAGCTTCCCGCAAATTGCGCCGATACCGACAGCGACTTCCCGCCGGTGGGGTTGATGGGATTGTTCACCGTATTGTAGGTGTAGCTCGGCGTGATGGCGGAAGTGGTGATGCCGCTGAGCGAATTCGGCCCGTTGATGTGTTCGAAGTTGATGTAGTTGAAGTAATCCGTCGCGGCGGGGGTCAACGCGTCCACGTTCTGAATGGTGTAGCCGTAGGAGATGCCCAGGCGCGCGAAGTGCCGCCTGAGAGGATAGCTGGCGAACACCGTGAATCCGCGCGAATTGGTGATGTAGTTCAGCAGGTTGTTGGTGCCCAGTTGGGCGTACAGCGGAATCAGGTTCTGGCCCGCTAGAATGGACGCCTGGCGCGCCTGATCGAAACTGTAGCGCGACAGAAATACAGTGAACCCCACCTGGATCGGCCGGTTCATGAAGTACGGCTCGGTGAATCCGAATTGCGCGCTGCGCTGCACCGTGCCCAAAGTGGTCGACAAGCTCAGATTTTCGCCGAGTCCCAGAAAGTTGTTGGTCGAGTATGAAAATCCGACGAAGCTGCCGGCGATGGCCGAAACGCCGCCGTTCAACTGCACGGTGTTCTTGCCGCGCTCCTTCACCTTGAGCGTAATGTCCACGGTGTGGTTCTTCATGTCGCGCTTGATGTCGGCCGACTGGTCTTCCTTCAGCACCTCGAAATAGCCGAGCTGGTTCAGCCGCAGAATGCTCAGCTCCCATAGATGCGTGTTGAAAACGTCGCCTTCATCGATGAACAGCTCACGGCGAATGACTCGATCGCGGGTGGTGGTGTTGCCCGTGAAATCGATGCGGCGGACGAAGAACTGGTTGCCTTCGTCGAAGTTGAGCGTCATGTCGATCTTGTCGGTGTTGGGAACCGGTTCGATGTTCGGCTCGGCCAGAAAGTCGATATAACCGAACTGCCCGTAGATCTTTCCCAGGTTGGTAAGCCCGTTGCGTAGCTTCTCCGTGGAAAACACGTCGCCCGGCTGCATTTTGAACGCCTGAGTCGCGACCTGGTTGGTCTTGAACACCCGCATTCCGACAATGTTGAGATTGTTCAGGTGATACAGGCGGCCTTCTTCGATAGTGATCTGGATGTTGGCGCCCTTGCCGATCTTGGTCGACTTGATCAGCGGCAGGCGGAACTTTCCGCCGCCCACATCCACGATCTCGACTTTCGCGTCGGTGGTGCGTGCGGTGTAGTATCCGCGATCCCGGTAGAACATCTCGAGGCGCTGCTGATCTTCTTCGAGCTTGGTGGAATCGTAGGTCTTGTGGAACAGATCTTCAAAGAAAATCGAATACGGGATGCCGATACCGTGCAGGTTCTTCATCGGCCGCTGCAACTCCAGGGCGCTGAAATGCTCGTTTCCCAGGAAGTTGATGGAGGCCACCTGCACCTTGGGTCCTTCGTCGACTTTGAACACCACCTCGAGCGAGGACGGCGGCACCTGGTGAACCTCCGGCTCGACGGTGGAGAACTGACGGCCGCGTTCGGCCAGATATTCCTGCAACACCACGCGCGCGCGCTGCACTTTGTTGGGGTCGTACTGCGATTCGACGCTCAACCCGACCTTGCGCTCCTTGAACCGGTCGAGCACTTCGGAGACGCTGATGGATTTCAGGCCGTCGTATTTGATGGACCGCACGATGCGGCGCTCCGTGATCACGAAGCGGATGATCCAGCCGGTCTGGCCGGGCTCTTTCTCCATGGTCAGGTCGTCGAAGCGCCCGGTGTTCCACAGGTGCATGTAGTCGCGATTCAGCGCCTCCTGATCCAGGGGGTCGCCTTTTTGGGTGCTGACCAGCGTGCGCAAAGTATCGGAGGGCGTGCGGCGGTTACCCCGGAACTCGATGGCTTCCACCACGTCCTCGGGCGGAGCGCCGGGAGCGGTTTGGGTCACTTTGGGCGCTTCTGGTTTCGGCGCTTCGGGCTTTGGCGTTTCAGGTTTCGGAGCTATGGGCTTGGGAGGCGGGGTCGTCGGCTCAGGAGTGGTTTCAAACGGATTGGGCTTGGCGGGCTGGGGCTTGGGGGGCTGCGTCGTAGGAGGTTGCTGCTGCGCGGGCGGCTGTTGCTGTTGCGCGGCCGGAGGTTGCTGTTGTGCCGGTGGCTGTTGCTGTGAAAACAACGGGACCGAGCACAGTAGACAGACCACCAGAGTACGCAGGCGTCCAGGCCTGGAAAACGTCATCTAACCGGGTTCCTTTCCACTCTGCGCCCTACATCAGACGCCCGCCAATAACCCCTGGTTTCACCCCTCCTCAGTAAGACCAGCAGGGAGTCCAATGGAAGCGAGACCGACGCAGTTTGAATGGTCTATTCTAGCAAGGTCGCGGGCCGAGTGTATTCATAGAGCACGCGCATTTCCAAGTTGTGCACCTGACCGGTTCCAGGCGGCTGCATACTCTCGTGTACAGCTCGCACGGTCCTCGCCGCGATTTCCACAGTTCTTTGCGCCCGTAACCGAGCGGTTTCAGCCACGCCTGGGCGAAAACTTCACACTCGCTAACACGCGTGGTTAACTCACGGGATAACGACGCTACAAGACCCGCTTGCCCGTCTCGCGCTATCATTTACGCGGGACGCCAACTAAAGCCCAGCAAGTGGACAGAGCGGTCTGTCCCTTTTTTCACAAAATGAAACGCCGCGTCGTGATCACAGGGATCGGAGCCGTCAGCCCCAACGGCATCGGCGTCGAAGCCTTCTGGCAGGCGACGCGCAACGGCGAAAGCGGCATCGGCCCCATCACGCGCTTCGACACCTCCGATTTCAACGTGCGCGTGGCGGGCGAGATCAAGGGCTTCCGTGAAGAGGATTACGTATCGCCCAAGGATCGCCCGCACGTTTCGAGAGTGGCGCCGCTGGCGGTTGCGGCGGTGCAGGAAGCGCTCGCGACAGCTTGCCTCAATCCGGAGATGATGACACGTGAGGAGTTGCGCAAGATCGGTGTCATCGTCGGCTCCGGTGGGGGCAGTCACGAATTTACAGAGGAGCAGTATCGTCTTTATCACACCGGCCACTGGCGGCAATGCTCGGTTTACGTGGTCCCGACGTCGACCATCGGCACACTGGCGAGCGAAGTGTCCATGCGCTTCGGCTTTCGCGGCCTGAGCCACGTGATCTCGACCGGATGCACGTCTTCGACCGATGCGATCGGTTATGCATTTCGCAATATTCAGGCGGGCGGTCTGGACATGATGATCGCGGGCGGCGTCGACGCGCCCATCGCGCCGCTGATCCTGCGGGGCTTTATGGCGATGCGCATTCTCGCTTCGAAATGGAACGATGAACCGGAGCGGGCGTCGCGTCCGTTTTCGCGCGACCGGGAAGGCTTTGTGATCGCCGAGGGTTCGTGGTTCTTTGTGATGGAGGAACGGGAGCGCGCCGTGGCTCGCGGCGCGACTATTTTCGGCGAGATCGCTGGGTACGGCTCCACCTGCGAAGCGTTCCATCGCGTGCGTTTAGAAGAATGCGGCGAAGAGCCCGCGCGGGCAATCGGCATGGCGCTCGAAGAGGCCGGCGCGGCGCCTAAACAAGTCGGGTATCTGAACTATCACGGGACTTCGACCGAGATGAACGATCGCATCGAGACGCGGGCGGTGAAGCTTGCGTTCGGCAAGCATGCGTATCGATTGCCGGGGTCGTCACTCAAGAGCCTGATCGGACATCCGCAGGGCGCGTGCGGAGCGGCCGGGGTCGCGGCGACGCTGCTGGCCATGCGCGACGGCGTCCTGCCGCCCACCGCGAATGTCGACGTGCCCGATCCGGAATGCGATTTGGATTATGTGCCGGAGCCAGGGCGGCGCGCGGAATTCGAGTATGCGGTCGCGAATTGCATCGCGTTCGGGAGCAAGAATTCGGCGCTGGTTTTGAAGAAGACAAGCTAGTTCAATTTCGCCGGCGGGACTCGCCCAATTTCGTGCCTCTTTCTGATTGCGGTTCTCGCCCCTCCTCAAAACCGACTCGCCGGTCACTTATCGCTGAGCGAAAAATCGTCTAAAACAACCCGGACCACTTTCGCAGTATTCTTGGAGGTCTGCGGATCAGTAAACCGTGGCCTGAGCCAATCCTTGCGTCAGGAGTAAGATGCAATATGAATTCGAGGCGTTCGAATGTCTCCCGGATAGGCTGCCGTCTTCGACGTAGCGTCTGCCTGATGGTCAGCTTGAGTTGCGTCGTCGTGTCCCAAACACCCCAGGCGAATGAACCTGGGAAGGGGGCTCCGTCGACCGCAGCAATCGTCTTCGGGCTCGGCTCACCAAACATCAACGCGGAACGCTCGGGCACGAGCATCGGGATCGTCGCAGGTGGCACGGTGTATCTGTTCGACGCAGGCGCGGGCGTGGAACGCCGGATGATGGAGGCTGCTCCGAAATTAGCCGCACTCCACGTTCAAAAGCTCGGGCCGGTATTCCTCACTCATCTCGATATGGACCACACCCTGGGCCTTGCGGCGCTACTTTACTATCACAGCATCGTTTCACCCGGCCGGCTGGGAGGTGCGTCCGATACCGGAGCTGCCCTTACCGTATATGGCCCGGGCCCCGTGGGACCTCCGGCTGCCGATCGACCGGGCATCGGGATCAGCGCGGTGATGGATCATCTCCGAGCCGCGTTTGCGCAACAACCTTGGGCGCCGGGAATCGTTGGGAGCGACCTTAAGTACAACCCGGTGGTCCACTCAATCGAGATTGAGCCCGGCGTGGTTTATCGGGATTCGCTCGTTGCGGTGACTGCATTCAAGGTCGCCCATAAGACAGCGATTGCGTTCGGCTTTCGCATTCAAACTGCTGACCGGGTGATCGTAATTTCCGGAGATACGCGCCCTGTGGATGCGGTGGTCGACGCGTGCAACGGATGTGATCTTCTCTTTCACGAGATGTTTGGCGTAGATTTCGGTCCTTCGGGACCGCAAGATGCGGCCCAAGGGCATACCAGCGCAGTGGAGCTCGGCGAGATAGCACGGCGTGCTCACCCAAAGCATCTGGTCATCTATCACGACGTGAATTATCGGCAGCAAGCCGCTATGGAGGCGATCAGAAAAGCGTTTTCCGGCGAGGTGACGTTTGCGCGAGATCTCGACGTTTTTTAGGGTTCGGGTTCACGAGGAATTACTTCTTCACGATCCCCTCGATGGCTTCCAGCTCTTTCCCCGCTTCGGCCCACTTTCCCTGCGCGGATAGATCGCGATACCGCGCCAGGTGACGGCGAATTTCTTCGACTCGCGGATCTGACGGCGTATTGGGTGTTGCTGTCGGAATGGCCGGCGAACCACCCGTCTGCGAAGGGGTCGAACTGACGGGACTGGTTTGTATCGTCTGTCCGCCTTCCAGCGCGGCGAGCTGCGCCAGCGCCTGATCGTAGGTGTCCGCGTACACCAGCGTATTTCCCACCGCGAGCGCGATCTTTTTCAACTGCGGCATCTTCGCGTTAGTCGATTGAATGTAAATCGGCGCGACGAACAGGAAGGTGTTGTCGATGGGCAGTGTCAGAATCTGGCTGCGCAGCACTTGCGAACCCTGCTGGTTCCACAGCGTCAGGTCCTTCGAAATATTCTGGTCCTGATTGATCAGCGTCTCGATCTGCGCCGGGCCGGGAATAATTTCCTGCTTGGGCAGATCCAGCACCACCAGTTCGCCCAGATGCGGACCATCGCAGCGCGCCGCCATCAGGCCGATCAGGTTGGTCTTGCCGCGCGGCGTGAACGGAATGGTGAGCAGAAACTCCGGCTCGGTCTCGCCCGGCAGGGTCGCGATGAGGTACGTGGGCGGCACCGGCTGAAGGCCGGTGCTCTGGCCGGTGGAATAAGTGGCGCGATCCCACAGGTCGGCGCGATTGTAGAACGATTCCGGCTCGCGCATGTGATAGGTGCGAAAGATTTCGGCTTGCATCAGAAACAGCATTTCCGGAGAGCGCGTGTGCGCCCGAATATCGGCGGGCATCTCCGAGGCCGGCGAAAACAGATCCGGAAACAACCGCCGGTACGCGTTCACCAGCGGATCCTCTTCGTCGAAAACGTACATCTTGACGCTGCCGTCGTAGGCGTCGACGGTGGCTTTGATGGAATTGCGAATGTAGTTGAAATGCAGCCCGCTTTCGAGCGAAATCGGGCGCGAATACGGATGCGCGTCGCTGGTCAGGTACCCGTCGACGATCCATTCGAGCTTGCCGGCGTCCGTAATCACCATATACGGGTCGGCGTCCCAGGTCACGAACTCGGCCAGCTCGCTCAGCCGCTCCGCAACTTTCCGGCGGATCATCATGCGGCTATCGGGCGTGATCGAGTTGTTCAGGAAAATATTCGAGTCGCCTTCAGAGATCGCGGCCACCGTGCGCATGCCGAAAGCGTTGATCAGAAATCCACCCGCGCCTTCGTAGTGGACCGTCACTTCCTTCGAACCCGAGGGATAATCGAATTCGTCCTGCGCGGTGTGCACGAACACCGGCGAATCCAGCGTTTCGCCGTAGTAAATCTGCGGGCGCATGAGCTTCAAACTTGGCGTCAGTACTTCCACGGGCGCGTCTTTGATCAGCAGCACCGGGTTTCCGTCGGCGGTAATCCGATTGGCTTCCGCCAGCACCAAACCGTAGCCGTGCGTGAAGAACAAGCGCCGATTGATCCAGCTATCGCCCAGCGCGGTCAGGTCCAGTTCTCGCGGGGCCAGGAGAACCTGCCGCAATCGCCCATCCAGGTGATAGCGATCGACGTCGGTATCGGAATAGGTGAACGGACGCAGCGGTTGCTTCTGGCCCAGGGTGTCGTGAAACGCGCGCCAGTCCCACAGCCGAACGTTATCGAGCATGGTTTGGTTTTTCGCGAAATCGATGCGCCCGTCCGCGTGCGCGGTGAACTCTTTTTCAGTGGCGCGATGGTCCAGATTGTAAGCCGAACGCGTGGCGGCGATGTGCCGCTCGATAAACGGGCGCTCGAGCGTGAGCTCATTCGGCCGGACATACACGGCGCTCACCAGCGCGGGCACGGTCCAATCGATCAACAGGACCACCGCGCAGGCCATCGCGAGCTTGCGCCTGCCGGCGATCACCAGAATCGCCGCCAGCAGCGACGCGACGGCCTTGGCGACCTGCATCGGCAGGCCGATATGCTGCTGCACATAATCGATGCCGACGATCAGACTGCCGTGATCGGTCAGCAGCATGTCGTAGCGGCCCAGCCAGAAAGTGCCCGCCAGCATGACCAGAAAGATCGCGATCAGCGTTTTCAGCATGCCGGATTCCAGACGCCCCAGCGATCGCAGGTCGTTGAAATCGATTTCCGCGCGCGCTCCGACGCCTGGAAGATCGCGGCGAATCTGCCAGCCGCGCGCGGCCAGATAATACGCCAGCGCGCCGCCCAGCGCGCACACCGCCATGAAGTCGATCAGCATGCTGTAGAACGGCAGATCGAAAAAGTAGAAGCCCAGCGGCTGGTTGAACTGCGGGTCGCGCCATTCGGCGGCGTTGGAAACAACCCCGGCCCAATCATGTCCGCCAAAATATCGAACCACGGTCCATCCGTCGACGGCCGCGAGCGCGACCACCATCGCGAGCAGAGCCAGCGCCAACGTGACGATCCAGGCGTACAAGGGATGCTCGCGCAATCGCGTTCCGGCATGACGCATTCCGCGCGCATGAGCAATCCACAGGATTGCAAGAATGATCAGCCACGCCCCCAATCCAGGAACGTTGCGATACAGCGCAATGCGCCACCACGTGTTCACCTGGCCGAGTTCGCGCCACCAGGAATAGTCGATGATGACGTTGCATACGGTGCGGCCGAACAGCAGCACCAGCACGAGCGCGCCGATCGCGATCGCGATCCGCCGCCGCGGCCTTTGACGGCCTTCCAGCACTCTGGGCCTGTGATCCATCTCACTAGACTAGCGTGATATGCTCGGCTACATGAAGATACTGGGATTGTTCATTCTTGCAGCGGCGATGACTTTCGCCGCCGACATAACGGGAAAATGGACCGCCAACGTGGTGCTGGATGCCGGCAGCGGCTCACCGACATTTACATTCCAGCAGTCCGGCGACAAGATTACCGGCACGTATAGCGGCACGGTCGGCGAAGCGAAACTGACCGGCACGGTGACCGGCAATAAGGTCGAATTCAGCTTCGACGCGGGCGAGGCGGGTGCGGTGAAGTACTCGGGCACGCTCGACGGCGATAAGAAGATGTCGGGAAGCTGCGAGTACGGCGCGTTGGGCAAGGGCACGTTCACGGCGACCAAGAACTGAGCCGTGACCAAAGGGAGCGGCCTAAAATTCCTCAAGTGATCTCCGACACGGGATCTACGTGATCACATTCGCCTGCTTTGGCGTTGTATGGCAGTTATTTTGTTTAGGCCGCTCCCTTTGGTCGCGGCTCGTTATTGCTTCCGAATACTGATCCCCAACTCCCGCAGATTCTTTTCCGGGACCTCGCTCGGCGCGTCGCACATCAGATCCGCCCCCTTCGCGGTCTTGGGGAACGGGATCACTTCGCGGATGGAGCTTTCGCCCGCGAGGATCATCACCAGCCGATCCAGCCCCAACGCGATTCCGCCGTGCGGCGGCGCGCCATACTCCAGCGCTTCGAGCAGGAATCCGAAACGCCGCTTGGCTTCGTCGTCCGTGAATCCCAGCGCCGCGAACACCTTCGCCTGCAAATCCCGCCGATGAATACGAATCGAGCCCGACCCGAGCTCGGTCCCGTTCAGCACGATATCGTACGATTTCGCGCGGCACCGCGCCGGATCGGTGGTCAGCTTTTCGATATCTTCGTCATGCACCGACGTGAACGGATGATGCGCCGCGTTCCACCGGTTCTCTCCCTCGTCCCATTCGAACATCGGAAAATCAGTGACCCACAGGAATTGGAAATTCTGCGGATCGAAAAGTTTGTGGCGATCCGCATACTTCTGCGCGGCATGCAGACGGAGCTGTCCGCAGGCGCCGAGCACGGTTTCTTCGGGCCGCTGGCCTTTGGGGTCGCCGGTCCATCCGGCAACCAGCAACAAATCGTCATCCTGCGCGCCGATTCGCGCGCGAACCTGTTTCATCACGTCCGGGAAATCTTTATCCAGACGCTTCGGATCGTCGAACACGCGCAGCCCGCGCTCTTTTCCGAAATCCTTCAACGCGTCGCGTTCGCTGCGGCTCAGCGCGCCAACTTTGGGAACGCGAATCGCCACCAGCGGCAGCCCGTTCGAGGTCAATTCCGGCAGCAGATCCTCGACGCAATAAAACGGAGGCAGCCGCATGTCCGGCTTGTCGCTGCCATACGATCGCATGGCTTCCGCATAGGTCAGCCGACGGAAGGGAATCGGGACATCGAAACCCGCTTGTTTCCACGATGCCTGCATCAGCGGCTCGATCACTTCGAAAATCCTCTGCTGCTGCGGAAACGACATCTCCAGATCGATCTGCGTAAATTCGGCTTGGCGGTCAGCTCTAAAATCTTCATCTCGAAAACATCTTACGATCTGAAAATACTTATCGAAGCCGCTCACCATCAGCAACTGCTTGAAAATTTGGGGAGATTGAGGCAGCGCGTAGAAGTGACCGGGATACACGCGCGCTGGAACCAGATAATCGCGGGCTCCCTCCGGCGTCGAACGCGTCATGAACGGCGTTTCGATTTCGAGGAATCCGAGCCCGGTCAGCGTCTGCCGCACCGCGAACGCGACCTTCGATCGCAAAATAATGTTGCGCTGCATGTGCGGACGGCGGAGGTCGACGTAACGATATTTGAGACGCGCCTCTTCCTTCACGTCGATCTGAGCGCCGACGTGTTCTTCCATCGGGAACGGCGGCGTGCGCGATTCGTTCAGGATCCAGAGCTTCTCCACCACCAGCTCGACTTCGCCGGTCGCGATCGCGGGGTTCACTGTCTCCGCGTCGCGCAGTTTGACCACGCCTTCGGCCGCGATCACGTATTCGGAGGAAAGCAGGTCGGCTTTCTTGTGCAGTTCGGGATCGCCGTCGCCGTGAAACACCAGTTGCGTCACGCCTTCGCGATCGCGCAGGTGGATGAAGCTGACCCCGCCCAGATCGCGGCGGCGATGCACCCAGCCCATCAGCAGCGCGCGCTTCCCCGCGTCGGCGCCGCGAAGTTCGCCGCAGGTGTGCGTGCGGCGAAGCTCGCCAAGAAAGTCTAACGGTACGGATTCCATTGGGTTGCTCTCACTTGGTTTGTTTGTCTATCTGGAACCGCGCCCGGGTGGCGTAGATCACGGGCGCATTGTCTGGAGCCGCGCCCTGCTTGGTTGTAGCCAAGGGGCGCGATCAATTATTATCGTTATCGTTGAAAAGGCGAGCGTGGTCGACCGAGCGCTTCAAAGTCGCGAAAAAGCGCGCCTGCTCGCACAGCCGAACAGCGCGGCGCGATCCGGCGTTTGCCAGAGCGGCGAACTGAGACGAGATGGCGCGATATTTCGGGACCATAGTCAAAGTAATTTCATGCTACCAGACTGTCACGAAGTCCGCAAAGGCGAGGACGCCGGCCGGCTATCGCCGGATGGCTGAGGCGAGCTGCGCTCGCGTGAACGATTGCTGATCGCCCGTGGCCATGTTTTTTAGCTGATAGGTTCCCGACGCCAACTCGTTATCCCCCACGATCAGCGTAAACCGCGCGCCCATTTTGTTGGCGACCTCTAGCGCGCGCTTTAGCTTTCGATCGGCCGACCGCTCCACCACAATTCCCGCCGCGCGCAATTCCGCCGCGAGCGTGCCCGCGTGCAAGTCGGCGGCATCGCCCATCGTGGCGAGAAAAACGTCGGTCACCGGTTGCCACTCATCGGGATGCGCCTCGTCAGCGGCCATCACCAGCCGATCCTCTCCGATTGAGAATCCAATTCCAGGCGCGGGAACGCGCGAACCGAGCGATTCAGCCAGTCCGTCATACCGGCCGCCGCCCAGCACGGAATTCTGCGCTCCCAGCGACCCATGCGTGATCTCGAACGTCGTCCGCATGTAGTAATCCAGACCGCGAACCATGCGCGGTTTCACTTCGTACTCGATGCCGCGCGCGTCCAAATGCGCTCGCACGGCCGCAAAGTGTTCGCGGCACGGATCGCACAAATGATCGGCGATGGAGGGCAGCGTTTCGATGATCGGCTGGTCCGCGGGAACCTTGCAATCGAGGACGCGCAGTGGATTCGTCGCCGCGCGCCGCTGGCAATCTCCGCACATTTTTGGGGCTGCTTCCCGCAGCCTTTCCTTTAAGAGTTCCAGATACGCCGGGCGGCAATTCGAGTCGCCGATCGAATTCAGCAGCAGATGAAAACCGTCGATGCCCGCGCGGCGCAGGACCTCGATCACCATCTCGATCACTTCCGCGTCTACCATCGGCGATTCCGACCCGATTGCCTCCGCGCCGATCTGGTAGAACTGCCGGAAGCGGCCTTTTTGCGGGCGCTCACGCCGGAACATCGGGCCGATGTAGTAATACTTTTTGACGCCGGGGATCTGATCGAGGCGATGCTCGATGTAGGCTCGCATCACGGAGGCGGTCGCTTCGGGACGAAGCGTCAAGGACGACTCATCGCGATCCAGGAATGTGTACATTTCCTTGCTGACGACGTCGGTGTCTTCGCCGACGCCGCGCACGAACAGCGCTGTTTCTTCGAGAATCGGCGTGCGGATTTCCTGATAGTTGTAGACGCGGAACACTTCGCGCGCGGCCTCCTCGACGTGGTTCCACACCGCCGTGGACGGCGGGAGCAGATCGCGCATTCCTTTGACAGCTTTCATTACCTATGCACTCCCTGGGCGCAAGCGCAACTACGGTCGCGCCTCACGGAACGAGCACTCCATGCTGTCGTGCTGCAAGCGACGGTTACGACAAGTCATAAAATAGCCCCAAGCTTACGCATGGGGCTGGAACGACAACGCGCTCCATCCTGTCGCGCCTCATGATTTAACTACGCGCTCCATGCTGTCGCGCCTCGTCTAAATACACCCGAGCCTTCTCCACATAATGCGCGACCCCTTCCCGGAACCGCGCTTGCTCTTCCGCCGTCACCGGTCGCTTCGGCTTGGCCGGAACCCCCATCACCAGTGTCGACGGCGGCACTTGCATGCCCTCCGGCACCAGCGACCCCGCCGCCACCACCGATCCCTTCCCGATCCGCGCGCCATTCAAAATGGTCGCGCCGATGCCGATCAGCGTGTCGTTTTCCACCGTGCATCCGTGCAGCGTCACCGAATGCCCCACTGTTACGCGATCACCCACGGTCAGCGGAAATCCTTCATCCATATGCAGCACGCAGTTGTCCTGAATGCTCGATTCCGACCCGATGCGGATGGGCCCGGTATCGCCCCGCAGCGATGCGTTCGGCCAGATGCTCGACCGCTCGCCGATTTGAACGTCGCCAATGACCTGCGCGCTCGGATCGACGTATGCCGATACGGCGACCTTGGGCGCGATTCCGCGAAAGGAACGAATCATTGATGACCTAAAAGAACTCATCGAACGTGGCCGTGCAGGCTACCGCGATCAGGAAAACCGCAATCCAGATCATGAGAATTCCGAACCCGCGTACGCGTGCGAATTCGTATTCCGACGGCGGCAATGACCTGGTGAAGCCCATAGTGGTAGTCCACCAGGCCTCTAGCCATTTAGCGGGACTGCGGACAGCGAGAATGCCGTTCGCCGTCTGATAGACCGCTGCAAGCCAGCAAACGAGCAGGAGTCCGTATTTACCCATCCGTACTTGCTATACCCAACGATACTAAACACTAACTCATGCTAACAAACGAGTGGGGCAGGCGATCTGATCCCTCACAGTTTTGCTCCAGGGTGCTATGCTTCCAGTGAAAGCGATTACGTCGCACGCTATGGAGATTCAATTCACCACCCGCATCTTCAAAGAGGGGCGAACGTTCGTAGCCCACGCTTTGGAATTCGACGTGTCGTCCTGCGGCGGCAGCAAAGAAAAAGCGCTCAAGAACCTCAAAGAGGCGGTGCGCCTGTTTATGGAAGAGGCCGAGCGGATGGGCACTCTGGAACAGATCCTCGCCGAGGCCGGCTACAGCCGGACCAAGCAGAAGATCGCCAGCCCCAAATTCTTCGGCGTGCAGCGCGTGACTCTCCCGCTGCCGCTGACGCATGCCAAAGCTTAGCCCCGTTTCTTATAAACAACTGGTTAGAGTTTTCGAGGCCGACGGTTTTCAGTACGTCCGCACCGAGGGCGACCACATGGTGTTCACCAAGCCCGGTGTGATCAGGCCCGTGGTGATTCCGAAGTACGCCGCCGTCCCGGTGTTCATCATTAAAAACAACCTGAGGACCGGAGGCATCTCCCGCGACCGCTATTTTGAACTGCTCGGCCAATAGGCGGGCTTATTTTCCGCATGAGCTAAGCTCGAAGTATGAGACCGGTCATGTTCCTGCTGCTCGCCGCCAGCCTGCATGGCGATCAGCTCACCGACAAGATGACCGCGCGGATCTCGGAAGAAGCCGCCGCCTTTATCAAGATCGCGCCGGATCTTCTGGGAACCGAAACTCTGCATCAGAGAGCATTGAAACCTCCCTCGCGATTTCATCCGCGTACCGGCGCGGCCGCTGCCGGCCCTCCCCCCGACCAGTGGATCGAGCGCGACATCATCTCGGAATATGGGTTCGCGATCTTTTCGGAAAGCGCGGGCGCCGTTCACGAGCTGCGGCAGGTGATTTCGGTGGATGGCAAGAAGGTCGCCGAGACGAAAAAGGCGCAGGATTCGCTCGCTAAGGCGATCACCGGCGGCGACGACGCTCAAAAACGCGCCATGCTCAAGGACTTCGAAGCGCAAGGCCTCTCCGTCGCCGCCACGGATTTCGGGCAACTGCTGCTGTTGTTCGCGCGCCGCGATCTGGAGCGCTACGAATTCACGGCGCGGCCGCCCATGATGATCGGCTACGATCGGGCGCTGGTGTGGTCCTATAAACAGATCGACGGACCGGAATCGCTGACGCTATTCGAGCGGTCCAAAATGCGGCACCTGCGCGTCACGGGGGAAATCCGCGTGCGCGCCACCGATTTCCTGCCGCTGCAAATCACCTTGCTTTCGCAGGAAGGCGACGCGCCGAAATCGGTTCGCGAAGAGGCCGCGGTCACCTACAAGCTGAGCCAATATGGAGCGCTGCTGCCGTCCTCGACCGAGCATCGCGAGCTGCGAGGAGGGAAATTGGTCATGGAGAATCACTTCACGTACTCCGACTTCCACAAGTTCGGCGCGTCCAGCGGCGTGACATTCCCTCAATGATCCCGACGAGGATCGTTTACCTGCACGGATTCGCATCCGGGCCGATGTCCAACAAGGCGCAGTTTTTCCGTGCGCGATTTGAGGAATTGGGCGTTCCGGTGGAGGTTCCGCAGCTGGATGAGGGGCATTTCGAGACGCTCACGGTCACCGGCCAGCTTGGGGTGATCGACCGCGCCGTGCGGAACGGCGATCCTTTGGAGATTTGGCAGGCGGCGAGACCGCCTGCCCCACAAGATCGAGTAACACTAATGGGCTCGAGCCTCGGCGGCTATCTCGCGGCGCTGTATGCGTCGCGCTATCCGGAGAATGTCGACCGGCTGGTACTCCTGGCGCCCGCTTTTCAATTTCCTTCGCGCTGGCGCCAGCGGTTCGCGGGTCAGGAACTGGCTGAGTGGCAGCGGACAGGGTGGAAGGGCTTTTATCACTACTCTTTTAAAGCCGATCGGCCGCTGGGCTATCGCTTCGTGGAAGATGCCGTCCAATACGAAGACGAGCCCGATTTCCGGCAGCCGGCGCTGATTCTGCATGGCACGCGCGACGATGTGGTTCCGGCGGAGGTTTCGGAGCAATTTGCGCTCCATCATTTGAACGTCCGGGTGTGCCTGGTTGAGTCGGGCCATGAGCTTACGGATGTGCTTGATAAACTATGGCTCGAAACGGCCTCGTTTCTTAAATTCCAAATACCGTAAACGCCGATAGCAGCCGTGCGTCCTGTATGTTAGACTCTCAAGGAAGAGGGCCATCGAGTAAAAGATTCCAGAAACTGAAACCTATGGGACCTCGGGCGTCGTCATACTATTGAAGAAGTGTTGAAAGCCGAGGGCCGTAGTGAAAGGCGAGGAATAGCAACCGTGCCGGAGCAAACACCAGGCGTAACACAACTATCGAACGACGATCCCGAAATTCATCTGGCGCATCTGCTGACGCCGGAGTCGATCGAAAAGCCCTGGTTCATGACGTTCGGCCAGAACATCAAGGAATTGTTCTTTCCGGTTCCGCTCCCGCCGCTCGAAGGAATCACCTCCAAGCCGATTCAGGTCGAGAACATGTGGGGCCTCTACGAGGGGCAGGAAAAAACCGCCGGAACGACTTCGCTGCTGATCCACATCGTCGTGATTGCGCTGGTTCTCTTTATCGGGTCTCTCAAGCCGGTGCAGAAGATGGTCCAGGAGCATGTCCCGTTGTTCTTCACCGATCTGAAGCCGTACAAGCCGGTAGAGAACAAGGGCGGCGGCGGTGGTGGTGCGCGGGCTCCGCTGGATGCGAGCAAGGGCAAACTTCCCAAGATCGCGCCGAAGCAATTCACTCCTCCGCGGGTCGACACCGTGCAGGCCAAACTGCCGATGACGCCGACCATCGTCTCGGATGTGCCGATTCCCAACATCGACGCGTTGAATTACGGCGACACGCTGAGCAAGCTGGGCGTGCCTTCGAACGGCACCGGATTAGGCGGCGGTATCGGGACGGGGTCGGGCGGCGGCGTGGGATCGGGGCATGGGCCGGGCGTGGGGCCGGGTTCAGGCGGCGGATTCGGCGGCGGCGCTTATAAGATCGGCGGCGGCGTATCGCAACCGATTCTGATCACCAAGATCGAGCCGGAATATTCGGAAGAAGCCCGCAAGGCGAAGTGGCAGGGCACCGTGCAGCTCGAAATCGTGGTGGACGAGCACGGCCTGCCGAAAGATCTGCGAATCAAGCGCGCGCTGGGTCTGGGCCTGGATCAGAAAGCCATGGAAGCAGTCGCGAAGTGGCGCTTTAAGCCGGGCATCAAGGACGGCAAACCGGTTCCGGTGATCGCGACGGTGGAAGTCAACTTCCGGCTGTTATAACCGACCGACGCATCGCACTCATCGAATCGCGCGCGAAGCGCCGCTGCAAGCGTCGTGAAAAAGGATACGCGCAGCGCGCTAAGCCGCGCGGCCGCGAGAACGCATAGATCTCATACCACACCGTTCGATCCCGGCGAAACTCGACGGCAAAACGCTCTTCGCCAATCTCTGCATGTCCGGTTAACGTGCCGTAGGCGAACCCGCAGCGATCCGGATCGTCGATCGTATACACGATGCGAGCCGCGTTGAGCGACCAGAATCCAAAATGCGAAACGAGCACGCCCACGGTCGATCCAACTTCGATGGGCGTGTCGGGCCAGCACAGCTGAATCCACGGCATCGCAAACATTTTCCACTCGCGAATCGCGGCCTTCGCGCGCTCGAAAGCAGCTTCGCCGCTGCCGAGCTGAATCCGGGAGCGATCGACGTTGTAACCTTCAGGGGCGTTGTCGCGCGTGGCGCCAACTTGTGGATAAGAAAAAGGTTGGTCTCTCTGAGCCGCCAGAAACTCCCGAATCCGGTGGTCTAACGGCCGTCGTGTGAAAAACATGCTCTTTCGCGCAAAAAACACGTCAAAAACACGCTGAAAACGATCGCTTTAATGCGGCGGCTGGAACAGCATCGCCCGTTGCGCCCTCAACGCTGACGGCTGCGCGAGGCGAGCCTTCTTGTCGAAATAGGACTTGATCACGTCGCGCACGATGGGCGCGACGTTTGCGCCCCACCCGCTCCCCTCTGACAGCGCGACCACCACGATCTCCGGGTTGTCACGTGGGGCGAAACCGACGAACCATCCATTGTCCTTGGCCATATCCCCCGCCGCCTTCCCTGATTTAGCGAGTTCCAGCGAAATGCGCTGTGCAGTGCCGGTCTTCCCGCAGACATCGATGCCCTTTATTTGGGCGGCGGCGCCAGTGCCGCCTTCGTTGACGGCGCCGTACATTCCCGAAATCACAGTCGCGAGATTTTCCGGGCGAAAATCCGCACGGCGAGCCGGGTCGGGAGCGCTCTCCGTCTTCACCAGGTGGGGCTTGAACCAGACGCCTCCATTCGCGATGCCGCCGATCGCATAGGCGAGTTGAATCGGAGTTACCTCCAGCGCGCCCTGACCGATGGCCACCGAGATGGTCTCGCCCGCATACCACTTATCGTGCATCACGCGAGTCTTCCATTTCGCGGAAGGCACCAACCCTTCCTTCTCATCCGGCAGATCGACGCCGGTCTTGCTCCCGAACCCGGCGAGCGTGGCATATTCGGCGATCTTATCGATCCCCAGCTTGTCGCCGACGGTATAGAAATACGTGTCGCAGGAATGCACGATGGCCCGATGCAGGTCGAGGGTGCCATGTACCACGTCGCATTTGCGAAAAGCGCCGTAGAAAGTCGCGCCTCCGGCGCAATGAACGGTGAAGTTCTGGTCGATGGTGCCGGTTTCGAGGGCGGCCATCGTGACGATGGGTTTGAAGGTCGATCCCGGCGCCAACTGCGCCTGGATCGCGCGGTTCATCAGCGGATTATCGGGATTGTTGGTCAATTCTTTCCAATCCTCGGTGCGAATGCGGGTGGTAAAGATGTTGGGATCGAAGGTGGGACGGCTCACCATCGCGAGCACTTCACCGTTGCGCGGATCAAGCGCGATGACCGCGCCGCGCTTCCCTTCCATGGCAAGCTCGGCGACCGCCTGAAGGTCCAGGTCGAGCGTCAGTTGCAGATTGTTTCCAGGCGTCGGCTCCAGGTCCTGGAGTGTGGCCCGCTTGTTCCCGAGGCTGTCCACCACCTCTTGTTTTTGCCCATCAATGCCCATCAGTTGATCGTTGTACTGACGCTCCAAACCGGACTGCCCGACGCGGTCGCCCAGCGTGTACCTGGCGAATTCCGGCGTGTTGAGCTCCTGCTCGCTTACTTCGCCGACGTAACCGATGACGTGCGCGGCCATGCCGTTGCGCGGATACAGACGGCGGTGGTCGTCGATCAATTCCATTTCCGGAAACGTGTACTTATCGCGGTGCGATTCCACGAACGCCAGCTCGCCGGGGCTGAGCTCCTGTTTGATTGCCATCGCGAAGCGTTTCGGCCGCGATTCAAATCGCTTGAGCCGCGCTCGCAGATCGTCAGGATCCAGATGCAATCCGTAGGCGATGCCGTCCAAGTGCTCCGGTCTCAGTTTTTCGCGGTTCAGCATTATCGTGAACGCCGTATGATTGTCGACGATCACGCGGCCGTCGCGATCGAGAATTTTGCCGCGCGGAGCGGGCAGGGGAACGGTCTTGATACTGTTGCGCTCCGCGGCCTCGCTGTTTTCTTCGTGATCACGAACCTGCAAATTCCAGAAGCCGGTGATGAGCACGAGGAAAATGGCGACCGCCAGATACTGGAACGCGGCGATGCGGCCCAGCGCGAAGCGGGTGTCGTCGCGAAACAGGCGCGATGGAGTGTCGGGCCGGCGGTGGTCAGGAGCGGTAGTCGGCATTTTTTAGATCAGTTCACAATCCAACAAAGCGGCGCGACCAGGGGGTCGCGCGCGGGTCAGGGGACCCGCCTCACAATAGCGTCATCCCGTAACCTTGAGTCTATCCAATGTGCGAAATAGCGGCACCGCGACGGCCGCGTTCAGGATCCCAACCACAAGAGTCTGCGCCAGATCGAAATCCAAGGTCTCGCCCAGCAGCGCGCGTTTCAGCACCCAATAGAAGAACTGGTGGAAAAAGCAAAAGAAAAAGCCCAGCACCAGCCGAACCCAGGGATTCTCCACGTCGAATCGCTGGCTGACCGAGGCCGCGAAATAGCCCACCAGCGTTTTCACGATTCCGTACATCCCCACGTAGCCGCGCGAGAGGGAATCCTGCGCGAGGCCGATGCCTGCGCCGAACAGCACACCCTCAATGGGGGACCGGCGCATCAGCGAAAAATAAATGGTCACCAGGAGCGGCAGATCCAGATAGGAAAGATAGCTGACGAACCGCGGGACGGCCACCTGGAACAGGATCGCGGCCAGGGGAATGCCGATGATGGCGGCCGTATTGAATTTGGAGATGCGCTCTTTCTTCCGGCCAGCCTCGGGGAACCCATCGGTATAGTCGCTCATGTGACTTAATCGTTCATGTGACGCAACCGTTCATGGGTTGGGTGGCTTGGATCCCGCGGGAGGTGGGGACGACTTTGCGCCTTCGGGCGATTTCGGATTCGCATTGACGTTGTAATCGGGCGCGCCCGAGCCGCGATCGCCGTAGACGTGTTTTTGGACCTCACCAATTTTGCGATAGCGGTCGAGGACGCGGTCGGCCTCCGACACCGGCCCAGGCACGGAGGGCGCGGGCGCCACTACGCTATCCGGCGGCGGCGCGAGCAGATACACCGGCTGGCCAGCGGAGGGCGTGTCGGGAATGGGAGCGTGGACGCCTTCGATAATGATCAACACTTCTTCGAGGCCGTTTTGAAATCCACTGGGAGTCAGGTAAATGTCTTTTCGCGCTTTGCCGGCGCGAACCGTGGCCACCTGGCCGGCCGGCAGACCCTTGGGGAAAATGCCATCCTCGCCGGAGGTGTAAAACCACTCGTCCGGGTCGACGCTCTGTTCGTTTTGCACGTCGTCGACAATCACCAGCGCGCGGTCCTGGCCCTTGAGGGTTCCGTGAACGCGGTGTTTTTGCGAAATGACTCCGGCGGCGAAATTCGAGTGCGTGATCTCGAGCACCATGGCCGCCATGGGATACACGCTGACTACCTTGCCGACGATCCCGGCGGGAGTCTCGACAGCCATTCCCTTTTTGACGCCGCTCGAGGAGCCGCGATCGACGAACACCTCCGCTCCGCCCGAATCGGTGGTGTTCATGATGATGTGCGCGGCGACGGTCCTGGACGGCGAATACTTCTGAAAGATGGCGAGCGCGCCGGCGCGATCCGCGGTATCCAGCTCAGTCCGGAGATACTGGTTCTCCATGGAGATGCGGTCCAGATCGCGCTTCATGCGCTTGTTTTCCTCGCGCACGTCGAGCAGCACGAAATAATCGTCGAAGAATCGCGACACGCTGCCGCGGCCGGCTTCGACGACGCGAGCAAGCGGCGTGACGGCGGTAACAGCCCATACACGGATCAAACGGACGTCGCCGTTGCTCTTGACCTGGTAGGCGAGCAGAACCAACTGCGAAAGAATCGCGAGGAGGAGAACCGTCAGATTGCGGTAACGGTTGAGGAGAAATTCCATACTACAGTGGCCAGTATTCAGTGGTCAGTCAGCGCGAGGGCTTTCTGGAGCTCTTCACCCCTTGTCCGCCATCAACTCATAAACCTTCCCGGTCAACAGCTTTATGTCCGAGCGGATTTCGCGGATGTCCGCGCGGATTTCGCGCATCTCGTCGCGGATCCCCGAAATTTGCACACGGAGATCCTCGCGGATCGCCGAAATCTGCACAAGACTTACAGTCAGACTCGTCGGGACGGCGATTACCGGAAGGCCGATCGCGATGTAAAGCTGAACGTCGGTCATGAGCCCGTTATACCATAAGCTGCTTATATTTAAGCACTTTTCTGCTTGCCTGATGCCGCTCTTTTCCTGACTCCTCGAATCCCCGCCCTTACGGGACGGGGCTTGATGATATCCCCGCCCTACCGGACGGGGTTTGACGTTTATCCCCGCCCTAACGGGCGGGGCTTGATTCCCCCACCCTTACGGCCCGAGGCCGTCTATTCGATCGCGATTCTGCGCAGCAGTTTGAACTCGGTAAGCATCTTCCCTGTCCCTAATACTACCGAGGCCAAGGGGTCCTCGGCGATAGAGACCGGCAATCCGGTTTCCTGCCGGATACGTTTGTCCAGATTCTTGAGCAGGGCGCCGCCGCCGGTGAGCACGATGCCGCGATCGCTGATGTCGGCGGAAAGCTCCGGCGGGGTTCGCTCCAGGGCGACCCGGATGGCATTCATGATAGTCGCGACGCACTCCGAAAGAGCTTCGCGGATTTCGGTGTCGTCGACGGTGATGGTCCGGGGTATGCCCTCGATCAGATTGCGGCCCTTGATCTCTATGGTGAGAGGCTTTTCGAGCGTGTAGGCCGAGCCGACCGCCATCTTCACTTTTTCCGCGGTAGTTTCGCCGATCAGCAGGTTGTACTTGCGCTTCATGTACTGCATGATGGCGTCGTCCATTTCATTACCGGCGACGCGCACGGATCGCGAATAGACTATGCCCGACAGCGAAATCACGGCGACATCGGTGGTGCCGCCGCCGATATCGACCACCATGTTGCCGGACGGTTCCGTGATGGGCAGGCCCGCGCCGATGGCTGCGACCATGGCTTGCTCCACCAGATAAACCTCGCTGGCTTTGGCGTGATAGGCCGAATCGATCACGGCGCGTTTTTCCACCTGCGTAATTTCGCTGGGCACGCCGATGATGATGCGGGGATGCACCAGCATCTTTCGTCCATGAGCTTTCTGGATGAAATAGTTGAGCATTCGCTCAGTGACTTTGAAATCGGCGATGACGCCGTCCTTCATGGGACGAATCGCGACGATGTTTCCGGGCGTGCGGCCCAGCATTTCCTTGGCTTCCTTCCCTACCGCCTCCACTTCGCCGGTGGTTTTATTGATGGCCACGATGGAGGGCTCATTGACCACGATGCCTTTGCCTTTGGCGAAGACGAGCGTGTTGGCGGTGCCCAGATCAATGGCGAGGTCGGACGAAAAAAGACTAAAAAGAGACCGGAAATTCATAGGACACTATTTGGTTCGAGGTGAGCCGGGAAGGAAGGTCCAAGCGTCACATTTGAAACTACCACACGCGCAACAAAGGAGCAAGGTTCTGTTTTATTTTTTGGTTTGTTTTCAGAATGGTAGGGAGCTTGTTGAAAAGGGACAGATCATCTCTGCGCGGCGAGGTCTGGTTCACCAATAATCCAGCGCAAATGATCACGCGCTCGATTCTGCCGCGCCCGGCATACACAGGCTGAAGCCTGTGCCACCAGATATTCCGGTCGCGGCTCCGTAGGAAAAGGACTAGTAGACTGGGATGGTGATCTCGCGCCGAAGCTTTCTGGCCGTGCCCGCTCCGATGTTCCTGTCGATCGCGTGCGGGTCGCGGCCGACGGCCGGATACCGCGGCTACGCATTTGTCGCCAATGAAGACGGCCAGGCCGTGGCGGCGGTCGACCTTCAGGTAATGGCGGTGGCGCGGCACATCGCTCTGGATGGCTCGCCGTCGCAAGTGGTGGCCGCGCAGACGCGTCCATCGGTGTACGCGCTGACGCCGGCGACGGGATCGGTTCACGAAATCCAGTCCGACCGGTTGAGCTTCAAGCGGAAGGTCGCGGTCGCGTCGAGCGCGGTATCCATGGGTCTCGACGCGCGTGAAAGCGCGCTATACGTGCTGGCGCGGGAGCCGCGCGCGTTGGTGCGCGTTTCCCTCGATTCGTTTCAGGTGGAGGCTCGCATGGCGTTGCCAGGCTCGCGCGCCGCCGGACCCGTGGATTTCGCGATCGCTCCCGATGGCAAGACGGCGGCGGTAAGCGACGGCGGCGCTGTGCGCTTCATCGATCTGGCGACCGGGCGCGTGGGCGATCCACTGGGCGAAGGCGATTTCGGCGCGGTGCGATTCCGTTTCGATGGGCGCACCTTGATCGCGGCGGACCGCGGCGAACGACGGGTATCGCTTTATGACGTCGCAAGCTCGCGCCTGATCACGCATCTTCCCGTGGCGGTGCGGCCGGACAACTTATGTTTCAATGGCGACGGCGGGCAACTGTTCATCACCGGCGAAGGCATGGACGGAGTGGTGATCGTGTATCCGTATCACACACCGGAAGTCGCCGAAACCGTGCTCGCGGGGCATGCGCCGGGAACCATGGCGGCGTCCGCCGCGTTCCTGTTCATTGCCAGTCCGCTGTCGGGCACGGTGAGTATTTTACAGATCGCCACGCACCGGGTGATCGGGGTGGTTTCAGTGGGGAGCGATCCTGGATTCGTGGCGGTAACGCGCGACGATCAGTACGCGCTGGTGCTGAACCGTAAATCGGGCGACGTGGCGGTGCTGCGGGTGGGCGCAATCGGAGCGAGCAATGGTATCCTGCCGCGGGACAGTTTGAAGAAAGCGGCGCTGCTGACAGTGATTCCGGTGGGCTCGCGTCCGGTGAGCGCGGACGTGCGGGGGGTGTGACGGTCTACGGTATCCTCGAAACTGGTCTACCATGCCTGAACTGATTTCCGCACCAACCCGCATTCCGGTTCCTGGAAACAAGCTGGTCGAGGAGTATATCGGGCGGGTGAACTCGGCCGACGCGGGCGTGAGCATCGCTCACATGCACAGCCCGGCGGGATGGACGGAGCCGGGCCAGCGGCCGGATTTCGACGAATATACGGTGGTGATCGCCGGGGCGATGCACGTCGAGATCGAGGGCGGGGACGCATTCGATGTGGCCGCGGGACAAGCCGTGATCGCGCGGAAGGGCGAGTGGGTTCGATACAGCACGCCGAACGGGGCGGAGTACGTCGCGATCTGCGTGCCGGCGTTCACGCTGGAAGGAGCGCATAGGGATTCATGAAGCTGCGATTTCACGGCAACACGCTGCGGCTGCGGTTGAGCCAATCCGATGTTGCGCGGCTGGCCGAGACAGGGCGCGTCGCGGAACGCGTGATGTTCCCGGCGGGGCAGACGCTTGATTACGCGATTGAGACAGGCGTCGTTAAGCAAAGCGATGAGATAGCCGCGTCTTTTGAGGATGGAAAGATTCGCGTGACTCTGGCGCCCGCGACGGCCAAGCGGTGGATGGAAGGCAATGAAACGGGAATCGAAAGCCAGAGCGGCCCGTTGCGCGTGTTGGTCGAGAAAGATTTTCAGTGCCTGCACAGCGATGCTGAACAGGACGCCGATGCGTTCCCGAATCCACTGGCGGAGCAGGCGTGAAGGCTACAGTTTCCGTAGTCTCACCTCTTCCACCGAATGCCCCGCCCCTTTGCGGAGGATGAGCTGCGCGCGTTCGCGCGTGGGCTGAATGTTGTCGCGTAAATTCGGCCCGTTGATCTCGTGCCAGATGGAGTGCGCCTTTTCGGTGGCTTGCTCCCTGGTCAATTTCGAATAGCGATGAAAATACGAATCGGGATTGCGGAAAACAGTCTCACGCAGTTTGAGGAATCGCGAGACGTACCAGTTTTCGATGGTCTTCTCATCGGCGTCGATGTAGATGGAGAAGTCGAAGAAGTCGCTGACGAAGATCCGCGAGCCGCGAGTGTGTCCCGATTGCAGGACGTTGAGCCCCTCGACGATCAACACGTCGGGCTGGCACACTTTTTGCGCCGCGCCTTCGACGATGTCGTAAATCAGGTGCGAATACACCGGCGCGGGCACTTCGCGTTTGCCGCTCTTGATTTCGGTGAGGAATCGCACCAGGCGGCGCTGATCGTAACTTTCAGGAAAGCCTTTGCGGTTCATCAGACCGCGCTTTTCGAGAACGGCGGTGGGATAAAGAAAACCATCGGTAGTGATCAGATCGACCTTGGGATGATCGGGCCAGCGCGAGAGCAGGGCTTGCAGAATGCGCGCCATGGTGCTTTTCCCCACGGCGACCGATCCGGCGATGCCGATGATGTAAGGAACCTTCGCGGGCAGGTGGCCGAGAAACGTGTCGGTGGCTTTATGCAGAGACTGAATCGCGCTGACGTAGAGATTGAGCAAGCGCGACAGTGGAAGATAAATGCCGGCGACCTCGTCAAGCGAAATCTCGTCGTTAATGCCGCGCAGCGTGGAGAGATCTTTTTCGGTGAGCGGCAGCGGAGTGGACGCGCGAAGGCCGGCCCATTCGGTTCGCGAGAAACGAAGGTAGGGGCTGATCTCTACCGCTTCGGTCGGCTCGATGGGGAGGGCGGGCATAGGGGAACATTTTCATCATACAAAGCGGCGTGTGCCGGATCATACCGACGCCGTTCTGTTTGGCGGTCCCTATTCTCGCGCTGGTCATGCGATTCTACGGGCTGCCGGGATAAGACGATCGTGATTGATCTCCGATACTCACTGACCAGCTCAGTCGAGGACTGCCTCTACAAAGCCAAGTGGGGGATGGAAGAGCACGTCGCCGTGATGAAGGACCAGGGACTTGCGATCCCAGAAGCAAATCCCGACCCACAGGTCCTCATTCACAACTCGGGAGAATTTCGCGCGGCATAGCACAGGGTGGGGCGAGCGGCGCGCGCCACTTTCATTCCGACGCGAGCAAACTCGCAGCTTCTATCAGCATATAGCGGAGTCGACAGCTCCTGATGCGAAGCCTTCGGTCAGTTCTCCGACGGCCGCTCCGCTCGGTCGACCACCAGCACGTCGACAGGCCCCTTGGTCGCTTCCAATCTCAGGCCGAGCTGCTGCTGAATCGCCGCAAACAGGCCGGGCAAAGGCGCGTCGCTCGGCGGCCGGCCCAGCATCCCGCTGAATTGAGTTTCATCGGGCGTGAACTCCAGATCGAAATCGTACCGTCCAGGCAGTCCGGTTTTGTCAACTACCGGGCGATCGAGCGTGCTCCGCTGGAACACCGAGGCCAACTCCGCCATGGTCGCGTAACGGCCCGGCAGTCGAACCGCAGGTGGCGTAACCACAAAAATGAGCGGCGGAGGCCCTATGGGAGAGTCGTCCGGTGACACCGCGCTCTCCTTCACCTTCGCCCCGCTCTTTGCGACCGTCAGCGCGTAGATCGACATTTCCTTCTGCTCGCGATGGAATGTGAGTTTGAAACGGTCGGCCAGAAGCTTCCTCAGCATCGCCATCTGTTCATCCAGGTTGGGCCGGACTTCGCCGGGCGCTTTCGCAAGAATATCGTAGCGGTCGGAATCGATCCACGCGGGCCCGCCTGAAATCGCTCGGGGACTAAGATTGTAGGCTGCCGCGATAAGGGTGTTCAGCGCATGATTCCTCGCGACAAACTGGTGCGTGCTCTCCATCCTGATGAACCTGCCTCGGGTCACATCGGGCGCCATCGGTTTTATGGTCGCCACTTCGAATTCGTCGAAGGCGGGACGAGCGGCCGGAGGCTGCGCGACCAGTCCGCTCGCCGCAATAATTAGAGTGACAAGAGCCGCAACTGTGCGCCTTAGATTCAAAGATGATTGCTTCACAGAGTGTATTACCTCTGACGGATGAAAAGCCCAATCGTTTCGCGTTCGGGTACGCGGCCATGAACTGCGTGCCGTTATCGATCGTAAACCTCGCGCCGATGCGCGATGCGCGATGCGCGTGATGCTGATCAGCTTCGCGGCGTCGTTGATGATGTACACCACGCGCCAGTCACCAGCCCGGACACGCCAGTGATCCTCGTAGCCCTTCAGCTTCTGCATCCGGCGGGCCGTGGAGTTTCGCCCAGCGAGGTTATCTTCTTGACGACGCGCGCCAACACGCTATCCGGTAACGCTTCGAGTTCCCTCTGCGCGGGAGGCTTGACCTCGACGGAATATCTACTCACGCAGCCGGCCGCGCTTTACAAGGTCCGCTTTGACCTTTTCGAGCGGTATCCCTTTTTCCTTCCTGCGCGATTCCGAAATCAGCCCGTCCCAAAAATCTTCGAGCCTCGAGCCGTATCTTTTCAGGTCGATTTGAACCGCCAGCTTGCGGCCCTTCTCATCTGTCACGAACTGAATTCCCGTCATGGGCCGCGTTTCCTTTGGTCGTGTGGAATCGGTTCTCATTTTGTTTGGGACGCTTCCCTTCCAACAGAATAGCGCGACGCAGCGTCTTCCATCTGCGCGAATGGCCCTCGGCCTCCGCGCTGGCTCCAGTGACTGAACTGGTCACGGCCGTCAGGCTGCGATCCTGGCTATTTAGCTTTCTCGCCGGGCAGCCGCATGTGAAACTCCGCGCCCTCACCCGCCTCATTCGGCCCGCCATCCAACCATAAATCCCCGCCGTGATCGAGCAGCGTCTGCCGCGATAGCGCCAATCCCAGCCCCAGGCCGTTCTTCTTGCCCAGGGTCACGAAGGGTTGGAACAATCGCGCGCGCACTTCGGGCGGGATGCCCGGACCCGAATCCTTCACCACGATCTCGATCCCGGAATCCTCGTGCAAGCTGTCGGCGCTCGATGTACCTTCGGCGCCGTTCGATGCAGCGCCAGCGGCGCTGTTCAAAATTCCCCCGTTTGATCCGGTGCCCTCGGCGCCGTTCGATGCAGCGCCAGCGGCGCGGTTCAATGTGACCCGCACTGTCCCGCCGCCCGGCATCGCCTCCAACGCGTTCTCGAACAGGTTCCGAAATACGCGCTCCATGCGTTCCCGCTCCATGGGACATTCGAGCGCGTCGGGGACCTCGCTGATCAGCGCCACGTGCTGCGATTCCGCGGCCGCTTCGACACTCGACCAAGCCGCCGAGATCACCTCCCGCACCGCGCACACTTCGGCGGTTCCCGTACGCCCTGGCGACGCGTTCAACAACTGTTGCAGCATCTCCTGAATCAGGCGCGACGCGCGATAAATATTGGTCGCCAGGCGCCGCACCTGCGGCGCCGGAAGGTCGCTATCTACCAGCATTTCCGAACCCGCATAAATCGCCGCCAGCGGGTTCCGCAGATCGTGGACAATGCTCGTGGACAGCCGCCCGATGGTGGAGATCCGCTCCTGCCGCGTCAAATCCTCGCGCGCGTGCTGGATGGATTCGCACATGCCGTTGAAGGTCGTCGCCAGGCGCCCCAATTCATCGCCGCTTTCCACTCCCACGCGATAATCGTAGTTCTGCCGCGCGATCTCCGCCGCCGCGCGATCCAGCTCCGCCACCGGCCGCATGATGCGCTTGGCCACCAGGAACGTCACCACCAGCGCCGCGGCCATCGCGGTCAGCCACAGCGCCACGATTTCGGTGCGCAGCATCGCGATTCTCCGCCGCTCCTCCGCGAACGGCCGCAAAATGAAAAGCTGGCCGATGCGTTGCCCTCCCACGTCCAGCAACGGCGTCGGCAGCGCAAGGTAATCGTCGTCACGCCCGTTCTGCCCGTTAGGATTGCCCGCCGCCTGGGGGAGCGCGATCGCAGCGTCATTGAAGCCGGGAACCCGCGCCGTGGCCGGCAGAGTCGACGCAATCACCTGCCTCCCGCTGGTGAACACGAAATCGCTTCCGCCGGTTTCCTGTTTGAGCCGCGCGGCCACCCGGTTGTCGACGCCGTAGCCGGCCACCAGCACGTCCAGCAATCCCGCTCCGCCGGCGGCCTGCACGTAAACTGGCGTGATCACTACCTGAAACAGCGCCCCGCCCCTTTCGACGAATCCCGAAACCTGCTCTGGAAACCGCGCCCGAGCCACCAGCACTTCCGGAAAATCCTCATTGGGCGGGAAGGCGCGCGCCGCTCCCATCGCTCCCGCCGCTCCCGCCGCTCCTTGCGCCGCGATCACCTTGCCTTGCGGATCGGCTACCAGGAAAAACGCATCTTCCGCCGCCACCTTCCCCCACATCTCGCCCGCTGTGTCGCGAATGGTGGCCGCATCGCCGGTTCCCAGCACCCTGCGGATATCCGACATCGCGCTGAGAATGCGGCTGACGGTGGCCAATCCGTCGGCGCGCGCCTGCCACAGCGATTTATACGCCTGAAAGCTCGCGCGCGCTTCGTGCTCCACACTTTCCGACGTGGTTCGGACCACGTTACTCTGCACCATCCAGCCCGCCACCGCGAACACCATCGTCAGCACAACCGAGGTCGGCAGCAGGATCTTCCACAGCAGCGATAGTCTTGAAAAACTCACTGCTTGCTTCCTGAATACGCGCCCGCCGAGGCGGGATAGTCTTTGCCGTACTTGTTCTTGTGCGGTATTAACAGGTAGCCGCTCTCAGAGACGGTAAGGGTGCCGAAACCAACGTCGGCGCCGCTGACGTCCACCGTTCGCGTCAGTTCATTGAGCGTCTGCTGGGTGGCGCGCTCATGAAACACATGCATCCGGTACGCTCCCGGCGGCACGTTGGCGATTGAAAATTCGCCGTTGCTCGCCGAGACGGCATAGTAGGGTGATCTCACCACGACAATAATGGCGCTCATGGTGGGATGAATGTCACAGAAGATTCGAACAATTCCCTCCTTTCGAAACGGAACCGACCGCGTGGCGCCGGGCGGGTACAGTCCTACATCGAACACCTGGCCGTCGTAGTTCGAAAAAGCGTTGTGGAAAATCGGGTCGTAGTTGGGGAAATCGACGGTCGACCCCACGGTGATCGCCAGAACGTGCGGCGTGAACCGTTTCCCCCGCTGCACCATCTCCGCTTTGCGCGGCTGCGGCAACGTCGGAGTTCCCGAAACCGGATCGAGCCAGACCACCACTCCTGAAAAATCGAAGTGCTTTCGAACGCCTGGATCTTTCGATGAAACGATTTCGACGCGTCCATGCACCGTCGCGGCGCTCAGCACCGTGGTGACCGTAATCAACGCGGCAAGAAGCCGTTCCAGCCGCGAATGAACGCGAATGAACGCGCATAATGTATTTGTCTTATGTTCGTGTTTATTCGTGTTCATTCGTGGCTACGCTTCCGCGCTGTTCAAATTGCTTCGGCAACGAATACACACTTAGGAACACAAATAACTCCGTTGCTACTTTCTTGTGTCCCATTTGCGTTTATTTGCGTCCATTCGCGGCTTAAGATCTTTCTAGGTCCCACTAGAACAAATACGCCACCGCCAGATCATAATGATTATTCAACCGAAGCCCCGGCCCCAGATATAGCGTCCGAACCTGTCCGCCCTCCAGACTCAAAATCACGTTCGGCGCGATCCGGTACTGCGCGTTTGCGAAGTACGCCCGATTCGCTCCAATGTAGCCGTAATAAAGGTCCCGGTTGCGGTCGTCCTGCGTGCCGCCGTAGAAATCGAAGGCCAACCGCTGGGTGACCGGGATTCGAAGCTGCGCCCACCCGCCGGTGCTGTGGACCGGATGGATCTGGCCGTACATCCCCATCACGAAGCCTTGCGGCAGCGCCCCTAATGTCGCGACATTCTGGCCATTGTAAAAGAACCCGGAAAACTCAAGATAACTCGATGGTTTAATCAGCCAGTCGACTGAAACGATGTGGGTCGGAATGCTAAATGCCCCGGCATGGCTCGAATTGTCGTGAAATCCGGGAGCGATTTCGATCCTGATATTCTCGCCCCACTGCCGCCAGAATTCGAAGCGTCCCTCGATGCCCGGGTCTGCGTGTTCCACGGGAACCGTCGTAGTGGGTTCGGACAGGTACGGATTGTAGCCCGCGCTCTCGGCGCCCAATTCGCGCGTTTGGAATACCCCTAATTGGGCTCGCACACCGGAGTTGGTTCCGAAGCGGAAGCGCTCTTCGACCTTGGCCTGCGGCTGCCACAACCACAAATTTCCCGCGCCCGTCAGCGGCGACACTCCCACCTGCGCGTACGAACTTGGATCGCGTGGCGAAATGATCGGCTTATCCTGCCCCACGGTAACCGCCGTCGAGCCCCAATCGAGAGTCACGGTTGCTGTCCGCAGCCGCAGTATATGATCCAGCGAGTCTCCCGTGCCTGCGAAAAAGTCGGTAAACAGCGATCCGGTGATCCGCGCCCCGAACACGCTCTGCGGACTCTCGAATTGCAGCCCCAGCACGGTTTGACGAAGTGTCCCGCCTCCGGTTGCATCCCCCGCCCCCAGCGACGCAGTCGCGGTATTTTCCGTGCCCCCGTTGTATCGCCCATTGACGTACATGTTGGCGAGAGCCATCCCCACCACTTGCAGCGGCAGTTTCTGAGACGCCTCCACCTTGGTCTGCGCGAGTTCATCGATGCGGGCCTTATTGACGCTTACCTGAGGATCGTCATTCAAGTGATCTGAATTTATGGGCCCTGAGTTCGCGTTATCTGAATTTACCGGTGCGCTCGCCGCAGCAGCGGCAGTCGACGGCGCGCCCTTGTCCAGAGCCGCCGCGAGCTCGCTTCGCAGCGCCCGAATTTCGCCGGTCAGCGTCCGATTGTCGTCTTCCAGGCGCTGGAGCCGCTGTAAAACTTCGCGCATTTCCGGCGAGGCCGCCTGTGCTTCGAGCCCCGTCGAACTCCAGCACAAAGCCCAATACAAAGCCCCACACCAGGCGATGGAACCTAAAGCCGAGCGTCTAAGAGGTAGTCGTGTCATGGTCGTGAACCAATGTCGTCAGCCACCGTCGCTATCGAACGTCGTGAACCAACGTCGCTAGCTGACGTCGCCAAGCAACTGCTCCAGTTTCTCCCGCACCTGCGCGGGCGAATATGGTTTCGAAAAAAACGCGTTCGCGCCCAGCCGCTGCACTCGCTTGGGCGCATCCGGATCGGACGATCCGGTAATCACAACGATCGGAACTTCACCATGCCGCGCGTGGCCGCGCACGCGCTCAATCAGCTCGAACCCGTCCATCCCGTCCATTTGAAGGTCCGTGACAATCGCCCCCAGGTGGTTCGAGCCGTCTACCACGCGCCACGCCTCTTCGGCGCCGATCACTGTAACCACCTCGATATTTCGCATCCCGCTAAAAGCGATTTCGAGCGTATCCGCGCACGCTTCCACGTCTTCCACGATGAGTACAGTTCGCGGCATCACTCTATTATCCGGGACGGCCATCGGCTCAAACCGGCGTCATTTGTAAAAAAATTGTAAACGAGCCGTCAATTGAGGCGCGACAGAATGGAGCGCTCGTCATGCGACGCACGGCGTCAGACAGCACGCTGCATCACGGCAGAAACCGGTATCCGACCCCATGCACCGTCAAAAAAAGCTTCGGCGAATTCGGATCGGATTCCAACTTCTGCCGCAGCTTCACCACGTGCGCGTCCACCGTGCGCGTGTTGGGGAACGACTCATACCCCCACACGGAATTGAGAATCATGTCGCGTGTAAGCGGGCGATCCGGATTCGACAGGAAATACGTCAGCAGGTTGTACTCGGCGGGCGTCAGCTTGATCGGCTCGCCGTTTCGCGTCACCACGCGCCGTTCGAAATCGACGGATGCTTCGCCGAATTGCGCCACCTTCCGCGCGTCCGGCGAAGCGCGCCGCAGCACCGCGCGAATGCGCGCCATCAATTCCCGCGCTCCGAACGGTTTCACCACGTAGTCGTCGGCGCCGATCTCGAGCAGCAGCACCTTGTCGACTTCCTGGCCCACCGCGCTCAGCACGATGATCGGCGTGTTCACCTTGGCGGCCCGCAACTGCTTCGAGATCTCGATGCCGCTCATGCCCGGCAGCCGCAGATCCACCAGAATCAGATCGGGTTTGCCGCTGATCGCCAATTCATAGCCGGCCTTGCCGTCGGCGGCGAGCAGCGGCCGGTAACCCTCCTGCTCGAGCATCAGCCCGACCGTGTCCCGCAGATTATCGTCGTCGTCGATGACCAGAATGGTGTTCATCGGATCTTTCATCGTGACGTATGAATCCCGCCCCTCGGCTACAGCGAAATCCCCAGTTGCGTCTATTCTACCGAAGCTGGGCCTGTCTTAAATTAAGTAGAATCCAGCCCGGCGTCATGCGACGCGTCCGTCATGGAGTCCGTTCTCTCTCTTGCGAGGCGCGACCGTTAGGGAATGCGTTCCGGTAACAAAACATTTCCTGCCCTCCCTGCTTTATTCCTGTCCGGGTTTTCCTGTATCCTTGAAAGGATATGCATTCGCCGAGCCGGTTGCTCCGGCGCGCAGTCCTATCTTGTCTGGCCCTGTCGTGTCCAGTCCTGGCGACGCTCCACGCCCAGCCTTCACTCGACAAGGCCGCGAATACTGCCGCCAGCGTTCCAGACGCCAGGGTCGAACGAAGCGACGTGCAAACCGTGATCGGCCTCGCCCGCGCGGCCGGCGTCCCGCCCGAATTCGCCGCCGACGTGCTGATCACTCTGGTCGAATCCGGCCTGATCCCCAACCATGGGACCCAGCGCAATCTGCTCGAAGAAGCTTTCGCCGTGGCCGGCAAAGCCCAGGAAAAAATCGCGCTGAAACGCGGCGGCGGAGACAGTCCCGTCACCGGCGCCCTCCACGGCGCTTTCAGGAACGGGATCGACCAGGCCTCGCTGCGCTCGCGCGTGGTTCACTCCATGCTTCGGATCGATGCGGCTCTCGCGCACGATCTGTTCCAGCGCATCGATCTGCCCATTCCGTCTTCAACCGGTTGTGACCAGCAGACCGTTCCCGATCTCACTCTCTACTACGTGACCATGTGGGAGGTCGCGCGCACTATTCCCGACCACACTCAGCTCGAAGCGTTTTTCGCCGCCCACATGCCGCGCTTCGTCTCCGCTGCCCAGATCACTCCGCTCGCGCGCGTGTTCATGCAGATCCCCGGCATCGAGCGCATGCCCGCCGTCATCGACGCGTTCTCGTCGCGCCTCCCGGATCTCACCGACGACAGCCGCGTGTTTTCGTCGTATTTCGACGAGTCTATCGAAGCCATCGGCCAGCTCGTGACCAGCGCCGCACCCTCCAGCCGCGAGCGCCTTATCCAGCAATCGCGCGCGTGGGTGATGCGGAGCGTGAGCCACGGTGTCTGTTCGGAGCCTCCCAAGTATTCGGTTTCCTTCGATGGTGTCGGACGCAGGCTCATCCCTTTCATCGATCCGGCTGACCGGTTCAATCAGGAGGTCGCATGGCGCAGCCGGACTCCTGACGCTCGCATAAACGACTCCGCGATTGCGAAGCAGGGACCCACCGCGCCCGCCGCCGTTTCCAATTCGAGCCAGTACATCGATTATTTTCGAACGCACCTGCTGCTGTCGCGCGATGACGAGGGCGCGCTCGACCCCGCGCGCTGGCGCACGGAGGTGGAGAGCTATATCACGCGTCTGAGCGAGTGGGGCTGGCCGGACGCCCGGATTGTTTCCCGGATTGTTTCCTACCGCGACATCAGCGATGCCAATGCGAACGATCCCCTTAATGAGGCGCGACAGGATGGAGCGCTTTACACGCCGCGACTGGAAGGAGCGGTTAAATCGGACTCGGCAACCTTTGCTTCTTCCGAACCGCGACTGGAAGGAGCGGTTACAGCTCTCATTGGCGAATCCGACCCCGCATTCGACCGCAGCGCGACCGTTGTGGGGCAGGCAATCCACGTTGATGGCGTCCGTCCCGGACTGCCTGCAGCCGCCTTTCAGGCGGCTAGCGCCAGGACTCCGTCGGCTAACACCGGTACACCCCAAAACACCCCCGCCGATTTCTATCTCGAAAAATCCGACCTGCTCACGCACGTTCTCTTCATCGAGCGCCACGCCCCCACTCAGCGGACTTCGGGCCCGGTCAAAATCAATTGGTACGGAGCCCCCAAGCCCGAAGGCCCGCGCCTCGAAATCCCCGGCCGCGATCGCGTGATGACCGCGCTGGTCGACCTCTTCAACGGCGAAGCCGCCCGCAAAGTTTACGAGGATCGCCGCCTGGTCTGGTTTTCCCCCGTCCGCGATTTGCTCGGCAACTATGAACGCACCGGCAACACCTTCGCGATCGCCGAACTGTACGCCGCCTCGCAGCATCCGGTGCTGAACCTCTACGGCCGCCTGGCCAAACTCATCGCGACGCGCTAGAGCCTCTTTGAGGCGCGACCGTCAGGGAGTGCGTACCCTTCCAGTGATCTTCCAACCCCGCCCGTCAGGGCGGGGATTCGATCCCACGAGGCGCGACAGAATGGAGCGCTCGGTTTCTTTGGGGCGCGAGCTTTAGCTGGCCGTGTCGACACTTCTTTTCGTAATCTCAACGCCAGGCGACGACAGAAGCAGCTATGATGATCCCGTATGCGCCGGATCGTTCTCATCGGCCTCTCCCTCGCCGCCGCGTTTTGGATCTCCATCCCGATCACCGACGCCTGCGAGTATTCCTTTCCCCTTTGGTCACTCAAGAGCAAGTCGGCTGAACCGCTCTTTCGATTCGAACAAAGCGGCAAGGCGGGATACATCGATGTGACCGGGAAAATTATCGTCAAACCCGCAGCAGCCTTTTACGATCGCTCGAACTTCTATGGCGAATTCCACGAAGGCATCACTGCATTTTTTGACGACGGCGGATACCGTTACATGGACCGCTCTGGCAAGGTCCTGTTCAGGGCCGACGGTCTTGGGCTGGCCTTCTCGGAAGGGCTTGCCCCCGCGTCAAGTCGTCGCAGCGCTGATTGGGGATTTCTGGATCGGACCGGCAAGTTCGTCATCGAACCACGCTTCTATGCGGCGAGTTCATTTTCCGAAGGGCTTGCCGTGGCTTCGGCCACTCCGTCGCCCGGGACGACGGGGTTCATCGATCACACCGGCACTTTCGTTATTCCTCCCACTCTGTCCCACGCATCCGATTTTCAGGAAGGCCTTGCCGCAGTAATCATCGATGGTCCCTGCCAAATCTATAACGGTGGGTCCTGCGACGGCGCGGCATATCGACCCACTCAACCGAATGCAACCTACGACTGCCGCTACGCCTTCATCGACAAGACCGGCAAGCCGATTTCAGATCTCCGCTTCGAAGCTGCGGGGCACTTCAGCGAAGGCTTGGCCCCGGTCAAGATCGGCGGGCGTTGGGGATATGTGGACCAATCGGGCCGAATGGTGATCGACCCGAGGTTCGCATGGGCTGGGCAGTTCTCGGAAGGCTTGTCCGGTGTATTTGACGGTAAGAACTACGGCTTCATTAACAGAGTCGGCGAATTTGCGATTCAGCCGCAGTTTCAGAATGTCTCCGCCTTTTCTGACCAACGCGCTCTGGTAATGGACGCCACCGAAAAGCGAGGCACGACTTACCGATACATCGACCACACCGGCCGACCGGCGTTTCCTGGAAACTATGTATTCGCCACGCCGTTCATGCACGGCCTCGCCGCCGTCTCTCCCGACTATCGAAGGGGTCAGGGAGCCGTGTCCTGGATCGATCCCTCCGGGAAGGCAGTGTTTACCTACAAGCACTGACGTGGTCGAGGCGTGCTCAACCTCGCGGTTGGCGCTCGGTCGCGAGACGCTCGGCCAGAAACACCTTCAGCAACGATTGATACGGAACATCACGCCGATTCGCCAGCACCTTCAAGCCCTCGATCCCGTCGAGAACGCGCGATAATAAATCTATGGCGATCGTTGCAAGTGGTCTTGTGAACCAGCGCAAAATATCGGCCGGTGTCGAGAGGGCCGCGAAAGCTCTGTCCGCCGACGTTGTGCGTATCCGCTTCGATCTCGAAGACGACTGGACCGGAAATCCTTCCTTGTTCTTCAAAATCGTTATTACCGATCAGGCCAGCCGGCCCGAAAAGTTGCGGGAGGTTTCCCAACGGGTAACTCGCAAGATCATGAGTGAAGCCAAGGTGGACCAAACCGGCCTTCAGGCCTACTTCAGTTTCCGCAATCAATCGGAACACGCCAAGATGAAGGACCCCGAATGGGCCTGAGAGATGCCGTTCCCGGAACATCTGCTGGAACAAGCGCAGCTTCTTGCGACATTTGATAAGAATCGGCCACGACAGGCGAGCCTGAGGAGGGCCATGTCGACGGCGTACTATGCGCTTTTCCACCTTCTCACCACCGCAGCTGTCGGGAACTGGAAGAAACCTCGCCAGCGTCCTGCGCTCGCCCGCGCGTTCGAACATCGAAAGATGAACGACGCGTGCGCCAAGACGCGCAGAAAGCAATTTCCCGATCCCAACCATCCTTCGGTCCGCCATCTGAGGGCCGTCGCGAACACATTCATCGAACTACAGCAGTATCGCCACCGGGCGGATTATGACAGCTCGAAAAACTGGACGCGAACTGAAGTCCTCGAACACATCGACCTCGCCGGCGCGGCGTTCAATAGTTGGAATGCGATTGCGAGAGAACCCATTGCGGAGGATTTCCTCCTTCAACTGCTGATACAACGTTAGATCTCGACTTTCCGCACAGACTAGCCTAACCCTCATTCTCCCGTTTTCCTACTGTCTTAATTCGTGTTCATTCGTGGCTAACACCTTTTCCGCACGCTTCGCTATCCTCGAATTATGCCGTTCTCCCGACTCATCCCCATCCGGCAGCACTTTCCCGACCGTGCCATTCCTAACACCCCGGGTCACGACATCCCCGGCACCATCACCCGCGAACTGACCGCAGCCCAGTTCGGCGCGAACCTCAAACCCGGCTCTCGCATTGCCATCGGAGTCGGCAGTCGAGGCATCGCCAACCTCGCGACCATCGTGCGCTCCGTCGTCGACTTCTGGAAATCCCGAGGCTTCCAACCCTTCCTGTTCCCCGCCATGGGCAGCCACGGAGCCGCCAACGCTGAAGGCCAGGCCGCCGTCCTCCACCATTTCGGAATTGACGAAGCCTCCATGGGATGCCCGGTGATCAGCGCGCTCGATGTGGTTCCGCTCGGCAGCACACCTGAGGGAATCGAGGCCTTCATGGATCGCAACGCCTTCGATGCCGGCGGCGTTTTTCTGATCGGCCGCGTCAAGTGGCACACCGATTTCGCCGGCAAAATCGAAAGCGGTCTGTTCAAGATGATGGCGATCGGGCTCGGCAAATTCGCCGGCGCGCAGCGCTATCACACCTACGCGTACAAGCTAGGACTGGAACACGTGATCCGCACCGTCGGCCGCCAGGTTTTGAAAAGCGGAAAGATCCTCGGCGGCCTTGCGATTCTAGAGGACGCCAATCACCACACCGCCCAGCTCACCGCCGTGCCCGTGGACCAAATGGAGCGGAAAGAGGAGGAACTCCTGGCGCTCGCAAAAACCTGGATGGGCCGCATTCCCTTCCCCTTGAACATCCTGGTCCTCGACGAAATCGGCAAGGATTATTCGGGCGCCGGCATGGATACGAAGGTGGTCAATCGAGGCGTGAACGGCGAATCGAATCTTTGGGACACTGCGCCGCATATCGACCGTATCTTTATCCGCGGCTTGAGCGAGCACAGCTATGGAAACGGAGTCGGACTCGGCATGGCGGATGTGGTGCACGATAGGCTCCTGGCCGCGATCGACTGGAACCCCACCCACATCAACTCTCTCACGGCGTCCACTCCCACCGCGATTCGCACACCCATCCATTTTTCGTCCGACCGCGAGTGCCTGGAACGAATCTGGCCGACGTGTGGCGTCCATCGCCAGGAAGAGATCAGGCTCGGCTGGATCGCAAATTCGCTCGATATCGGAGAGATGCGGGTGACCGAAAACCTACGGCCCGAGATCGGGTCAAATCCGAATTTGGAGATCGTTGGGAATGCCGAGGAACTGGACTTCGACGCCCGAGGGAATTTAACCGGCCTGCTCGAAACAGCATCTATGGCGCACTAGCCCCCTTTCCTTTTGAGGCGCGACAGGATGGAGCGCTCGTTAATCCAGCCCCATGCGTAAGCTTGCTTCAAAGCGCGTTCTTGCGGTGATCCTTCACACCAACGCCGGCTGCTTCTCGGACTCGACGGTCAAAAGCCGCGCGAACTTCCCAGCCACTCTCCCACCCACGCGGAGTAAAGGCGTTTCGATCAAGTAATAGCTCCCGCACGCGACCGCCAGAAGCGCCGCCAGATTCCACGGCCATCGCGTCCACAAGTGCGAAGGATATTCCCAGCCCGGCACCAGAAACAACTGCTGCCAGATGTACAGGCTATACGAAATGCGCCCGATCCACGCGATGGGCGGCCAATCGAGCACCCGGCTCACCAGCCATTTCGGATGAAGCAGTGTTCCCGCCAGGATCATGGGAATCAGCACGGCCAGGAACACGCTGCTCAGGCTCGAATAGTAAACGATGCTGAATAGCGCCACCGCGACCATCCCCAGCCACGGCCAGAACTGGAGTTGGCGGCGAAGCTTCTCGCGGGCAACGGCGTCATGGAGGGTGAAAGCGACCACGGCGCCCCACAGCAGCGCGTCCATTCTCAAGTCGCTTCGCAAATGCGGAGGGACGGCCGGAAACAAATGCAGGTTCATCTGGGGTTCCATCATCCGCCAGAATCCGACGGCGATCGCCCCATACGCGGCCACGTGGCGGCCCCATTTCAACCCGCACAGCACCAGCAGGCTGGGCCAAATCAGGTAGAAATGCTCCTCGACCGACAACGACCACAAGTCCGCCGTGTCGCGCCAGTCCAAGCTGGCCGGAAGATAGTTTCGGAAGAAGAGCAGACAACTGGCGAGTTCTCGGGGCCCATGCATCAGCCCCAGCCCCGCGACCACGCCGAGGAACACGAGATAGATCGGGAGAATTCGGAATGCGCGCCGTGTGTAGAACGCCTTCAGGCTGATCGCGCCGGTCTCGCCCCACTGTTTCAGCAACAGGCCGGTGATCAGCAACCCGCTCAAGCCAAAGAAGATATCGACCCCGAAGGCACCGAAGCGCGCGGCGGTCAAGTAGTAGGCGTCGTCATTGGTGAAGAAATACCGCATGGCGTGATGCCAGATGACGGCGAGGATCGCGACCGCGCGCCAACCGTCCAGCGTCGGTATTCTCCGCACCCTCTCTAATCGGCAGTGGCAGCCAGAATAGTGATAGCGGCGGTGAATGGCGGATCGGAATCGGAGGCTTCGAACTCGAACTCCGAGCCTGATCGCAGCTCTTCTTGCGTCAATCGCCTGGGGTTTGAATCGGGGAACGGGAACTCAGGAAGGTTACTTCAACTGTGGAAGATCATCAACTACAGCTACTTACAGGAACTATCTAAAGGGACGCTAAGATCAGATCGCCTGGGGAGAACGGGATCGCTGGTTGGCGCTCCCGCTCTCCCTTCGGCGAAAGGATGTTTAGCTACCCTGGGTGGCAGCAGAGCTCATCACCGACGCGATCTTCGAAAAGATCGTGCTGATGCTGGTCGCAACGCCCGGCATAATTGCACCGGCAGCAACGGCCACAAAACCCGCCATCAAAGCATATTCGATGAGGTCCTGACCGCGCGTGTCTTTCAAAATTCTCAGCTTCAAAATCAAGTTCTTCATTTTCCTCTAATCTCCTCTCCCTATTTGCGCGACAGTCTCTGCCGCTGAATCAAAGCTATCATCGGAAACTGCTTCGAGAAATCAGGCTTAACGCCTAAGGAGCGTTCTGAATACTCTCAGGCACCTGATTCCTGAAGTACTTCCGAAACCTTAGAACCAGTCGCGATACCCCCCGTCGCTGGAGGCAAAACCGGTACCTGAGGCGACGCCTGGTCTCTTTTCTGGAAGTTAGGGGCGCGTTCTGGTAACGTACACTAGATGCGCTCCAATGTGCGGAGATCGTTGATTCTCCTGCTCCTGCTGATCCCGTCGGCAATCTTCGCGTGGCGGAGCCGGTCCATGCCCGAATTCGCCTCCCTCCATGACGACGGCGTACTGTTTGTGACCGCGAAAAGTGTCGCAGAGGGCGGCTATCGGATCGCGAGCTTGCCCGAAAATCCTTTGCAGACGAAGTTTCCTCCACTCTATCCACTTTATTTATCAGCGGTATGGAGACTGAACCCCAATTTTCCAGATAATCTCAAACTGGCTATGTTCATGAGTTGGATGGTCTTAGCCATTCTTCTTGGGTTGGTTTCGTTATACTACCGCAGGAGCGGCCTAAGGGATTCCCGATCCTGGGTGCTGGTGGCGCTGCTGGCGGTGAATCCATATTTGATCCTGTTCGGCTGCACCATGTTCTCGGAAGTGTTCTTTACTTGCTGGGTGTTAGCGGTGTTTCTGGCCATCGCCCGGCCGGGGATAAAGTGGGCGATCGCCGCAGGAGCGCTCGCGGGCTGCGCGTATCTGTCGCGGACCGCCGGGATCGCGCTCATTGTTTCCGTGCCTTTGGCGCTCGCCGTAAAGAAGGACTGGAAACGAGCGGCTGCGTTTGCGGTAGCGATGCTTCCGGCCGTCGTCGGATGGACGCTGTGGAGCCGGGGCCACATGCTCCATCCGATTGATAACACGCTCATGTATTACACCGATTACACCGGCTATGAGTTTCTGAACGTGAATCTTTACAACCTGCCGACAGTGTTATGGAAGAACCTGGACAAGTTGCTGTACGGGATGGGTTCGCTGGTGCTTCCTGCGATTTTCGACGGGCTGCCGGCGAAGGTCCTGACGCAGGTGGTCGCGGTCGCGATGATCGTGGGAACGGTGCGGCTGGCGCGGCGTGGAATCATGGTGGATTACGGCTGGTTTGGGGTGATTTCCGCGGGTATTTTGCTGGTGTGGCATTTCCCGCCAAATGAGCGATTCGTGCTGCCACTTTTTCCTCTCCTGATCGCCGGCCTGGTGACCGAGATCGAGCATATCGGGAAGATGCTCAAAGCCGGCCTGCGCCACAAGGACTTCAGCCAGCGCGCGGTAGCTGGTGCAATGGCTGGAGTTGTCGCGATCATGTTGGGCGGGGCGCTGGCGACCCAGGGGTACATGACGTTCGTGGGTCTGCGGGAATCCACGGAAGAAAAGGCCAGGAAGTTGGCCGATCAGAGGGTGGCTTATACGTGGATGGCGGCGAATCTGCCGCCGGATGCGACGGTGCTCTCCTATGACGATCCCCTGCTGTATCTGTACGCGCATCGTCGCGGGAATTATTTGCCGCTGCTGACACGGTGGTGGTACGCGGACGATCATGCGTCGATGGTGGATGCTTATAAGGATCTGCAAGGTTATTGCATGCGGCGGGGTCTGCAGTATTTCTACTTCACGATGCGGGATCTGGATCGGGAGGTGGGCGAGGACGATCGCCAGGCGATCGAGAAGGTGGTGCGGGCGAATCCAGCGCTCACGCCGATTTTTCAGTACGGCATTGGGACGTTGTACAAGGTGAACTGGGTTGGGCGGATGTAGATGGGACGCAAGAAGCCCCAAGCTTACGCATGGGGCTGGAGCATGGGGCTGGCGCATGCGATGGGACTAGGATGGTAGTTTGCTTCGACGCCTGAAATTCATCGCCGTGATCGCGGCTATCGCCGGATGGTTTTTCGGGAACGCGTGGCGCGGGCTGACGGAGTTTTTCTCGGGCGACGACATGATGAATCTGTATCGCGCCTGGGATTTTCCGCCGCGGCACTTGATCGTCGCAAATCTCACTCCCTTCAACAAGGTCTACCGGCCGGCGGGAGCGGTTTTCTATCGCGTGCTGTATGACCTGTTCGGCCTGCATCCGCTGCCGTTTCGAATCGCGATCTATTGCCTTCTGCTGGTGAACATCGCGCTGCTCTATTGGCTGGCGAAGTTGCTGTCGGGTTCGACTGAGATCGGCATATTGGCGGCGTTGATCGGCGCCTATCACAATCGCGTGATGAACATCTACGTCTACGGCGGAACGATTTACGACATCTTGTGTTTTACGTTCTACGTTCTGGCCGCATGCGTCTACATCCGGGCGCGGCAGGCCGGAGACTTCATGGGGTGGCGATCCTCCGCGTTGTTCCTCGCGCTGAACGTGCTCGCGTTGAATTCGAAAGAGATGGCCGCGACGCTGCCGGTGGTGTTGCTGGCGTATGAGCTGCTGTATCACGTTGCACCCCGCGTGGTGGTGTCGCGCCGCTCTCCGCCCGCGGAGATCTATTCGCAGGGCATGGCCCTGCGCCACATCATTTGGAGGTCGTGGGCGTTGTGGATTTCGTTCGCGATGACCATCGCCGCCACAAAAATCCGGACGGGCGCGGGCGTGGCGTTCACAGGCAATCCCGAATACGCAATGCACGTTTCCCTACACCAGTTCTTTCTGACGACGCGGCAATTGCTCAGCGATTTGTTGGTGCTTACGCCCGGTTCGATCAACACAACCAAAGCCGTGCTGGTGTTGGCGGCGGTTTGGGCGATTGCGATCTGGGGGTTTGCGATGGACTCGCGGCGGCGCGACCTGGTGCTGTGCGCGGCGATCATCACGGTGACGCCGTTGCCGATCAATTTCATTAACGCTCGCGGGTTCTTTGTGATGTATCTTCCCTTGATCGGGTGGGCGATGTTCATCGCGATCGCCGCCGTGGCCGGGCGTGATTGGCTGCTCGAACGTGTTTGGCGTCGGCCCGCGTTGCTGCCGGGGACGTGGGAGCCGGAGCGCGTCGCGCTGTTCCTGGTGACGATGTACGTGCTGTTCAATGTTCACTCGCACGACGCGGAGCGCTCCTTTCTGTATCCGGACGGGCCGATGATTCGAATCCATAGTCTGAACGGGTCGCTCGCGCGGATGAACCTACCCATCCCGCGCGGTGGAAGCGTGTTGCTTGTGAGCGACACCTTCAGAACCTATGACACCTACATGCCGCTGTACGTGGTCCGATTGTTTTATCACGATCCGAATTTAGCGGTCGATTTGGAGCCTGGCGATCGGAGGTACGATCGCAAGCTGGAGTTATGCGATCAGGGGTACTGCGAGGTGAAGCAGTAGTGTTGGCAGGGCGTGGCCCTGCCCCACGAGAAGAGTTGTGCGGTATTGCGGCAGAGCGAGTTGGCAGGCGACAAGATCGCCTGCCCCACCTAATGCGCTGAATACTGCTTTTGCGGGGGGTTCAGCTTCACTTCGATGGTCTTCTCCTGCTCATTGACATCGAAGGTTTGGCCGAAGGTCTGGTAGTTTTTCGCGATCACCTGAATCAGGATCTTGCCTTGCGGAATGGGCGGCAGCTTGACGGAGCCTTCCTGGCTGGTCTTCATGTCCCACTCGGTGTGGATCTTCTTGCCGAGTTTGCTTTTCTCGCGGCCCGCGATGAACTTGACGACCACGCTCGCATTGTCGACGGGCTTTCCGTTGGGATTGGTGACGACAATTCGCAGATTGGTCTGGTCGGCAGCCGCCGCCGTGACCATAGCGCAAACCAGGAGAAAAAGCAGTTTCCGCACTTGCAGGTATTATCGCACGACGGCGAAGTGGGGGTGGTTTAAGGACCGGTTCGCTTCCTGTTTGCGCGCGCCCTAACGGGCGCACCTTAGAAGGCGGCTGGGTTTCAGGCGATGTCGGGTAGCAGGAACTTTTGCGGCGCGCGGGCGGATTCACTCACAGCTTCGGCCGCGAGATAGCCGCTGCGGACCGCGGCTTCCATGGTGGCGGGCCAGCCGCAGCGGGTCCAATCACCCGCGAGAAAGAGATTGCGAGTGGCGGTGCGGGCGGGGGGCCGGCGCGATTCCATCCCGGGAAGAGGTGAAAATACGGCTCGCACTTCCTTGACCACGTGCGCCTTTTCGAGCTTGGCTTCGGCGACTGCCGGAAAGAATTCGGCCAGCTCCCGAACGGCCAGCGCGATCACATCCGCGCGCGGCATCTCGATCAGGGTTCGCGAGGCACTGACCACCACCTGTACATACTTGCCGCCGCTCTTATCGAATACCCATTGAATGGTGCGATCGAACACGGTGGCCTGCGGGATGTCGATCACGGGGCGATCGAACCAAAGATGGATGCCGGTGATGGGCGAATATTCGAACCCGTCGACGTCCACATCCACGCCGATGGCGGCCAGGCGTTCGAAGGGGACGGCGCAGATGTAATGATCGGCGCGATGCTCGTGGCCGCCGGCGACCACGCAATTTACCTGAGGATTGCCGTCAGCCGAAGGTTCCAAGACGACGCTCTCGACTGGAGTGCGCAAGCGGATGTCCACTTTGATGTCCACGTTACCGCTGACGGTTCCAATTTTCTTCCACGCCTCGGCGCGATACAGATGTCCCAACGGCACAATGGGCACGCCCATGTCGAACGCATCGTTGCGCGCCATGAATCCGAGGCGAAACACCTGAAACGCGTGAATCGCGGCCATGCGATCCAGCTCTTCGCTGATCGCGCTGACCAGCACCTGGCGCCAGAAACGCTCGATCGCACGCGGCGGCTGGCGCTTCTCTTCGAGCCACTGCTGCATGGAAATGCGTTCGAGATCGTCGCGCACCGAATACTCGCGGCGGATGGCGAGCATCCCGCGGATCACGGCGAGCTTTTCGGACCAGTTCAAGAATTTCAGCCTGAGCAACGACCCGGCGAAATGCAGCGGCGCGGGAAGGAATCCGGCCCGCAGCAGGCTGCGCCGACCACCGGGTTCGATCAAGATGTACTCGCGATAAAACTTGATGTCTTCGGCGACGCCCAAGCGCTCGTAGAAATCCAACAGGTTGACGCAGCAGCCGAGCAGGATGTGCTGGCAGTTGTCGATGATTTCAGAGCCGGCTTCGTAGGAGGTGGCGCGTCCGCCCAGATACGGGCGGGATTCGAAGACACGCACAGAGTGTCCGGCGCCGCCGAGCGCCGCCGCAGCCGCCAAACCGGCCAAGCCTCCACCGATCACGATCACATCGGCCATGCGAGGGGCCCTGGTGATTGAGATTGAGGGACGCGGCTCAGTGCGCCGGCACCCGCTTGCGGAAACCGCCACCGCGATCGCTATCGATGACGATGGCGATCCAGAGGACGATGGCGATGAATAAGATGTCGGACGGTTGGAGGTCCATGAGTTCTGAGGCTTTCAGTCTAACGGAAGTACGTGGGCTCGGCAAGTACTAAGGTGTTTTAGTACGAATCGGGCGGGTCATGGAACTCGGGCCTGGAGCGAGCCGGCGGCTCGCAGAAATGATTGCACTACAAAACGTCAAGCCAAGTCGATCCGGAAAATCCACCCAGTCGTCGGACTATCGCTGTTCGGCCAACCCGGGTGAACGCCAGCGTCGCAACTGATGAGCGCTCCGTCGTGCATGGCAAGTCCGTGCGGGTCCGCGGAGCCGGGGGCGAAGTCCGCCGTCTCAAGTACGCTGCCGGTTACGGCGTCGTACCTAACCAGACCGGCCCGGCCTTCAGCATAGTTATGGCTTTCATTGCCAGTGATCAGCCAGATGGTGCCGTTGTCCCATGCGATGCCGTGGTACCGCGGCCTTCCCGGAACCGCATAGAACGGGATGAAGAATTCCGGCTCCCATGAGGTAGGATCGACGCGAAGAATCCCGCGCAGCCGCAGCGAAGCGATCCACAGCTTGCCTTCATGCCAAAAGGCGCCGTGGCAGCCGCCTCCGTTGTCCGCCGGGCCGAGCGGGATCTGGCGGTGGCTAACCAGCTTGGAGTTCATGTCCACCTGAAAAATTCCCTGCGGAGCCGCGTTCGCGCACATCCAGACACACCCGCCTCCGTAGGCCATTCCGCTGGTGTTTCTGGACGGCGTGGTCAGGGTCTTCAGCAGCTTGCCGTCCCAATCGACCAGCCAGGCCGCTTCAGACAGGGATTTGGGTTCCGGCATGTGATATGACGCGGCCTGCGCGCCTGAGAGTTTTTGCTCGGCAATCCACAAGCCCTCCGGCGCCACGGCAATCCCGTTGGGAAATCCCGGCGGACTCTTGAACAGCTTGGTTGTTTTCGCCATGCGGGACGGAATTTTCGCGCCTTCCGTGCGCGACGAGGCGGCGGCGATCTGCTGCGCAAACGCAGCACGTGCTTTTCCCAAAGCGACGCCGGCCCCGACGCCAGCGGCGAGGAATTCTCTTTTGGTCATAAGGTCTCCCATAAACCCGGCTTGGTCAGATCGACACATCGCTTCTGCCCGGCTGCATCGAGCGACCTGACGGAATATATATCACACTTGCGCGATCAAGATATGGATCGGGGGAGAGAGGTAAATTTCCGTACCAATCGGAACAGAGCGGTCAGTCTCCTTTTCCAGCGGGCGCGGTTTTCTTTGCAGGTGCACGCCGCGCGGGTTTCTTCACCGGCGTCGCCTTGATCAACTCGAGCCGTAGACAGCCAGCGGCCGCGCGAAAGCGCACGGCTGCTTTAGGGTCGTCGAGCAGAGGAACCAGGTTGGACTCCAAGGCCGGGTCGTTTCGCAGCGCGATGGCATGCACCACCGCCGCCCGCACGGACGCGTCTTTATCCGAGCGCGCCTCGAGAAGGGCTTGCAAAATCTCCGGATCTTTTTCGGTGGCCAGCAGAATCGCGGTGGCGGCGCGTCCGGACACGCTGGGATCGGAGAGGATTCCCTGCAAAGACGAAATACCTTCGCCGAGTCCCGGGACCGGAGCTATGCCGACGCCAGTTTTCAGCGCGAAGAAAAACAAAGGTCTCGGCGTGTGAAGCATTCTCAACGCATCCCGTTTCTGCTTGGTCATGAAGCTGGACGACGTTTTCGTTTCGCCGCTCAGCACCGACACCAAAGCCGCCTTTCCCGCGGGGTCCTTAAGAGACCAAAGCGCTTTGGCGGCGGCGAAACCGACCTCGGGCGCTTCGTCATTCAACGCCATTTGGAGAGAGCCCACGGTGCGCTTGTTCTTCAAGTCGACCAGGCTGGCGATGGTGGCGAGACGAACCAGCACGTCCTTGTCGGCGAGCATGGCTTCGAGCTGCGAAATGTAGGGCTCGCGAGGGCCCACCAAACCCAGCGCCTGGACGGCTTGGACGCGAGTGTCGGGGTTCTTGTCCTTTAGCCCGGCGTCGAGAAGAGCGTTCGCCCGATCGTGGATGGAAACGGGGGCGGCCGGCGGAGGCTGGGCGAAATCGAGGGTAGGCATGAAGAGGGCCAGAGTGAGGAGAGCCGGCGCGGGCAGTCCGGAAACAAGACGCGAGAAGGGTGCCATCAAAGTGCGCATTTTCTCACCATACAACGAAAGGGGCGGGGCCACGTGGATGTGCGCGGCTGGCAGGGCACGGCCCTGCCCCACGGGCTATCGCAAGGATTTCAGTTTCGACTCGATGCGTTTGCGCGCGGGGCGGTCGGATGCGAACTGGAGCGCCGAGGTATACGCGGCGCGCGCTTCCGCCGTGCGATTTCGCGCTGCCTTGAGGTCGCCGACCTGCTCGAGAATCGCGGCGTTTTCGGGATCGGGCTTCAGAGCTTCGCGAAGTTCGACCAGCGCCCCGTCGGGATCGCCCGATTTCTGGAGCAATCCGGCGAGCGCGATTCGAGCGGCGATGTAGCCGGGCTTGAGCGCGAGCACTCGCCGGTATTCCGCGATGGCGCCGGGGCGATCGTCCGCGTCGGCGAGGGTTTGCGCAAGGCTCAAGCGCGATGGCAGATAATCCGGCGAACGGCGCAGGTTCTCGCGAAAAAGCGCGATGGCCTCGGGGACACGGTTTTTATCGGACGCCAGCAGGAGCGCAAGATTGTGGCGCGCGGCGAGGAGATCGGCGTCCCGCTGAAGCGCATCAAGATATAGCTTTTCGGCGTCGGCTCGCTTGCCTTCGGAGCTCTTCAAAGTGCCGAGCGCGTTGTAGGGCTCCGCCGAATCCGGCGCAAGCATCATGGCCTTGCGATAAGACGCGTCGGCATCCTTGCGGCGATTGATGCGCTGATACACCAGGCCCAGGTTATACGGCAGATAGCTATAGGTGGGGGTGAGGCGCATGGCCTGCTGGTAAAGACGAATGGCGCCCCGGTAGTCGCCGGTTTCGACGCGCGCCAAGGCTTCATTGTGCAGCGGATAGGACCAGTGCTGGGCGCGCCGAAAAGCATCTCGAAACGCGGGGATGGCTTTTTCGAACTGCGCCTGCTCCAGGTACGCGATGCCCAAGGCGTTATAGGCATACGCCCCGCCGGGATCGAGGCGCACGGATTGCTCCAGGAGATTGGCGGCGTCCGGAAATTTCTTGTCGAACAGCAAGGCGCGGCCTTGAAAGAAATCCTGGCGGCCCTCGAGATAGATCGATTCGCGGGTCAAGGTTCGCGCCGCTTCCATATAGCGCGCACCCAGCGCGAACTGCTGGCGATCCTGCGGATTCTGATCGCCGGCGAGATACCGCAGCAGCACTTCCTGCGCGCGGTTTTCGAGCGCGATGCGAACCTGGTTCATCAATTCGAAGTATCGATCCTGCGGAACCTGCGCCTGGATTTGCTTGAGCGCGTCGAGTGCGTTATCGGGGTCGCTCGGTAACAGCCGGCCTGCCTGAATCGCCGAGTTGAGACGATCAATCGCGGCGTTTGCCTGTGGAGCGAATTCGGGCGCGGCGGTGGAGGCCTGATACAGCGGCTCACCCAGCCTAGGATCGAGCAGGGAGGGCAGGCTCGCCAGATTTATGCCGGGCTTGGCGAGATCGGACACCTTCAAGGCGCTATCGGAACTGCCTATTTCGATCGGTTTCTGGCGATGGTTGGTGGCTTCGTACACTTCTTTGACGACATATATGGACAGCTCACCGATATCGACCACGCCGTCTTTGTTGGAATCCGCGGCGCCTTCGAGCCCTTTGAGCACAAAATAGCTGAACACCCCGTGTCCGCCGCCATACTCCGGCCCTTCAAAGGAAACCTGCTTGGGTCCGCTCGCCAGAAGACCAAACAGATCGCCTTCCACTTCCCCCAGCGTGCTCACGTTGGTGTTGATCGCAGTGTTGTGGATGGAACCGATTTGGGCGGCCTTGCAGACATCGGCGAACATCAGCACGTGGCCGACGTTCTTGAGCTGCTCCTCGAACAGGGTCCGCAGCTCGCTCATCGGGAGCGCGGTGCTCGATAGATCCTGTGGATCGGAATCGTAAGTGAGAATGAAGGCTTTGCCACTGCCGGGCACCTCCACGGTACCGTGTCCCGCCACCATGAGGATCACCGTGTCATTCTTGCCCGCGCGGCGCTTCAACAAGTCCTGAAACGCGTTGCGAACCGCGGCGGTGGTGGCCTTTTCGTTGGTGAGCAGAACCACGTTGTTGGGATCGAGTCCGCCGGCGCGAGGGCTCTCGAGCAGGCGGGAGAAATCGATGGCATCCGCATGAGCGAATTGAAGCGACAGCTCGGGCCGCTTGTACTTGGAGATGCCGATCATCAGGGCATACGTCTGCCCCCCGGCCTGCGCCGCGGTCGCGGCCGCTGCGATGGCCGCCCGAGTCGCCAGCAATTGTTCGAGATCGAATATTTTGCCCTTGATCCAGACCGCGTCGGGCCATTGTTCGCGAAGTTTGTAATAAACCTCCAGAGAATTGGCGATGAGATCGTGTTTTTCGAACACTGAGGCGGCCGCGATCCGGATGGCTGGATCGTCAGAAGTCGCATACGCCGCGTCAACGGCGATAAGTTCAGCGAGAACGTCGGCTGGAAGCTTATCGCGCGGGACCGGCGGAGTGGCCAGCGGGTCGACGCCGCCGCGGGTCATGGTGACGCCGTAATGTTGTTGACTCGCGACGGCGACGCGCAAGGTCTGCGGCAAACTACAGGTGCGCGCCGGCTGCGGCGACAATTTGCCTACCTTTACTTTGGGCTTGCCGGTCTCCATGTGGACTTCGCTCGAAGGAGCCATGGTCTCGATGGCCTTTTCCGGGCAGAACAGGAAGGAAGCCGAAGCGGTTTCAGTATTCAGGATGTCGCCGGAGAACAGCAGGTCGCCGGACCGTGCCGCGAGCGCCGTGGCGGCGTCGGCACGCCGCAGCTTGCTTCCGCCAGGCGAAAGCACCAATCCGACGGGTTGCTCGCGCGTATCGGCCCAGGCGGAGGTCGCGAGCGCGAGCAGCAGGCAAAGCCAATTAGCCACGAATGAACACGAATGAACGCGAATAAAGCTCTTATTTTTCATTTGTGGGTATTCGTTTGAATTGGGTGGCCAACACTAGTTTCTTGAAACCGCTCCCTGCGGTCGCGGCTCGGTCACCACAGGCATGAGAGCCGTCACGGTATAGAGATGAATGGGCATGGCTTTTCCGCGGATGGGGATGCTCCCCAGCCGCAGAGTTTCTACTCCGCCGCCCAAGAGCTTCTCGGTAGCCTCACTCATCAGCAGTCTGGTTTTGTGCTCCTTGTTCAAACTTTCCAGGCGCGAAGCCAAATTCACGGTATCGCCCAGGACGGTATATTCCATTTTATCGGCGCTGCCGACGTTCCCCACCACGGCGACACCGGTATGAATGCCAGCGCCGGTTTCGAAACGCGAGGGCGCGGTGACCATTTCGATGGCGCATTGGACGGCGCGCGACGGATGGTCGCCCGGCAAAGCTCCTTCGTCGGAATCGGAAAAGACGGCGAGGATTCCGTCGCCGATGAATTTGTTCACATGGCCATGGTGCCGAATGATGATGCCGACCATAGCGGCCATGTATTCGTTCAGTAGCTTCACGACAACTTCCGGTCCCTGCTCCTCGGAGATCCGTTCGGTGAACGCTGTAAAGCCACGGATGTCGGTGAACAGGATGGTCAGGGTCTCGCGGGTACCCGACAGACCGATAGTTTCCGCGTCATCGAGCGACGCCGCGAGCTGCTTGCCGACGAATAGGGAGACAGCTCTCCGGAACAGATTGCCGCGCCGTTCGGCGGAGGAATAGCGCAGGATGATGGCCGCGATCAGGCTGATGGACGCAGCCACCAGCGCTTCGGAAACGGATAGGATCAGGCCCGCGCGAAACAGGATTTGCGTACCCGCCAAAATCAGAAGCGCTTCGAGCACCATCCACACCGCGACCAGTTGCGGCGTGGCAGCGGAAACCACCGCGACGGTGGCCGCCGAAGCCGCCAGCATGGAACTCCAGCCCGCCCAGCCGGGCGCGTCGAGAAGATAGTGGCGGTCGAGGAGTGTGCGAATGGTGTTGGCGTGAATCTCGACCCCTGCCGTCAGCCATTCCTGGCCGCTGAAGAGCGTATAGAACGGCGTGGCGTGGCGGTCGCGGTCGTCCACTGTATCCGCACCGATCAAGACAATTTTTCCGCCAAGCCAGGTCCGCAGCAGATCCTTGCTCCCGGCGCGCGCGGCCGCTACCACGTCCGCCAGCGAGACGCGAGGGAAGGTGCCCGGCGGGCCGGCGTAATTGATGACAATGGATCGATCGGCATCAATGGGAACCGGGTGGCCGGCCAGCGTCATCCGGAGTCGGCCGTTCGCGGCGCCTCTTTCCAACACAGCATCGGAGCCGAAGCGCTTTTCGACGATGCGGAGGGCAAACGAGGACGCCGGCACCTCACCCGGCACGGGAGCCTCCATCAATTCCTGTCGCCGGATGAAATCGTCATGGTCGGTCGTGAGATGAGAGAATCCCGCGAGTCCGAACGCGGAGGCCACCATGTTCACCGGAACGGGAAGCGCGGTCTTATTGTTGTTGAGCGCGGGAAGAAAGCCGATCACCACCGGCACCGGGGACGAACTCACGGCTTCGCTCAACATGCCATCATATTCGGGTTCGTATTTCGTCACGGGAACACCGAACGCAGAGTCGAATCCAATCACGCGCGCACCCGCCTCACCCGCGGCGCGGATCGCTTCGGCGTAATACGGATGCCAGAACAATTGGAGCTCGGGAAACGTATCGAGGGCTTTTTGATCGGCGACGATCAATTCGATATCCGAAACGGGCCGCGTTCCGCGCAGGACAAACTGCACATCCAGCGCCTTGAGGTTGAGGAGTTCAAAGAAGCGGATGCGGCCCAGCAGACGCGTACCGATGGCGCTCACCATCACGACAATCGCACCGATCACGAAGGCTCGCCACCGCTTCGACATGCTAACCTGCATCTTACTACGGTGATGAGACTTGCACCGGTCGCGATGTTCGCGGTTTTGCTCGGGGGGAGCCTGCCCGCACAGACCACCCAGGGTGTGATCTCGGGCCGGCTGGTGAACTCGGTGACGGGCCGCGGGATCGCCGGCGCTTCGATAACCTGTTCGATTGTGTCGAGCGCGACGCCCATTGACGACACATCGGGCAATACGTTGGCCAAGCCGGAGGAGGAGCAATTGAGCGCGTCCGCGGTGACGGATGCGTCTGGTTACTACTATCTGCCGCTGCTTTCGCCGGGATCGTATCGCGTGCGCGCGACCGCGGCCGGATTCCAATCGCAGGAAGTGCAGGAACTGGAGCTGCGCGTAGCCGCGCGAATGGATCTGGATTTTCGCCTTCGCCCGCTCAGCGACGTATGGGAAGCGGGCGAGTACAAGAGCACGTTTCTTCCGGGTTCGAAGACCATCGTGACGTATTTCGGTCCGGACGTGGATTCCAGCCATTCGGGGTCATTCGAGGCGCAGAAAGGGAGGCTGGGGACGCTCGAATCGACGGTCTCCGAGGTGATCGATTCGGGCGAGATCAACAATCTTCCGCTAGCCGGCCGCGATGTATACGAGCTGCTGATCACGCTGCCGGGCGTTACTTCCGACCTGGCTACCGCGCGCGGCCTGGGAATCTCCGTGAACGGACAGCGGCCGTCGGCTTCGAATTTTCTGCTGGACGGTCTCGAGAACAATAACTATCTGATCACCGGGCCGCTGGTTACGGTGGCTCCTGAAGCGATCCAGGAGTATCGCATCTCCACCAATAATTTTTCGGCGGAATATGGACGGACGTCGGGATTTCTCGCGAACGCCATCACCCGATCCGGGGGGAACGCGTGGCATGGAACCGGGTATTTCTACATCGAAAACGACGCCCTCGACGGCAACGGATTTCAGGAGAACCTGCAAGGTTTCCCGCGCACGCCGGACAAGCAGATTGAGCCGGGCTTCGTGGTCACGGGTCCGCTGATCCAGCAGCGTTTGTATTTTTCGACATCGTACGACTATTTCCGCGACCGGAGCCAGCAGGACCCGCAGGTATTCACATTTCCGGCGGCCGGCTTCTTCGCTTTCACGGCTCCGAACAGCGAGGCGAGTCAGCTATTGCAGCAGTTTCCGGCACCCGCTGTGCCGGGAAGTGGAGTGACGGGACAACTGACGATTGCGCCACCGGTGGAAGTGGATCGAACGTTAGCCATGCAGCGGCTCGATTATTCCACGCCGTCCGGGCGGGATCGCGTGATGGCGCGCGCGATGGGGTCGATCGTGACCGAGCCGGATTTCATTTGGAGCCCGTACCCGGCGTTCATTTCGCCGCTGCATGAAAACACGTGGAGCGCGGCGATTTCGGATACGCACACGTTTCACCCCGGCCTGATCAATGAGAGCCGCGCGGGATTCAACTCCGACGATCTGCATTGGAATCGTCCCCACTCCGAGATTCCGACGCTCGCTTCAGAGGACGGCGTCGTGCTGCCGGGCAGCCCGGCCTTTTATGCGTACAAGAACGTGAATCGCAGCGGGGAGTTGGTGGATAACGTCATCTGGTCGCGGCAGCGGCACCAGGTCACGGCCGGCGCGGGCCTGCTGGTTCGCGGGTCGGACGGGTACCTGACGGCGGGGCAGGACGGTCAATATCAGTTCACCAACGTGATCACGTTCGCGCTGGATCAGCCGTCGTTTTTCCGAGCGGCGATCGAGAGGGCAACGCTGCCCGCGATTCAGCAACCGGACCCCAACCGCAGCTATCGATATCAGCAGTATTTCGGGTTTGTGGAGGATACCTACAAGATCACCTCGCGCCTGACGGTGAATTACGGGCTGCGCTATGAAGTGTTCGGCGGCCCTTCGAACACCGGCTTGGCGAAGGATACCTTGGTCACGCTCGGTCCAGGGTCGACTCTGGCGCAGCAATTGGCGGCGGCGACTCTTCAGACTCCCACCTCCGGCAATCAACGACTATTCGGAACCGACCATGGCGATTGGGCGCCGCGCGCGGGCGCCGCTTACGATCTTTTCGGCAACGGCAAAACCCTGCTGCGTGGAGGCTACGGCCTTTTCTATGACCGGCCTTTCGATAATCTTTGGGAAAACGTCCGGAACAATGATTTCGTGTTGCCTCTGCTTACGATCAAGGCGCAGAAGACCAACTATCTGGGACCGGTGATCAATGAGCTTCAAAGCTTCGCGGGCCAGAGCTTGAGCAGCGATTTTCCGGATATGACGCTGGTGGCGCCGGGGCTTCAGAATGGCCGGGTGCAAAGCTATTTCGCGGGGATTCAGCACAGCTTCGCGGCGAACTTGACGGCTGAAGTGAACGGGCTGGGGTCCTTTGGCAGGAATCTGATCACCACCGATATCGTGAATCGCAATTTCTCGACCGCCAACGGGCGCTATGACCCCAATCTTCCGGATATCGCGTATCGCGCGGGCCAGGGCTTTTCGGACTACAACGCGATGACGGCTCTGCTTCGTTATCGCTTCAGCCGGGGGATGTTGCAAGCGTCGTATACCTGGAGCCACAGCATCGACAATCAGAGCGAACCGTTGCAGGGCGATTTTTTCAATCTCGATTTCACCAACATTCAAACCAGCGCGGGGTCCAACGGCCGCGCCGCTTTTTCGGAGCAGTTCAATCCCAATGCGGATCGGGGAAATTCGGATTTCGATCAGCGGCATAACCTGGTGTTGCTAGCTTATTGGAATCTCCCGCCGATGTTGGCGGAATCCAGAGTCCGGGTACTATTTCGCGATTGGATGATCTCGGGATTGGCGGCGTTTCGCTCCGGGCTGCCGTATACCGTCAACGGAAGTTCCACTGTCGTTGCGGGCGGCGGCGAAATTCTGAACAATCGGCCGAACCTGGTGAATGGGGTGGCGCCGATCCTGTCGCAAGCGGTTCCGGTGGCCGGCGGAGAGCAGCTTTTGAATCCGGCGGCATTTTCGGAAGCCGCGGCGAGCACGCTCGGCGATGTGGGACGCAACGCGTTCATCGGCCCCGGATTCTATAGCTTCGACATGTCGCTCGCGCGATCGATCCGCGTGCGTCAACTGGGAGAAGGCGGGCGCGTGACGCTAAAGGCGTCCGCGTTCAATCTGCTCAATCACGCCAATCTCAACAATCCGGAGTCACTATTCGGCAGCCCCACCTTCGGCGTCGCGCTCTATGGACGGCAGGGGGTGCAGAGCGGATTTCCGGCAGTCACACCGTTAAATGAAACGCCTCGCCAGGTGCAACTCACTGTAAAGGTAGAGTTTTAGCAAGGCCTGAAACTGTGGCGGGGCGGAGTCTCGTTCAGCGGTCTGTTAGGATGGGGACGGATTGGAGGAGCGAATAGAAGTGCGTTGTCTTCGTAATATTTTTCTGGCCGTTCTGGTCTTTGCGCCGGCTGCTTTTTGTCAGGAGGGGCCGGAGACTTGCAGCATCTCGATCACGGGTTCGTTCCCGGGCGGCACGACCGGCCAGCCCTACTCGGCGACCCTCACCGCGACCATGACGTTTTCCCCGAATGCAGTCAGCGGCACCTTTACCACGTCATGGTCCAACTCCGGCCTGCCCGCGGGGCTTTCGCTCAGCCCGGCCAGTACCAGCACGACCGTTCTCCGCCAGACTTCTTATAGCGTGAACACGACCATCAGCGGCACGCCGACTATGGGCGGAACCTTTCCACTCACTGTGATGGTCGTGAACAGCATCGACATACCTTGCACGGGCGGCTCGGCGAGCTACTCCATCACCATCGTGAACGCCCCGGCGATCACCACGCAATCGCCGCTGCCGGACGCGGAGGTAGGGGTCCCTTATCTGACGACATTCACGGCGATCAATGGAGGAGGGACGTACCAGTGGTCCACGTCCTCACCTCCTCCCGGGTTGATGCTCAGCAGTTCCGGCGTCTTGAGCGGGACACCCACATCGGCGGGAACGATTTCGATCTCGGTGGCTGCGACGGTGCCGAATGCTCAGCCTCCGGTCAACTTGTCGGGGACGTTCTCACTCACGGTAGCCGCGACGCTCGAGTTCACGACGCAGTCTCCGTTGCCGCCGGGGGTCGTGGGGACCCCGTATTCGACAACCATCGGCGTGACGGGAGGATTTCCGCAAACCGGCGGAGCCGGACAGGGCACGGGATATAGTTTCGCGATAACGGGAACGCTTCCGCCAGGGGTGACATTGACCGCCGGGATTTTGAGCGGCACACCGACTGCGTTGGGCACCTTCACGTTCACAGTACAGGTCACCGACACTCAGAACTTCAGCGTCTCCAAACAATTTCAGGTGACCATTGCTCCCATTCCAGCGCTGTTGCAGGTGTCGCCTATGACGCTCGCGTTTTCAGGGTTCGTGGGCGGCAGCGCCGCGCCGGCGCAGACGATCGCGATTATCGCGACCGGAGCGTCGGCTATAAATTTCTCGATCTCGGTCGACAGTGGATCGGCAGGCACGGCCGCTCCGGCGTGGATCAGCGTCACGCCCACCAGTGGCACTACACCTTGCGGCGTGACGGTGATTGCAAATCCCGGCACGATGGGCGCGGGCGTATATCCCGCGGCCATCCATATCACCATTCCCCAGAACACAACGCAAAGCGCCATCACCGTAACGGTCACCTTCACGGTGTCCGCTGGGACTCCCACGCTGGCGGTATTGCCGGCATCGCTGAGTCCGGGTGCGCTGGTGCAGTCGCCGTCCACGCAGAATCCGGTTGTGGTGGTGAGCAACAGCGGCGGTGGCGGGTCGTCGAGTTTCTCCGCATCGGTGGTGGGAAAGAGCTCGTGGATCACCCGCGTAAGTCCGGCCACAGGGAGCGCCGGGCCCAATGCTCCCGTGCTGGTCCAGCTAACCATAAACTCGCAAGGCCTGGCGACGGGAAATTTCCACGACATTCTGCGATTCACTTTCCCTGCGGGCTCGATCGACGTGCCCATTTCGTTATTTGTTTCGCGCGATGGACCGATCATCGGACTGAGTGTGAATGGAGTTCGATTCAGCGAACGTCAAGGCAATGGTACAGGCCGTCCGCAAGTCGTCCAAGTGCTGAATCGGGGAGACCTGTCTATGCCGCTGAACCCGACCGTCGACATCCTCAGCGGATCGGACTGGCTCAACGTCGCCACCACGGGATCGGCGTCGCGGTCGCTTGTGGCGGAGACTCTCATACTGACGGCGGGCGGCGATACAACCAGCCTGCCCACTGGCGGCAAGTATGCGCTGGTCCGAGTGTCGGATCCCAACGCGCAGAACTCGCCCGTATATCTGATCGCGGTGCTGGAGGTCGACCCGGATACGACGGCAGCTTCGCCCGATCCGGTGCCGGCGGGGCTTTTCTTCACGCCCACGACCGCGGCGCAAACCGTCCTGATCTATACGAGCAGCGCGACCCCGGCTGCATTTCAGGCGTCGGCGTCGACCAACGATGGCGCGGCCTGGCTGTCGGTTTCACCGGCAACCGGCATCGCGTCCACGCAAAACGCGGGAAGTGTGTCGGTGCAGATCAATCCGTCGGCCGTGCCGGTGGCGGGCGGAATCTTTACGGGGTACGTGAACATCTCCATGGGCGGTGTGCTGCGTTCGGTGAACGTAACGCTCGCGGTCCCTCCGCCAGTTCTCGGGACACCTTTCGCTCGGGCGGCCAGCGCCTGTGGGCCGAGCCTCCTCGCCATCACTCAAACTGGAATCCCTGACAACTTCAGCGTGCCCGCCGGGTGGCCTGCGTCGCTGATCGTCCAGCTTAACGACAACTGCGGAAATCCCATCTCGAACGGTTCGGTGGTCGCGAGCTTTTCCAACGGCGATCCGCCGCTTCCTTTGGCAGGCGATCAGTCGACGAATGTGTACTCCGCGACATGGCAACCGGGCGCGGTGTTTCCGTCCATGACCGTGACCGTGAACGCCGCCAACGGAAGACTGCAACCCGCGGTGGCGCAGTTCGTCGGGGGCGTCAATCCGAACGCGTCGCCCGCGCCCACGCTGATTCCAGACGGCACGCTTCACATTTTCTTCAACGTTCCGACAGCAGCGGCCCTCGGCGGCGGTCTTGCGCCGGGGAATGTGGCCCAGGTGTATGGAACGGGATTGGCGTCGGTGGCGCAATCGCCCGGCGTGGTTCCGCTGGTCAATAATTTCAACGGCACATTCATGCTAGTGGGCTCAGTGCAGGTGCCCTTGTTCTATGTGAGCGGCAGCTTGATCAACGTGCAGATGCCGGTAGAGCTTGCGCCGAACCAGTACTCGGCAATTGTCAGCGCCAACGGCGCGCTCACTCTCCCGGAGACGGTCACGCTGGTTCCGTTGCAGCCGGGCATGGCGGCGAATCCCGACGGGACGGTGATCGCGCAGCACACGGTGGACTTTTCCCTGGTCACGGCGGCGCATCCGGCGCATCCGGGAGAATCGATCGTCATGTATCTGGCGGGAATGGGCGCGACCAATCCAGTGGTCGCCTCCGGCGACCCGACGCCATCGCAACTGGTGCCTACCAACGTGCAGCCGACGCTCACGGTGGATGGCGTGGGCGCCTTCATCGGATACGCGGGACTAACGCCCAGCGGCGTGGGTTTGTATCAGATCAATTTCACCGTTCCGATCGGCGCGAGATCGGGAAATCTGGATTTGGTGGTGATGCAGAACGGCATGCCCTCCAACACGACGACGTTGCCGGTTTCGAATTGACAGGTGGGGCGGTCCCCCTGGACCGCGGCCGACGCCCTCGTCCGTTATCCCCGCCCTAACGGGCGGGGCTTGAAGCGCGACCTGGGGGTCGCGCGCGGGTCAGGGGACCCGCCCCACGGCAGCCCCCGATCTTCATTAACCATGAAGCTGATCTAGTACCGATGCCACACGCCATCGACGCGCTGCTGGGCGATTCCGGGCCGGGTGTAGTCGCAAACGCCCTGCGGAAAAACAGTCTTGATCTGGGCGAGCTGATCCGGTGTCAGCGGCTGGCTGTAGTCTTTCGCACTGACCGGTTTGAGGGCGCACTTTAGAACGTCATCGGTAAGCGGCGCACCCGCTGCGATGTGCGGATCGGAGTGAGCAGGATACAGTTGATTGCAACGGCCCTTGCCATCGAACGTCAGCGGCTCGACGATCTTTTCGCCTTCGGCTGTCCAGCAGGCATCGGCGAGCCCGGCGGGTTTATCGTGCGCGACCTTCGAAGCCGCGCTGGCGTTCGATGTATCCTTCGCGATGTTGTCCAGCCATTCGTTCATGCTTGCCAGCAGCTCGCCGGGACGAACGGGCGTGCCGGTGGGCGGAAACATCAGAGTCACCTGATTGTCGGCGGTGCCGTTGGCTGCCTTCAGCCGCGCACGGGTGACCATGGACCGGAACCGGTCGTGAAGGTTACCTGCCATATCGAAGTAGCCACGCGTATCGAGAATCGGCACGCTGTTCAAGCTGCCTCCGCCCGTGTCGACGCGCCCGCTCTGATAAGCGATCTTCAGCGCAGCGGGGTCCGCCACATCGCGGGTCGCGACGATTTCGCCATTCACATCGTGCCCGCCGATCACCTCATTGAGCTGGAGAAATTGATCGAAACTGATTTGCTTCGCGTTGAAAGCCGACAGTCCGTATTGGACTCCGACGTTGTCCAGCGCCCTGCGGGCCGCGCCGGTCTTGGAGTCCTTTCCATAAACATTGGCCATGTCGTCGAAATAATCGCAGCGCGCACCGGCCGGATTGGAAGTTGGGTCAAAAGCCAGCGTCTTGGGGATCGCGGCATTGCACGCGGCGGCCTTCACCTGATTATTCGCGAGACTGGTTGCGGCGCCGTTCGACATCCAGCCGACGCTGCAAGTGTTGAATGTGGCGTACCCGGATACCAGCGCTTTCTGATCGTCGTTCCAGGACGCTTTAGTGGACTTGAAGGCATGATCGAGAAGCGAACAATCGATCACGCTTTCGTAGATGGCGTTATCGGGAAAGCTGATCTGCGGCATCAAGCCATCCAACAGACCGGGGTAATTCTGCGCCATCATGTACTGCTGAATCGCGCCGCCCGAGCCGCCCGTTCCGATAGTGTGGACGGGCACGCCGAACTGCTTGATGAAGTGCTCCTTCACCATCATCATGGTTTCGGAAGAGATGACGTCGTCGCAATTGTTTCCGAAGACATTGAGTGACGACACGGCGATCGCGTAGCCTTTTCCGAGAAACTCGTCGGTGAGGGCGCCGCCGGGGAGTCCCTGACGATAGCCCGCGGCGCAACCTCCGCCGAAGGAATACACCAGGCGTCCGTTCCAGCCGGCGCTGGCGCTCCCCACGATATTGGGGGGACCGGGCGCGGGATCGGATGGATTATGGAGCATCGTAATCTCGTAGACCGCGCGGTTGATGGTGCCGCGCTCGCGCCGCACGATGTAGTCTATGGTCTTGCCTTCCCTGGTCGTGGTTTTCGCCAAGTCGGCCGGGCGTGCACCCGAGGGATCGAACGCCTTGAAGCCGCCTGGAAGCGCGCCAGGCGCCTGACCGCCGCGACCTCGTACGAGGGGTGGTGGTGGCAGGGTCGACTTGTACACGTAAGTGACCACGGTCTTCGCGCTGCAATCCTCATCGAGCGCCGGACCAAGGCCCGCCTGCTCCGTCTGACAAACGAAGGGCTTCTGGTGGGGTCCTGAAAAGACCGGTCCCGTTATGGGGTAGTTGACCAGTTCCAGTCTTGCGGAACCCTTGGCCGATTTGATTTCGAGGGCGTTCTTGCCGGTCTTCAGCCCTTCCAAATGTCCGATGAGAGTGCCAGCCGAATTCCCTCGCGTGAAGGACTTGGTGATGTCCTGGCCGTTCAGAGTGGCGCTGAATTTGTCGGGTGCGGCATTTTTCTCTAGATCCACTTCGACCAGGGCATCGCCGCCGGTCACCATGTCGGGGCGCCCGGAGAGCACGCGGATTTCGACTCCGCGCGGTGCGGCTGCGGCGCATGCGCCGAGCAGGATGGTGCACGCGATTGCACAGAACAAGGTGCGGTTGAATCGAATCATCAGAGACCCTCCATTCGTTTTCGGACCTACCTAGCATATCAACGCTGCCGAACTTCGGCGCTACCGAACATCGGCCGCAGTTATAGGTAAGGAGATCCAGATCTACCGTCCCCGCCGTCCTCCCGCTGCGGGCGTCTGATCGGCCAGCGAGATGTGTGGCACACCCGCGTCGTTCATCAATTTGTTGAGCGCGGGGAGGTCCTCGTCGATCAGTTGTTTTATCCTGGCGTCGACGCTGGTCATTTCCAGGCGCAAGCGGGGAATCTCTGCCAATTGTTCGCTGGTCGGGGGGAAAGCATAGCCGTCGATCGCGTTTAGCAGCGTGCTGATTCGTTGCGACACCGGCGGCGAGACGTATTCTCCACCGCCCCCGCCCCGCCCCGCCGGAGTCTTCTCGATCGCCGACATCTTCTTGTCCAAATCGTCGAGCGCTTTCTGTACGCTGTCGGGTACGCGCGGAGCGCCGGGACGCTTCCACGTTTCGCGCAGGTCGGTGACGGCGGTGCGCAGAGCGGTAAATTGGCGCTGACTTGCGTCCGCGTCCTTCACCATTCCGAAAAGCTCCGTAATAGCTTGTCTCCGCTGCGTGCGCTCCTGAGGGGTCAGATTCACGCGCAGATCCTGTTCGACCAAAACTTTGCTGGTGAGTTGTGACGCACCCAGCGAGGCACGAATTGTGTATTCCCCTGGTTCGACGATTACTCCGCGCCCGCCGCCGCCTCGGCCTCCGCCACCCCCGCCTCCGCCTCCGCCACCGGGTGCTCCAGCGCCAGCCGCTGCGCCGCCTCCACGGCCTCCTCCAGCGCCACCGCCGCGCCCGCCGCGACCTCCTTCAGCGGGTGGAGCGGGCGGATCGGTGCGCAAGTCCCAAGCGACCCGATTCAACCCCGCTTCCGCCGGAACGTTCTGCAACTCGCGAATCAGTTTGCCGTCGTTATCGAGAATGGAAATCTTCAAATCGGCGCGCCGCTCCGGCTTGGCCTTGAGATAGTAATCGATCAGCGCGCCCGGCGGTGGATTAGCGGCGACAAAAAACGCGTGTCCGATGAAAGTCTTGCTGTCCATCATGTGCCACTCCACCGCCGGCCGCGGATCGAAAAGATAAAGGTCCGAGGTGAGCACCTTGTCCGTGGTCTGCTCGAGAGCGGTGATATCGTCAAGCATCCAGATCGACCGGCCATGCGTGGCCAGGATCAGATCGTTCTCGCGCGGATGAATCTGAATGTCGAACACCGGAACTCGCGGCAGATTGTTTTTCAGTTCCTGCCATTGCTTGCCCCGGTTGAAGGAAACGAACAGGCCGAATTCAGTTCCCGCGAACAAGAGGTTCTGATTGCGGAAGTGCTCCGCAAAGGCGTGCACGGTCCCGTTGTTATGGGTCAGACCGTTGGAAATGTCGGTCCAATGCTCGCCGAAATCGGTGGTTAGGAATAAGTACGGCGTGAAGTCGTTTCCGCGGTGGCCGTCAAAGGCGGCGAACGCGGCCCCCTCACCGGACTTCGAAGCTACCACGCGCGAGACATACGTTCCTTTGGGAACTCCGGGGACATTCGAAACGACATTCTTCCAGGTCTCTCCGTCATTGCGCGTCACCTGGAGATTCCCGTCATCGGTCCCGGCCCACAGGACGCCAGTCCGGACCGGAGATTCGGCGAGCGCCGTAATGCACGGGAAACTCTGCACGCCGTCATTGAGGGAGAGCACGTCCCGGCCCGGCATTTTTCCCATGATCGGAATTTTAGTGCGATCGGCGCCGGTGGTCAGATCCGGCCCCAGCCGTCTCCAGCTATCCCCGCGATCGGTGGACTTGAATACGAAATTGCCGCCCACGTAAATGGTTTTGTTGTCGAACTGCGAAATCTGGAACGGCGTGGTCCACTGGAACCGGTAACGCGGCATGGTCTCGTCCTCTTCCCGGGGACGAATGCTCTTGGATTGCTGACTCTTCAGGTCGCGCCGCGACAGGCTGCCGTCCTGCGATTCCGCGTAAATCGTATCGGGATCTTTGGGATCAATGTGCGACCACATGCCGTCGCCGCCGCCCACCTTCATCCATTCTTCGTTGCTGATTCCTCTCCCGACGAAAGAAGCGCTCGGTCCGCACCAGCTATCGTTGTCCTGCAAACCGCCACAAATGTTGTAGGGCCTCTTGAAGTCGAAAGAGACGGTATAAAATTGCCCGATCGCGGCCGTGGGGAAGATCGCCCAGGTCTTCCCGCCATCCCACGTAGCCAGCGGACCCCCGTCGTTGCCCGCGATCATGTGGGCGGAATTGGCGGGGTCGATCCAAATCGCGTGATAGTCCTCGTGATGCGAACCGTACACGCCGCCGCCGGTGCCGAGCGTCACATTGCGAAATGTCTTGCCCCCGTCCTCCGACTCCATGATGCTGGTCCCACCCAGCCAGATCCTCTGGTCATTGTTGGGATCGACGCGAAGCTGGCTGAAATACGACGGGCGCGGATTGGTATTGCCCATACTTACCCAGGTCGCGCCTTTGTCCTCGCTGCGGAAAACGCCGCCTTGCGCATTCTCCACCAGCGCGTAGACGATGTTCGAGTTGTGGCGATAAATGTCGAGCGCAATGCGCCCGGTATCGCCGCGCGGCAATCCGCTGCTCAACTTGCTCCAGGTCGCGCCTCCGTCGCTCGACTTGTATATCGCGCTGTCCGGCCCTCCGCCGTTGTATCCGGCGACGGTCCGCCGATGCTGGTAGGTCGACGTGTATAGCGTTTCGGGACTCTCAGGGTCAATGGCGATGTCGTTGGCACCGGTGTCGTCGTTGACGTACAGAACTTGCGCCCAGGTCTTCCCGGCGTCGGTGGTCTTAAAAACTCCGCGCTCATGATTGGGTCCCCACAGGTGCCCGGGCGCGGCGACATAGACCACGTTCGGATTGCGAGGATGAATCACGATCCGTCCGATGTGGTGCGTGTCGGCGAGCCCCATATGCTGCCAGGTGACTCCCGCGTCGAGAGAACGGTACACTCCGTTACCCCAGGAGGAACTCTGGCGGTTGTTGGCTTCTCCGGTTCCCACCCATACCACCGACGGATCGGACGGCGCGACGGCCACCGCGCCGATGGAGGACACCGCTTCGTTGTCGAAAATAGAATGCCATGTAGTGAAGGCGTTGGTGGTCTTCCAAAGGCCGCCGCCGGCCAGGCCAACATACACGATTCTGGGATCGCGTTCGACCACGGCAACGTCGTCGGTGCGTCCTCCCATAACCGCCGGTCCAATTTCTCGAAACTTCAGGCTCTTTATCGCGGCATCAATCGATGGCTGCGCGCAGAGCGCGGCGGCTGAACCGATCATCAGGAAGGCGAGTTTGTGGATATGGCTCATTGGGGACTCTCCTGCTCAAGATTCATTCACTGTGCGATGCTCGGCACGTTGCGGCGGTCGACGAGGAACCCGCGGTTACCATTGACGAAACGGTTAGAGCGAGTATACCTGAACCTATCATTGGTTGAACGGCTTATGCCACGTGGCGCCCAACGTCGTGCCTCTTCAACAACAGGTGTGCCACGGCGTCGCGAAATCACCCCGGCAAACTTTCGGAACCGTGGTGCACGGGATTACGTCGATAACCCAAAGGTGAAGCAGCCCGCGGCGATCGCTCGTCGTCGCTAACAGCGATGCGTGTCTCTCGTTATCTTTCGCAGGCTCTGCGAGCCTGACGTGTTATTTTTCGGAGGCTCAGCAAGCCTGACGTGTTAAAATTCTACGATAGGAAGGTTGACGAGGACGCCAAGCAAGCGAGCGTTTCGAGCGAGCGTCCTGGTTCTCAAAACCTGGGGTCTAAACAAACAATGAAGGCGCTATCCATAGTCCTGGTTTCTCTTGTGTTCATGAACCTGCTGCGCGGACAGGAGCCCGGGCTTCACGTCACTGTCGTGGCCGGCGAAGGCGTCACCCACAATATCACGCAGATCGAAAAGAAAGGCCGTTACGACCCCGTCATCCAGGTGGAAGACGAAAACGGCAAGCCGATCCAAGGCGCTTCGGTGGTGTTTGCTCTCCCCGCCCAGGGACCCGGCGGCACCTTTGAAAACAGCACCGCGACGCTCGTCGTCACTACCGACGCCCATGGCCGCGCCGTCGCCCGCGGCATCCGCTTGAACAAGCTGACGGGATCTTTCAACATCCGTATCACGGCGTCTTATCAGGGGCGCAGCGCGAATGCGAGCATTTCGCAAACCACCATTTCGGCGGTCATCCGTGCCAACGGCCCATTCGGCGTTTCCACCAAGTCGTGGGTGATTACAGGCCTCACGTTGCTTGCGATCGGAGGCGCGGTGTTTGCTTACAAGGACCTCAAATCGGGAGCCAACTCGAACACGATTACGGCCACTCCGGGTACTCCCGTGGTGGGAGGTCCGCAGTGAGATTGGCCCCCGTAGCGCTGGTGCTCGCGTCGGCGGCGGCGGTAACGTTATCGGCGCAGATCGCGGCTCCGCTGCTGGGATGGCTGCCGGAGGGTGCGCAAATCCGGCGGATGAACGGTCTTGCCGGCGCGGCGACCCTTGGCGACGCCGCGAACGCCGGACACTTGCTGACACATATCGCTGTCTCGCCGAGCCAGAACTATGTGCTCGCGAGCGATGCTGGGACCGGAGAAGTAATGCTTATCATTCCCGGCAACGGCCCCGGCTCCGGTGTTTCCAACGTCACGCTCGATACCCCGGTCAATCCCGATCAGATCGCCGCCAGTCCGCGCGGCTCCTCGGCGATTCTCTGGTTTTCCGGCGCCGCGCAATTCGAAATTCTGTCCGGACTACCGGCAGCGCCTGCCATCCGCCAGGTCGACGCATCTTTTCTGAACACGGCCTTGTCCGCGATCGCCGTGAGCGACGATGGCCAGTGGATCGCGGCGGCCTCATCCGCCGGCGTCTACGAGTGGGGACCCGATGGCATTCCGCGTCAACTTTATGGCGGAAACGACGCAGCCGCGCTCGCGTTCTTCACGGGAAATTCCACGCTCGCCGTCGCAACCTCGACCCAACTTTCGGCTATCGCCGAATCGGCGACTTCGATCCTCTATCAAGGCTCCTTTGCACCGGCTGGGCTGGCCACCTCTTTCGACAATCGGGAGGTCGTCCTCGCCGATCGCAGCGGCACGATTTATTCCATCGACGCCGCGACCCAGACGCCGTCGATCGCGAATTGCGAGTGCCGTCCGAGCGGTGTCTTCGGCCTGGGCGGTGCGGTCTTCCGGCTGACCAGTTCGAGCATCGGCGCGGTCAAGCTCTTCGACGCAGCCGCCGGCGCGATTCTTGCCGTCCCCCGCAACCAGCTCCAGCCTATGCGGGTGGTCCGCACCGCCCATGCCACGGCCACGCTGCCGACGCTCACCATCAGCTTGAACCCCATGCCGACCGGCTTCCTCCAGCAGCCCGCGATGACCATCACCGCATCCTCCGCTTCCGCGAGCGAGATCGACGGAACCGTCACGCTGAATTTTGCTCCCATCACCAGTAATGCCTTCACCAGCACTAACGGCGGGACCTACACCGTGACTAACTCCGCCGGGACTACCACCACCTACACTTACACCGTCGGAACCGATCAGACCATTCAATTCTCTACCGGCGGCACCACTGTGAACTTCACTATTCCCGCCGGCGCCACCAAGGCCAATTTCTCCGGCGCGTCGAGCGTCGCCTTCAGCACCGGCACCATTGCGGGGACCATCACACTGACCGCTAACGTCAGCGCGCCAACGTCCATTTCTTCGGTCGCGACGCAAACCGTAACCAACAAACCGACCTTCCCCGCTATCTCCAGCGTGAAGCTTTCCCAAACCTCTGGCGGAGTCACCGTCGTCGTGTCCGGCTATTCCTCCACCGACGACATGATCAGCGGCGTATTCACGTTCAACCTCTCCAGCAACGCCACCATCACGGCAAACTATATATCGGTTCCGGTCAGTTTCTATTTCGAGCCCTATTATGCGACCACCGCTTCCTACGCGACAGGCAGCGAGTTCACTCTCACCGTCCCTTTTACGGTGACCGGAAACCCTAACGATCTGGTCGGCGTATCCGTCATGCTGATCAACTCGATAGCCACGTCGAATCCGGTCAGCTCGCAGTAGTGGATCGTTTCGGCCCTGACGATGGTCAGGATGGCCCACGCAGGTGGTTACCCTCGCGGGGCAGAGCCTCCTTTGCGGTCAAGTAGTTGCGTACCCAACATACTCGGCCCTAAGTGTGCTGAGATAATGTGCTGGACACTTGCTATGGATCGAAGCTCGCTGGTTCTTGTCTTTGCGCTCGGAACCTCGCTCGCCAGCGTCCCGATCCATGCTCAGGACCAGCCTCCAGTCTCGGCCCCGACGGCCCCCAAGCCGCTACAGGCTCCCGTTGCCGCCGCCGGTGACCCTTGGTTCGCGCCAATTGCAATCGGCGGGCCGCAGAATTTTCACGATAAGTGGATGTCCTACGCCATCGTGACCGTCGGCCCACGGACCTTGTTCGCGCCGTTCATTGCGGCCGGTATAGTGATGGCGAATCCGCCCAGGCGCTACCCGCCCGCCTGGCGAGAGGGCGTGGAGGCGTATAGCCGGAATTACGGGAACGCCCTGGCGCCCCGAGTTTCGAAGGATACCGCCAGGTTCTTGACGGGCGCTCTGTTGCATGAGGATTTCCGTTACCGGCCATCCACCAGCAAGAATCCGGTGGTCCGAACTTTTCACGCGTTGGCGTTTGCTTTCGTCGACAAATCGGATTCCGGGCACAACCGGATCGCGGTGGCGAATTTCGTGGGGGCAGGCGCCAGTGGTTTCGTCGGCAACCTGTATTTGCCCGCGGGGTTCAACAATCTCGGCCATGCCGAAACTCGCACCGGATTCGCTTTTGGCGGCCTCGCCGCGCAAAACCTGCTGCGCGAGTTCATACCCGATCTGCTGAATGTGACCCACAAGCTGCATGCGCCGTTCCCCCGCATCCCGGTGCCTGAGTGGTGGAGTAAACTCCCGGATCATTAGAACCGGTTGGAAAACGGACTGCCCGCCCGGCCCCCTGGGGACGCGGTCACTGCGCTCGCCGCTGCCAGGGATCAGCGGGCGGCGCAAGTTCGTGTCGTTCGGCGGCCCTCCGGTGTGTTTCGTGCATGGTATTCTCCTCCTCGTGAAAGCGTAATCCGTGCTCGTCGGGTGCACGAAGTGGGCCAAACATGCCGGGCCGGAGATGTGTTTTCGTTGAAAATATTTCTGGAGTCGCCCGGAGCGGCGTAACTCTGGCCGATGCATCGCCGGATGACCGGGCGCGGTCGCGCGACCACATAGCGTCAGTTCGTTGCGAACCTACCCAGCGCCCCGTGCCCACCCATTTGGGGATTTGGCGCGTACCTGGGCAGATATTGCGTGCGCGGGAGGTTCGGGCCTCCTCGTGCCCTCTAAGGTAATCGACCGATGCCGGATCAATCGCTGTCGTAGTCAAATGTCGTACTCAAAGGGAGAAATATGAAAATGTTCAAACCGTGTCTGTCATTGCTGGCGGTGGTCGCCGTCGCGACCCTGGTGGGATGCTCATCCATGTCCTCAAAGTCAGCCGATGTTTCCGGCAGCCTCCGCGCATCCTTGGATCAGGCCGGCCTCAAGGGTGTTTCGGCAAGTCAGGATCGCGACAAGGGCGTGGTGACCCTGGGCGGACACGTGGCCGCCGACAGCGACAAGGCACAGGCCGAAGCCATCGCAAAATCCATCGCGGGGAATCAGGTTGTATCGAACCAGATTGCAGTTATTCCGCCGGGCGCCGAGCGTGAAACCAAGAACGTGAACACGGACCTGGACAAAGGCATCGAGAGCAACCTGGACGCGGCTCTCATTTCTAACCACCTTCACGAGAGCGTAAAGTACGCCGTCAAGAACCAGGTGGTCACGCTGACCGGTGAGGTCAACTCTGAATTGGGACGCACGCAGGCCGAGGCCGCCGCGTCTTCGGTTCCGAATGTCCAGCAGGTCGTGAACGAGCTGCAGGTCAAGGCGCAAAAAGCGACCTCGTCCAACTAGGAGCTTCGTCTGGTATGTATAGCCCGCTTGGGCGGGCTGATCGCAGGTCGAATTTAAGTCAATCTAAGTCAATGATGGGTGCTCGCTAATGAGCACGGAAGGAAACTATGCTTTGGACATTGGTCGTCGTATTGTTTATTCTCTGGCTTCTGGGATTCAGCCTTAGCATCGGCGGGAGTCTGATCCACTTACTCTTGGTCGTGGCGCTGATCGTGTTGGTCTTCAACCTGGTGAGCGGCCGTCGCGGCGTGGTTTAGAACCCCCGTGTGAGCAGAGTTGCGATAGCCTTAAGACAACTTGGGACAACATGATGAGGGAGCACTGAACGCTCGCGCCGGGGGCGACCTAATAGTTTTCCCAAGTCTGCCGATAAATGGTCATGGAACGGCGGCTCGATGAACGCTACCAGGCGAACATGGACGTAACCGTGACCGATATTGCGGCTCCGGACCGGATCGCCTCGGGCCGGATCGTCGACATTTCGCAATCGGGCGTATGCGCGGATCTTACTTCACGCTTCGCGCTGGGCGCGATCGTCAAAGCCCAGCTCGCTGACTGCGTGCTGTTCGGTCACGTGATTGACTGCGCCCAGATTGACGGTAATCCGACCGACGTTCATCAGGATCAATCTTTTCGTACGGGCATCGAGGTCGTAAGAGTATTGATCGGTGATTCCGATCTCGCCCGGCTGGTCAATGCCGTCCTCGCCGAGAAGATGCCGGCCACACCAGGAATCCGGGCCGTTTCGACGACGTAGCCTTGCAACCTGAATCGCCCCGCTTGCTCCTGCCCTTCTGAGAAAAACCAGCATCTCGCCCACCAGGTAAATCAGGATCACAGAATGTCAATGTCGCCCGAGTCGGTTTCGACCGCCACCACCGACCCGCCTCCCCGGATCACCCCTCCCATTTCACGGCCCGAGGACGTGGCCTGCGTCATTTCCGGAGTCTCTACCCGTCCATGATCCGTGCGCGCTCGAATGGTATATCCTCCACTCTTGGCGAGCTTCACGCTGATGCTACCCGAATCGCTGCACGCGTACACCGGACGCACCACCGTTTGCGAAAGGCGAATGTTGCCCGAATCGGTGTGCGCGTCAATACCTCCGCCGATCTGAAGCGCCTCGATTTCGCCGGAATCGGTCCGCGTATCGATACAGCCTTCCACGTCTCGAATATGGATAGCTCCCGAATCCGACGATGCGCTGACTTCCGAACTGATATTGGCGATCTGGATCTCGCCTGAATCGGTTTCGCAGTCCACCGGCCCGTGGATCCCTTCCACGCGCAGGTCCGCCGAATCGCCCAGAGCACGAACTCTGGTTTCGGCCGGCGTGGTGATATCCACCAGAAGATCCACGCGGCGGAGCAGCCATCGGTCCGCGACATCCCCGACCTGGATCGTGTTTCCGTCCTGCTGAACCGGCGGATTCGAGGCCAGGTGCTGGACCTGATCCTCCGGGTGGCGCCAGCTAAAGATGGACGCGTGCGCCCGCACCACGCCTCGAATGGCGACCGAACCATCCTCGCCGCGCCGGATTCGGACCACACCCGCTCTGGCGCTCACGTCAATCGTGACCGGGCCGGTCACGCTGAGCCTTCGCTCGAACTGCGCTTCGCTCCGCTCTCTTCCATAACCAACCGTTGGGTTCATACGAATTCGAGGATACCGCCGGCGAGGGATGGCGGGCCTGACAAAATCGGCGAATGGCGGGGATTTGGGGATGAACGGCGAGCGGGGTTCTTCTAAGTGGTCTGAGCCGAAACGGCACTTTCCGCCCACGATCTCCACCCAAGGGCCGTTCGCGCCATCCAGAGCGGAAGCGCTTGCCAATCGCGTTCTGCGCCGGCCAGTAATGTTGCGCGACGCTTTCGTTAACGATGGCGACGCGCGGAAGTCAGAGGCGGAAGCGGCAGCCGAGAAGTAAGCCGGGCGCGGGGACAGGCTTCCTACCGAGCCGCGACTGTAAAGGAGCGGTACACCAGACCTCGCAGGAAAAACCCATTGGTTCGATAGTTACCGCTCCTTTACAGTCGCGGCTCATTAGGAGCTGCCCACATCACGGGCTTAGCTTCGCCTGCCAATTCATAAACAAGGTGAGCGCGGCGGAGTGCTCGGCTGCAGGAGTAATCGCGAGAATGCGCCGGCCGTCGGGAGAAATGTCGTAGGTATAAATGTGTGGTCCAGTGCCTGCCACGGTCCGAAACAGCGGAACCGGCGTAGTGAACGCCAACCCATCCCCAACCGTCCGGACTGAAGCGGCCATTAAGTTTCGGTCCGGCGCAATATAGAGCAGTTCCTTCCCATCGCGCCGCCATCGAGAAAAGTTGCCTCCGCCGCTGGATACCTGCTGCCGTTGCCCACCCGCCGGAAACCTCTCCACATACACTTGCTGCTGTCCTGATTCGTCGGATGTATAGGACACCCATTTCCCGTCGGGCGAGAACTGCGCATTTAAGAGATTGGATTGAGTTCTGAGGTAGGGCCTGGGCTTGCGATCGCCACGCCCCGCAACCGTCATCGGCAGCAGCCATAGCTCAGTGTGATTCTCGGCGTTGCCCTGTTCATAGAGGAGATCTTTCCCATCCGGCGACCAGTCATCCGAGAAGACCGAGCGGGGCCACTCGTAGATGATTTCTTCCTGGCCCGCGCCGCTCGCGCTTTTTTGCGCGATATGCGCACCGTTACCGGCGAAGTAGACCAGCGTAGAACCATCCGGCGACCAGATTCCCGATATGCCGTAACTTCGGGAACTAACGCGCGTCTCCACTCCGCGAGCCAGGTCGATCGTCGATACGTCCCGTTCTCCGTCCGGGTTGATAATCGTGGAAGCCACTCGCGAGCCGTCCGGGGAGATCCGTACCGAGGCGTAATCACTCAGGCGCGGGATCGCGGCCCCGATCACCTTACCCTCACGGCTCAACCAGCTCAATTGGTTCAAGCCGATTCCGCTGGTATAGAGGATCGCGGAATGATTGGAAACCGATAAGCCTGCGTGATTTGTTCCCGCAAGGGCGACCATCCCGGCGCCGGGTACGGCGAAAGGCTCTCCGGAGAGGCGCCCGGATTTGGCATCGAAAACCTGTGCAGTGAGCGTGTTCTCCCGCAGCCACAGCAGGTATCCCGGATGCTTGTCGCGGGGCCTCGAGTAAGTTGCGTTAGACCCCGCCCGGAAAAGTTGGGTTTTCTTCTTCGGTTGGTCCAGCGAACCGAGATAAACCCCGTTGAGCGGCGTGTCGCTGCTCTCCGTAACTAAGTACAGGAACTGCCGTCCGCCGGGAAGAAATTCGGGCCAGCGGTGGCTGGTTTCCTTCTGAGCCGCGTCCAAAACTGTGGCTGGGGAGGGCGAGCCCCCGGACGCGCGCATCTGCTGGAGCGCAGTTGAAGTCGATCCGCTGAACAAGATCGTTCCATCTTCGCCCCACGCTCCGCCGCGACCGTTCGGCGCATCCGCCAGCAACGCGGGCGGGCCGCCCGAAACGTCGATCCGTTTCAGTTTTCCTCCAGCGAAAAACCCGAGCGAGCGGTTGTCCGGCGACCAGAACGGATCTTGCACGCCCTCGGTGCCGGGCAACTCGCGAGCGGTCAGCGAATCCAGCGGCCGAACCCAGAGATTCGAAACGCCGTTGGACGCAGCCACGTAGGCGCTGGTCCGTCCATCGGGGGAAATTGCACTGCCACCTTCCAGAACGAATTCCGCTTTATCCGGGGCGTCGATGTGAAACTGTACAGGCTCGTCCGCATCGGGCTGACGCCACGGCGCCCAGAAGGCCACGGCTGCGGCTATGATTGCCAGCGCCGCGATGGCGGATGCGATGACCAAAGGAGTCCTTGACGTCCTGCCGCTCCGTGCTGCTGTAAGGGAGTCTTCGAGCAGCAGGCGCGCATCGCCGATGTCGCGCAGCCGACGCTGCGGATCCTTTTCAAGGCATCGTCGAAGCAGAGGCTGCACTTTAGCCGGGATTCGGGAGTAATCCGGCTCGCCCTTGACCACCGCAGCGAGCACGTCCGTAATCGATTCGCCATCGAATGCGTTCACCCCCGCCAGCATCTCGTAAAACACCACGCCGAACGCCCAGATGTCGGCTCGTTTGTCCACCGGCTTTCCACGGGCCTGCTCGGGAGGCATATAGGCGGCAGTGCCCAGAATCATCCCGGCTTTGGTCATTTGGGCGGTGATCGTGGGCGAGTCTTCGCGATTGGTCGTGGCCGGACGACTTTCATTCGCGAGCTCTGGGGACGCGAGCGCCTTGGCCAAACCAAAGTCGAGTACCTTAACCTGGCCCGCGTCGCTAACCTTGATATTGGCGGGCTTGAGATCGCGATGGACGATGCCTTTTTGATGTGCGGCGTCAATCGCGTCGATAATCTGCGTCGCGATCGCGAGCGCTTCGTCGAGCGGAACTGCGCCTTGCTTGATTCGATCGCCAAGGGTCGGCCCTTCGATCAGCTCCATGACCAGATAGTTCGGGCCCACGTCGTACAGCGTGCAAATGTTCGGATGATTCAGCGTCGCGATGGTGCGGGCCTCACGTTCGAAACGGTCGGAGAATTTTTCTGCGGAGACTTTAACGGCGACTTCGCGGCCGAGACGTGTGTCGCGAGCCCGGTACACCTCGCCCATGCCGCCGGCACCGATCGGCGCAACGATCTCGTAGGGTCCCAGGCGGGTTCCACCGGCGAGAGGCATGTGGGAACGATTCTATCGCAGCGTCAGAGTGCAGTGGAAACTTATGGTGGGCGCGGCAGGACTCGAACCTGCGACCTCCTGCGTGTGAAGCCCGCAGCTTGCTTCTTCTGGCTCCATGGTGTCACTCCTGTTCTTTGGCTTTTCAACAACATGGGGAGTCTGCTCTTCGCTCAAAGGCAAGTCCCATCGCTAGAAAGGATCGCGTTTTGATACGGTTTTGATACGGTCAAAAGCAGGCGTCCACGGTAATCCACGCGGGCCGGACCACCGGCGCAGTCATGGTAGGTCCAGGCCGTCACGTATCGCATGATCGGCCGCGCCGCGCCCTCGACGCCGGCATCCAGACAAAGATTAGTTGCATACCTTCCCGCGCGACCGGCATCACGGAGTACTTGCGGGACGGCGGCAAGCTCGAAGTGGCGCAACAGCACGAGAGTGCCCAGACCACCAGCGTCTATTTAGGCCGCGGCGTCAGGCCTTCCGCTTCGGTTTCGCACCATCCGGCGCCGCCTGCTTATTATCGCTCGTTTTCGGCTTGCCATCTGGCACGTGCGAGCTTCGCCAACCCCGTCGGAGGCCGTCACTTGTTTTGCGTCAAACTCTTCTCCGCAATAAGCTGTACACCCTAGAGTTTGCATAGTATACCGAGAAGTGCAGGCTGTACGCTAATGATTTCTTGGGCCACAAATTGCGGTGCTCCAGGAAGATGATGTGATTGAGAACGGGAGTATACTCACCCCATGCAGAGTCTACCCCTCATTCTCTCAGCTACCTTCGCGCTTTCAAGCCTTTCTTCACTGGGAGCTGAACAGAAGTTCGACGTAACAATAGTTGATCGACAAAACAGCCAGATTGCCTACAGCTACGTCGTTCCCGGTCAGTCCAATGCCGTTTCGAATACGAATGTAGACTGTAGTGGCGCGGGCGCTGGCGTGAATTGCTCAGGCACGACTACCAGTTCAAGGTCTACTATCCCGCCCAGTAGAGTTGCGTATCAAGTAACGGGTGCAACCCTTTCACTTCAATTGCCTGACGGAAGGCTTGCAATCGTCAATTGCGATAGCAAGTTGAATTGGACGGATTTCAGCAAGATGAATCAAACCCGTCGCAGTTGCAAAGTTCCCTTGGTAGCGGATATTCATGCCGAGTTTGACGGAGACAAGGCAAAGCTCAGATGGCCTGTGAGTATCGATGGTAAGAAATTCGAATCAGAGATGTACAAGATAGTGGCTGTCCTCGACAGGCCTCAATAATTGTTAGCTGGTCCGCAAGAACTTTCTGAACAGTCGTAGGCCGTCCGACGGGCGACCTCGGCGGAATGTTCCGCAGCCGGTGCGTTGGTGCTCATGGTTTTGACATTTTCTGTGTTTCAACGAATTCGCAAAACCGCTTTACATCAGCGAAGGCACTAAACAGCGCATGCTTGGTGACGCTCAACGATATTGGAAAATCAGGCTCCCTGCCATCCATTGCCGTTCGAATCGCTCTCTCCAATTCGTCGCCAAAGCGGGAACGTGGATGCGTCTTAAAGTGCTTCTGTGATTGTACAGGCTGTTCGCTGTTAATTTCGAGATCGTGTGAGCAATCATTTCGGCTGAGATTAATCTGTTCCAGCTGGCTGTAGCTGACAGGAGATCGGGCCCATTCGAAAGTAGTTCTCTGCGTCAAGAAGTCGCAATACCGTTTGAACCAATTGCCAGGCTTCTTCTCGCCGGCGCCGCCGTGCCCGTCAATAACGTTCCGCAAATAGTCGTGAAGCGCTTTCTCTAGCAGGCCGAGACAGCATTGCCCAAGGACCTGAACGCATTTTGTAGCGTCGTTCCAGTCTTCGTCAATGAAGCCGGGGGCATCGTTACCACGCGAAAGATATGCCTCCTTTTCCCTCACAATCTTTCGCTGCGTGGTTTCAAAGGGCTGCACACCCTTGAGGTAGAACCGCCCAATAAACCCGAGACGCCCGTTCAAGTCGTCCAGAAGGGTCGAGGATTCCATCGACCAAGGCTACCAGCTTTCGCCGGATCACGCGACGGCCTCCGTTTGGCTGAAGATGGGAGCCGAGGACGTGTATGCTCAGGGCCACTTGCTCTACGCCCGGCGCAATGACCAGGCCACCCTCGATGAAGTCGAACGCACCCTGATCTGACCGGCGATTCCCAATATTCCTAACGTGCATTAGAGAATTCTGTAAACTTTGCGACCCGGTTCGAGTGCGATGAATAAGAACGCGCCCGTGAACGGATGAGAAATCGCGGCCAAAGCTACAGACGCTTCTTTGACGATCTCACTGATGCGCCGCTGCGGCGTTGCGATCGGCGAGCAATAACCGAGCGCTTGGTCGTAAGCGACCACGAGATGCACCTCGTTGCAAGGTGTCTTGAGGGCGCGGCATCGGTGTGCCTTTTTCCTAAGCTGCACCAGCAAGGGATCAACCATGGTACGGCTGTCGAAGGTGTCGACATGGTTCACTGGCACGATCCAGTCAGCGCCCGGTGTCATGGCATCGCCCGGGGCGAAGATGATCAATTGGAGGTACTTGTCCAACGGCGGAAAACGATGCAGCTCTGTGAACCGATGCTCCGACCGATGGCGCTTTGTCGGCCACGCCTGATCCACGTGTTCGATCAACTGGAATAGAGACTTCCGATACGTCGGATATTCACGCGGCGCAATGTGAGTCTTGGGTCTTGGGAAGAAGACGGCTAGCCAGAAATTCTTCGACGTGTTAATTGGCTGGGGAGTTCCGACGGCGGCAAGGAGGCGCTGTTCGATCTTTTCGCGCACCTTACCCGCTTTCATCTCCTCGGGATGCGCCCACTGACAAATTTCGACGCCAATGCGTCTCTGCGACGCAGTGAGGCATATCACATCTGGTGGGTCGAATTCTGCCAAAGACCATTCCCCGATTTCAGCACCGGCGAACCTTGGACACGTTTCGAGAAACGCTTGAAATAGCGCCCACTCTTCCCGTTTCTGATCCAATATGCTACCCAATTTAGTCCAGTCTCGCACAATGCGAGAACCTCAATTGGATGAAGGGTTTACCCACATGCCGACATCTTAGGACCGCGTAACAGCTTGCGGACAGTCGTCTTCCCATCAATAAATTCGTCAGTCCTACCGATAGCTGATCGAAGGTGTCGCCCCATTGATTCGGACGCTCAGTTTTACTGCGGTCACGTTCACGGCAGTCCTATTGGGATCGGACCTCGCGGCAGGGAAGCGCGCGTACGAGAAAGGCGATTATGCGACCGCGCTCAAAGAATTGTTCCCGGTGGCAGACCAGGGAGATCCACAGGCGTTGTACCTCGTCGGTTCGATGGTCTTTGAGGGCAAGGGTGTAAGGCAGGACAAACGTGCAGGAGCGGCCCTGCTCCAGTTCGCCGCCGATGACGGTTACCCGGAAGCAGAACTGCGGCTCGCAACCATGTACCAGGACGGGGACGGCGTGCCGAAGCGCACTGATAACTCCCTCTACTGGAATCGGCGGGCTGCTGAACACGGGCTTCCGCTGGCGCAGTGGGGCATGGGAGTCCGTTCCTGGGCAGGAGAAATGGGAAGCAAAGATCGCGTTCAGGCATATATGTGGTTCAGTCTCTGCTCCGGGAGTGACGATGCGCTCCGCGGAAACCTCAAAACCGGCGAAACCTGCGCGATGTGTCGGAACGCGCTTGCGAGGGAGATGACCCTAGGTCAGATTGACGAAGCCAAACAACGCACTAAAGACTGGAAGGCGCAGCACAGCGTTCGTGAAGAAAACTCTAACTCCAAAAGGAAGTGAGAGCTGAACTCGAAGAGGTAATAACCGATCGCGTTCGGAGCGATGACGCCGAATTCATTCGCGCGATTCATGCCTCCACGAGGAGGGGCGTTCTGAGCAGGGCGCTATGGCAAGATATTGAATATTTTCTTAGGAGGTATGATTTGAACTCTCGGGCGCACACCTTTTACGCGGTGCTGGTCAGCGTCGTTCTCGCCGGTTCAGCACTAGGGCAATCCGATCCAGTACTCACAATGGAAAAGGTGATGACTCGCGAGCAAATGCGAACGATCGGCATTGATGGCCTGCTCAGCGGCCAAGTATGTGCAAGGGCCTGCTGCTTATAACCAATGCCTCAGAGACCAGCTTGTGTCATTATCGAAGGGCTCGCGAACCCCGGACCTGTCGGGGTTGACTGCGGAAGAACGGCAATCGATCGAGGCCGCCTGCTCGGCGGCCAAGTACGTGCAGGGACCAGCTGCGTACAATCAATGTTTGCGGAATCAACTCGCCTCGCTGTCCGGCGGACCACGACCGCCCGATCTCTCACGACTGAATGCAGACGAGCGGCAATCGATCGAGGCGGCTTGTTCCGCGGCCAAGTACGTACAGGGACCAGCTGCTTACAATCACTGCCTGCTGAATCAGCTCGCGTCGCTGTCCGGCGGGCCACCGGCACCAGACCTTTCGGGGCTAAATACAGACGAACGGCAATCGATCGAGGCCGCTTGTTCCGCAGCCAAGTACGTGCAAGGTCCTGCCGCCTATAACCGATGTCTAAACAATCAGCTCACTGCGCTCTCTCAAGAGCCTCTGAATGCACCCAGACCAAGCCGGCCTCCGTTAAGGGCACCCACTCAACCGCCACTACTGGCACCTTCTAAACAGGCAATCTCTTCGCGACCGGCGTTTGCCTGGCCGAATTGGTCCGGCGGTATATCATCGACCCAACTGCGGTCACTGACGCGCACGAATCTCGAACCCGCCGAGCTCTTCAAGAAGGTAGCTCCCGCGATCTACGCGGTACTCACGAGTGGCTCGCGCGACCAAATGTTGGCCGGTCGCGATGTATCTCAAGGATCAGCGGTCGCCGTATCAAAGCAGGAGCTAATCACGAATTGTCACGTGGTCGAAAACAGCCCGTTCATTGTCGTCATCCAAAAAGATCATGTCACCGAAGCCAAGCTGGTAAAGTCTAACCAGGCATCGGATCGTTGTGTAATCCGAGTGGAATCGGTCGGCCTCAGTTCGATACAAGGAGTCCGGATTTTTTCGGATCTTTCAGTGGGTGAAAGGGTATACAGCGTCGGGACACCGAGTGGGCTCGAACAAACGCTAGGCGAGGGCCTCATTTCAGGTCTTCGGGAAAACAAGGGGATCAAACTGATTCAGACTACCGCGCCTATCTCTCCAGGATCGTCTGGTGGCGGACTCTTTGATGCATCGGGAAACTTAATAGGCATTACGACGTTCATGCTCCGCGACACTCAAGCGCTTAACTTTGCCATCGCAGCTGAGGAGTTTTGGCACTGAGGGCGGTGTCCGTGGTCTCCATTTCACAGCGGAACACCTTTTCCCGATTGCCACCCTTACCTTCGCTTGGTGGTGAAGTGACGTTTGGTCAAGATGGCAGGGTTACGTCCTGGTCGGAACCTTAACGGCGTTTCCCGAAAGACAGGACACACCATTTGCTGCGTTCACCCGTGAGCAGCGTCTTAACACTTCGACGTGCGGTCTGCGAGCGCCCATGTGTGTGAACACATGAATTCTGTAAGGTGCGAAGGAGGGTTCGCTCACCCGCATGTACGAGCTCTGGTTATTCGCAATCCAGTGACTAAGATCAAGGTTTCGACCGGTTTGCTGCTCTCGGATCAGGAACGCTGTGATGCAATGAGCTGCCGATCCATACAGATATATCGTGCGGATTCCTGCCTGGGTGGCGGCAACGATTTGATCTGGGGACAGTAACAAGTTGCCTGGGAAAGTGAGGACGCCGCGTGCTTTCGAGTTCGTTTCGAGGTGCTGCTGCACCGCTTCGCCCAACCCCTTTGGGTTTCCGTGTTCATAGAATTCGTTCCAGATCGATGCCATCGCCTTCCGGGTACCGATCGACTTCCAGGTGTAGCCAGTTCCGCTCAGCCGCTAACCATTTTCCGAAGGAGCTCTTTCCCGCGCCGCTGGGTCCGAGAACCAGCCAGACAGTAATTCGCTTCTGCTCGATAGTACTGAGCGACGGCCACATATCTCACAAGTTTATGCTCGAGGCTCAGACTCGCGCATTAAGAACCGTTCAAGGCGGCGTCAGGCCTTGGCCCTTCCCCTCCGGGTTCGCCGCGCGGCGTCTGCGGACCGTTTGAGTTTCATTCTCAGCTTGCCGTCCGGCGACTTATACCCGAGCGTCGCTAACCTGCCGGGACATACCGCTTGATCGAGATGTCCCGCGCGAGTTCTCGCGTTTTCGCCACGTCGTAGGCGAGTTGCATGCGGAGAAGGTGGTTCATGTCCGGGCCGAACGCCTTTTCGATGCGCAGGGCCATTTCCGGCGTCAGCGCGGCCTTGCCGTGCAGAAGGTCGGAGAGCGTGGCGCGGCGCACTTTCAAAATATCCGCCGCCTTCGACACGCTGAGGCCGAGAGCCTCGACGATCTCGGTTCTAATCAGGTCGCCCGGATGGGGCGGATTCTTCATGGGCATTGCGTGCCTCCTAATGGTAGTCGATCAAGTCAATATCGCTGGCGGTGTTCGCCTGTTCGTCGTAGCGGAAAATCAACCGCCAGTTTCCGGTAACACTCAGGCTCCATAATCCTTTCATGTCGCCTTTAAGAGGATGCAGCTTCCAGCCCGGAAACCGTCCGAGCTGCTCCAGCGTCTCGGCGGTTTCGAGGGCGAACAGAAGCTTGCGCAGCTTGTCGGCCATCGCCGACGGTACCCCCTTGGCGTTCCCGTCTTCGTGGAGCTGCCTGAGCCCTTTATGGCGAAAGCGGACAAGCTGCATGTCATCCCTTTCATGATTCCAGTATGTACGGTTATACCGTACACATCAAGCGTTTTATTGTGAAACGG
>CAWBGF010000001.1:0-722243 GCA_963788245.1 Terriglobia bacterium | reverse complement strand
CATGAGCACATGTCCCTTGCGAGGATTTTCTCCGCGATGGGTCCAGTTCCAGCGCGCCGCGCGCGCGGCCGCCGGCGGCGCCAGTGGCGCTAATCCCGCGGTTGGCCGCGGGGCGGCACCTGCCGCGCGGCCTCCGGCGGCTCCCGCGACTCCTCAGAAGTTCTTCATGGACGACATCGATCTCATGGTCGAAGAGCTGAAAGCAGCCAAAGCCGACGGGAGTGGCGTGCCTGGTCGACGGCGGACATGAAGATATGGGGCGCAAGCTCGAGAGTCTAAAGCTAATCTCGGAACGATCCGGACTGCCGATCGTCGCCGGTGGCGGCTTCTACGCGCAGCCCTTTCTACCCGCCCGAAATCGCGACCTGAGCGAAGATCAGATCGTCGACGACCTCGTCAAGCGAGCCAAACCGCAACCGATTGGCGCGTTCGGCGAAATCGGCACCTGGACGAAATAACCGGCAATAAGCGCAAAGTCTTCCGCGCGGTCAGCAAAGCCCACTCTAAAGACCAATCTCCCGATCTTCACGCACACGAACTACGGCCAAGGCGTAATCGAGCAGCTCGACGTGTTCGAGTCGATGGGCGTGAAGCCGACCCGATCTGCATCGGCCACGTCGGCGGGTTGCGGGAGTCCGAATCCGAGTTCGCCAAGGCGATTTGCAAGCGCGGCGCGTTCGTCGGCTACGATCGGCAGGGCGGAACGGCGATGCCCCCAACGTGCCGCAGGTCAAAGGCGCTAATGAGGCCGGTTATGCGGGAAATCTGCTGTTCGCCTCCGATCTTTCGACGCGGCCCAGCTCAAACAGAACGGTGGCGCCGGACTACGCAAAACCGTCACAGTCTTCGTCCCGAAGCTGCGCGAGGCGGGTATTAAAGAGGAAATGCTGCACGGAATTCTGGTCGACAACTCCGCGCCGTTTTCTGGCGTTCGTGCCACGAAGTCGCAGGAAGTCGTTGGGATGCTAGACCACTCGCCACCCACGGGTGGTCGTGGAAGCCGTGGACAATTTGTGGAGTAAGTCTGGACAAAACGTGGGCTCGCGCTGGGTGTCGTTTTCGCGTGATTTTCGACGGACCGGGTCGCGCCTCGAAGAAGGCCCAAGCTGACGAAGCGGTTAGAAGGATGCGACGAGCCGGCTTGAAAGCCGGCTCGCCGGCACGAGTGCCGGCCCCACAAAGAAACCCCACTCTAACGGGTGGGGTTTTCGGGTCAATTCGGCGCGGCCAGTGTTAAACTGGAAACAGCCATGAGCTCGCTGTCGCCGAGACTGCAATTACGGGTCCAGCAGAAGCAGATCCTGACGCCCGGGCTGGTCCAGATGCGTCAGCCTGCTCCAGTTGAACCGGCTGGAGCTGAAGGACATGATCTCGGCCGAAGTGGCCCAGAATCCTGTGCTGGAGGAATCCGCCGGATGGGCTGGAAGACTGAGTCCGGACGAATTCGCGGCCGCTGCTCGAAGCCGAGCGCCTGGATGCCCCGCCGATCAGATCCATCCTCGAGGTGACCGCCGGCGCGCCGACGGCGGAGCCAGAGGCTGACGGCGCCGAGATCGAAGCGGCGGCGATGGGCAATCCAGAACCAACGCGTGGTGGAACAGTCGCGCCGGAAACGCCGAGATCGTCGACGCCAAGACCGCGGCCGATCCTTTCGACGAGATCGATTTCGGCACCTATTTCGACGAGTATCTCGACCCCGGCTACAAGAGCCCGCGTCGGAAAACGTCGAGAAGCCCTCCTTTGAGACGTTCCTCTCGTCACCGGTCACGCTGAGCGATCATCTGCATTCGCAGCTCGCGCTGGTGGCGCTGAGCGAAGCCGTCCGCGACGCGGCGGAGACCATCATCGGAAACCTGAACGAGAACGGTTACCTGATGCTGACGCCGGAGGAACTGGCTTCGCCGATGGACACGATCCGGCCGATATGGCGGAGGCGCTGCGCGTGGTCCACACGCTGGACCCGGCCGGAGTGGGCGCGGCCAACCTGCGCGAATGCCTGCTGCTGCAACTCGAAAGCCGCGGCGGCACGAGCGGAGTGGCCTGGAAGCATCGTCAACGATCATCTAAAGATGGTCGAGCAGCGGCAGCCAAGGAGCTCGCGCGATTGCTGCGCCGGCCGATGGAGCATATCCAGATCGCCATCGACGTGATCAAGCATCTGGACCCGCGGCCGGGCCTGCAATACTCGGGGCCGGGGGCGCGGCAAGTGGAACCGGACGTCTATATTTCGAAAGACGGGGAAGATTACCTGATTCAGATCAACGACGACGACATTCCGCAGTTGCGCCTGAATCCGCAGTATCGCAAGATGCTCGATCGCGACCAGGAGCCGAATCGCGAAGTCCGCAACTACGTGAAGGAGCGCTACGCCTCGGCGATCCAGCTCATGAAAAATATCGAGCAGCGGAAGCACACCATCCTCAAGGTGTGCCAGAGCGTGGTGCGGCGGCAGCTCGATTTTCTGGAGCTGGGGATCGACTATCTGAAGCCGATGATGATCAAGGAGATCGCGGAAGAGATCGGCGTGCATCCCTCCACGGTGAGCCGCGCGGTTTCAAACAAGTACGCGCACACGCCGCAGGGCGTGTATGAGCTGCGATATTTCTTCTCGGAGGCGGTGCAAGGGCCATCGGGAGGCGCGCTGCCGCTGTTGATTCTGAAACGGCGCGTGAAGAAGATGATTGAAGAGGAGGACGCCATCCATCCACTCACCGACGAACAAATCACCGAAAAATTGCAAGCCGAAGGAATCCACGTGACCCGGCGAACGGTCGCCAAGTACCGTGAGGACATGCGCATTCCCTCCACCCATCAAAGACGGGTTCGGGATTAAGGAGTGGAGCCCCCGCAGGGCATGGCCCTGCGCCACGGGCCCGACGCCTCCCAACGGACGGAGGTTCCAATGAAAGTCACCTACCGGGGCGTTCCACAGGAATTGCCCCCTAAATTGCAGGAAAAACTCGACGTGAAATTCGGGAAATTATCGAAATTATTGGAAAAACGTGGCGAAAAAGAGGCGCACGTGGCTGTCACCACGGAGCGTCATCTGCATAACGCCGAAATCACGCTTCAATTTTACGATCACCAATTGGTCGGCGAAGGGGCGGACACCGACCTCTATGCGGCGATGAGCCTCGGCCCTCGACAAGCTCGAAAAACAGGCCGTAAAGCAACGCGGGAAATGGCGCGAGAAGGCGCGGCGTCACAACGGGACTGGACGCGGGCCGGTCGCGGACGGGTCCGGAGACAGCGCCGCGAAGTCCGCGGGCGGCAAGGGCGCGAAGCCGGCGGCGGTGGCGACAAAGGTAGGCATGCCACAAGATCGCCTGCCCCACCCGGAAGCCCGCCAGCGCAGCGAGTTTTTCGGGTCAATCATATGAACCGCGCGTAAGCCGATGACGCTCGACGAAGCCCTGATCGAGATGGAAAGCGGCCGCGAGTACATGGTCGTATCACGACGCGGAACGCGAATGCGTTTCGGTGCTGGTTCGGCGGCGGGACGGCAATTTCGACCTGATCGAGTCGTGAGGGCATTCAGAACACAGACTAAAGTCCGTGCCCCCCTAACCAAAGCTAAAGCCCGTGCCACCGACTGTGGGTCCAAGCTATTCTTTAGAGATGATGAAAAACGGCTCGCCGTGGCCGGCCACGCCGACCGAACTCGTGATTATCACCGGCCTGAGCGGATCCGGCAAAGGCACGGTGCTCAAGGCGTTCGAGGACCTGGGCTACTACTCGGTGGACAATCTGCCGATCGGGCTGATCCCAAAGTTCGCCGAGCTGGCCAAGGGCGCGCCCAACATCCGGCGGGCGGCGCTGGTGGTGGATATCCGCGAGGGCGACGCGCTCGATCAATTCCCGGCCCTGCTCAAGCGCATCCGTCGGCGTGTCCCGGCGCGGCTTCTGTTTCTCGAAGCCGACGACGCGGTTCTGATTCGCCGCTTCAGCGAAACGCGGCGGCCGCATCCGCTCGGAATCGGGCAGAGCGTCGCGGCGAGCATGCGCGCGAGCGCGAGCACATGGCGCCCATCCGCCGCCTGGCCGATCCGATCATCAACACCAGCAAGTTCAACGTACACGAGCTGCGCGAGACCATTCACAATTCGTTTCGCGGAGTGAAGACGGGGCCCAACGTTCTGGTGCAGGTGACCAGTTTCGGCTATCGCCACGGCGTTCCGCCGGACAGCGACCTGGTTTTCGACGTGCGCTTCCTGCCCAATCCGAATTACATTCCGGCGTTCAAGAATCTGAGCGGCAAACATCCCAGCGTGGCGCGGTATATCCGGTGCTTTCCGCAGACCACCGAGTTTATCGAGCGGATTTCGGAGCTGCTGATTTACCTGATCCCGCATTACATTCGGGAAGGCAAGAGCTATCTGACGATTTCGTTCGGCTGCACCGGCGGGCATCATCGGAGCGTGCTGATCGCGAACGAGATTCGAAAGCGGCTGGGGGCGGCGGGATTCCGGGTGAAGGAAACTCATCGCGACGTGAAAAAGGGATGAACAAAGCAGCACCCTATGCGAATCGATAGCGCCACGCTTCGGGATTTTTCGCGCGCGTCGAAACTCGAGTGGCTGGAGACCAACGGCACCGGCGCGTTCGCGATGGGAACGGTGGCTCAAGTCAACACGCGGCGCTATCACGCGCTGCTGATCGCGAGCCTGCGCCCGCCGGTGGAGCGCTACGCGTTGTTGTCACGGGTCGAGGAGGAAGTAGCGATCGGGGGTGGCGGCCGATCCCATGGATTGGGGGTTTGCCAGTATCCGGGAGTCGAACTTGAGGGCTGCAAATGGCTGGAGGACTTCTCGAGCGACCCGTGCGCGACATGGAAGTTTTCGATTGAGGTAAAGAGCCCGGACGGCGGCGCGCCGGAACTTATTCATGTAGAAAAGCAGGTCTACCTGATGGAGGGCCGCCAGGGCGTGGTGATCCGCTATCGAGCCGATCGGGCGATGGAGTTGCGCGTGCGCCCGTTTCTGGCCTATCGCGACTATCATTCGCTGGGCCACGCGCGAGCCGACGTCTTCGGCGGCCTTCCGCAAATCGAGTTTCGTCACGACGGCCGTTTCGAGCCCGGCGGCGACTGGTATTACAACGTCGAATATCTGATGGAGCAGGAGCGGGGCCTGGATTTTCGCGAGGACTTATACACGCCGGGCGTCATCGTTCTGGACTTGAAGCCCGGCGAGTGGGCGCCGATTTGCGCGGCGGTCGCTGTCCTAGGATGCGACGACGCCGGATACACAGCTCCGACGCCGCGGGCCGATCCGTTCATCGTGAAGCGAGCCGACGGCAGGCCGACGATTATCGCCGGGTATCCGTGGTTCACGGATTGGGGCCGCGATACCATGATCAGCCTGCCGGGATTGTTGATTGTCGCGGGCAGGCTCGCCGAAGCGCGCGCCATCATCGAAGGATTTCTGGCGCACATGCGACAGGGTGTGATTCCGAATCGCTTTCCGGACGCGGGGGAGACGCCGGAATACAACACCGCGGACGCGACACTGTGGATGTTCCAGGCGGTGCGGGCGTGGCTGAAGGCGGGTGGGGATCGAACATTTCTGCGCGGTACGTTCTTTCCGGCCGCCAAGGAGATTATTGGGTGGCACCGGCGCGGGACCTGGTATGGAATCGGGGTCGATCCCGAGGATCATCTGCTGCGCGCCGGAAATCCGGGCACGCAACTCACCTGGATGGACGCGAAAGTGGGCGATTGGGTGGTGACGCCGCGTGATGGCAAGCCCGTGGAGATCAACGCGTTGTGGTATGGTGCGCTGCGTCTGGCTGCCGAGTGGGCTGAGGAGTTGGGCGACGCAGCGGCTGCGGATTATCGCGGTGAAGCGGATCTGGTGCGCGAAGGTTTTCGCACGAAGTTTTGGAATCCGGCGCGGGAGTGTCTGTACGATGTGATCCAAGACCAGGGCGCAGTAACGAAGATTCGGCCGAATCAGATCTTTGCAGTCAGCCTGCCTTTCGACTTGCTCGAGACTCATCAACAGCAGTCGGTAGTGCGGATGGTGGAGCGGGAACTGTTGACGCCGGCGGGATTGCGCACGCTCGAGCGCGGCGATCCGGAATACAAGGGACGCTACCAGGGATCGCCTGCCGAGCGCGATGGCGCTTATCATCAAGGCACCGTGTGGCCGTGGCTGATCGGCGCGTTTGTGGATGCCTACCTGGCGGCTTTTGGGCGCGGCGCTGAAAATCTGGCGTACTGCCGGGGGCTCATCGAGCGGCTGGAACGCCATGCGTTAGGGGGCGCGTGCCCGGATTCGATCGGCGAAATCTACGATGGCGACGAGCCGCATGCGCCTCGGGGGTGCCCGGCGCAGGCGTGGAGCGTCGCGGAAGTGGCACGGGCGAAGGCTGTGATCGCGGGCGGGTAAACCCGAGGTCATTTTCAATGGAGTGTTGGACCGCTCCCTTTGGTCGCGGCTCGGAAGACGGTCGCGGCTCGAAGAAATGTCGACATGACTGTCGACACAGCAGGCCTGGCGGCCCGCGCCACATCGTCTACATCGAGGGGGCGTAATAACCGTGGCGCGCGCGGACAATCAGGTCCTTGCGATTTCGCACCTTCACGTCCACCGGATGATAAAGTCCGTCGGCCTTGAGCGGCTCGGGACGATACAGCACGTTGTACTGATGACGAAGCTCGTTCGCGATGTTCTCGAAATCCTGAGCCAGATCCTGCGCCTTGAACGGGAAGAACACCTGGCCGCCGGTCTGATCCGCGAAATATCGCAGCACTTTATCGCCGTCGCCTTCCACGCCGGAGCGATTGGTGGAGATCGCGTAAATCACGGTGTCGGCTTTGTGGGCCATCTCCAGCGCCTGTTCGCGAGTCCAGCGGCTCTGGTTGTCGTCGCCGTCGCTGATGATCACCATCGCGTGGCGGAATTTGAACTTGGGCTGATCCTGCAAAAGTTTGTCGCGGCAGGCGAAAAACACGGCATCGTAGAGCGCGGTGCCGCCGCCCGGACGCAGCCCGCGAATCGCCTTCGCGAGTTTCTCGGTGTCGTCGGTCATGTCGGCGACCAGCTCCGCCGCCGTGTCGAAGCTCACAATCACGGCCTTGTCTTCGTGCTCGCGAATCACGGTGTTGACGAAATCCGTGGCGGCTTCCTGCTGGAACTTGAAACGGTCCCGAATGCTGTTGCTCGTGTCGATCAGGATGGCGAGGCGCAGCGGCAGATTGGTTTCGGCGTTGAACTCGACGATCGACTGAGGCTTCTTGGCTTCGAACACTTCGAAATCGTCCTTCGAAAGGTTGGTGACGAATCGACCCTTCTTGTCGGACACAGTGAACAGAAGCTGGACGCGCGAAACGTCGATGCTGATGTTGGTTTTCTCGTCGCTCTGGATGGGAACCTGAGCGGCCGATTGCGGTGCGGGCGGGGCGGGAGGCTGCGCCGGCAAGATCGAGACAATCAGGATGGCGGCGGCGGCGAGGGCAACTGCGTACTTCATAGGGCTACCTAAATTATAGTGACTCCGGCGGAATTCGAGTAACCGCTCCCTTGCCTGCTGACACATTAGTTGCCACGGGCAAATGGTCGCGGCTCGTTAAGCAGGCGCTCAAGCTCGGCGGTCAGCGGAGCTTCGACAGTCACGCGTTCGGCGCCGGCGGCGAATGCGGGGCTCGAAAATACGATCCGCCAGGCATGCAGGAACACGCGGCCGGGCAACGCGGGAAATGGCCGCGCGCCATACAGACGATCGCCCGCGACGGGATGGCCGATGCTCGCCAGATGCGCTCGGATCTGGTGCGTGCGGCCGGTGCCGATGCGCACTTCGAGAAAAGTGAACCGTTCGAAGCGCTCCCGCACCCGATATTGCGTGTGGGCCTCGCGCCCGTGGCCGAGCCGCGCGGTCATTCGAGTGCGATGCACCGGATCGCGGGTAATCGGGGTATCGATGCGGCCGGATTCCGGCGCGACCCGGCCTTGAACCAGAGCCAGATAGGTTTTCTCCACGCTCCGGGCCGCGAACTGCGCCGCCAGCGCGCGATGCGCGGCGTCGGTACGCGCGACCAACAGGACTCCACTGGTTCCGCGATCCAGGCGGTGCACGATTCCAGGCCGCAGGTCCCCGCCGACTTTCGAAAGCGAGGCGAAGTGATGCACCAGCCGGTTCACCAGCGTGCCCGAATGCGCGCCCGCGCCGGCATGCACTACCACGCCGGCCGGCTTGTTCACGGCGATTACGGCGTCGTCTTCATACAGGATCTCGATGGGGAGATCTTCGGGCGCCGCGTGGAGCGGAGGCAGGTCTTCCCGCGTGACGTGTATTTGTTCCCCTCCGTGCAACTGCATGGACGCTTTCGCGGCAGTCCCGTTCACCAGAACGGCGCCCGAGCGAATCCAGCTCTGAATGCGCGCTCGGCTATAGTCGGCGAGATGCTCCTGCAAGTAATGATCGAGGCGCTTGCCCGCATCCTGCGCGGAGGGCGTGAGTGAGGTAACGGGTGAAATCTGCAAGACCTTTCCGCGGGTAGAGCTTCAGCTCCCGAAGCCCTTCGCTGTTCTGGGAGCCTTCAGACTGTTTATGATAAGCTCGAACGCATGCAACTTGCCGGGCGCATTCTTTTCGTCACATTGGTTGTCTTCATCACGCCGGGTTTGCTGATTACGAACGCCTTTTCCGCCGACCGGTTTCCCGTGGATTGGCCGAAGCTCGATCGCGAATTGCTGGAGCACTATTCGGCGCTCATCCGCATCGACACCAGTAATCCGCCCGGTAACGAGACCAAGGCCGTCAATTACATCAAGCCGATCTTCGATCGCGAAGGCATCCCTTATCAGATTGTCGCGCTACAGCCGGATCGGGCGAATATCGTCGCGCGCCTCAAGGGAACCGGTGGAAAGCGCCCCATCATCGTCATGGGCCACATGGATGTGGTTGGCGTGCAGCGGGAGAAATGGAGCGTGGATCCGTTCGCGGCGATTCGCAAGGACGGCTACATTTACGGGCGCGGCACGCAGGATGACAAGGACAATCTGACCACGGGCGTGATGCTGATGGTGACGCTGAAGCGTCTCAAAGTTCCTCTGGATCGCGATGTGATCTTCGTCGCGGAGGCGGGCGAAGAAGGCACTTCGTCAGTGGGAATCGAGTACCTGGTGAAGGAGCATTGGAACGCGCTCGGAGGGGACTTGGGCGGAGCGGAGTTCGCGCTTGCGGAGGGAGGCGGCGGCGAAGCGCGGCAGGGCAAGGTTCGCTACGTCGACATCTCCACCACCGAGAAGGTTCCGCGCAGCACCAAGCTGATCGCGCACGGGACCGCCGGCCACGGCTCGGTGCCCAGGCTGGATAATCCGGTGGTGCACCTGGCGGACGCGGTCGCCAAAGTCGGTGCGTGGCAGCCGCCCATGCGATTGAACGACACCACCCGCACGTATTTCGAGCGGCTGGCGAGCATCAGCTCGCCCGAGGATGCGGATCGGTACAACCACGTGGCCGATCCGAAACGGTCGGCGGCGATTCAGCGATATTTCTCCGAGCACGAGCTGACGCACTACTCCATGCTGCGGACCTCGGTGGTGCCGACCATCATCAAAGCCGGGTTTCGCTCGAACGTGATTCCCTCAGATGCCGAGGCGACGCTGGATGTTCGCGCGCTGCCGGACGAGGATATGACCAAGCTGTACGCCGAGCTGCGGCGGGTGATCAACGATCCGGCGGTGGAGGTGGTGGGCGGCGATCCAGCCGTGCAGCGGCCGGCGAGCCCACCATCACGACTCGATACGGAGATGTTTCACACGCTGGAAGCAGTTACGAAGCTGCTTTATCCCGGCGCGGTGACGCTGCCGTCGATGTTGACGGGCGCGACCGATATGGCCCAGCTTCGCGCCAAGGGCGTGCAGTCGTATGGAATCGGCTCGATCATCGAGGAGAAGGATCATGGCGCGAATGGAGCGCATTCCGACGACGAGCGCCTGGAGGAAGCGGCGCTGTATCGCTTCATGCAGTTCGTGTGGACCACGGTGACGGAGATCGCGGCGAAGAAATAATGGGTCGGTTTTTGAAAAAGGGGACAGGCCGCTCGGTAGCAGATTACTTCACTCACGTGTCCTGTGGGAGCATGATGAACCGTCCACCAAGGCCCGCATGAACGAGCGTGAACTGCGTCTCCTGCGCGGCATTCGAGACAGTCTGATCGCTATCCAGAAAGAAATACATTCCATACGCGATCAGCAGGAACGAAATAACGAGAATGCCAAGCCACCAGCCCAACCTCCAATATTGCGCGCCGAACTGCAAATTCCAGAACGCGCAGAAAGAAGCAATCAAACCAATAGCAACAGGGATCATCGCACGCAGGTCTGGCTTACCGTTGGAACGTGGCTCGCGTTCATCGCCGCTGCTATCTATGCCGGAGTTGCCAAGGGCCAACTCGAAAAAATGCGGCAGCAAACTGAACTGATCCAAAGAGAAGTTGAGGCTACGGCTGCGGCTGTTATAACCAGGGAGTTTAGGGCTTCCTGGGGAAAACATATGCGGGTAACGTTGCTGATGAATAATCGAGGTAAAACGACTGCCTCAAGCGTTCACGGTAGCTTCAAACTCGTAAGATTCTCGCTGACAAAGAAGGCCGCCGTTGATTCCGCGGAATGGCCGTTTCCCATGAACGGAGTCACACTGATTCCAGATAGGCCAGCGGAAAGAGGGGTAGATGTGGAATTGCGCCAAGAGGATCTCACTTCCGCGAATAAGATGGAAGAGGCTATAAGGCTCACTGGAACTTTTGGTTACTTCAATGGATTCAGAAATGTTCCTGAGGAATCCGTTTGCTACTACCTCCTTGGCCCAATGACCTTCACTAACAAGGGGGGATCTGTTCAAACTAATGGGCCGATCACGATCTCCTGTGACGACCTTCCCAGGATTCAGGCCGACATTCGTGACCAAATGAAATAGAAGCGCACCAAATAGGCAAACGGCAGCAGCCAGCCTCTCACGCCGATCAAAACCATATTAAATTCGGGTGAGTGAAGTAAGTTGGTACCGACCGCTCTATCCACTTTCGGACCTTTTGAGGTTTGGGCTGGTTGGGACAGGGACCGAGTGATCAGTTCCCTTTTTCCCTTCCCGAAAACAAAAACACCGCGACCTCCGCCCGCAGGTTCGGCAGCAGCGAAACTTCGCGACGGCCTGAGAGGAAAATACGCCGCTCGACGCGCCAGTTCTCTTTCTGCGCCAAGGCCTCGAAATCCAGCACAGTAAGAAAATGGATGTTCGGCGAGTTGTACCAGTCGTGGGGAAACAGCTCGGTCTGCGGAGCGCGGCCGCTCCACAGATGCGACATCCGCACGGTCCAGTGCCCGAAATTCGGAAACGCGACGACCGCGCGATTTCCGATCCGCAGCATCGCCCGTAGCACGCGCAACGGATCGCGGGTTTCCTGGAGGGTCTGGCTGAGGATAACGTAATCGAACGCGCGGGCGGGATAATCGTCCAGCGCGGATTCCAGGTCACCCTGATACACGGAGGCGCCGCGCGCGATGGCTTTCTGCACGCGGGCGCTGGAAAATTCGACGCCGCGGCCGTCGACCTTCTTGTTCTCCTTGAGCCAGGCGAGCAGCTCGCCTTCGCCGCAGCCGAGATCCAGCACGCGCGCCTTCGCGTCGATCAGCTCGCCGATGATGGCGTAATCGCTACGCCCGTAAATTTCGCGCACGCGATTACCGCGCCTCCTGGAAGGTGGAGGCAAGGAACCCGCGAATCACTTCGGTTTGTTCGGCCACCTCCAAGAAAAACGCATCGTGGCCGTATTGGGCTTCCAGTTGGCAATAGGCGACGTCGCAATTGCGGCTGCGCAGCGCGCTGACGATTTCCTGCGACTGATAGCTGGGATATAGCCAGTCCGATGAAAAGCTGATGACCAGAAATCGCGTGGAAATCTTTTCAAATAAAGACGCGAGCGAGCCGCGCTCGGTCAGATCGAACGAATCCAGGGCGCGCGTAATGTAGATGTAGGAGTTGGCGTCGAAGCGATCGACAAACTTACTGCCTCGATATTGCAGATAGCTTTCGACCTCGAACTGATCGGCTCTTCCGTCTCCGGATGTTCGAAGGCGGCGTCCGAATTTCTGGCGCATGCTTTCATCGCTCATATAAGTGATGTGGCCGACCATGCGCGCCACCGCGAGCCCGCGCGCGGGCGGGCGGCCACCGTAATAGTTGCCGCCGTTCCAATCCGGATCGGCCATGATCGCCTGCCGTCCCACTTCATTGAACGCGATTTGCTGCGCGCTATGGCGCGCTGTGGTCGCGATGGGAATCGCCGCGGCGACGCTCTCCGGATAAGTCACCGCCCATTCGAGCGCCTGCATTCCGCCCATGGAGCCGCCGGTGACCGCGAGCAATCGCGATATGCCTAGGTGCTCGATGAGCATTTTTTGGACCCGCACCATGTCGGCGATAGAAACGTTGGGAAACGACATGGCCCACGGGCATCCGGTTTCCGGATTGAGGGAGCCGGGCCCGGTGGTGCCGCGGCAGCCTCCCAAAACGTTCGAGCAGATGACGAAATACCGGTCGGTGTCGAGCGCCTTGCCGCTGCCGATCATGCTCTCCCACCAGCCGCCTTCCCCGCCCGCGTGCGCATCGCCGGAGAACGCGTGGCCCACCAGGATTGCGTTGTTTTTCGCCGCGTTCAACTCGCCGTAGGTTTCATAGGCGACTTCGATGGGCGCGAGGGTCGCGCCGCAATCGAGATCGACGCGTTCGAACGTGGCGGTGGCAGCCTCGGTGATCATGACGGTGAACTTTCAGTGTACAGCGCGAGATGGCCGGGCGAGCCTAGCCACTAAACGGAACGACGTGGGAGAATTGAAGTATGCCTGACGAGCTTGAGAAACTTCTGGAGATGTCCCGGCGCCGGGAGCCGACGAGCGTTGAGCAAGAGGCGCAGCGCCGTAGCTTTGCGTATGGGAACACACATTTTGAGAATGACAAAATCACGCGCGAAACGATCGACCGGGCGGCCGACGAGTTGATCCGCGATGACGACCAGAAGAACGGACGTTCAGCGGGATAGCCGGCCCGATTCGCACGAGCTCTTCCGAGACGTGGACCACAAAGCGTTCTTGGAAGCAAGAAACGGCCTGATCCAATTCGACGAAGTAATGCGTCTGATAGACGCGGCTTCCAAGAGCGTCTTCAAGTTGCGGCCGAGCACGATGCAGGCACTCCAACGTATCGCGATCCAGGACATCTATACTTGCGCGGGGAACTACCGTACCGGACCGGTGGTGATTCACGGGACGACGCATAAGCCGCCCCCGCCGTCGGATGTTGCGCACCACGTCGAGGAAATGTGCGATTACGTCAACGAAAACCCGAATCACTCACCTCTGCACCAGGCCGCGTACATAATGTGGCGGGTCAACTGGATCCATCCTTTCGCCGGAGGCAACGGCCGGACGTCCCGTGCCGCGTCCTACCTGGTGCTATGTGCGCGGCTGGGCTACAGATTACCCGGAACCCTTACAATTCCAGACCAGAACGTCGCAAATCGGCAGCCGTACTACGCGGCGCTTGACGCCGGAGACGAGGCGTGGAGCAACGGCAGAGTCAATGTCGTTGTGATGGAGACGCTTTTATCGGACATGCTTGCCACTCAACTGCTTTCCGTGCACCAGGCTGCCTCTAACACTGTGCCTCCAAAACCATGAGCGACGACGAGTTCGTCCGGGCGTTCGAAAGCTGCGAGCTGAGCCCGGACCTGTTTCACCATCGCGATCACATCCGGCTTGCGCGGATTTATGTTGAGCTGGACGGAGCCGCGGAGGCGACCGAGCGCTTCAGGACGTACTTGCGCAAGTTCGCCGCGCATATCGGAAAGAGCGAGAAGTATCACGAGACCATCACGGTGGCGTGGATGAGGCTGGTGGTACATGCGGTTAAGCACGGGGGATTGGAAGAGTTGATGCTGAAGACGTACATCGAGAAGTTCTATTCCCCGGAGTTACTGGCGACGGATGCGGCCCGGATGGGTTTTGTCGAGCCGGATCGGGCGGGACTGCCGGGGTGAGAAAGACACGCGCTCCCTGTCGGTCGCGCCTCGGATAAGCCGGCCAGAGAGCCGGCTCGCCGGCAGGACTGCCGGCCCCACACCAAGAAAAACTGGCGCTCGCCGCACACATGTGGTGAAATAGAGATTACCCCCTTTCTGGAGGATCCGATCCAATTGATTCCAGCAGTTCTCGCCCTGGAAGACGGCACGGTCTTCGAGGGCTGGAGTTTTGGTGCGCCCGTCGAACGATCGGGCGAAGTTGTTTTCAATACCGCGATCACCGGCTACCAGGAGATTTTCACCGATCCATCGTATTCGGGCCAGATCGTGGTGCTGACCAATCCGCAGATCGGCAACTACGGCGCGAACGAATCCGACAACGAATCCGCGCGGCCGTACATCGAAGGTCTCATTGTCCGCGAATTTTCGCCGCTTTCGAGCAACTGGCGAGCGGACGAAACCGCGCAAGCGTTTCTAACCTCGAACGGCGTGCCGGTGATTTCAGGGATCGACACGCGAGCGCTGGTGCGGCACCTGCGATCGCGCGGCGTGATGCGCGGGGTGATTTCGGCGACGGCAGCGGATTCTGACGATCTGGTTGAACGTGCGCGGCGGTCTCCCTCCATGACCGGCCTCGATCTGGCGACTCGCGTTTCCACGCCGACCGCGTACGAATGGACCAAGCCAGCCGAGCCGTGTTCGCCATCGGATCTGGAGCACGCACCTGCTGAATCTCAATTTCATGTAATAGCTTATGATTTCGGTATTAAGCACAACATTCTGAGACGGTTAGTATCCACTGGATGCAAGGTAACGGTAGTGCCTGCGGGGACCTCGGCGGAAGACGCGCTCGCGCTCAAACCGGCTGGCGTATTCCTGTCGAACGGACCCGGCGATCCTGAGCCGCTCGCCTATCAGGCGGCGCAGGTGCGGAAGCTGATCGGCCGCGTGCCGGTGTTTGGAATCTGTCTGGGTCATCAGATCCTGGGACTCGCGCTGGGAGCCAGGACCTACAAGCTGAAATTCGGGCATCGCGGGGCCAATCACCCGGTTCTCAACAAAATAACTGGAACGGTTGAAATCACTTCGCATAATCACGGCTTCGCGGTGGATCCCGATTCGTTGAACCTGAATGAAGTGGAGATCACGCATACCAATCTGAACGACGGAACGCTCGAAGGCTTCAGGCACCGCAGTCATCCGGCGTTTTGCGTGCAATATCACCCTGAGGCCGCGCCCGGTCCGCACGATTCGCGCTACCTGTTTGACGATTTCGTAAAACTGATGAAGGCGGGCGCGTAAGTATGCCGCGCCGCAACGACCTGCATCGCATCCTGATCGTCGGCAGCGGGCCGATCGTCATCGGCCAGGCTTGCGAGTTCGATTATTCCGGCGTGCAGGCCTGCAAAGCGCTGCGGGCGGATGGCTACGAAGTGGTGCTGATCAACTCCAACCCGGCGACCATCATGACCGATCCGAATCTGGCGGATAAGACCTACGTCGAGCCGCTGACGGTCGAGTTCGCCGAGGAAGTGATCCGGCGCGAGCGGCCCGACGCGCTACTGTCGACGGTCGGCGGGCAGACCGGGTTGAATCTTTCCGTGGAGCTCGCGGAGTCGGGCGTGCTGGATCGTTATGGCGTGGAGCTGATCGGTGCGAAGCTCAAAGCCATTAAGAAGGCCGAGGATCGCCTGCTGTTCAAGGACGCGATGCGGCGAATCGGTCTGGATCTTCCGCAATCGCAGCTTGTGAATTCGGTGGAGAACGGCCTGGAATTCGCCGCGCACATCGGATATCCGGTGATTCTGCGCGCGAGCTTTACGCTCGCGGGCACCGGCGGCGGCATCGCGTACAATCGCGAAGAGCTGGAAGAGATCCTGGAACGCGGCCTGGATCTTTCGCCGGTTCACGAAGTTCTGATCGAAGAGAGCGTGCTCGGCTGGAAGGAATTCGAGCTGGAGGTAATGCGGGATCAGGCCGACAACGCGATCATCGTTTGCTCCATCGAGAATTTCGACCCCATGGGTGTTCATACCGGGGATTCGATTACGGTGGCTCCGGCGCAGACGCTTACCGACCGCGAATATCAAATGATGCGCGACGGCGCGCTGGCATGCCTGCGCGAAATCGGAGTGGATACGGGCGGCTCCAACGTGCAGTTCGCGATTGATCCTGTTACGGGTCGCATGGTGATCGTCGAAATGAATCCGCGCGTCTCGCGCAGCTCCGCGCTGGCATCCAAAGCCACGGGATTTCCCATCGCCAAAATCGCGGCGAAGCTGGCGGTGGGCTATCGCCTCGACGAAATCAAGAACGACATCACGCGCAAGACTCCCGCCTGTTTCGAACCGACCATCGATTACGTGGTGGTCAAGATTCCGCGCTGGCAGTTCGAGAAATTTCCGGGCGCCGAGCCGGTGCTCGGGACCCAGATGAAAAGCGTCGGCGAGGTGATGGCGATCGGCCGGACGTTCAAACAGGCGCTGGGCAAGGGCATGCGGAGCCTCGAAACCGGCAAATCCGATTCCGCCATAAAGTATCAGCGCGACCTGATCGATCCTCGTCTGATCACGCCCAATCCCGACCGGCTCGGATACATTCGCTACGCGTTCGAAAATGGTTACACGGAGGATCAAGTTCAAGCACTGACGGCGATCGACCCGTGGTTCCTCAGGCAAGTCCGCGAGATGGTGGATCTGGAAAAGGAACTGGCGGCCACGTGTTTGGAGCATGTCACGCGCCAACAATTGTTAACGGCTAAGCGCGACGGACTGTCGGACACGAGCCTCGGGCGCGCATGGAACACGAGCGCGAACGCGGTTCGCACACGGCGGAAGGAACTCGACGTCAAGGCGGTTTTCAATCGAGTGGACACCTGCGCGGCAGAATTCGAAAGCTTCACGCCGTATCTGTATTCGAGCTACGAATCGGAGTGCGAGGCGGATCCCACCGATCGAAAGAAAGTGATGATCCTGGGCAGCGGCCCTAATCGCATCGGACAAGGCATCGAGTTCGATTACTGCTGCTGCCATGCGTCCTTCGCGCTTCAGGAATTCGGCTACGAATCGATCATGGTGAACTGCAATCCGGAAACGGTTTCGACAGATTACGACACCAGCGATCGTCTGTATTTCGAGCCGCTCACGCTCGAAGAAGTGCTGAATATCTGCGATGTGGAAAAGCCCGACGGCGTGATCGTGCAGTTCGGCGGTCAAACTCCGCTGACGCTGGCGCTGCCGCTGAAAGCCGCCGGCGTGCCGATCATCGGCACCGATCCCGAGGACATCGATCTTGCCGAAGATCGCAAGCGCTTTGGAAAACTGCTGGACGATTTGAAGATTCCGTCGCCCGCCAACGGCTCGGCGACGAATGTCGAAGAGGCTTGCGCGGTGGCGCGTTCCATCGGGTTTCCAGTGCTGGTCCGGCCGAGCTATGTGCTGGGCGGACGCGCCATGGTGATCGCATACGACGAGGACATGGTCCGCCGCTACATGCAGGAAGCCGTGGCGTTTTCGCAGGACCGGCCGGTACTGATCGACCGTTTCCTGGAGGACGCGACCGAAGTGGACGTGGATGCGCTTTGCGACACCGGCGGGAACGTGCTGATCGCCGGGATTATGGAACACATTGAAGAGGCTGGGGTCCATTCCGGCGATTCGAGCTGCGTGCTGCCTTCTACATCGCTCGCGCCGCAGGTGCTCGATCGCATTCGCGCGTATACCGGGCAGCTCGCGCGGGCCCTGCGCGTGGTCGGCCTGATGAACGTGCAATACGCGGTGAAGGACGCGACGGTATACGTGCTCGAAGTGAATCCGCGCGCGTCGCGCACGGTACCGTATGTGAGTAAAGCTACCGGCGTCGCGGTGGCTAAGATCGCGGTGGGCCTGATGCTGGGCAAGAGCATCGCGGATTTCAAGACGCCGGGGGGGATTCTGGATGTCCCGGGCGTTCTGGATGCGGAAGGCGTGTTGAGCGTCCCGCAGTTCTTCGTGAAATCGCCCGTGTTCCCGTTCAACAAATTCCCCGGCGTCGATCCCACACTGGGTCCGGAGATGCGATCGACCGGGGAAGTGATGGGCGTCGGCGAAAATTTCGGTGAGGCGTTCGCGAAAGCGCAATTGAGCGCGGGCACACCCCTGCCCGACCGGGGCCGCGTGTTCCTGAGCGTGAACGATCGCGATAAGCTGATCGCGGTGGCGCTGGCCAAACGCTTCACAGAGCTCGGCTTCGAAGTCACGGCGACGCGTGGCACGGCCGCAGCAATCCGTCTCGCTGGAATTCCGGTCAAGACCATTTTCAAGGTGAATGAAGGCCGCCCGAACGCCGTGGATCTGCTGAAGGCCGGCTCGCTCGATTTGATTATTTACACGGCCACCAGCGGTGCGCATGCGTTCAGCGACGAAAAAGCGATCCGGCGCAACGCGGTGACGTATCGGGTGCCATGCGTGACCACCATGAGCGGCGCGCGGGCGTCGGTGGAGGCGATCGCTTCCCGCAGGCGCGATCCCATTCGGGTGTGGAATTTGCAGGAGATCCACGGGGCAACGCGCAAGGCGGGCGCGCCGGTCGCCTAGTCCTCGCGCGATGGAGGCTTGACGTGTGACGTATCACGTCCGATAATGAGCTGTGATCCGCTCTTTCCGATGCAAGGACACGCAGGCACTGTTTGAAGGGCGGCATCCGCGGAAGTTCCATAACCTCGCCGATATAGCGGACAAGAAGCTCGCTCAGTTGCACGCTGCCGAGCGGCTGTCTGATTTGGCGCGGTTTCCGGGAAACCGCCTGGAGGCATTGAAGGGAGATCGGAGTGGGCGCCACAGCGTCCGGATTAACGACCAGTTTCGGCTGGTGTTCACATGGCGGGACGGGGAGGCTTACGATGTGGAGATTATCGATTATCACTAAGGAGCAGAAATGCCGCGCGCGATAAAGTATAGGCTGCCGGTCCATCCCGGCCGGATTCTCAGAGAAGAGTTGCTCGATCCGCTTGGGCTGAGCGTTAACCACGTGGCGAAGGAATTGTGCGTGCCAGCTAACCGTTTGAGCCAGATCGTTCGCGGTGTCCGTGCGGTGACACCCGATACGTCGCTGCGCCTCGGGCGGTACTTCGGGTTTTCTCCGGATTTCTGGCTGCGGCTTCAAATGCACCATGACTTCGAGTTGGCCCGGCGCACGTCGCTTCCTAAAATCGAGCGTGAGGTGCGTCCTCGGAAAGCAGCCTAATCGGCCGCAGACTCGTCGGCCACGCAAGCGAATAGAGACTCATTCAAATGGCAGAAATACGACGCAAGGACGTCCGGCGCGAGGCTCCGGTCGCCACCATTGCAGTTCCTCGCGAAGCCGTCGAGGAACCAGTTCAACCGCGGGTTTCGGCGATCCTGATCGGCTACAACCAAGCGGCGGAGCTGCGTCGCGCGATCGAAGCGCTCGACCGGTCGCGGGACCGTGAGCGCCTGGAAATTCTGGTGATCGATTGCGGCAGTTCGGATGAAAGCTCGCAGCTCGACGCCGAGTACGCGGAGATCTCCATGCTGCGTCTGCCGCACAATTTCGGCGCGACAAAGGCGCTGAATATAGCGACTCGCTCGGCCAAGGCCGAGCTGGTTTTGTATTTGTCGCCGAACGTGGAGGTCGCGGTGGACACCGTCATGGCGCTTGCCGGCCAGTTGGAAGCCGATGCAGAGACGAGCGCGGTTTGTCCCCTATTGGTGGATGAGCAAGGCGCTCCGATATCGAAAGTGCGCAGCTTGCCCACGCGCGAAGCTCTGGCCGCCGTTTGCGCGGGCCAGCCGTTTCCCGGCTCCGAAGTGTATCTTGCGGAGGAAAGCGTCGCGGTGGAATATCCCGACATCGACGCGCTCATGGTCCGCAAAGCTTTCCTTAAAGGGATGAATTATTTCGACGAGCGCTTCGGGCATCGTTGGGCGGACGCCGATCTGGCGGCGCAGATTTACCGGGCGCAGAGAAAGATCCGGCTCTATCCGGCGATTCGCGCGACCTATCACGATGCGCCGGATCCCTACGACGGGGATTCATTGGTCGAGGCCGATTGCATTCTGGGCGCAGCGGCGTTTCTCGGCAAGTATTACGGGTTCATGTCCGGCCTGGGCTTCCGCCTCGGCGCGATCTTCCGGGCGCTGGGGCGGTTCGACTTCGGTTTACTGGGAGCGCTGCTGAGCGGCCAGAAGCTGGACGGCTCGCAGGCGATGTAGCTTGTGGCGCACGCTCTTAAGCGCACAGGCCCATCGTGCCGTTGTGCGCGATCTGACAATGCGTGCTGCTGTCGGCTTCAGCCGACAGCCGGGTTCTGTCCTTATCGACACGGCGAACTGAAGTTCGCCGCTGCACGCTGAAGCGTGCGCCACATCACACAATAAACGACCGGTTGATCTGCGCGATCGACGGCGCGCCGCTCTGACGCATCGCCAGTGTAAACTCCGTCCGCAGAATATCGATGACCCGCTCGACGCCCGGCTGTCCGAACGCGCCCAAGCCCCACAGATACGGCCGTCCGATTCCCACCGCGCGTGCGCCCAGCGCCAGTGCCTTGAAAACATCCGTGCCGCGCCGCACGCCGCCATCGATCAACACCGGAATGCGCCCCTTCACGGCATCGACCACTTCCGGCAGAACCTCGATGGTCGCCTGAACGCCGTCCTCGGCGCGGCCGCCGTGGTTCGAAACGATGATCCCATCCGCGCCGTGCTCTACCGCGAGCGCGGCATCTTCGCGAGTTTCCAGGCCCTTGAGGACCAGTTTCATCTTGGTCGCCTTCTTCAGACGATCGACGAACTTCCAGTCCGTCGTCGGCGAATTCATCCCCTGGGAAGCGATCCCCTCGAACATCGCCTTCCGGTTGCCGCCGCCCCGGGCGGTCGCGTGACACATGGTGCAATCGCGCTTGTCGTTTTTCGAAAATCGACGCTGCGTTTCGGTGTTGCGGCCTCCGTAGAGATCGACCGTCAAAACCAGCACCGGGCAGCCAACGCCCTCGACGCGCTTCGCCATGTGCTCGACGCCTTCCCATGTGGTCGGCGCGTACATCTGATACCAGGGCGGCTCACCGCGAGCCTGCGCGACCTCTTCCACCGGAACCGAAGTCTGCGTCGACAAAATCTGGAGTGTCTTTCTGGATCGCGCGGCCTTGGCGGTGCCGATCTCGCCGTCGGCATGGAACGCCTTCTGGCTGCCGCACGGGCAGATGAAAATGGGCGAATCCCAGGTGGTGCCGAACAGCTCGACTTTCGTGTCGACCTTGCTCACGTCGACCAGGCGCCGCGGACGGAGCTGGATCTTCTTATAGGCTTCATGGTTCCACTTGAGCGTGATATCGTCGTCGACGCCTGTCGCCATGTAATACCAGTGCGCGATGGGAATTTTGAGGCGCGCGGCCTCCTCGAAGTCCATCACGTTGATGGCGTCTTTCGGATCGGTGAGCCCGCCGGTGTCCTGTCCGTAGAGCTTCGCCAGAGGGCTGGCGGCAAGAAAGCTGAGAAACTGCCGGCGCGAATTCATATGATAGATAGTACATCAGGAGTCAGGAAGAAGGAGTCAGGAGACAGGAGACAGGAGTCAGAATAAGGGCCGGACCGTGACGTACATGGCGCCAAAATATGCGACGTCAGTTCATCCGCTTTCGAAGCGCCCGTACTTGATCGCACCCGTTCAGTGAGCGACATTCGGACTTCTGACTCCTGACTTCTGACTCCTTCTTCTACGCCTTCTAAGCTATTTCACCTACTACCCTAACTTTCTTCCCATACACCACCGATAGAAAAGAGAGCAGGTCACCGATCTGATTAACGATATGCACATGGACGCCTTTCTGTGGATGTTCCTCCCGGTGTTTGTCGCCGGCGGGAGCGCTCTTCTCTCTTTCTACATCATGCAAGCCCGGATGGAGGTCGCACTGGCGAAGGAGCGCGAAACGCTGGCCGAGGCGCGCGCCACCATCAGTTCCCAGCGCGTCACCATGGACGAACGCATCAAGGCCACCGAGGAGTCCACCAAGCGGCACGCGCTCGACGATTTCATGCAGGACTTCCGCGTGGAAGAGCGCAGCTATATGCGTGAAAGCAAATCGCTTACCGCCTCCAAGCGCAGCATGGTGATGCAGGAGCGGCTGTTCTTCCGCAACATCCCTCTTTCCAATTGGATCGAGCGCGAAATGCTGGTGGAAGAAGGCTACGATATCGATCAGATTCCGAGGGATTCGGTGTTCCAGACGGCCACCATCGCGAGCGGCGGCGGCGTGGAGCGGCTGCCGATCTCGAAGTTCCTCGACGACATGCCGGCGGTGCGGCCGGATGCGGTTAGAAACGGCGTCGAAGCAGGTGTGCTGATATCGACTCGCATCCCGGCGTTCGGCGCGCAGTAAGAATAATTTCTAGCCGCCGACACACGCGGATTCACGCCGATCACAAGCAGACCGGGCTAAGAACACGTCGATCGGATCAAAATTTGTCTTATCCGTGTTGAGCTGCGCGTATCCGCGGCTGAGTCGCCTACTTCGGCGGGGGCAGCTTCTCAAGTTTTTTCTTGATCTCCGTAGCGTTCTTCGCGTCCGGCGCGAGTGCGAGGTACTTCTCATACGCATCCCGAGCCTCGCCGCGATTGTGAAGCTTCTCCTCGACCTCGCCCAGCTTCAGGAACGCTTCCTTGGAGCTGGGATCCCAGCAGGTCGCTTCCTTATAGCGATTCGCCGCTGCGTGATACTTTTTTTTGTTGAAATAGAATTCGCCGGTTTTGACGTTCTTGTCCGCTTCCAAGGGATTCAGCACGCATTCCTTGGGGATGAGGGCCTCGTCCTCCTCGGGAGGCTCTTCCACTTGCTTGCCGCCGACCGGCTTGGTGTCCGTGGATTTCGAATCGGGGGGCTTGGTGTCAGGAGGTTTGGTCGATTGCTGGCCGAGCAACAAGGTCCAGCTCAACCCCAAACTCAACCCCAGGCTCGCGAACATGAGGCGCTTCACAATTCGATTATAAGAGCTAGACTGTCATTATGCTGGACCTCGATGCTCTGAAGAGCATTGCACGGACGGGACTAAAGTGAGCGAAAAAGCCGGGGGAACCCAAGGCCGGGGAATCGGTGAGCAAGCGATTCGGATGATTGTCAAGCGTTTTATGGACGCGTGGAATCATCACGACGTGAAGGCTTTTGCGGCGGTATTCGCCGAAGACGCGGATTGCACCAATTGGCGGGGCGACGGCGCAAGCGGGCGCGCAAAGATTGAAGAAATGCATGCTCCGGTGTTCGACACTATTTTCAAGAATAGCCATCTGCAGCATACCGATATCAAAATCCGATTCATTCGTCCGGATGTTGCCGCTGTCGATATCCGGTGGAAGATGACGGGCGCGACCGATCCCCAGGGAAACCCGCGACCCGAGCGGCAAGGATTGCTGAGCTTCGTGATGGCAAACGACGCTGCCCAATGGCAGATCGTCGTGATGCACAATCTGGACGTGACAGCTTTGCCGCCGCCAGTGCGAAAATAGAGTTACGGAAGAAGTCCTTAAGCTCCGCGACCGAGCTGCCGAGCTGCCCTCCCTGCCTGGCGTTTACCTCTACAAAGACGCCCATGGAACCGTGCTGTACGTCGGCAAAGCCAAAAATCTGCGCAGCCGCGTCCGCAGTTATTTCAATGACGACCGGCTGGCCGACGTCAAGACCGGATCGCTGATCGGCGAAGCGCGCGCCATCGATTACATCCACGTCGACAACGAAAAGGAAGCGCTCGCGCTCGAAAATAATCTCATCAAGCAGTGGAAGCCGCGCTACAACATTCTGCTGCGCGACGACAAGACCTATCCGTACATCAAGCTGACCAGCGAGCGTTTCCCGCGCGTGTACGTCACGCGGCGATTGAGAAAGGACGGCTCGACTTACTATGGGCCGTACTTTCCGGGGAATCTCGCGCATCGCCTGGTCCACTTCATTCACCGGTTTTTCAAGGTGCCGTCGTGCAACCTGGATCTCACGCGCACGCACACGCATCCGTGCCTGGAATATCACATTCATCGATGTCTGGGGCCGTGCGTCGCGGGACTCACAACGGACGATGCCTACTCAGAAGCCGTGCGCCACGTACGCCTTTTTCTCGAAGGGCGCCATAAGGACTTGTCGAAAGAACTGCGCGCGAGCATCGAAGTCTTGAGTTCGGAGACGCGCTACGAAGAGGCGTCCGCGCTCAACGATCTCCTTCATACGGTTGATGAGATGGGCGAAAAGCAGAAGATGGCGGCGGCGCAAGGCGACGACACCGACATCTTTGGGTATTACGCCGAACCGCCGCTGGTCGCGGCGAATCTTTTTCACCTCCGTCACGGCCATATCGTCGACCGGCGCGAGTTCTTCTGGGAGGATCGATTCGACTTCGATCCAGCGGAGTTTTTCTCCTCGCTGCTCAAGCAGCTCTATCTCAGCGATCCGTACGTACCGGCGTTCATTCACGTGCCGGTGGAGTTCGAGGAGCGTGCGATTCTGGAGGAGCTGCTCTCGGAACGCCGTGGCCGCAAGGTGGAGATCAACACACCTCAGCGCGGGCAGAAGCGGGCCATGATCGATCTGGTCGAATCCAACGCGAAGCACAGCTTCGAGCAGCGATTTCGCGTGATGAAGCCGTCGTCGAAGGCGATTCAGGAAGCTCTGCGGGACGCGCTCGGCTTGGAGAATGCGCCGCGCCGCATTGAGTGTTTCGACATTTCGCACATCCAGGGCACCGACAAAGTCGCGAGCATGGTGGTCTGGGAAGACGGGCGGATGAAGAAATCCGACTATCGCAAGTTCATCATCCGCACAGTCGAAGGCAATGACGATTTCGCATCGATGCGCGAAGTCATTTCGCGGCGCTATGGTCGATTGAAGGACGAAGGCTCGCCACGGCCGGGACTGGTCCTGGTGGACGGTGGTCTCGGTCAGTTGCACGCCGCCGCCGAGTCGCTCGAAGCCCTGGGGATTACGGATCAGCCCTTGGCGTCGATCGCCAAGCGTGAAGAGTGGATTTACGTTTACGGGCAGGAAGACGAGCCGGTGGTGCTGGATAAGTTTTCGCCGGTATTGCACCTGGTTCAGACAGTGCGCGACGAAGCGCATCGCTTTGCGGTCACCTTTCATCGCACGCGCCGCAATGCCAGCCGGTTGCGGAGTGAGCTCGACCAGGTTGCGGGAGTCGGGGAAAAAACGGTCACCAAGCTATTGCGCCACTTCGGCAGCTTGGAGCAGGTGCGCCAGGCGCCGGAGGAAGAGCTGGCGCGGGTGGCGGGACCGGCGGTGGCGCGAAAATTGCGCGAGGCGCTGACAGGCCATCCTCAGGTCCAGATCGATGCTGACGAACGCCGATGAACGCGGATGAGCCGGTTCGTCTCCAGACGGCGCGGATCCGTGTGGACCTGCGTTCATTCGCGGCCGATGATGCCCTAGAACAGGTCGCCGATCTCTTTCGCCGCGCCGCGCGCTTCAATATGGATCAAGCCGGCGTTGCCGCCCTGCGGACTGATCACCGCGAGCACGGCCTTGCTGCCCGCCGAGTAAATGAACAGCGCGCCTTCTTCGGCCTGAATGGACACCTCGCCCAGCGCCCCCGAGCTCATGCTCTCGCTGATGCGGCGGCCCAGGCTGGAAGCCGCGGCGGCCATGGCGGCGACGCGATTAGGATCGGCGCCATTCGATAATGAGTGCGCGATCGGCAGTCCTTCGTTGGACGCCAACAGCACGCCCTTTAATTCCGGAATCGCGTTGCGCAGCGCCTCGAGATGGCCCTTCAACGCTTCACCTTTTGCCATAAAAACGGCCTCCTATCCCCTTCAAAGAATTTCTCAGTTCGCTTCCCTCGCGTCCCGTACTCACACGTTCTTTTCGTAAGAGATCTGTTTTGCTGAAGCACTGATATGATCGACGGGTAGGGAAAAAACTTTAGTAAAGGCAGATAGGGAAACCAACTAGGTCGGCGTAGGGTCGAAGGCTAACCCCACGCCCAAACCCACCCCTCGAGCCCCCGAGACCATCCCTCGCAGCTGCATCGCCTCTCCGCCGCACGGGCTTCAATCCGAAGCACGTGATTCGCCCTCCTTGCGGTTTGACGGAGGCGTCTCTAAGGTGTTGTTCCTAACGGACCGTAAGGTGTTCGCCTCAAAACCTCTACATAAGTCCTTTACCGCATGGAAAGGGGTAAGAGTGCCCTTTAGCATAAGGTCAAAACGGTCGATTAGGGCCACATGCGGTGTCTGTATTGCGGAAGGGAGCTTGCGCTCCTGAAGCGGTGGACTGGAGGCGGAGAGTTTTGTTCGGATGCACACCGGCAGCAATACCAGGAAGAATACAACCAACTCGCATTAAACCGGCTGCTGCAAGCCAAACCCCCCGTACTCCCGGCTGAATCGAAGGCTGAAGCGGTTCCACCGCCGAAAGCGCCCGCAAGCGCGGCGCCCCAGCTCACACCGTCACGCGGCTCGGCCTCGCGAGCCGAGAAACAGCTTCCCGCAGCACCGCTGGATGCGCTCGCCGCGGCTAAGGCGACTGCGAGGGTCGAAGAGCGCCCCGCGCCTCCGGAACCAATCGCCGCACCCGTTGCCTCACGCGTTGTCTCAAGGCAGCCCGAGCCCCCACCTCAAGCGGAGCCGGAGCCTGAAGAAGAACTCGCGCCGGCCGAGCTTGCCGATTTTCTTATCGAGCTGCCGGTCCCTTTGCTGGCGGAAGTGATGGCGATGGCGCGGCCGGACGCGGGTTTCGAATCCAACGGCACGCCGGCACTGCCGCGGCGTAATTTCGGAGAGTGGGAAACCCAACTGGTGGCGGCAGGTCCGCTGGAATCCGCCGCTTTCGCCCGCATCATGGACTGTACGCCCCGTCCGAGCGACCGGAAATTGGATGCGCGCGAGTTCGTGCGCACCGCCCCGCTGGTTGAAGTCGATCTCGACCCAGCCGGCGAAACTGAATTGCCGGAAATGATGGAGGAGCCCATGGACATTTTGATATTTCCTCATCCTCCCCAAGCGGCCCCGCCCTTGTGGGAGGAACCGTGGCTGGAATTTGCGGTCGTCGACCGGAATCTGGGCGCGCTCGCACGAGTGCCGTTCCGGACCACTGGTGTCGAGGACAACCAAGACACGAGCGACACGCTCAAAAACCTGAGCGAGCACGCGCCGGCGGCGAAGGCCGCAATTGCCCCTGAGCCTGAAATCGCGAAGCCATTTGCCAGGCCGGCGCCGCCCGCGGCCCCCGCGCCTCCCACGCCGGTAATCTCGAGGCCTGCGTTCCTGCGTCCACCCTTCGTTCCATCGCCCGAGAAAACCGCGCGTCCTCCGGAAACGATCGCGCCTTCGGCCGTCAACAAAGCGCCTGCCGCCGTCGATAAAAAGACCGGAGAGACGCCTCCGCTGGTCACCAAGCCGCTGCCGGTGACGCTGCACGGTCTTGCCGCTGGCCGCGGAAAGCCGGTGCAAGTGTTTGCGGCAGTGGCGGCCGGGGTCGAGTTGCAGATCCCGCGCTCGAACGGGCTGCCGCTTCGTCAAGTGATGACGCTCGGGCCCGCGCTGGGTGTCGCCGTCGAGGAAAAAAAGCTTCCCGAACGCACCGTGGTGGTCAAGGTCGATCCGAAAAAGACTCCGCCCGCGCGTCCCGAATCGCGGCCTTCCAACGGAAAGGGCCGCAAGGATGCGCGCGCCACCGAAACAGTGGAAAACGGAGTGGAGAAGAAGGAGCCACAGTCAAAGCCAGCCGCCATCGCGCCCGCGAAGACCGCGCCCGTCAGAACACCGGAAAAGCGGGCCGATAAGGCTCCCGAAAGACCCAGTGAATCCACGCTGTCCGCGCCCCTCCCGGCTCCTTATCATCCGCCCGATCTGGGCCTGCCCAGCCTGAATCTGGAAGCTTCGGGAGGCTTTTGGAAGCGGCTCCCGCTCTCCGGGAAAGCCGGCCTGGCGCTCACGATGGTGGCGTTGTTTATCGCCATCATCTTCATCATGAAGAGCGGAACCTCGGCCGCCGCTGGTCCGCGCGTAGTGGAGGCGCCCGCCTTCACCGCTGCCGAAGGCGGTTGGATCACAGATTGGGGTGTCGAGCCCGGCGTGCGGACGCTGCGCGATATTTCCGTGCTGCGCCCCACCCTTAACATGTCGGATTACCGCATCGAGTTCGAGGCGCAGATCGAATCCAAAGCCCTCGGCTGGATCTATCGCGCCCAGGACGTCAAGAACTATTACGTCTCGAAGATCGAGATCGTGAAACCAGGCATCAATCCAACGGTCTCGGTGGTGCGCTACGCCGTGATCGGTGGCGAGGAACTACCGCACTCGCAGCTTCCCTTGAACATGCCGGTGCGAGTCGACACTACGTACAAGATCCGGTTCGACGCGGTCGGGGATCATTTCACCACCTGGGTTCAGGATCAAAAAGTAGACGATTGGACCGATGCACGCCTCAAGACGGGCGGCGTCGGCCTGTACAGCGATCGCGGCGAGAGCCGCAACCTCAAGAACGGCAGCCTGCGGGTTGCTCCGCTGGTGATCAAGAAATAGAACGGGAGATTCAAATCCATGCCGGAAAATAACCAGCAGGTATTCTTCGTCGATGACGATCTGATTGAGAAGTTGATGCGGGGGGACACGGTCGAGGACCCGTCCAAGAAAAAGCGCGCGGCGTCCTCGAGCGCGCTCGCCAAAGCCGTCGCCTTGGCTTCGGATGGCCGCCTGGATGACGCAGTGAAGGAACTGGAGCGCGCCGCCGAGCGCGGAGAAAGCCCCGCGGAAGTCTACACCGGCCTGGGCCATCTGCGCTTCGAGCAGAAGAATTGGGAAGAAGCCGCGCGCTGCTACGGCAAAGTCGCCAGCCTCGATCCGAAACATCGCACCGCCAACTACAACCTTGCGCTGGTGCTGGAGCGCCAGGGCAAATTCGAGGACGCCGCTAAACAATTCGAGACCGCGATTTCCATCGACAAGGCGCGCTGGCAGGCGCAACTCGGCCGCGGTTTGTGCTTATTGCATCTGGGCAAGCATGAGCAGGCGCTCGAGTGTTTCGAACCAGCGCTGAAACAAAACCCCGGGCGCAATCCGTCGCACGATCAGGCTCGCGATCAGGCTTCGTTTGGCAAAGCGGTCGCCCTTCAGCAACTCGGCAAGCTGGACGAAGCCGGCGAGATCTATCGCAAGCTGCTGCCCGCGCATCTGGATTCAAGCGAGCTTCTGGTGAACCTGATCGCGCTTTCGGCCGCGCGAAAAGAGGATGGGAAGATCAAGGAATTCGCCGAGCGCCTGCTGAAATTGAAGCCGCAGTCGCGGCACGCGCTGCAAGGCCTGGCGGGAGTTGCGCTTTCGCGCGGCGATTACAGCGCGGCCGTGCAATACTGCTCGCAACTGGTCAAGGTGGCGGCCGATTCCTACGAAGGCTGGTTCAACCTGGGCCTCGCCTATCAGAAGACCGGCCGCCTGGAGCAGGCCGCTAACTCTTATCGCGAGGCGACCCGCATCCGTCCCGACGCGATCGAAGCCAATGCCAATCTCGGCGCGGTGTTGCAGGAGCGCGGCGATATCGCCGGCGCGCGCCGCGCGTATGAGCGCGTGCTGGGTACTTCGCCGGAACTTCCGGGCGCTTTGTGGAACCTGGCGCTGGCCGTCGAGCGCGACGGCAAAGTGGAAGAGGCCGAGAAATATTTCGAGAAGCTCGTCGCCGTCAAACCGGATTTCGAAGACGCCGCGTTCCGGCTCGGTTTTCTGCAACTCCAGCGCGCCGAGTACGCCGGGGCGGTCGACAGCTTCGAAACCTGTCTCAAGAAAAAGAAGGACTGGGTGGAGGCGCTGCTCAATCTCGGCCTCGCGTGCTGGAAGTTCGAGGACCTGGACGCCGCCACCGACACCTTCAATCGCGTGCTGGCGATCCAACCCAAGAACATCGACGCGCTGCGCGCGCTCACCGCCATTGCCCTCGAGCGCAAGGATCATAAGCGTGCGTGGGAATTGCACCAGAAACTGAGCGCGCAGGGGGAACGGTCCGTCGAACTCTCCTATAATCTCGGCCTGCTGCTGCAATCCGCTGGCGAAGACAAGCTCGCGGCGGAATGCTATCAGGCGGCCGTCGACAAGAAGCCCGATTTTCCGGAAGCGCTGCTGAACCTGGGCCACGCTTTGAAGGCCGTCGGCAAAGACGACGAGGCCAAGCGGGTGTGGAGCAAAGCGGTCGACGCGGACCCGGCGCTCGCGGGGAAGTATTTCCAGTAAGCCGTTTGACAAGCGGTTACGACGCGCATCGCTTATTAGTCGCGTTTGAATGCACGGGGTAGGTCCCCGGTCCTGCGCGCGACGCGCTCTTCGTTCGACGGTCTGTCAATCCGATTCGAGGAAACCTGCCTTGAACAACGGCCGCCCGGCGATTGCGGTGTGGAAGGCGTAGGCAGCCAAAGCGAGGACGATCGCGACCACGAACACAGTGGGGCTCGCGTACCAGGCAGTAAGGTCCGTGGTCAGCGGAAGGTCTGGCGGCACAAAAATGCATACGATCGCTGCGAGCACGCCGAATCTAAGCAGGGCAGCCAGGAAAAACGAAATTGCCAGGGCCCCGAAAAAGGCTCCGATCAGTGGGCGGCCACTAAATCCGAGACCGCTTACCACGCCAAACAGCAGAATGAAAGCGACCGCCGCGAGCCATTGACGCCGGAGCAGCACCTGGAGCACGAAGAACAGAAATGCCAGAGCCAGTCCCAGCCAGATCCCTCCCGCAGTCAAATCGGACAGTACCGCACCCATCATGTGCCGCGCGTCAAGAACCGAAATCATCGATTGGGGCGAGATTCTGAGGGCGTCATACTGCAGAAAGAATCTCTGAAGGTAATTGAAGAGGGATCCTCCAATTCCCATTGCGACACCGGCGAGCATGTGTCCGCCCACCAGCGGGTCACGGAATCCGCCACCGAGCATGCGGCTCCAGGTGATCATGCTCTGAGGCCAGCGCCTCCGCACATACGGTTCCAGCGCCACATAGAGCGTCCACACAACGGCCGCGATGAGCGCAGCCCCGCTGACCCCTCCAATGAAAAGGTCCATCTCTCGAGTGGTGGAAACGTGATGAGTCCAGCACAGCCATTCGAGCATCTCCAGACCGAACACGAAGGCTGCCAACCGGCTTGCTCCCTGGATGTCCCCTCTTCCAGCACGGAAGTTCCGCCACGCGAGAAGAGCTGCCAGCAGCGATACCGCCAGCATTATCGGCATGAACACGGCGACTCCGGGGGGCGCAATCTGCTGCTGCATCCTTTCGGGTCGGGACCATGGCCCGATCACACGAAGGAACACAGGTTTCCCGCGCCACGACGCCGCTTCCACTCGTAAAGCGAGGTCGGGTGACTGCGCGTATGACCCGATCCAGGCCGCGCGGGCGTCGGCCGTACCTAAGGAAGTCCACTGCGGTTCCGCGGGCGCGAAGCGGGTCATATCCAGACCGGCGGCGGTGAACAGCGCCGGCCAATCGAGCGGGCGGGGCAATCCTGGGTTCTTTTCCACCTGCGGCGGTATGGCGTCGAAGCGGATCAGGCGGCCCTGCGGATCGAGTTGCATCCCAACCATTCCGGAGTCGATGGGTGGCGGGTCGGTTCGCGACACAACTCCATTCAGGGAGTCGAATGGAGTCAGCGGTTGTGGACTTTGGCGATACCAGAATTGGATCACCGATGGCTGGCCGCTCGCCAACTGATACCTAAACTCCTCGGGATTGTGTCGTTGCTCGGCGTAATTCGCGTAATCGGCATCGATTCGGAATCCGTAGTCGCTGTCAGCGGGTGGCTCGGCGTAGCCGAAGCTCTGAATCAAATCTCGCGCCCTTTCTTCCAGGATCGCCGGCGGTTTGTGGAACGGCGTCTGCCGGAACACGTTGGTCTTGGCGCCCAGCACGACCGTCGCGATCAGACCCGCGATGATCAGCGCCAGCCAGATCATAGCCGCTCGCACAGAAATGCCCTCGGTATCGCCCGACGCGGCCACCATTCCCGGCGTGGGCGTATCGCCCGCGGCCAACGCGGCGGCCAGAGGATCGCCACCCGGCAGCGCTGCTGCAACCGCCAGCGCGGATGCCGGCCGATTGCGCGGGTCCACATCCAGACAGCGCAGAATCACGCGCTCGACCAGCGGATCGATGTCTTTCGCGAGAGAACTTACTGCGGTGGGCGTGGTGCGCGCGGAGCCGTTCTCGAAAGCCCGCTTCCCGGTGAACATCTCATGTAGCACCAGCCCCAGCGCGTAGACATCGCTGCGAACCGATACTTCCTTTCCGGCCAGTTGCTCCGGAGCCATGTAGGCGGGCGTGCCGTCGCGCAGGTTGGATGCGTCCAGTTGCCCAGCGAGCGCGGCCAATCCAAAATCCGTGATCAACACCTGCCCTCGGCCGTCGATCATGATGTTGGCCGGTTTCAGGTCGCGATGTAGGACGCCTTTGTCGTGCGCGGCCGCCAGTCCCGCGCAGAGTTTGCGCGCGATCTCGATCGCCTTATCGCCCGGCAATCTCCCAATTCGGCGCAGCAGCGAACGGAGATCCTCGCCGTCGACATATTCCATTGAAAGAAAAGTCGAGCCTTCCACTTCGCCGATATCGTAAACCCTGCAGACGTTGGGATGCGAAACCTGGCGCGCGATGCGCACCTCGGCGTGGAAGCGCGCGAGCAGTTGCTGATTCTTCGCGGTGGCCTCGGGCAGGAATTTCAGAGCGACCGGCTGACCTAGCTTCAAGTCATTAGCGCGATAAACTTCGCCCATCCCACCCTGGCCGACAAGTCCGAGAATACGATAGCGTTCGGCGAGCACCATGCCGGCGGGGAATCGGCCTTCGTCATCCGACCCGGATTGAAACGGCGTGCTCGAAGGCATCGCGTCGGTGGGCATCTCGGACGCTGATCCCAGCGCCGCGCCACAGATCAGACAGAAGCGGCTTTGCTGTGGAATTTCCGCGGAGCAGGACGGGCACCGGGCCATTGAGACTCACTGTATCACGCACCGGTCAAGCAACTAACCCAACGGAGCGTCTAAGAGAAAAGCCCGACTCCATTTCCCGTAGCGCGGTGCTAGAGTATAAGACAAGGTATTGAGGAGGCCTCCCCATGGTTTCCGTTTTTTCACTTCTGTGCGTAACGGCACTGGCATTTCAGAATCCGGCCCCGCAAACGGCAAACGGATTCCGCGTCGCATCGGCCGACAAGACCACTCCGGACGCGATCGCGAAGTCGCTCGCTCCGGAGACGCGCGGCGACATCTACATGGCTCGCAAGATGTATCGCGAAGCCACCGAGACGTATCAGCTTGGCCCCAAGGATTCGCCGGTGATCGCGAACAAGACCGGCATCGCGTATCACCAGTTGCTGGAGCTTGATACGGCGAAGAAATGGTATGAAAAAGCCGTCAAGCTGAATCCGCAGTACGCGGAGGCCATCAACAATCTCGGCACCATCTACTACGCCAACAAGTCCTACCGGCGCGCGATCACTCAATATAGGAAAGCGCTGGCGATCACGCCCGACGCCGCATCCATCCTGAGCAACCTGGGGACTGCCTACTTCGCGCGCAAAAACTACACGGAAGCGTCCGCGATGTATGAGAAGGCGCTGAAGCTCGATCCGGATGTATTCGAGCATCGCGGCACCAACGGCGTGCTTCTGGTGGAGCGCAGCGTCGACGAACGCGCCAAGTATCATTACTACGTCGCCAGAATGTACGCCAAAGACGGCCAGAACGAACGCGCTTTGCTGTATATCCGGAAGGCGCTCGAGGAAGGCTTCAAGGAACGCGATAAGTTCCAGAAGGATCCCGAATTCGCCGCCCTGCGCGATAACGACGAGTTCAAGAAGCTCATGGCCGCGGAGCAGAAAGTCCTCTGAAGTTCTTCGTCCGTGTGACGCGTCTCCGCCGCCCGAAGCTGCTCTCCGGTGCAGCGTTCTTCTTCGGGGCGGCGCGTTCTGCCCGCGCTCGCATCAACGGGGCTGCACTCATCGGCCGGCCTGGTCGCGCGCGGGTCAGTCCTCCGATCCGGATCGCGGTCGTCGCCGCGATCTTCGCGCTTTCGGCCTGTTCGCGCACTTCTGAGCCATCTCTTCAGCGCATCGTTTTCCTTCCCTTCGAAAATCTCACGGACGATCCATCCCTCGATTGGGTCGCATCCGCGGCTCCCACCATCGCTGCCGAGGATTTGACCGGAATCCAAGGAGTGGAGTCGCTTCGCGCGCCCAACGTCAGCGACGGCTATCTTGAGCAGGCCACTCGATTCGTCCACGGATACTTTACCGGCAACGCGTCCACCCTGCGGTTCGAGATCGAAATGGAGGATGCAGCGCGTCATAAGATCGCCACATCTGCAGCGGAGAACGGAACTGTGCTGGCAGCCATGAACGCGGCTGCAAAATGGATCGCTCCCCAGGCGCATGCGTTCCCGTCGCCGAATCCTGAAGCCGTCGAAGCGTGGGGCCGCGGTGAATACGAGCGCGCCGTCGACCTGGACCCGGATTTCGGCGCGGCGTGGCTCAAGTGGGCCGAGAAGCTTCAGCACGCGGGTGACACTGCGCGAGCAGTAGAGGTTGCCTCGCAGGCGTTGGCGCGATCCTCGCTTCGATCGGAACTGGATCGGGGCCGCATCGCGCTGTTTTCCGCGGACGCACGCCATGATGCGGACGCGAGAGAGAAAGCACTGGCGGAGCTGGCGCGTTTGTCGCCATCCAATCCGGCCCTGCTCACCGCGCTGGCTGAAACCGCCATGAACGCCCGCCATTTTCGTGAAGCAGCCGTTCATTACCGCGAGTTGGCGAAGCTGGAGCCTGCGACAAATGTCGTGAATTTGCTGGGGTACGCCGAGGCGTTCGCGGGCGATCTGGATGCGGCCCGCAAGGCGTTTGAGGAGTACGGCCGCGAGCCTGGCCAGCAGGCCAATTCGCTTGACTCGCTCGGTGAAGTCCATTTCATGCGAGGAAAATTCGCCGAAGCGGAACAATATTTCCTGCAGGCGCATCGATCCAATCCGTCCTTGCTGGCGGGCCAGGATCTGCTGAAGGCTGCCTATGCGCACTGGCTCGCCGGCGACTCTGCTATTCGAGCCGTCAAGGGAGCTACACCGCGAGCCGGAAACAATCGGGGCGCAACCGGCGGGGGTGTGACCAATGGAGCCGCGAGCCCGGCAGACATCGCTGGCGCCGACCTGAAAGACGCCGACGCGCTGATGGTGCAATTCCTCCAATTCCGGCGCAATCAGAAAGACGCTCAGGTCGCGTGGCGCGAAGCGTCGTGGTTGTATTCGACCGGCCGCCGGGAGCAGGCGATCGCGAAGCTGGCCGATGTGCCGAATCGCCAACTCGCCCAGCGGCAGCTAGCGGTGTGGAGCGGCAAGGTAGATTTGCCGCACGACTTGGCCGGGCTCAAGCAGCGCTTCGAGAACACACCGCCGTCCGCCGATTCGCAAGTGCGCGTGCTGTATGCCGCGGCCCTGATCGCGGCGGAGCAGACGGATGAGGCTCGTCCCCTGCTGGAGTTGTGGCCGATGCCGTGGGCTCCCGGCGATGCGCTGTTGGAGTCATGGGTGCTGCCGAGGTTTATGGAGCTGCGTGCCATCGTCGGGATCAAGTAGCGGCCGAGGGGTCGCTGAGCGCGATCTGAAGCTGCCACGATTGATTCGCAACTCAGAGCAACGATCTGCGTCCCTGGTTTCCTTAATTTCATACAAAACGGTAAAGTGGACCGATGGGTGACAGCTATAGCCCACGAAAGACCGTCTTTCTCAGCTCGGTTGCACTGGGGCTGGATGAGTATCGAGATGCCGCTTATCGGGCCATCGAGGGCCTAGACGGGTATCACTGTGATCGCATGGAGGACTTTGGCGCCCGGGACGCACCGCCAATCGAAGTCTGCCTTAAGCGGGTTAGATCGGCCGACATTTTTGTCGGACTCGTAGGGCAGCGTTATGGCAGTTGCCCGCCAGGTTCTGAGACATCTTATACAGAGGCAGAGTACGGTGCCGCGGAAGAGGCCGGAATGCCCACTCTCATGTTCGTGGCTTCCGAGACTTTCTTAGTTCCCGCTCACCTAATCGAGTCCGATGAAATGCGAAAGCGCCTAGGCGCGTTCAGAGAACACGTGCTTTCTCGTCCTACAACCAAGTTCTTCGATAGCCCCGCCGAGCTGGGCGTGTTCGTAAGCCAGTCCATCCACAATCACGAGAAGACGGTTGCCGGTCAGGGTGATCAGCGGGAGACGAATCAGAACCAGCGCACTTACCTTCTCTTTCCGTTCGCGGTTTGTTCAGGAGGTTACGATACCGGGATCAGCATAGCCAACACCGGGAAAGATCCTTGGGGCACAGCCTCGACGGCTGGCGCGTGTACCGTCTTCTATTACGGTGTCAGACCGGAGGGCGCGCCAGCTCCACCCCCGCAGAGTTCCTTTTCGGTCGCTCCCGGCCAGACCTTAACCTACGTGCTTTCGAGCGGCGGAGGAAGGATAGGAGCTGAACCAAATGGACTCGACAATCGTGGGGCTGGGTTTCAGGGCTACGTCATCGTAGAATGCGGGTTCGCGCACGCGCACGGCTTTGCCGCACTAAGTAGACTCGGGGGTGGCCCAATTTCTCCCGGGCCGAGCTGGAGCTATCTCGCAGAACGCATAAAACCCAGCCGTGAGGATGGGTAAGCGGCACCATCAGCATACGACGAAAAGTGGGAATCCGGGCCATGCGAGGAACGGTCACATTTCCAGTAAAGTGCCGCTTCCCCGCCCCGAGGCCCTTCCAGTTCCTATCTACTACGCGGCTTTCTTCGCACGTTTCGGACGCGACTTCGCGACTCGCCGCTGGATCGCTTCCGCGACGAAAACCTTGCCCTTGCGTTTCATCCCAAGAAGAGGCAGCAAGATCTCCCGCCAGTTTTCCATCGACCCATTCACGCCATTGATCTCGAGGCCCTCCGGGTCGTAGTAAATCTCCACAGATCTATCACAGCACCCGCAGCGCAGTAGATACCTCGGAGAAATGTGCCCCTGGCGGAGCTGTCGTTGGGCTCGATGCGATACCCGGATAGCGCAGGTCCCGTCCGGCTCCGGCCGCGAAACGGCCATCTTGCGTTGAATGGGTATGGTTTTCATCGGAGTCTCTTTTCTCACCGCTTCCAAGCCGCCACGTGCATCCGAGGCGGCAACTGCGCGTGCGCGATATCCAGATCATCGCCGATCAGCGGAATCACCACCGCGATCGTCGCAGGCGGTGACGGGTAGTTCTGGCTGAACGATACCCGCAGGCTATGCGACTTCTGACCGCTCCCGGTGAGCGTGCGCGTCGTGTCCGCGTAAGATCGTAGCAGCGCCGCCTGCTTGGGATCGTCGCAGGTGATCAAGGCTTCGCGAATCACTTTCGCCTCGGATGCGTAGCTGACCACCGCCACCACGTGGGGCTCCTTCAAGCGCGCGTCTTTGATATCGTCCGGCGGCACCTGGAGCCCCACATAGCGATTGGTTACCGACTCTCGCCCGAAAAGGAATTTGACCAGCGGCACATACGTATCAAACAGGTGAGTGCCTGTAGAGAGCTTGTAAACCGACCACCACTCCACCTCTTCCAGGCCGCGTGAAATCACGAACAGCTCGCCTTCAACGGTGCGGCTCTCCGTGCCTTCGGCGGTCACCGCGTACAACGGCTTCTGCTTCAAATCCGTGCCGAGCTTCCACGCTTCGACCGTGGTCGACGCCTCCGTCCCGATGTCGCCGACCACGTGCTTGGAATGCGTCGTCGTGCGCAGCACCACGTCGTAATTCGTGACTTCATAAGTAACGTTGGTGATCTCGACCGTCTTCTCGCCGTCCTTGACGGTGTATCGATAGGAGGAATTCGGCTGCGCGAGCAGCGAGCAGGCCGCCGCAGCCATCAACAGTGCGCAGCGATATACGTTCATTTGCGAATCATCTTATCAGAGCTGCGATGACGCGACGCCGCTCGCGGTCTACAGGGCGACAGACACGTATTCGCGAATGGCATCGCGCATATTGTCCAAGGCGTCTTCTTCGGTGGCTCCCTGGGACCAACAACCGGGCAGTCCAGGTACCCAGACGCTATAGCCTTCGTCCGTCTTTTTCAGCGAAACGACGTACCTGGATTCCATAAGCGTGGTGGAGGCGGCGGGAGTTGAACCCGCGTCCGAAAAAGTCTACCGCGAAAAGACTACGTGCGTTTCCGGTTCTTTATTTTTCGTCCGCCTCATGCGGAAACCGGCAAGAGAGAGGCGGCTTAGCCCGATTGATCTCGGGTTTCGGCTCCGAGCAGAAGCTTTCACCCTATCCTGCAAAATGACGCCCTCGGACCAAGTGCAGGCCCATCGGCCCAGGGCGGCTACCTAATTAATTAGGCGGCGTAAGCAAACTGCTGATTATTGGCAGTTGTTGTTTTCCGATCGTTTTACGGGAGCTCGGAACCCGGCACGACTTCCCACGACAGATGCAATTCCGTCGAATCCGTTGCGCCCCCTTTCGTATTCATTTTACCATCTAGTAGAGTCCCCACCAGCAATGACGCCCCGCCCCACAATCGCCCCGGCGATTGAACCTGTTCACGAAGAGCGCCTCACACCGTTGTTTAACGTGGTGCTGCTCGACGATGACGATCACACCTACGACTATGTCATCGAAATGCTGGGCCGCCTGTTCATGATGCCGCCCGAAACTGCGTTTCATCACGCCGTCGAAGTCGACAGCGCCGGACGAACCGTGGTTATGACCTGTGAGCGCGAGCAGGCCGAATTCGGCCGCGACCAGATCCATTCCTATGGCGCCGATCCGCGCATGCCGAAATCGAAAGGGTCGATGAGCGCGGTGGTCGAGCCCGCGGGGCATTCCCGCTAAGTCTGCCCCACCCAGTCCGCCTGCGCCACCTCTTTCCAGCGCGCGCGAATCTTCCCGACCATCCCCGCCTCCAGCGGCCCCGCTTCCAGCAGCTTCGCGTTCGCTTTCCAACGTTCTGGATGTTTCGTGCCGACGATCGCGGTAGCGACGCCCGCCTGTGCAAGCGTGAATCGCAGCGCGATCGAAATTGCCGCCTCCAACTCCCCATCCAGGAAATCGTATTTGAGCTCCTGCAACCGTTCCCAGTACGTGTGATGATACGCGTTCACGGGCTTGGCGCCGGTCCTCCACGCCGCATTGGCGATCGGCCGTTTCGCGATCACGCCCATGCCCTTCGCCCGCGCCTTCGGAAGCGTCGTGTCGATCGCGCTCTGATCCGCGATGTTGACCGAGGTTTGCAGCGTGTCGAACGCGCCGGATTCAATGGCGAACAAAGCATTCGCATTATCGCCGCTGTAGCCGATGAACCGCGTCCTGCCGGCTTCCCTTGCCCGTTGCAGCGCCTGAATCGCTTCGCCCTTTTGCAAAATCTCTTTGCTGCAACTGTGCAACTGCACCAGGTCGACGTGATCGGTCCGAAGATCGGACAGGCTTCTGTCGATCGACGCCGTCAGCGCCGTCTCAGTCCAATACTGCTCGTCGTTCGACAACGAGTTCCCGCACTTCGTGAAAAGGAAGAAGTCGCCGCGCCGGGAACTCACCGCGTTGCCGATTTTGGCTTCGCTGGCCGGATAGCCCGCTGCCGTGTCGATGACGTTCAGCCCCGCATCCAGCGCCGAATTCAGCAGCCGGTCGACCGTCGCCTGCTCGGCCTTTTCGAAACCGATCTCCGCGCCGCCGAAGCCGAGCACCGTCACATCCATCCCCGTGCGGCCGAGCCTCCGCTTTTCCATTCGATGATTCCCGCCCTATTCAGGCTTCGCCGCAGTCCAGTATCCCTCGCGCGTCCGCACCGCGAGCCCCGGCTTCAACACCTCCACCGTTATGTGATGGAAGCCGCCTTCGTTCTCATCGTTCGGAGAATACGAGAGCAGGTATTGGGTGTGCAGCTCATCCCCGATTTGCGCGACGCAGCTTTCGAGCGCCTTGTCGGTCTTGAATCCGCACTGGCGGCCGCCGGTGTATCGGGTATAAACGTCCAGCGGATCGCTAACGAACACGCCCTTGGCCGCGTCAAAAATATCCTTCAGCGCAGGCACCCAGTTGCCCATATTCATCTGCGATTGCGTAGTGGGCGTGTCCGTGTTCCCCCCGCCCAGGAATACCGCGCCCGGGGGCCGCGGGTCGGGACGATTCGGCATCGGCGTGGATGTCAGCGCGGACACCAGTTGCGAAACATCCATCGAATACATCACCACGTTATTGAACTCGGCTTCGGTCAAAACCTCGCGCGGTTTGCTCCCGCTGCCCTTGTCGCGATTCTCGGCAATCTGCAACAGGACGCGTCGACGGTTGGTGGGACGCGACTTGAGCAGAGTGATCGCTTCGAGCGTCGCGTCGTTCAGTCTGGAGGTGTAGCTTCCCGTTCGCGGTATGCACGTCCTCGCATGAGGATCCACGCACAGCTTCTTGAACGCCGCGTCAATCTGCGCTTCGTCCGAAGTGAATCCGGTGAGAGTCTGAATGCGGGTGTCGAACGCCATCACGGCCACCTCGCCGTCACTGCCCACCACCAGGCTTTCGATCGCGCTCGCCTGCCTGATAATTTTGGCCAGAATCTTTTCGACGTCGATGTTGGCCTGAATCAGCACCACCACCGACAGAGGATGTTCCGCCATGTCTTGTGTGATCTTTTGCTGCTTGCCGTTGTCCAGCAGGCGAAAATCGTAAAGCGTCAGCCCCCGCACCGAGTTGTGGGCTTGATCCTGCACCGTCACCGGCACCAGCACCTCGCGATGCTCGACTACGAAGGGTTTGTCGCCCGCTTCGGTCTGCTTCGGCGGATTCTGCGTCGGAGTCTGGGCCGCCAACAACCCGGCAATGCACGTCACCGCGAAAAGTTTGCGCATTATGTTCCCTATTATCCCTCTCGACTCAAGCCCCACCCGTCAGGGTGGGGATTTTCCGTTTCCGAACCGCGACCGTAAAAGAGCCCCTAACTTTCATACCTTGGATGCTTTACCTAGCTTAATGGTTTCGCCTCATGCTTGGTTCGCCCGTGTAGCAAATCGACCACGTGTGGAATTAATTCCACCACCGCATTCAATGACTCCACAGCGCCGCGCGGCGATCCCGGCAGCGTCAGGATCAGAGTGGCGCCCAGCGTGTATCCGGCGCTTCGCGAAAGAGCCGCGAACGGCGTGGACTTCCGCCCCTCGCTGCGCATCACCTCACCAAACCCTGGGATTTCCCGATCGGCAATCGAGCGTACTGCCTCCGGCGTCACATCGCGTGCCGCCACCCCGGTTCCGCCCGTAGTCAGGATCACATCGATGTTTCCGCTGTGAGCCAGCGGCGAAATCGCGCCGGAAATAGTCTGTTGATCGTCGGAGACCACGTCGGTGGACGTCACGTTCCAGCCCAGTATGATCGCGCGCTGCTGCAAGGCGATGCCGGATTCGTCTTCGCGCGTCCCCGCCGCAACGCCGTCGCTGATGGTCAGCACCGCCACCCGAATCATCTCTTCCTTTCTCTCCCCTGCGGTGGGGCGGACCCCCCGGTCCGCGCCGGGTCCCCTGACCCGGCCGTAGTCCCGGCGGCCCTCTTAAAATCCCCACTCTTTCTCTTGAAATCTCCGCTCTTGCCCCCGGTTTTTTCGAGCAGGTACACATCCTGAATCTCGATTCCCTTATCCAGCGCCTTGGTCATGTCATACAGCGTCAGCGCCGCAATCGACACCGCCGTCAGCGCTTCCATCTCGACGCCGGTCGGCCCCGTCGTCGCCACCGTCGCCCGAATTCGGATCCCTTTCGATTCGAGCTTCATGGCGACGTCGACATGCGACAACATCAGCGGGTGACACATCGGAATCAGCTCGGAGGTCTTCTTTGCAGCCGTAATCCCGGCGATGCGCGCGACCTCCAGCGGGTCGCCCTTCGGATTCTTTGGGAGCTTTTTCAGCACCGCGCGGCGAATTCTCACGAACGCATGCGCCGTCGCGGCGCGCTTGGTACTCGCCTTGGCGGAAACATCCACCATACGCGCGCGCCCCGATTTATCGTAATGGGAAAGTTTCTTCATCGCGTCACATTATTCGTCTCGTGGCGCACGCACTTTGCGTGCCGTGTCGACACTCGTGTCGACACGTCCACCTTCGCTCCAACTAACCAGCAGCTTCCAAATCGCATCGCCCGTCATCGCAGCAACACCCGAATATCCTCTCCCTCTTTCCACGATTCCCGATCCGCTTCTGCCACCAGAAACGCATTGGCCCGCGCCACCGCCGGAATGTCACCCGACCCGTGCCATTTCACGGGAGTCACCGTTGCGCCGTCCTCGCTCAGCATCGCCGGCAGAAATCGCGTCAGCCCTGGTTTATGGCGAAAATCCCGAGTGATCCTGGCGCGCATCATCGGGAGCGGCGCCGAATCAGAACCGCTCAACCGATCAATCGCCGCACGCGCGAACAATTCAAATGTGACCATCGTCGATACCGGATTTCCCGGCAGCCCGAAGAAGAACGTTCCGCCCACGGTCCCGAATACCACCGGCTGGCCCGGCTGAATCGCCACGCGATCGAAGAAGAAACGCGCCCCCAAGTCGGCCAGCACCTTCTCGACGATATCGTATTTTCCCGCCGATACGCCGCCGCTGAGCAGCAGCAAGTCGGCATCGCGCGATCCTGATTCAATAAGCATCCGCGTCAATTCATAAACGTCGTCCGCGATGGGAAGCACTCGCGGAATCGCGCCCGCGCGCCGGACCTGCGCGGCCAGCGACCACGCGTTCGAATTGCGAATCTGAAAATCACCCGGCTGCCTTTCGATCTCCACGATCTCATCGCCGGTCGGCACAATCGCCACACGCGGCCGCGCGAACACGGGCACACGCGCTAGCCCGACCATCGCCAGCAGCGCGATTTCGCGGTATTGAAGACGGCGGCCGCGTTGGAGAACGATGGCTCCGCGCTTCGCTTCGGTCCCCCGTGGCGTGAAGTTGTCGCCCGCCTTCGCGGCGCGATCGATGATCACTCCGTCGCCCGGGTTGGTTGAAATGCGCTGCGTGTGCTCGACCATCACGACGGCGTCGGCACCTTCCGGCATCGGCGCGCCGGTCATGATCTCGATCGCTTCCCCCCGCCAACGGCATGATTGGGAACCCCACCCGCGCGAATCTCGCCCGTGACTCTCAACGTCCCCGGCAAATCCGCAGCACGAACCGCAAAGCCATCGCGCGCGGAACGGTCGAACGGCGGATAATCGCGGTCGGCGCTTATGTCTTCCGCCAGCACCCGCCCGGCGGCGTCGGCAAGCCAGGTCTCTTCGGCCGCAACGCACGCCCCCACTTCCCGCAGCACGCAGGCCCGCGCTTCTTCGAACGAGATCGACACTAGTTAACAGTGTACCGGCGCACCGTCGCCGCCCGCCCAGTCGATTCGTCCACCTCGACGATGACCCCGTGCAGTTCGGCTCCGTGCCGCGCAGCTTCCATCCGCACCGGCATCTGCGTCAGGAATCGCTGGAGGATGATGTCCTTCTCGACGCCGATCACCGAATGATACGGCCCCGTCATCCCCGCATCGGTCTGATACGCGGTTCCATTGGTCAGAATCCGCGTATCCGCGGTGGGAATGTGCGTGTGCGTCCCGATCATGGCCGACACGCGGCCGTCCAGATACCACCCCATCGCCATTTTTTCGCTGGTCAGTTCGGCGTGAAAATCGACGAACCGCACCTTGACGTTCGCCGGCAGCTCCGCCAGGATCTTGTCCGCCTTCCGGAACGGGCAATCGATGGGCGCCATCTGCGCGCGTCCCTGGAGATTGATGACGGCGCATTCGACTCCGTTGCGCGCCTCCACCACGATCACTCCTTTACCGGGCAGTTCCTCGGCATAGTTCCCCGGCCGAAGAAGCCGCTGCTCCCGCGCGAAATAATCGTAAATCTCGCGCTTGTCCCAGATATGATTGCCGCTGGTGAGGACATTGATCCCGTGGCCGAACAGCTCCTCGGCAAGCTGTGGCGTGATCCCGAATCCGCCCGCCGCATTTTCGCCGTTGGCGATGGTGAGGTCGATTTTTTCCGCCGCGACAATCTGCTTCAGGTGCCGCGCGACAAGGTTCCGCCCGGGCGATGCAAAAATGTCACCAATAAAAAGGAGATTTGTCAGGGGGAGATACTTTCTAAGGAGCGCACCACCAAGCTGTCCTAGCCCCCGTCATTTGACCCCGAGATTAACGAGGGGGATCCTCCGCGCGCCTTTAGGCTTCTCCATGGCGGTTGCCCACCGGAGCTTGCACACCAGCGCGTAATCGAGCCGGACCCCATGACATTGACGTTGGATCAATTATGGAAGCCGCACACAAACCCGGCAGGAACGCTCCTTCATGATGATAGCAGGTGGGAGAAGGAGGTCGGCAGTCAGGAGTCAGAAGTCAGGAGAAAAACACGCGCGCCCACATTGTGACTCCTGACTCCTGTCTTCTGACTCCTTCTTCCTCTCAGCACCCCACGCGGATATGCGGCCCCGCGTGCTTGGGCTCCCGGCTATGCTTCCTGGCCGCCTTAGCGAATTCACCCAGATCGATGTCTTCGAGTTTGTCGCAAATGTTGTCGATGGTCTCGAGGCCGAGCCGCCGGTAGCTCTCGAACTGCGCCTCATCGAAAAACTGATTCAGCGTCGATTGCTGCGGGAAATCCGCATGCGCCGAATGATATTGGTCGAGATCGACGGAAAGCGTCGGGTCGAGCACCGGCTTGATGTAAATCAGGGTGTCGTCCCTCGGCTCGCCGCCGTCGATGCACTCGTAATGGATTTTCCCGATGGCGACGTGCACATTGCCTTTCGCCATGCCGGGCCGCATGGCCAGCGGCTTATCGAAATGAATGGTCACGCCCAGATCCACCCGAATTTTCCGGATCGCGTTGGCCAGGTCCTCGAACTGATATCGGGGGTCCGCGCCCGCGTCCACCACCACGATGATATGGCACCGCCGCAGCGCCATTTCATATAAACCCAGATTCTCAAAATGGCCGCCGTCGGAAAGATACACGTACGGATTCTTGTCGTCCGTGTTGCCCAGCGCTTCGGCGATTAGCGAGGTCATCGCCGATTTCGGACCGCGGTCGCTCCACAATCCTCTGCCGGCATCGCCTGGATTCGCCAGCCACCAGCCCAGTCGTGCGTTAAAAAAAGTCATCAGGAACGTCAGCAGCGGCGACGAGTGATAGCCCATGTTGGGGCTCGCCGCGGCTCCTGAAATCGCCATCGCCGTCCCCAGAGTGATCCCTTCATGTTGCCTCGGGTTACGATCGTGCTCATCCGGCTGGTTCCCATAGGTTTTCGATCTCTGATAGCCCAGTCGAGCGCTGCCGGCATGCAGCCGGCTCACCGTGAACGTCTCGGCCTTGCGCTCCTGCCACGCCAGCCGCTGGCCGTGGACCAGATTCAAACACATATTTACAACGTGAAACGGCTTGCCCGCGGGGACCGTATGAATGGGGAAGTTGTCGGCCTCGTCAAATCCTGTAAAGTGATTCATGGTCTTTTCGCGATCCTCGCTGCGCGCCGCCCCCAGGTAAGCGCGGATCAGCCGGTTCCGGTACATGGCGTGAAGCGAAAACGTATTCACATTGACGAACCGCGCCATCAGGCTCCCCAGTCCCACGGCGAGCAGGATCAGGACCACCGTCGCGTAGGGTCCCGCCTCGAGTGGAATTACCGGGAGCCATAGCCGGTCTTGAATCCATTTCAGCCGGCCCTCGCTCCAGAACATCTGCCGGCTATCTAAGTCCGCCCGTAGCGATCCCAAAACACTATCCACTGCCTCTTTCACCGCGCGGCCGGCATGGCTCAACTCCGTTCGCACAAAGTCAAGCCCGCCTAACACACTGGCCGGAGTGTATTTTTCCATCCATTGCGCCATCCCGTACACCGGGTGCGACCTGAACAATGGAACTAACTCCTTCCAGAGAATAATCTCCGCCAATGCGGAAATTCCCAGCAGGAGCGCCAACAGAAAAACCAGGGGTGCAAGCTTCGCTGCATAATTCAGCATCCTCTGCGATAACGGCAGCGCCGCCAGAGTCTCCGGGTCGTCGTCCTTGCCGGACTGATCGCTCTTGCCGAAAAGACTGCCGAAAATGCCGCTGGCGATGCCTGCGATCCCGCCGGTGGCGGCGGTCTTCACCATGGCGAAACGCACCAGGTAATGGCCTCCGATCACCAGAGCGCTCGCGCCCGCCCATACCGTGGCGACAATCAGAATCCACCCGCCCGAGCGCGCCCACCATTCGCGATCCTGATCGTCGGTTTTAGTGCTGGTGAATCCAATGAATAACGCCGTGGCCAGAAAGTAGATCCCCATCACCAGAGGAAAACTCAGACACACCACCAGTTTAGGATGTTCCGTTGGGTTGAAGGCTTCCAAAGTCGCAATTCCATAGGCGGCCCAACCGCCGGCCAGGCCCGTCCCAGCCGCCGCGATCGCAAACCACTTGTCGTCGGTCTTGGCCACTTGCGTGAATCCGGTGGTGAACGCCGCCAGAACATTCCGGGCGCCGGCGCCGCTGTCCATCTGCTTGACATACGCCCGGCCGCTGTCGGAGGTAAAAAACCAACCCGAGCAATGCAGCATCGCGCCAAACGCCAGGTATCCGATCAACCCAATGGGATAGCCCGCGCGAATCCACCCCGCCCAAAACGTGGTCAGAAGAACAGCCGACGCCGACAACGGCAACAGGACCGTTCTAAGATAGATCGTTTCCGTGCACTCTCTCTTCTGAAAGGAGGGAAGATACCTCCCGATCCTGCCCACCGAAAACACGGCGGCCCACAACCCCATGACCAGCAGCGCCCCGAGCCCGATCGGATTTCTCGGAAGCGCTTCGACAGTGTCCAGCGCCAGTCTGGGAACCAACAACGCCGCGGCGAGTATAGGAACCAGAATCATCCAGTTCAGAAACATATTGCGAATCACCGTCGCCGCCAAAGTCCAGGTATCCGCGGAAAGAAACCCGAGCCGTGGACTGAGGTAGTTGCTATAAGCTCGCAGATGCCCGATCTCGGCGCGCTCGCCGTCCAGCGTTTCCAGCGGTTTCGCGCAAAGGCTTGCTTCTATTTCCCGAATGCCGTCGCTCGCTCCGATGCGCCTCCGCCATGCCGAAAGCCAGCTCCCGATGTAGCCGCCGCCTGAGACGGTTGAAAGATAATCGAATTGCTTCAGCAGGGAGTGATGCGACAGTCCTTGCATCACGCCGAGACAGAACGTCGCGCTGCGAATGCCGCCGCCGGAAAAGCACAAGGCGGATCGCGGTTTCGTCCGCAGGATTTCCATCAGCCTGCGTAGGCGAGGCTGGTCCAGGCCGTCACATTCCTTCCGCTTCGCCTGGAGCGCGGCATCTCTTTCCGCCTGGCTCGCGGAGTCTTTCCGCTTCTTTTTCCTTTGGGGATCGGGCTGCGACAGCTTCTCGAGTTCCTCTACCGCATCCAGGTGAGCCTGCTTGAGGGCCTGATAATCCTTGTCCGCGATCTCTTTTCCCTGGTTTACGGTCTCAACAAATTCGGCTTCAAGGATGTCGCAAAGCGTCAGCTTGCTGGGGAAATCCGCGGGTGTTTGTCCCTGCGCCCTATTTTTCATCGAACTCATCCTCTAACCGGAGGTTTTATGGAAATTATTCCAAGAAATCCGAATTTAGACGAGTATACCTGAACCGGAGGCGCGCGGATTATGTTCCCTTCAACACTTCGGCGATCTCTTTTTCGTCGATCGCTCCAGCCTTAATGACCTTCCAATACGGCTCCGTCACATCCACCGTCGTCGCGCCTTCCCCGATCACCGATCCGCCGTCGAGCACCAGATCCAGTTGCCCGTCCATCATCCCGAACACGTCGATCCCGCAGGTACAAGTCGGCTGGCCGGATTTGTTGGCGCTGGTCGCGATCAGCGCCTGGTTCAATCTTTCCAGCAGCGCATTCGCGACTTTGGATGTCGATTGCCGCGTTGCCACGCGTCCCGTATTGCCGGTCACCTTGAGCGGCACCCGCGACGAGGCCGGAGCGATGATCGCCAGCGGACCCGGCCAGAAGTGCCGCGCGAGAAGATAAAACCGCGCGGGAACTTCCTTCACCAGGTCCTCGGCCATCGCCAGGTCGGTCACCAGCAGCGGCAGGGATCGGTGCGCTTCCCTGCCCTTGGCCTTGAACACGCGTCCCACCGCGTGTAGATTCAGAGGATCGGCGACCAGCGTGTAAAGCGCGTCGGTGGGAATGGCGATCACTCCGCCGCGGCGCACCACGGCGGCGGCGCGCTCGATGGCAGCTTCGCCCGGACGCTCGGGATCGATCTCGATCAAGTCAGTCGCCACGATTGTATTAGTGTAGCGCCGATGTGGCGCACGCTTGGTGGCACAGGCTTCAGCCTGTGGAAGCCGTTTCAACAACCTCTTCAGCCGCGCGGCCCGATCGCCTCGGCGACCTCAATCGCCATCTGATACCGCCCGAATGGCGCGCTCAACTGCACACCCGCGACCATCCCTTTGACGCGCTCCACCATTTCGCGCGCGATGGCGATGCCCTCGGCCCGCGCAGCCTCGGCGTTTTCCGCCCCGCGGATCCGATCCATGTAGACTTCCGGCACCGGCACGCGCAGCTCATTCACCATGAATTCGGCATTGCGATAGCTGGTTAGCGGCCAGATCCCGGCGATGATGGGAAGCTTGTGGTGTTCGGTGCGCCTGAGGAAAGCTTCGAGAAGATCGAGATCGAACACCGGCTGCGTTACCACGTACTCGGCGCCGGCCTTTACTTTCCAATCGAAGCGCCGCAGTTCTTCGTCCATGTTGAGCGCGCCCGGATTCGCGCCCACGCCTACCAGCAAGGCTGTTTGGGAGCCCATGGGATTGCCGCCCAGATCCAGCCCATGGTTCAGATTGTTGGCGATGTTGGTTAGCCCGATCGCGTCCACATCGAACACCGCGGTCGCGTCCGGATACGTGCCCATGCGCGGCGGATCGCCGGTGATGCAGATCAGGTTCTTCACGCCCACGGTGTAGGCGCCCAGCAGCTCACTTTGAATACTCAGAATATTTCGATCGCGGCAGCAGAAGTGCAGCACCGCTTCGATTCCAGCTTGCTGCTGGATAAGCTGGCAGGTCACCTGCGCGCTCATGCGGGCGCTGGCGCGCGGCCCGTCCGGAACGTTGATGCAATCGATCCCCGCGGCCTTGCACAGCTTCGCGCCGTCTACTTCTTTCGATGCGTCCACGCCGCGCGGCGGCAGAATTTCGACGAACGCCACGAACTTCCCGGCGGCAAGCTTGGCCCCCAGCCCGCTCTTCGCGGCCACCGGCACTTTCTCCATCGCGTGCGGACGCGCCGCCGCTTCGTGCGCGATCGCGGTGTGCGCCAGCTCGACATGCTGAAGGCTGCGCGCCTCGCTTCGAATTTCTTTGATATGCTCCGCGGTCGTCCCGCAGCAGCCCCCGACAATGCGCACCCCCGCCATCAGAAACCGCCGCGCGTACTGCGCCATATACTCAGGCGAGCACAAATATAGATTGCGGCCCTCCACCGTCGCGGGCAGCCCCGCGTTGGGCATCGCGCTCAACGGCTTCTTGGTGAACCCGACCATCTTCTCGATGGTCTCGAGCATCACCTTCGGCCCCGAGGAGCAGTTCAGCCCAATCACGTCCACGGGCCATTCATCCAGGCGCTGCGTAAAATCCTCGGTGGAGGTGCCATCGCGAAGCGTGCCGTCGTCCTCGATGCTCAGTTGCGCGACGATCGCGATATCGGGGCCCGCCACCTCGCGCGCCGCGAAAATCGCCTCGCGGATTTCATTGGTGTCGCGAAACGTTTCGAGGACCAGGAGATCCACCCCGGCCTCGACCAGCGCCGCGATCTGCTCGCGGAAAATCGCGCGCGCTTCTTCGAAACTGGTCGGCCCCAGCGGTTCCAGGCGAATCCCCAGCGGCCCCACCGCGCCCGCCACAAACGCCAGCTCGCGCGCAGCTTCCCGCGCGATCCGCACCCCCGCGTGGTTGATCAGCTTCACCTTTTCCGCGAAACCGAATGCCGCCAGACGCTTCCGATTCGCCCCGAACGTGTTGGTCTCCAGAATCTCCGAGCCCGCCTTGACATACTCCTGGTGCACGTCGCGCACCAGCGCGGGCAGCGAGAGATTCAATTCGTCATAGCAGCGATTGATGAAAACTCCTTTGGAGTAGAGCATCGTCCCCATGGCTCCATCGGCCACCAGGACGCGCTTATCCAGCGCTTCCCGGAATTCCGCCGCTCGGGTTTGAGTCATGGTCGCAGGCATGGTTTATTTCAAAAAGGGCTTATTCGCAAATGGCTTATTCAAAAATTAGTTTATTCAAAAAAGATCAAATTCCGAATCGTCAATGAGTGATCGACCTCGCCGACGTTCCGGTCAAGCACCTCGCCGTCCACGTACTCCGGGTCGCCTTCAAAATCGGCGTTACGATACTCCTCGACCGTCATCTGGGTCGCGATCGCCATATCTATACAATACCGCGCGTCTACTCGGAGGGACGATTCCATCACGCGCGACCTTGGCCCCACTTCGGGAACGCATTCACGCGAGCCTCCCGCGTCTCCTCCAGCAGCTCCGGCACGCGCTTGCGGCGCGTCATCAGGCGATCCAGCAATTCGGTCATGGCGGTCTCCTCACCGTCCAGCCACGCCGGCGGAATCTGCTTCAGCGCCTGATCCACCACCTCTTCCGGAAAATGCACGATCCGGTCCAGCCACGGCTGAAAATCGTCCAGCCCGCGCACTCCCGAATACACCATCGGACGGAAGTACAACCCCTGAATCGGCGAATCGCCCAACCGCCAGTGCGGGCCTTCGAACACAAACCCGTTGTCCACCATCTGCGCGACAAATCCCATCCGCTGCGGATGCCCGCTCGACTCCGGCAGCCACTCCTTCAACCGCGCGCGGAAAAATATCGCCTGCCGTGAATCCGCGTTGCCCATCCATTTATCGAACGCGAGCGCGCCGGGAAAATCAATCAGATTTTCGACTTTTTCAAGGATCGTATCGGGCAGAAAATCGTACACCACGCTGCGCGCCGGATTGCCCGGAAAGCGCGACCCGAAATGCCATCCGGTCTCGAACGCCAGCCGCCCCGTGCCCAGTTGCAGATACACCTCCGGATTTTCGCGCAGAAAATCCGCCGATACCTCGACCATCGCAACCTCCGGCGTCGCGATTCCCAGATACTTCAGGAATACCGACGAGATCCACTCGTTCACCAGGATGCGCCGGTGCTGCGGATTGTTGCGGACTTTGACCACGTAACAGTGGCCGTCGGCGGCTTCGAGCAGGTGCGCCTGCGAGCCGCCTCGCATTTTACGGATCAGACGGCGGGCGGCTGTTGGCATGAAAAGAGACGCGAGGCGCGACAGCATGGAGCGCTCCTGTTGCTTCCTTCCCTTCCAAACCGCGTCGCCGAATGCAGTACCTTAGAGATTATATGATGGACGAAAAAGACAACTCGCCCCGGCCTGCCGCTCCGGCGCCTATGAGCAAAGATGAAGTCGCACTCGAGCTGATGCGCTTCATCACCGTGACCACCGGCCTGGGCAAGACATCCTCCGGCGCGGGCTTCGGCGGCAAAGCCGCGAAAGCCCCCGAGGAGCAGGTCGACTCCCTGATCCAACTGTTCGAGCGCTGCCGCGAAGTGGTGGGAAAGAGCAGCTAGCGTTTCAAGCCCCAGCCGTCAGGGTGGGGGATTCTTCACGTCCACTCGGTGGCACAGACTTTAGTCTGTGATCCGATCCAACCTATTTCTTTAGCCCCGATGCCCAGTTCTGCACCAGCGTCACCGGCTCGCTCGATCCCTGCGCGGGTGGGACAGCCATCAGGATGCGCTGGCCGTCGGCGGAAACGTCGTAAACGTAGGACGCCCCCGCCGTGTAGACCGGGCCGAAGAGCGGCCGCACTGCCTGGACCTCCAGCGTGTCGCCTTTGATGGCCACCTCCGCCGCCGTCAACCGCTGATCGCTGCCAATGTAGAAGATCTCCTTGCCATCCCGCCGCCACCGCGGAAAAGTGCCCCCGCCCGTCGAAATCTGCCGCTTGCCGCCCGGACCGGGAAACGGAGCAGCGTAAATCTCATTATTTCCCGAGTCGTTGGATTGATATGCCACCCATCGGCCATCCGGCGAGAAGTGTCCGTTCTGTTCGTTGAAGGCGGTGCGCACGAAGGGGACCGGCTTGGGATCGCCCGCCAGCGGCAATGTCAAGAGATCAAACCCAGCGGTTGGATCGGCTGCATGATACAGCAGGAGCTTTCCGTCCGGCGACCAACTGGTGGGCGTCTTGGCAAGGTTGTCCGCGTACAACAGTTCCTCGACGCCGACGCCGTTGGACGATTTCCGGTACAGATCGAAGTTCGCTTTCCGGTTTGAGTTGAAGACGACGCTGCGGCCATCCGGCGACCAAACGACTACCAACTCCGCGGCCGGGTCGAAGGTGAAGCGGGTGCGAAGCCCGCGCGCGACATCGTAGATCCAGATGTCGGCGTTGCCGGTTTGGTCGACGACGCGTGCCGCGAGGCTCCGGCGATCAGGTGAAAACTCGATGTTTCCGAAATTCGCCGCTTCGCCCAGCGTGCCGGCCAGCTTGCCGCTTCGGTCAAACCAGGTGAGACGCAAGCCGCCGCCCGCCCCACCCGCCTGATACGCGAGAAGTCCCGTGGAGGAGACGGAGAAGCACCCTATGGCAGGCGACATTATCTGCTGAACCTGCTCCGCGACGGGGACGGCTTCTCCCGTAAGCACGAGACGTTTCAAATCGAAGGATTGAGCCATCAGCGTGTTCTGGCGCAGGAACAATAGGTGTCCCTGCGAGTAAATCGCGTTGGAATCGGCCTCTACAATCGCGTGGTCTTCTCTCGAATCCAGAGCAGCGACGTGAATGGCGAGGCGCCCGCCGAAAGACTGCTCGTAGAGAAAATGCCGCCCATCCGGGAGGAACCAGGGAGAGCGCTGGCTGCCTCCTCCCTTCGACACGTCAATTGTGGTGGCGGGGCTTGCGACACCTCCCGCCTCGGAAACGCGTTGGAGCGGTGTTCCGGTATTCATGGGCGCAAAGACGATCACGCCCGCCGGGCTCCACGTGCCGCCCCTCGCGGTCGGCGCATCCGCGAGCGTAAGGGGAGGGCCGCCGGAGGCGTCGATTTTTTTGAGCTTCCCGCCGGCAAAGAAGGCGACGAACCGGTTGTCGGGCGACCAGAAGGGAAACGTGGCGCTTTCGGTGCCCAAGAGCGGCTGCGCCGTGAGCGAGTCCAGGGGCCGAACCCATAGCCGGCTCTTACCGTCCGAGGATGTCGCGGCGAAGACCAGACGCCGTCCATCCGGCGAGACGGCCATGGGGCCATGGGTCAATTGGAAATCGAATGACGTTTTCGGCGGCGGGAGAATGCTGGCGCGCAGGACCGGCGTTTCCGGCTGCGTCTCTCGAAAATGGATGAACGTGAGCGCCCCGAGCGCGATCGCAAGAGCGAGAGCCGCGGCCCACGCCAGCATCGGATGGCGCAAGGCTCCGTGGCGCAGGGCCACGCCCTGCGGCGAAGATTCCGTTGGCAGGGCATGGCCCTGCCCCACATCCTCCAACAAAGCCCACGCATCCCCGATATCCCGCAGCCGCTTGCCCGGATCTTTCTCCAGGCACCGCTTAAGCAACCGACGCGTGCTCGCAGGAATCTGCTCCCAATCCGGCTCGTGCCGCAGCACTGCCGCGAGAATGTCCGATACCGTTTCTCCGGCGTTGAGTTGACCAAAGAGCTGCTTGCCGCTCAACATCTCGAAAAACACCACGCCGAACGCCCAAATATCCGTGCGTCTGTCCAACGGCTTGCCGCGAGCCTGCTCGGGACTCATGTACGCCGCCGTTCCCAGGATCATTCCGGCTTGGGTCGCTCGCATCGTGAGCGTTGGAGAGTTGATTGGATCCGAATCACCGGCTGAAGCCGGCGCCGCCGCCACCAGCGCTAATCCGAAATCGAGAACCTTGACCACGCCCTGGGGGGTGATCTTGATATTGCCCGGTTTCAGATCCCGATGGATGATGCCTTTTTCGTGCGCAGCTTCGAGCGCTGCGGTGATTTGCTGGGCGATTTTGAGCGATTCCTCCAGCGGAATCGCCGATTCTTTAACACGTTCCGCGAGCGTCGGCCCGTCGATCAGCTCCATCACCAGGTAGTTGTCGCCGACGTCGTAAAGCTGGCAGATATTGGGATGATTCAGCGCGGCGATGGCGCGCGCTTCCCGCTCGAATCGCTCGGAGAATTTTTCAGCGGCGACTTTGACGGCGACGTCGCGGCCAAGCCGAGTGTCGCGGGCACGATACACCTCGCCCATGCCACCTTTGCCTATGGGTTCGACGATCTCGTAAGGACCCAGCCGCGTGCCGGCCGCGAGAGGCATGCGTCAGATTGTATCAGCTAATATCTTCAAGCCCCACCCGTCAGGGTGGGGATACGTTGCCGCCGTGAACTTCGGTTCAGAATCCCCACCCGTCAGGGTGAGGATACGGTGCAGGCGTGAACCTCCGTTCAGAATCCCCGCGCTGACGGGCGGGGCTTGAAACGGGTTAGCGCTTCTTCTTCTTGCCCTTTTTCGCGGCCGGCTTTTTCTTGGCGGATTTCTTCGCGGCCTTCTTAGCCGGAGCCTTCTTGGCTTTCTTTTTCGCAGGCGCCTTCTTGGCTGCCTTCCTCGGAGCGGCCTTCTTCGCTGCCTTTTTGGCTTTCTTCTTGGGGGCCGCTTTCTTGGCTTTCTTCTTGGGTGCTGCCTTCTTGGCGGCCTTCTTGGCTTTCTTCTTCGGAGCGGCCTTCTTGGCAGCAGGTTTCGCGGCAGGTTTGGCCACCACAGCCTTCTTCGGAGCCGACGCCTTTTTAGCCGGCTTGCGAGGCGCGGCAGGCGGGCTCGCTTCCACCGGGGGAGGCGGAGCGGGAATCAGCGGCGCCACCGGCACCACCACTGCCGTCACCACCAGTTCCTCTTCCTCGTCGTCCAACCCGTAGTCGCCCAAGTCGTCGTCTACGTTGATGTGCGATCCCGCTTCCAGATCGTCGATATCGTCGTCTTCCACCGAGAGCCGATACTCAAACATTCAGTCTGCCTCCTTGCAGGCGTGATTATTGGAAATCGTTCATTGGGACGTCGTGATATGACGTCGCAACATGACGCCGTGACCACTACGTAACCAAAAATTAGAATATCGCTTTTTGACGGGAAGGCAAGCGAAAAGTCAACCAGCGCACAGGCTGTTCTTCCCGTTGTGCCCGATTTTCAGCATACGAGCCGCGACCAAGCTGCGCTTGCGCCAAGGGAGCGGTTAGGACGCTATCAGCCGCGACCGAGCTGCGCTCGCGCCAAGGGAGCGGTTAGGACGCCATGAGCCGTGACCCGATCCGATACTACCTGACAATACCTACCCGACCGGCGCGGCCGCCATGCGGCGATGTGCCGGCGCCGTTGCCGGAGTCGCTTTGCCGCTAGCCTTACGCTGCACCGCTGCGTGGGAAACGGCTGCGGTCCTCTTCCGGGCCGGTGCCTTCGCGCTCGCCCGCGCCGCGGTGCCGGTCCCGCGCTTCCGCGCCGTCGAGGAGTTAGCTGTAGTAGATCTGGCTGTCCGAGAGCTGGCCGTCCTGGAGCGAGCGCTGGGATTGCGGTCCCCCGGATACGCCACCGGAATCGCCATCCACTCGCCGGCCGGAGCCATGGCCTCATGATTAGCCGAGCCGACCAGCCCCGTCGGGGCGTTGTAACGCTTGGCAAGTCCCGCCAGCGTATCGCCCGCTTGCACGCGATAGAGGCGCCAGGAATCCCGCCGGTTGGGCGGCACCACCGCCAGCGCGGTTTCCAGAGCCTCCAGCGTCCCCTTCGGCACGTGCATCGCATAACCCGCCGGGGCCACCGATCGCAGCAGCGCCGGGTTCAGCTCGCGCAGCTCGCTCAACGGGCGATCCACTGCGTCCGCCACCAGCGCGATATGCGTAGCCGTCTGGAGTTCCACCGTATCGAATTCGAGCGCCGGTTCCAGCTCCAGGTGATCCAGACCGTAATCCTTGGCATTCTTGGCCATGATGGTCATCGCCAGGATCACCGGGACGTAGTTGCTGGTCTCTTTCGGCAGCACATTGAGCCGCCGCAGCGACCAGAAATCCGCATATCCGGTCCGCATCACCGCGTGATCCACGCAGCCGGGGCCGCAATCGTAAGCCGCCATTGCCAGGTACCAGTCGCCCAAATGAGTATAGAGGTCGTGAAGATGGCGGGCCGCCGCGCGGGTGGCTTTTTCAGGGTCCATGCGGTCGTCGGTAGTGGCGGTCTGTTGCAGGCCGTATTCCTTGCCCCGGAATTTGGCGAACTGCCACAATCCCACGCACGCTTTATTCGACAGGGCGCGCGGCAGAAAGCCGGATTCGGCCTGGGCGATGAAAATCAGCTCCTGCGGGAGGCCTTCTTCGGCCAGAATCCGCTCGATCATGGGCTTGTAGCGGCCGGAACGGCGAATACCGGCGGCGACGATCTTTTTGCCGCGCTCAGTGGAAAAGAAGTTAATCGCACCCAATACCGCGTCGTTTTCCTCCAGAGGAAGCTGCGAAGCGGTGGCCTGGATCTGCTCTTTTACTTTGTTCCGAAGCGCCGGATCGACTGGAAAAGTCATATCCAGAACGCTGTCGCGAGGCGACTTGTCGAAGCCCACCTGATCGTCTGCATCCCCCTCGGCCTGCTTATCGACGTCCAGGCGGTAAATCGCGTCGATCAACTCCTCGAGTCGCCGTTCCAGGCGAGGCCGGTCGGGAAGATTATCGGGAGCGGAGAGCAGCGCCTCGACGGCCAGGTTGAACTGACGGCGCGCGTCGTCGGCTTTACCGGCCTGGAACGCGAACTTCCCAGCCAGGAAGCTGTCATCGGCTTTTTTGAGGAGAAAATCGGCGTCGCTGGGACGGGGGACATCGGGAACCGCCCCGGTGAGGAACGGAACCGCGCTGGCGTAGAGACCGGCGACGGTCTCATTGCTAAGGCGCGGTGGATCGGGAACCGGCTCGTCGACCGCGGCTGCGGCAATCGCGGGAGGCAGCAGGAACGTGCGGAACTGCTGGGGCCGGACGGTAGTCGCACAGCCGGCGAGTAGGAGCGCACCGGCGGCCACTAACATCCCGGCCGGACTAAAGAGGTATCCGGCGGTTCGCATCAGTATTAGGGTTTATAGTAACAAACCTGTGACGGCCGTAGGGAACCCCCTTAACGAGCCGCGACCGTTTCCGAGCCGTGACCAAGCCGTGGCACCATACCAGGATGAAGAGCTATCGCAAAGAGCTGTGGTTCGAGGTCCCCAGCCGACGCGGATTCATCAACATCACCGGCCAGGTGGAACAGTGCCTCGCTGAAAGCGGCGTCCAGGAGGGATTGGTGCTGGTGAACGCGATGCACATCACCGCTTCGGTGTTCATCAATGACGATGAGAGCGGGCTGCACCAGGATTACGAAAAGTGGCTGGAGCGGCTCGCTCCGCACGAGCCGGTGTCGCAATACCTGCACAACCGGACCGGAGAGGACAATGCCGACGCCCATATGAAGCGGCAGGTGATGGGCCGCGAGGTGGTGGTGGCGATCACCAAGGGGAAGCTCGATTTCGGGCCGTGGGAGCAGATTTTCTACGGCGAATTCGACGGCCGGCGGCGGAAGCGGGCGCTGATCAAGATCATAGGTGAGTGAACCGGGGGGCGAAACGAGCGGATTCGCGCAAAGACACACTACGGCTTTTCTGGCTGTACGCGCTGACCGCGAAGGGCGGCTGTGGCACGCCGGCAGGCGACAAGATCGCCTGCCCCACATCGTCGAGATTTCTAACCGCTCTCTTTCTTAAGACCGCTCCCTTTTTAAGACCGCTCTCTTTTTAGAACCGCTTTTTTTTAAAACCGCTCCCTTTGGTCGCGGCTCGTAAGGTCACGGCTCGGAAAACAAAATCGCATAAAACTGAACTGAAGCCGGCTTCACCCCGTCCCGACCCGGAACAGCAGGTTCGTGTTTTTCGCCCGCCACGACGGGGGATCGGTATTTTCGAGACCGACGGCCATCGACAACACAAACACCTTACAACGACGTTGCCTAGGACGCCTTGCTCAGTGGAACCGGCTCTCTGTCGATCGAGCACCGATCTCTTCGGTCCCAAGATAATCCAGGAATCTTGCGAAGGGGTGTGGACCGAAGTGGGAAGTGGAGGAATCGAGAGGAGATAGAGGTGAAAAAAAGTGAGTTATTGCGGTGGTTGGAGTTCTTGAATTGGCTGAGTTGAGCGTCGGTGGAAGGTTGAGAGTACCACTCCCTGACGGTCGCGGTTCAGATAAGGAGTTGAGCGTTAGTGGGAAGTTGAACCTCTGGGGGAAGTTGAGCGTGCCGCTCCTTCTAGTCGCGGCTCAGAACCGATGGTCGCGGCGTAAGATTATCGACTCTTTCCCTGGCCTGTCAATGGAGTTTGTCCCTGGAATTTGTCCTGCCAGTTCTCGATCACTGTGAAAGGAGGCGGCGGCACGGAACCGGTGGTCGGCATGATGAACCGTTGGCCATCCGGCGAAACATCGAACTGAAAGTCCCTGGTGGTTCCGTATTGTGGGGCACCCGCGATGCGGAACAGAGGCTTAGGTTCGCCAAATTGGAGCGGCCCTTGGATCGCGACCGCATGCAGCGTATTGTCCAAGCCCAGGTAAAAGAGCTCGCGGCCATCGCCACGCCAGCGAACCAGCCACGCGCCATCTCTTGAAACCTGCCGCCTTTCGCCAACCACGTGCGGCGATGGCGTGGCTTCGAATGCCTGGAGATAGACTTCCGGCCGCCCCGATTGGAGGGAAACAAACGCGATCCGCTTGCCATCCGGCGAGAACGCTGTACCCCATTGCGGAAAATTGTCTTTCAAAAACGGCATGATTTTGTGGCTGGCTACGTCGCAATCCACGCCACCCGTTGTTCCTCGCCGATGCCATCGTCGAACGCGATGAATCGGCCGTCGCCGGACCAGTCGGTGGGCACGGCGTTGGCATGGCCCTCGAACTCCTCCGGCGCGCCGTTGCCGGTCAAGTCCAGAGTTGCGAGTCGTGGTCCACCGACGACCTGAGATCTTCCCAGCGCGAGGCGCGTTCCATCGGGTGACCACACCGGCCTGCGATGAACTTCCGGAGGGAACGTGAGCCGCCGGCTTTCTCTCCCGTCGGCATCGAAGATCCAGATGCCGGGCGCGCCATTCTCCGGGTTCCAAACCGCTGCCGCCACGCGCCGCCCGTCACGGGAAATTCGGACATTACCCCAGTGTTGCGCCGGCCGGCCGACCTCGCCCACTTCATTGCCGCTCCGGTCGTACCATTTCAGGTGCGTATTCGGAAAACCTGCCTGATACACGAGGACGCCATTCTCGGATACCGAGAAGTTGGCCGAGAGATTCGGGCCGTAGTAAATGACATCCTGAGCGATCGGAAACGGCTTGCCAGCCAAGCTGAGGCGATCTGCGTCGAAGGGTTGAGCAAGGAGGCTCGCGCCACGGATAAACAACAGGTCTCCGGGCCCTCCGGAGCGCAGGGGCGGCGCGTACAGAACCCGCGAATCTGTCTGCATCAGAGACACTGGCTTAGGGTTGACATAATCCGTGGCCATGGCGAGGCTGTGTTGCAGCGCCTTATCATAGACTGCATAAACCAGACGGTCGGAGCCGGGGAGGAATTGCGGCCAACGCATCCCCTCGAAGATCGGCCCTTTCCGAAGGTTGCCGTCCTCCAGGCGAAGCTCATAGTGCTCGCCCGGCGACAAGAAGAGCAGTAAGTCGCCATTCGCGCGCCACGTACCGAGCTGCGGGATCGAAGGGAGCTCGGCTACCGTGCGCGTGGAACTCGTCTCCAGATTCGCCTGTTTAAGGGTTTGCTTCACCGAGAAAAAAATGGAGTGACTGTCCGGCGCCCAGAATATCGACCACGCGCCTTCGGTGCCCGGCACAGGCCGCATCTCGAGCGAAGCGAGATCGCGGATCCAGATATTGGTGCCGTTTGCGCCGGTCGCACTGAAAGCCAGCCGCTTGCCATCGGGTGAGATGGCGAAAGGTTGACGCCCAACGGACGGCGTAAAAATGGTTCCCGGCGGCGGAACAACATCGAACTGAACAACCTGTCGCGGCGCGTCCGGGGCGGGACGCCGAAACCACAACAGAAACATGCCGCCGGCGAGCAACACGACCAGCAAGACCAGCGCCGCAAGGACGCCGATTCTTGATGTTCGCGTTCTCGAGGTTCGCACCGGACTTGCTGCTACCGAAGGCGCCGTCTGGGCTTCCTCTATCGCGATGCGAGCTTCACCGATATCGCGCAGCCGGCGCTGGGGATCTTTGTCGAGGCAGCGGCGTAGCAGATGGACGATGGGAGGGGGCGTCTCCGCAGGCAACTGGTCCCACGGAGGCTCGTCTCTGGCGACCGCGGCCAGGGTTTCGAGCGCGGTCCTCCGTGCGTAAACCCGGCAGCCCGCCAACATCTCGAACAACACCACGCCAAAGGCCCAGATGTCCGCGCGTCGATCCACCGGCAAACCGGCAGCCTGCTCCGGTGCCATATACGCCGGCGTTCCCATGACGACACCGGTGTGAGTTGCCGTGGCTGCCGGTATTTCCTTGGCATCCGCGGCCTTAGCCAAACCAAAGTCGAGCACCTTGATAGCGCCGTCAGGCCGAAGCTTGACGTTGGCGGGCTTAAGATCGCGATGAACGATCCCTTGTTCGTGCGCGTATTCCACGGCCTCGACGATCTGCCCGGCGATGGCGAGTGTCCCCACAACCGGAATGCGCCCTCGCGCCATGCGCTCGGCCAGCGTCGGTCCTTCCACCAACTCCATGGCGATCGCGCTCAGGCCATCCGATGCCTCCAGACCATAGATCGCCGCGATCCCAGGGTGATTGAGAGATGCCAGAATGCGTGCCTCGCGTTGGAAGCGGGACATCCATGCCGAATCGTGCGCAAACTCTTCGGATAGAAACTTGAGCGCCACGAACCGGCCTAAACGCGAGTCCTCGGCCTTGTAGACCACTCCCATTCCGCCGCTGCCCAGCTTCTCGATGATCCGGTAGTGGGAAACCGTGCGGTCGATCAACGAATAGATGGTCTGTGTGACATCCTCCTGGCCGAGGGCCGTTTTCGGCGCAGCCGCATCCATCGCGGGGCTCTCCCGCTGCGACCTCAACCGCGACCCGACTTCCCGTTCCAGCGCGTCATCTCCCGCGCACGCGTGACGCAGGAACTCCGCGCGCTCGCCAGGCGGACGCTCCAGCGCCAACTGCAACACTCGATCGACTTGTTTCGCTCGTTCGGAATCCATCGCCTATCCCGCCGGCTTGCCGTTACTCGGGCCCAAACGCCAGCAACACGTTTCCGGGAACGCCTCCATTACGCGGATATCCGGAGCTGATGAACAGCATACCGTTCACCACCACGGCTCCGGGGCCGTCGATGGAACCTCCGCGACCCTTCACGCCGTTCGCGGTATCGAAATCGCGCATCGTGTCGAATTCCCACAGCAGCTTGCCATTTTCGGCGGAGTGCGCCCGAATGTGCCCATCGGTGGAGGTGGCAAACACCACACCTGGAATCTCCGTTACCGCGCCCGGCTGGGAGGGGCTACAGCCGGAGGGCGCACCCTCGGGACAGGGCGTGGCTGCCACGTGCCACTCCTCTTTTCCGTCGGCAACCCGCAGCGCGGTGAGGCCGCCCCCTACGTTTGGATCGAAACTCGAGCGGCGTGGATCGGTCGGATTGGTTTGCCGCACCCGCTTGACGTCCGACACGGACGCGAAGACGCGCTGTCCGTCGGTAGCCATGCCCCACTGCACACCGCCGTTGGTGCCGCCTTTGCCCACGCGCGCCTGCCACACAATCTCGCCTTTTTTCGCGGGATCCAGCGCCCACACGATTCCCGACTTCTGGCCCGCCAGCAGCAGTTCGCGGCCTTCGGCCGACTGAGTCAGAATCGGCGAGGAGCCGAAATCGAAATCCGGTCCGCACGAGCCGCGGCCGCATGCCCCGCTGAAAACATCCTCGGCGGTTACCTGGCGGGACCATACGACGGCTCCGGTTGCGATATCGAGCGCGATCACGGCGTCGCTCAAGTCGGTCGCAGGAGTTGAATAGTTGTCTCCAGTGGCCACATAGAGAAGATTGCGCTTTGCGTCCACAGTGGGGCGGGACCAGACGCCCACGCCGGAAGGCCCGAAATTGGGCGTCCCGCGCGGACTCTTGCCGTTCTCCACGGGAACGCCGGTCATGTAAGTCTTCCACAACTGCTTGCCGTCGCCGATCCGGAGCGCGACCACGCTGCCGCGGAAGGTGCAGCACGCGTAATCCGGATCGCCGGAGCGGGTTTCCTCCCAGGACGCCACCGGCACGTAGACGGTCCCTCCATAGACGGCGGGCCCGCCGGAGAGCCGCGTGGAATCGTGGGTTTCCACCTGGACCTTCCATAACAATTTGCCGGTTTCCGCCTCAAGCGCGTAGAACCAGCCGGTCATATCGCCGAAAAGGAGAGCGTGCCGGCTGCCGAAAGGCACTGCGAGAATGGAGGACCGCACCGGTCCATTGGCCTGAAAAACCCATTGCAGACAGCCCGTTCCGGCGCGCATCGCGTGGATTATTCCGGCGGCGCTTCCGACGAACACCTGGCCATCGATAACCGTGGGCGCCGCGAACGCGGTCACGTCGCCATCGAAACCGAAAGCCCACTTCAGCTTGAGCGCGCGCACCTGATCGATACTCAATCGGGCCGCATCACCCGCCTGAAATCGCGCGTTGCTTCCATCCGGGCTCCAGCCGTTCCATGAGGCCGCTGGGGTGGCGGCCAGCTTCACACTGCGATCGGCGCAGAACGCCGAAGCGGGCGGCCCACTCACAGGCGCGCTGGTGCCCAGCCAGGAAGCCACGGCCATCCGGTCTTCCCGGTTCATGGTGAATGCGACGGCCATCATCGCCCCCGAATCGAGCGCCCGGAGAATTCGCGCGGAAGGCATCATCCGCAGCGCATCGCGATGCGGAATGCGGTCATTGATTTGTTCGTGACAACTCGAGCAGCGCTTCTCGTAAACGGCTTCTCCGGGAGCGGCCGCCAGCGCGACCAGCGGAAACAGAAACGCGAAGAACCTCATGGGCCGTACACTATCACGGCGATGGGTCTAAGGCAACGGTCGCCAGCCAGGAGCGAGGTAGCGCGCTAAGGGTTGGTTGATTGGAGATCCGATGGGGCGGGCTCTGGGAAGGTGACCTCACCGTTTGTGATTGTCATTAGGAGTATGCCGTTTTTCTTAACCCACGCAAATGGGATGACCCTTCGAAATCGTTGTCCCTTGTATGGAAGGGAAAGCTCCTGATCCCACGCATGAAAAAACTCGTTCAACTGACTACCATGCGCGTAGCGGAGGTTCACCATTCGCAGGTTGTCTGCATGTTCAAAGAACAGGTGCCCTACCTTCATGTCGTGAGCGATCTTCTGCTTTCCGGATCTCTTGTGATATTGGTATTCGTAGTCGCCTTCATCGACCGCGGATTTGACTTCGTGGTGGGATAGGTCAACGCCCGCTGATTGCTTCAGCCCGAGATCTCGCACCAACATGGAGGCGAACACCTCCCAATCGGAGGGCATGGCAACCGTGAACCGAACGTTACGAGCGCCATATAGCCGCAATTTCCCCTGAAGTGGCCCATACATATACGCGTGGAAAAACATCAAGGCCTTCTCGAAGTCGAGCTGGCTGGGCGGTCCGTCGTTTGATTTGTCCGGCACTAATTTATGCCACCTGCGCACCAATGCGGCTCGCGTTCTTCGACCGCGCCAACTCGTATAGCAAATGCCTCCCCAGCCAGGCGACCACGGGTACGACCAGACCATCGCCGAACAGGTGGTAGGCTTCGTTGTAGTTTATGGGAGTCGGGTAGTCCTCTGGCACGCCCATTAGCCGAGCGGCTTCCCTCGGAGAAAGCAGCCTTGACCGAACGCTATTTCCCTGCACTACCAGCACGATTTGCCGACTGGACCCGCCGACCGGCGTCCGCAAGCACCCTGAGATTTCGTCGAACCTGACCTCCGCTCGTTGGGCCCTTTGTCCGTTCTTGTCGGGCCTGGTGCGCTTGTATACGGTTCCAATCCTCAGCTCCCCCGAGGCCCGGGCGTCTCGCAGCTTCTCCTTGTTCAGATCGGACATCATTCCAATCAGTTTCCTTGTCTGCGCCTCAGTGTGCCATTTAACACCCACCGGATTTTCTTCGATCAGTTCTGAAATTGTCCTGATCTGAACGCTCGGCTCGGGAAGCCTCCACCAGATCCAGTGCTCTTGGATCTCTCCCGGCATGGCTGCGTAAGCCCTCATGAGTGAGTGCGGATGCCATGCAGGGTCCGGCCACTTCGATGCCAGTCCGGATGGAATGGATGCATCCTCCCGAATCGCCACAATGAACAACCGAGGACGCGACTGCGGCACGAATCGGACCGCGTCGATCACCATTGCCCCAGCGCGATAACCGCTGTCGATCAGCCGACGAAGAATAGCTTCAAAGTCTTTTCCACTGTGCGACGTGACAGCCCCTACGACATTCTCAAGCGCGACGACCCTCGGCGCGCGGCCTTCCTCCACCAATTTGTGCATCAACGTCCAAAAAGGTTTGAAGGTTCCACTGCGCGCTCCCTTCAAGCCAGCGCCTGACCCAGCCAGCGAAAGATCCTGGCACGGAAACGACGCCCAAATGAGGTCTGCTTTCCCAGGCAAGTCTCGCGTATGCAGTTTCGCGACGTCATATTCCCTGAGTTCGTCCGTCTGCCCAAAATAAGCACGGTACGCGGCAACTTTCTTCGGACACCATTCATTGGCGAAAGTGCACTCCCACTCTTCGCCCAACCCTAGACGGGCCATTCCCCCGCCAGCAAAGAATTCATACCACTTGGGCTTCTGTTGATCCATGACTACTCATCGGCCAAGAACCGCTTCAATCTGCGCCGTAGCCTCTTTTCATCCTTGATCTCGCACTCCCAAATTATAAGAACTTTCCACCCCGACCTGCGCAGGCTCCTGACATTCCGTCCGTCCCTGGCCGCGTTGCGGCTTTGCTTCATCTCCCAGTAGCCGCGATTGGACTTTGGCAGCGTCGCGGCGGGACACGTGTGGCCGTGCCAAAAACACCCGTGGACAAAGATTACCTTCTTGCGGCGGGTGAGCACAAGGTCCGGCTGGCCCGCCAGCCTCGTCGAGTGAAGCCCGTACCGGTACCCCATTCCATGGACCACCTTGCGAACCGCAAGCTCGGGCTGCGTGTTCTTCGAACGCACGCGGCTCATGATCTCGCTTCGCTGCGTTGGTGAGAACGTGTCCGACACCAAAATTCAGCTTAGCCCAGCCCGCCTCGCCCGGGCCGGGTGGGGCTCGAAGCGAAGCCGAGCGGGGGAGGCTCGGAGGTAGAATGTACTAGGAAGAAAACAGCCTAAAACCCGCAGGAGGTGTGCGATGAAGGTCAGAGGTCGCTTCGGCTCCCGAGTAACTGCGCGACGGCTAACGTGGCCTGTCGCCGTCCTTGTCGGTCTCTTTGCATCGCTCCCCTCGCGAGGGCAGTCTGTCCCGACTGACATCACTTTCACGAAAGATGTTGCGCCGATCCTACAGCGCGCCTGCCAGGGGTGTCATCATCCGAACAGCATCGGGCCGATGTCGCTGGTTACCTACCAGGAGGTCAGGCCGTGGGCCCGCTCGATAAAGGAGCGCATAAGTATCGGCCCTCACGCCGGAGTCATGCCGCCGTGGTTTGTGGAGAAAGACATCGGCATTCAGAGGATCAAGGCAGATCCGTCATTGAGTGAACGCGAGATCGCGACGGTGGTGAAGTGGGTGAACAACGGAGCGCCGCTCGGCAATCCGGCCGACATGCCGCCGGCACTCAAGTTCGACGATTCGGGCAGATGGACCATCGGCGAGCCGGACTTGATCGTCAAGTCCGCAGAGGTCACCGTCCCTGCCAGCGGACCCGACCAGTGGGGGAATTTTGGACTGATTCCAACCGGCCTCACTAAAGACAGATACGTGCAATCGCTGGAGGTCAGAGAGGTCAACGACGTCCCGAAAGACGTCCCCACCAAAACCGTGGGTGGACGTTTCGTGTTTCACCACATGACTTATACCAGCACCGCGCCGGGCGCCGGGGGAGGGGGGACCAGCTGGCCTATTCACGAGGTCGGGCGCAACGCGGATCTCTTTCCGCCCGAAGCGGGCAGGCTGCTGGCCGCGGGTTCGGTCCTGGCGCTGAGCGCGGGCCACGTTCACCCGAATGGCCGGGTAACGAAATCGCATCTTGAATTCGGCTTCAAGTTTTTCCCCGAGGGCTACCAACCCATTTACAGGAAAGCCAATTTTATCCTGGGCAACGGGATCGACCTTGACGTGAAGCCGAATCAGGCGAAGCAGGAGCTTCACGCCTACGTGACGCTGACGGAAAACACCAAGATCATCGCGTTCGAGCCCCACCTGCACGCGCCGGGCGTGCGCATGTGCCTGGAATCGATCTGGGGGATCAACGTTCAGACGCTGAGTTGCGTCGGCTATGACCACAATTGGGTGCATCAATACGAGTTCGAGGACGACGCCGCGCCGCTGCTGCCGAAAGGAGCGATCGTTCATCTGGTCGGATTTCTGGACACGACGTCCGCGAACAAGAACCCCGCCGACCCTCGAAACTGGGCGGGCGGCGGCCGCCGCTCCATCGCGAACATGTTCATCGACCTGGGATATTCCGTCGCGCTCACCGACGAACAGTTCCAGGCTGAAATGGCCAAGCGGCGCGCGAAGATGAAGAGCCGGAATGACTATGACATCGGCTGTCCGCTGTGTTGGGCGCCGCCGGTGGCGCCGGCGCCGAGGCCGACCGGCCCTGCCGGACAGTGAAGCCGGGCAATGAAACTGAAGGGCACGATAATTCGAATCACCGGGATTCTAGCGTCGCGAGCGGGGCGGATCGCGCTCGCCTGGCTGGGCGGCTTCGTCTTACTGCAACCTGTGTTGCTCGAAACAGCCGCCGCCCAGATGAGATTCACGTACTCGAAAGGGCAGAGCCTGGAACCGGCCTACGAAGGATGGATGCCGAACGAGGATGGCTCCTTCACTTTGTACTTCGGCTATATGAATCCGAACTGGGAAGAACAGCTCGACATCCCCATCGGTCCGGACAACAAAATCGAACCGGGAGGGCCGGATCAGGGCCAGCCGACGCACTTCTATCCGCGCCGGAACCCGTTTCTATTCACGATCCGAGTGCCGAAGGACTTCGGCGAAAAAGAGCTGACGTGGACCCTCACGAGTAACGGCAGAAGCAGGAAAGCCTATGCGTCGCTCAAGACCGATTATCAGATCGACAAACAGGTAATCTCGACCGAGATCGGAGGCGATGGCGGAAGCCTTCGCGACGAGCTTCGATACAACATCCCGCCTGAACTCGAGATCCAGGGAGAGGCGCGAAAGACGATCAGGGTGGGAGAAGCCTTGACGCTGGTGGCGCTCGCCGGCGATCCCGATAACCTGCCCCCCAGACGCGACGGCAAACCGCAGCCGCGTCACGCCGGGCAGCCTGTAAATCAGAGCGACCAAGCGCCGCCTTCTCCGCGCACGGCACGCGCGGCGGCGCGTGGGAATGCGCCTCCCTCGTCGGTTGTCGTCGCCGATGGACCTGGGTTGTGGGTGACCTGGATCGTGTACCGGGGGAAAGCCTCCACCGTCGCGTTCAATCCCGAACTGATGAAAGCGTGGATGGACTCGCGCGCGTGGGCGAACTCGGCATGGTCGCCGCCTTACGTTATTCCCGAACCGCCTCCGGACGGCAAGTGGGTGACGCAGGCCACGTTCCAGGAGCCGGGCACCTATACGTTGCGTGCGGTCGCCTGCGATGGATCGTTGTTTACCTTCGCGGACATGATAGTCACCGTCACGCGCTAGTAAGCTGTCCCGGCGATTTCGTGAGTGCCTTGTGGGGTACTTGTTAAGCTGCGCGCCGGTTGTTTACCGGCGCTCACGTTATTTGAAACGGGCGGGTTCACAACCCGCCGCAGGCTGCCAGCCTGCCCCACAGAGGACATGTTCTATCGCGGAGCGAACACGACGACGTTGTTTATCGGTTCGATTCCTCGACCGTTACCATAACATCCAGAGGCGTAACCAGAACCCCATCGTCCGCATAGGCGCGCAATCTGTACATGCCCGGCTTACTGAACCTGACCTTGGTGGTCGCCTTTCCATCCACCACTTTGATTCGCATCGGATCAAAGGTAACCTCACCCGGACCCGCGCGGTAGACGATCCAGGTGACTCCCAAAGTCACTCCGGGGTCCAGTTTCACAACCGCCTGCGTAAGCGGGTTCTCCCTTTGTGGACCATTTCGCGCCGGAGCAGTGGCGACCACCGCGCCATCGGAATCGCGAATAGTGGCGCCCGCTCCAGGCGCCGCCGCGGCCCTGCGAACACGCGGCCTCGGGTGCCCGTCATCCGTCACCTCAACCGTCAACACTAGCGAATCCTGAACCTTAATTGCTCTGGTCGCCGAACCCACCATTTCAATCGTCGGAGCCTGGTTAGGTTCCTCGGGATAGCTCAAGTCCCCCGGGCCGCCCCGATTCTCCTGGTAGACCAAGTTCCCAAGCTCGCGGAACGGCTGTAGCGTGCCGTACGCTTTTTCGGTGTGACCAGCGGAAGTAAGCGTCCAGACAAGATCCTTCGCGCCCCAGTCCTTGGGCACTTTCACCTTAAATACGAATTGCTGCCGCCGCCTGTAAAAATGCTCCGGCTGACCCTGATCCGGAGGACCGGGCTCGAACTTGTTGCTGGGCCCTACCGGAACGTCCACTTGCTCTTCGTAATTCCGGTTCATGTACCCGAACACCATGCTGAAGGAGCCATCCGCGTTTCGCTCCCATCCCTCGTAAACCGGGACCACGTTCTGACCCGACGCATATCGGGTTTGCGCAATCGACGGCGCTGCCGAGCCCGCAAGCAGGATGATCGAACCGGCCAGCAATGTCCGTTTGAACGGAACCTTCATGGGACTAATACATCACCGCGCGCCGCTAGCCTGGCTCCTGAGGCCGGCAGCCTTCGCCCTTCTGGCCGCGGTCTCCGCCTGAAACTCCTCGTCGGTCAAATAGTAAAAATTCAGCCACGCGCGCGCCATGTCGTCGGTGGTTCGATTTCCGAATCCCACCCAGTTTCGCGGATCCGGATTGAACGGATTCGCCGCCGAATTGTCGTGCCACGTAGTGGTATGAAGAATGGTGCCGGCCGGAAGCAAAGGAGTAACATCATCCGCGTAGCTGTACGCGATCTGCCACCCGAAGTTGTACCGGTTCACGCAATTCAGTTGCTCCACCGTCATATTGGGGTAAATGGCTTCCAGGCATTGCGCCTTTCCCCGATTGTGCATATGGGGTTGATAACCGGTCAGCCGCGCCGGCCGATCCAACTTGTAATAGGCGTCGGACCGCACGTTGTCCGCGCCCGCTGGAATATCGAGATCGTCGTTATTCGGCGAAAGCACCGTTTGTATCACATGCTTGGGAACGTATCCCCTGGGATAAAATACGAACGCAACGCCCGAGCGGTCGCGGATCACCTCGCCGACTGCGTGGTAGTGCATATTGAATCGGATTTTGGCCCCAGCCTTGATCAATTTGCCGGATCCTTCCGGATAGATATCGCCATATTTTCCAACCGCGTACTCATTGAGCGTCCCGGCCCCGGAGGAGCCGTCTTCATAGAAGATGCTGGTGACCGCATGATGCACCACTCGTCTCCCCGCGCTGGACGAGGGCTTGGTCTCGACGGCGCGGATATAACGGTCTTCCGTCAGACCCGAATCGGCGACGAAATTCCCCCACCAGTCGGACGAGGCGGGCTTGACCATGTATTCGACCGGCATCGACACAATCAGGTCCGGTTTGCCGATGTGCCACTGGTCGAGATCCTCGAATTGACGCGCGGGAGGCAGATCGGAGGCGTTGCCTTCCGGCGCGCCAGCGTCCACCCAGGCGGTAATCGTCGCAATCTGAGCATCCGTCAGCGACACGTCGTCCTTGAAACTCCGGATCCCGATATTCCGGTCCATGAACCATGGGGGCATGTTCCGCTGCGCCACCTGCTGCTTGATCGAACGGGCCCAGGGCCGCGCGTCCTTATAAGTCAGCAGCGACATCGGAGCGATGTTGCCCGGGCGATGACAATTCTGGCAGGCTCTCTGGAGAATGGGAGCTACATCCTTGGCGAATGTAGGATGATCCGGCACTTTGGCCTGCGTCTGCGCCTGGAGCAAGCTGCCGGCTGCAAACATAGCGAGGGCCGCAAGGCCCGTTATCTTAATCTTCAGCATCGGGTCCCTCTGCTAACACTTAAACACGAATTCCAGTTTAACTTTCCGGTCGGACACAGTATACACCGAATCCCGGCCGGCCAATCGCGTTGCTAGTGTAGTGCGTCGAAAATCCTGAGCAATATGGGCGCGGTATTTGTGGGGCAGCTTGGCAAGCTGCGCGACGGTTGTCAACCGTCGCACTCCTTCTGCGACGCGAAAAGGGCCGGTTACCAACCGGCCGCAGGATGCCATCCTGCCCCACAGCGCCGGCGAAATAATGCGCGATCTGTGTGACGCACTACAGTAGCGCGCGCCCGTTCTGGAGCGTTACTTCCTCGAACCCGGGGCCGTGTTGTATTCCGCCTCGGTCACATCCCCCAGCCAGTTAGTTGTGCCGCGTTGGACGTTGAACTGGGTACCGCCCTCCTTCGGCGCCGCGCCCTGCCAGTGAGGCACGCCCGGCGGGACATACGTCGTTTCACCCGTGTGCAGCTCGATGACAGGTCCGCCCTTAAGCTGCGTGCGGCACACGCCCTCTTCGCACAGGATGACCTGGCCCATTTCGTGAAAATGCCACTTGGTGTGCGCGCCTGGCTCAAAACGGAAATGGGCGAAGGTTCCCGTCGAGTTCTCCTTCACGATGTAAATGGTGCCGGTGAAGTTGGGATTGACGAGAACATCGCGAACCTGAGCGGCCAGGAAAGGTAAGCCGATGGCGGAGAGGGCAACGGCCGGCCAGAAATAAACCGCGGAACGCCGGTGGAGCAAGCTGCGAAATTTCATCGGTAGAACCTCGCTTTTCAACTTTCACTTTAGACGCAGGGCATGGCAGGGGCAACCGGCGAAATCAGGCAGCGTTTTGACAGGGTTCCCTAGCGCTGGCCCAGCCCGGTCATTCGACTGTACAACTCCGCCACCACTCGGACGGCGGATTCCGCCGCCGCCCGGTCCGGCTGCTCATTGGCGTCGTTGTAACCTTCCATTTCGCCGATGCCACCGTCCTGCACGACGATCCCGTCCCGGCGCGCGAGGATGTTCACGTTCTTATATTGGACTCCATAATTCACTTCCGGCTGCGGAATCAACCAGGCAATCTGACCTCGCACTGGAACAATCGACTCATCGCTCCATAGCGCTCTGGCTCCGTAGCCGGTCGCGTTGATCATCACCTTCTGAGCCACCTGGGCCAGTTCGGAGGGCGAATGAAACTCGACGTGTTCGATCTTGCCGCCTTCCACTAAGAAGTCGTTCACGAGTTGCCTAGAGTAGCCCGCGATATTGAACGTGAGACTCGAATTTCGCCTGGCATATCGCGTGGGAAAAGGATGGCTGCCCGGCGGCAGATCTTGCGAGCGCGGCGTCAAATCCCGCACGCGGCTCTGATAGCGCGCAAAGCTCAGCGCATCGGCTCGCTCCCGGTTGGCTGGCGCTTCGGCCGGGTTCGAATCCGACAGAGCGTAATGGTCCATCCATTCAACCGGATTCCCCGCCATGCCGAGGTAGCTCTCATACATGTGAAAAGAATTGCGGCACATCTTTTCCCAGAGCGCCGGAAAATCGGGCGACACGGCGTTCGTCAAGGCGATCCGTGAATCGGGCGTCCAGGAACCAGTCGCGCGAGCGGACCGCACTTCAGGGGGCCGCTCCTTCGCATATATCGTGACCTTCGCGCCCGCGCGCTGGAGCAGGATCGCCGAGGTCAGCCCCAAGGCGCCGCACCCGATGACGGCGACGTCGCGCTCACCGGCCGCCATCGCCTTCTCCACCGCGATGCTGCTGGATCCCCATGAAAGCGACCAGCCACTGCCGCCGTGCCCATAATTATGCACCACGATCTTGTCGCCGACACGCTCTACCTCGAGCCGGGGCCCGGCCGCGCGGAACGGCCGGAGGCACACGGTTACCCGAAAGATCCTGTCGACGTGCGCCCGGATCGGCATGAGCTTGGGGAGTACGTCATACGGCGGTAGCGCCGGGGGAGCCAAGACTGGGGGAGCGGACGCGGTCTTGACCTTGATTCCGCAGCCGGACAGCCCGGCCACGGCAACACCGCCCAGGAAATCACGCCGATTCATCAGGTTCCTCGCACAGATTAGAGAGTACGGTCCGGTTTATCATTTGGTGCAGATACGACGTACTTATACGCCGGTAGCAAATAATTTAGCAGACCGCACGGCCAGGAATGGCGGTCGACCTCGGGCGCGGCCCATCGCGGAGCATAACTATGTCAACAGGCACAGAAATACTTCGATGGTCGTCTTCGCTTTGGCTACTCTTGGGGCGACCGTGGCTAGTTCGAGGCGAAGCTCCAGCTGAGAATCGTTGTCGTCTCGCTCTCAGATCCGGTAGCGGCGGTGAACCCCAATACGGCTTTTCCGCCCGCATCGAGGTTCAGCAAGGTATTCAGAGTGACCGAAGCCGTGGCAACCAGGGTTCCATTCAGATACACATTGAGTGTTGAGCTTCCGTCATACGTGATTTTCACCGTATAAGTCGCGCCACCCGACAGATTCGTCACGGCAGGGTCGAGGGCGGTGACGACAACGAGAGCGGGGGGCGGGTTAGTTTGGTCGTTATCGTTGTGGGCTGCGCTATTCGCCGACGTGCCGTTGCTTTGGATGGCGATATGATTCGCATTCGGATCCCATCCGTTCTGATAGGTGTCGAACTCGATCGCGATGCTGTTTGGGATACCCTCATACCCGAGGTATCCGCCCATCCCGGTGGTCCCCAGAGTGCTTGTGCCAGCCCCGCCGCTCAGGAGCACAAACGCGAATCCGTCCGCGCCACCGTACTGCGGGATGCTGAACTGGAATTGCGTGGTGAAACCGTTCCCGACAGTCTGCTCGGTTGGATACCACGCGGCCGAGGTCTCGTTGTCAGAAGCGGTCGTCATGGTGAGTATAGAGGGCGCCGCGGTCGGAACGCCGCCGACGCCCTGCCGCACCAAGGTCGTGAAGTCGGATATGACAAATGCGTCCGTGATATTCAAAGATTGGCTCACTTCCGCCGCCGGCAGGTAGTTCCCGCCGCCTGACTGATCAGCGGCGATGGTACAGCTTCCGGACGAGATCAGGTGGACCGTACCGCTAGGCGTCACGGAGCAGGTTGTTGATGCCGTCGAGAACGTAACCGGGAGTCCGGAACTCGCACTCGCACTCACTGAGAAATCGGGGGTAGTCAACGGCACATTCGGAAAGGGCCCGAACGTGATGCTCTGCGGCGCCGGCGAGATGGTGAAGAGCGCCGTGTTGTAGGTGATGTTGTAGTTGCCGAGCACGCCCGTGGGAGCCAGGGTCGCCGAGATGGTGTATGTCGCCGCGTTTTCTCCCGCCAGACGGCTGTACGTTGCAGTCACACCATCCGCGGCCAGGAACCCGGACAGCGTCCCGGTGGTGAGAGGCGCCGGATCAAGCGCGCCGAAGATCTTGCCATTCGCGTTCGGCGTCACCGATGCCGTCGCCTGACTGATGGTTCCTACATTCGCCGTGGCCAAGGTGATGGAGTAGTTATTCGCGCTGTTGCCATCGAGGACCGTTCCAGCCGTGGTCATAAGCAGGCCGCTGCCCACGCTCACGCTGGAGTACGCCTCAGTGAAGCTTGCGGTGTCACCGGTTCCCAGGGGTGGTGCGATGGTGGGGATGATCCCCGTCTGGGGATTGGTGGTTCCGTCGTAGGTCTTGGTGCTGGCGGCTGGCGTCACCGTGATCGCCAGCTTATTGATCGTACCGACGTTGGCCGTGCCCAGGGTGATGGCGTAGTTGTTTCCGTTGTTGCCGTCGAGAACCGTTCCCGCCGTGGTCATTTGCAGGCTTGCGCCGACGTTCCTGCTAGAGTACGCCTCGGTGAAGCTGGGATTGTCCCCGGTAGCCAGGGGTGGGGCGATAGCCGGGATGATCCCTGTCTGCGGATTAGTGGTGCCGTCGTAGGTCTTAGTGCTGGCGGCGGGCGTCACCGTGATGCCCAGCTTGTTGATCGTTCCCACGCTGGCCGTGCCCAGAGTGATGGCGTAGTTGTTTCCACTGTTGCCGTCGAGGACCGTTCCAGCCGTAGTCATTGACAAGCTTGCGCCCGCGTTCTTGCTGGAGTATGCCTCGGTGAAGCTGGGATTGTCCCCGGTAGCCAGGGGCGGCGCGATGGTGGGGATCACCCCCGGCTGAGGACTGGTGGTTCCATCGTAGGTCTTGCTGCTGGCGGCCGGCGTCACCGTGATCCCCAGCCTGTTGATCGTTCCTACACTGGCCCCGCCTAATGTGATGGTGTAGTTATTTCCGTTGTTGCCGTCGAGAACCGTTCCGGCCGTGGTCATTGGCAGGCTTGCGCCCGCGTTCTTGCTGGAATACGCCTCCGTGAAGCTTGCGGTGTCACCGGTTCCCAGGGGCGGCGCGATGGTGGGGATCACTCCGGGCTGCGGACTGGTGGTTCCATCGTAGGTCTTGATGCTGGCGGCGGGCGTGACCGTGATCGCCAGTTTATTGATGGTACCGACGTTGGCCGTGCCCAGGGTGATGATGTAGTTGTTTCCGCTGTTGCCATCGAGGACCGTCCCGGCCGTGGTCATCAGCAGGCTGGCGCCGGCGTTCCTGGTGGAATACGTCTCCGTGAAGCTTGCCGTGTCACCGGCTCCCAGATTCGGCGCGATGGTGGGGATGATCCCGGTCTGCGCATTGGTGGTCCCGTCGTAGGTCTTGACGCTGGCGGCGGGCGTGACGGTGATGGGCAAGGCTTTGATGACCGACACGCCGGGGTTGGCGCTCTCTAGCGTCACTGCATAGTTCAGTCCGCCGTTTTGATCGTTCACCGCACCCGATAGGATCATCACGTGGGTGGTGCCCACGTTCCTGTTGTCGTAGGTCTCCAGGAAGCCCGAGGTGTCCCCGTTCACCAACGCGGGCAGGGGCGTGAGGGTGGTTGTGATGGCCGGTACGATCCCCGTTTGCGCATTGGTGGTGCCGTCATAGGTCTTGGTGCTCGCCACCGCCGTTACCGTGATCGGCCGCTGCACGATGGTTAGAACGCCTGAAATGTGGGAAAGATACGCGGCGTTATACGTGACCCCGTCGGTGGCCGATGTGAGAGTCGGGGACGGCCCGCTGCAGAGAATCTGATAAACACCCACGTTACGCGGGTTGGCGGGAGAATAGACGCACGTCACTCCGCTGGTCAAATTGCTAGCGACGTCGCCGTAAACCGTGTAGGTTGGAGCGGGTATCGGGGTGCCGTAGACATATGTCTGACTCGGCCCGGGACCAGCCCCGGTCGGGGGCGGGGGAACTACCCCAAGAACGAACAAGTGCGTCACCTCGCTGCTGGCTGTCTTCGAGAAGAGGCTTTCGACGACAGTGGAGTTGACCGAGACCAGCGATGTCACCGCATATACATAGGTCGTGTTGTAGCAAGAGGAAGCCGCGGGGCAAGTAGCGCCGGCGTCGGCAAAATCGTTGACGACGTCGGTGAAGCTGGGGGTCGCGGTCCCCCCCGTGACATTCTTGAACGCGGGCGCGGTCGGCGTGCACCCTGCGCCGGCACAGCGGTAAATGTTATAGCTTGCGATGGTTCCCACGCCAGGGGGTGACCAGTTGACCACGATCGAGCTGATCGTGTTGGTGGCAGTAGGGGGCGGCGGTGGATCGACGCTGGACAGAATCACCGTAGTCTCGTCTAGTTCGCCGGCGTCAGTGGCGAAAGCTCCGCCATCGGTAGCAAAAGCCCCGCCGTCGGTCGCGAAAGCTCCGCCGTCGGTGGCGAAGGCCCCGCCGTCAGTAGCAAAAGCTCCGCCGTCCGTGGCAAAGGCTCCGCCGTCGGTGGCCAAGGCTCCGGCATCGGTCGCAAGAGCCCCGCCGTCGGTTGCGTATGCTCCGCCGTCGGTCGCAAAAGCCCCGACCGATAATCCCCCGAAACTGTACCCGGTTCCAATCTGCTGAAGATTGAGAGTGAACCAGTCGGGCGAGTCGAAGAAGGTTTGGCCCAGGGTACCGTCATAATTCACGTCCAGCGGAGGAATACGATGCCCCAGCGGGACCGTGCCGTTGCTCCAGTCGGGAGTCGAGACAGTGGGGCCCTCCAGACGGACCTCGGGCACCCCGCCGGTGATCGGCGTGCCATCGCAATGGACCTGGGCAGCCTGTGTGGCCGGCTGATTCGCCGCCAAAGGCCCATAGTATCTGACTCGATAATGCTGAGCACCCGGAAGACCGATAGGGATGCTTGAGGATAGCAAGTCCTCACTCAGGGGCAGCAGCCAGCCGTAGGAATAATCGACCTGCTCGTTGCCGGACGAATCCGTCAACCCGCGAGCCTGGTACAGGTAATTCATCACGCTGGGATAATTTGGCATGCAATTGGGTTTGGTGGCCAGCCCCGCGTGCCCCAAGCCCAGATTGTGGCCCAATTCATGCATCAGCGTGCCTTCCTGCACCTGGACGCTTCCGACCTGATCGTTGGCGGGAATGTCGGATCGCCACAGTCCCAGCGTCACCATGAAGCCCCCGCCGGGCCTATGGGCGATGCCGGAATAACTCAAGGGAGTGGTCGTCGGCGCCCCCGTGAAGGGGTTGACCGGCTGACCAGCGGCGTTGAAGGGGCCCGCCAGGGCGTGAGCAAACAGCGCGTAATGGAAGGCGTCTTTCCGGTTTTGCGCGAAATGCTGGCTGATACCCGCTGACTTGTTGCCGTCTCGCACCGAGGCGAAGCCGAATTCAAAACTCAGCACTGGATACGGTTCGTGGTAGTCGCAAACGTGCGTTGGCGTATCGGTGCACAAAAGCGTGGATTCGGGGATGTCCGTGCCACCCTGAGCGTAGGCTGCGGGAACGATGAACGGGCACAGCGCGTTCCCGCATGCGGCTTGAATTCCCTGATAGTTGCCCCCGACATCGAAATGCAGACTAATCCCGTGGAGGACGAAGGTGGCGGCCACGGAACTCAACGCCGCAAGCTGGGGCATGTGATCGTGAGTGCCGTGGCCATCCGTGCCTCCTGTCCCATCACCAGTGCCGTGCATCCAGTCGATCTGGACAAAAATGTCCTGTTTGTTCGGATTTGCTCCCATTGCCGGCAGATTCACGCACGGCTCCGCCGGGTACTCCGAGCAGGTTCCGAACGTGGCGGGAGAAACTTGCGTATTGCGGTGCAGTCCTTTGGTTTCCCAGAGGTCCAGGAGGCCGTCGCCGTCGCTGTCCTGAACGGCCACGCTAGCGACGATGGCAGCCCATGTCACGCAGGTCTGGTTGTTCCCCGCAGTCGCCAGAGTTGAAAAAGAGGAGGCGTTGGCAGCTAGATTGAAGTTGTAGCTGGGATTATCCCAGCGCACCCCCTGCGCCCCAACGAACGGGTCGGTGTCCAGTGTATTGCCGTTTACGGAAAGGGGCGAAGAAAAGTCCGGCTGGCCGTTCGCCACGATGCCAGTCATTGTGGCGTCGGCGTCCGTCGAGGCCTGATAGAACCCGGCGACGGTCTGCGTCAGTCCTGCCGAATTCTTATTCATGGTATAGGCGCCGTTGTAAATCACCACCGCCCGTAGCGGCGCTATGAATGAAAGGCCAGGCTGGATGACCTTGTAAATCACAATCAGACTGGCGCCGTTGGTGTAAAGGACCGTTCCAGTCGAATCGGGCAGCTTCACCGTTTGCTTGCCGGCGGCCTGCGGGATGTTATTGGAATCGACGGGCAGGTACCGGAGCACGTCCGCGCGGTAGACGCGGCCATACCCGCTGGTGCCACCGCCGGAGCTCGAGCAAGCCGGATTCGGACTTTGCGGGTTGCCCATGACAGCGCCTTGAATCTTGTTTGTGTTGAAATAACCAATGCTGGCGCTCGGAGTAGAAGAGGTTTCTACTGAGGACCAGTACAGAAACGCAGCGATCGGTTCAGCCCCATTTGGCAGCCCCGACATGTTGATCTTGCCGGTGGCCCAGCCGCCGTTCCCGCCCGCGCCCGTCCCCCTCAAGCCGACGCCCGCGACGGCGTAATCGCCGGTGACGAACCAGTTGTTGAAGAAATTCAGCGAGTCGCTGGACCAGGCGACCGGGGCAAACAACGTCAACACTGTGAGAGAGAGGCCCAGGCTGACAGTCGTTCGTCTCATAATTCTTTGTTTTCGCTCGCTTTCAATTCTCAACCGAACGGCAATCTAACAACCAATCGTGAAAATTCCATGAACAAGCCATGGCGATTTCCGTTGCGGGCACACACAAACCGACCCGAGGATATGTCGTATCTATAACAATCGCAATCTCGTGGCGGACAACCGGCGGGCGCAACCACCAGGAGACGCAAGTAGCTAGGCCTCCGGAGGGCTACTCACAGTTCTAAGCACTCGGTTAGTAAATCAGTATGCCCGACGCCCGCGAGCTGCGTCAAGAGCAATTATCACCAACGATTGTATCAGTACTACTGGGCCGCCCGGCGCTTGACGTCGGGCAGCAGCGGGTCCTCGCCCGCCTCGCCGCGAATGGCCAGGTACTTCTTATAGGAATCGGCGAAGCCGGCGGTCTTCATGCCCTCCCGGGCGCGTCCTTGGTAGTAATAAACGGGCGGAAAGTAGCCGTAGGTGGACAGATCAAGGAATAGCGAGGTCGCCTCGCCGCGGCGCTTGAGGCACCGGTCGAATTCCGAATCGGCATCGGGAAACTGTTCGATCTGGAGGTAGGCCAGGCCCAGGTCGAACCGGCCCATCCAGGTATCCATCAGATTGTTGGCATCGGTGAAAATCTTGACAGCCCCGCGGCCGTCTCCGTTCTTCAGAGCGATCTCGCCTTCGATCAATTTGGCGTAGGCTTGAGGCTCGATTTGCAACTCATTGGCGAGGCCCGAAGCCAGATCCCGCGCTTTCGCCTCTTCTCCCAGAGCGGCGTAGACCTGGCCGGCGACGAGCCTGGTCTGAAATTCCTTATTGTTGTCGAGCGCAAGTTTAGCCGCGGCGAGCGACGCTGCATTTTGCTTCCGCAGAAGCTGGACGTGCGCCAACATCCAATACTTGGTGGCTGCGGCGTCCTTGTCCGGCTTGCGGCCCCCCAGGTCCGTCTCCACGCCTTTCTCGAGGAGCTTGACTGCATCCGAATAGCGGCCCTGATACACGGCCAGGTCGGCTAGACCGGTGGCGGCATCGGAAGGAATCGTCTTTTCAAGATTATGGTAAGCGTCGGCGGCCGCGGCAGGCTGCTCCAGGCCGAGGCGCGCGAAAGCCTCCACCAGGTAGCCGTTGACATAGCCGAGCTTTACCGTGTCGGCCGCCTCTTTCACGGCTCCCCCGAAATCTCCACTATCCACCAGGTCCATCGCAAGATTGGAGTGGTAAATGGCGCGTTTGGGCAGAATGGCCACCGCTCGCCGCGCCACCTCCAGAGACTTCGGTATATTGTGCAGGTGGACGAGGCAAACGGCCAGGTTCGTATACGCTCCTGTATCCGCCGAGTAGCGATCGAGAAGCGCGCCGTACTCCTCCGCGCACTTTTGGTAATCGCCGGTCAGGAAATACAGATAGGCGCGAGTGCGATAACGCTCGCGCTCGGTCATGCGGCCGGTGCGTTTGATGGCTTCCCGGATGTACTGTTCGGCATCCTGAAACCGGCCCTGGTTGCGAGCCGCGCTGGCCATTATCGTGTACGCGATGCCGAAGTCCGGATCTAAGTCCACCGCCTTCGAAAGATGCGTTTGCGCCTCGGCGAACTTGCCGGCCGACAGGGTGTCCAGGCCCGTTGCGTATTCATGGACCGCTTCCAGATTCGCGGAGGAAAGTGTCTCCATCGATAAACGCTGGGCCGATTCCGAGGTCGAGTCGCCCAGTGCCTTTCGTATGGCGGTGCCCACTTTAGTCACGGCAAAGAGCACCTGGTCTTTGTTCGGCGCCGTCGCCTCGGCGTTGGCGAGGACCTTTCCGGTCACCGTCTGAACCGCTCGAAATGAAAGCTGATAGTCGGAGCCATGCCGGTCGAGCGAGCCGGAAACGACCACGTTCAATCCTTGACTCGCGGCGACCGCCTCAGCGGCCGGTTCGTCAAATGCGCCGGTTAGGGCCTTCAAACCCAGCTCGCGTACCCTGGTCCGGTCGTAAGCGCTGATGAAAGCGGCCCCTTCCAAGGCCAGCTTGAGCGTGGACTCCAGCGTGCCGGTGAAAACCGCATCTCCCGTGTGGTTGTTGAAATCTGCTATGAGCACGGTCATAGGGGCAACCGGTGCAACGGGTCGGTCGATCAGCCGGTAAACGCCATAAGCTCCGGCCAGCAGCGCGACCGCGCAGGCAACCGCAATCCCGATCCATTTGCCCGCGGTCGACTCGGACATCATCTTCATGGGCGGAGTGACGATGCGCTGATGCAGCGTGCCGTCCTCCCAATCCTGCAAATCCTTGCCGAGATCGGCCGCCGATTGATAACGGTTCGCCGGATCGGTGGCCACGGTCTTCAGAACAATATCGTTCAAGGCCCGCGGTATCGCCGGATCAAGCTGCATCGGCGGCTTGGGAGGACCTTGCGTTCGCAGCAGCATGCTGGCGAGCGCGCTGTCCGCCTTGAACGGAACCACGCCGGTCAGCATCTGGTAAGCGATAATGCCCAGCGAGAAAATGTCGGACCGCTCGTCGGCCGGAATACCTTTGGCCTGTTCCGGCGACATGTAGGCGGGCGTTCCCATGATCGCCCCGGCCTGCGTCAACCCGGTCGTTTCCATGGAGCGCGCCAGGCCGAAGTCCATCACCACCACGCGTCCGCTGGCCTCCAGCATCACGTTTTGAGGCTTCAAATCGCGGTGAACCACTCCCTCCGCGTGCGCGGCTTCCAGTGCGGCGCAAACCTGCCGCAGAATCTTGACAACCTCCTCGGGCGCCAGTTTGCGTTCCTCGAGTACCGACGAAAGGTCCCGGCCCTCGATGAATTCCATCGTGATGAACCGGCATCCCTCGGAGACGCCGAGGTCGTAAATGCGAATCACGTTACGATGGGTAACGGTTCGCGCGAGAATCAACTCCTGCTTGAACCGCTGGAGCACGCTCGAATGGCCGGCCAATTCCGGCCGGATTACTTTCAGCGCGATCAAACGATCCACTTCCTGGTCGCGAGCCTTGTAGACCGCTCCCATTCCGCCTTCGCCGAGCAGTTTCAGAATCTCGTAACGGCCGCCGATTACGCTGCCGGGTTCGAGCGATAACCCTGAACGCGAAACAGGCGACGCAGCGCGAGTGGCTTTCGACCATCCGATGTTCACCGGCGCCTGGGTCATCGTGGCGTCGGCGGAGCCGAGCCACTCGCCGCAGGAGGCACAGCGCGATACGCCCGGTGCATTGCTGTGATGACAACCGGGACACTCTACGGCGTCGGTAGGTGAGCCCATTGGATTAGTCTACGAGTATAGTGCACCCTGCGCAATCTGCGTTTCACCCGAATCGACAACCGTAAGGTAACATTGGAATTGATCGGACGATTGAATTAGTCGGAATGATCCGCGTGATTTGGACCGGATGCGGTTGGACGCGATCTCAGATTGGAGTGACCATGCGGTATTTTCCTCTTCTGACCCTTTCCGCGATTGCCTTGCTTGTTCCCGCGGCTCACGCCCGCGAGGTGCAGGATTTACGCGAACAGGTTCGTGACGGAGTGCAACGGGCCGACAAGGATCTCGGAGATTTTGTACATCGCGACAAACTGAACCAGCCACAGCGCGACCGATTCGACGCGGCCGTGAAGGATCTCCGCGAGCTGGGCGAAGCCGTGGCGGGCGGGAAATGGGAAGGCGAGCGCGGGCGCCTGGAGCGCACCGTCGAAAATATCGAGTTCCTCCAGAAAAACGCTCCCCTTGAAGAGGGCGACCGCCAGGTGCTCGGCATCGACCTGAACACGTTGCGTGTAATTCTCGAACACTGGAAGAAGTGACGACGCCCCGTAACCGGGTCACGTAACCAGTCGCCGCACCAGATCCTCATCAGGCAGTATGGTATTATTTTTTCTCCCGGCGACGGGAACTGGAGGTTTCATGCGCGCATTTGTCATTGGTCTTATTGGCCTTATTGGCACGCTGGCGTCCTCGGCAGTGGCCCAGCAGGCGCCGCCGGTCAAGACGTATGCTTCTTCCGCCGACGTTGCGGCTCTCATCGCCAAAGCCAAGGCTGATCGGAAAGAGAATCAGGCGAACTTTATCCAACAGATCCTCCAACTGGCGCCGTACAACGCGAATCTGGAGTACCGCGCGGCAGTCGGTCCCGCGGCGGTCCACCAGAAGGAAGCCGAAATGTTCTATGTGATCGACGGCTCGGGGACGCTCATCACCGGCGGCAAGCTGGTCGGCGAGACTCGCACAAACGCGGAGAACCTCTCCGGCACGGCCATCGAGGGGGGCTCGTCGCGGCCCGTGTCTAAAGGCGACTTCTTCATCGTCGCCGAAAACACTCCGCACTGGTTCGGGACCATCAACGGCACCCTGGTGCTGATGTCGCTTCACGTACCGCGAACATCGGCCGCTCACTGATCTCGCGGCGCCAGACACCAATCAGCGCGTGGCCCGCGTCGTCGAACTTCGTCCCCGGCAATTCGCCGCCAGAAGCGGGAAGAAGTAAACTCTCGATATTGGAGACCAAATATGTCCATACGACCAGTCAAACGGCTCATCAAATCCAAACCGACTCTCGAAGGCGCCGGCGTGCACCTGCGCCGCGCATTTGGATTCGGCAACACCTCCGAATTCGATCCGTTTCTCCTGCTGGACGATTTTCGCAACGACGTTCCCGACGATTACCTCGCCGGGTTCCCCTGGCATCCCCACCGCGGGATCGAGACCATCACCTACGTCCTCGCGGGAACCGTCGAGCACGGCGACAGCCTGGGCAATCGCGGCGCGATCGCTTCGGGCGACGTGCAATGGATGACCGCCGGCAGCGGCATCATCCATCAGGAAATGCCCAAAGGCGACCCGGCGGGGCGGATGCATGGCTTCCAGTTGTGGGGGAATCTTCCGGCGTCGCTCAAAATGACCTCGCCGCGTTATCAGGAGGTCAAGGCGCCGGACATTCCGGAGATCACCGACGACGACGGCACGCGCGTGCGGATCGTGTCGGGAACATTCTGGGGCAAGAAGGGTCCGGTGGATGGAGTCGCTGCCGAGCCGGTCTATATTGATGTGTCCATCGCCCCGGGACGCAGGAAAACCCTGCCGGTCGAGACCACTCGTCATGCGTTCGCGTATGTGTTCGCGGGGTCCGGCAAATTCTGCAACGCTTCCGGACCACTTACTGTACCCACCGAAGGCATCGCGTGGCTGGATACTGCGCCTCCCTCCGAAGCTGACAACCGTTCGCTGGTGGTCTTTGACCGAGGCGATGAGGTGGAAGTGCAAGCCGGAGAGGAAGGAATCCGTTTTCTACTCGTCTCGGGCAAGCCGCTCGGGGAACCGGTCGCCTGGTACGGACCCATCGTGATGAATACGCAGCAGCAGCTACAGCAGGCCTTCGCCGAACTTCAGGAGGGCACGTTTCTGAAACACACTTCTCAAGGGTAATCATCGCGGATGCTTGAGGTGTGTTGAGCTGTGGCGCAAACTTCCAATCCCGCATCGGCTAGCCTTTTGCAGCCGCTAAAATCGTCGATTTTCCGCAACCTGCTGATCGCCGACGTGGTTTCCGATATCGGTACGTTCATGCAAAGCGTGGGCGCCGCCTGGTTGATGGTCTCGCTCAACGCCGGGCCGATGTATGTGGCGCTCACGCAGACCGCATCCGCCCTGCCGTTCTTCGTCTTCGCGCTGCCGGCAGGCGCAGTGGGAGACATCGTCGATCGCCGCAAGTTGATACTGTTCACTGAAACGTGGATGGCCCTGGTTGCCGTGGTGCTCGCCGTGGTCACCATCGCGGGTCTGATGTCTCCCGTATTGCTCCTCATCTTGACCTTTGCGTTATCGGCGGGAGACGCGTTCGAAACACCGGCCTGGCGCGCCGTCCTGCCCGAGTTGGTTGGAAAAGACGATCTCGCGGCGGCGTCGGCTCTCAACGGGATTGAGTTCAACTTCGCGCGGGCGGTCGGGCCGGCGCTCGCCGGATTGGTGATCGCATTCAGAGGTGTCGGCACTGCGTTCGTGGTCAATGCCCTTTCGTTTTTTGGGGTGATCCTCGTGGTAGCGCGGTGGAAGCGCGCAGTCCATAAACGCACCACGCCGCCCGAGACCGTCACCGGCGCTACGGTCGCTGCGATTCGATACGTCCGCTACTCGCCGGCGATCCGCGCAGTGCTGCTGAGGGGAGGCGCTGCCATGTTCTTCGCCAGCGGACTGCTCGCGTTGCTGCCCTCCGTCGCGCATCGCATTAACGGAAGTCCGCTTGGATACGGAACTTTGCTGGGATGCTTCGGTGGTGGGGCAGTGCTCGGCGCGTTCGTGATGCAGCGCGCCCGCGCGCGGTGGTCGGCCGACGTGGTGGTGTCCGTTGGTATTGCAGCGTTCGGCCTGGTAACCATCGCGGCCGGCCGCGTACCCGGACTATTTCTGTTAGGCGCGGTCATGTTGATCGGCGGCGCGGCTTGGATTTCGTTCATCTCGCTTTTCAACGTCCAGGTTCTGAACCAGGCGCCGGACTGGGTGCGCGCGCGCGTGCTCGCGATTTCGATGCTGGTGTTTCAAGGTGGGGTTGCCGTCGGAAGCGCGGCGTGGGGTGCGGTCGCGGCCAGGGCCGGTGTTGGCAATGCCCTATTGTGGTCGGGCGCCGGTGCCATCGCGACCACCGCGTTGGGATTATTTCTGCGCCTCCCGGACGCAACCGTTGACTTGACGCCTTGGAATCACTGGCGTCTGCCGGCCATAATCTCCGCGGACGTGGAGAACGGCGGACCGGTCCTGGTCACCGTCGAATACCGCGTGAATGCCGATCACGTATCTGACTTCATCGAGGCCATGCATCGATACGGACGAATCAGGCGCCGCGACGGCGCGTCGCGATGGGGAATTTGCCGCGACCTTGAGGCTGCCGACCGCTACGTCGAAACATTTGTCGTGAGCTCGTGGGCCGAACACCTCCGCCAGCATGACCGTGTGACGCGGGCAGATCGTCAGCTGGAAGAGCGGATTCGCGGCTGCGTGATCGGTGAGCCTCGCGTGCGGCACCTTATCTACTTGTAGGTCGCCTGCTCATCCCCTCAACGAATCCGAATCCTGGAGCGCCCCACAACTACGAGCCTGCCAGTGAGGTCCAACCCCAGGACGTCGGCGAGACGCTGGCGGATGAAGCTCAGGACCATCCCGCGGCCGGTCGTGTCCGGACGGAACAGAACAATGCCGGAAAACATTTCCGGCGGGTACTCTTTCAAGCTGGCGATTCCCTTGTCCAAAGTAAGCAAGACGCGATGCTCGTTGCGCGCCGCTGCAAGGACCGCCGGGTCTGCCGCGCCCGCCAAGCCTTCCTCGAAAACGGTGTCGGCTTCATGCCCAAGTCCGTGCAGGTCGTCGGCGAGCTCGGCGGGCAGATTTTCGTCCAGTTTGAATCTCACTTGCCGCGGATAGGAACCAGCCGCTCCTCATGAGCGAGTTCCGCGGCATACGCCAGCGCCGCATCGATGTGTTCCGGCCGCAGTGACGGATAGCTGCGGAGAATCTCCTCTTTCGTGGAACCTTCCGCAAGGCTGTCAAGGACAACCGTGACGGGAATGCGCGTACCGGAAACGCAAACGTCCCCACCGCAGACTTGCGGGTTACTCGAAAGATAGTCCTGCCAATGTGTCACACCTACATGATACCGATTTCAATTTCCGGCACGGACGCGTCGGTAGTCGGATAATTGAATGAGGTGGCCGGTCAAGTGCTGTCAAATCAATCCGCTACTGCGCAGCCTGGGAAACCACATAGAAGCGCGCGAGTCCAAATTTACATGAAATCGCCTTAAGCACCACAGCTAAACAGACGATTCTGTGTTTACAAGGGTAGGCATGACCATTCGGTGGAAGAAAATCCTTTGGGGCACGGCGGGGACCTTGGTCGCACTGTTCCCTGCGTTTTTGATGGCGCATTACGACGGCCCGGACGTGCGACACACAGGCGCGCCCGGCGACGTTGTAAACTCCTGCGCGACAACGCAGTGCCACACAAATCCAGCTTTAGCGATGGGCGGTCCGGTCAATGCTTACGGTGGGAACGTGACCGCGACTTTTTCGAGCGGAAGCACCTATACGCCCGGCGGGGCGCCGATCACGATCACAGTGACGGCAAGCGATCCAGTCAACACGCACTTCGGTTTTCAGATGACCGCCAGACTGGCAAGCAATCCGTCCAGCGGGCAGGCAGGCACGTTCAATCCGGGCTCAAACCCGAACATCACCGTGCTGTGCGACGACAACAATTTCCGGCCCGCCAAGGGCTGCGCCGCCGCCAATCCGGTCGAGTTCATCGAGCATTATTTTACGGCGTATACCCTGGTCTACAAAACTTCGCAATCCTACACCTTCACCTGGACTCCGCCGGCGACCAACGTCGGCAACGTGAACTTCTACGTCGCTGGCAACGTGGTCAACTACGATGGCGTCCAGGACGCCCCCGATCACGTGTACACCGCCAGCTACGTCTTGACGCCCTTCATCCCCTTCATCTGCACCAACACCGCGCAGCCGGTGATCACCTTTATCGATTCCGCCAGCGGCTACGGCGGATATCCGTATTTCGCCTCCGGCACCTGGCTCGAAATCAAAGGCACCAACCTGGCCGACCCGGCCGACCCGCGTTTGTCCTCCACGAGTCCCGGTCAATGGACTGCCAACGACTTCAACGGCGCAAATGCGCCCACCGTGCTCGATGGAGTCAGCGTAAGTATCGCCGGAAAACCCGCCTATGTCTGGTATCTCTCACCCGGACAGCTGAACGTGCAGGCGCCCGAGGACGCCGCCACGGGAAATGTTTCCATCACGGTCACCAATTGCAAAGCGACCAGTTCGTCGTTTACGTTCGCACGGCAGGCGCTCGCCCCGGGGTTTCTGGCGCCGTCGAACTACACCGCCAACGGCACGCCCTACATGGTGGCGACCTTCAACTCGGACGGTGCGTATGTGTTGAACACCAGCACCGGCGCGTCTTTCGGTCTCACCAGCCGTCCGGCGAAGCCTGGCGATTTGATCATCGCGTATGGCATCGGATTTGGCGACGTGACGCCGGCGATCCTGCCCGGCGTGATCGTCGGCGGGGCTAACACGCTGGTCAACCCGGTCACGATTTCGTTCGGATCGACACCAGCGGGAACTCTCGTGTACCAGGGCCTTGCGGGCAATTTCGTAGGGCTCTACGAGTTCTACATCACCGTGCCGAACCTCGCCAACGGCGATTACCAGATCAACGTCAAGCAGAACGGGGTCGCGGTGCCGCAGACGATGTACCTGACGGTTCACAACTAAAGCTGCAAATGTGGGGCAGGCTGGCAGCCTGCGGCGGGTTGTCAACCCGCGTCGTTAACCCATGGGAGCGCCGGTAAACAACCGGCGCGCAGCTTAACAAGCTGCCCCACAAGCCACATCCCTTAGCGTGCGACAACCCGCTAGTGCACCCAGATCGTCACCATGTCGGTGAAGCCTTCGTTGGTCTGGATCGCCAGATCCACCGGGCCCGCTGAAACCGCCTCGGGAATCTGAATGTTGAGCTGATACAATCCCGCGAACGTCGGCGCAAGGCCCGCGTACTGCGGGGTAGCGGTCTGTATCCCGCCGATGTACACATTTACAGGTCCGGTGATTCTCGCAAACGGCTCCGCGCCGGGAGCCGCCGCGCCGTCTGCGACGGTGGGATTGGTGGTGCCGAGTCCCGTCAAATACACGGAAATAAATTCGTCGCGCGCCGCCGGAGAAGTCGCCGTGACCAGGCTCCCGTCCAGATGCCGCGCGGCCACGCCGCTAATCCCGTTGGGCGGCACGCTGAACACACCGGGCGCGGTTGCCGCCAGCGGCACCACCACCGTGTTCGATTTGGTCGTGCCCACCGTTACGACGACCGTCGCGGTCGGCCCGGTCGCCGCGAACGGCACCACTGCGTTGATGATCGGAGAACTCCCGGCGGCCACTGAATAAATCGGCGCCGGAATCCCGTTCACGGTCATCGAAACGCCGCCGAGAGTGGGGAGGAAGGGGATCTTCGCGGTTGCATTCTGCGTCGCCAGTCCCGTGCCCCCGAGAGTGACGAACCCGCCCGGCGACAATGGATAGCCCGCCGGAGCATAGCTAGCTGCGTTCAGCACGAACTGCGGATTGACGAACACGCCGGCGCCCGATTGCGGGAGCATCAGCGCGCCAAAATAAATCTCGTAGCTCGAAGAGGAAGCTACATCCACTCCGGTGGTCGAAAAAATCTTCGCGCCCGCCGCCACGTCGACATGTCCGGTGGCCGACGTGATCGCTCCCGATCCATCCGGATTGAGGCTATAGGTGATCAGCGGGGACGCGTCGAACAGGCCGTCGGATTGCCGCGTCCGCCGCGCCCAAATCGAATTGCCGTCGCTGTTGGCGTGGACCGCGCCCGACACTCCCGCGAGCCGCGCCGGTGCACCCAGCGCCGTATTGGCGATGTCGAAGCGCATGCCCGCCGCGAAATAGAATCCGCCCCAGCTCGCGTTGGTGGCGCCGCCGGGCATCGCCTTCACGCCCAGCACCAGCCCGTGGCCCCCTGCCTGCGTCGACCCGCCGATGAAATAGCTGCCGTCCTGCGCGACGTATATATTCTTCAGCCCCGCGATCAACTGCGTGGTCGCCGTGAGGCCGCTCGCGTTGGCGAACGTGAGCGTACCCGTCCCATCCGTAGAGATGAAGTACGTGTTAGGCCCGATCGTCTGCGTCTGAAGCATGTTGCCGAGGTTGGCCGCCTGGCCCGTGATCGCCGATTCTGCAAAGCTGCCCGATCCGTTCGCGGTCAGCACGAAATTGGTATCGCGGATATTCGCGGTCCCGCCGTTCGGAAATTCGAGGCTCGAAATCCAGTACGCGCCGGTGAGCGTCGCGCCGGAAGTTCCCGATGCCGCGGGAATCGCGATGAACAAGTCGAATACAGTAGGTCCGGCTTCCGTCGACGACCCCACCAGCGCTCCCGTCCCCAGCCGCGCATTCACCGTCACGTTCGGTTGCAGCGGGTTGGTAAGCGTCGCGAATCCGCCGGGTTGGACGGTGTAAGTGCCCGCTCCGCTCAGCGTCGTTGCGGCGGCCGTGCCGGTGAGTTGCTGCCCTGAAATGGTGAAATTCCCTGCCCCGCCCGCCCCCGTGGTCCCATCGAACGTCAACGTGCCCGAGCCGCTGATCGTGGTGGTCACGTTGGCGGTGCCGGTGGTGTCGGTGATCAAAAGAATCTGGCGGAAGTAGTACTTGCCGGTAAGCGACGCGTTATTGGAAACCTGTGCGGTTGCCGTTCGGGAAAGTATTGTCACCGCAAGCATGGCGGCGCAAACAAAATACCTGGTGATCATAGAGATTGGCGACTCGTCCCCGTTATGGAAACAACTTCTACCCCACTCTAACCCGAACCGGACGGGGGGAGTCGCGAAAGTGCCGTGATCGGCGGAGATCCGGCCGGGCCAGTCACAGATGTTCGCGCGAATAGTGTTGGGTTGTTCTCATTTGCGACACGACAGCCATGCCGCTCGCCGGTCATTGGCTTATATTACTGAAGTCAATATAGTTACAAGGATCGACGCGCGGAGCTTTAATACTAAAGAACTACGCGGCTCGCCCCAATCTCTTCTTTAAACCGCCTTAAGCCAAGCAACTCCCCGCTGTCCACCGGGTTTCTTACGTCATAATGGATCGACGTCGCCGCAACGGGGAGGACCAATGATCAAGCGATTCCTAATGACTGCTTCCCTGCTCGGTGGGCTTGCCGGGAGTGGAATCTGGCTTCTGCGGGCGCAGAATCCGTTCCAAACCTCCGGTGGAACCAGTTTAAACATCGCGCACGCAGAATGCACCTACTTCGGCGCACAGCGGGAGAGGTTCACGCCGAAGGATCTTAGCCAGCGCAATCAGCTCGGCGACCTTACCTCGCGCATCACCGGCATGCTGGGGACCGCAAGCAGCCACGCCACCGGAATACAGCCTCTGGGCATGCCTTCCGCGCCCGGCGGGAGCCGCACCTACACCAATCAACCTGCAACCGCCAGCACGAACCTGATCGACGGCTTCATATGGAAGGCGTTTCAGGAGCAGGGCGTGCCTCCCGCCGCGCCGACCACCGATTACGAATTCATCCGCCGCGTGACGCTGGACCTGACCGGCCGCATTCCCACCGCGGCTCGCGTACAGACTTTCGTGGCCGATACGACTCCCGCCAAACGCGCCAATCTGATTGAAGAGCTGCTGGCATCCCCGCAGTGGGCCGACAAATGGACCATGTATTACGGCGATTTGTTCAAGAACGCGTCGAGTTGGCCGAGCATGAGCACTGCGGTGACCACCTACGGCCGCGATGCGTTCAATGCCTATATCCGCGCCTCGCTGACCAACGGCGGACAGCCGACCACCAAGCCGTACAACCAGATGGCCAGCGATTTGATCGGCTCGCAGGGCACCGATAATTTCACGCAGGGCGACCTCAACTGGCAGGTCGGCGGCCGTGTGACCGGCACCGGCATTCCCATTCAGGATACCTGGGATCAGCAGTCCGCCAACGTCGCCGATACCTTCCTCGGCATCTATCACATGAACTGCCTGCTGTGCCATGACGGCCGCGGCCACCTGGATACGCTGAGCCTGTGGGCCTCCACCTTCACCCGATTCGAGGCTTGGGGATTTTCGGGCTTCATGGCGCACACCACTCTCGCCACTGCCAAGGACTCGACCACCGGCGACGCGCTCTGGTGGGTGAACGACGCCGGTGCGAAGGGCAACTACGCGCTGAACACCACCAGCGGCAATCGCCCGCCGCGCCAGCCGACCAACGGGCAGTCGACCATCGCTCCCGTGTATCCGTTCACCGGGACCGGACCGAATACGGGCGAGGGTTACCGCCAGGGGATGGCTCGTCTGGTGACCGGCGATTTCCAGTTCGCCCGCGCTTCGGTCAATTATTTGTGGGCCTATTTCTTCGGGATGGGCATTGTCGATCCGCCGGACCAGTTCGATCCGGCGCGCCTGGATCCCGCCAATCCGCCTCCGGCGCCGTGGACCTTGCAGCCGTCGAATCCCGATCTGCTGAACGCGCTCGCGACGGATTTCATCGCCAGCAACTACGATTTGAAGCACGTGATGCGGCTGATCGCCAATTCAGCCACCTATCAACTCGAATCGCAGTACGACCCCACTACGTGGAATCCCAACTGGCAGCCGCTGTTCGCGCGCAAGCTGGTTCGCCGCCTGTGGAGCGAGGAAGCCGCGGACGCGATCGCGCTTTCTTCCAACGTCCCGGTCACTTACAAGACCGGCACGCTCACCTTCAATTGGGCGATGCAGTATCCGGAAACGGCGGTGGAACCTTCGCCGTTCATGCAGGCTTTCCTGCCGGGTAATCGCGACGATCAGCCGCGGCGCCCGGACGGCGCGATTCAACAGGCCCTGGTATTGATGAACGACGGAACGGTGATGAATAAGCTGGTGACCAGCGCGGCTGGCGCTGCGTCGCCGAGCTTGTTGACCAGCGCGCTGGCACTCACCAAGAATCAGGATTTGGTGAACCTGCTGTACATCAACATCCTGTCGCGCTTCCCTACCACGGCCGAAAACACGGACGCGGCTGCGCTGCTCGGCACAACCACCGGAACGGCACGTACGCAAAAAGCCCAGGAGCTGATGTGGACTTTGTATAACAAGGTCGACTTCATGTTCAATTACTAAGGAGCCTGCCATGACCAAGAAAGCATTCCAAAAATATCTGGCAGAGAATCCCGGCGCGCGCCGGCCCGCCTACTTCCGGCGTCCGGATTGGACCCGGCGGAATTTTTTCAAGGTGCTGGGAGCGGGCGTCGCCGGTTCCTACTTCGCGCGCGAAGCCACGGCTCAGTCCCTCAGCACTTGCGTATCGCAGAGCGTGACTCCCCTGAATACCGCCCAGAACGTCATCTTCATATTGATGGCCGGCGCGCCCAGCCCCTGGGATACTTTCGACTTCAAGCCCAACAGCGCCACCCCCACGCAGGCCAACGTCGAAACCATCAACGGCTTGCAATGGCCCACCGGCATTCTTCCGAAACTGGGCGGCATGCTGGGCCAGTTCGCCATCATGCGATCCTTGCAGGCGCACGCGCTGGTGCACTCCCTGGGGCAGACCTGGGTGCAGATCGGCCGCAATCCCGCCGCCGCGCTGGGCAATATCGCGCCCAATATCGGAAGCATCGTGGCGCTCGAAAAGGCCGCGGAACGCAAGACCACCGACGTTCTCCCCACGTTCCTCGCGCTGAACTCGGATGGCGGCGTCGGAGAAGGCTACCTCGACGCGACCTACGCTCCCTTCAAATACGATCCCACCACCGCCGGACTTCCCGATACGTCCAACAGTTACGGGCAGACGCGCTGGACCGAGATGCTGAACACGCTCTACACCGAAGATGCGCCGTTGCGCACCAATTCCCTGCTCGGAAAACCGGCTGACGACATGAACGGGTTCTATCAATCGGCGCAGAGCCTCATGTATAACCCCGCTGTGAACGCCGTGTTCAACTACTCCACTGCGGACAGCACGCGCTACGGCGCGAGTTCGTTCGGGAACGCGCTGGTGATCGCGAAACAGGCGCTCGCTTCCAACATGGGAACCCGTTTCGTGCAGGTCACCGTCGGCGGCTGGGACATGCACGTCAACATTTACGGCCCCAACGGAAACGTGGCCTCGGGTAGCAACATCTTTACGCTGGGCAATCAGTTCGACTCTGCGGTTTCCGCGCTGATCGGCGACTTGCAGAGCTCGGGTGCGCTGGCCAACACCATGGTGATCGCGATGGGCGAGTTCGGACGCACTCCCAACATCACCGCGGCGAACGGGCGCGACCATTTCGTGAATCAGTTCGCGATGTTCGCGGGCGGCGGCGTTCAGGGCGGCAAGGTGATCGGCGTCACCAACTCGGATGGTTCCGTCATCACCGATCCAGGATGGTCCGCGGGCCGTCCCGTGAATCCCGAGGATATCGAAGCCACCATCTATTCGGCCATGGGCATCAACTGGACCAACGTCTGCTATAACGATCCGTTCCACCGCGGCTTCGAGTATGTGCCGCAGAGCAACGGTCCGGACTTCTGGTATCCGGTCAACGAGCTGTTCGGGAAGTAATTGTGGGGCGGACGCCCTCGTCCGCGCCGGACCCCTGGTCCGGCTCTTCGGGTTGCCACCAAAGGCCGACGAGGGCGTGGGCCGCGAATCTCGTTACAGAGAACACCCAGGGGGTCCGCCCCACAAGCGCGTTGATCTTACGAACGCAGCAGCCCCAGAGGATCGCCCGCCTGATAGCCCGGAAACACCGGACCCAGATCCTTCTGCCCCAGGTGCCCGCGAATCAACTCGCCCAGCACCGTGCGAAAATCGGTGGTCACCGCCAGATCGCGCCCCTCGAAGAGCTGCTCTTTTTCGAGGCCGGGCCACTTGCCGTAGACCTTGCCTCCCTGCACCGGGCCGCCCAGCACCATCATCACGCTGCCGTGGCCGTGATCGGTGCCGCCGTTGCCGTTCTCCTCCACTGTGCGGCCGAATTCGGACATGGTGACCATCACGATGTCTTCCATCCGGTCGCCCATATCCTGAGTGAACGCCGCCAGCGCGCTCGAGAACTGGCGCAGCAGATTCGACAACTGCGGATTCTCATTGCCGTGATGATCCCAGCCGCCCACCTCGGCGAACGCGGCTTCCACACCGGCATCGGCCTTGATCAATCGCGCGAGCTGCTGCAAACTGCGGCCCAACTCGCCGCCCTGCTGATATTGCGCTCCGCCCTGCGGATTGTACGGACTCCGGTTGATGGATTGAATCACCTTCATCGCCTCAAACGCGTCCTTGCCGGTGCGCCCCCACTTGGCGTCAGCGGAATTCGTGTACATGCTCTCCAGGATTGCCGAGGCGTCCTGGTTGCCCATGTTGAACTGCTGCGGATCGCCGACCGCGATGGCCTCCCGCTCTCCGCGAAGCGTGCGCGCCACCTGCTTCCCCATCGCGACTGCCCGCAGCGGCGACGTCTCTTTGTCCGCCGGCGGCAGCGCCCGATTGAGCCATCCGTCTCCAGTGGTCTTGCCGGACGTTCCCGATTCCATGTAATCCTGCGCGTCGAAATGCGAGCGCGACGAATCCGGCGAGCCGGTCGCCTCGACGATCGCCAGTTGCTTTTTCTCCCACAGGGCTTTCAGCGGCTGCATCGCGCCATTCAACGCGAAACTTCCGTCCAGATCGATCGCGTTTCCGAACGGACCATTGAACGGACCGTTTAGGTTGCTCTGCCCGCTGGGAGCCGCGATGGCGAGCGTGGGCCGCAGCTCGCGATACCGCTTCTCCGAAAAAGGCACGACGATGTTCAGGCCATCCGCCGCGCCGCGCTGGAAAATCGCCACCAGGATCTTGCGCTTCTTGCCTTCGACCGCAGCCGCGCGAGCCAGCCAGGAGGGGACCGCGCCCATTCCAGCCATCACCACCGCCGAGCCGCGTAAAAAAATGCGCCGCGTCAACATAGTCGTTTACCTCCTCTGGAAATCGGGCGAGCCAAGCACCAACGATGCGATAAATAACGGAGTCTGCTCTTTGCCTTCGAGACCCTTCTCCAACGCGGCCTGCGTTTGTCCGGAGGCATCGTGCCCCAAAATTTCCCGCGCGATCGCGGGATAATCCTTGCCTGCCAGGCGCGCCGGATCAGCGGTGACTCCCGGCACTAGACCCGACGCGAGCGCGGCCGAAAAGTTCATTCGCCCCATCACGCCCACCGTGCTGAGCCACGCGTCCCCAGTGTTGGGATAACCGTTCGGCTCCAGTTTGTTGTACAGCGGTTCGCCCAGATCGGCGATCTTCTGCACCAGCGTGTACGCATCCCCCGCCTCGCCCCCCAACGCCCGCACCGCGCTCACCACCATTTCGAACGGTGATTTGACCTTGGCCTGCCATGCGCCTTCGGAGAAAAATTCGGGTGACGTGAACAGGGTCTCGAGCACCGCTCGCAGATCGCCGTCGGTCTTCGTGAACGTCTGCGCCATGCGAGCCACCAAGGCTTGCGGCGGATCGTCCGTCACAAAACGCTGCGCCAGTTCCCGCGAAATGAACTTCGCGGTGGAAGGATGATGCGCCAGGATGTCGATCGCCTGAAGACCGTCCTGCTCGCCGCCGCCCGCCGCGATCTTGTGGCCCAGCACGGTTTTCTCGCCGGAATCGTGCATGAACGGCGCGAACACGAATTCCGGATTGGTGGAGTTGCGCACCGTCCAGCCCGTGAAGCAGCGCGCCACCGCGATCACATCTTCCTGCGTGTATCCGCCGTTGACGCCCAGCGTATGCAGCTCCATGACCTCGCGGCCGTAATTTTCGTTGAGCCCGTGCGCTACTCGCGTCAGAGGCGACGGGATGATGGAGTTCGGAACTCCGTTCACGATGCCCCTATTAGGCGCAAACGGTCCCACTTCAAACACCGCGGGAGCCACCGACTCCCAGTTGTCGAGATAGTACAGCATCGCCGGATGCCGCGCCGTTGCCAGCAGCAGATCCTTGAAACGCCCCAGCACGTGCGGGCGAATCGCGTCGCGCTCGTAACTCCCGATCAGCAGGTGGACCTGATTCTGCAACTGGGGAACGTTCTTGTCCTGATCCACATTGAAGTGGTTGACCCAGAAATCCACCAGCACTTCTTCCAACTGCCGGTTGGAATACAACGCGCGGAAAACCTTGGCCTCCTTCAGGTCCCCGCTCACCACCTGCCGGGGCGTCCGCCGCATCTGTCCTTCGCGGCGCAGCTCCGGGAAAAGAGCCAGGCTCTGCGGAGGAAGAACGCCGGCTACCTGTGCGCGCTTCTCCGGATCGAGGTAAGCGAACAGCGCGGTGAGCTGCTCCTTATTGCCGGACCGCGCAACGTTCATCTGGTCCGGATTTAGAAGGTCGTTCAACTGCGGATTGCGAAGGCGAAATTCCTTGTTCCTCTCCTCCTGCTGCATCCTCCGCGCTTCTTCGGCTTCCTTTTTATATTCCGGTGTGTACTCGAGCACAGTCGGAGCCAGCGTAACCAACACCTGCCGGCGCTTTTCCGGGTCCAGCGCCTTGAGCACGGCCGTCCGCTCCTCGGCTGTCCCGTTTCGCACCTTGCGCATGTCCTCTTGCGGAAGCAACTGGTCCGCCATCATCGGCTGCATCATCATGAAGGTCTGCTGCTCCGGCGTGTATTTCTTGACGATTTCGGCGACGTCCATCCGCAACGTTTCCAGCGGCTTCAGCTTGGCGTCGAGCGCCGGGTTCTCCGCAATCCGATCGGGATGCAACTGCAGCTCGATCCATTTCGCGACACCCATGCGCCGGACCACTTCCAAATCGCCCGGGCGCGCCCCGAACGTCAATCGATTCAGCGCGTGTATAATTTGTCGATCTTGGGAAAGCCGTTGGTCGAAGGACCCGGAAGCATTCCCCAAATGAGGGATGCTGGTCACCAGCAGCGCCGCGGTGGCGATGAACAGTACCAAGCGTTTCATGGACGCCGTACCTCCGCGAAGGAATTACTGTGCGTTCCGGGCGCTTTCCCGGATGAGGTTATTATACATCGCGATGTGGCGGCACAGACTTTAGTCTGTGTTCCCGAACTGCCTCTTTAATCCACAATCGCCTGATACACCAAGCTCCGCGACAACGCGTGGATCGGCCGCGTCGTCCCCAGATTCTGGTGCTGCACCATCCCCACAAACGCGAGGTCCCTCACCGGATCGATCCAGAACCACGTGCCCGCGATGCCGAACCAACTGAACGTGCCTTCCGAAACCGCTTCCCCCGCGGCCGCGGGATCCATCACGATCTGAAAGTCCATGCCCCAGCCCGTGCCCGCCGGCATGGTCTTCAGCGGATCGGGATTCACATGATTGGTGCGCATCATCTCCACCGTGCGCGGCGCCAGCACGCGCACTCCGTTCAACTGCCCGCCCTGCAAAAGCATCTCGCAGAACCGCGCGTAATCCATGGCGGTCGAAAATAACCCGCCGCCGCCGGAAGGCCCCAGCGGAATCACAGCCGGGTCCGGACGGTTCGTGTCCACCGCGAGATTCGCTCCCGCGCCGGTGTGGACCAGCGCCAGTCGCCCGAGCTTCTCCTTCGGAACATAGAAACCCGTGTCCTTCATCCCCAGCGGTTCAAAGATTCGCTTGCGCGCGAATTCGCCGAACGGCATGCCCGAGAATTTCTCAACCAGATAACCTTGGACATCTACCGCGATGCTATAAGACCAGCGCGTACCCGGCTGCGCCAGCAGCGGAGTCTTCGCCAACCCATCGATCATGGTTTGCAGCGGCGCATTTGCGTTCAGGATATTTCCATCGATGATCATTTTGTCGACTGGATTCGCCGCGCTCAGCACGTAGCCGAGTCCCGCCGTATGTGTCATCAACTCGCGCATGGTCATCGACCGCCGCGCGTCTTCCAGTTTCGGCGTGCCGTCTTCGTTCTTGCCCGTGTAGACTTTCAGTCGCGCGAACTGGGGAATGTAGCGCGACACCGGATCGTTAATCTGCCACTTCCCTTCCTCGTACAGCATCATCATCGCCACGCCCGTGATCGGCTTGCTCATCGAGTAGATGCGGAAGATGGAATCCTTTTGCACCGGCACGTCGGGCTTCCGCACGTCGAGCACGCCATGCGCGTTGAAGTCCACCACTTTTCCGTGGCGCTCGACCAGAGTGACCAGATCGGCGACCTGCTTGTCATCCACCAGCCGCTTCATGGCGGCGTCCAGCCGGCTCAACCGTTCCGTGGACATCCCCACCGATTCGGCCTTCGCGGGCGCGAGATCGCGGACATGTGTGTCCGAAACTTTGGCGCCGGCGTAAGCCGCTTTGTGGGTCGCCTGAGCGAATGACGTTGGCGCGAGCGACGCCGCAAACAACGCGAGCAGTCCAAGCATGAGATGGCACTGAGATTTCTGGCGATAATGTGTCGGCAACCGATCTGTCATGAGATCTCCTTCTGCTTCGACGTGAGCCCACGCGGAACGTAGATCGTCGATTTTGGCTCCAATCATATCATTGTGGCGCGGCAGACCTGCCGTGTCGACACGGAACGTGCGTACCGCATTCATGTCGACATTTCTTGAACCGCGCCCGTCAGGGCGCGCGCAATTTCTGAACCGCGACTGTTTGCCGCAGGCAAGTAACGCGGCAGCGGGCATTTGGCTCCGGGTTCCGGAGCCAACGCGCAGCAGCGCACGAAGGAACGGCACGTTCAACTTCCAGCGCTGAACTCACCACCTCCCCCAACCCCATCACGGCCATAACAAATTATTTTTCGACTCTATCTCCCCTCGATTCTTCCACTTCCCACTTCGGTCCACACCCCTTCGCAAGATTCCTGGATTATCTTGGGACCGAAGAGATCGGTGCTCGATCGACAGAGAGCCGGTTCCACTGAGCAAGGCGTCCTAGGCAACGCCGTTGTAAGGTGTTTGTGTTGTCGATGGCCGTCGGTCTCGAAAATACCGATCCCCCGTCGTGGCGGGCGAAAAACACGAACCTGCTGTTCCGGGTTGGGACGGGGTGAAGCCGGCTTCAGTTCAGTTTTCCGAGCCGTGACCAAAGGGAGCGGTCCTTAAAAAAGGGAGCGGTTCTAGAAAGAGAGCGGCTCTAGAATGAGAGCGATTTTAGAGAGAGGTCTTAAGAAAGAGAGCGGTTAGAAATCTCGACGATGTGGGGCAGGCGATCAAACGCGCAGGCCGCTTGTGCCGTCGCGCGCGCTTCATGCCGCCTGCCAATGAAATTTTCGTGATGTTGTTCTTGATGCAATAAACATCGCCCTTGCGCCGTGGCACAGCCATGTCTGCCCGTCGGACCATCTCCCTGAGGCGCTATTTGGTTCGTGGTTTAGCTCCCGTCTGGCCGTCGCCGCGCGCCCGCCGGTAGCGAAACACCTCATACAGTATGGGCACCAGCGCCGCTACGCCGAACGCCAACTGGTACGCTTCCGAATAATTTCGCGTGGTGGTGTGGATGATGAGGCCGCCCGCGCGAGTCGTCGTCGAGCGCTGTATCGCCGGAAGAAATCCGAGACCGATCGCTCCGCCGGCGAATCCGATCGCCCCCAGGATCGTGTCGACCAGCAGCGCCGGCTTGCCCCGTTGAGAGATGCGATCGGCGATCAGAGCGACCAGTGCCCCGGTCGCCGCGCCGACCACCAGGCTGAGCAGGACGGCGCGCGGCGTGAGCATGGCGGAAGGAACAGGCATTGCGGCTGTCGCGATCGTAACACCCCGAATGCGAATGCTACAATAGGGCTGATCGGAAAGCTCCGGTCCCTCTCCCCGAGGCCAGGTAGCTCAGTCGGTAGAGCGCAGCCCTGAAAAGGCTGGCGTCGGCGGTTCGATTCCGTCCCTGGCCACCATATTTTCAAGCAGTTACAAGCCTTCCAAAACGCAGTTTCATTCCGTTTCATTCCAAACTTTTGGTCCCCGGGATGCGCCAACGGATTTATCTGCGTCAGAAGACGGTTGTAGCCGCCCTCATCACAACTCCCGGGGAGCCGGGCGGGCTCGTTAAGGCGCTCGCGCTCCCTTGGCTCGTTAAGCATGAGGGTCTATCGTGCAAAGGGTAGCCATCTATGCGCGCGTTAGCACTGCGGATCGTCGACAGGATACAGAAAACCAACTCGCTCAATTGAGGGAGTTCGCAGCAACCCAAAATTGGGAGCCCGCGGGCGAGTACATCGACCATGAGAGCGGAGGGTGCGCCGACCGCGCTCAGCTCCGAGGGCTGTTCGCGGACGCGGCGCAGCGTCACTTTGACGTGGTTCTCGTCTGGGCGCTCGACCGTCTTACCCGCGAAGGTGTCACGGAAACTTTCCAGTACATAAAGCGGCTCACTTCGCACGGCGTTCAGTTCGTGAGCGTTTCCGAAGAGCACTTCCGCACGACCGGACCAGCTGGAGAACTGTTGATCGAGATCGCAGCTTGGATTGCCAGGCAAGAGCGTATCCGAATCTCACAAAGGGTACGGGCAGGACTGGGACGAGCGAGATTGTACGGGACTCGTAGCGGAAGAGCTGTGGGCAGACCCAGAGTGATCTTCAACCGAGAAAAGGCTGCGGAACTTAGACGGCAGGGAAAATCGTGGCGACAGATCGCCAAGGAGTGCAATGCAGGTGTGACAACCGTTCGCCGGGCCTGCCGGGCTACAGCAGCCCGCTCAGACGTGCCGAAGTCGGACGAATAGGTATCTCGTCCTCGATGCTTCGAATCGTGGAAGGCGCGCCAACGCGAACGGAGTCAATCTCCCCACTGATGATGTCGAACTCGACCGACCAGAATTTTCTGAAAAAGATTACTTCCGCGGATGAGCATTAACGGCCACTTGGACATTACCTCGTGTGTGGCGGAAACATCAAGACGAAAGCGCGCGGTCGGACTTGTAAGACCTGCGGCTATCCGTCAACCAGCATTTCTTTTGGCCCTAGGTGACACTATCCTGGGTTCTGCGTCAGGTTTATAGTGATTGCGACCTCTATGCGGCTGTCCACGATCTGGCAAAGGATCATCGCAAGCGATACTGGCATCCTCGTTCTATCTGCTCTGTTCGTAGTCGCGCTGCACACCGCGACCAACGGCCAATACGGATTCCACCGCGACGAGCTCGCGACGATCGATGACGCTCGTTTCCTCGCCTGGGGGTATGTTGTCTATCCGCCGGTCACTCCCTTCATTGCGCGAGTGGCGCTTACGCTGTTTGGCCCGTCGATGATTGGCTTGCGCTTCTTTGGCGCTCTGGCAGCGGGGATCGCCATGGTGCTGACCGGTTTGATGGCTCGCGAGATTGGCGGCAAGCGCCAAGCCCAGCTCGTGGCTGCGTGGGCGGCGGCGATCGCCGGACCCGCGGTGTTTTTGGGGAGCGTGTTCCAGTATGTCTCCTTCGACTATCTGTGGTGGGTGTTGGCCGCCTGGATTACCTTCCGTTTGGTGCAATCCGAAGATCAGCGCTGGTGGCTCGCGTTGGGGGCCGTCGTCGGCCTCGGCATGATGACCAAGTACACAATGGCGTTCTTCCTGGCAGGCATTGGCGGCGGCATTGTGCTGACGAGACCTCGCTGGCTGCTCACCAGATGGCTGTGGTACGGTGCTGCCGCTGCCATCCTCATCTTCCTTCCCAATCTCATCTGGCAGGTCCGACACCATTTCATCACGCTGGATTTTTTGAAGTTTATTCATGCGCGCGATGTCGGGCAGGGCAGCACGAATGGCTTCCTGCCCGCGCAGGTCTGGTCGGTGACGAATCCTGTCACCGTGCCGCTCTGGATCGCCGGGTTGTATTTCCTGCTCATCAAACCGGAGGGAAAGCGTTACCGCATGATTGGCTGGATGTACGTGATCCCTCTAGCGCTCTTTCTCATCGCCAAAGGCAAGCCCTACTATCTCGCACCGGCCTACCCCATGCTGCTTGCCGTGGGTGCCGTTTGGGGCGAGCGATGGTTGGGAACTTTGTCTCTCGCGACTGCTGACACCATACGCAGGGTGGTTCGGAGAAGCATGGTGGTCAGCGGCCTTGCGACATCCGTCCTGGTTCTGCCGCTGGCGCCGCCGGGCTCACGCTGGTGGAGAATCGCCGACGCGGCAAACGGCAATTTCAACGAGGAGTTCGGCTGGCCCGAGATGGCCAGCGCTGTGGTCCGCGTTCGCGATTCGCTCCCGCGCGACAGCGAGCCGGTTGGCATTCTGGCCGGCGATGCGGGTGAGGCCGCTGCCATCAATCTCTACGGCCGCGGCAGAGGCCTGCCGGAAGTGATCAGTGGCTCGAACTCGCACTGGTTGCGCGGGTACGGCAATCCGCCGCCGAAAACCGTCATCGCGGCGGGTTTTCTGCGCGCGGATCTCGAGACTGTTTTCGGGTCCTGCGAACTTGCCGACCACTTTAGCATTCCATTCGGCATTGAGAACAGCGCCATTGGGAATCACCCGGATATCTTCGTATGTCGGCACCCACGTGAGCCGTGGGATGTATTCTGGAGACGATTTCACTCGTTTGGATAGAGCCTGGCGGAGTTTTTCTCCCTGCTCGGCATGCCTTTGCCAGAAGGTAGGACGAATCCCGACAGATCGTTTGACGATTTAAGACGCTGGCTGGAATGGATTTCTGCGGGGTAGGTGGCCCTTGTCCGTCGAGTACACAAATCGAAGAAGTGCCACTGATTTGCAGCATTATCGGCAGTGGCAGCGCCGCGCCAAACATCAGCGGGTATATACTCGGGACCATGGGTTTCCAACAACTTTTCGTGCCCCTTCTGATAGGTTCCGCAGTTGCGTGGGGAGCCCGCGACACAGGCACTGTCGATCAAGCAGCGGCCCGCTTGGAGCAGGCCGTGTCGCAATCCAGGGCTGAATTGCAGCCCGAGTTTCGAATGCTTGCCGCGCAGTCGTTGAAAGCTCGGCATCCCGAGCTTGCGCACAAGTTCGTTGAGTCCGTGCTCGCGGATGTTGGTTCGATCGATGCGATCGGTCCCCAGGTACTGCAGTTGCTGACGGCGATCGCTCCGGAAGAAACGATCGCTTTGCTTCCTCACTTACAACCTGGTTCGGACCGCATGATAATCACCGCGCTGGTTCAGTCGAATCAAGCGCGCCGCGCGGCCGCGCTTTATCGGGCGTCACTGGCAAAGGGTCAACCTCAGGTTAATGTCGCGCCATTGTTCAACGCGTTGTCGAGGGAAGACCCCGATGAGGCAAAGAAACTGTTCGCGGACATGCTGGCCCGGTTTTCCTTCGAGGCCGCAAGGCCTAACGAGCTTTACACGTTGATCAACTGCGCCGTGGCCATCGCGCCCATTGCTCCGGGACTGGCCGCGGATGTATACGATCGCATCATCGCAAGCGCGTCCGCCCCAGATTATGGCAAGAACGCCAGGCCCGCTCTTAGCGGGACGTTTCAGGTCGGCGCGGCGAAAATCGTCACGACGAATGCGCGAGACACCCTGCTGGTGGTGGCCGGCGCCCGGCTTCTCGCCGTCGCGCCCGACCGGTTCGCGAAACGCAAGGACGTCTTTGCACGATGGGATCTCGCGGGTCCGTTCAGCATGAAAGGGCTAATCATGGGCACGCCCATGGGAGGGAGCACCGGACCGTCGCCGGAGCTTGTGATTTCCGAGCGTATCGGGAAACTTCGCAGTCTCCCTGATGACGAGCGACCCAAGGCCGTACTCGAGTTGGCTCGCGCGATTCAGGCGCTCCCGAAGGGATCTAAGTCTGGGCTCGCAAACAGCCTGGCGAGTCTCGCCACCGAAGGCGATAACGGCTCAGAGGCCCTCAGCGCGGTTGCCGCGGCGCTTGGCGCGGGTATTCGGGAAGATGCGCCGCCTGCGCGCGCGTACATGGAATTGGCTGAATTGATCCGTTACGAGCACGCTCGTGCGCCCTTTTCCGATCCCACGCTTGATGCGGCGGACGCTGTCCTCGCATTACGTGAGCGCATCCATCAGGAGGCTGGCTTCTCGTTGACATCCATGGACGGGAAAACCTACTCCCTGGACGCGCTGCGCGGAAAAATCGTCCTTCTGAATTTCTGGGCAACCTGGTGTCCGCCCTGCCGCAAGGAAATGCCGGACATGGAAATCTTGTACCGTCGCTTCCAGCAGAAAGGGCTCGTGGTTCTTGCTGTCTCCGATGAGGATCGCGAGACCGTCGCGGGGTTCCTTGCGAAGCAAAAGTATACTTTCCCCGTTTTGCTCGATCCCGGACGCAACGTGCACGATGCTTTCAGCGTCGAAGGCATTCCCAAAAGTTTCATTTTCGATGCTGAAGGCAAGCTCGTGGCCCAAGCGATCGACATGCGAACGGAGCGCCAGTTTCTTGATTTGCTGAAAGAAGCGGGGCTCCAATAGGGTTCTAGACCACTCCGACCTCGGCTCTAATGTTGTGCGGCGGCGAATCCTAGCTGTAACGTCGCGATGCCATCGCGACGTCTGGCAGGGAATGAAATCGGATTATCTCTAATATGCGCCGGGGCAGTTGGTCGACGGCGCGGCTGTAGTGGGCTCCTGCCTCAGCATGGTGGTTATTACCGGCGGGGGAGTTGATCCGCACGGCGGGGGTGGCGGGGTCACGCCGACGTAGGACACGGAGGGCGACCACTGGTCACCGATGCGCTCGAACTCGATCGTCCGGATGGAGCGGACGGAGTGATCGGGCCACGACAACTCCGGCAACGCCATGGACTTGGCTACGTCGGCTAAGCCGGGCGAGGCAGGTGTAACCGCTTGAGCATCGATCACTTTCCCTTTTCCGTCCACCAGCGCAAGCACTTTGGCCTCGACCGTGGCTGGCGATAGCGGAAGTGGGTAGTGCCGAAGAAGCGCATCCAGTTCCACGTCGCCTCCCGCGGCCTTCACCAGCTCGCGAACCGTCTCTTTGGAATCCCAGCGGGGAAAGTTCGGACGGGAGCGGGCGAGTGCGAACAGGTTGACGGCCTCTTCAAGACGACCCAATTTCGCAAGCACAATGACCATGTGAAGTTCGTTTTCGCCACGAGGAGTAATCGCGAAAGACGACCGGAGATAGCGCTCGGCTGCCTTGGTATTACCCTGGCGATATTGGATCCAACCCGCGGTATCCAACATGAAGGCGACCTGGCGCAGTTGCGCCGTACACTTGTCGGCGTCGGACAAGCTTTCTGGTTCGCACACCAGACGCGCGGCGGGTGCGAGCGCTCCCGAAACCAACTGCCAGGATTTGTCAAGATCGACTCCGGCATCGGCCAAATCGTAGGCGATGTTGTTTTCTATCATCGCCGCGTGCGGAAGGGCAAGCGCGCGATCGAAACTTTTCCGCGCCTCGTCGATATGGCCGGTCTTGATCTGGGCCTTGCCGAGGAAAGTCCAGCGGTTCACGTCGTCCGGAAGGATGTCGACGGCCACGGCGGCCAGCGGACGAGCTTCTTCCCACTCGCCTTGGGACGCCAAAGCCCTGCCCAGGTTATACGAAGCCAGGCGGCTGCGCGGCGCAACTTCCATCTGCTTGCGATAGCTGTCGATGGCCTCCTCGTTACGGCCCATTTTCCTGTAAACAACGCCGAGATTGTTGTAGGCAGAACCGTGCCTCGGGTTGAGCGCGATCAGCGTCTTGTAAGCGGTCTCGGACTGGGGGAAGTCGCCGAGCATCTCGTTGGAGAATGCCACGTTAAACCAGGCAGACTGATTTCGAGGATCGATGGCGGTGGCCTTCAGAGCAGCTTCACGGGCGGCGGCGTAGTCTTTGCGCTGCATGGCCGCCGAGCTGTCGTTCAGGGCTTGAGTCAGAGCCGGCGAAGGCGCGGGCTGGGGGTTACGCGGCGGCTGCGCGACAGCCAGGCCGGTAATGGCAAGAATCAGGATTCCGATCCGAGCCGCAGACAAGACGAGGGTTTTGCTGGAAACCGGGCGCATCGATGCCTCCTTTATCACTATTAAGACTACTATTAATCACGGGAGATGGCGGAACGGCGGGGCTGCTTCGCATATACGCGGCCAATGGGCTACGGCGTGTCATGGGATCAGCCGGCGTCAGCGCAGATCCGTCTAGGTTGGCGCGCCGCAAGCGCGTCCGAGCACGAGACAGAACATTAACGCGCAATATCGGCAGAAGTGCGTCACCTGGCAAAGTGGAGTAACATCCGCATACGTCAGATTCAGCCATGTTATGCTGCGCTACTATGATGGAGCTTAAACTTCAGCGGCGCGCCTTCCTGGCAATCGGGGCGTCAACCTTGGTCGCGCGCCAATCCCTCTCAGCGGCACCCGACGAAAACGCTCTCGATACCTTCATCGCCCGGTATATGAAAGCGATGAACGCACCCGGTATGACACTGGCGCTGGCCCGGCGTGAGGGGACGGCTCGCATCGCCACGTTCGGTTATTCGGACCGCGAATCGCACGAAGCCGTGACGCCCGACCATCTGTTCCAAGTGGGGTCCATCACCAAGTCTTTTGTCGCCCTGACGTGCCTCCAGTTGCATGACGAAGGAAAACTAGACCTGGAGCGTCCGATTTTGGAATACCTTCCCTGGCTGCCGATCGTTGCCAAGCAGGGCACGATCACGCCTCACCATCTGCTCACCCATACTTCGGGCTTGCCCAATGCGCTGGGTCTTATGATGAGCGATCCCGGCGCTCGTTACGTCCAGGCATATCGCCCGGGCGAGCATTTTCACTACTGCAATCTGGGGTACTGCATCCTGGGGCATTTGATCGCCACTATCGATGGGAGGCCGTGGGCTGAATCGGTTCGCCGGCGCATCTTCGAGCGGATCGGCATGAAAGCATCGTCGGCTGTCATCGGCGGCGAGACACAACTCCGCATGGCGCGCAGCTACTTGCCTAAATTCGACGACCGCCTGAACCCGCGGCTAGGCGAGATTGCACCCACCGGCCTCCTGGTCTTTGATAACGCCGCCGGAAGCGTGACGTCGACGCCTGGGGATATGGCGCTGTATATGCAAGTGCTGATGAAAGGCGGTGGAGGGGTTGTCTCAAGAGAAAGCTTTGCCAGGTTCACCAGGCCATACATCGACGCTGCGGAACTCGGGCCGACGTCGAAATACGGCTATGGCATTGGCGTCGATCACCTGGATGGCCACACAATCCTGCGGCACACGGGAGGAATGGCGTCGTTCATGTCTTCGATCACGGTGGATTTAGACGGCGGAGTGGGGGCATTTGCGTCCATCAACGCCATGCTAGGTTATCGGCCTGTTCCTGTGACGCAGTTCGCCGTCCAGTTGATGAACGCCGAAAAACAGAGCATGCCTGGGCCTGCGCCGCCCGATTTGAATGACCCTCGGGAAGTGAAAAACGCTTCTGATTTCGCCGGAGTCTTCGAAACTGCCTCCGGACGCAAGCTACAGGTTTTGGCCGACGGCTCCGCGCTGAACATCGCGATCGGCGACAGAAGAATCCCGCTGGAACGGTTGGGTGAGAATAGTTTCCTCGCCGATGAATATTCCCGGCGGCGCTTTCCGCTGGTTTTCGGCCGCAACAACGGGAAAGTGGTGGAGTTGTCGCACGGACCTGACTGGTATGTGAACGGGAACTATACCGGGCCAAAGGAGTTTCCCGCACTCGCGCAATACGGCGCGTTTGTAGGGCACTATCGGTCCGACAGCCCTTGGTTCCGCTCCACCCGCATCGTGCTCCGAAAGGGCAAACTCTGGGCCGATGGGACCAGCCCGCTAGAACCGCTTGGCCAGGCGCTCTTCCGCCTCGGCAGCGATACCTTCAGTCCCGATGTAGCGGAGTTCCTTCAGGTCGTCGAAGGCAAAGCCCTCCTTCTAAAAATCAACGGCAGCGATCGCTGGCGCGTGGACGCGCCGTAGTGCGCACGTTAAGGTGGTGTTATCGGCCTAACACCTCCGAGCCCACAGCGAAGAGAATCGAAATCGACCGTCTCCGGGCTCTGTGTGCCTGCGAGTGTCCTTGACCAGCGAGACGCGAGTGGAATGAACGATTCGCTGCACGGAGCAAATGGCGCCTTGTAATGGTCCAAATCTCAACGGTCTGATAAAATCGATTCGGTCGCTTCGGCCCGACGATTCGCAAGGAGAATCACACATGAGCTTGACTTTGATCGTCAATGGCAAGTCGCACACGGTGGATGTCGACCCTTCGACTCCGCTTCTCTATGTCCTGCGCAACGATCTTGGTCTGCAAGGTCCACGGTTCGGTTGTGGGCTCGGGCAATGTGGCGCGTGTACAGTGCTCGTGAACGGCGTGTCCACCCGGTCCTGCATCGTTCCGGTGTCCGGCGTGAAAGGCGGGATCACCACGCTGGAAGGACTCGCCACCAACGGCAAGCTACACCCGCTGCAGCAAGCATGGATTGACGAGCAGGTTCCGCAGTGCGGTTTCTGTCAAAACGGCCAGATCATGACTGCCAAGGCGCTGCTCGACAAGAATCCAAGACCCACGGACGCCCAGATCCGGGAGGGGATGAACGGCGTTCTTTGCCGCTGCATGACGTATTACCGTGTTCAGGCCGCGATAAAACGGGCGGTGAAGGTGATGGCCCCGAAACGCGCAGCAGCTGGAAAGGAGGTCGTCGCATGACAACGTCCGCCGGGATTCCAAAACACGTGGAAGACATGCTGGAGAGTATCGGTGGGACAACGTCGCGCAGAAACCTGCTCAAGAACGCCGGCCTGCTCGTCGTGAGCTTCGCTGCGGTGGGCACCAGTCCACTGATATCGCTGGCGAACGCTCAGGCTCTGGCAAGGACCGGTCCATACCCGGATGTCGACTTTCGTCAAGTCGATTCCTGGATCGTCATTCATGAAGACAGCTCCGTGACCTTCTATGTGGGCAAGACGGATTGCGGCCAAGGCACCGGGACATCTTTCCGCCAGATCATGGCCGACGAGTTGGACGTCCCCTACGATAAAACCACCTGCATCATGGGCAGCACGGACATCACCGTCGACCAGGGCGGGTCCGGCGGTTCGACTGCCATGGAGAGGGATAGCTGGCCGATGAGGCGCGTCGCGGCCGAGGCGCGCCACTTGTTGTTGCAGATGGGATCGGAGCGGCTCGGCGTGGCTCTGGATCAGCTCGGGGTGAGCGCGGGTATAATCACCGTCAAGGGCGATTCGTCCAGAAGCGTCACTTACGGGCAACTGATCGGTGGAAAAAGATTCAACGTCGCGCTGACCGGCAACAACATCAATGCGACCACTGGCGTGGCCCCGGTCAAGCCGGTGCAGGAACTCAAGAATGTAGGTCTCTCTCCGCAGCGCTACGATATTCCTCCAAAAGTGGACGGGTCGCTCAAATGGGCCGTCGACGTGAAGCTGCCGGGTATGGTTCATGCGCGAAACGTGAAACCACCAGTTGCGGGCGCGAAACTGGTCAGCATCGACGAGTCTTCCGTCCGTGGCATGCTCGGATTCGTGAAAGTCGTCAGCAAAGGCAACTACGTGGCGGTGGTTTGCGAGAGGGAAGAGCAAGCCATCAACGCGGCCCGGAAGCTCAAGGTGACTTGGGAGAAGCCGGCCGCGGCGCCATTCCCGTCTTCAGAAAACCTGTTTAACTACATACGCGAGGTAAAGCCCACATCCAGCTCGAAGCCGATCGTCGTGGGCGATCCAGAGACGGCCTTCGCAGCCGCGGCGAAGATGATCGAAGCCGATTACGATATCCCGTTCCAGGGGCACACCGCGATCAGTCCCGCGCACGCCACGGCGGATCCGTCCAATGGTCAGATGACCATCTATTCGAATGACATGAAGTCCTACGGCATGCGCAGAGGTGTCGCCGAATTTCTGGGAATCCCGCGCGAAAACGTGCGTGTCGTCTGGATGGAAGGCCCGCAGGGTTTTGGCCGGACCGCCGCCGACGATGCGGGGTGCGAGGCGGCCTATCTTGCCAAAGAAATCGGCCGCCCGGTTCGCGTTCAATGGATGCGTAACGAAGAGACGGCGTGGGATACCAAGGCCCCGGCGTTTGCCGTAAACGTGAGGGGAGCATTAGATGCGGCCGGCAACCTGATCGCGCTCGATTACACTGCCCGCTCCGCGGACTATAACCACGTCGGCTACAACGAGCCCGACACGGTTCTAATCGCCCAGCTCATGGGGATCCGGCGCGCCAATCCGGCCGCGGGGAGTTCGGCTGTCCCTTCGGAAATGTATGCCATCCCGCATCGCCGCATGGCGGCTCATGTGGTGAGCTTGCCCCTGGTATGGGAAACGCCGCTGCGCACCGGGAATCTGCGCGACCCCAACGGTCCGCAATCGACGTTCGCCTCCGAGTCCTTTATCGACGAACTGGCCGCGGCGGCAAAAGCCGATCCCTTGGAATTCCGGATGAAACTTCTTATGGCTGGAACCGCTGAGGACGGCGGCTTCAGACGTGCCCGGTCGATCGCGGTCCTCAAGGCCGCGGCTGAAACTTACGGCTGGGACCACCGGGCTTCACCAAGACAGATCCCGAAACCACGCGGTGCCGGCGACGTTCGAACCGGCCGCGGTATGGCGTATTCGTTCCGCGGCCAGACCGTAGTTGCGGAGATCGCAGAAGTTGAGGTGAATGTCCGAACCGGACACGTCCGGGTGAAGCGACTGGTATGCGCGCACGACTGCGGGTTGGTCATCAATCCTGAAGCCCTGCGGCACACCGTGGAGTGCGCCATGCTCCACTCGCTAAGCCGCGCGCTGCATGAGGAAGTTCAGTTCGACACTGAAAAGGTCACCAGCGTGGATTGGAATTCGCATCCCACGCTTACCCATGCCGATGTGCCGGAAAAGATCGACGTCGTTCTGGTGAACGGCGATCCAAATCCAAACCGGTCCGATCTGCCTCCCTACGGCGCCGGCGAGGCGGCTTGCAAACCCATGCTTGCCGCGGTGGCCAATGCCATCTACGATGCCACAGGGGTGCGCCTCCGCCGGATTCCGTTTCGGGCGCCACGCGTGCTGGGCGCGCTCAGGGCTGCGCGGGTTTAACGTATGCCTGAGCCAACGCCAACGCTGGCGGGATGGCGGCGGTGTTCTGGGACTTGCCTGTTAACACCGATTATCGGCGCTGAGGTGCTGGTCACTGCGAATGAAAAGGCGCTTTAGCGCAAGTCGAGTTTCGTACGAGAGTTGAGGGGATCCGCGGCCTCTCCGGCCCGCCGAAGCACTTCGGCAGGCCGCCCAGATCGCGGCGGCGCTCGAGGCGGCGCACGCTAAAGGCATCATCCATCGCGACCTCAAGCCAGCGAACATCCTGGTCACCAAGGACGGTGTCGTCAAGCTGCTCGATTTCGGACTCGCGAAACAAAGCGTCGACAGCGCCGCGGCCGGCGACCAGACTCAGACTCTCGGGCTCACCCAAGCCGGTACGATCATGGGCACTCCAGCCGGTCAGGACTAAAGGCGAGTCGGTGACTCTGCCGCTGGTGGTCCGCTGAGGCTGCAGCATCGGCACGCGCACCGTCCGCACGCGATGCTCTCGAATGATCGGCCGGCTGAGACTCATGTTCCCGGATTACACCATACTTCGGTGACCCCGCGGTATCAGAATACGTGCCTGGCCATGCGCGGACCCATCTGCACACCCACCGGCCCACTCCCCCGCCGGATGAGATAACCTCTTAAGGTCTTCACAATTCGTTGGAGGTCGATTATGCTCCGCACGTCCGTTGCCGCCGTCGCGTTCCTTCTTGCGCCGATGTTCGCCCAAGCCCAGGTCAAAATGCTCCGCCATCCCTCCTATTCCGGCGGGAAAATCGCTTTCAGTTATCTCGGCGATATTTGGGTCGCCAACGAAAACGGCACCGGCGCGCAGCGCCTCACCGACAACACCGCGCGCGAAATCTATCCGCGCTTTTCCCCCGATGGAAAGTGGATCGCCTTCTCCTCCAATCGCGACGGCAACTACGACGTCTACCTGATTCCCTCGGCCGGCGGCATTCCCCGCCAGCTCACCTTCCACTCCGCCGACGATAACGTCGTCGGATGGACCCCCGATAACAAACGCATCGTGTTCTCTTCCTCGCGCGGCAATGGAGCCTTCCCGTCCATCGCCACCCTGTGGACGATTTCCGCCGACGGCGGCATTGAAACCCCGCTCGATACCGATTGGGGCGCCTGGGCCGGCTACTCGCCCGATGGCAGGAAGCTCGCCTTCACCCGCCATCCCGCGCCGTGGTCGCGCAAGCACTACCGCGGCTCCTACGCGGCCGACCTGTGGGTGGAAGACATCGCTTCGAAGTCCTTCACCCGTCTCGGCGATCCCGATTACAAAGGCAATCTGCTCTGGCCCATGTACGCCGCCAATGGCGAAATCTATTTCGTCTCCAATGAAACCGCGTCTGAAAAGAACATCCAGTTCGGCGGACCCGAAGTCATGAAGAGCGTTAACAACATCTGGAAAATCTCGGATAGGGGCGGCAAGCCCGTCCAGGTGACACATCACGAGGACGGCAACCTGTTCTTCCCTAGCATCTCCGCCGACGGCCGCACCATCGTCTACGAGGACAATTTCGGCCTGTGGAAGCTCGACGTCGCCACCGGCAAGAGCTCCGAAATCCGCATCGACATCAAGAGCGATCCCAAGCAGAACGAAACCGAGCTGGTCACCATCAACAACGAAACCGAGGGCTTCAGTCTGTCGCCCTCCAACAAGCGCGCGGCCGTCGTTGCCCACGGTGAAATCTTCACCATCGCCACCGATCGCGGCGAGCCCCAGCGCGTCACCGAAACACCCTGGCGCGAGCGCGAGCCCCGCTGGTCGCCCGACGGAAAATGGATCGCCTTCGTCTCCGACCGCACCGGCCGCGAGGAGATCTACATCTCCGACGAGCTCGGCAAGAACACCAAGAAACTCAGCGGCGCCGATTGCGATAAGAACGCCCTGATCTGGTCGCCCGATTCGAAAACACTGGTCTGGTCCGGCTCGGATCACAAGCTCCGCCGCGTCGATCCGGCCTCCGGCGCCGAGACCGTCATCGATTCGAACGTCGCCGGCAACATTCAGAACCCCCAGTTCTCGCCCGACGGAAAGTGGCTGTCTTATTCCAAGCAGGATAAGCTCCTGCGCCAGCACGTCTGGGTGAAGGAATTGGCCACCGGCCAGGACCACATGATCGGCGGCGATGAGTTCCTGATCTCGAACGGCGCCAAATGGACGCCCGATGGCAAGCGTATCCTGTTTCTCGGCGGCGTCGGCGCGGCCGGAATCGCAGAGTTGAACCGACCGTCTTCCCAGCTCTATAGCGTCGCCCTCACTCCCATCGAAAAGGATCCGTCCGATCGCGGCATCGATACTGAAGCGCAGGCCGAAGCCGCGCAGGAAACCGCGCAGGGTAGTGGACGCGGAGGACGCGGAGGCGCGCCGTCAAACGTCCAAGTGAAAATCGTCTGGGACGGTTTCGATCGCCGCATAACCCAGTTGACCCGTATGCCCGGCGCGGTCTCGACGGTCGTCCCTTCGCCCGATAGCCATACGTATCTGTTCTCGGCCGCCGGCGGCGCGGCCGAACAGGGACCCGGCCCCGAAGCCGGCGGCGGCCCGGCTTACTACACCATCAACGAAGACGGCACTGGATTGACGCGCCTCAATACCTCCACCGGTGACGGCGGCCGTGGCCGCGGTGGACGCGGCGGCGGTGGTGGCGGATTCGGCGGGAATGAGCCGCAGTGGGCTCGCGACAGCCGTAGCATCTACTACTTGGCCGGCGGCGGATTGTACACTCTGCCCATCAGCCCCGCCTCAACCGACACTCCCGCGGCTGGAGCAGGGCGCAGCGGCCGTGGAGGACGTGGCGGCGGCGCGGCCGAAACCGCGTCCGCGGCCACCGGATCGTCTCCGCGCCGCATCACCTTCGCCCTGCGCATGGAAATCGACGTCCCGGCCGAGCGCCGCCAGGTCTTCGACGAAGCCTGGCGCACCATGAAGAACCGTTTCTACGATCCCAAAATGCACGGCGCCAACTGGGCTGCCGCCAAGGACACATACGAATCCCTGCTTCCCTACATCGACGATACCGAGGAGCTCCACAACCTCATCATGGAAATGATCGGCGATATGAACGCGTCCCACACCGGCATCAGCGGCGGCACGCGCGTCCCTGGAGAAGCGCGTGAGGAGCGCATCCAGACCCGCTACCCCGGCTTCGACCTCGCTCCCGATTCCTCCGGCTACTACAAAGTCGCCTACATCTACCACAAAGGCCCCGCCGATCACGACTACATCAAGCTCGCTCCCGGCAACTTCGTCCTCGCGGTCAACGATAAGGACCTCAAAACCACCGACAATTACTGGAAGCTCTTCAACGTTCTCCCCGGCCGCAAATTCGAGTTCCTGGTCAACGCCAGCGCCTCCACCACCGGCGCCTGGACCGTTTCCATCGATCCCATGACCCGGCAGGCATTCGCCGATCTCCAGTACGCGCGCTGGGTGGAGGATCACAAACAGATGGTCGCCAAGCTCTCCGGCGGCGACATCGGCTATCTCCACATCCGCGCCATGGACGCGCCCTCGCTCGCCAAATTCCAGAACGATCTCATCGAGAATCAGGACAAAAAAGCGCTCATCATCGACGAGCGTTTCAACGGCGGCGGCGGCATCGATCAGGAGCTGCTCGAAATCCTGAATCAGCGTAAAGCTTACCAGCACACCCGCAGCCGCGATTCGCTCGACGTGAGTCGCCCCGGCCAGGCGTTCTTCGGTCCCATGGTGGTCTTGCAAAACGAACGGTCCGCGAGCGACGCGGAAATGTTCCCCGACGGCTTCCGCGCCCTCGGCCTCGGCAAACTGGTCGGCGTCCCTACTTCCGGGCAGGTCATCGGCACCGGCTCCTACACGCTGCTCGACGGATCGGCCCTGCGCACCCCCGGCTCCGGCGTCTTCACCTCTAAGGGCCAGAACATGGAGAACTACGGCGTGCCTCCCGACGTTTACGTCGATAACACTCCCTCCGATTTTCTGGCCGGTCACGACCGCCAGATCGAAAAGGCCATCGAAGTCCTGCGCTCGGAGATCAACGGAGCGAAGTAGAAACTCTACGACGCTGAAACTCGGCGACGTTGAAACTCTACGAAGCGGGTACTTTCGGCCGCCGCTCGCCGCTTCGCCCACGGCCGGGCGCTTCCAGTTCGTAGGCGAGGCCCAGCAGCGTGGCCTCGCCTCCCCGCCACGCCGCGAACTGGCTCCCGATCGGCAGCCCGTCTTTCGACCAGTTGAGCGGCACCGACATCGCCGTGGCCCCCGCCGCGTTGTGGATCGGGTGAAGCCGACAGCGTCGGTCGCCCGCAGTCGCTGGCGAGTCGGCTTTGCTGTCGCGGGAGGTTCGCTCGTGAATCGCACCGATCTTCCGGAACGTGCCTGACAAGAAGATTTATCGGCTACTAATTGGCTTGCGCGGGATCGCTCTTCTAATCACTCGGCCCGCAACACCTCAACCGGATCTACGCGAGCCGCTCGCGCAGCAGGAATATAGCTTGCAAGCGACGCCGCGATGAGCAGACCGGCCGACACCAGTACGTAGGTAAGCGGGTCAACCGGGCTGACATGAAAAAGCAGCGAAGAAATCAGGCGAGTTACCGCGGCGGCCACGACGATTCCGCAAGCCACGCCCGTCGCGCCGAGCACGAGAGCGTGCCCGACGAAAATGCGAAACAGGCCGCCGGAAGGCGCGCCCAGCGCCAGTCGAATGCCGATCTCACGCCGCCGCTGCGCGACTGAATACGAGATTACACCGTAGACTCCCACGACGCCGATGAGCAACGCCATCGCTCCGGCAATCGCCAGCATCACCAGCGTGAATGAGGTTCGCGCGAGCGACTTGATATACATTTCCTGAAGCGTCGCGACCTGAGCGAGCGGAAGGTTGGGATTCACGCTCCACACGGCGCGCTGGACTTCATTCAGTAATCCGCGCGCGCCGGTTCGCCCGCTGCGCACGGCAAACGCCACATCACGACGGACAAAATCTTTGTCGCCTTCGAAATCCTTCATCAGCAAGGGCCAAAACGCGAACTCCGGCGCTGGGCGATCGACCCCATCCTCGCGTTCATCACTGACCACGCCCACCACTTCGCGCCATGGGTTTGTCAAACCCTCGCGAATTCGTTTGCCGATCGCTCTTGAAGGATCTCCCCAAAAGTCCCTCGCCAGATTCTCGGAAAGCATCGCCACCGGGCGTCGATCATACGTGTCGGTCCAGGTGAAATCACGCCCGGCGATCAAGCGATTGCCCATGGTTCCAATCAGTCCGGGCGAGACAAACTTGAATTTCTTGAGCGGTGGAATCTGCCCCTCGGCATACGTACGATCCTCAGCATAGATAGGGTCGGTCCATCCGCGGCCATCCATCGGAATGCGAGTCGAGATGCCCGCTGAACGGACCTCCGGGATTGCCGCAATTTTGTCCAGAATGGCTTGCTCCATGTGAATCGCCGCGCCCGAATCGGCGATCTGGGCCTCGGGGATAGAGATGCGCAGCGTCAGCACTTCCGCGGGCCGCACGAATCCGGGATCGACGCGCCGCAATGCCTGAAACGTGCGGATCATTAATCCCGAGCCGATCAGGAGCACCAACGCGAGCGCAATCTGCACGACCGCCAGAACGTTCCTCGCGCGATTCCGATCGCGGCTCGCGCTGAGCGTGCGTCCGCCGGCGCGGATCGACGAGGCCAGCCGCACACCCGCGTATTTGAAGACCGGGATCATTCCGAAGATCAGCCCGGTAAGGATGGAGATCGTCAGCGTGAATCCGAGCACCGGCGCGTCGATCGAGATTTCCCCGAGTCTCGGCAGGTCCGCCGGAGCTATGGCGAGGAGCAATTGAAGCCCGCCGTAGGCGAGGGCCAATCCGATCACTCCGCCCGCCACACCGAGCGCGAGGCTTTCGGCGAGCAGTTCCCACCCGATCTGTCTCCAGCTTGCACCGAGTGCCACGCGAATGGCGAGCTCCTGTTCGCGGCCTTCCGCCCGCACCAGCAGAAGATTGGCGACATTGGCGCAGGCGATCAACAGAACCACGCCAATGGTCCCCATCAGAACCCACAACGTCCGCGCAATGTCGCCCACCACCGCGTCTTTGAGCGACTTCAAATTCGGAGCGAGACGCGCTTCGGCGAACATCCGGACGTTATAGCCAGGAAACGGCGGAAATTCTTGAAGGCCGATGGGAATCATGCGCCTCACATCCGTCGCGGCTTGAGCGGTCGTCACCCCGGACTTCAGCCTCGCGATTCCGGCGTAGCTGAAATTTCCAAGGTGTACCTGGCTACGGTCGAGTTGCAATGGAAGAATGAGCGATGGCTTCTGGGTCAGAAAACGGAATGATTCGGGCATCACCCCGATCACTTCCACAGCCTTCCCGTCGATCATGATGCGGCGTCCGATTACGGATGGATCTCCGCCGAATCTCGCGCGCCAGTACGCGTTCATGAGCACCGTGGTGCGGGGCTTATCCGGCGCGTCATCCACCTGCGAAAACCACCGCCCAAGCGCCGGCCGCACTCCGAGAACGGGCAGGACGTCGACGGTCACATCGACGGCATCAACCTGCTCAGGTTCCGCAAGACCAGTGACGCTGACGCGATCGCCTGTCCAAATGCCCGAGTCTTCGAAACTCCACCCCTCATCTCGATAGGTGAAATACAGGAATGGAGCGCTGCCCGCATCCGGGAAATTGATTCCCGGCGCCGCGTGGTTGACCGCGATGAGTCTTTCGGAATCAGGATAGGGGAGCGGCTTCAAAAGAATGCCCTCGATGACGCTAAAAATCGCGGTGCTGGCGCCGATTCCGAGCGCAAGAGTGATGGCGGTAATCAGGGTGAAACCGGGCGAGTGCACGAGCCGCCGCAGGGTATGCTTGAGGCGCATATTGAGGAGACGCACGGCTGGGGAGAAAGTATGCAAAGCTGCGAACAATGTTTATTGCTTATGAGCTTTACGGGGCGTCGCGTTTAGGTGGACGAAACCGCATTGGGGGTGTTGTTGGTCCGCACGCTCCCGAATGCGTGGGCTCGCCGGTAGATCCTCGTGGCGAACGCGCGACCGCGATGGGTCAATTCGCAGCAAGCGCTTTTAATGTGTAATAACGTGCGACCAGGAGGAGTTCGCGGCGATAAACGGTCAGTCAACGTCTCGGCTTCGAACACGCCTAGTCGCGTCGGTGTATGCGCAGGTGATCGAGGAGCGCGGACACCCTGAGAAGAACGCCGCGCGATTCTCTAACCAGCTTTTGTAATTTCCCCAAGACCACCGGCGCGGTTCCATCAAAAGGCAGGTTATGATCGTGAGGCGAGCGATGATTCGATTCTGGCGCATGGCGGTGAGGCTCGCATGCCGGGGCCTGGTAGGCCGGCCCGGTAGATCTGTATTCATTACGCTCACCATGGCGCTTAGCGTTGCGAGTATCAGCGGGGTGCGAGGTGCGGCGACAGCGGCTCGCAAAATCCTTCAGGGCGACTCAAGAGCGTGGCTGGCAGGGGACGCCGGAGTGGACACTATCGAGCCGATTAACGAGTCCCAGGCCGCTGCGCTGGATGGCGCGAGAGCGAGTCAAATCCGGTGGACCCTGGTCATCAGGGCCTCCACGATGGCGGCTTCCGACCAGTCGCCGGATCCGGCTTTCGTCTCTGTCAAAGCAATCGATCCGGCCGAATATCCATTCTACGGCAATCTCGTCTTAAATCCCCCGCAGACGCTCGCGGAAGCTCTCCAAAAAGACACAGTAGCGGTTTCCGAAGAGGTCCTGGACGGCCTTCAGGTGCGCCTTGGCGCGACAATCCTGATCGCGGGCCGGCCATTCCGAATCGCGGCGCAAATCCAGGATGACCCGTCGCGGTTTTCAAATGACCTGGGGCTCGGGATGCGATGCATCCTATCCCTTGAAGCGTTCGCCCGGACCGGCATCGCCGCCGCCGACAATTCCGTGAGGAATCGCGTGCTGCTTCGGCTCCCGGACGGCATGGACGTCGCGAGCGGACGCCAGTTACTGGAAACCATTTTCCCCGGAGCAAACTTCCGCGATTATCGAGCCGGATACCGGCAGCAGACTGAATCCGCCATCACCTTTCTGAGTCTGACGGCGCTTCTGGCTCTGGCCCTGGGCGCCATTGGCGTGGCAGTATCGGTCCGCGAGCACGCCGAGCAGAGTCTACCCACGCTCGCCGTGATGAAGATGCTGGGGGCTCGCAACTCGCAAGTGACAGCTGTTTTTTTTCTACAGATCGGGATCATGGCTGCGGCGGCGCTGGCTATCGGCGTTCCGCTTGGTCTGTTCGTCGAGGCGTCCGTACTATCGCTGGCCCGCAAGTATTTCGTTCTGCCACAGGCAAAGCTGGCGGAACTGGCCACCATCGCGGGAACCGCGAGTGCTGCGCTGATAGCGTTGGCGCCGGTCCTGGTACAGCCAATGCTTTTCATTAGGCGCCTTCGTCCCGCAAGCGTCTTGCGCCGCGACGTCGAAGCGCAATCGAGGCAGACGTTCATTTCCAAGCGCAGTTTTCTTAGGCTGTTGACCGTCGGCATCTCATTCTTGATCTTTACGGCCTTGGCTTACGGACTGTTACGATCCTTTAGCTCCGCTCTCATAATAGGCGCCGCTCTTCTGGCAGAGGCTGGTATCGCCGCAGCGCTTACCAGCTTGGCCTTGGCCGGATTAGATGCCTGGACTTCCGCCGGGAGCGCCCGGCGAACGCCCGTGCTACGGCACGGTATCGCCGCCGTCTTGAGACCTGGGAATCGTTCTCGTATATTGATTGTTTCCGTTGCGATGGCGCTGGCAGCGATGATCACAACATTTGAAGCCAGCGGCGTCGTCGTGACGACGATTTTCGCGGTGCTTCCCTACGACCAAAATAGCTTGTATATCGCGCGGTTCAAAGACCTGCATATCGACGACCTGCGCGCCTTCCTAAACCGCCAACCAGGCATGGAAAAGGTTGAGATCATCAGCCAGGCACTACTGAATTTGCGGCAAGTCGACCAGGGAGAACGCTTCGATCTGCCGACCCTGGTGTCCTGCGCCGCGGACCTTCCTCCCTCCGTGAGCGGACAGCCCGGCCTGATCCTGGCGGAAGATACGGCGCGCCAGTTGCGCGCCGGGATTGGATCGCAACTCATTTTCGAAGTACGGGATAAAACCATTCAAGCCAGGGTGATCGCGATTCGCAAACTAACCCCCGCCGAACGGGTTTGGTCAAACCTGGAGTTGGATTGCAGCTCTTTGGACCGGCGAATTCTGTTCCATCAAGCGGTCGCGCGCATCGCGCCGGATCGCATTTCCGCGGTTCGGCGAGCAGTGACGGCCGAGTACCCGACCTTTGCGGTCATCACTCCGCAAGACGTCTCGGGAGCAGTGAAAGCAGTAAGCCGGGACGCCATGGCGCTCGCTCGAATTGTCGCCTGGTTTGCGATTGGCGCGGGCCTTGCGGTGCTGGTGGCCATCGTTTCTTCATCCAGAACCGCGAGACTGCATGAGATGGGGATCCTTGCCACAGTGGGCGCACGCCGCCGGACCATTCTGAAGCTCTACACTATCGAATTCGCGGCGATCGGTCTGGTCTCCGCGGCGATCGGCAGCGTGCTCGCCTGCGGGCTTACCATCACGGTGATTAGCTTGATTCTGCATCATGTCGAGACGACCATCGACTGGAAGCCTATCGCGGGCGCGGTTCTGCTCTCCGTCACGCTGATTATATTGGCGGGCTGGTTGCCGATCTTTCGCCTGCTGTCGCGCAAACCAATGGACATCCTGCGCGGTGAATAGTGCGGGAACGCAGTGATGATAACCTACAGAATTGACTCACGCCGTTTCTATTGTTGCGCTCCTCTGTTCCCTTTCGGCGGTCCTCTTCGGACAACCGGGTATCGGGCAAAACGGAGTGTTCAATGCTGCCAGTCGGATCCCACCGACACTGCCCGGGGGGGCGATCGCTCGAGGTGCGTTGTTTGCCATCCACGGCGTCCGGCTCGTTTCCACGGGGCAAACGACGGTGACGCTGTCGCGACAAGGCGTGACATTGCCGCTGAAGATTACCAGCATTGAGCGCACCAAGATCGAAGCGCTGATGGCGCCGTCCGCGCCACTCGGTTCGAGTTCGCTGGTGGTGACGGCCGGTGGCCGTGCGAGCAAGCCATTTCTCATCGAAGTGGCGGCTTTCAATCCCGGGATTTTCAGCCGCAACCTGGAAGGATGGGGACCCGGGCGCATCGACCAAATCGATGGTTCCGGAACTCGTTCCGACAATTCGGCGGCGAATCCGGCACACCCCGGGCAAACAGTCTCGCTGGTAGTCACCGGCATGGGCGGAGCCAAGGATGCTTCGGTGGTGGTCGGAAATCGTATCGCGAAAGCCCGTGCCAGTCGGGGTAACCGCGAGGGCGAGGACCGGCTCGCGTTCCAAGTCCCGCGCGACGCCCCTTCGGGCTGCTGGGTGCCGGTGTATTTGCCGGCGACGCCGAATCGCGCAAGCAATGTAGTGACGATCGCAATTCGCGCTGGTTCCGGACGGTGCGATCCCTGGCCCGTTCCGCTGTGGTCCACCGGGAAAATCGTTTTCGTAGCGATTTCCCGGGCTCGACTAAAGTCCGCAACACCGGACCAGGCGGACTTTTTGAATGATGAGGCGACCATTGAGGTACAGGCTATCAGCCAGGAACAGCTGCTTCCCCGAACGGTTCTGCTGCCGCCACCTGGCACCTGCACGGCATCCACCAGCAGCTATCAGGCAGACACCGGCCCTTCGTTTTCTCTCGCCTACCTCTCCCCGCCCACGGGCCGCGCGTTGAACGCCGGGCCCGCACTTACGCTCCGCCGCGACCCACCGGCTGGCGTTGAATTCAGAAACATTGGCCAGCTCTGGCGCGACTCGGGGGAATATCGTGCACGCCTCGGAGTCAGCGGATTGGACATCAAGCGCAATTTGCCTGGTTTATTTCTAAATCCCGGCTCCTACCGCCTGGAAGGTTCGGGTGGAACGGAGGCCGGGCCATTCAGCATCGCCTTTTCCATTCCCGCTCCCGTCGAATGGGTCAATCGGGATCAGACGTCTATCGTCAACCGTGGCAGCGGCGTGACCTTGCGCTGGGAACATGGCACGCGCGATCAACTGATGCTCATCCTGGCGAGGAACGTGGATCGGCTTACGACCGCGATCGGTATGTGTATTTGTACGGCGCGAGCAAGCGCCGGTCAGTTTACCGTTCCGGCAGAGCTGCTCGCGAATGTGCCTGCATCCATCGACGCGCCAGGCGAGCGATTCGACCAACTGGCCCTTGTATCTCTGTCCGCGAAGCTGAGCTCGATCCACGCCAAGGGATTGGATACCGGAATCGTATTTACAGCCTACGATACCGGCCGGCTGGTTGATTATCGCTAGAAAAGGAAGCTTGGATATTCCGATAACGTACGTTTGGTCTGGGCGCCTGCGTCACAGACGGTGAACGAGAGACGCCTGGGTCACGTTGGGGACCAGGTGCTGAGCGGCGGTCCTCCGCCCTACTGCTGGATCGTGATCATCGATCCCGCGGGAGTCACCTGTCCGGCGTACCCGGCTTTAATCGCGTTGTCGCCGTTCGGCGCTCCTTGCGGAACCGTAACGTTGAGCTGGAACAGGCCGGGTGAAATGATGCCGGCGAAACCGACGTTTGCCGCGAGGCCGCCGATCTGTATGGTCGGCAGGGCGGGAAGCGTACCCGACTGGAACTCGGATCCTTTCATCACGGGCGGAGTCACGGGGCCGAATCCGTTTGCGTAGATGACTATGATTTCGCCCGGTTGAGCCGGCGTGCTCGCGCCGGGATAGAGCGTGGTCGGACCGACCAGGCATACGCCGGAAACCGGGGCACTGCAGAGGCTGCCGTTGAGATGCGTGGCGGCAACATACGGGCTGGCGCCGAACTCGAAGAACGAGATCGATTCGCTCTGTGCCTGAATCGAGAACAAGTTGCTCCCCAGTCCTGAAACCGCGAGCTGCACCTGCACCGTTCCCGTAGCGAGATCCGGCGGAGTGAGCACGTTCACCTGGATCGGGCTTATGTAGTCAACGTAGGCGGACTCGCCGTTGAAGGACACGGTAACGTTGTCGAGCACGGTTGGCATCTGGCTGTTGACGAAATCGGAAGCTCCCCACGTGCGCATATCGGGCGCGAGGTTGCTCCCGGTGATTTCGACCCATGTATTGGGCGCGATGGTGGTACTGGCCCCTCCGGCGGCGTTCATGACGCCGGTGATCGCGGGGGCGGCCGCGAATCCGGAAATGATGGAGAAAAACGCATCGCCGCGAGGAGTTCCGTCGGCATGGCCCTTGAAGCCGCCGTAGTGGGGTTGGACCGCGTGGGCAGTGACCGGGAAATTGGTCGATACGGTGTTGCCGGCAAGGTAGACGTTGCCTGCGCCGTCGAGCGCGATACCCATGGGGCGATCATCTTCGTTCCCGCCAAAATAGGTGCTGTAGAGCAACTGGGTCGCGGTCGGGTTCAGGACCACCAGAAAAGCGTCGCCGTAAAACAGGTACAGGCTCACGCCACCGTCGCCCGCCAGATGGGACTGCATCGGGTTTGCGCTAAGTGGAAAGTCCACGGAATCGGTGAACCCGAGAATGTAGGCGTCGCCCGCGCTATCGATGGCGATCGACATGCCGCCGTCATTCTGGCTGCCGCCGAGGTAGGTGAAATAGTCGAGTTTGGTGCCGGCCGGGTTGAGCTTGGCGGCGAAAGCATCGCCGAAGAGCTGAAAGACCTGTTGGGTCGGCAGCGTGTAGTAGCCCGCGTATCTGGGCTGAACCGCGCCGGGTGAGGCCGTCCAGTTCGGAGTCGAGGTAGAGCCGGTCATGTAGACCGCTCCCGTGGAATCGATGGCGATGCCGCTGATGCAATCATCGCCCACGCCTCCGAAGAAGGTCGAATAAACCTGCGTAAAGGTGGTGGTGTTGTACTTGGCGACGAAGCCGTCGCCCATGTGGAAGAAGACGTTCTGCGCCTCCTCGCCGCCAAAAACGGTCTGATACGCTCCGGTGGTATAAGGGAAATTTTGCGAGATCGTGCAACCGCCGACGTAGGCGTTGCCCTGGGAATCGACTGCGATGGAAAACGCGGCGTCATCCTGGAATCCGCCGAGATAGGTGGAAAACAGCAGTTGCGTGGCCGTGGGATTGAACTTGGCGATAAAAGCGTCACCCGGCTCCCATTCGGGAACCGTGTCGTATGCGTGGCGGATGGGCTCGCCGCCGGCGCCGCCGAAGCCCGGTTGGACCGGGTTGACCGTCGGGAAATTGCTGGACGCGGTCGCGCCGCAGAGGTAGATATTGCCGGTGCTGTCGAGCGCGATGCTGAGGCCGATGTCGTTGTTATTTCCGCCCAGGTAGGTTGAAACCAGGAGCGTGCTTCCGTCCGGGCTGAGCTTGGCGAAAAATGCGTCGTCGGAGCCGAGAGCAGGCGTCTGCGTTCCGCCGAGCTTCGCCTGGTACGGATTCTTGGTCGGAAAATCGGTGGAGTTAGTCCCGCCGGTAAGGTAGGCGTTTCCCGCCGAATCGACGGCGATGGCCGTGATTCCGTCGTCGGCGCTTCCGCCCAGATAAGTGAGATAGAGCAGCGCGCCCGCCGGGCTGAACTTGGCGACGAAACCGTCGCCCGTAAACTGGCCGTTGTTCAGCGCCGTTAGGCCGGCGAAGTTCGGCTGATATGCGTTGGATGTAGTCTCGAGGTCGGACGAGCTCGAAACGCCGGCGACGTAGATATTGCCCATTCCGTCGAGAGCGATGCCTCGCGCCGCTTCGTTATTTTCGGCGCCGATGTAGGTCGAGTACTTGAGCACTGGATCGATGATCAGGGGCCGCGCCCGATCGTAGCCGCCCACCTGGAAACGAACCGTTTTCTTGCCTTCGATTACGAAGCGTCCCTCCGTTGCGCGGCGGCGGCCGTCGATCTCCTGATAAACCTCGGGAACTTTCCAGCGGATCTCACCCGCCGGCGTCCCGATCACCAATTCGCCGTCGTCATCGATGTGCAGCGATTGCTGGCCGGCGAGTTCCAACCGGATCGCGCGCGGGTCGGCGTGCGGCGCGAGAACGAAATCGTATTCCAGGCGGCCCTGCTCTCCGTGAAAGACCAGATCGATACCCGGATACACACCGCGATAGCGGATGCGGCCGAATCCAGGAACATTGGTGCGCCAATTCTGTTCGCGTCCAAGAAAATAGTTCACCGCGCCGGACAAACGATCCTCGGCTTCAAGGCGCACGCCGGCGCGGGCGTTCACCATGCGCGTTCGCACGCGGGCGTTGTGTTGATTTACCGGGTCGCGCCACTCGAGCGAATTTTCGCCCTCGGACAAATCCAGCCTCAAGCCGGGCGCGCGTGCGGTGTACTTGACTGTCGCCTCGCGATCACCCGAGTTCCGCTCGAAGCGGAGCGGCAGCTTGCTCAAAAGCTCGCGACGGCCAGGGGCTGCTTGAATTCCGGCCAGAGTAAGGGTTGAAAGTAAGAAGAAGGCACTGATTTTCACGGTTACCTCCGCTGGGTTCAACGCATTTTAGGGTATCCCCGAGTTCGCAGCCGATTGCTAACCAACTCCACACATTATACCTGCCAATCACGCTCCGGTCTTATATACTCGGACAAAGCAACGATCTTGCTCCGAGTCCGAACCGATCCGAGCCGAGAATGTGCGGCCTGCTCGTGACCATTATTTCTTGGCAGATCCTCGACGCTTCCCATTTGAAAGAATGATGGAAGGATACGCCGTGATCCAGGAGCTGTCTGGCCGCCGAATGCCCGCCAGATCAATTGAGCCGGGAGACTACGCGCCGATAAATCTTCTTAACGGGGCAACCTCCCGCAACCGGACTTGGGCCCCGGCACGGCCATTGCAGCCAGAACAGCTGAATCGGCGCCCGGCATACTAAGTCTGCTAGTGTACTAGTATGCCTCCACAAGATCATTCGTCGGCTAACAGGGCGCCGCTCTCGCCTGCGGTCTTCCATATCCTCCTCTGCCTCGCCGAAGGCGAACGCCACGGCTACGCCATCAAGCGCGAGATCGTTCAGCGCACCGGGGGAAAGCTGAAGCTCGGTCCTGGAGTGCTGTACGGATCGATCAACAAACTGCTGGAGCAGGGCCTGATCGTGGAATCCGACGAACGCCCTGACGCCCATTTGGATGACGAGCGCCGCCGTTATTACCGCCTGACGGCGCAGGGCCGCAGGGTGGCGCAAGCCGAAGCGGCCCGCATGCGCGAACTGGTCGAGCTGGCCGCTGTCCGACTTCGAGTTCCGCGCCATGCCTAGTGAGCGCTTCTCCCTCAGGTTCTATCGCTGGCTCTTAAGGCTGTATCCGGCGGCTTTCCTCGAAGAGTACGCCGGTCAACTGGAGCGCCAACTTCGTGATGAGCTGGCCGACGCCGGAGGCCCTGGCGATCTAGCGGTGCTGTGGGTGCGGCTGCTCCTCGACGTCGCCGTCTCCGTGCCCGCGCAGTTCGCGCGCGAAATCCTGCAGGACAGCCGGCACGCGCTACGTCAGTGGGCTGGGCGGCCGCTGCACACCGGATTCGCCATCGTCGCACTGGCTATCGGTATTGGAGCCAACACCGGAGTGTTCAGCGTGGTCAACCCGCTGTTGCTGCGCCCGCTCCCTTTTCGCGATCCCAGCCGCTTAGTCGCCCTGTACATATTCCCCACTCCCCATGACAGCGCGAGCCAATTTCACGCATGGCGGACGCGAAGCTCGTATCTCGATGACGCGGCCCTGGTCGAACAGCGCGATGTCAATCTGACGGGGGCCAGCGAGTCCTCCAGAGCTCATCTTGTCCAGACGTCCTGGAATTTTTTCTCAGTTCTGGGGACGCAGCCGGTTATCGGACGAGCCTTTGTTCCTGGCGAGGATACGCAAGGACGTAACGGCGTCACCGTGATTGGCTACGGCCTTTGGCAGCAGCTTTTCGGCGGCGATCCCCGAGCCGTCGGTTCGACGATCCAGACGGACGGAGTCCCACTCACCATCGTCGGCATCGCACCGCCGGGCTTCGATTTCCCGGGGAACACGGTGCTCTGGAGGCCGGCAACTTTTACCGCTGGCAACAATGGATGGGCGACTATCGCGCGGCTGAAGCCAGGCATCGGTTGGCGGCAAGCCCGGGCGGCATTCGCGGCCGAAGCCGAGCACCTCGCTCCAAACCGCCGTGCCGCCGACAAGATCGCCCATCCTCCCATAATGATGCCCTTGCAGGATGGCCTCTCCAGCAACCCGGGCGCGCCGCCGCATTCTCCGCCCTCCGCCAGGACTGGATCCCTGATGCTGCTGGCCGGCGCGTTGTTGATTCTACTCATAGCCTGCACCAACATTGCGAACCTTCTCTTGGCGCGGACCGCCGATCGGGCTACGGACTTATCCATCCGCTCCGCGCTGGGCGCAAGCCGGGCTCGTCTGACCCAGCAGTTGCTTACCGAATGCGTGCTGCTATCGCTGGCGGCATCCGTCGCCGGATTGGCGCTGGCGCAGTGGATCACCTCGATTGCGGTCAAGGTTCAACCTGCGCCGATTGCTGCGCAGACTTATTCGATTCTCGATGTCCGTGTGCTCGGTTTCACTCTCGGAATATCGGTGTTTTGCGGGCTGGTGTTCGGCGTCCTGCCCTCGCTCTACGCTCGCGCGCATACCTTCGCTGGCCGCGGTTCAACGACGAGTCCTGGCTCACCCAAGACTCGTGAAGTGCTGATCGCGGCGCAAGTGATGCTGACCATCGTTCTCCTGGCGGGCTCGTTCTCAATCAACCGGGCGTTTCTCGATCTCATGGGGATGGATCGCGGATTCGATCGGCAAGGTGTGGTTACGGTGAGCGTCTCGTTGGCCGGCACCGCGCGCGATCAAGGCGATCGAAGGCTTCAATATTTTCAGGAAGCGTTGCAGCGCGTGCGGGAACTGCCCGGGGTCCGTGCGGTCAGTGCGACGGAGTTTCTTCCTCTGGCCGTAACGGGCTTCATCGGCGGACCATTCTCTTTGGACGGCCGGCCGGCGAGGGAGAATGCCATGGTGGTCCCAGTGCTGCCGGACTACATTCAGACCATCGGCGGACGGATCGCATATGGACGCGAGTTCACCGCTGCGGAGGTGCAGTCCGACGCGCGAGTCGCGGTCGTGAGCGACCTGTTCGCCGAGGAGTTTGGAAATCCAGCCGACGCGATCGGCCATGACCTTCGGGCCGGCCGCCAACCGCCTCGGAAAATTGTTGGCGTTTTCAAGGGGATGGTCTATCTTGGCGATTACAACCACACGCAAGTGTTTTTCCCGGATCATTCGCCCGGGGGCTTCACAGTGACCATCGTCGCGCGCGTCGCCGGCCGAGCAGAAGATCGCTTGGCGATGGTCCGCGATGCGGTGAAATCGGTCGATCCCCAAGTCGCCGTGTTCGACGTCAAGACCATGCAGGAACGGTTGGAAGACGCGCTGGTCCGTCCGAAATTCTATAGCACTGCGGCGCTGTTCTTCGCGGGCTTTGCCCTGCTGCTGGCGATAATCGGCATCTACGGCGTCGTCTCCTACGCGGTAACGCAGAGGAGTCATGAGATGGGCGTCCGCCTGGCGCTCGGCACCACGCCAGGCCGGCTTCGCACAACCATGTTGCGCCAGGGACTAACCACCGTGGCGTGGGGGGCCATTCCGGGGGTCGCCGGCGCGAGGCTCGGCGGTCAGTTCATCGAGAGCCTGTTTGACGGCGCGAAACCGAGCGGCATGGGCATGTGCGTGGCCGCGGCCGTATTGATCGCGGCGACCGCCGCGGCTGCGAACTGGATCGCAACCCGGCGCGTCAGCCGGCTCGACATCATGGATGTGCTGCGGACCGAATAGCAGGACGGCTGGTTGTCGCCGCTCCAACTCCGGCGTTCGAAGGACGTTGGCCGATAATGGTTGTTAACAGCTTCCGCTCTAAAACGAAAACCGCGCACCAATTCGGAAAATGCGCGGCGGCAAGATGGTGGTCGGCGATAGGAACCCTTCATACAGCACCTTCTGGCCGAAATCGGGGTTACCAACGACATTGACGACGGTACTCTTTTGTGCCACCACGGGACTCTCGACATTCGCGTTATTGGAATTAAAGAGGTTGAACAAGTCGAAATACAGGCTCAAGCGGTATCGCTCGTGGAACCTCAGGTTCTTCTGGAAGCGCAGGTCGAACACGTACAGATTGGGGTCGCGGTAGGCGCCATATGGGGCGAGAGGCACATACTGCGTTCCGATATTCAGGCCGGTAACGGCATACGTTTCGAGCAGCGGCGCGCCCTCTTGCATGCGCAACACCGGGGATATTTCAATTCCCCACCTGGCGAGATAGGTTCCGGTCACGTGCGACGTCCAAAAGCTATAGCTTTCGCCGCTGTTGATGAGTTGGTCCGGATTTGTCGCCACGCCCGCAGTGGGCGCGCCAGCGCTGGACACACTCAGGATACTCGCCGTCGTATGGGTCCAATAAACGTCGGCTACAGCCGTAAAGTGCTGCGACAGCCGCTTATTGACGGTTAATTCCAGATTTCGGTAGAGATAATTGTTGCCACCCGGGCTCGAAATCTGATTGAGCGACGGGGTGATCTGGCTTTTCGGCACATCGTACATGGTCAAGGTGCGGAAAGCCGTTATATTGCCTTGTGAATCCCACGTAGCTGGGACCTGTTCCTGCACTGGAAGCGTGTACAAGCTCGCCGGCAGCGCCAGGTTGATCGTTTCCCAGGCGTGATGCATCTCGCGGAAGATGAATCCGCCTTCGATCGACAGCGAATTGCCCAACTGATGCTGGATGACGACGCCCATATCATCAAAACGCTCGTCCTTGAGACTCGGCTGAACGGTGGAACCCTGGGCGACACTAGCCGATCCCACGATGGGGCCAAGCTGACTGACGTTAAACGGCGCATTGGTGGGATTGTTCCAGGTGAACGTCGCAGTGGCCGACTGCACCGGGTTCACCGCCGTAGCGATAGTGGTGGAGGGATAGCTGTAGAACTGGCCATAGCTCAGCTTCAAAATAGTCTTACCCTTTCCGGTAAGGTCGTAGGCCACACCGAGGCGGGGCGCGATATCGTGCGGGAACGTTGAAACGGTCTTGCTCGGGAAGCCGCCATTGACCAGCGCCGTGTCCACCGGCAGCGTAGCCCCATTGGGTAGCGCCTGACCTTGGTAGAAATAGCCGCAGAACTCGCAATCCGAGCGGAGGTTTGCGTTGCGGTATCCGGAACTGTAGTAATCCCACCGCAAGCCGGCGTTTACCGTGAGGCGCTTGCCGATCTTGAATTGATCCGTGAGATAGGCGCCATGATGGAGAATCTCCGACACCTGAATGCGCGGCATATTGGTGATGGTCACCTGGTAAGGCGTCGAATAATCAGGAAGGCCCTTGCTGTTAAACGTCTCCGTCACGCCTCCCACCGGGGCGTAATACTGGTCGTTTTCGATCTCGCGTTCGTAAAGGTAGCCGAAGCGGAACTGGTGGCTGGTTCCCAGGAATTTATCGAGGAAGTAGCTGCCCGTCGGCTCGATCTGATAGCGTCGTGGATCTAGGCGTACCTGCGGATAAGCCCCGGCGATATCGCCCGACGCGATATCGGTCATGCGCGGCGCAAACTGGCCGACGGCAACTTTCGGCAGTGTCTGCGCGCAGGGGCACGTTGACGTTCCTGGATCTCCCGCGAAAACTCCGTAGGGGACCTGCGGGAAATTGTATCCCCAGGTTCCCACCAGAATGTTGGTGAAGAACTTGGGTGACCACGAGGAAGTCCACTGCACATTTCCCACCCAGGCCATGGCCTTCTGGTAATACATGGCGTCTTCATAATCGCCAGCCGCCAGATTGCGCTGCGGCTTCAGAATCGGGTTCCACTGAATGTAATGTGAAAGACGCTGTTTATCGTTGATGTTGCCGAGCAGTTTGTAAGTCGCGTTGCGATCGTAAGCGTAGGAAGGCACGCTGCCGGGACTCTGAATGGGAGCGCCGACCACGCCGAACGCCACCGTCTGGTCACGCAGCGAGACGTAGAACCAAAGCTTATTCTTGATGATGGGTCCGCCGAAATCGCCATTGGGATCGAAGTAGGTATGGAGGCGCTGGCCATAGCCGGCGCCCTGGAGAATCTGAGCCTGGCTGATGTTGTGACCCTGGAAGTTCGGATTCTCGTAATCGAAGTATGCGTCGCCGTGGAATTCATTGGTGCCCGTCTTGATCACCGCGTTGACCTGATTACCGGGTACCGGCATGGACGCGTCGTTGGCGGCGGTGCCGACGGTGAATTCGGTGAAGGAGCCATAATCGAAGTAGAAACCGGCGCCGCTGGTTCCTTCACTGGTATTAATTCCATCGATCATCACTCGATTTTGGGCAGTTTGGCCGCCGTAACCGCCGTAACCGAAGGCGGTATAGGTCACCTGGTTGCCGACCGCCGATCCTCCAACGTCCAACGTCTGGTTGGTCATTCCCGGTGTCAGCCCAATGATCGACCACATGTCGCGACCGTTGGGAACTTCATTCAACTGCTGGAGATTGAACCCCCCCTGCACGGTCACGTTCTGGGTATCAACCAGAGGCGTTTCGCCGGTCACAACCACGGTCTGTTTCTGCGCCGAGGGCGTCAGGGTGGTGTTGATCGTGATCGTAAATCCTAACGTGACATTTACTTGCTGGCGGTCAACCGTGGCGAAGCCGGGCGCTTCATAGGTGATCCTGTAGACACCGATCGGAACGTCCGGGAATCGGTAATTCCCTTGGTCATTGGTGGTAAAAACCTGTTCGCCCTGCAATGCCGGGCTACTGATCGTGACTTTGACGCCGGGAACGGCCGCGCCCGAGGTATCGGTCACTTGACCGTTGATCGCACCCGCATTGGTGGCTAATTGTTGGGCGGAGATGGCAGTCGAAAAAGCGAGGCAGGCAGCCAGTAGATGTGCGAATCGCATACGGAGAATCCCCCTTTCGATTCAACTCGGATCGAACTGTTTCTCTACCTCCGAGGTCTAGAACCTCGGATTGGGTCAAGTGTATTACAGAAACATCACGACGGCAATACGATAAAGGAGTCGGGTGTTTCACGAGAGGTAGCTTCCCACAGGCGGACTTCTGTACAGTCATCGTTCGTCGCTTCCGGTTCAGAGTCGCGGGCTTATTTACAGTGCGGACATCACCAGATGCGTACTCTCGCCTCCGGCGCGAGGTACAGCCGGTGACCAGCCTTCACGCCGAACGCCTCGTACCATGCATCCAGATTACGTACAACACCATTCACCCGGAACTGCACCGGCGAATGCGGATTGCTAACCACCTGCTTCCGCACAGCGTCGTCGGTCGCCTTTCCCCGCCACGCCTGCGCCCATCCGAGCAACACCCTCTGATCGCCGGTCAGGCCATCGATCACGGGCGCCGGGCGTCCGCCAAGCGACGCGTGGTATGCCGCCAATCCCAGGGTCAGGCCACCCAGATCGGCAATGTTCTCACCCATGGTGAGGTTGCCGTTGACCTTGAGGCCGGGAAGAGGCTCGAACTGGGAATACTGTTCGCCGAGTTTGCTGGCGAGCGCCTGAAACTTCGCGTCGTCTTCCTTTGTCCACCAATCGCGTAGTGCACCTGAGGCGTCGATCCTGCGTCCTGCGTCGTCGAATCCGTGCGTGAGTTCGTGCCCGATCACCGCGCCGATGGCGCCGTAATTCACCGCCGGGTCGGCATTGGGATCGAATATCGGCGGCTGCAAAATTCCGGCCGGAAACACAATATCCCGTAGCAATCCGCTGTAGGCGTCGTTGGTCTGCGGCGTCATCGCCCAATCTGACTTGTCCACGGGACCAGCCAGCCTGCTCGAATAGAATTCCCAATCTGCCGCGCCGGCGCGCCGCACGTTACCCACTAAGTCATCATCGGTAATCACCAGCTTCGAGTAATCGCGTGAATGATCGGGGTACCCGACCTTGATCGTGTAGGTGTCGAGCTTTTTGAGAGCCTCCGCTTTGGTCGGTGGTCCCATCCACTCCAGCTTCTCCAGACGCGCGTGGTAAGCCGCCTTGAGGTTAACGACCAGCGCCTCAATCTTCGCCTTCGCCTCCGGCCCGAAATATTTCGCCGAGTAAAGTTGGCCGACGCCGAAGCCCAAAGTACCGAATCTACCCAGACGGTTGCCCGCCAGGAAATCGCCGCCGCCCACCGCATTTACACCTCTTTTCCAGCGCACCTGTTGCTCTTTCTGGCCGGCGAGCACCTGGTCGTGCATTTGGAAATGAGCGTCGGTAAACGGCTTTGAAAGGTAGGGCGCGGCGTTATCGGCGATATGCAGGGCATGCCAGGCCTGTAGCGTCTCCACGGGCGTCCGAGCCCAGATCGCCGCGAGCGTCGGGAATGCGGTCTTTTCGCCGACGATCACGCGTTCGAGTCTAGGAAGGCCCGCATTTTCAAGGAAACCGGACCAGCCGAACCCCGGCGCGAATTTCGACAATTCGGCCAGTGAGACGGGGTTATACATCGCGACGATGTCGCGCTGCTGCGCCCTTGTCCAACTCGCGGTTGCGATCTGGGTTTCGAATTCCACCACGTCCTTGGCGCGGGACTTCGCGTCGGGCCAATCGATCAGCTCCAAGAGTTGGGCGGCGTAATCCTGATATTTGCTCTTCTGCCCGGCGAACTCCGGCTTCAGATAGTAATCGCGGTCGGGCAAACCGAGGCCGCCCTGGTTGACGTAGAGCGCGTAGTGACTGGGATCCTTCAAATCGGTGCGGATGGAGAAGCCAAACGGAGTTCCCTGGTAGTCCGAACTACTCCGTCCCGAAAAGGCCGCCAGATCGTCGCGTGTCTTGGCAGCACGGACCTGGTCCAGCTCCGGAGCGATCGGCTTCGCGCCCAACTGCTCGACGCGCCCCTCGTCCATGAAGGATTTGTAGAACGCACCCATCTTGCCTTCGAGATCGGAGGGCTGATGCTGGGCGCGGGCCGCGGCTTGTTCCATCATTTCGTGGAGGTGCGCCTCGGTGCGGTCGCTCATCATCTGGCGCAGGCTGACGCCGGATTTATCCGGAGGAATCTGCATGCGGTCGAGCCATGCGCCATTGGCGAAGCGGAAGAAATCGTCACCCGGATTGGTGCCGCGATCTTCGCCGGCGGAATCGAAACCCCACGCGCCGTAGACTGGCTTCGTCGTGTCGGGGGCTCGGCTGCAACTTGCCAATGAGAGTCCGCACGCCAACGCCGCCATGCGATTCCACGTCGCCCATCTGTTCATCTCATCGTCAGCTCCTTTGCACCCGCGTCATTGTACCTGCATTCTTGTGCTCTTGGCAGGCGAGAAACAGGAAGGACCCCTTGTGATGGGTCAGGCAATTTCTCAACCGTCACGGTTGGGGAAGGCCGCCCGTTCGGAGGGCCAAGGCGCGATGACTCGCCCGATTACTGTTCTTTCGGCGCGAGCGGCGAGCCACAAGCTGGCCTGAACTGCGTTCTGAGACATTACTCCCGTGAAGTCGCCGTCACGTCAATATGGGAGAATGCGGGACCCGCGGATGTACGCCTGTTGAGGCGAGTCAGACATCCGGTGGAGAACTTGCAGAATGCCGTTAATGCTGCTTAACGCAGCTGTTTCTATGCCACGTTTCGTGGCGGCGCGGCCCATCCAGTGACTGAGTGGACGTCGCGCCGGATTCTCGGAAGTGGGTAGTTGTATCAATAGAATACCCCCCTATACTATAGTGAATTATGGCACACACGATCCGCGAAAAAGCAAAGCTTATCGCCCGAGTGCGGCGCATCGGCGGCCAAGTCGAGGCCGTCGAACGCGCGCTCGAATCCGAATCCGAGTGTGTCGACGTTCTGCGGCTCATCGCGTCTGTTCGAGGCGCAGTCAACGGCCTCATGGCACAGATCATGGAAGACCACATTCAGGAACATGTTGTGGGCGCCGCGAACTCTGCAGCGCGGGAGAAGAGCGCCGGAGAGCTGGTGGAAGTCGTGAAGGCGTACCTGAAGTGAGAACACATTATGGCACAAAAACGTGACGACCGTTCAACATTAACGGAAATAGTCAACGTGCGTACAGCGGCTCCCGCGGGATCGGACTGCTCCAAGGTGACGCAGCACGATCACCACGACGACAGCGACGACCACGAGGAGGGCCACGATCACAGCCACGGTTTCGATTGGCTTGAAACTGCCCGCATTGCCTTTGTCGTGCTCGCCGCGGCGACGGTATGGTTCAAGTTTTGGGAGCCGATTTCTGCGGTGAGCGTAATCGGCATCGCGGGTCTCCTTATTGGTTGTTGGCCCATTATCAAGGAGGCGTTTGAGAACGTCCTTGAGCGGCGCATGACGATGGAGCTCTCCATGACAATAGCCATCGTCGCGGCCGCCGCAATCGGCCAGTTCTTTACGGCCCTAATCATCACTCTGTTTGTGCTCGTTGCCGAGGTGCTGGAGGGCCTGACCGTCGGTCGCGGCCGTAAAGCTATCCGCGATCTCCTGGAATTCTTGCCCAGCGAAGTATCTGTCCGACGCTCGGGAACGATCCACGCCATCTCCGCCGATGAGCTGCGTATCGGCGATGCCATTCTCGTTGCGCCTGGTGGCCGTATTCCTGTTGACGGAACGGTGCTATCAGGTCACTCGTTCGTCGATGAATCCCGCATCACCGGCGAATCGATGCCGACCGAAAAGACCGCCGACACCCACGTTTTTGCGGGTTCGATTAACCAATCCGGCGCCCTCGAAATCCGCGCCGAACGCATAGGCCGGGATACCAGCTACGGCAAGATTATTGAAGCTGTTGAGCGCGCAGAGCGTTCGCGCGCTCCTGTGCAACGACTGGCCGACCGGCTCGCCGGATATCTCGTCTACTTCGCCCTTGGCGCGGCGGCGCTCACATATCTGATTACACGCGACATCGTTTCCACGATTTCGGTGATCATCGTCGCCGGCGCCTGCGGCATAGCCGCCGGAACGCCGCTCGCCATCTTGGGCGGTATCGGCCGTTGCGCGCGTTTGGGCGCGATCGTGAAAGGGGGCGCACATCTTGAAACCCTAGGGCGCGTCGATACGGTTGTTCTCGACAAGACTGGAACGCTCACCTTTGGCCGCCCGGAAATTCAACGTGTCGTCTCCGCCTGGGGGGCCAACGCCGAGAAGATACTGGATTCGGCGGCTTCCGCGGAGCTACGATCTGAACATCCTTTGGGCAAAGCCATCGTCGCCTACGTGCGCGCGATGGGCCGCCCGATTACAGAGCCTGAGCGCTTTGACTATACGCCGGGCCGCGGTATCGCGGCCCGTGTGGACGGCGCAATTGTTCTCGTCGGCAACGAGGCATTGATGCATGAGCGCAACATTACCGTCCCCTTGTTCCTGCGCCACGACCAAGATGGGGCCTCCGATGTTCTGGTAGCGCGGGACGGCCAACTTCTCGGCATGATCGCCGTCTCCGACACCGTACGCCCAGAGGCGCGGGGCGCTATCGACGCTCTTAATCAAATGAGTATACGCTCGATCCTGCTCACGGGAGATTCCGAGGCCGTGGCCGAGGCCGTGGGATGCCAACTCGGCATTGGAGAAATTGTGGCTAAAGCACTTCCGGAGGAAAAGCTGACGCGCATTCGAGCTCTTGTGAAAGGCGAGGGACGTATCGTCGCTATGGTCGGCGACGGTGTGAACGATGCGCCGGCCTTAGTGGAGGCCAGCGTGGGCGTTGCGATGGGCTCAGGCACGGATGTGGCGCGCGAGAGCGCCGATGTAGTGCTGCTCGGTAACGATCTCGTGCGCTTTGTTGAAACGCTACGAATGGCCCGGCGTGTCCGAAGTACGATCTGGCAGAACTTCGCTGGCACGCTGGCTGTCGATGCGCTCGGCATCGTTCTCGCCGCTTGTGGCTTGCTTGGCCCGCTGCTCGCCGCCTTCATTCATGTCGCCTCAGAGATGACCTTTATTCTGAATTCCGCACGGTTGTTACCGCGTAGGAGTCATGAAGGCCTTGGCGCGCCCGTCGCGTCAGAACGGTAAGGGTTCCCTAAAAATCGTGCGTGACGCAGACAGAAAAGCACTGTGGGACCGCAAATATGAGGAAGGGCTGCCGTCACTAACCAAGCCCGACCCTTTTTTTGTTCGGGCCTGCGAGAGCTTTGCGGATTGCTCTTTCCCGAACGCATGCAGGGCGTTGGACCTGGCGGCAGGACTGGGAAGACATTCGCTATGGCTGGCGGAAAGAACATGGCGGGTGACCGCTGTGGATGTTTCCGAAGTCGCCCTCGGAAAGCTCAGGCAATCGGCGGATCAGCTCAAGCTCAATATCGATCTCCTTGCAACCGATGCGGTGGAATATCCGTTTCAATCGGCAGGGTTCGATCTGATCGTGCTGTTTTACCATCTGGACCGGAGGCTCTTTCCTAAAATCGTCGCCGCGATGAGCCCCGGCGCCCTGCTCATCTGCAAACTCTCCATAGAGTGGGGGTCGGATAGCGTGCTCATAAGAGACAATTTCAAGCCGCTAGCAAAGAACGAACTTCTGGCGCTCGTTCCGGAATTGCGGGTCATCGAGCACCATGAACGGCCGGTCCGCAACCGGGGCGTGGTTGAATTTGTGGGAAAGAAGCCGCAGTCAGAGGAGAGTTCCCCAGAGAAGCTCGCTCTGTAACTGCGTTCGTTCATAGACGATGAAGTACTAAATCGTCTAATAAATCGAGACGAGCCCGAGCGCCAACTCTATTAGTGGCCCCTTAGCCTGAGACGCCTTCGAAGATTTATGCCCGCCACTTTCTTGAGATGCGATCAAATCCCAACCCCGCATCCGGCTAAGGCTTTAGTCCGGGCTCCAAAGTCGCCCAGTCAGTCGGATTTTCGTGGATGTCCGAACGCGCCCAGCCGCTAACATGCCAGCAGCGTGAGAACCCATTTTGGTTACGTTCGGGTTACTGCTGCTTATTTTGCTCGTGGCACGACCGCGCCAGAGACTTGGGTACACTCGCGCTGGCTCGCAGCAAGTCGCCAAGCGGCTTTTTGAGTCCGCCCTCGAGAGGTAATGTCCAGATGGCCGATAATGCTCACTACCGGAACTCAATCTCGTCAGAACTTCAGTCGATCGATCGCGACATCATCGGTAGCGAAGTTGACCGCCCGTTCGTGTTGCGCACGTTTCCAGCGGTTCGAAGGAGCGACGGCTGGATAGGGGCGGGTCTATCACCGCAAACGCACCACAACCCGCAGGACGAATTTTGGCACGCACTTGCTGGATCACCTCCGACTGGAGTTAGGAGCTTGTCTGGATCGGAAACTGGCCTAGGGAACCGTCGGGATTCTGGCGCTACGACGTTTATTGGATCAGTTCGCACACGCGCAATTACGTTAATGTATATGTATACCTGCGACGCGAGACCAACTCTGGCTTGCATCTCCCGTCGATTCTCTGAGATACGTTGTACAATCCGTTTTTCAAAATCGAGGTTTTTCTCAAAATGAGAAAGCTCGCTGATTCCGGGCGGAGCGCGCCGCGTCCGCCGACTCCCGGATCATCGACTTCGAGTCACTTTCTGTCAGGCAAGCTCACACTGGCGATTTGGACGTCATATGCCCTTGTGGATTGTTCGTGAGCGGCGCATAATCCCAAGACTTTGGCCGGCAGCGTCAGACACGTGATCATTCTGCTGAGCTAGTCGGCCCGCTCACGGACCAACTGGGCGGTGGGCGCCAACAAATTCGCCCGGTTCAGGCAGTGAGATGGAAACGGTCGCCAAAACATTGGCAGGGCCCGCTCTTCGATTCTGCTTTTCTCGCCTCGATTTGCGACACGTGCCAGTCTTTGGCAAGGCGACCGTTCTCGATCCGGTCCCACCAGTATCCGCCACGACCCAGGTGACAGGTCGGCCGGTTCCTGAGAAACGTCTGTAGACGATACCGGCAGACCCGTTCGCGAGAGACCATCAGGTTCGACGCGCTGCCCGGCGAGTCTCTCTTGCATGCATAAAAGGCTGCCGCGTCAGAACGGACGAAATGGACGTTACGCATACCGCCGACCTCTGATCACTGAGAGATGCCGTTCCCGCTGGTCAGCCCGTACCAAAATCGCGCTAGAGGTTTTGGCACGGTCCTCGGGAAGTGGGCGCTTGCGTCGCGATATCACGTTTTTGGGTCCGCCGACTTTCTCGGCGATTGAGCCACCGCGCCAATCTTAGTTTAGGTATATGTATACTCGCGCGCGCGCGAGGGGAAACCGCCACAATATCTGCTTTCGAATAAACGAGATAACGTGGTCGGTTAAATGATCGCAGCGGGACCATTCCGCAATACGTAGGCGAACAGAAGACGAGTTAATTCCTGCGGCCGTCAAGGGCTACAATCGAATTCAAGATGCCGCGACGGAATGTGCTTCCAACACATGAAGAAATCATCAAGATCACGTGCCGGGTTCGACGAAGGCTAGGGACGCTGCTAGCGAAATATCCGGAAGATGATATCGAGCCCGGCGAGCGAATATTTCCGCGACTATTGACGCATGGTTGGCGGCAGCTTCACGGCGGTACTCACGGTCCCCACAGTCTCAAATACGCTGAGGCCTCCCGCTGGGCCGATGAGTATTACGATTATTTGGCGAAGCTTCGCGATTACTGTGCCTTCGTCTTGCTGAAGCCTGAGTTTTTTGAACGCCTGCCCGTCAACGGCATCCGCAAGCCTCCGGCCGCCCAGTGCGTCGTCCTTTTCGGCGCTCAACTGGAAGTCTTGCGCAACATGAGGGACGACGCGGGCACTCACCGGGCGCCGACTGGTGAGGAGGAAGCCGAGTTTCTGAAGGGCATCAAGACAGAGGTAAGTGTGCGCGGCCTCAAGCCTCTTACTAACTTGGCATCGTTGCGGCGCACGAATCATCGCGCGATCCATGGATTCCCGTACTTTAGCCGAGAGTATTTTGGGCGCATCGGTCCCGATGCCTCCGGCGAAGTCGGGTTGGCGGCAGCGGTTCAGTGATTTCCTCCGACGCTGGTCTGCTGCCACCACGAAAATGACGCATGCCAACAAACGGTTCGGCTCTTTAGCGGCCCGCGAACAATGAATAAGAATTCAAAGCACTCTTCAATAGCGATCGCGGGGGGCGTGGCTGGCAACATTTGTGCTCTCAAGTCGACGTGCAGTGGAAAAGGATATGCCCGACAAACTTGAATTGCAACTGGTCACAGACTCCCGGAATGGCGATATGGAAGCGATCGCGGAGTTGTTCCGCCGGTACTATCCTTTATCACTCAGCGTAGCCCGGCGGATCCTACCGGCGCGCGACGAGTTTTCGGACGCCGTGCAATCGGCTTATCTTTCTGCCTTCCGGAATTTCAACTCGTTTCGGGGAGATTCGAGCTTCAAGACCTGGATAACGCGGATTGTAATAAACCAATGCCTGACGCATGTCAGGAACTCGGCTCGTCCGCGGCATTTCATCAGTTTGGATGATTCCGTTTCGGGGTTGGGTCCCCTAGTGGTTCGGGATATGGCGCCGACGCCAGAGGACCTCATCCAAAGTGCGGAGGTGCGTAAGACGCTCGTTGAGATGGCTGCCAGGCTTCCGCGACCGCTGCGCGAGGTCCTTAATCTTTATGCGATCTCTGGCCTCTCGATCGCGGAAACTGCTAAGGCGCTCGGCCTTACTGTGCCTGCGACCAAGACGCGTCTCTTTCGGGCCCGCTCGCTCATGCGGTCCACACTCAAGAACGTGCGGCAGAACATTACGCGGAAACAGCAAATCGGCAACGCGACTCCGCCTGAGGCTCAGAAGGCTGCGCGTCACGCGAGCCTGAACATGACGTACCTGTACACGCTACCCGATGCCGCATGAGGAATCAGACAACGACAGGCGATGTTCGACAAGCTCATGGAACTTCCGCCTGTCAACCCCAGAATGAATCCTGGTTGAGATGGGTTCCCAGATGGAACGTGCCGTCTCGCTAGAACTCCCTAGAAACCCGCGATCGGAAGGAGAATTTCTGGCGGCAGGTCACCTGCACCTAGGGCAGGGGTCGCTCCTGACCGGCGCGACATTTGACGAATAATCTCAGCGAGTTGCTGGCTGCCCTTTGCGGACTTGTCGGCCGTATGGTGCAAAATCGTGACTGTCGCCGACCACTTCGCGATCGCGAAGTGGCGGATTTTGTCTCTTGGCCGTTTTTTGGATGATCTGCCCGGACAAAGCACCTGCCTAAAAGGAAGGAGGCTCCTTCTCGGTTTCGAACTGGCGGAATTCCGCTGCAACAACCTGAACCCTAATGTGGTTGATCTTGGGCCGAAAACGTCTGTCCACATAGCGTGGGATCCCCGGCATCGATTCGAACTGTGATTCACGGTTTTAGAAGGAAACGGCTGACTTTAGCTGACATCGGATGATTCATTGAGCAAACCCGAACGAGCCGTGGTTGCATTTGGTTGCACTTAAACCCGGCTTTCTCTAGCCGAGCCGAGGTGTTTTATTAATAATTTCAGCAAGATAGCGTTGGCAATTCCCAGCCCTGAAAAGGCTGGCGGCGGCGGTTCGATTCCGTCCCTGGCCACCAAAATAACGTCTCTAGCATCAACACTTAACTGCCTGCTCTTCTGTCTGTGACAGATTTGTGTCATGGATTTTCCGGATCAACACGTCCTGACGGCTCTGATACTCCGGCGTCCACTTCGCGTAGTAACGGCTGATTGCGGCGGTCGTGTCCCCGAGGATCGCCGCAACTTCCCCGAGTTGTCCGCCCTTCCCTAGAAGCTCGGATGCAAGCGTGTGGCGGAACCGATGGGGATGCGCATCCTTGACGCCAGCTTGCTTGAAGACCGCCGACATCGTCCGCCACGCGCCTTTCACCAGGCTCCGCAACGTCGCCGCGTCTTTTGCAAAGAATCGACGGTTTCCCTCCGCGGCGGCTTTGGGCTGCGGCAACATTTCGAGCGCTTCGATCACGGAACTCGGCAGTTCCACTCGAACCATGCGGTTGTTCTTAATAGCGCGTTTTTCGAGTCACGTGCCGAAGATGTGATCTCGCGACAGCGTCACGACATCGCTGATGCGCAACCCTGCGTAGCGCATGACGAGCGTCAGAGGCCGTGCCCGCCGACGCTCATAACTCGACTTTCCGATCTGATCGCATGCCGCGATGATCGCGATGATCTCCTGTTTCGAGTACGGCACGATATTGTTGGCTTCGATCATTTTCGGACGCTTCAGGCTTCGCGCCGGATTCTTCGTCATCCAACCGGGATCGCGGCAGAACTCGAAAAACTGAGTGAGAAGTTCGACCTCCTTGATCCAGGCCCACCCTGTCTTGGCAAGCCACAATGTATAGAGATCCATCGATTCGACTTCCACCTGATCCAGATATCGGATCGAGCCGCTAGAACAGAAGTCACTCAGAAATTGCAGGATGCGTTTGTACTTCCGCTTCGCCTCGCCGCCCTTGTCTTCGTGTTTACTTGAAACGCGGTGACCGCATCCCCGATCGTCTTGCGTGGTTTTCCGGAAATGCGATCTTCGATCTCGACCAGGCGTTGCCGTGGGGATTCAGGCAGCGATCGAGGATTCCGAGTCGACATATGTAGTCGGCTTCTAACTTGGCGACAAGGAGCGCGATCGTCGCGTCCACAACCTCAAAGTTGAGGTCGACCGACGCGGCGCCACCCTACGTTATCGCCGCGGTTACTCGCCGTTCGCGGCTTCGCGATACTCACCTTAATCCACGTCACTCTAAGATCGTGCGCGCGACGCTCGTCAGATCCGCACGGGACGGGTACGTTCCAATCGAGAGAAACGATACCATACCGGCGATGGTGGCGTTTGATGGCTCTGCTCCGACGTTCGTTTGACGGCTTGGGCCAGCTCAACGTTCAGTTGGCGAACAACACACCGTCAGGAGAGCGACCGCTGGTGATCACGGTTGGCCGCATACAGAGCCCAATGGCCGCCAGACTCGCCGTGCAATGATCGGCGATCCAGCTTCCGATTCTCCATCCGTTACACGAACCTATCCCGTTTTCGACTTGTGTTCAGCGCCGAATCCGGCCTATTACTGTCGTTCTGCTTCCGGAACTGGCGATTCTGGGAGGTGGAACCGTCAATTGGGCAAATCTTGCGCCGGTATTGGGCATTAACGACCTCTTGGACATTACCTCGGCTACCAGGACACATCAAGCGGAATCGGTGTTGGTGTATTCTTGGTTTGCGACCGGTCGAAGCGACTAAAGGTGCGATCGAACATCGTACCGGAAGGACGTTCTTATGCAGTCTCACGCTGGAATGGTCACGGCGGCTATACTGCTGCTGGCGGGGACTTCGCCGGCACAGCCCTTGCACGGAGAGGCGCTGGTAAAAGCCTTGCGGCAAGGCGGCTTCGTGATCGTAATGCGGCATGCCAGCTCTCCACGCGAGGTACCCAGCAAGCAAACCGCAAACGCCGACAACGTCAAGCTCGAACGGCAGTTGGACCAAACTGGGCGCGCTACGGCGATCGCCATGGGGAAGGCGTTACGTGAACTGAAGATTCCCATCGGTGATGTCCTCACCAGCCCTACGTATCGGGCTCTTGAAACAGTGCGGTTTGCCCAGCTCGGTAACCCGCAGCCGTATGCTGAACTCGGTGACAACGGTCAAAGCATGCAGGGCGGGACGGAAGCGCAAGCCGCTTGGCTGCGGAAGAAGGTGACGCAGTTTCTCAAGGGCACCAATATCGTCCTGGTGACCCACCTACCGAATCTGAGAGGAGCGTTTCCGCCACTAATCGACGGCGTAGAGGATGGCGAGGCGCTGGTGTTCGGCCCGGATGGCAGGGGCGGCGCGACAATCGTGGGCCGCGTCAAAATCGAAGAATGGCCCGCGATGAGGTTCTAAGCCGAGAAGGCTGCTTTGTTTCGCGTAAGCCGGACGATTCGATTCAGGCGATGGCCTCTGATCTCCCAGTTTTCGCGTGATTCACTGGCGGTTGATCCAGATCAAAAAAAGGCCGCAGTCAAGAGAAATCCGACCGCGATGAGAATCCGTGCGTAAACCGCAATCTCCAGTTCGCACGCAACATCCACAAGAGGGTCGCCGATCGTGAGTTTATCGCTTCCTTTTGCTCCCTGATGTGCAGCATTATCGGTATCCACCAGCGTTAGCATGTAGGATTATGGGATCGTACTTTTCAATGCCTGCACCAGACCGCAAGCGAGGCTTGCACCTTTCTTCGCGTCAACAGATGAATGAACTTCGCCCAGCCATGGGCGCTGCTCTGGCATCGTCGGCGGGGGCGCTGACTCTGCTACAAACCGGTGACGGCTATTGGTGCGCGGAACTGACGGCGGACAGCACTTTGGAATCCGACTATGTGCTGCTGCAACTATGGTTGCACCCGCCGGTCGATGGCCTTTGGGTGCCGCCGTCCCAAGGACGAATCGAAAAGGCCTGTAAAGCAGTGCTCGACCGCCAGCTCGCCGACGGCGGTTGGAACATATATCCGCAGGGGTCCGCCGAAGTAAACGCGACGGTACGCGCGTACACAGCATTGAAGCTGGGGGGGCATTCTCCGACAGCGCCCTATATGGCGAAGGCTCGCGAGCGGGCGCTGGCGTTGGGCGGACTGCAAGCGTGCAATAGCTACACGAAGATCAACTTCAGCCTTTTTGATCTCTACCCAAAAAAGTTCGCGCCGAGCGTGCCGCCGGAAGTCGTGATGCTGCCCGTGCTTTATGAGATGTCGTCTTGGGCGCGGGCGATTGTGGTTCCGCTCTCGATTGTGCAAGCCATCGGGTTGCAGCGCCCGGCACCATACGGGTTTACCGTCGAGGAATTGTACAAGCCGGGCGTCAAGCTTAGACTGCCATCGCGGGGCAAGCTTGGCGTGCTGTTCTCGCAGCTCGATAAAGCTCTGAAGCTCTGGGAACGGCGAGGGCTGAAGAATGTGCGGCAGGCGGCGCTGCGACAGGCCGAACATTGGATGCTGGACCGGACGCGCTATGCGGACGGACTGGGAGCCATCTATCCGTCGATGATGTATTTCATCATGGCGCTCGATTCCCTGCATTACGCCGATGACCATCCAGATCGAGCCGGTGCAATCAAGGTGTTCGAGGATCTGCTCATCGAAAGCGAGGATCGATTCCAGTTTCAACCGGCTGTTTCGCCGATTTGGGACACGTCCTACGCCGCCTTCACGCTGGGAGAGATGGGGGGCGCTGATCCGGATGCGATGCGAAGATCCGCGGACTGGATGTTGGATCGCGAGTGCCGGCGGAAGGGCGACTGGTCGGTGAAGCGGCCCGGCCTGGAGCCAAGTGGCTGGGCGTTTGAGTTCGCCAACGAACATTATCCGGATATTGACGACACCGCCATGGTGTTGCTGGCTCTGCTGCATGCCAAGGCATCCAATCCCACCCGCCAGGAACGCGTGGAGAAAAGGGCAATCAACTGGCTGCTGGACATGCAATCCAGTGACGGAGGATGGGCAGCCTTCGATGTCGATTGCAACTGGAAACTACTAGACAATGTCCCCTTTGCCGATCACAACGCGATGCTGGACCCGACGTGTCCCGACATCACGGGCCGCGTGATCGAATCCTTGTGCCGCCGCGGGTACACGATAGAGCACGCCGCGATTCAGCGCGGCGTTCAATATCTGCTCGATCATCAGGAAGGAAATGGAAGCTGGTATGGACGTTGGGGAGTGAACTATATTTACGGCACTTTCCTAGCCATACGCGGACTGCATTCTTCCCACGCGCCTACAGCCCGTCCGGCGATGATGAAGGCTTTGGAATGGGTGAGGTCGATTCAGAATAGCGACGGTGGATGGGGCGAATCTTGCGCAGGTTACGAAAAGGGCCGTTTTGTTGCGGCGGAGAGTACCGCATCGCAGACCGCTTGGGCATTGCTCACACTGGCGGCATGCGGCGACAGTTCCTCGGAACCGGTGGTGAAGGGGATCCGTCATTTGATCGCAACGCAGAAGCCAGACGGGAGTTGGGACGAACGATTAGCGACCGGCACGGGTTTTCCGGGAGTGTTCTATTTGACCTACCATCTCTATCGGCACTATTTCCCTATGCTAGCGCTTGCAACGTTGCGGCCATGAGGATTTGAAGTCGGAATTTGCTTCGTTCATTGGCCGGCCATTAACGGCTGTCTAGCACGAGTTGAGGAACGATGAAGCCTCCCCAGCGTGACGAACCGGCAGCGGTCGGCTTGCATCACCTGCAGAGCGCGAGAGTGAACGATCCGATGCGTATGGTCGACGATGGCACAAGTTTCTGCGGATCGGAAGTAGATCGCGAGCGGAAGGCGCCGGCGTTATCAGAAACATGAATCAGCGTCGTTAACGCGCATTGAACTAAGCCAACTACACACCGCGACGAGCGCATCTAGGCTATCTCAAGCCCGTCCTCGGTTACCGTGCCATGCTCGTCGACATCCTGGGAAAAGTGCAAAAGCTCCGCGACGAGGGCAAGTCGCTGGATCAGGTTCTGGCAGCGAACTTGACTGCGCCCTATGACGCGACCACCATGGGCGACACGAAGCAGAGCAAGGATCGGTTCATCACCGAGGTGTATGACGAAGTGAAAGATTTCCCGCCTGTTGTAAACGGCAAACGGAAAATGCCGAGTCGCAGCGGGCTGGGGCGGTAGAGCCGAAATTCAGCGCCGGATTGCTATCTCGACTCGCGCGTATGCCCGCTGACGCTAATGGGCTCTGGCACGAGTATAGTGATGAAGAACGATACGCCGTGAATCAGACTGGAAGGATGCAAAACCAGGCGGAACGGCAAAAGAGGGCAATGCAGCCAACAATGCTGAAGACTGACCGGTCCTTGACGAGAGCAGCATTCCTCGCCGTCCTGTTCGTAGTCGTGTGCATGATGGGCTCCGCGCTGCGCCCCCAGTCGACTCCCATGTCAGCTCCAATAACGATCACCTTGACGGGGCAGTCGATGATCCGGTCGGATATCCGTGCCACCGCTCCGGCGGCGGTACCCGTGATCCAAGGGCTGCTAAAGGGCGATGTGGTGTTCACTAACCTTGAAACCGCAGTCGCCGAAAAAGGTGAGACGGTCCAGGAAGGTAGGGGATTTCTCACTCCGCCTGAAGCGCTAGATGCGCTGAAAACTTTCGGTTTTAACTTATTGTCCCTATCTGGTAACCATGCATTCGATTTGAAAGTGACGGGCATTCAGAATACGATCCGGGAGGCGGACAGCCGGAAGATCGTTCATGCCGGAACCGGAAACAACTTGGCCGAAGCTGCAGCGCCGGCTTATCTGCACTCCCCGAAGGGCACGATTGCGTTGATAGCAAGCGCGTCAGGCCTGATTACTCCGGGAGGAAGCGCCACCCAGGACCGGCCGGGCGTGAATGAGCTTCGCATCGAAGCTGGTGGCAAGGAAAATGAGGCGACGGTTGATCTGCCCGGCGCGCCCGGAAACACGCCGAATCAGGCGGATGCCCAGCGCATCCTTCAAGGCATTCGCGAGGCCCGCCAGCACGCAGATCTCGTAATCGTGTACCAACATAACCACGTCTTCGGGAATCATTCGTTCGGGACGATTTTTACGGAAGGTATGCAGGAGCGGCTCGCTCCGAATGATTGGCTCAAGAAGTGGACGCATGCGGAGGTGGATGCGGGTGCCGATATCATCGTGATGCACGGCGCTCCTCTGCTTCACGGGGTGGAGATTTATCACGGCCGGCCCATCTTTTACGATCTGGGCAACTTCATTTACAATTTGACGCCGACGCTGACGTACATCGATGAACCGATGAATTGGGAGAGCGCTGTCGCGTACATCGAATTTCAGGGGAGGAACCTGCGATCGATTTCCTTCCGCGCGATCGTCTTGAACAACGTGGGCGAGGGTCAGCCCGATATTCATAACCAGTACGCCAACAACCAGTTCCTCGACACACGCGGCTTGCCTTCACCGGTGACGGGCGCGAGAGCAGGTTATATTCTTCAGCGGCTGGCCGACGCGTCCAAGCCCTTTAGAACGACGATTGAAATAAAGGGCGACACGGCGGAAATCAAACTGAGAGTCAGGAATTAGTGCGAATCCTGCCGTTCTATTCGGTGCAGAAGTGCCGACGGTTGCGCGGGCTTTACCGGCTAAACGGCTGCCGGCCCTTCCGAGAATGGGTGATCGGGCCGCAGCCGCAACGCCAAAACCGCGCCGACCAACAGCAGGAAGATAGATGCGATAAACGGCACCACCCAGCTACCTGTGCGATCGACTAGGTAGCCGAAGCTCGACGGCGAGATCAAGCCCGCGATTCCAAAGCCGAAGTTCATCATGCCGCTGGCCGTACCCGCGTAGCGCGGCGCGATGTCCATCGGCACTGACCAGATCGGCCCTACGATCAGCTCAGCAAAAAAGAATGCGAGTGACAGGCACACGGCTGCAACTGTCAACCTGTGAATCAGTACCACCGGAATCAGAAACACAAACGCGCCCAGGAACCCAACCACAATTACGCCGCGCCGCGCGACCGCCAGGCTACGTGTTTTGTGCAGCAGCTGGTCGCTTACCACTCCGCCCATTGTGTCGCCGATCACCCCCGCGCAAAGCACGCCTCCAGAAAATAGCGCTGACGCCTGCAGGTTCTGATGATAGTTCTCGAAAAAGAACGCCGGGATCCAGGTCAAGAAGAGCCACAGCGTCCATCCGTAACAAAAGTCTACGATCGTCACGGGCATCATGTGCCGGGCCAGCCGCCACCAAGGAATCGCCGGTGCCGCCCCACCGGCTCGAACCGGCAGCGTCTCTAAGGCGGCAAGGGTCATCGCGGGGTGCTCGCGCGGATCGTTGCGGAAATACCAGGCCCACACGGCGAGCCAAAGCAGGCTCACTGTGCCGAGAATCACAAATGAGGCGCGCCAGGTGGAAAACAGGAGGAGGCCGGCCATGATCGGCGGCGTCACCGCATTGCCGATGCGCGCGAACGCATGCACCATTCCTTGCGCGAATCCCCAGCGATCCTGCGGCGTCCAACTGGCCATCGCGCGCGTGGCCGTGGGGAAGCCAGCTCCTTCGCCGAATCCCAGCGCGAGCCGCAACAGAAACAGCGAGGCGATCCCGGTGACGGCGCCCGTGAGGATCGTCGATATCCCGATGATCGCGCAGCAAATCGCCAGCGTCAGCCGCGGACCCAGCCTGTCTCCGATCCAGCCACCGATCAATTGAAAAAAAGCATACGGAATCGCAAACGCCGAGAACGCCAACCCGAGCCGCGTGTTGCTGATATTGAGATCCGCCTGGATCAGTGGCGCCGCCGTCGATAAACTCACGCGGTCGACGAAATATAAAAAGTACATCGCGCACAGCAGCGCGAGAACTACGGTCGGAGCGCCCAGCTTGCCTAATCGCATGGAGGATCCTTCAGGCGGCAAGCAGGGCGGAGAGTCACATTTGTCACGTCGCGGGACGCGTTTCGCTCTTGATTTGCGTCCGATGCAGAATGCGGCGCGAGTTGAGGTCGAATGAGTCGCGGCGGTGCATGGTGCAGCGATTGTCCCACAGCACGACGTCGCCCACTTGCCACTCGTTGTGCCAAGTGAATTCTTCGCGGGTAGCGATGGACCAGAGCTCGTCGAGCAGCGCTTCGGACTCCGCAAGCGGAAGACCTTGAACGTAGGCATTTCGCCTGCGTCCCAGATAAAGCGCGCGGCGTTTCGTGTCCGGATGCGTGCAAACCAGGGGATGATAGGCGCCCGGCGACGTCACCGGGTCGTCGACGGCCGTCACGCCCTGGCGCACGAAGCCACCGCTATTGTAGGTCCCGTCGTGCTTCAAAATCCGCCCCTCGATGCGGTATTTCAGTGGGTCCGGCAGTGAGTCGTAGGCGTGGTACATTCCGCAGAAATAGGTGTTGCCGCCCGAAGGAGGAACCTCCAGCGCGTACAGCATGCTCGCTTTGGGTGGCTCTTCCAGATACGACATATCCGTGTGCCACGTTGCTTCACCCGCGCCCAGACTACCGATGGGCTCGCCGTTCACGATCACGTTCGAAACCACGTAGATCTCGGGGTATCCTGCCACGAAGCGGCGGCCCGTTTCCTGAATGGGCGCCCGGTCCAGATCGCCAAAGCGCCGGCTGAAGGCGATCAGATCGTCGTCGGTGAGCTGCTGCCCGCGGAACAACAGCACCGAGTGATCGTTCCAAGCCTGCTGAATCGCGGCAAAATCCGCGCCGGTGACGGCGCGCAGATCGGCTCCGCGAATCTCCGCCCCCAAGGGCTTCCCGCTGGGATAAACTGTGATCGCGGATTCCACAGGCGTGGTCGAATTCATTTTCGGGCACCTAATAAGACAGTGGAACCAATTTAGCAAATGCCCCGGGGTCGCAGCTCCACGCTTGGGCGGTGACACGCCGCGCACCGAGGAGTGACGTTGGAAGCAGCCTGCAGGTGGCTCCCACTTCCGAACTCTCTCTCCCTCGCACACGAGCTATGTTTCAGGTTCGGCCGCTTCGGGTCGGGCTCGATTTCTTAGTCTGCGCGGAAACCCACTCGCAGCGAATCTGAAATTCTGCCCGGTCGAAAGTTCTCTCAGGATATTCTTGCCCCTCCTGCTCCGCCGCAAGGAGAGCGCCAACATGTACGATAGGGGAACGTAAGCAGCAAGAACTGGAAGGAAACCACTATGACTCGTAGACTGATCTTCTCAGCCGCTGGCGTTCTTGCCCTAGCCACGTGTGCCGCGGCGCAGGACCGGCCGCTGAGCCCCACCGGCTCGGCGGCGACGCAGATTCTTGGCAAGTACATGAAGCCCACCGGCCGCGGCGCTCCGGCGCTGGGCGGTGAAGCGTATCAGGGGGGTAAGTGGATCGAAATTACCTACGGCCGGCCGCTCAAACGCGGGCGTGATCTGTGGGGCTCCGGCGCCAACTATGGCAAAGCAACGCTGGTCGGCGCGCCGATCTGGCGCGCGGGTGCGGACGTCTCCACGAGGCTCAAAACCGAAATCCCGTTGATCATTGCCGGCAAGAACATCCCCGCTGGCGAATACAGCCTGTTCATCGACTTGAAGGAGAACAACTGGACGCTGGTCGTCTCCTTGTGGCCAGCGGCTCCCAAGTACGACCCGGCGAATAAGACCGCCCTCTGGGGATCGTACAGCTACACACCCGACAAGGACGTCGTCCGGGTTCAGATGAAGCTCGACACCGAGGCGCATTCGACTGAGGAGCTGACCTGGGAGTTCCTAGACATGTCCGATGCCGGCGGCACGTTAGCGCTGCGGTGGGACAAAGTCCTGGCTTCCGTCCCGTTCAAGGTCAGCAACTAGGCGAACAATCAGGCAATCGCCTGCCGTAGCGGCATATGCTTGAATCAAATACGTTCATCTTGTCAAGGGTAGGTCGTGCCTGGATGACGGCGAACCCGGAAGCTATCCGTCGCCGACGCCTAGGCCGTATCGTCCCGGCGGTAAACTTATCGCAATGGGCTCACAGCTATCGCTCGAAACGAGTCGCACCGCGATCCTTTGCATGGACTGCCAAGCAGGCATCGTGTCGATCTACGCGAAGGCAGCCGAAGAGTTCCTCGCGCGTGCCACGAGTGTGTTGCAAAGCGCGCGTAGCGCTGGCATGCCGGTCATCTTCATTCAAGTGGGGTTCAGACCGAGCTTACCGGAGGTGAGCAGCCGCAACAAGCTTTTCGGCGCGATCAAGTCGTCTCCTGAGCATCAGAGGCTATTCCAGGGGCCAGCTGGTGCGATCCATCCCGCCCTAGGACCGGAGTCCAGCGACATCGTGGTGACCAAGCACCGCGTGAGCGCGTTTACCGGCACCGACCTGGAAATGGTCCTTCGAGCGCGTGGATGTGACACGCTCGTCCTATTCGGCATCGCGACCAGCGGAGTGGTCCTCTCGACTCTGCTGGAGGCCAGTGACGCGGATCTCAGGCTCGTCGTGATCTCAGACCTGTGCGCCGACATGGACGCGGAGCTTCACGACGCGCTCCTGACGCGTCTCTTTCCAAGACGCGCGGAAGTAGTAACATCCTCCGATTTTCTTAAAGAGCTCGTATCGACCTAGGGACGAGAGAATTTCGTAGTGACCGAGTTTGTCGCCCATGGGAAGTGGCATACGGAAGATTCAGCCCAGGTTTACAACATCAAGAACTGGATTGTGCCCGGATGACGGCGCATCCGTACACCATCCATCGCCGACCATCCGCGAAAAGTAACCACCAGATGTTCAGCCAATTTTCCAGCGCAACCTTCACCGCGACAGCGGCCGAAACTTCCATAACGTCGCGCGCAATCCGTTCTTGAGCGCGATCACCTGGCCGTCACGCGTCCAGCCCATGGAGCGATAGTCACCCTGATTGTCGGATGGAATGGGCGTGATTCGGCCGGTCGACGTGTCGAATCGCCTGCCGTTGCGAGAGTTTGCCCGCTTGACGGAGGGTCTCGCCTTCCACCAGTTCGCTGACCAGGAAATTCTCGCCGACATCGTAAACCGCGACGATATTGGGGTGGTTCAGCGCGGCCACGGCGCGAGTATTTCGTAAGGGCCGAGTTTCGTGCCGACAGAGAGCGGCATGTGCTTGAGTCAGTTAAGTGTACTCGATCAGGCTGCGGTTAGCGCCAGGATGACGGCGTATCCGTCAGTTACTTTCTAAAAATTCGGCGTTTGGCGTCGAGTCGAGCTTCCGCAAAAAAGTGGGGGCAAGGTGCCGGACCAACCGGGAGCTATTCGCACCGCAGCGCGTGGACGGGATCGACCCGACTTGCGCGCATCGCGGGCAACCATACTGCAACCAGCGCCACGCCGACTAATATTGCCGGAACCCAAGAAAGACTAGGGGATGACCCCTTCCTCCTCACTGGCCACCCGCGAACTTAGCTCCTTCGGGTGTGCGGCGCCACGCAAAATAGGCGTCGAGCCCCTTGAGCCCCTCCGCACTCGGGACCGGACCCGTATGCGGCGTTTTGGCGAAATACATCACTGAAGGATTCGTGTCGCCGAACTGGGACCAAACGGGCATGCCCTCTCCATTTGGGTCGCCGCGCTTGGCGAAGTTAGTCCAGTACGTTGCCATCGCATCGGAGATGGCTCGGTCCTCGGGCGTCGATTGCGCGCTGAGATGCTGAAATACGTAGCCCAGCTCTGAGCCGTGCCGAGAGCCACTCCCCGCCTGGGGCGAGCTGGCCGGATAGTCGGGGTGTTGATCGAAATAGTACAAAAACGCCATGGATTTTCCGGTCTTCGATTGCAGGCGCGCCCAGCTCCACGTGTGCCAGCCGAACGCGGCATCGCGGGTCAGGTCTCGCGCCGTTTTCGGAACCACCGCGTCCTCCGTTGGATACAGTTTGAGGAGGCTGTCGGCGAAGGGACCGTAGCGCTGCCGGACTCCCGTGATGTACGCTTCGGACGTGCGCGGAGGTGAGAAGGTGGCGCCTTCGTCCGAGTTGTAGCCAACCAGGATCGGTGTGTCGTTGTAGCGCTTCGCTTCGTAGAGCTTGTATTGATCGTCCGGAATAACCCAGCCATCCAGCACCGGCCATCCCAATCCTTGTTGACCCAGAGCGGTAGCGAGCACTTTGTCGGCGGGAAGCTTGCGCAGATCCTCGATGGAGGAGGCGCTAACGCTTTGGGCGTAGGCTTCGCCCGCGCGTTCCGCGTCGGCGAGCCGCTGCACGTTTTCACCGGGCAGTCCACCGCGGCGAGGAGGTCCAAAAGAGCCGCCGCTTTCCGAGATCGCACCATGGAACAGCCCTTTGGCGAGAGGCGACGCGCATAGCATGCTGACTGCGATACCTCCAGCAGATTCGCCAAAGATCGTCACTCGCCGGGGATCACCGCCGAAACCTCCGACGTTCTTTTGGATCCACTGCAGCCCCGCGACCATGTCGAGCAGGCCATAGTTGCCCGAGGAGCGATTCTCAGACTCACTCGTCAGACCTGGATGAGCAAGAAAACCCATCGGACCGACGCGGTAGGCGATGCTGACGAACACGACGCCTTTCTTCGCTAACTGCTCTCCGCTGTAGAGCGGTACGGATGTGGCGCCGGCGGAAAATCCGCCACCATAAATCCAAACCAGCACAGGCAGCCGCTCGCTTGCCGAGTTCGCAGGCGTCCACACGTTCAGATACAGGCAGTCCTCGCTCGTTCCGGGTCCCTGCGTGGCACTTGCCGGGCCGGCGGTTCTCTGCAGGCACGAGGGCCCAAACTTGTCTGCCTGAAGTACCCCGGACCACTTCGCGGCGGGCTGGGGAGGACGCCAGCGCAGATCGCCGACCGGCGGTGCGGCGAAGGGTATGCCTCGGTAGACAGTGAGGCCGTCCATGGCAGTCCCTTGGACCATGCCTCCTTCCACCTTCACCGTCGCAGCAGCGGCGGCACTCGCCAACCATGCCGCGCCAACTAGGGATACGAACAACGCTGTCTTCGTCTTCATTGTCAGGCCTCCGGGCAAAATTATAAGACATATCGATGGCCCCCGAAAGCAGTGGGATTGATATGGCGCACCTGAATCATGACCTAGAACCGCAACAGGCTCATCATCCGTCGATGCATTTGCTTTCGAGGTTTTCGGCACATCTGCCTATCGGGGCAGAGAACAACAGCGCGATCAAAGCCAAGAAGTGGGTTTGTTGCCGGGTTCAGCGCGCCTGGTTGATCGAGTTTGAGGAACTTCAGTCTGAAATCGAGCACAATAGCGCGTGACAATTCAACACAGTTCATGCACTAATTTACACGGGGCGTTCCCGCGCTGTCTTGGAACGTCGGTTTCTCCTTGCATCCGGCCGGGAGGGTGGCACAATCCCTTCCGGCGAAGCCGGATGGTGCACGGCAACGCTCAGGCCCTCTCTAACGACGACGATAAAATCGGTGATGACGTGACGCTATTCCCGCAACCGTGAAGCACACCTTGTTGAATGCAGTGGATTCCAAAGCTTCAATTTGTGGACCGGCAATCGGACCTCCAAGACACTATATTCAACAAAGCTCGAATTAGAGTCGGAGGTCTATTCGGGCGCACGTCGTGGACCCATCTCGTTTGTCGCCACAGAGAGTACTGGAGCAATAGACGAACCGGTCGTTTCAATAGAAACGCAGGCAGCTTAGGCGACGGGCGAATTGTTGCGGATCGCAGGGTGCCAAAATCAAGGTACCCATGCGTGACCACAAGCGTTTCGCGAACGCGTCATCAGTCTATGAAAACGAGTTCGGTCGTGATCGTGATTGCCGCCTTCAGACTGCAATAGACGGGGCACTTGTCGGCGAAGATCCCGTGCACGCGATTGGCGATTTCCCGGTGAGACTCTCCGGCCTTGAGCCTCAGTCGCACGTGAATGCGCCGGATCACGAGTACACCATTCTCCAGTTCTATCTCGCCTACTGCCTCCCCGACCAGGCGTTCGCCCGATGCGTCGATTTGACGCGCCTCCAGCGCGCCTCCAAAGGTTCCCGTCAGTCAACCTGCCGCGGCAGCGACAATGTAATCGAGCGTTGTGGCGCGCGGTTCCGCGACGGCGGGCGAAACCCTGTAGTGCTCGGCGACGGCGCCGTGGACGCCAAAAATAACCGGCTCCGACTCGGCCGGAAGATATGCTTTACGCACTGGGCCTTTGACACGCTCGATTCGGACTACAGAACGATAGACGACTTCGGACATAAATCCTCCTGACTAGTTCGGCTTGCGTTGGAACTCCGACGGGGCCCGCTGGCGATCTAGCCCTTCATATTTGAAGCGCCATACTAGCGGCACATCTTCAGGAACGTAGCACTTGCGATCGTCGCACGCCTGGTAACGGAACGATCCCTTGACGACCACTTCACCCGCTGGACTGACCAGCGACTTCAGCGCAGCCTCTTGTCCGAACGTGATCTCACGGCGGATCCGGATGTGACCTCGGTACACAGGGACGGTCTCGTCAATCGCTTCCAGGCGCAGCATCTCCGAAGCTGGGTACTCGAAGGAATGTCGTTTCGCGGCGGGTCCGCCTTCGTCCAATCGCCAGTTAATCGGAATGTACCCCTGCACTCCAGGAGCATAGACGTGCATGCCGGGCTTGCAGTTCGATGTCCAGGCTGAGTGCGATTCGGAGGCCGGGCCGCGCGATGTCGTTACTGGCCGCAGTGGTGATCTGAAGGTGCTTGGCTTCTGGCTGCTCCTCGCGCGGCTTCTAGCTGAAGCCCCGAATTGCCGGGACAGAATGTCAGCCGTAGAGACGCGGTCCTTGTAGTCATCTTCAAAGTACTTGGACACGACTTTCCCTTGTGTATTCACGACATAGACACCTGGATACGGGATGCCGTAGGTCGGTGTGCCCGGCTTCGTGGTTTCATTGAGGATGTCGTAGGCACGTATGATCTTCGAATCCGGATCCGAGAGCAGCGGATACGTGATGTGCTGCCGGTCCGCGAAACTCTTGAGCACCCCGACGGAATCATAACTGATGGCTGCTACACCGAGTCCCTGCTTCCGGATCGCGTCCAGATGCTGTTCCAGCTCGACGAGCTGGATCTTGCAGAACGGTCACCAATCCGCAGAACGGAAGAATACGAGCATGGCCCCTTTCGGACCCATGATGGATTTGAGAGTCTGGTTCCGGCCCTCCTGGTCTTTCGCCGAAAAAGCGGGGACCTGCTGACCCACGTCCGGCCCGGTCTTGATGTTCTGGCCGTGCAACGCCGCGATCGGAAGCGCCCACATCACCACTTCGATGAGAGATCTCTTTGCCATGCAAGCACCTTCGCTACTCAGAACGTGAACGTGTCCTCTTCGGCGATCATGATGACGGGAGGCCCACCCGACGATATCTTCACCGCATGGGCCAAGGTTTCCTTGCCTCCGGCAGACTCGGCGCACTGCTGGAGCGCCTCCATCGATGGAAAATGAACCTCCGCGACACGATAAAACTGGGGTCTCACCTTGCGGCGATTGCACGACCTTCGTGGCGACCATCTTGGTCTTTCCGTGGAGTTTCGCGATCGCCATCGGTACGTGCTCATCTGATATATTTTTTCGAAAGCCGAGGCGTCCTTGGGTTGCGGGTACGCCACGATCAGTTTTACACTCTTCATTCTATATCTCCTCTCTGTTTGTCCTCAAAGGGGCCCGAATGGGGCTTTGTATTCTTGGTTACGGCGATGGACCGTTCGGACAGCGATGCCTTCAGCCGTCAGTCCGATGACCAGACCGGCCAGAGCGCACAGGATCGCAACACCGAGGTGCGACACCAGGATGTGCCACGCATCCAGGTTGGGGCAGTGAATCTCCAGCACACTGGTCCCCACGAGCCCCGCGAACAACCCGGCTGCCGCTCCGGTCATGCTTGGAGAAAGGATAGTGCCTCGGCGCAGGATCAGCCAAAAGGGCACGGCGGCCAGGAGTCCGATTGGAGTGCCCACCCTGATACAGGCCCAATTGCGTGCCCAGAAATTGTGCTCGTATTTAAACTGGAACAAGACTGCAATCGCAATTGTCAACAGATCGTGATTCCAAGGGGCAGAAGGCCCGGAGGAATTCGGTGCCGGCTTCCGGGCGTCATCTGAAGCACGAGTGAGTAGGCCAACAACCCGGTGCCGATTGCCAACGCACTCAGGATCGCTGTGGATTGCAGAGGGCTCATGACGGAGATCGCACGAGGTCCCATGCGATAGGCGCCAAGAGCGACAATAGAAACAAAGATGGCAAGCAAGGCTCCGAAAAAATAGGCCGCTGGAGCGAGCGGGCGCACCGGACGCAAATTAGTGGCGATACCTTCTGCGATGTGTCGCAGAGTTGCCGGCGAAGGCGGATCCACGGCAACCGACATATTGAGCGCACTTACGAGTTCCTGGCAGCGATAACAACTTTTCACGTGCTCTTGAGCTTGGACAGGCAACGGCGACTCCTCGCTGAGAAACCTGCCTACATCTTTGCAGTTCATTGAGCAGCTCCTTTCGCCTTTTCCTCTGCTTCGATCTGAAGCAATTTGCGCAATCGCTCGTAAGCGCGGTGTGCTTTCTGTTTCACCGCTCCCACCGTGGATGACGTGGCGCGGGCAACTTCTTCAAGGTTTAGCCCTCCCACCTTCAACATTGTCACCACTTCCCGCTGCGCTTCAGGCAGGGCCGCGACAAGCGTCTCGAAAGCGGGAATCGGGGTTCGGGCCTCAGCGCGCGCCGGCCGCTCCGGCAGCACATCCATCTTAATCTCGTGCAGGGTGATGCGTAGCGTCCGCCGGTAACCGTCCACGCGCACCCGCCTTGCGATGGCGTATATCCAAGGAAGGACCGGCTCACCAGGGCGGTACGTGTGCCGCACGCGATGAATCCGCATCCACGTTTCCTGCAGCAGGTCATCAGCCTGTTCCCGGCTTGCCACCTGGCTCTTGAAGAATCGAAGCAAGGCAGGACTAAGGGCACCAACCAAAGCTGCCGGCGCATCTGGATCGGCTTGTTGGTAGCGCTCCATCCAGCGATCCAGGTCGGCAAAGGACTGCTGGGACACAACGTTCTCTTCGAGAGCGGACTCCATCTGCGGGTTATTCGCGGCAGCAGCCTGCGGAGTTACGGCCTGCGGGAACATTTTCTTTGGAAACTCCCGACCTATGATGTCTTCAGTGTATCCTGTTGCTGCGCTTGAACATTCCGCTCTAGAGACAGTGTTGATCAGCGGTTAGCCTCGCAGAAGCGTTTTATGGGTCGACTGCCCCGGTTGATTACACCGACTTGGTACTTCGCGAACAGCGCCAGGAGTTACGGTCGTAAAGTAGGAGAACCGGGGAGGTTCATCCCCGGCTTCTCTCTGAGATGCCCAAACAGGTACATCGCTACCAGGTCAGACGACCGGTGAGCGCAATCCGTCGCGAGTTCGTGTCAGTCCCTGAGTAGTAGCCGAAGGTAGAAGGAGACGAAAGGCTGGTGCCCGGCAAGCTGAAGGTCGTGTTGTTGAACAGGTTGAAAAACTGAGCCTGCAACTTGAGATTCATCCGCTCCGGCTTCAGCTTGAATATGCGGCCAAGCGTCATATCCGACTCGATGAGCGGATTCAGCCGAACGACGTTCCGTCCCAATGTGCCGAATTGACCGACCAACGGTTGCGCCAGGCCGGAGTTCGTAATCAGGTTTGGATTGTTCGCGCCACCTCCCGGGTTCGGCTGGAACGGAATACTTAAGGTTCCGGTGAGGTTGGGGCGCTGGGCGCCGTTGCCCCCGAGCAGCGTGCCGTCCGTCAACCCGGCGACTGTTCCCGCGAACAAGTCCTCCGGTAAGCCGCTTTGCGCCTGGAAAATGCCAGCGAGCTGCCATCCGTTCGCCGCCTGGCGAACCCATCGGTTTTCGATTCCCCTAAAATTGGAAATGAAGGTGTTCGTGAGCACGAAGCGCTGTGGCACGTCGAAAGCCGAAACCGCCCGATTGTTTCGATTGTTAAACGGGTCCTGCTGCGCCGCCACGTCCGTCTCAAGCACGCCCAGCGCATCGGACACGTCGTCGATTGACTTGGAGTAGGTGTAGGCGGCGGTGAATCCGTACCAACTCGCGAACCGGCGAGTGAGATACGCCTGCAAGGAGTTGTAGTTTGAGTTGGCCGAGGAATTAACCTCGCTCACATCGTTAAACCGGGGATCGATGCGATTGCTGCGGGTCGTCGGGCTGCCGCTCAGGCCGGAGTTCAGCGCCGAGTAAACGCCGGCCGCCTGCTGAACCTGTTGTTGGGCCAGCGTCGTCGGCGGAGTGAACAGGCCGGGCGCAAGGAAGTTCAGCGGTTCCGTGCGCTGCAAGTAGGTGGATTTGCTTCCCGAATAGCCCACGCGCAACACCCAGTCGTGGATGATTTCACGCTCGACGGTGAGACTGTACTGCTGGGTTTGCGGGTTCTTGAGATTTGGATCAATATAGGTAACGTTGCCGAAGTTCAGGATGTTGGTTCCGAAGGTTCCGACCGTCGCATTGCCCTGTGCCTGGAACGGCGAGGTCCCGGCCAGGATGTTCGCAACCGAGTTCGCGCCCACTCCAACCTGACCTTGAGGCAACGTCAGTCCGTAGTAAAACGGCGGAAGAAAGCGGCCATTGGTGATCGGGTTCAGGTAGATAAAATCGTAAGCGATGCCGTAACCGCCGCGGATCACGGTCTTGCCGGACTTGGGATTCCAGGCAAAACCGAAGCGGGGACCAGGATTGAAGTTGGTCTTGGAATAGGAGCCGCCGGTGTAGAATGAGCCCAGCGGACCGGTCCCCGCACCTCCCAGCGGAGTGGTGGTCAAGCTGGTGTTCAGGTTCGAAAGAATGCCGTTAATCTCGCTCACACCGCCTGCGATCTCCTCGCGATAGCCGATGTTGAGCGTTAGCGTGCGCGTGAGCCGCCAGTCGTCCTGAATGAAGAAGAACTCGTTCGACAGACGGTTTCCGCGCGTCGTGTTGCCGAAGCCCTGCGAATACGCAAATGGCACGCCTTGCAGGAAATTGGCCAAGCTCAGGAACGTCAGCGATCCGTTGATGTTGCTGTCGAAGAAGCTGTTGGCCTGGACGCGATCGAACTCGCCGCCGAACTTGATGGTGTGCTTGCCGATCACGTGAGTCACAGTGTCCTGAGTCTGGTAAGTGTTCTGGATCCGGCCCTGCGGAAGAATGGTGTCGGTGCCGAAGTCGGAGGTTCCGTCGTTGAAGATGATCTCCGGCTTGCCGGCATTGTTTACGAACGGCGTAAACACCGGCGCGCTCCTGCCGTAGGATTCCAGGAAGGTATTCACCGTGTTGGGGGTGAGCGTGTGCGTCTCGGTCAAAGTGCCGTTCCACGGACGGTTGGCGGAGCTGGTGCCGTTCTGAACAAGATTCGAGTTAATGAAGGTGTTGCCAGTACTGTCGGCGTGGGAAGACTGTTCCCCAAAACGCGCGTAGAAATAATCCTTGCCGGTAATGTTCCAGTCGATACGGCCCGAGTAGGCGAGCGTATCCGTGGTGTTCGGCGCCACCTGGCTCACCGTACCGGTAGGGCTCAGCGGAACATTGTATTCGCTGATAATCTGCTGCGCGATCGGGCTGGCTCCGGCAACCTGCGTCGGCGTCGGCACGGTGGCGATGCGAGTGCCGCCCAGACCGCGAACAGTGGTCTGCTCATAAGATCCGAAATAGAACAGCTTGTTCTTGATGATCGCGCCGCCGGCAAAGGCGCCCCAGTCGTTACTTGTGATAGGCGTCGATTTGCCGGTGCGGTCGAAGTAGTCTCGGGTGTCGAGAAAGCCGTCGCGGAAGAATTCGAACAACTCGCCGTGAAAATCATTACCGCCGTTCTTGGTCAGAATCTGTAGCTGCGAGCTGGAATTGCGGCCGAACTCGGCAGTGAACTGATTGGTGATCAGGTTGAACTCTTTGATAGCGTCTAAGGGCACGGTGCCAAGGCCTGCGCCACCCGTCGTGCTGACATCGGTGGAGGTCGCGCTGTCCAGAGTGATGTTATTCGCTCGTCCGCGTCCGCCATTGGAGTTGTAGCTGCCGAGCCCGAGGAAAGGGTCGTTCGGCGTGACCGGAATAACGCCGGGCGAAATCGCGGCCAGCCCGAGAATTCCCGTGCTGTTGAGAGGAAGGTCTGTGATGGCCCGGTTGTCCGTGGTTTGCTGAAGTTGTGCATTCACGGTGTTCAGCGCAGCCGCCTCATCGCGAACCTCAACCTGCTGATTGGCAGAGGCGACGTTGAGAGTTACCGGAACCGTCGCGATGGTGCCGCTGACCACCTGCGTGGTTGTGGTAACCGCCATGAATCCGCTAAGACTCACTCGGATTTCGTAAGCGCCGACCGTTAGCTGATTAACACGCGCCGCGCCCGTAGCATCAGTGTTCACCGTCCGCGTCGTATCCGTGTCAAGACTCCGCACTGTTACTATTGCGTTCGGTACAACCGCATCGGTCGCATCGGCAACGGTGACTTGCAGATCGCCGGTGATCTGTCCGAATAGTGAAAGCGCGCCAAACGACGCTAAAAGCAAAAAACGCATGATTCGCGCTGATGCATGATCCTTCGTTTTGCTAGGCAATGCTGTCGCCCCCAATGTGTTATTAGAATTTGGATCCATCGAGACACTCCTTTAAGAAATGGAAATCGCGTCTGATCGCGCTTTACGAACCCGAACAGCCTACCGTGACGCGAAGCAAGACTCCTACTGCTTATTTCGGAGTAGCCGACCCGAAAGTTACGTCGTCGTCACGGTTCTTGCGGACGCGCCGGACGGCGCATACCTGACCACAGTCGCGCTAACGGTTCACCTGACTGCTCGCAACGGCAGGTGGACAACTCCCGAATCGAGATGGACTCATGTATCTCAACAGCTCTCCATTCTCGACGCCGCCGCGTCATCACAGACGATCCGTGTGAGCGAGTCGGCGGAATCCCGGTTGATTGGACCGGCTACGCCGCGTCGACGAATGCCGGCGCGAGACTTTCAAGAACACTCTCTTCGCCCCGATCAGCCGCCTCCTGACACACGATGCACAACGGCGCCCACGGCACCGCCGCCAGGCGCCGCTTGCCAATTGCAGTATCGCAATGCACGCAGGTTCCGAAAGAACCGTCCTGAATTCGGAGCAGCGCTGACGCAACGCCGCGTCGAACCGTCGATTCACGATTCAAGCCAGCGATTGCCAACTCCCTGGCAGTCTTGTAGTCGGCCTCCTCCAGCACGTCTGCGCTTCTTTCGATCGCGATGCTCTCCAAGCCTCGCGTTTTGCTTAGCTCAGCCTGTCTTGTCCTTAATATGTCCCGAAAAGTTGCCAGATCAGTTTGTGTCATATAATCTCTCATCTCCACGATGTATTTCGTGTCACGGCGGGGAAAGGTCACGCATGGATGGATGTTGCTCCGGCATGACTTTCGCCGATCGCGCCGCGAGTGGGGCACTGAGATGGGGCCGGTCGACTGGCCCCGCAGCAAGTCCGACCTCCGTCATCAGGCATTTTCACAGGCATTTCACGTTGGCCCGACTCGAACCAGCGCGGATCAGGAAGCGGCGGGAATTCTGGTCGTTTAGCGGTCAGAGCTGACCGTAGAAAGCCTGACGCAATGCGCCATAATCGAACAGGAGAATCGGGTTTGATAAGTCGAGTTAACGTGGGAGGTTTCAATCCCTCCGGCGGTTTCTCGAGACCTGACCTTACTCGCCTTGAAGTAAAGGGAAGGGTCAAGATGTTGTTAATGTTGACAGTCTGACTCGCTATGAAACCGCATAAACATGTTCCGCTGGAATTTAAGCGCATGCCGCCACCCGAGCAGCTACGCGCCTCGCGCGAATTCGTGAACCGCATGGCGGCGCGGCGCTCAGTCCGTTTCATCTCTCCCGAGCCCGTTCCATTTGAGCTGATCGAAAACGCCATTCGTTGCGCATCGCTGGCACCCAGCGGCGCCAATCAACAGCCGTGGAAGTTTGTCGTCGTGAAGGACCCGGAAATCAAGCGCAGGATTCGCGAGGCGGCGGAGGCTGAAGAGCGAGAGAGTTACGAGCACCGGATGCCCGCGGATTGGCTGGAGGCATTAGCTCCGTTGGGCACGGACTGGCGCAAGGAGTTCCTCGAAACCGCACCCTACCTGATCGTCGTTTTTCGGATCGACTTCGGCCTTTCCCAGACCGCGGAAGGCGAGACGAAGACGAAACACTACTACGTACAGGAATCTGTCGGCATCGCAACGGGCTTTCTTCTTGCCGCCCTGCACATGAGCGGACTGGTGACCCTGACTCACACCCCGAGCCCGATGGGTTTCCTTTCGAGCATCCTCGAACGGCCGAAGAATGAACGCCCATTCGTTCTGATTCCAGTTGGTTTGCCTTCGCCCGAAGCCACGGTTCCGGCAATCGGAAAGAGAAGTATCGCTGAGGTGATGGAAATCAAATAGCTGCGCATCCAGGCCGGCAGGGCCTCGAGAGCGTCCGAAAAGAGTCGAATCGGGCAAGACAAGCGGGGCGAGTTTCGTCTTATGTATGGATCTCTGTTCTTCAGAGTTTTCGTACTGCCACACCGAGCACGTGTCCCGACTTGGGGTCCTGAATGAATGCGACGAGCCGCGATCCGTTCGCTCCCGGTTGAACCGGAAGCGAGATCTCCTTCGCGGAAGGGCTGTCCAGATCGATCGTGCCGACCTGTTTGAGGACCCGCGTCACCGCGACGTGCGCCAGTGATCGCCCAGCATTTTCTCCGCGTGCAACGTGGGATTCCTGTCGGTTATCGGCGAGCGCAACATACAAAATTCCCCGCGTGCCTTTGAAACTCTGGTCGGCGTGCAACTCGATGTGCGCCGTGACCTGGTTGCCGTCGCGAGCAACGTTGGAGATCTCGATCGGAATCTTTCGTTCGCGAATCGCCTTCTGGATTGCGGATGACACTTCGCGCCCATCGCTGCCGACGAGCCCGAATCGTCCGTCCACTACCAGTTGGGGCGTATACACGCCGTCGAGATTGTATCTGTTTGTGTAATCCTGTTGGCGGGCCGTGTACACCGACGACGAAAAGGGATCTTTCCAGCCGAGCCGATCCCAATAGTCGACATGTTCGCTCAGCACGATCAGGTCGGCGCCGGCGACTGGTTGCTTCTCGTCGAGAATTTCAAGAAGCCGGTCGGCGGGCGGACAACTCGAGCAGCCCTCCGAGGTAAAAAGCTCCAGCAGCACGGGCACGCGGGGCGCAGCGTTATCGGCGGCCGCGCACATTAACACTCCAACAGATAAGGTGAACGCTGTGGTCAAAAGGCTCAGTTTTGTCATGATTGTCTGCCACTTATCAATTCGCAGAAGATACCTTGAAAAGTTACGTGAATGGCCAGTACAGTAGCTTATGAGCATGAAGATCTATTTTGGATTCACCGTGGCAGGCGACCGGTCGAGTATTGACACTGCGCGCAAAGTTGTGCATCTGCTGGAGGAAATGGGACACGAAGTGTTGACTCGCCACCTGGTAAGCGACAATGCCTGGGAAAAGGACCGATCGATCAGTCCTCAGGACGTTTACCGGCGCGACATGACTTGGCTTGAGCAGTGCGAGCTCTTCATTGCCGAAGTCTCCGGATCTTCGTTCGGCTTAGGATTCGAGGCGGGCTACCTTCTGGGTGCGACGAACAAGAGAGTGATCCTGCTGTATCGGCGCGAGTTGGAATCGAAGGTGTCCCTTCTGATTACCGGAAACATGCATGCAAACTGCACTTTAATACCGTACGCCGCCTTCCAAGAAGTCGAAGAATTTATCGCCGGTAACATCGGCAACTGAATTTCTTCGCCGCTGCTCCGCCTCATACTGGGAGAATGGGTGCAAGGCGCGCCGGGGCGTCATCCGCAGTTGATAAGCCCCGGTCATCAATCGTGGTCAGCCCCGTCATCTGAAGCGTCTGGAGAACCATGCGAGGCGTCCCCAGATCGGACCAAGTGATGGACGGTAGCGGAGAAACGGCGAGAAGTGAGGGGCGCGCTTGGAGGATCGCTCGTGAAAAATCCGCCCCTTCGGCGAGCGCATATTCCCGTTCAGAAAGCAGCTCCTGGCCCGCCGCGAGAAAACGGGCGGCGCACGCCATGCGCGCGCTCAGTTGCGGAAGGAGTCTTCGCCCCGCTTCGAGGAGGGTCGACAATTTCCCCACGATGACGAACATGTTCCACAGATGGCCTGCGGCCAGGCAAGTCCGAGCCTGCTCCTTCGAAGGTTTTTCCCAGAATCTCTTCACTCGAAGGACCCGATCGGTGTCGATTCGCCCGAGAAGTTCGCCAGGCTCGATCCAACCATATTCCGTCTCAGGCGTGCTAGCCGGTGCTCCGACCAATACGATCCGCGCAGGCTGCCGCTGGACGAAGGCGGCCAGCTTCGCGATATGGCGCATGAAGGCGCCTTCTTCGGATCCGCCGGAAAAATAGACACTACCGCCTCAGGGTCCTGCGAATAGATCCAATGAGCCGGAAACAGGATTCCGGCGGCCGTTCCGCGATCTTGCGGCTGTACAAGAATGCGCTGAGCGGGTGTCTCCGCGAACTCTTTCGCCAGATACTCGGCGTGGGGGCGGCATGCGGAAATCACCGTCCGCACCGGAGGGATCTTCAAGTTCACGCGGTCCAAGGTCTGGCGCAGCAGCGACTTGGATCCGACGATTTTCGCAAATTGTTTCGGGCGTTCATCGCCGCAGAGCTGCCGGACAAGCGGGCGCAGCCGAACACCCGCGCCGCCAGCCAGCACGATTGCCCACGGCGCGGTCCCCGAGGCTCCGTCCGGCTCTTCTAAGGCACTGAGCTTTCGCGTTATCTGTGTATGCATCACCTTCAATCCTTTAAGAAACCGGAATTGAGCGTGCCGCCTCAGCTTCGGTATTCATCTCCGCTTTGGGCCCGTCAGCCGATGGCCTCATGAGCAACTTGAGCAGCACAATGTCGCGGGGGAAGAACAGGTCTAAAGTCCAGTCCAGGGCCACCCGCACCTTTCGCTCCAGCCCAGGCAGTTTGAGAAGATATATCGTGCGCCATAGCCACCAGGCAAAGAATCCGGAGAAGTCGAACCCGCAGATCTCGGCCACGGCGCATCGCCGCCCGAGCGAGGCCAGCAAGCCGATCGGCTTGTAGGCGAATTGTTTCCTCGATCCGATGCCAAGCTCCGCCGCAATGTTTTCCGCAACCACCTTGCCTTGCCGAATGGCGAACTGCGCTGTCGGCGGGCAAGGCTTGCCGTGACTGTCGTGAATCTCGCCGCAGTCGCCTAGCGCCCATAGTCCCGGGTAGCCGGGCACCGTCATATATGGATCGGTTATCAATTGACCACGGCGATTGCGTTCACAAGGCAGGGTTGACAAGAGCGGATTAGGCGTAACGCCCGCGGCCCAGATCAGAGTCTTCGTGGGAATTCTTCGCGGCTGAGTTCGCTGGAAGACACTTTCTCGCACCAGGGCGTTTCCGCCGAGTTCGACCCAGTCATCGCTCGCAGACCTCACCCGTGTGTTCAGTACAACCTCGATTCCCGAGGCTTGGAGTTTCTTCAGAGCGTATCCTGCGAGCCGGTCGCCGATCTCGGGCATGATTCGCGAGCCCGGGTGAACCAGGACGACCTTAATTTCGCTTGGCTTTATCGAAGAGTAGAAGCGGCACGCCGTTTGCGCAAAATCGTGGACTTCAGCTACAGTTTCGGTCCCCGCGAAACCTCCACCTGCCACGACGAACGTCAGCATCGATTTCCGCGAAGCGGGTTCCACCATGTCCGCGTGTTCGAAGACATCAATGATGTGGTTACGAAGAGCCATTGCGTCGCCAAGTGTTTTCATCGGCAGGGCGTTCTCGGCGACCCCGCTTAACCCGTGGAACTCCGTCGTCGATCCCAGCGCGAGAACCAAATGATCGAACGGAAACTCGCGAGAGCCGCACATGAGGCAATGGGACGCAATCACCACACGCCGCTCAAGATCGATGAACTTCACTTCACTGTTTTGAAATCTTACCCTTCTAAAAAAGGCCCGAATGGGGCTGATGATATGGCTGGCCTCGATGGAGCTGGAGACTACTTCGGCAAGCATGGGCGTGAACAGAAGGAAGTTCTCGCCGCTTAGTAGCGTAATCTCGACGTCGTCCCTGTGGGCGAAGATCTGATCAAGCCTCCGGGCCGCGTAAACGCCCCCGAAGCCGCCGCCGAGAATCAATATACGATGTGTTTTCATGCGGGCCCACTGCCGACTTCTTCGCAGTTTAGTTCGGAGAATGACTTCGCAAAGTAACGGCCTGTCATGAAAGAACGGAGCAAATGGTGCGGGCCGACCGAGATCGGGTCGCAAGACTTAAGACGTCTTCCGGCTGCGCGACTGCTCGATACAATCCACCACAGTTCCGAACAGGGCGCCTCCCAGCGAGCTAATCAGGACCACTCCCCCATGCCACACCAGAATGTGAAATACATTCAAGTTGGGACAGTTGACTTCCAGCACGCTGAGACCGATCAAGCCGGCCAATCCACCCGCAGCCGCGCCAATGAGTTTGGGATACAGGATGGCCCCGCGCCGCAGGATTAGCCATAGCAGAAACGCTGCCGGGATCGAGTAGGTGAGCCCGTTTTTCATGCACATCAGGCCGCCCGCAATGAAAGCCGATTCCGGCTGCGAACGAAATGTGGCAGCGATCATGAACATGAGCGCTGCCAAAATAGCAATGGGTAGCGCGGCGGGAGCGAGTGCGTGTTTGCTCCCAGGCACCATCTGCCGAACCATGGAACTAGCCAGGACAACCGCGCCGGCGCCGAGCGTGGCAAACATCACGATCCTCTGTACCATATTCAGCGCAATCCAGCCGTTCATTCCTCGCAGCAGAGCGCCAACAGCCACTAGGGCTAGACAAACAGTCACGCACGCGAAGAGAAAGATACGGGATGGCGGCAAAGGTCGAATCCGTGTGAGGCTCGCGACGATATCGGTCTGGATCCGCAGCAACTGACGCTCTGAAGGCTGGAGCCCTTCGCCCGATACATCCAGCAAGCGCGTCAAACTGCGGCAACGCTCACAGTAAACCAGGTGTTCGGCGGATCGCGGTCCTAGCACGGACTTTCCCGACCGCGAACTGATGACGTCATCCATATCCCGACAGGTCATTTTGCTCGTCTCTAGGGCTGTTACGCGACTCGGTCCCTCGATCCCTCTGCCGATACTTCGCTGGCGCGATCGAAATAGTCACGGCATCGTAACTGCTCGCGTGGAGGAGCGAAGGATTAAAGTGGAAGACCGTCAACGACCGACGTTTGGATCGACCCGTGCACTAAAGAAATCATCGCCCGCCGGAATCCAGCGGGCGATGAGGCTTTCACTACGGGAGGTCGAGCGTCAGTTGCCTCCCACGCTGGAACTTGTTGTGTTCGGGCTACTCTGAGCGGACTCGACTGCCATGGCTCCCCGGCCCGGTCGAAACTCGAAGCCGGTGTTGTTGCCAGGGTAGAACCAGGTGTGCAGGGCCGGCGGTTGTCCACTTTCAGACTCATAGAATTTGAACTCGCTGTTGTCGGGCGCTACGTCCCGGTGGGTCGGAACCGCGAAGACCACCTTGATGAGCCGGGTTTCCTCTGCGTTGAAGATCTGAACAAGGTAACGCTCCGAAGGCGAATCAAACAGTTTGATCACATACGATCCGGCGGGAAGGACTGTATTCTGAATCTCTATCGGCTGGTCAATGGTGATAGTGGTTCTCTTATTCCGTTCATCGGCCTTCGCCGCAGGCGTGAGCACGCAACCCATAAAGCTTAGAGCCAGGGCAGCGAACGTTGGAAAATAGTGTCTCATAGTCTTACTCCTTTTACAGATTGTTTTGTCTCTCTCTACATTCAGAATTCGCTGATTGCATAGAAAAGTTATGGACTTGCTTCACTGGAGGAAAGTGATTCAGGAGCGCCGTCTGTGAGCCATGGCGCGATGAGATCAATTTGATTCTGCTGGATTGGTCCAAACGGACACCGTAACTTCCCGGTACGGCGCCGCGAAATACCATTCGAGAGTGCGATCGTCTCTGCGCGGTCGCCGAACATCGAGAACGAATCGAATTCACAAAAAGGAGAAACGTACAAATGAAGATCAACAAGAACTCACTGGTCCTGGCGGCAGCCTTCGCCGGACTGGTTGGTGGAACCGCAGCCCGCGCTGCACAATCGACACCACAGGGACCGAGCTCGTCGCTTTCGGCCGGTCTGCAGGCCAGCGCTGCGGACGACAAGAAGGAGATCGAAAAGCACGCCTGCAAAGGACTGAATTCCTGCAAAGGCAACGGCGGCGGCAATAAGAAGGAGTACGGCAAGAACTCCTGCAAGGGTCAGGGCGCTTGCGCCACCGACGGCTCCAAGAAATAAGATCACGATTCCCTCACAGGGGCCGCCAGCTCGTGGGTCGGTCCCTCTTTATACGACAATGCCTGCAAATCGCTTTAACGGATTCACAGATTACGGAATCGGCGTAGGTCTCCGCGTCCCGCACTACAACCACATCCTCGATCGCAAACCGGTGGTGGATTGGTTCGAAATCATCTCTGAGAATTACATGGTTGATGGCGGGCCGGCGCTTGCGACGCTCGATCGTATTCTCGAGCAATACAAAGTAGTTCAGCATGGTGTGTCGATGTACTTCGGCTCGGCGGAGCCGCTCAATCGGGAGCATCTGAAGCGTTTGAAGGCGCTGGTTCGGCGAACCAAGACGCCATGGTTCGCCGATCATCTTTGCTGGGGAAGCGTGGATGGCCGCTATACGCACGATCTGCTCCCCATGCCCTATACCTTCGAAGCCGCCAAAATTACCGCGCGCAAGATTCGTCAGGCGCAGGACTTCCTTGAAGTGCCGGTCGCCGTCGAGAACGTGAGCAGTTATGCCGAGTTCCACATTTCCGAAATGACGGAATGGGAATTCCTGAACGAGGTTGTCGAGCGTGCCGACTGCGGGATTCTTCTTGACGTCAACAATATCTATGTCTCGTCCCGCAATCACGAGTTCGATCCTTACGACTACGTGAACGCTGTCGAGTCCGGGCGGGTAGCCCAAATTCATATTGCCGGTCACTCGAAGTTTGAGAAATACATTCTGGACACGCACGACCACCCCGTAATCGGTCCGGTGTGGGGGCTTTATGCACATGCGATCGAACGCTTTGGCCCCACCGCGACGCTGCTGGAGTGGGACGATCGGATTCCACCTTTTGACGAAGTGCATGCAGAGGCGCGCAAGGCCGCCCGGTACATGCCGCAACAGGCGATGGTAGCGTGATGGCGGCCTTCGGTGGTCAAAATCTCGGGCAGATTCAAAGGCGAATGGCGGCAGCCCTCATGCTGCCTCTCACGCGCTCCGGACACATCGCGCGCAGAACTGCTGCGGTCAAAGACAATCCAGGCAGGTCAATGGCAGCGGAGGCCGCTGCCTTCATCAAGCCGAACAGCCGTCTCACATCGCTCGAACGTCTCGACATTTACAGCCGAAGCTATTGGTTCCGGCTGATGGATTCAATAAGAGAGGATTTTCCGGGACTGGTGGCGGCCATCGGGGCGACTGCCTTCGAGCGCCTCTCGAAGGCTTATCTGGTAGATTGTCCGTCGCAGTCGTTTACGCTGCGTAATCTGGGTTCCCGGCTCGAAGATTGGCTGAGGCGCAATCCGCAGTATGCCGGACCCGCTCTCGACTTGGCCCTCGACATGGTGCGACTGGAGTGGGCGCATATCGAAGCGTTCGACAGCGGCGCCGAGAAGGCGCTTGGACCCGAAGATCTGATCGAACTTGGCTGGGATTTTCGCGCCGGAATGCAACCCTATATCCGGCTGCTGGCGCTCCAGTTTCCAGTGGATGAGCTGCGCATCCGCGTGAATCGGGCATCGTCGGCCGAGGGCACGGAGAGCAATACGGTATCGCAGCCCACGCGCCGTTTGATGCGGCAGGCGACCCGATTGAGGCCTAAGCCCATGTTTGTCGCCGTGCACCGGTTCGACGGTAACGTCTACTACCGGAGAATCGCGTTCGAGGAGTACAGCCTTCTCCACGCGCTTCGTCAGGGGCAGTCTATCAGAGAGGCGGTTGGGAAGGCATTTGTGCACAGTCCGGCATCGCTCGACCAGCAATGTTCGATGCTCTCGTCGTGGTTCGCCGCATGGGCGGAGTTGGGTTGGCTGTGCCGCCCGCAAGACGTAAAAATCAAATCGCAAGAGGTAATCAAATGAAGATCCGAATTATCGAGAAGTACTATGATCTGTTGACTCGCGCGTCGTCCAGTCTGCGATCTCCCTTTATGCTCGCCATACGGCTCTATTGGGGATGGCAGTTTATGCAGACCGGCTGGGGCAAACTGACAGATATCGGGAAGGTGATTTATTTCTTTACCGAACTCGGAATACCAGCGCCTGCATTGAACGCGTATTTTGTGTCGGGTCTCGAGTTTGGAGGAGGCCTTCTTCTCCTGCTGGGACTCGGCTCGCGACTCATCGCCCTGCCCCTTGCCATCGATATGATCGTCGCGTACATCCTTGCGGACAGAGAGGCGTTGTTCTCGATTATCTCGAATCCGGATAAGTTCACCGCCGCTGCGCCTTACACATTTCTGGTAGCTTCTCTGCTGGTGCTGATCTTCGGTCCCGGAAAATTGTCACTCGATAGGCTGCTGGCGGCGCAGGTCAGGGCAACGGGCGGATCGCTCACCAAGCGAACCTCTGGTCAGCAAGTTGCAGCCTAGAGAGCACGCTATTGGGGCCGCCACTGGTGAAGCTTACATGTGACTTGGTCATTTAGAGACTCCCTTTGAAGGTTTGCAATATAGCGCTTGTATTGTTTTCGGCAATTTTCAATGGTTGCTACTTGTGCGTTGGAAATCCGCCCGCCAGGGACGATCTCAGATTCGCGTAGTCATCGATCAAGGCCGATGCGGCGTAGTAGGTCCTGGAACCGCGGGTCGGACCGAAGAGAGTCGAAGGCTGGCCGTAGGAGGACCCCCGGGTTAAGGCGCTCCTTGCAGGCTTTTTCCAGCCAAGCTATCGCTTGGTCCTTCTCTCCCAGACCTACATAGACCAAGGCAATCTCTGGAGCATTTGAGAACGAATCATGCGATCGATTCTTCAGATCGTTCAGAATCTTTACCGCTGCATCTCGCGTGCCTGATACGGCGTAAGCGTATGCAAGATTGGCTGTGAATGCCGTACTTCCCGGAGACAGCTCAATCGCCTTTTGAAGTTCCGCGACAGCCTCTTTGTACATGTGCTTTTGAACCAATACCTCGCCCAGTACATAGTGTGCAAGGGCATCTGGGGACGGTCTCCTTAACGAACGTCTGATTTTCGAATGCACCAAGGGCGTGCAAGTTCACCTCGCGGCGCCGCCCGCCAGCGGCACTTTTTATTTCCTCGGGGAGAAGGCGAATTCAGCCGCTACGCGATTTGTGCCAGAGAATTGCTGATCTCGACGATCTAGCCGGTCTGAGAAGACGAAAGAACAATAAGTTGCGTGTTTTCAACGACGGTAGGGGTACCGATTCCGTCCCTGGCCACCACCAAGCGATGCATCATTTTCGGGAGCGAGTTTCCATGACCCCGACGCCTCGAAAATAGCCCGAGGGATGAGTCAGCGCGCACGATCTCAAATTCTATTTGTCGTCGCAGGGCACCCAACCCTTGTCTTTGGGAGACCCTCCCAACGTCCGTGCGACCGCCGAAGTATTGGCGCCGAGATCCTTTTCCTTGATAACATCGCTCTCCGTAGCGATGAAGGTCATAACGCCGGACGACCGATATTCCGCCGGATAAGCGACGAAGCCGACCTTGCCACCGGTTGGCCGGTTTGCCACGACACGAAAGTAGTAACCGTGGATCAGGACCGGGTCGGTGCTCGCGGATCCGCTCGCCGCTGCCGAGACTAAAGGCGCAAGAAGGGTGTCTACTTGATCGGCAACCTTCGGATTTGAGCGAAACTTTCTTTCGGCGGCCACAAGTTCGTGGCAGATCACCATCGCTCTGAGTTCGTTCTCGCCGATTCGCCGGAACATGACTTCCCTGCGGCCGCCATCTGCATCGAAATGCCAGGCGCCGTTCTTCTGCACGAGCGGGATAGGGAACGGCCAGTTCATCGACCCGATGTACAGCATCTCCGATCCGTCGGCATCGCGACCAAGACGGTGCATCTCCCGATATTTTTGGACGAACATTTCGCGGTCGAGCTTATCTTGGGCAGCGTCGCCCGAAGAGGCGAGTTCCGTCGGCCCGCCCAGGATGTTTGCGATGGCCTGCTCATTATTGCTCTGCACGGCCTGGTAGAGAGCTTGAGTCGCGTCTCCGGCTGACGAGAACGTCGCCGGAGCGGATGGTTGAGCGAGTGTTAAGCAAGCGCCGCCAGTTGTCCACATCGCCAGCATCGCCAGCGGGACCGCCGCCGATCGGACGCGCGCCAATAACTTTCTGAGACACAGGTTCATCATGTTCATCATTTCTCGTTTCATAGCTTCATCACCTCCTGTGACTATCGCCGGCCCCCGCCGCCGTGGCCGCCCCCACCGCCGTGGAAGCCCCCACCGAATCCCCCGCCGTGGAAACCGCCAAAGCTGGACTGTCCCCGGAAGGAGCTGGATCTCGCAAACTCATTGTGATTCAATCCGCTAAAAGCGCCGGAACGTGTTCCTGCCGAAGTGCGGAAGTTTCCCGAACGGCCGAAGTCCTCCCGGTTGGGCCCAAAATGATTACGATTGACGATACTCCTGCTATGTGAGATGTAGGCGCCGTGGTTGTAGAGAGCCCGGCCGCCGCGCCAATCGTATCCCCAACCGCCCCAACCCCAGCCGAAGCCCAAGCCGAATCCAATGCCGAAACCCAATCCCCAATAGATTCCGGGACCATCCCAGAAAAGTCCCGGATACGGATACCACCCGGGGAAGACAGCCAGCGGATCCCCATACACGAGCCAGGGATCGTACTGCGGCACGTATACGATTTCGGGCTGCGCCGGTTGAATGACGATTGTCTTGTTGTTGTCGGTTACGGTTTCCTGCGCCGTGGTCTTCAAGTTCCCGGCTTGCTGAGCCCGCTGTCGCATGGCCTGAATCGCCTGATTCAAGGCTTGCTGCTGATTGACATAAGCGTCGCCAAGCTCGGATGTCCACGCAAGATTCTGGTTCATATTGGCGAGCACCGCGGGGAACTGCGTCATGGCTTTCACAGCAGGATCCCAAGATTCCTTGTTTACTTCCTTCGCCAATTTGTCGCCCTCAAGGTTCTTATGCTTTTCCATCCACTCTTCGGCCTTGACGATCTGATCGGGATACGTTGCGGCCGCCAGGATCTGCGCAACTAACGCATCCGGGTATAGTGCGATGGGCGCCACAAGCTGCTGCAATTGTTCGGGACTCTGTTGCGCGGCTTGAGGCGGTGAAGGCGGTGCGCCGCTCTGGTAAGCGAACCCTGTTTCCACACTCACACACGCCAGGCACCAGGAAAGCAACAGCGCCATACCTTGTTGAAAGATTCTCATGGTGACTTCCTTCCTCACCCTTCCTCGGTCATGCGTCCGCACTTATTTCTTCTCGCCGGGAGGGAAGCGAATATCGTACGTTGCGCGTTCATAAGAGTTCCTTATAGTCGTTTGAGGTCTCGCTTTCTTCCGGCTCAATCGTGTGCAATCGAGCGGCCATGGCTAGAAGGCGAACGACGAAATCGGCGGAAATACAGTTGATTTGCGATGTTCGCGGCAAGCCGGCGGCGGGAATCTCAGGAACCATCCAGGAAAGTTACCAGTGTCAATGACGCTCCATCGACACTTCGTGGCGAGGAGATGTCGCGCGACCCTGCACGCCGGCGGGTGGAGAGGAACATTCCTGATTGGCCGCGAGAACTTCACATTTGGTCCCTGAATTGCTTACCTATGTGTCGTCGAAAAAACGGCCGGTCTCATGGTTGGCGCGCAAGCACACGACGTGAACTGGAGGAGATGACGAAATGAAATCCAAGCTTCACTGGTTCGCTTGCATGGGACTGCTAGGCGGGATAATGCCGGCGATTCCGGCCGAGTAGCGGCGCCCACATTCGCTTGCTGGCGCACGGATGTTTTCGCCAGATCAGAGGGGGGACGTACAGCGAGCCCGCCGGAGATCATGCCGCGGACGCCCTGGCTCGCTTAATTCCCAGGCGCCTCATCATGGAGATCTTCCGCGATATCGTCAGTTCAATTTGCCCGGCGTGCTGCCGGCGGCTCCAGTAAGACCCCATCCGACAGCGACTCGTGCCCCCATATCTGTCGAATCATGCGGACGCCAATCGGCTCGGTAAAATGATACGGATCGCGGAAGTTTTGCTTACTGAGGGTGATCTCAGTGGGGTAATCGAAATCGTAAGTGACGGCCATCGACGCGAGATCGGCGCGAAAACGCGCCGCTGCCTCGGACAGATGAAAATCCGCGATCCGACTCTGTAACTCGACATGGGTCGGGAAAATAACGAAGGTGAGCCGAATATCGTGAGAACGGCAAAATTCCGCGATTGCGTGCAGATCGCCCCGGTAACGCTGGGGATAAACATACCGGCTGTAGTAGGCCGCGGTCAATGGCCCGAGCGAATACTGCCAGAACTCTTCACGGCTCATTTTGGGCACACCTAATTTCAGGTCGACCCCGCGGATACGGGAGTAAGCATCGTCCCAGGCTGCCTCCAGCACCGTCCGGTTGACGAAGTAAATAGCGGGACTCTTTTCGATGGTGAGATAAGTTTTGGTACGCTCCGTATAATTGTAATCGTTGTAGAGATTCAAATTCAGCCCGATATAGACTTTCTTCAGCTGGACGTGGCGCTGGGCGAACCAGAAAGTATCGATGATTTCCTTCAAACTGGCGCCGCCGTAACTCAAATTGAAGTACGGTTCGCCCGTCAGCGCCGCAACCTCCGCGTCGTCGATCTCATTCATTCTCGAATCCCCTAACAGAATGTTCGGGCAGCGTCTTCGAAGAAACCGGTTCATCTTCCAAATGCAGGGATTCAATTGGTTGGCAATCGGCGCTTTTATGCTCTCCGGAATTACGGAAGGTCCGTTAAACAGGCTGAACGGATCGATTGCATACATGGCCCCGGCATAGACTGCGAATGGAGCGCTGAACAGAACCAATCTCCTGACAAAGGGCCAACCTTGGGTTAACACGTCAGAATTGGAAATAGATAAACTGCTGCGAGCTGTTGAAGGCGCCGAAAAAGAGGATGCCGGTCACCGCCGCGTAGTAAATCCCCCAGCGCAGAACCACCGGCTGGCTCGCGACCAGTTGGGGAATTGTGCGGTGACGCTGCGCCAGCTCGACCGCCGCGAGAATCGCCAAGGCCACTAGTGCGATTAAGAACTCCTCCTTATCCTGCATCATCAGGATATTGGTCTTTATAAAAGGCAAGCTTCTCAGATCCGTCCCCAGCCTTCCGAATCCCGTAAAGAGGTGGCGAACAACATACGCCGCGTCGGAGAGCGTGTTCGCGCGGAAAAAGATCCAGGCCAGCGAAATCAGGGAAAACGAATAGAACATGCGCGCGGTACGCGGCCCCAGGCCGCGCCAGAACTCGCCGAAGACCGGGCCACGAAACCAGGGATGCGCCGCCTTTTCAAGCAGGATCTCGAAAATAAGATAGGCGCCGTTGAGCGCGCCCCAGACGACGTACGTCCAGCTCGCTCCATGCCACAAACCACTTACTACGAAAGTCAGGAACAGGTTGAAATACCAGCGGGGCACCGCGACACGATTTCCGCCAAGCGAGATATAAAGGTAGTCCCGGAACCATGTCGACAGAGAAATATGCCAGCGCTTCCAGAATTCCGCCACCGACTTACTGAAATACGGCCGGTTGAAATTGGTCATGAGATGAAAACCCATAACCTGCGCCGCGCCGAGTGCGATATCGGAGTAGCCGGAAAAATCGCAATAAATCTGGAAAGCAAAGAAAACCGTGGCAACCAGGAGGGAAATTCCCACGTAGGAGTGGGGGTGGTCGTACACCGCATTAACGAAAGGAGCAAGCCGGTCAGCGATGACTATTTTCTTGAAAAAGCCCCATAGCATGAGTTGCAGCCCGGCAACCACGTTCGCCTCGTTGAACCACTTCGGTTCGTGAAACTGGTGCAGAAGGTTTTGAGGACGCTCGATCGGCCCGGCGACAAGCTGCGGATAAAACATGACGTACAGTGCCAGAATGCCGAAATGGCGTTCAGCGGGCGACTTGCCGCGATACACCTCGATGGTATAGCTGAGCGATTGAAAAACGTGGAAAGAAAGCCCAATAGGGAGCACAATCGCGAGGTGAGGAACGGGGTCGTGAACCTGTAGAGTACCCAGCACGGAGCGTAAGGAATCGTTCAGGAAATTAAAATATTTGAAGTACGCCAGAGAACCAAGATTGGCGAAGAGACTTATTAACAGGAATACCTTCCGGCGGGGCTGCGCGGCGCTCTCAATCATCCGGCCGGCGAAGTAGTCCACTGTGATCGTGAAGATCAGGATCAGAATGTAGACCGGGCGAAAGACCATGTAGAAGTAGCAGCTCGCGGCCAGCAGCAGCGCCCAACGCCGGCGGTCCGGGAGCGCGAAGAACAGCGCAGTAACAATCGGGAAGAAGATCAGAAACTGAAGTGAATTGAACAGCATTCCGGATGGCAGTGTCAAATTATTATAGCTAACGCCGATCAGTCAGCCACGGACTTGAACGCGGGCTCTTCGATCCGAACGCCCATCTGAGCACGTGAATTGCGTTCGACCGGCTTTACAGATCGCTCTCAAGGAGGTTTGAATCCAGAAAAAACTTCGCCGCCCAGTTGGGATACTCGTAGGTGAGATAGCCTCCCCACACCGGGAACGATCCCTTGACCCCGCCACGAATCCCGTCGGGGCCGTCCAGCCGGATGGTTCGGCGCACGTACCGGTTCGCTGCTTTCCCCGCTTTGAGATACTCCGGGTCTCCGGTGAGTTGGTACAGCCGCAGCCAGCAGTATGCGATCTGGACATCGCCGGTAAGGCAACTCCAATCGGCAGCGGCGTGCCACTCCGAATCCAGACGCCCGGGAAGCGATCCGTCCGTACGAAGCGCGTTTACAAGCGACCGCGCCGTCATTTCAGCCGCGTTGACGAAACTCGCATCCTGGCTGTGACGATACGCCTCGAGAATCCCGCGAAGCACATATCCAAGCGTATGCGTCAGCGGCCGCTCCGGATCGTCGAGATCGCAATTCTCAAACCACCCGTTGGATTTTTGCGCGCGAAGCGCCCAGTGGACATTGGCAAGCCCCGCTTCGCCATATTTCTCTCCCGGAGCGATCCGCGCCGCTTCGAACAATCCCCAAGCGACGTGAGTCTCGTAGGTCTTTTCGCCGGAGACCGTAAACGCGCTTCCATGCTTGCGCCATGCCCCGTCGCCATCCTGCGTTTCCACCAGCCAGCGCGCGGCGCGGTGCATTGGCTGTTCGTAAGCGGCGCCGAACTCGCGCACGCCCGCCGCGAGTCCCTTCAGGATTTGACCGGTATTGAATGTCGTTGGTCTCACGGGCGTCGCGCCGATTACTCCGCCCTGAAACGCGCCGCTCTCCAGTTGAATACGGACTAGAAAATCGAGCATTCGCCGCGCCCGCTCTCGCAACGCGGCGTCTTTGCGGCGCGCCGCCAATTCGAGCACGGTGGGAATCAGATAGCCGGTGGTTTCCGGATACGACGCAGCCCAGCCCGTGTTCAGCCCGAAATCACGCGCCACTCCGCCATCGTGCGTGGCGGAGTTGTCCTGAGCGCGCCCGATCCACTCCACGCACGCGTCCATACACGCTTCGATTCCGGGGTCTTCCTTCGGGAGCCCGGCGCGGTCGCGACGCCGCTCCGTGCGCGCCTCAGGCGACAGCTTCAGATGGCGCCGGAAGCCTCGAAGGGCTCTAAACATGCTGCTCACGCGACCCTGGCGTCCTTTACCTCGCGCAATCCCTCGACGAGCGAAACCCGAGGGGACCAATCCAACTCGCGGCGCGCCTTTTCGATGGACCCCCTTAAATCGAAAATCTCATTCGGCCTGGTTTCGCCGCGGGACAGAATTTCTTTTCTTACACCGGTCGCCTGGGCTATGGCTTCCAGCAATTCACCCATGCTGGTCGAAATTCCGCTGGCGGCGTTGAAGATTCCCGTGGCGCTTCGCTCCACGATCTCCACCATCATCGCGACGACGTCGCTAACGTAAACGTAATCGCGCTTCGGACGCAGATCGGCAACTGTGATCGAATCGCCGGGCCCCAAGTTCTGCCGCATCAGCGACGGAATCAGCCACGGCTCTTTTTGCCCGGGACCGTACACGTTGAACGGCCGAACGATCGCGCAGTGGATCCCGAATTGAGCGGCGTAGAACGAGCAGGCGTCCTCGGCGAAGATTTTCGATTGATGGAACGGGCTGACCGCGGAGCGCGGATGATCCTCGGGAATCGGGAGGCATTGCGGCGTCCCGTAAACGTAAGTGCTCGCGAATACGAATCGAGCTTTGGTGCGCCGGCAGAATTCGAGCGCGTGAATGGTTCCCAGCACATTGGCGCGATAGAACGCGGCGGGCTCCTTCCAACTGTCGGGAACGAACGTCCTAGCCGCTAGATGGACCACACAAGTGACGCCCTCCGGGCCCTCCACCGGGGTTTCCGCCAGATCCACCTGCGCGCGAGTAAGTGCGATCGCATCGTGCCCGCGCCGGTGCAACGCCGGGATCAAATGCGACCCGATGAAGCCGGCCGCTCCGGTCACTAAAATTCTGTCGGGCACGGACGCAGCCGGCATTCAACTCCGCGGCAACAGCCGGTCCTTCCACTGATCGTATTCGTCGATAGCCTGCATGTAGTCGTCTGGCCGTCCGATGTCGAGCCAGTAGCCGTGGAACCGCTCGACATGAACGTCCTGGCCCCGGGAAAGCAAATCGCGCATCAGGTCATCGAAGCCGTACTTGCGTCCAGCCGGAACGCAATCGAGCACCGCGCGGCTGACCGCATACACGCCCATGCTCACCAACAGCTCGATCTCGGGCTTTTCTTGAAATCCGCTCAGTTTATCGCCGGTGATTTCGAGCACTCCATAATTTATCGAGCTCTTGCGGCAGGCGGCTGAGATGGTGAACAAGCGCTTCTCGGCAGTATGGCGTTCCAGCATCTCTCCCAAGGCTAGATCGGTAAGCACGTCGCCGTTCATCAGCAAGAAATTCTCCGGTAGATTCTCGATGAGCTTTAAAGGAGCGATCGTCGAGAGCGGTTGCGTCTCCAGCGAATACTCGATGAGAATGTTCCACTTCGAGCCGTCGCCGAAATAAGCCCTGATGATTTCAGCCTGATGATTGACCGCCAGGGTAATGCCGTCAAAGCCATATCCCGACAGTTGCCGTACAATGATTTCCAGAATCGGGTACGGCCCCACGGGCATGAGCGGCTTGGGGAGCACGACGGTATAAGGCCGAAGCCGCGTACCCAGCCCTCCCGCAAGGATAACGGCGTGTTTCATGGGCTTCCAAACTAGTATGTCATACTGGAATTCGTCCTTGTCATGTGTGGGATCGCCGGTTATTTCGAGCCTCGCGGCGCAGCCAGCCGGTCGATGCTCCAGTCTATGTGCGATCTCATATCGCATCGCGGACCGGACGACTCCGGTTATCATCTCGACGCGGGTTGCGGCATCGCCATGCGGCGGCTCAGTATTATCGATCTGGCCGGTGGCCATCAGCCGATTTCGAATGAAGACGACTCGGTGTGGGTGGTTTTCAACGGCGAGATATATAACTACCGGGAGTTGCGGGATCGGCTCGCCGCAAAGGGTCATCGCTTCACCACCCATAGTGATACAGAAGTGCTGGTGCACCTATACGAAGATGAGGGCACGGACGGGATCGCGCGCCTGCGAGGCATGTTCGCTTACGCCATCTGGGATGCACGCGAGCGGAGGCTGACGCTGGCCCGGGACCCGTTCGGCAAGAAGCCTCTCTACTACGCCATCCTTCCACAAGGCATCTATTTCGGAAGCGAGCTGAAATGCCTGGCTCCGGCGGGCGTTCCGCGGGATTTGGATCGCGACGCCCTGCGGCTCTACTTTCAGTTCGGCTACATCCCCGATCCGTCGTCGCCGTTTCTCGCTGTCAAAAAGCTCAGCCCAGGTGGCTGGCTCAGTTTCGACTCGAACGGTCACACGCGCCAAGGCCGCTATTGGAAACTGCCGCCTCCCGCATCCGAAGCGCCGCCCGGACTCACCGAAGCCGCCGCGCGCGAACACCTTCGCGAGCTGGTGGACGAATCCGTCCGCTTGCGCATGATCGCGGATGTGCCGTTGGGTGCGTTCCTCAGCGGAGGCGTCGATTCAAGCATCGTCATATCCTCCATGGCGCGGCAATCCTCGGAGCCGGTACGTACTTTTTCCGTCGGATTCAGGGAGAGCGCGTACAACGAGCTGGCCTTCGCGCGCCAGGCCGCGGAACTCTTCGGGTGTCACCACCGCGAAATCGTGGTTGAGCCGGATTCGGTGAGCCTGATCGAAAAACTGGTCCGCCATTTCGACGAACCCTTCGCCGATACCGCCGCCATTCCGACGCTCATGATGTCGGAATTTGCAGTCCAGCACGTGAAGGTCGCGCTCACCGGCGACGGCGGCGATGAGTTGTTCGGCGGATACTCCAGCTTCTTCGCGGTTGACGGTTTCCTGAAAACATTCGACGCCCTACCGGCGTACGCGCGCGGCTTCATGCGGTGGATGAGCGACGCACTCCCCGATAGCGCTTATGGGAAGAATTTTTTGCGAATGGCTGGATCCGCGAATCCCATCCAGCGGTATTTCGAATACAACTATCTCTCCTACGGGCAACGCCGGGCGCTGCTGGAGTCCGCCTGGATGCTGCCCGCCGACAGCGGCTTTTTGATGAAGACGCTCAGCCATTGCTTCGTCCCCGGCGAGTCGGACGCGCTCACCCAGGCGATGTATTGGGAGGCCACCGCCAATCTCACCGGCGACATGCTGGTCAAGGTGGATCGCATGTCGATGGCCGCCTCGCTCGAAGTGCGGTGTCCGCTGCTCGACTATAAGCTGGCCGAATTCGCAGCCACTCTGCCACATTCCTGGAAGATACGCGGCGGCAAAGGGAAAGCCATTCTCATCGACGCATTTCGCGATCGTTTTCCACCAGGATTCCTGGATCGCAAGAAAGCCGGATTCGCGATTCCCCTGGCATCCTGGTTCCGCGGCCCGCTCCGCCCATTGCTTGAAGATTGTCTGGGCGGACCAGAGTTCCTCCAGCGCGGAATCGTTTCGCCTCCCTTCCTGCGCTATTTGATGGACGAGCACCAGCGTGGCCGTCGCGACAACAGCCATCAGCTATGGATGTTGCTGGTTCTGGAAATGTGGTTCCGTTCGCTGCCCGATTCGACGCCGGGGCCCACCTTCCACCCCGATCTTCAAGGCACCGCGATCACCTCCAGCGGCGTCGCGAATTGAACCGTCGTGCCGTTGAGGTACTTGATCCGGTAGTACAGAGTGCGTCCTGAAATCGCCGGCACGGTGACCGAGCATCCGTTCGAACACGGCTGTCCTGAATACGCTCCGCTTTGGCTCGTCTCAAAATGATAGGTATTGCCGGTTTGATTCCCCTTCACGCAGATCTCTTGCCGCGGAGTGCAGAACGGACCGCTGGAAGGGTTCCCGTTATCCCCGTAACCGAATTCCACCATCGCATTCGTCACGCCCAATCCGGCGGGAGTGGAAACCTGCAAAACCACCGGTGTAAAATCGGCGCCGTTGACCGAATCCGATCTTGAGAACGTCGGCGCGGTCGTCAGCGCGTCCATCGTGCGCACGCCATCCAACCCCGGAATCTCGCTGATGATTCCCAACCCGTCCGGCGTGCCGCGCACGTTGAAAAAAGGGCTGAACAGCCGCGGGCGCATCAGGTTATGCCCCATCCACTGGATATGCTCTCCCTTCGGGCTGACCGAAAAAAAGCCTTCCCGGACGATGCCGTGCATCCATGGGCCGGCGAAGTAAGCTCCCACATCGATATGATCGCCCCCATTGTCGATGTAGGCACCATAGCTGGCGCCTTCCGACCCCGGACAGTTGATAACCAAATCTCCCGGCTGGCTCCCAGGCGTCGCTTCACCCGCAGTGACCACCGTGGCGAAAGCGCCCACTGGCGATGACGTGGTGATGGATGACGATGGCCCGGATTGATTCAGTCCGGGCGCCTGCCCGCAATTCACCTGAAGCGGCAGAATCTGCTCGAGCAAAATGCACTGCGCCGCCGTCGCGCACCCCCGCTGGCTCGCCGAGAAGCGCTGCACGCCGCCGCTCACCACCGTGCCTGTCGCCGGGCGGTTCGTGTCTCCGTTCCACACTCGCCCGTCCACCGTGATTGGTGCGGGAGGACCCGGGTAGCTCGAGCCAGGATGCAAGTCTTGAGCATTTGCCAGCCCTGAGCCGGTTTGTCCGGAATACGCCGGCGCATAAGCAATTTGCTGGATCGGGGACGTAGTATACGTCGCGTTCAGGCCGAATCTTCCCTGTAGGCACTCTACCTGAGTGTTGCCATCCCACTGAACCACGGGAGGACACGGCGGATTACTATCGACATATCCCATCGTCCCCCAATCGGCGATGTTGGCATGACCCTGTGGAGGGTTATTGTCGAAAGAGACTTTTCCGAGCGACCCGGTTGGATCATTTACGTAGTCCCACGGAAAATCCCATGAGACTTCAGTCTCTCCGATCTGCGCGCCGCTGTCCGAATACAGATACGTTCCACTCGACCAGGCACTATGCGAGCCTCCATCGTATCTGCCTTGTGCGACGATCGTGCCGCTCGTATTCCTGAGAACCATGAAGGCCTCTGAAGTACCGGTGGAGCTTAGGAAGTCGGCATATCCTGTACCCGTCGTCGCAAAAACGATGTCGCCGGGGGTCGAGTTTCTTAGAAAATAATCCCCCGCATGTCCACAGTGTGTTCCGCTATCGGGCGCCTCACCCTCGAAAGTCGCGATCACGCCGCTCGGACTTGTTATCAGATTCGGTGTAACCGTGAAATCGCTGGCATCCACCCACGACGTGATCGTATAGGTGTTTCCGCTGATGATGATCGGCTTTCCGACCCATGAGCGGTAGATTGTTCCCGTGGTGCTCACGGCGTTGGTTGCGCTGGTACCCGACACGGTGATGGTGGTTGCCCAAGGCGAGGGATCGCACATTCCGCCGTCAACCGTGAACTGATAACAGTTTGTGCCTGTATCCTGCGATCCCCCGGGCCACAGTGAAGCAGGTATGAGCGATCCCCCTAGCTGCGTTGGACAACTTACGCTCGACATTGTGCTCGTGGTTTTCATGCGATACGGGCCGAAACCGGCGTATGCGTCTGTTCCACTTAACGGCCCGATAGCGCCACCGGCGGATCCGTGACCGGGCCATGCCAGAGGAAGACCAAAATGAGTCCCACGCCGAAGCTGGACTGAATGGACGCCGGAGTAAGTCACCGGATAGTAGCTCCAGGAATCGCGGGCGGCGAGGAACGTGGCCGTGTTCGGATTATAAACTGCAAAAATCCCCATCAGCCCTTGAAGTCCCGCGGTCCATGCCTGGAGTTGAATATTCCCATCGCCCAGTTGCCCGCCCATCAGCGGAAGAATCTGGGTGAAGCTGTGCCAACAACAGGCGGAGGCGGCTGCGAATCCAGATGCCGCAAACTGCGCTTCGAGCGTGCTGCCTCCTACCGGGTTCGAGACAGTGACGCAGGGCTGATTTGATCCCGTGCAAACGGGCAATATTGTTCCACCGGGAACTGCGTTAAAGTTTGCAGCCGAAAAAGATACAGAGAACAGGTATGTCTCGCCGTTGGTTTGGCCGCCGCCGAAGCTCTGGACAAAACACCAGATCGTCAGCGGAGACAATAGCGAGAATCCCATTGGAGCGCAGTCGGTTGCCGGATGAGATGTCCCTGCGGGGATATCGTAGGGTACCAGCCATCTGCCTAGATAGGTTACTGCGGGGACGCTGGCCTGCACCAGATAATATCCCTCGCTGCTGCCGCAAATGTAACCGGGAGGCACAACGCCTGGCACCGCGGCCGGTCCGCATCCCATATTTCCGTCCTGCATCGCGCTCGATCCAATCCCCTGCCCAAAGCTCGTCTGATAGTCGAGCGTGACGTTCGAGATAGTGATTTGATCGGTCGAGTTCGTAGCTTTGTAAATAATCGCCGTCAACGGCGTGACGGTGTAGTTGATGGCGCCGCTGGTGCAGGTGGGAGCCGCGGAAAGCGTCAGGGAGCCGAACGGCTGTGTCGGCGGCGCGGCCAAAGAATACGTTCCTGTGCAGCCGCCCGTCAACGTGATCTGGGTGCCGGCCATCCATGTCTGCGGCCGGAATGCACTGCCGCTGGCCCAAGTCAGAGTGGCGCCACTCCGCGTCACCGTTCCGGCGTGCTGGCCCGCGAGCACGGGATCTAAACCGCTGAAGCTCGCGCCCCAGTCGATCATGCCGGGCGTGTGCCCGCCCGCGCTGACCGTGCCGCTCGCCGGCGGCAGCGTATCGGTGACCATCGGCGACGCGCATCGATTTCCGCCGCCCGCCAGACTCAAGCACACATTGATCTGACGCGCCGCTGCCGTCGATCCGGCCCCGAATCCGGTGATGTTCACTTGCAGGTAATCGAGCGAGTCTCCGTTGATCCCCTCGTAGGAAGCCCGAGCGCCGCTGTTCCCGTTGATCCACGAATTCGTCAGCGCCGTGACATTCACGTCAAGAGCCAGCGGCGCCTGGTTCGAGTTCGAGAAGGTCGCGGCCGGCGTCGCTCCGGTTGCTGCGTTGGCGGGGTGCGCCCACGTTCCCGTCGTATCGAACGACGCCGCGAAACCTTGCGCCGAGGTCGAAACATCCACGTTTTCACCCGGTACGTTTAACGCGACAATCCGCGCGCCGGTTTGTGGATCGACCACGGACGTGCGCGAGGAGCCGTAAAATCCCGGCCATGCGGCGCCATTGCCGTTCGACGGAATCGGATCGTTGTAGAGGCGCCCGTTGGGGATCGGCGCGGTCGTGAAACTTCCGCTCACCGCCCCTCCTCGATCGCACGCGCCGTCGTTGTTGATCCTGAAGTAGTGCACAGTGCTCGCCGCCAGCGCTCGCGAATATTGCCGGCCGTCGATGCCAGCTTGAGCCGCGCCTCGCGTCCCCGCCACAAAAACATGATAGGTTCCGTTCGTGATCGAGCCGCTCCGGCTGTCCAGGTTCGAGCCGCTGTAGAGCGTCGCGTCCGTATCGTGAACCACGGGGGAAAACCCCGGCGCCTCGCTGACTTCCACCAGACATGCCGAACCGGTTGCGGCGCTCAATGTATAACTCAGAATCGCCTGCGTAGGAGTGGTGCCGCGCACCGTGACTGAAACCGCGGCGCTCGCGAACGAAGCCGCCACGCTGAAAACTGTGATGATGCCTCTGTTCATGTTCTGGTTCTTCCTCATGAGTCAAATTAGAAATTCACCGGTCTGAATTCGAATGTTTTCAGGACTACATCGCCCGCGGTCCCATTGGTGGATGTCAGGATCGTGATCGCGACGCTGGCCGTGAGATCCACCGAGGCGGCGCTCGCGTTGACGTAGGGAAATGCTACGTTTTGGCCGACTCCGGAAACACAGGAAATCTTTTCGGCGTTCGATGCCGTCCGAATCACCTTGCACTCCACGGAAAATGTCGTGCCGCTGCCGACCCCCAGTTGGGGGTTCGCCGAGTTTGTCCCGATGGGCACAATCGTGCCGCCAAAATTCAAGTAGATAAGGTTATTGGAACTGGCCTGAATTCCCGAAATCGCCAGGATCGCGTAATTGTTGTTCGTGGACATCGAGCCCGCTGCGATGTTGAGCGTCGAAAGTGTTTGCTGGGAGGTGGTCGCCGTCGAAGCATGGTCGGCAAAATCCACCTGCGGAGCGGTTAGACCGGATCCGCCGCCCACGCCGCTGCTGCTGATGGTCAGCGAGGTGCCCGAGTTGGCGCAGGTCATATTCGCGCCGCAGGTGATCACCTTCTGGCTCAAGAAGGCCCGTTGGTCGGTGCCGCCCGAAGAAACCCACGCTCCCGAACTCGCTGTCCATGTCGACAGCGGAATCGAATCCGCCGGGAACGCGGTGATTCCGTTCACCGCCGCGCACGGTCCGCTGCACGATACACTGCCGGTGCCCAGATTGTGGCCAACCGTCAACGCGCCGTTGCTATCCACGTAGACGAACGCCGTGCCGGTCCCACTCAACAAGGTGGCTGTGGCGGCGCTGGTGAAGGCGAACACGGTCGATCCCACCCGCGCGTTGCAGGGAACCAGGACCGAGCACCCCGCCCCGATGGTCATCACCGTGCCCGTAGCCGACACAGTCAGCACCGAAAGGCTGGACCCGCCGCCCCCGCCGCCGCTTCCTTCCGCAATCCAACTGTTGGTAGCGGCGCAGCCATACCAGTTACTCCCGGCAGCCGCGGCCGTATTGAAGAACACCTGCCCGACGCTGCACGTCGCCGGCAGCACCGCCCCAGTTTGGAGGCGGGTCGAGGATGCCCCCGAAAAATCTACGTTCCTCGACTGGGTCCTCAGGTCGATCGTGGTTTGACCGAACGCCGATACCGAAATGAGCGCAACGGCTTGGAGGAGCAGACGTTTCAACCCGGCGCCCACAGCAAATCTCATCATGTGTTTCTCCCTATGCGCTTGGCCCTCGGGAAACACGGGCTCTCGCGCACCCCAAAGTTAGCCCACTGGAATTCTAGGTATCCGCGAGTCAACTTCTATGTGGTGAAAAGAAGGGACTAAACTTTTTCGCAACGAATGTGATTGGGCGGGATCACGGGGACCATCGTACTGTTCAAGCAGTACTACCGGCGGAATGCTTGTCACGGCAACGGAATGGTATGCTTAGACACAAGATCGCCTCTTAGTTGCAGAGCCTAAGTCGAAATGCAGAACGCCCTTGAGAATCCTTCATTCGGTGGCCTTTCCACACAGATAGGACCATCGCCGGGCGCACGCGTGTCGCCGCAAATGGCCGATATGGGACTTGCGCAGCGGGTCGGTTTTTCATTCGTTTTGTTGTTTCTATTCGTTACCTTTGCGCGAATTCCGGAGTTCCTTGCCGAGTTAGTGGGCGTGACTCTCCCGCTTGCCCTGGTCCTTTCCATCTTTGCCGGAATCGCCGCTTTGTTCGCGGCCAACCTTCGACGCCTTTCAGGAATGCACCCCGTGGTGTGGCTGATCGTCTTCAGTGTGTGGCTAGGCGTCGCCGGCCTATTCAGTTCCTGGCATGGCGGCACCCTTGAGATGTTTAGGGACTACTGGAGCAAATCCATCCTGATCTGCCTGGTGATAGCCATGCTGGTCTTGACCCTGGATAACGTGCGGAGAGTCATGTTGACGCTCGCTTATGCGACGCTGGTGGTGATCATACTTGCCGTAGTGCTCTCCAGAACCACTATGGGCCGGTTCGCGGTCGGCGGCACGGGCTCGCTTTCAAATCCTAATGAACTTGCATCCAGGCTCTTGATGGGTGTGTGCTTCTGCTTGTTCGTGGTTTCGGCCGAACGAGGATTCTCCGTGAAGCGAATCCTGATTTTGTGCGCTATTCCGGTCGGCCTGATTCTCGCGCTTCGCACGGGTTCTCGCTCGGGCCTTCTCACGCTAATCGTGCTTTTTCTCATGCTCATCGCAAGGGTTTCGCTCAACAAGAAGGTGCTTTTGCTCGGGGGAGCGGCCGCTCTTGTAGCCGTGGTGATGTTCTTTCTGCCGACAGATGCAGCGGAACGCTACGCCACCATGTTCTCAACGCGCGAAGACATCGCGGGGACGGACGCGACGGACGAACAGAAAATAGCGGTCAACTCAAGCGCCCAACGGAGGCGTCTCCTGGAGGAAGGCACGGGTTTGGCGATGAGCCATCCCTTGTTTGGAGTCGGGCCTGGCGTGTACGCGGCCGCGGCTGCCAATGTGGCAGAGGCTGAAGGCCGCCGCGCGATGTGGCACGAAACCCACAATACCTACGTGCAACTGGCCGCCGAGGATGGCATCCTGGGGCTGCTGCTCTATTTGTTCGCCATCGGCGGCTGCCTCGCGATGTGCTGGTCTGCGTACCGCAAGACCCGAAAATATCCCGCCTTGTCTGAACTGTCCGGGATGGCTTTTTACCTTATGCTCGCGCTGATCAGTTGGGCCGTGGGCGCCTTCTTCGACAGCGAGGCCTATCGCCTCGAATTTCCGATGCTGGCCGCGCTGATCGCCGCATTTTCCCTGGCTGCTCGACCTAAAATCGAGCAGTACGTTGCATCGCTCCGCTCCGTGCCGGTCCCGGCGCCGCTCACCCACATGCCCGTCCAGGCCGGCGCACCCCTGCCGGGCGCGCCCAAGCCATCGAATCCCTACAAATTTGGGCGGATTCGGACCCGCTGATCGCCGGTTATGTGCGGCATCGCTGGATATCTCGATTCGGCGTCATCCTGGCCTTCCCCGTCCATCCTGGACCGGATGACCAGCGCCATCCGGCACCGGGGGCCCGACGCATCCGGCTTTTACCGCAATGACGGCGTTTACCTGGGCCATCGCCGCCTGAGTATCGTCGACCTCGCCACCGGGCAACAACCGATGACGAACGAAGACGGCTCGCTGTGGATTGTCTATAACGGCGAAATCTTCAATCATGCAGCCTTGCGCCCGGAACTCGAGCGCGCCGGACATCGCTACGCCTCCTTGAGCGACACCGAAACCATCCTCCACGCGTTCGAACAGTACGGCCCCGATTGTCTGGCGCGATTCCGCGGCATGTTTGCGTTCGCCCTCTGGAATCGCTCCGATCATTCTCTGTTTTGTGCGCGGGACCGGCTGGGGATCAAACCGTTTTACTACTACTGGGACGGCCGTCTGTTCGCGTTCGCTTCCGAAATCAAGGCCCTCCTGGAGCATCCCGCGATCTCAGCGGAGCTCGAAACCGCAGCTTTGCCGGAGTTTCTGTCGTTCGGGTATAACAGCGACGATCGCACTCTGTTTCGTCACATCCGCAAGCTGATGCCGGGCCACTGGCTTCGTATTTCTCTGGGCGAACCCGCTCCCCGTTTCGAGATTCGCCAGTACTGGGACGCACCCCGAAACGCCACTGAGGCCGAGCCTCACGACGCCGAGCCTCACGACGATAAATTCTGGATCGCCGAATGCCGCCGCCGTCTGGAAGAAACCGTCGAAATGCGCTTGATGAGCGACGTGCCGCTGGGCATGTTTCTGAGCGGCGGACTGGATTCGAGCGCCATCGCCGCAATCATGTCGCGCGTCACCGCGAAACCGGTCCAGGCCTTCTCCGTCGGTTACGCCGAGACGCCTTATAGCGAGCTGCCTTGGGCTCGCCAGGTGGCAAAACACGTGGGCGCCGATTATCACGAAGTTTCCGTGGGAATGGAGGAGTTTTTCAACACCCTCCCGCGCCTGGTCTGGCATGAGGACGAACCGGTAAACTGGCCCTCCAGCGTTTCGCTGTATTTCGTCGCCCGGCTCGCGTCGCAACACGTCAAGGTGGTCCTCACGGGAGAAGGAAGCGACGAGATTTTTGCGGGATATTCCCGGTATGGGCAATACTTTCGCAACACCGTATTGATGAAGGCGTATCGCCGGATCCCCGGCCCTCTTCGCGGAATGGTCCGCGACCGGATCGGCTCTTCGGCGCTATTTTCCGCCAATTTGCGCCGGAAGCTCATGCACACTCCGCTGGGCCGTGAAGATTCCGTCGAAAGCCTGCATCTCGACAACTTCTGCTGCGCATTTTCAGCGCGCGAACTGGACTCGCTCGGCTGCGGCGGCGATCCCTATGCAAGTTTCCTGCGTTATTGGAATCATGGACCCTTCCGCTCCAAGCTCGCGCAACTGCTCTATGCGGACCAGAAAACCTACCTGGTGGAATTGCTGATGAAGCAGGATCAGATGAGCATGGCCTGCTCCATTGAAAGCCGCGTGCCGCTCCTCGATCACGAGTTTGTGGAATTCGCCGCCCGCGTGCCGGATAATCTAAAGCTGCGCAACGGCTCCGGGAAATACATCCTCAAGAAGGCGGTGGCGGGGCTGCTTCCCGACAACATTATCTACCGCAAGAAAATGGGTTTCCCGACTCCCATTCGCGACTGGCTGCTCGACCCGCGCGCCGGGCCTCTCTACGACCTGCTGCTTGCGCCCGATGGCCTTCTGGATGAAATTGTCGATCGCACCCAACTGCGTTCGCTGGTCGAGAACCACCGCTCCGGCCGCGAGGATGCTACCGATCGCATCTGGCGCTTGCTGAATCTCCAACTCTGGGGAGAAATTTTCCTGAAAGGCAATCGCGATCTTTGCGAATCGGGACTGTTCGCCCCTCCGCGGCTGGCCGCACAATAAACTACCTGCAAATTACTTCGTGCCTGCCTTTTCGAAGTAAGCGACTCGCGCCCGCACATATAGATCGCCGCCGAGCGCCTTGGCCGCTTTTTTCAGCTTCCACACCAGAGCTTGACGTCTGCGCGGACCGGATGGGCCTCCGGCGAAGCTCGCGGCGATTTCCGGCCCCATACCTCGCTGGACGAAATAGCGGCCCAGCAACTCGCATTCGCCAAGCCGCCACGACGTCGCCGTCGGTTCCGAGGTGAACAGCGTCCGAATCCCCGCCGCAATCGCCGCTTCACCCACGGCTTGCGAATAGTAGCCGCCCGGCACCGATGCGACCGTCACCGGTGTGCCCAATAAGCCCTCCAGCGCCGCCACGCTCGACCCCCATTCGCGCGCGATTTCGTCCTTCGCGAGTCCCGACAGCCGCAGCGGATGCGACGCCGAGTGCGACCCGATCACATGCCCGGCGGCCGCCATCTCTCGCAAATCGCCCGCGGTAACGAACCCCGGCTTGCCGATCCAATCGGTGGTGATGAAGAAGTGCCCGCGCCATCCGCGCCGCACCAGTTCCTCGCCGATCCACAGGGAGGATGCACCGCCATCGTCGAAAGTCAAAAAAATCGGTGCGGTCTCTTGCGAAGTTTGCACGCACGTTCGGACGCTGCCCAGTTTCGCGATTGCATCCAGGTGCCGGCGGAACTCGTCGCGGTCCAGCTTATACAAATCGGCATCCGCGCCCTGAATTCCACTCTCCGTGAATCCACCGGGCAAGATCACGTCGTGATACATCAACGAAAATGCCTTCATCGCGGTCTCGCCCAGCGTAACATGCGCGTTTCTCGCTATATTCGGCCGCTTGCAGCGTTAGAGCGGAACACGTTACCGTGGTTCTTGCTTATGGACGGTTCGACGTTCCAATTGGTTCGCGGCATCGCTGCCGATGTGCTCGATGTCGATCCGGCGAACCTCACCCGCGCGTCCAGCCCGGAGTCCATCGAAAGCTGGGATTCGGTGCAGCACCTGAGTCTGGTCCTGGCTTTGGAACTGAAATTCGATCTGCAATTCGAGCCTTCCGAGATCGACGGCATGCAGAACCTGGGTGCGATCGCGGATGTGGTCGCCGGCAAACGCAACGGCGCCCGCGCCTGATGCCGATCCGCTTTGAGGAGTACGGTCCGCAACACGCCGATGCGGTCCGCGCCTTCAACCAGCGGGTAAAAGACGCGCTCGATCCGGAACTTCTATTCCCCGAAACGCCCGGCGAGTGGTGGCTGGCCAAGGGCGGCCATCGGCAAATATATCAGGAGGCCTTTCTCGCGCTCGAAGGAGATGCGGTGCGCGGCGGATATTTTCTCAAGCATCAGCCGTTCTCGATCGACGGCGAGATCCATCGCGTTTCCTGCTATCGTTTGCCGGTATCGGAAGGTGTGGCGGACCGCCGGTACGCCTCGGTCGCCCTTCAGTTGCTTCGCGACGCGCTGGCGCGTGAGCCGCTGCTCTTCTCGCTCGGAATGGGATCGCTCGATTCACCGGTCGCGAGGCTGGAAAAAGCCGCGGGATGGTCACAGCATGCCGTGCCTTTCCATTTCCGCGTGGTTCATGGCGGCCGCTTTCTCCGCCACGTCGCGGCGCTACGCGCAACACCGGTTCGACGCGCGCTTTCGAACGCGGCAGCGTGGACCGGAGCGGGATCGCTCGGCTTTGCGCTGTTACGCGCCGCGCGCCCGTGCCGCGTTCCACGCGGGATTTCCGTCGAGCCGTTCGACGCTTTCGAGTCGTGGGCCGGAGACCTATGGCAAAAATGCCGCGACCGTTATTCTCTGCTCGCCGTCCGGGATTCCGAAATGGCGGCGGTTCTTTATCCCCCGGCCGACTCTCGTTTCCTGCGCTGGAAACTGTCGGCTGGATCGCGCCCCCTGGGGTGGGCGGTCGCGCTGGACACGCAGATGCAGGCGCACAAGCAGTTCGGAGATCTGCGGGTCTCGACCATCGTCGACGGCATGGCCGATCCGGCGGATGCGCCCGCGTTGCTCACCGCCGTCACTCGCGAGCTGGAGCGCCGCGGCGTGGACCTGGTGATCTCAAATCAGCTCAACGCCCAATGGTCCGAAGGTTTGAAGGAATCCGGATTCATGCGAGGCCCTTCCAATTTCATCTTCTCCGCGTCCCCGAAACTGGCCGCGACGATCGCGCCGTTCAAAGAAAGAGTGCTTGAAAGCCACTTCAACCGCGGCGACGGCGACGGTCCAATACACTTGTGAATTACCCTTGAAAAGATGAGAATTGCCGACGCCATCAAGAATGGGTTCGCCCGAAGAGGCTTTCTGTTGTCGCGCTATGACACGCCGCATCGCGCAAAATGGATGCGCGAAGTCTCGAAGATCGCCTCCGAACGCGTGCTGCTGTTGAGTCATGGGGAGGCTTGCCAGATTCTCAGCGCCCTCGAAGCCACGGCGCACCTGGGCGGGGACATCGCCGAACTCGGAGTTGCGTACGGCGCGTCCGCGAAGCTGATCGCCGGCCATGCCGGCGGCCGCCCGGTTCATCTGTTCGATACCTTCGAAGGTTTGCCCGCGCCGGTGTCCGGAGACAGCGCGAAATTTCAGTCCGGCGATTTCTTGAGCCAGATCGATGGCGTCAAAGATTATCTCGGGGGATTGAACTGCCTTTTCTACAAAGGTGTGTTTCCGGAGACCGCCGGGCCGCTCGCAGATCGCACATTTTCCTTCGTTCATCTCGACGTCGACCTTTACGAGTCCACGCGCGCCGGCCTTGAGTTTTTCTATCCCCGACTGGCTCGCGGCGGCATCCTGATCAGTCACGATTATTTGAGTGCCGCCGGGGTGAACCGCGCATTCCAGGAGTTCTTTGCCGAAAAACCCGAGCGCGCGCTGGAACTGATCAGCGGTTATCAGTGCATGATCGTGAAACTGTGACCACTTTCACCTAAGCCGGGGCGCCTTTTCGAGAATGCGGTCGAAGGCGCGCGCGGCACCCTCCCATGAAAACCGCGTATTGACCAGGTCCCAGGCGCAGTCCGCCATTCGCTTCCGCCTGGCTGGATTCTCGATCAGGTCCAGGCACTCGACCGCGAAGTCCGCAGGGGTGTCGGCAATCCGGATGTTTTCAGGATGCCGGTACTCCAGTCCCTCCGCCCCGATGGTGGTCGAGACAACCGCGGCGCGCGCCGCCATCGCTTCATAAATCTTCAGGCGTGTGCCGCCGCCTACCAGCAGCGGCACGACAGAAACGGCGGATTCCCAAAACCACGGCCGGACATCCGGAACAGTTCCGGTCACGGTGATGCCGGGCTCCTGCGCCAGAGCTTGAATTGCCGGCGGAGGCGTGCGCCCGACCACCGCGAACGTCGCGTTTGCTCTCTTACGCCGGATCAACGGTAGAATCTCGCGGGCAAACCACTGCACTCCTTGCTGATTCGGCAGCCAATCCATCGAGCCGACAAACACCAGATCCGGCCCGGGAGTCGAATTCGCTCCAGCCTCGGGCGATTTGAAATATTCGATGTTGACGCCGGTGGGGACCGTGGACACGTTCGTAATCCCGAACGATTCGCAAAACATCTGCCGGTCGATCTCGGAACAAGCCACGACATGCCCGGACTCCCGGCAGGCCTGCCGTTCGTAGTCGAACATCCGGTCGGCTTGCAACTTGAAGTAGGCGCGGCGCAGCGGGTCGCGCGCACTTTCCGCGTGGCGCCGCCAGATCATGAACTCGACGTTGTGTTGGAACAGCACACTGTGAGCGCGATCGGGAAAGTAAGCCGTGGGAGCCAGGTGATCCACCACCGCGAGGTCGAATCGCTCGCGCCGGATCAGATCTTCCACAAATCCGCGCATTCCGGGCGGATCGAAACGGCTCACCGCCAGTGGGACCCTCGCGAATAAGCCGCGCGCCAACTCTCCCAGGAACGCGACCGAGCGCTTATCGCGAATCTGAAACCGGAACGGATACGACCTCGCGCTGTATTCGGATGCGCGCGCCGGGCCTTCCGGTTGGTCCGGATTTTCCAGCGCCACAAAGTGGATTTCATGCCACTGATGGAGATAGCGCAACATCTCCAGCGTGCGGATCTGTCCACCCTTGGTGGTGGGGTGCATGAAATTGGAATTGACCCACAGCAGTTTCACGCCGGAACCGCCGCCCGCTCCGCGCGAACGTCGATCCACGGCGGAATCGCAATGGGGGAAGCCGCCAGATCCAGGCGATAGCGCAACGCGCCGTCTTTCTCTTCGACCATCGCAAATCCGTGGCCCGAGTAGAAATCTTTAGCCGGCGCGTTTTTCCTGGTCGGCAGAAACCAGCCCTCCACCCGCCGGCAGCCGCGGGCGCGAGCTTGCTCGCACAGATACGCGAGCAGCGCGGTCTCGACCGTCCGGCCGATCACGCGGCAACTCAACAGAAACGTGTCGATTTCGCAGTCGCCGCCCTGATCGCGCGTGATCGCAACACCGACCAGCCCGTTGTCGCAATAACGATCGCGCACGCGGATCGACAGCACGTGACAATCCGGCTGAGCCGCCATCGCCGAAATCTGCGCTTCCGTGTAGCGCCGCGTGGTCAGATTGAATTGATTGGTCTTTTGCGTGAGTTGAGCCACGCGCGCGAGCGTCCCGCTGGTGACCGGGGCCAAGTCGGCCTGTTGCGCGAGAGATCGATAGAACTCCTCTTTCGATTCGCTCGCCGTTTCCAGTTCCGCCCGCTGCCGGTCCGCTGCATAATATTCGCCGCGATGCCGGTCTTCTTCGGAAAGGGTGAGCCGCTCGAATGCCGGAAATTCGCGTACCGCCCGGGCCAGATCCATGGGATCGGCGCCCACCTCAATCACCATCACTTCCGGTAGCGCGTCACGGATGTGCTGGCGCTCCACCGGATTGTCGTCCAGAAACGCGACTGCATCCAGTCCCAGGTTCAGCTCGTTCGCGATTTCCCTCAAATTTTGCGCCTTATCCTGCCAGTTGATACGCATCGCCGCAAAGTGCCGCGCGCGCATCAGCATACCAGGATGCTGTTCGATCGCCTCCATCGCGTCGTCGGGATTATTCTTGCTCGCGATGGCCAGCAGAATCCCGCGGCGCCTCAGATCCAGCAGGGCGCGCTGCACCATCTGAAACGCGGCGCCGGGATATTCGCCGCTCAATTGGATTCCATCCATCCCGTCTTCGCCGATCACGCCGCCCCACAAGGTATTGTCGAGATCCACCGCCAGAACCTTCGCGATCCGGCCCGAAAGCGGAACCAAATAGCGCACCCATTCCGCGGCGAGCGCGGACAAATACCGCGCGCGAACCGGCAATCGCGCGGTCAGCCAGCGCGTCTCATCGCGCCAGTTGCGGCGCCCGTGGCGCGCCGCCAAGCCATCGTAGTCGAGTACGTAGACGCCGGGATACTGCGCCGCGATCCCGCGCAATTCGGCGTTAATCCGTTCAACGGACGCGACTTGGCCGGTATTCGACTGCGCGTCGAGAATTCCCGGCCCGGGAAGATCCGGCGCTTCCAAATTGTGAACGATCAGACTCGCCTGACTGCGCTTGCGGAAGGCTTCGATGCTTCCGCGGAACCGGGAGAGGACGCGCTCCGCGATCGCGTTTCCCGATCCCGGCTCGAACTCTCCCGCGCCGGGCCAGAGCTCCGGTGCGATATCGCGCGTGTCCACCGCAAGAATCGCGACTTCGGGCGAAAAGCCGTACAGGGCGTTGCCGTCTTCGAGAATCTCCTGCGCCCAAGCATTGAATTCGCCCATGTGGACGGTGAGATCGATGCCGGAAACGTAAGCCTCCGCGCGCAGCAGCGGCACCACCGGTTCGAGGGTGAAGGATCGCAGAAACGCCACTCGCGCGGGCGTCATCGGCAAGCGCCCGCGCAGCTGTTCGAAGGAGCGGATGATGAATCCGGCGAGCGCGGGTCCCGGGTCGGCGCGCCACAGTTCGCCCAGCAACCGCGCGGCTTCCGGCACCCGTCCAGCCTGGATGGCTGGTCCAATCTCACTCCGTCGATCGCTCACTATAGTATTTTAGGGTATAACGTCATTTACAACGTCCAGGCATCCCATCCTTGCGACGCCCACGGCGCGCTATTCTCTAGTTTCCCGCATGCCGATTCTCGTAGCGGTTGCCAGCGTCGCGTTGGTCATTTATGTGACGGTGCTTTATCCGCTGATTCTGGCTCTTCTCGCCCGAAATCGGGAGCCCGGCCGCCCCGCTTCATCGGCTTTGCCGACCGTCTCCGTGATTCTGCCGGTTTACAATGGCGAAGCGTTTATCCGCGGTAAACTCGCGACGCTGCTCGCTCTGGATTATCCGGCGGAACGCATGCAAATTCTGGTTATTTCCGACGGTTCCACCGACGCGACCGACCAACTGGTCCGCACCCACGGCCTCGGCCGCGCCGAGTTGATCCAAGCGCCCAGGCGCGGGAAGGCCATGGCACTCAACACCGGTATCGAACGGGCGACCGGCGAAGTCTTATTCTTCACCGACGTGCGCCAGGATCTCTCCCCTAATGCGCTGCGGGATCTGGTATCGCGGCTGGCCGACCCGAAGGTGGGCGTCGCTACCGGCGAACTGATCATCGCGTCCGATGAAAACGGCGATGGCGCGGCGCTGTATTGGCGATATGAAGTTTGGATCCGTTCCCGCCTCAGCCGCCTGGGAGTGCTGCAAGGCGCCACCGGCTGCATTTACGCGATGCGCCGGGAGGATGCGGTCGGGCTGCCCGAAAATACGCTAGCCGACGACGTCTACCTGCCTCTGGCCGTGTTCTTCTCCGGGAAGTCGATCATGCTCGAACCGGCTGCGAAGGCGTTCGACCATCCGGTCAGCGGTCTCGGAATCGAGTTTCGCCGCAAAGTCCGCACCCTCGCCGGGATGTACCAGGTGATGGGAGCGTACCCGCGGCTCCTGTGGCCCGGTACCCGAGGCTGGCTGCACTTCATGTCTCACAAGGTGGCGCGGCTGCTGCTCCCCTTCGCGCTGATCGCCCTGTTGATTTCATCCTTCTGGCTGCCCGATCCGTTTCGCGCCGTGACGCTGGGCTGCCAGGCGGCCGTTTATGGACTCGCCTTGCTGGATTTCGTTCTGCCGCGCGGAATTCTTCTGAAAAGAGTCACCGCTGCCGCGAGCACGTTCGTGGTTTTGATGGCCGCCGCGTTCTGCGCGGCGATGGCCCTATTCGTCCCGGCGCAGCTCCTGTGGAAGACAACGGCGATTCGCCGGGCCCGAATTTGAAAATGCCGGTTTCCCGAACCCCAGTCAATGTCCTGCTGATGGTCCGCGAACTGAACATCGGCGGCACGGAGCGGCAGTGCGCCGAAATGGCGCGTTCGCTTGACCGCAGCCGGTATTTCGCGCACGTCGGATGCTTTCGCGCGTCCGGATATCGCGCCGATGAGCTGCGCCGGGCCGAAGTGCCGGTGCTGCACTTGCCGGTGGATTCGCTCGCATCGTTTTCGGCGATCCGCGGCGCTAAGACTCTGCGCGATTACATTCGCCGTCACGACATAGGGATCGTCCACACGTTCGATTTTCCGATGAATCTTTACGCCGCGCCGCTGGCCCGCGCCTTGCGGGTGCCGGTGGTCCTGACCAGTCAACGCCAGAGCCGCGCGTTATACCCGGGCGTGCGCCGCTGGCTGCGGATCACGGACCGGCTCGCCGACGGCATCGTCGTAAATTGCGAGGCCGTTCGAAAGGAGATGATCGAACAGGAGGGCGCGCCGCCCAAGAAGGTATTCCTGTGTCACAACGGCCTGGACGCGCCGGCGTTTCCGGTGCGCGATCTGGAAGCATCGCCCGCGACTGTGACCATCGGCGTGCTGTGCGCGCTGCGTCCGGAAAAGGACCTGTTGACGCTGGTCAACGCTTTCGATCGTATCCGCGACGTGCGCCCCGGACTGCGCCTGTTGATCGTCGGAGAAGGCGTCCTCCGCGGGCCTCTCGAGCAGCGTGTCCGCGAACTCAAATTGACCGGGCAATGCCATTTCGAGCCGGCCACTTCCGACGTTCCGGGCTGGCTGCGGCAGATGGACATTTTTGTGCTGCCGTCGCGATCGGAGGCTCTCTCGAATTCGCTGATGGAGGCGATGGCTAGCGGCTGCGCTCCCATCGCGTCCCGCGTGGGCGGCAATCCCGAACTCATCCATGAGTCGGTGGATGGGGAACGGACGGGGCTGCTGTTTGAACCCGGCAACGACGCGGATCTCGCGGAGTGCCTGCGCCGGCTGATCCTGAATGACGATCTCCGGCGATCCATCGCGCGCGCGGCATCGGAGCGTGTGCGGCGGGAGTTTTCGCTGGAGACGGCGGCAGCGCGGCTCGCGGAGATTTACGATGAGCGTTTAGCCGCCCGGCGCCGCCGAGCGATGACGTAGAGGCCGCATGGGAGGATCGGAGTAGCCGTAAGCCACTTCGCGAATTTGCTCAAAGTACAATGTCATTACATGCTTGAACACGACACATGCTTGAACACGACACGAGCCGGTCCTTCAGCACGCTTTGACTACTAATGCCCGCACCCAAGCAACTCGCCGGCGCGGTCTTCCGTCACACCGGACTCCCGCTGGTGCGGTTCCGGAACCGGAAGGCGATCCGCATCCTGATGTATCACCGCTTCGCGGGCAAGGAACGCGAGTTCGCGGCGCAATGCGATCACTTGATGGAACATTACCGGCCGGTTTCGCTGACCGCTGCCTGCCGCATGCTCCAGGGAAGAGACGCGTTGCCGGAGAACGCGGCGGTGATCACGGTCGACGACGGCTATCGCGATTTCTACACGTCCGCGTTTCCCATTCTTCAATCCCGGCGCATCCCCGCAATCGTCTTCCTGGTGACCGACTTCCTGGATGGCCGGCTGTGGATCTGGACGGAGCAGGTCCGCTACGCCATCGAACGTAGTTCGCGGCGCGAGTGTGAAATAGCGGGACTGCGTGTGTCTCTCGACGATCGAGCTCAGGCGATCGCCAAGGTCAAGCGAAAACTCAAGGAAATCCCGGATCGCGACCGGCGCGCGGCGATGGAGTCTTTGCCGGAATCGCTAGGTGTCGAAATTCCCGAAGCTCCGCCGGCGGGTTGCGAGCCGCTTACGTGGGATCAAGTTCGCGAAATGGCGCAAGCCGGCATCGAATTCGGAGGCCATACGCGAACGCACCCGATTCTTTCGCGCATAGATTCGACGCTCCCTTCAAAGCAGGATCCGGCAGCGGAGAGCCTGGAATCTGAGATCGACGGCTGCCGGGCGCGGATCCAGGAAGAATTGCAACGCCCCGTCCTCCATTTCTGTTATCCGAACGGCCGGGCCTGCGACATCAGCGCGGCAGTGGTCGAAGCCACGCGGCAGGCTGGTTACCAATCCGCCGTTTCGACGATGGAGGGGTTGAACCGGCCGGGTGCTAATCTGTTCGAATTGCGCCGCTTGGGCTTCGATCCCGATGTACCGCGCGACTGGTTCGAGCGAACCGTGGCCGGATTCAACGGCGGGTTCGGCGCCGGATAGCGGAATGCCCGTAAGTTTGCGTTTTGCCATCCTCGCAGGTGGGACCAGCTTTCAGCAATGGGAGGCGGCGTGCATCGAACAGATCCTGGCCGTCCCGGGCGTCGAGCTTTCGCTGCTCATTGCCGATGCGCGGCCGCCGGCGAAACCCAATCCGTGGTATCTGAAATGGAAAGCGCTGCGGCACTTCAACACGCTCGCATGGGAAGTGTACCGCAAGCGTGCGATCGAGGCCGCGCTTCCATCGCGGCGCTCCATCGATTTGTCGTCGCGATTTGCCGCGACGCCCCGGATGGAGGTTCAAGTGATCCGGCGCGGCAAATTTTCCGAATATTTTCCGGACGCCGATATCGCGGCCATTCGAGCCCACGATCTCGACTTCATGCTCCGGTTCGGATTCAATATCATTCGCGGCGAGATCCTCTCGAGCGCGCGCTACGGCGTATGGTCGTTCCACCATGACGATCTGGACAAGTACCGCGGCTCGCCGCCGTGTTTTTGGGAAGTCTACCTGGGCGATCCGCTCACGGGCATTACGCTTCAGCGCCTTACCGACCGGCTGGACAGCGGAATCGTGCTGCGCAAGGAGTCCTTTCCCACCGCGCTCGACTCCTACCCGCGGAATATCGAAACCGGATTGCAATTCGGCGTGTCGTGGCCGGCTGACCTTTGCCGGAAAATCCTCAGCGGCGAGGTAGCCTGCTTCGACCAACCGCCGGCGTCGAGCGCGGCTGCGGTTTTTCACGCGCCCACGAATGCACAGTTACTGCGCCTGCTATTGCGGGGGGCGCGGCCGCGTAAATCCCCGGCCGCGCCGTAGTTCAAGCGCGAGCAGTGCTACTGGAACCAGCATCAGCGCAGGTGGCAGCTTCCTTACAACCGCTACACTGGTTTTGTACATGGCTTGTGGGAATTCCGCACGCGCGTTTTCACTGCTGTTGCTGGCTGGGGCATCCGCGGTTCGATTGCGCGCCGACATCACTGACATAACCGTATCGGGCGTCACGTCGACGCAGGCGGTGATCAATTACACCGCGCCGGACCAGAATCCCTGCAGCGTTCAAGTGAGTGAAAACGTCACCTACACGCCACTGGTGCACGACGTGGACCCTCTGATCTTCGCGGCCTCCAATCTGGATTCGCGGGCGGGTTCGATTTCGTACCTGACCTCGCGAACCTTTGTGGTGGGGAAACGTTCCGCCGACGTAGGGTTGGACGGGAGGCGCTATTCCCGCGCGCTTCAGGCGATGACGCAACACTACTTCCAGATTACCTGCGGTCTGGATCAGGCCACCGGCAGCTTTTCCACCACCAATATCCCGCTGGGAGCCGGATACTTCGACCCCGTTCCGGTGGATCCTTCCGCGCCGGGGGTCACCGCGTGGCCTGGTTTCTACGGACGCAACCGGTCCGATTCAGTGATCGATCCGCAGACCGGCCTTAGAATCCTCCGAGGGACATTGCCTCAGGACTCTTTCGGCCAGCGCACCGGCCAGAGCATCTACGAAGCCCAGGATATGAGCGGCGGAGGGTGGGCTCCGTCCGGCTGCGCGGCGGTCGCCATTTGCGTCAAGAACGCGGGATCGGGAGCACTGGTGAATTCCACCGGCAACTCGGGCTATTTGTTCTTATCGAACCGCGACAACGCGAGCCTGTTTCAGTCCAAGTCTTATCAACAGAACGTCAGCTATGACTGGACCAAACTGAATCTGACCGCTTGGTGTTCGGGGCCGAGCTGTGCGACGGCGGCGGCCCAGGACCGGACCGTTAGCGTGTGTCTCACGGTCAATCGAGTGAGTTGCGAAAGCGCTTCCATCAATCAGGCGCTGGCCACGCAGCCGGCATCTTATCCGATCGGCGGCGCCAATCCAATTTTGCTCGACTGGACCAATGCTCCAGCCAAGCTCAACATGTGGGAGATGTGGTATTTCAGCGGCACCGTAAATGTAACGCAGGGATCGGCGCAGGTTATCTGGGCATCCGGCGACGTCTTTTCCATATGGTGGACCAACGGTTCTCAGATCAACATTAACGGAGTCAACTACACCATCCAGTCCATCCAGAACTCCCGGTCGGTCACGTTATCGTCCCCTTGGGCCGGCGCGAGCGGCAGTCCCCAGTACTCTGCGAACAACACCGGATTTCTGATCCAAAAACTGACCACGTCCACCGATGCGATTTCGATTGGCCTCGCGACCTTCGATTACGGCTATTCCGTGACGCTGCCTGCCGACTCCTCCGGTTTGCAACTGCTGTATTGGACCTGCTCTCCGGTGGAGCAGGATCTGGGCGGAGGAGTGATGGGCCGTCTGTGCGCCACGGAAGTCGGGTTGTACGCAGTCGAATCGGCAACCGGAGTCCATCGCAGCCTGGGCGCACCGGCTGTCTATGTGAGCGGCCAATATTCCGCCACCGGCTGCCCCATCGGGTTGAGCTCGGCCGTATTCGATGCGACGGATGCGAACAAATTCTATTGCCTGGCCCAGGACACCATCGGCCGGACGGCCATTTTCTCGTTGAAATATTACGGGGATTTTTTGGACATCGGCCCTTACAGCTCCGCGTCGTACACCTACATGGGGCAAACTTGCGACGCGAACCACGCAAATCAGCCGTGTCTCGATCAAGTGAATCTCACGCCGCCGCCAAACCATTTGGAAGCGCAACTGGCGTCCTATCCGGATTGGCCGTTGGCCCCCACGGCGTTCATTGCGATCGGCGGGCGTCAGGGCGGCAAAATCGGGCTGTGGGGACACATGGGGAATCAGAACTCGAGGGGTTGGGAATTCGTATTCGACCCGGCCACCGGTTTGGTGACAGGCGCGGCTCCGACATTCCGTTATTGGCCCGCACGATGGTCCGGTATCCACTCCTGGAACAACATCCAGGACCCCAACTTTATCCGCATGCCGATCGGGGATCTGGTGACGCAGAGCCACGCGCTGAGCGGATACGATACACCCGGATTGGGGCCGTTCGGGGCTAAATATCTGGCCTTCTCAGACGGCGTGAACTGGAATGCGGGCGCGATGCCGGCAGTGGGCCAAGCTTGCCCAGCGCAGCCGGGCGGCTCGCCCATTGCGGCGAATGACTGGCCCACTGGAAATAACTGCGTCCACATTCAAGTGGACGGCGAAACCTGCGATCCGTCCCCGGGCGTGCTGACGAGCGGAACCGTCAGCGGCAGTACCACGGGGGCCATCGCGGCTTCCGGCGGCGTGTGGACGCCGTCGCTAGATGGTAAGCCGATCAGCATCAACGGGAATCAATACACATTTCATTTCAGCACCACGTCGACCGGGACCATCACGCCGGCGCCCTCGGCGGCATTTTCGAATCAGCCTTACGTCCTTCTGGTGGAAAGCACGGTCCAATCCCCCAAGTGCGGGAATCCGGCGGCGTTCTACCTCCAGGATGCGGCCGTGCGCGACGTCCTGATGTTTACGGCCGGCAATCCATGGTCGTGGATTAGCGGACAGAATACCGAGTTCATGCGGCTGATCGTCAAGAATGGAACCGATTGGTGGCTGGAGCGGGGCTATAAGGGGCAGCCCTTCCAGACTGCCTGGCCCGCCAACACCATGCTCTGGCAGTATGAATCGTCCTGCGCGTTCAGCAAGAACCTGTCTTACGAAGCCTGTGATTTGATGTGGAATTTTTCGGCCGATCCGCAGGGGCAGAATGCCGTGGGCAACACCCTCTTGCAGGATTCCAGGGATGTGGGCGGCCACACCGGATCGGCCTTCGGCACGGGTTTTGGAATCGACGCCAAACCGTACCCTGGATATCTCACGCTATATCCGGGCGGTCCACAGCAATGCGTGCCCGAAACCGATTGGACCGGCAACCCGCAGTATCCCTGCTATTTCGTACGACAGGGCGCCATTCCGACTTACATGAACGCGGGGCCGTCCTTCGTCACTTCCATGCCGGCATTCGGCGGCATCATGGGGATCGGCGTTCCCAATGGGGTGGACTCACACCCAACCGCGGACCAGGTCAACGTGCCGGCGTCGGAGCTGAACTGGTTCCTGGATGCCCGGCCGATGAATGGAGGCCCTTTGATGGCCGGGACCGCCCAATCGCCCGGCGTCAACATTGGCGGTTACCTATGGAGGTTCACATACGCCCAGCGCGGCTGTCCGTCCGCGGCCGCATGCTCCCTACAACGGAAGTTGCTGCCGACGCTGGCGTCGGTCAATCGCTTCCCGTTGCTGGATATTTCGCGGCCCTCCACATGTGTCGAAACGATTGCTGGAAGACGCCCGCCCACTCGCCCGGCGCCCTGTCGGATCGACCTGATCGGAAATGGCGCCACCGACTGGTTCAAGTACTGCGTCGCCGAATCCGCCGGGGAATGCCGGACCAACTCGGCACCGGGCGATCTCTACGTCAACGCTCCCATCTCGCAGCCGTATTGTGACTATCCGGGAATCGCCGTCAGCGGGGGTGGGACCTACGATCCCTGCATCGGACCTTCGGGCGCCTATACGCACAGCATCGTGCAGATCGGGTTCCCCGCGCCCGGTTCCAATGATTGGACCGGGTCGCTGAGCCGTGTTCTGACGCATGGGCTGATGCGATACCGCTGGTTCACGCCGTACTGGAATGTCCGGACTTTCGACGACGCGTCGTGGCTGTTCTGGCGCGCCGACTGGCTGGATGGCGTTCGCGGCGAATGGATGGCCGCCAAGATGCTTCCCTATCCGCAACCCGATGGGATCCAGCGCAACGATTTCGTGCCGGTCCCCGTTGCGGTGACCCCGACCGACCCCAACACAGCCGCGGCGCAGATCGAATTCGGATACGCCGAAAACGGCCCGTTCGACCAGTTTTTCTGCACGTCCCGCCAGGAAGTCTGCGTCAAGGCGGCCCAGGCGGGCAATGCTTACAATTATGCAGGCGACCATCCCCAGCCGGTTCCCTGCGCCTCGCAATGTACCATCCAGGTTCCCGCGATCTCCCAACGCATTCTGTATTACAGAATTCGATTTTTCGACCCTTCTGGGAACGTTCTCTCGGTCACCGGGCCCGCCGTCGCCGTAATTCCCTGACGGGTCGCATCGGCCGGCGCGATGCTGCATGTTACTCTGAAACTTGTTCTTGCATGGGAATCCACGCTCAGGAAGTCGACGCCGGCGAGCGTTTCGAGTTTGGCAAGAACTGGACCCGGTTCTTAGCCCACCTCAGCGATCCGCAAATCGAGGCAGCAGTTCAGTCGCTCCAGACTAGGTTGGGCGCCGCCGGGTTGTCCGGGCGCAGCTTTGTCGACGTGGGTAGCGGAAGCGGGCTGTTCAGCCTGGCGGCACGGCGGCTGGGAGCGCGCGTCCATTCTTTCGATTACGATCCCCATTCAGTGGCTTGTACGCAGGAATTGCGCCGCCGCTACTTCCCCGAGGATCCGGACTGGCGCATCGAAGAGGGCTCGGCGCTCGACCCGGCATACCTGGCTTCGTTGGGACAGTTCGATATCGTCTATTCCTGGGGCGTGCTACATCACACCGGCGCAATGTGGGAGGCGCTGGCCAATGTTGCACCAATGGTTGCCCCCGGCGGCCTTCTATTCATCGCCATTTACAATGACCAAGGGACGGCGAGCCGCCGCTGGAAGAGCGTAAAGAAACTGTACAATCGAACTCCAGCCCCCTTGCGATTCCTGATCTCCGGGCCGGTTTTCGTTCAGCAGTATTGGCGGCCGCTGCTGAAGGATATCGTGCTCCTGCGTCCGTTTCACACCATCCGGCATTATGAGGGCAAACGCCGCGGCATGACCGCGTGGCGCGATTTGATCGACTGGGTGGGCGGGTACCCGTTCGAGGTCGCCAAGCCTGAGGAGCTGTTCGAGTTTTACCAGGCGCGTGGATTCCGGCTGAAAAAACTGGTGACCTGCCGCGGTACGCTGGGCTGCGTGGAAGTGGTGCTCAAACGGCTGCCCGGGTGGGAACAGGATGACTGATTCCCCATCCGGCTCCCGTAAGCCCTGGGAGGATTCCACCCGGTGCGTCGCGCCGGACGGAACTTGGTTTCCGATTCCGGATCGTGAAACGCTGGAGCGAAACTGGCGGGACATTGAAAAGCGCGCCGAGGCATATCGATCGACCGGCAGGAAAATAGTCGTCGTGCAGGGACTGGGGTTCGTCGGCGCCGCAGTAGCAGCCGTGATCGCCTCGGCCAGGAATGCGGCCGGCGATCCCGCTTATTTCGTCATTGGAACCGATCTGGCCACGCCGGGCGGCTATTGGAAGATTGCCAAGATCAACCGAGGCGAGGTTCCCATCGCTTCCCCCGATCCCGTATTGACGCATCATACGCGGGACGCGGTCTTGACCACGCGCAATCTGGAGGCGACCTCGGCGGAGGAAGCCTACGGTGTCGCCGACGTGATCGTTATGGATCTGCCGTTGGACATCGCCGACCGGTTCGCGGCGTCTCCGGAGGAACTGGACGTCCGTCTCGAGCCGTTCGAGCGAGCCCTGCGATCCATCGGGCGGCGCATGCGTCCGGATGCGCTGGTGCTGCTCGAGACCACGGTGCCCATCGGGACTACTGAGAAGATCGCGCTCCCGCTGCTTCGGGCCGAGCGCTCAGCTCGGGGCATCCACGAACCACCGCTCCTCGCGCACGCCTACGAACGGGTGACGCCCGGACCGAAATACGTGGACTCCATCCGCAGTTTCTGGCGCACTTTTTCGGGAATCGACCAGCGTTCCGCGGCGGCGGCCCGCGAGTTTCTCGGCTCCTTCATCGAAATCCAGCGCTATCCGCTGTGGGAGCTCCACGACACCAATGCCTCGGAAATGGCCAAGGTGCTCGAAAACTCCTACCGCAGCGTGAACATCGCGTTCATTTATGAGTGGGCGCTGCTCGCGGAGCGGATCGGCGTGAATCTGTTTGCTGTCATCGACTCGATCCGGGTCCGCAAGGGGACCCACGATAACATGCGCCTGCCGGGTTTCGGCGTGGGTGGATACTGCCTGACCAAAGATCCGCTGCTGGCGCAGTGGTCGGCGACGAAACTGTTTGAGACCGGCGTGACGCTCGACATGACCTGGGACGCTTTGCGGATCAACCAAAGCATGCCTTTGCACACCTTCGACCTGGCGGTGGAACTGGCTGGCGGGGACCTTCGCGGGAAGAATATTCTGGTGTGCGGCGTCAGCTACCTTCCGGACGTGCCGGATACCCGGAACACGCCGACGGAGGTCCTGGTGGACGCGCTGGCGGAAGCGGGCGCGAGCGTCACGGCGCACGATCCTTACCTGGCGTTTTGGCCGGAGCGGCCCGCGGTGGAGCTGAAGCAGGATCTGGGCGAATGCCTCGCGCGGACCGCAGGCGTGGTTCTAGCGGTTCCGCACTCCGGTTATCGCGGAGTGGACTGGTCCGGAACTCCGTTTCTGGTGGATGCGCAAAATGGAATTAGCGATGACCAAGCCGGGCAGCTCCATGGCGCGGGGGTTCGTATCGCCGGCGTCGGCAAAGGACATTGGCGGAAAGCCGGTTTCGACAAGTGCGTTACCATCGCCTGAGTCCTTCTAGAAAATGAGTAAGAAACGTATTCTGATTACCGGCGGCGGCGGGTTCATCGCTTACCATCTCGCCGTCCGTCTGGCTGCCGAGCCCGACACGGACATCACGCTGGTCGAGAATTTCGCGCGCGGGCGAATGGATGACGACCTGACCGGTTTGGTCGCGCTGCCCAATGTCACGCTGGTGACCGCCGACCTTTGCGCGGCCGGCGCTTTCGATGCATTGGGCGGCGATTATCACGAGGTTTATCACATGGCCGCGGTGCTGGGCGTCGAAAACGTGCTGCACCGGCCGATGCAGGTGATCCGCGTGAATGCCGGAGCAACGCTCGCCCTGCTCGAATGGTTCATCGCGGGCGGCGGCGCGAAACTCATGTTTCCGTCGACCAGCGAAGTGTACGCCTGGACGCAGCACTTCCACCCATTGCCGATACCCACCCCCGAGGATGTGCCCCTCGCGCTTACCGACATCGCCAATCCGAGAAGCACCTACGCGGGCAGCAAGATCTTCGGAGAACTCGCGGTCACCCATTATTGCCGCTCCGCCGGAAAACCATTTGTCATCACGCGGTATCACAATGTGTACGGGCCGCGCATGGGTGAGGAACACGTGATTCCGCAGCTCTATCAGCGCGCCGCGCACCAGCGCCAGAATCCACTGGTGGTCTACTCGAGCGCCTACATTCGCGCGTTCTGCTACGTGAGCGACGCGGTTACCGCGACCATCGCTTGCATGCGGACTCCCGCCGCCGAAGGCGGGACCTTCAACATAGGAAACGAACAGGAGCCGGTCGCCATCGCCGATCTGGCCCGGCGCATCCTGGCGCGGTCGGGCGTCGCGGCGGAGATCGATCCCCAGACGGCCGCCAACGATCCGATCCTGAAGCGCTGTCCCGACATTACGCGCGCGCGGAAGACTTTGGGCTATGAACCCAAAGTGACACTGGATGAGGGCCTGGATCTCACGATGGCGTGGTATTCGAACTGGTTTGGGAAACCGCGGAGCGTTGCCGGTTAGCGCCCTCCACCAATTCCTGGTAGAGCCGGGTCCAGTTAGCGGCAACGGTTCCCCACAGAAACTGAGGCACTTCCGCGCGAGCGGCATCCGTCATGCGCTCCACCAGCTCGGGATCTTCCAGTAGCCGGATCACACATTCCGCCATGGCTTTATCGTCGTTGATATCCACCAGAAGCCCGGTGCGGCCGTGATCGATCATATACGGAATCCCTCCCGCGCGCGTCGCAACCACGGGCAAGCCCGCCTGGAAACATTCCAGGATCGAGGCCGGATTGCAGTCGACATTCGGGCTGGTCAGGTAGATATCGGCCGCGTCGTAAATCGCGGGCACTTCTTCGATGGGCCGCACTCCGATGAAACGGCAGTTGCGAAGCCCCATTTCCGCCACCTGCGTTTCGAGCTGCCGCCTCAGAACACCCGCGTTCCCGACCACCAGTTCCGCGTCCGCGTACTTCTCCTGCACACGCTGAAAGGCACGCAAGATGCAGGCGTGGTTGTACAGGGGTTCGAGCAGTCGATTGGTCATCAGCAGGGGGCGCAGTTTCCGGCGCGCGCGATAACGCACCGAGCTGTTGATCGCGTTCGGAATGACGCGGGCTTGGAGACCATGTCTCTCGAACACTTCGCGCGTATGCGGGCTCGCCCCTACAATGACGTCGGCCCACCGCATGGTGGAGGCCGCGTTGCGCCATGTTTCAAGGTGCTCCTCAAGCCGCCCGTCGGCGTAAAACAGGATGAATTTCGTGCGAAAAAGCTTGCACACCAGCAGGGGCGGCAGCGTCGACAAAAGGTACGAGGTCATCCCCGCTGCATAAGCGTGCACTACGTCATAACGCGGCACACGCAGCAGGAGTTGCACAACGAACAGGATCAGTTTCGAGACCGTTCGAACGTAGCGAACCTTGAACAGGAATTCGAGCGGTCCGGTAAGGCGGGGGTCGGTGGGTTGAAGGTCCGCCTGGATGTCGTGGTGCTCTCGCAGGTTCTTGATCAGGTCCGCAGCCTGCTGGTTGTGGCCGCCGATGATGTACTTGGGTGCGATCACCAGGACGCGAATCGGCCTGCGGCTTCCGGACGGGGTCACGCTTTCATTGTAGACTCAAGCGTTCTGGACAGACCGGCGTTGGGTTCGATACCCTTGATCTTGGGCGATGCTTCGCATCCAGCGGACGGAGGCAAGTTCGCGCGACACAGTCAGCCCGCACTCTTCGTTGATGATCTGCGTGCGCTGATGATCTGCGTTCGCCGCTGCGCGGAACGCGTACTCCTGAGGTTTGGGCGATGAAACAAATAATCCGCAAGGGTTTGAAGGACATCATTGTCGAAGAAGTTCCGGACCCTGTGGCCACGGCCCATCACGTGCTGATCCGGCCGGTATGCTCGCTGATCAGCGCCGGCACGGAGACGGCGAGCATCCACACCGATAGCCTGGTGAAGGAAGTCGCCGATAATCCGTCGCATCTGAAGAAAATCCTGGACATCATGAAAGTGGCCGGGCCGGCTTCCACCCTTCGAGAGGTGCTGGCGAAATTCAGCGAGTATGCAGCTCTGGGTTACTCCGGCGCGGGCGTGGTGGTTGAAAGACACCCCACCGTGACGGATCTTGAAATTGGAGAGCGCGTCGCCTATGGCGGCGAAGGAACCGGACACGCTGAAACCATTCTGACCGGACGCAATCTGGTGGTCAAGATCCCCGCCGAGGTTCCGTTTGAGCACGCGTGTTTCACTACGCTTGGCAGCATCGCGCTGAACGCGGTCCGCATCGCGAATATCAGCCTCGGAGACCGGGTCGCGATCGTGGGGCTCGGTCTCGTTGGGCAGCTGGCCGCTGTACTCGCGCGGTTGCAAGGAGCCGTCGTGCTGGCCACGGATCTGCGCCCCGATCGGGTCGCGTTGGCGCGCAAATTAGGGTCGCAATTCGCGTTCGAGGATTCGGCTCGTGAGCAGGTCGCGGCCGCAACCAATGGCAAGGGAGCCGATTGCGTGATTGTGGCAGCGGCGGCGAAATCCGCTGCGCCCTGCCAGCTTGCCTTGCAAATGTGCCGGGACCGAGGCCGCATCGTAGTGGTCGGCGCGGTAGAGATGAGTTTCCCCTGGCTCGAAATGTATTTGAAGGAGATTCAGCTTTTTCTGGCTCGCGCCTATGGCCCCGGAAGCTACGATCCGGTCTACGAAAAACAGGGACAGGATTACCCATTTCCCTATGTCCGATGGACCGAAAACCGGAATATGGAAGAGTTCGTGCGCTTGTTGGCCAGCCGTCAGGTCGATGTCGCGCCGCTGATCACGCATCGCCTCGGTCTCGATGAAGGCCCCCAAGCCTACCAGACCATTCTCGATCCGTCCTCGGGGAGCCTCGGCGTCGTCCTGAATTACGCCGCGGGCGCGCAGACCGATCCGGTTCAAAGTTACCAACCCAAGCGGACCATATTTGTGACCGGCGAGAGCGGCCGGCCGGCCGGCTCCAAGCTCGGAGTCGCCCTGGTGGGCGCAGGGAATCTCGCGCGATGGGCGCATCTTCCCGTAGTTCAGAAAAGCGCGGATGCCGAATTGCGCGCGGTTTACTCCGCCAGCGGTGTTCGCGGCAAGAGTTACGCTTCCCGCTTCGGCGCCGCTTACTGCACCACCGAATACGAACAAATCCTCGGCGACCCGGATGTGGACGTCGTCCTGATCGTGAGCCGCAACGCGCAGCATGCGTCGCAGGCGCTTGCCGCCTTGAAAGCCGGCAAACATGTGTTCGTCGAGAAGCCGATGGCGCTTACCGATGCGGAATGCCGCGATCTTAACCAGGCCGTCGCCTCCACTGGAAAACACCTGACCGTTGGATTCAACCGCAGATTCGCACCCCTCTACCTGCCGCTGCGAAAACATCTGGCCACGCGGAGCGGACCGGCCGTGGTCTCCTGCCGCGTCAATTCTCCCGGAATTTCAGGCGAATACTGGATGGCCGACCCCTCGATCGGGGGAGCGATCCTCGGCGAGGCTTGCCATTTCGTGGACTTGATGTACTGGATGCTGGACGCCGAACCTATCTCGGTTTCGGCCTACAGCCTTCCCACGGGCAAGAAAGATCCCGTCGGAGAAAACAATGTGGCTGCTGCGTTTCAGTTCGACGACGGGTCGGTGGGGAATCTTACCTATTGCACCGTCGGCAGCAAGACCTCCGGCGGAGAGCGAGTCGAGGCGTTTGCCCAGGGCATCGGAATTTTCAGTGAAGATTTCAAGCGCCTGTCCGTGGCTACCGGAACGCGGAGTTCGAAGAGCCGCTTCTTTGCGGACAAGGGATACTGTGAACAGCTCGATTCCTTCTTCCGCTCGGTGAAACAGGGGCGCCCGCCGGAAGTTACAGTTCGCGATGGCGCGCGTGCCACCATCGGCTGCCTGCGCCTTATGGAATCCGCGCGAACCCTCGCGCCGGCGCGGATCGACCTCGACGCCGTTCTTGGATGAATCGATTCCGGCTCCGGCAGCGGCAGCGCGCTTTACGCGGCCAGATGCCGCGCTGCTTCCCCCGGCTGCTCTGTTACTGTTGAGTTGATGTTGCGGTTGGTGTTCGCCTCGATTCTGACAGTCTGTCTCACCCGGGCGGCTTCGCCCGATCCGGTCCGCGCATGGCAGGATTCGATTCAGCTCCCGACCTACCAGGAGCGCGATCCCGACCCGCTCCCGCAGTTCGCGGCCTTTTACACGGACGGAGCAGCCAACTATCCGTATCCCATCCGTTCGGGCGTGAGCGCGGATCCGAAGGACCGGTCGAGCGTCGCGTGGCGCACGTTGAATCTGGAAAATGAGTACCTGTTGTGCCGTATTCTCCCCGACCTCGGCGGCCACGTGTACAACTGTCGCGATAAGATCGCGAACCGGGAAGTCTTCTACACCAATCCAGTGATCAAGAAGGACACGATCGGCCGCCGCGGGGCGTGGATCGCCACCGGGATTGAACCGAATTTCCCGGTAACGCACAGCCGGGTAACCACTTCACCGGTGAGTTTCGCGATCCGCAATGAAGCCGGTGGATCGGCCAGCGTTATCGTCAGCGATACAGATCGCGTCACTGGCATGCAGTGGCGCGTCGAATACCGGCTCCGGCCGGGAATCGCGGCGCTCGAAGAACGCGTGACCTTGTACAACCCGACCATCGTCCGGAAACCGTACTACTGGTGGAACAACGCCGCGATCGAATGGGACGACCCCGGGACTCGATATGTTTTCCCCACCAGGCTGGTGGTCAGCCACAATTCCGCGACGCTCGAAACCTGGCCCGTGAATTCAGCGGGCGTCGATATGAGCCTGGTGGCAAATGACAAAGACGAGACGGCGTGGTTCGCCTACCAGTCCCAGGAGCCGTTCATGGCCGTCTACAAACCGCAGAGCAAGACCGGGGTCGCGCATTACGCCGATGCGAGGACGCTCGCGGGAAAAAAGTTGTGGATCATGGGCCGCGACCAGGTGGACGATTACCGGCGCCGCCTGACCGACAACTCCGTCCTCTACGTTGAAATGCAGGCCGGCCTGTTCACGGATCAGGAAACTTCGGAGTTCCTCGATCCCCAGCAAGCGCGCAGCTTCACGGAGTATTGGATTCCGTTCCGGAATCTGGGCGGGGTAACCCGCGTTACACCTTCGGTGGTGCTTTACGCGGAGCGGAAAGGGAACAGTGTCGCGGTGGAACTCGGGGCGACGCGAGCGATCCCGGGCGCCCGGATCCGGATTTTCAGCCAGGGCAAAGTCGTCTCCGAGGCGGTCGCGGACCTGGATCCGAAGCAAGTATGGACCAGTGCGCCGAACGCGCCTGAATCCGGACCTTTTCGCATTCAGGTGCATGACTCGAAGGGCGCGCTCCTGCTCGAACACACGGAAGGAAGCTACAACGCCGAGGTTCCAGCGGGGATCAAGCCGGGGCCGCGGCAGCTGCCCGACTGGAACGGCCCCGAAACGGAGTGGCTGCTGGCCAAGCGCGAGATTTTCAACGAGCTGTCCGGTCTTTCGAAATTCGCACGGAACGATTATTCCATCGGGATGGCCCGCTTTCCTCGGAACCCTGCGTTTGGCCTGGAGGCGGCCAGAATGTCGCTTTCCCTGTTGCGATTCGAGGACGCCGCCAAGTTCGCCGCGAATGTTCTTGCGCTGGCTCACGACGACAACGAGGCAATTTACTATGCCGGCGTCGCTCAGGGCGCGCAGGGAAACGATGCTGCCGCCCGCCCGCTGTTATCCAGGGTGAGCGTAGCATCGAAGTACGGCCCGGCCGCGGCGTTCGAGATTGCCCTGCTTTCCTCTCGCGCTCACGATTTTGACAAGGCCCTCGCAACCCTTCAACCTTTAATGGCGGAACCGGGTCGAGCCTCGCGAATCGGCGCGATTCGGGTCGCGCTGTTGCGGCGCAGCGGCAAGCAGGCCGAGGCCCTCAACCAGTTCCATCGCTCGCGCGTTCTTGCCCCGGACGAGCCTTTGCTTCGCTACGAAGGCTCGCTCCTGGGAGTTGAGGACCCGAGCTTGTGGAGCTATCTGGCCGGAGACGCGGAACGCGTGCTCGACATAGTCGATGTGTACCTCCAGCTCGGCATGTGGGACGACGCGCTCGCCTGCCTGAGACGCAATTACTCGAAAGACGAGCCGCACATCCTGGAACCCGGCGCTGTGCCTCCGCAGAAGAACGCGCTCATTGCGTATTACCGGGCGTATTGCGAGATGATTTTGAAAATCGACCCGAGCGAAGATCTGCGGATCGCTTCGAGCATGGGGACACGATACATCTTCCCGAACCGTGCCAGCACTCTTGTCGTCCTGCATGCGGCGATCGAGCGCAACGCCTCCGATGCGACAGCCAATGCCCTCTTGGGAAATCTGGATCTGTACGCCTTCCGGCTCAACGAAGCGGCAGGGGAATGGACCAAGGCCATCGCCGCGGACCCATCTTTGCGGACCGAGAAAAAGATGTTGACGCTGGCTCTGGCCGGGATGAAAGAGATGCGGGCCGCGCCGGTCGAATCGGCCAAAGCCACGCCCGTTGATCCGCCCAAAGGCGCGGCGCCCGCGGCGGGCCGGGCAGCGGAGCCCCGCCCTGCGCCTGCTGTTGTTGGGCGGACGGCTACCGAACTAGCCGCGAGCGCGATGCTGACGGCATCGGCCGGCTCAGTTGAACCCGCTCTCGCCATCTTCAGAGATCCCGCGTTTTCCAATGAGAAGCAACCGCCGTTGATCCGGCAAGCCTTTATCGAAGTTAAACTGCAAGACCTCCTGCTGCTCTCCGAAAGCGGAAAATGCGAAGCGGCCGAGAGTTTGTTATTTAACCTGGGCGATGAAGATCCGAGTCTTCCGTTCACGCTCTACGGATTCGCAAGCTTTATGGCTGAGCCACACTTTCAGTACTACTTGGGAGTGGTGGAAGCGAACTGTAATCGCATGAAGGAAGCGCGAAAATATTGGTCCAAGGCGGCCAAGCTGAAAAACCCGCCGTCATCGCCTGAGTTCGCCTACTCTCTCGCCTCCGCGGCGCGACTTGATCCCGCCGGCGCGAAGGTCGCCATCGCCCCAGCGCTTCAAGCTTTGGCCACGGCAGCGGACCGCGGCGATGCCGCGATCCGAAAGCTCAATCAATCCATGCTGCTCCGCTCGGCCGGCCAGGAAAGCCAGGCGATGACCGGCCTGCGTGAAGCAGCACGGGAGAGCAAGGATCCGTTCATACAATATCTCGCCACAGTGGAGCTCTCGCGAAAAGCGCCGGATCTCCTTCCGTAAGTATTTGCCGTGCTCAGCTTTTTGCAAAGCCCATCGAGGCGATCTTCGACCCCGGCTGAAACTGAAACTGGGGTCGCTCTGCATCGACGGTTAAATCTACACTGGTAGACATATGTTCCGTCCACTTGCATTCCTGACCCTGGCCGTCTCCGCCACGGCAGCCACGTTCTCCGGCGCGTCCGCGTTCGAGTTCACCAAGCAATCCGTCGAATTCGGACCGCGCCCGTCCGGATCGGAGGCGAATCGCAAGCTACAGGTCTTCATCATCGCGCAACTGCAAAAGGACGGCTGTGAACCCGCGCAATCCAAAAAGACCGATTGCGAGCTGATCGACGATTCCTTCACCGCGACCACTCCCAAGGGCCCCGTCCCGATGAAAAACATCATCGCGAAATTTCCCGGCAAGAGCGGGAAGGCCATCGTGATCGCCGGCCACTTCGACACCAAGCTGCTCCCCGGCCGCAAATTCGTCGGTGCGAACGACGGCGGATCGTCCACCGGCCTGCTCCTCGAACTGGCTCATGTGCTGGCGCACCAACCTCGCGTCGACGACGTCTACGTGGTGTTTTTCGACGGCGAAGAAGCCGTCGGCGAATGGAGCGACACCGACAGCGTCTATGGAAGCAGGCACCTTGCGGCCCGCTGGCAAAAAGACGGCTTGCTCCCCAAGGTGAAGGCCTTCATCCTGGTCGACATGATCGGCGACAAGAGCCTCGACATCAAGCGCGAGTCGAAATCGGATGCGGCGCTCACCAGTTTGGTGTGGGACGCGGCCGCCGATCTGGGCCACGCTGCGCATTTCCTCAACCAGTCGATCGATATCGAGGACGATCACCTGCCGTTTCTGAAGCTCGGCGTCCCGGCGATCGATATTATCGATTTCAATTATCCGCCGTGGCACACCGACGGCGACACCATGGACAAGATCGGCGCCCAGAGTCTGGAGATCGTGGGGAAAGTGGTGGTGGAGGCGATCCACCGCCTAGAGCAGTGATGCGTCCGGAGCATTAATGCAGGCAACCGGAGCATGAATGCAGACAATGGCACCGTGATGCGGCGCATTCGCGGCGAACACCCGCTGGCGCTCGCGTTCGCACTCGCCCGCACAGCGTTTTGTTGTTACCGCGCGGCGCACCAGTCCATCGTCCTCGACGAAGCCTATACCTACAATCGTTTTCTCAGCGGCTCATGGGCGGACATTTACTGGACCTACAAAACCAACAATCACGTCCTGTACTCGCTTCTCGCGAAAGCGTCTATCCACCTGTTCGGACTTTCCGAGCTGGCCCTCCGGCTTCCGTCGGTCATCGCCGGTTTTTTCATGATATATGGCGCGTTCCGCGTGCTGGAACTGACGGTCTCGCGGCCGATCCGTTGGGTTGCGATTGTGGCGATCGGCCTTCATCCGCTGATACTGGATTTCTCCGTGGCCGCGCGCGGTTATGGCCTGAGCATCGCGCTGCTGGTGTGGGCGATGTACTTCGCGATGAGGCGGAATCACGCTCTGGCAGGCGTATTGGCCGGGCTGGCGGTTTCGGCGAATCTCGCGGTAAGCCCCGCGGCCATCGGCCTCATACCCGCGATCGTCCTGCTCGAGCCGGGTTCCGGAAAAGACCGCTTGAAGGCGCTGGCGATGGTGGCAGCCCCATTTCAAGCCGTGGTGATCGCGATCAACCTCGGCGCGCTGCGCACCGCCACGCTCCAGGATTTCTCGACCGGCTTCGGCTTTGCGGACTGGCGCGAGTCGGTTCGCGACCTGGTGCATTATTCCATCCATTCCGCACACCGCAGCGGAATTTTCGGAACCTATCGCGCCGAAAGCGTCATCTCTTTCTGGCTGCTTCCGGCGATCTTGACCCTGTGCGTCGCCGCCTGCTTTCTTGAGACCCGCCTTCTTAGGAATAGCCGCGAGCCGGCTTTCCGCCTGCTTCCCGCGGTGATGTTATTTGTATCGCTCGCCGTCACTGTGACGCTTCACTATCTGCTGGGCTTGAATTATCCGGAAGACCGGCTGGGCCTGTATCTTCTGCTGCTGTTCGGCCTCACGTGGGCCATCGCCGCGGACAGTTTGAAGAACGTGTGGATTCGCCGGGCGCAAACCTTAATGGCAGTGCTGCTGGTGGCGCAGTTCGCGACGCAATTCGACGCGCATTCCTTCGCGATATGGAAGTACGACATGGAAACCAGGACCGTCGCGCTGCGCGTCAAGGACGCCTGCCAAGGCCGCCCCGACGGGTCCATGAGCGTCGGCGTCACGTGGCTGCATCAGCCCGCCATGGAGTTTTACCGCGTGGCGCTGGGCATCCGCGCGCTGCGCCCCGTCGAGTGGCCCAAGGAAACAGAGTTCTCCGGTCACGATTTTTACGTGTTCAACGATCCCGATACACAACAGATGGAGAGCCACGGCATTCGCGTCGTGTTTGCGGATCGGCGCGCTGGGATCGCGTTGGGGGCTCGGTAAGCGGTTAACGTTTTAGACGCTTGAGAAGATTTCCGAAACGGCGAGCTCGCCCGCCGCGGGAAGGCTCAGCGGAATCTTGTCGCCTTCGACATAGGTGATCGTTTTGCGATCCGGCGTCGAGACTTTGACGGTCTTGGGCTTCGGATCGGCCACCCAGAACTCAAGGCAGCCGTTTTCCAGGCACATCGCTTCTTTTTCGGCGATCTCGGAAACAGTGTTGGACGGCGAGAGCGCTTCGATCACGAGCTCAGGAACGCCACGCAGATTATCGTCTGGGCCGGTGGCATCATCCCGTTCGCGCGAAGCGAAGGCTACGTCCGCACGCCAGAGTTCGTGATCGGCGAGCGGCCGAAAGGCGAATTCAACGCCGACGACGCCTCGGCCAGACGCTAGAGGATCCAAGAGCCTCATCAGTCGATGCTGAATCGTCCAATGCCTCTTCTTCGGGAATGTCATGAGAATAGGTACGCCGTGATGAAGCTCGTAGCATCCTTCCCTGGGTTCCGGCAGCGCGCGGAACTGCTCGACCGTCATCAGAGCGGAAGTGGTCGACATGATATTTATTTTCGCAGATCCCGCCCCGTCATCTCTTTCGGCTGCCCCACCCCGAACAACCCCAGAATCGTAGGCGCGATATCCTGTAGCGACCCGCCCGACCGCAGCGCCCGCTTCTCGTCATCCACCACGATGAACGGCACCGGATTGGTGGTGTGATAGGTATGCGGACCGCCCGTCTTCGGGTCGATCATCATCTCCGCGTTGCCGTGATCGGCCGTAATAATCCATCGCCCGCCTTTTTGAACCAGCGCCCGATAAATCCCGCCGAGCCCGGCGTCCACCGTTTCCACCGCGCGGATGGTCGGCTCCAGTTTTCCGGAATGCCCCACCATGTCGGCGTTCGCGTAGTTCATCACGATCACGTCGAAATCGCGCTGCGCGATTGCCGCCGTTACGACTTCCGTGATTCCTTCCGCGTTCATCTCCGGCTTTAGATCATACGTTGCAACCTTCGGAGAAGGAACCATTTCCCGTTCCTCGCCGGCATATGGTTTCTCGTTGCCACCGTTAAAGAAATACGTGACATGCGCGTATTTTTCGGTCTCGGCCACCCGTAGATTCTTCCAGTTCAGCTCCGCCATCACGTTCGCGAGGATGTTGTTGGGGTGCTCCCTCGGCAACACGAAGGGGACCGAAAATGTTTTATCGTACTGCGTCATGGTCGTGAAGTGAAGCTTTAACGGCGACTGCGTAAGCGCCTGCGTCATCTCCCGTCCGCGATCGGCGCGATAGTTGAAGAAAATGCACCCGTCCTCCTCGCGAATCAGCCCCACCGGTTCTTTTTTTGAATTGACGATAACCACCGGCTCAATAAACTCATCCGTCACTCCGCGCTCATAGGACCGTTTGACGGCCGCCACCGGATCGCTCCATCTCTCGCCGCCGCCCTCGGCCATCGCCGCTCGCGCGCGCTCGATCCGATCCCATCGCTTGTCGCGATCCATGGCGTAGTAGCGCCCCGAAACGGTCGCAATTCTGCCCACGCCGATACTCCGCATCTCGCGCTGCAGCGCCTCGATGAATCCCGCCCCGCTCTCCGGCGGAGTGTCGCGGCCGTCCATGAAACAGTGGACGCACACATCCGCCACGCCCTGTTGCTTCGCCATCTCGAGCAGCGCGTAGAGATGCGCATTCATCGAATGAACTCCGCCGTCGCTCAGCAGGCCCATCAAATGCAACCGCCGTCCCCGCGCGTGATGCATGGCGGAAAGCAAGACAGGGTTCTCAAAAAACTCCGTACTCGCGATCATCCGGTCGATCCGCGTCACATCCATAAGGATGATGCGTCCCGCCCCGATGTTCAGATGCCCCACCTCGCTGTTCCCCATCTGGCCCTCCGGCAATCCCACGAAAGGACCGGAGGTGTGCACCAGCGTGTTGGGATACTCGCTCAGCAGCCGATCGTAATTGGGCTTGCGCGCAAGCGCGATCGCGTTCCCCGGCGACGGAGCGCAGTAGCCCCAGCCGTCGAGGATGGTCAGAATCACGGGGCGTCCGTTCATTTGCGGCATGGATGTGGGGCGGACCCCCTGGGTGCTCCATTTAAGGAGGTCCGCGGCCAGAGTTTACCCGCCACGGGCCCTCGTCGGCCTTCAATTGCGACCGCGTGCCCTGTCTTGGCCAAAGTGTCCCTCACGCGCCCAAAGCCCGCATTTGCCGGAACGCCTTCCGACCCGCGAACCGAGCCGCCGAGCCCAACTCCTCCTCAATCCGCAGAAGTTGATTGTACTTCGCGATACGATCCGTCCGGCTCAGCGACCCGGTCTTGATCTGGCCGGCATTCGTTGCAACCACCAGGTCCGCGATAAAAGAATCCTCGGTCTCCCCCGATCGGTGCGACACCACCGAAGTGTAGCCCGCATCCGCCGCCATCTTCATCGCCTCCAGTGTTTCTGTAAGCGTGCCGATCTGATTCAGTTTGATCAGAATCGAATTGGCGATGCCCCGCTCAATGCCCCGGGCAAACAGTCCCGTGTTGGTGACGAAAATATCGTCGCCGACGAGCTGGATTTCTTTGCCCAGCTTCTGCGTCAGCAGCGCCCATCCGTCCCAATCGTCCTCGGCCATGCCGTCTTCGATCGAAATGATGGGATACTTCCTCACCCATTTCGTCCAGAACTCGATCATCTGTTCGGAGGAGCGCTCGCTCTTATCGGATTTCTTGAACACGTACTTCTTCTTCGCCGAGTCGTAAAACTCGCTGGCCGCCGGATCGAGCGCGATGCCGATCTGTTCGCCGGGCGTGTAGCCGGCTTTCGTGATCGCTTCGAGCACGGCTTCGAGCGCCTCTTCGTTGGATTTCAGATTCGGCGCGAAGCCGCCCTCGTCGCCCACTGAGGTCGAGTAGCCGCGTTTCTTCAGCACGCCCTTGAGCGTGTGAAAAACCTCCGCGCCCCAGCGCAGCGCGTCGGAGAATTTTTCCGCGCCATACGGCACGATCATGAATTCCTGCGGGTCCACGCTGTTATCGGCATGCGCCCCGCCGTTGAGGATGTTCATTTGCGGAACCGGCAACACGCAGGCGCCCACGCCGCCCAAATATCGATACAGCGGCACTTGCAGCGAAATCGCCGAAGCACGCGCCGCCGCCATGGACACCGCCAGAATCGCGTTCGCGCCGAGTTTGGATTTGTTGGGCGTCCCGTCGAGCCGGATCATCCTCCGGTCGATTTCGACTTGACGCTCGGAGTCCATTCCGCAAAGCGCGGGCGAAATGTGCTTTTCGATGTTCTCAGCCGCGATGCGCGTGCCCTTGCCTTGGTAGCGCTCCGCATCTTTGTCGCGCAGTTCCACGGCCTCGTGCTCGCCGGTGGATGCGCCGGAGGGCACCGCTGCGCGGCCCATCGAGCCGTCCGCCAGATGAACGTCGGCTTCCACCGTCGGGTTGCCGCGCGAGTCCAGTATTTCTCTTCCGATGATCTTCGTGATTTCCATAAGATGGGCCGGAGTCCAACGATTCCCGAACCGCTAGTGTAAGTTCCGAGCCGCGACTATAGATTTCCCGAGCCGCGACTGTAAAGGAGCGGTACGCAAACCTTCGCAACCAAGTACCAAACCATTTTCTCAGTTAGCGCCGCCCGCGTGTTCCAGCCCCATGCGTAAGCTTGGGGCTTCCCTGATTGCCACTCAAGCCCCACCCGTCAGTGCGGGGGAAGCGTCCCGCATTCCAGCCCCACCCGTAATGGTGGGGCTTCGTGGCGGTCGGGCCACTACGTTAAGATGGGACCGTCCTTGCAGGCAAGTGAACGCAGGCGAAGAGAGAGTCGGATTGCCATGCGAGTCGCCGTCGTTACTATCGTCGTCATTCTCATGGTCGCTGGAACCGCTGGTCCGGCGCTTCACGCGCAGTCACCCGCAGCCACGCCGAAATTCGAAGTCGCCTCGGTCAGGCTCTGCGACGACCGAAACCCGCGCGGGACCCGAGGCGGAAACGCCTCTCCCGGCAGGCTTAGTGTAGCGTGCACCACGCTCGGGACCCTGCCGGACAGTTTCCCCGGCATACTCCAGCAGGCATATGGTCTCTTCGCGAATGGCCGTGAGAACCCGCTGTGGTCTATTCCGAAGATCGAGGGAGGCCCGGCTTGGATCAATTCCGAACGATACGAGATCAACGCGAAGGCGGAGAGCGACGCAAGTCCGGAAATGATGATGGGGCCCATGATGCACGCGCTCCTCGAAGACCGGTTCAAGCTGAAGCTCCATCGCGAAACCAGAGAGGTCCCGGTCTACGCGCTTACCGTGGCGAAGGGAGGTCCCAAACTCAAGCCGTTTCGGGAAGGGAGTTGCACGCCTTCGTACGACAACCCGCGTGTCCCGGGACAGCCGCCTGTCTGCAAAGCCCGCGCTTCTTCTAAGGGGCCGAATCTTCTGGCAATTGACAGACAGGGGATGACTCTCGATGAGTTTTCCGGGCTCGTGCTGACCGCATCGGCCTTCGGCTTCAAATTCGACCGCCCGCTTGTAAATAAGACCGGGCTAGCGGGAAGATTCGATTTCCATCTGGAATTCGCGATCGACGATGTCCGCGCAGCCGCGTCCTCGGACGCTGTCGGTCCATCCATCTTTACCGCGGTCCAGCAACAGCTCGGATTGAACCTCGATCCTGTCAAAGGACCCGCCGAATTCCTCGTCATCGATCACGTCGAGAGGCCTTCAGAGAACTAAACGTGGCGCACGCACTCGTGCGTGCCGTGTCGAGACTCGTCTCGACACTCCTTTGGCGCCCTGGGCTGGTGATACAATCCGGGTTTGACACCGCGAAACGCTCTTCTATTTTTCCTGCTCATCGCGCTCGTGTTCGAGTCCGCCGCCCAGGACACCAAGCCGAAGAAAAACAAGAAACCCGATCAGCAGCCGGTCACTCAAGTGCTGGTGGTTTTGAAGGATCCGCCCGGCGCGGCCGTCGGTGAAACCGACCGGCTCATTTTTCACGTCTCCCCGCTTACTTCCAAGGGACTGCTTTCGGTGCAGGTTCATGAAGCCCTCAAGAACCTGCTTCAGGACAATCACGGCGCGGCCATCGTCAAACTGCGCGCCTTCGTCGCCGGCAGCGGCGACCTCCGCCGCGTCCAGACTCTGGTCAGCGAGGTCTTCACCGAACGCAAGTTGAACATCCCCGCGCTCAGCACCATTCAAGTCGGCGCGCTCCCCATGGACGGCGCGCAAGTGGTGATCGAGAGCATCGCGGAGGAGAGGAAAACCGACAAGAAAACGGCGAACCCCAACGGGCTGGCGTTTTTCTCCGGGCAGCAAGCCAAGAATGTGAATCAATCCATCGCCCAACTCCGCACCGCAATAGACTCCGCCGGCGTAAGCCCTGAGAACGTGCTGCGAGCGACCTGCTTCCTGAGCTCGCTTGACGACTTTTCGGGCGATAGGACCGCCATCCATGCGGCGTTCCCTTCGGCGGCTCTAGATTTGGTTCAGCAGCAAAGGCTCGGATTGGATCAGTTGGTCGAGTGCGAAGCCGTGGGGCGCCTGGAGAAAACGCCGACGCCTCTGACGATCGCGACGCCAGTGCTGTTCGAGAATCCGCCCGCGCTCGCGCAGAATCCGAACTACTCGCAGATCGCACTGGTGAGCGCGGCCAAGATCGTGTTCACCGGAACCCAGATGGCGTTTGGCGATCAGGACAAAGACGTGCGGCTCGCATTCGACCGGCTGAGGAAAGCGCTCGAAGCCCAAGACACCGATTATAAGGATGTGTTCTGGTCGGCCACCTATCCGCTCACGAAAAGCATGGCCGACAAAGTTCGCGCGATTCGTTTCGATTATTACGACCGGTCGCATCCACCGGCGAGCACGTTGTTGCTGTTCGAAGGACTCCCGTCGCTCGATGCGACCGCGGCGGTGGAAGTCGCCGCAGTGGCAAAGTGAATCGCAATTCAGCTCACTCTTCTCTAAGAACTTCCAGGGGCTTTTGCCGAAGAATTCGAAAGCTCGCCACCCAACCGGACGCGTTCGCCAGCAGCGCCGTCAAAACGACGGCCAGCAGCGCGGCCTTCGGCTCAAATTGAAAATGGGCGTTCAGCAGGCGCTTGAGTAGCAGGGAAGAAAATGCCGTCGCGAGAATCGCGCCCATCAGGCCCGCCACCAATCCCAGCGCCAGGAATTCGACTGAAAAGATCCTGACCACCTGACGGCGGGTCGCGCCGATAGTCTTTAAAATCACCACTTCGCGCATGCGGCGAAAGCGCGTGCCCGCGACGCTCGCCGCCAGAATCACCGCGCCCGCCAGAATCGCGAAGCCCGAAAGAAAACGGATCACCAGCGCGATCTGATCGATCACCTGCTGCACGATTTCGAGCGCATCGGCGATGTTGACCACCGTCGCCGTCGGAAATTTTTCGAACGCAGCGCGCTGGAACGAGGGGACTTGCGCTACCTCGATGCGCACGCCGCCATCGAACGACACCGGCAATCCCGCGAGCGCCGGCGGATTGAACACGAATGAGCTGGTGGGCATGAAGCGCCGCTGCTCCCATTCGTGCAGCGCGACGACGCGCGCCTGAAACGTCCGGCCGCTCGACTGCATTTCGACCGAATCGCCGGGCTTGATCGCCAGCCTTTTCGCCGCTTCCGTCTGCACCGAGACGACCGGCGGCGCGTTCGGCGCAAGGCCGTCTTTTTTCCACCACGCGCCTTCCACCACGCGCACATAATCCGGTTGCAAGCCTTCCCACATCGCGGTGGGCGTGAAGCGATTGCGGGACGAAACCGGCTCGCCGTTGATGGCGATGAGGCGCGTCGCGACGCGCGGCACGAATTCCACCGCGCCGAGCACGCCCGGCTGATGCGCGATCAGGTCCTTCAACGGGTCGACCTGCGCCTGCGTGATACCGACCAAGAAAACGTTGGGCGCGCCGGGCGGCGCGGTATCGATGATCTGGCCGACCAGCGAGCTCTGCACCAGGTACACGGTCAGCGTGAACATCACGCCGAGCCCGAGGGCGATGAGAATCGCCTGCGCCTGGTTTCCCTGGCGATAAAGATTGGCCATGCCCTGCCGCGCGAGCGATGGAATCCGCCACGGCGATTTGCGGAGGAACTCACGCACCAATCGCAACAGCAGCCACGCGACCAGAGCCAGCGCGATGAGACTCGCGGTAAGGCCTCCTGCGAAATACGCGCCGACGCGCCGCGAATCGGCGAGCCATGCCGCGATCCCGCCGATGCCGATCAGGATGAGTCCGCCGGCGGCGAGGGCGGCTCGCATTTCCACCACGCGCTTGCCCCAGGGCAATTTCGCTTCCGGCATATCGCGGCGCAGAATTAGCCCGGGCCGGATTTTTCGGATCGCGAGCAGAGGGGGCCAGGTGAACAGCAAAGTGGTGAGCACGCCCACCGCGATTCCCTGCCCCATGGCGGCGAGATGCCATCCAGCTTCCAGAGTCACAGGAAAATACTTCTTGATCAGGAACGGAAACACCTGCTCCACCGCGCGTCCTACCGCGGTGCCGGCGAGGCCGCCCACTATTCCCAGGGCCAGCGTCTGCAGCGTATATATGCGAATGATTTCGTTGGACGTCGCGCCCAGCGATTTCATCACTGCGATGTGATCCATTTTCTGCTGAAGATGCGCGTGCATGGCCATCGCGACGCCGATCGCGCCAACGATCAGGGCGATCAGGCTGATGAGGCTCAAGAACGTAGTGGCCTGTTCCAGGCCGCTGGTGATGATAGGATGCGATTCGCGGAAATCCATCACCATGGCATCCGGCAGCGTGCGGCGGATGGTGCGGCGCACCTGTTCGACCGGCGGCGCGTTGGCGTCGAGCTTGAACAGATATCGTTCGGAGGCGCGGCTGCCCACCTGCATCAGTCCGGTTCGCGCGAAGGCTTCGCGCGACATCATCAGCCGCAATCCGAAATTAAGGCTGGCGGACATGCGGTCAGGTTCGGAGACGATGACGGCGGCGATGGTGAAATCCTGCGATCCGACGCGCACGGAGTCACCGGTGTGAAGGTGCAGGCGCATCAACAGGTCCTCGCCGGCCGCGACGGTTTCAGGCGTCAGGGCCTGCGCGAGCGGTATCGGCGGATCGAGCTTGATTTCGCCATAGTAAGGGTACTTGGTGGGATCGACAGCTTTGAGCGCGGCGAGTACGGGCACGGCATTCGCGTTGCTTCCCGAGTCGCTGGATGCCGGCGCCGTCATCGAAACGGTTTCGGTGATCCAGGTATGCTCGATACCTTGGGCTGCAAGTGCGTCCAGGCTCGCCACCTGTTGATCGGTCGGCATGTTGAACTGGCGAGCAGCTAGATCGGCGGCCATCACCGTCCGCGCTTCCCTGGTCAGCATGGAACGGAAGCTCTCGCTGAATCCGCGAACGCCGGAGAGTGCGCCGACGCCCGCCGCCACGGCCAGCACCACGAACAGAAACTTGGGTAAAGACGATCGCGTTTCGCGCCACGCGATGCGCGCCGCCGTCCGAAATGATAACTTCACCGGCGTGCCACTCGCGCCGGCTCGCGAATTTCGTCGGCGATGATTCGGCCATCGCGCAGCGTGACGATGCGATCGGCCTTGTCCGTAAGCGCCAGATCGTGGGTGACAAGAACCAGCGTGGTATGTTCCCGGCGGTTCAGCGCGATCAACAACTCCAGCACGTGCGCGCCGTTGACGCTATCCAGATTGCCGGTGGGCTCATCCGCCATCAGGATGGGCGGTTTCACCATGAAGGCGCGCGCCAATGCGACGCGCTGCTGCTCGCCTCCGGAAAGCTGAATGGGGTAATGATCCAGGCGATCGCTCAAGCCGACGCTTGAAAGCAATTCGCGCGCGCGGGAGATCCCCAACTTGACGTCGCCGCCCGCGAGCTCATGCGGCAACAGAACGTTTTCTTCCGCGGTCAAGGTCGGGATGAGTTGATAGGACTGAAACACGAATCCGATTTTGCGCCCGCGCACCACCGCGAGTTTGTCTTCGCTGAGTCCGGTGATGTCGGTGCCGTCGATGACTACACGTCCGGAAGTGGCGGTGTCGAGACCGGCCAGTAATCCCAGCAGCGTGCTCTTGCCGCTGCCGGATGCGCCCATGATCGCGACGAACTGTCCCGCGGGAACTGCGAAATCGACTCCACGGAGAATTTCAACGCGATGCGTACCGGTATCGATGATTTTGGTAAGAGCGACGGCTTCGAGGATGGGCATGAGGATGTCGTAGGGTCTACAACTATTATGATGGCTGTAGTGCCTGATTGCGAAAGTTCGAACGCTCCCTGACGGAGGTGGCCTAGATCCAGGCCGGCGGCATCTAATATTATTAGGGTAGCGGCAACCACGTGAGACCGGGAAAAGACAATGGCAAATCTTCAGGATCGTCTGGACGAATTCAAGAAGACATTCGAATCGGGAGCGGCCCCCTACAACGCGCCGCGCGAAGCAATCGAAACGATGCATCGAGCTACAGCCGAGCTCAAGGCCACTGGGCTTGAGGATGCCGCGCTGAAAGCAGGGGAGCGTGCCCCGAGCTTCACTTTGTTCAATCAGGATCACGTGCAGGTGGCCTCGAACGACCTTCTCCGCGAGGGACCCCTGGTGGTCAGCTTCTTCCGTGGACACTGGTGACCGTACTGCAACATGGAGCTGGAGGCTCTACAGGAAATTGATTCCGAGGTCAGGGCGCTGGGAGCGCGGATCGTGGCGCTCACTCCTGAACTCGAACGGTATACCCGCGGTTTGCACAAGAAGCTGAACCTGAGCTTCGACATCCTGACCGATCTTCACCTCAAGACGGCGGAGCAGTTTCGCCTTGTCTTTGTGCTGCCGGATTACTTGCGGGACCTGTACAAGTCCTTCGGTAGCGCTCTGGACAGGTTTCACGACGAACCGGAGTACCGATTGCCGATGCCTGCCCGATACGTGATTGATAAGGACGGAATCATTCGTGCGGCCGATGTGAATGCGGATTATACGATCCGTCCTGAACCTTCCGAAACCGTCAAGGTATTGCGGTCGTTGACTTCTTGATTCAGCCGAGAACCGCGAGGCGCCGATATGAGAAATTGTTGTTCCCGGCATTGCACACCGGGCGCCGACGCCGTCGGCTGAGGGAAAATGACATCATGAGTGGAATCCAGTTCGTCACCGATGAGAAGGGCCGCGAGGTGGGTGTTCTGATCGATCTGAAAAAACATGGGGCCATCTGGGAGGACTTCTGGGATGGACTCGTGTCTGAATCGTGCGGGAAGGAAAAGGGTGTCGCTTACGAGCAATACCGGGCTAGCCGCTTAAGGCGCGACCGCGCACGCGGCTAAGTACGCTCTGGAGATGTCGCGGTTTCAAGTCTCGTGTTTTAAAATCGGGGCCGCCGTTGTATTCGCGATCGCCCTCGCCGGGTGCTCGCATGGTCGCGAGCAGTCCGAGGAGCCGAGACCTGCGAGCGCGACGCCGGAGCCCGCTTCAACGACCCCGGCCTCTCCCACGACACCTCAGCCCACGCCGGCGAACGATCCTCGAAAAGTGCTGGCCGTTTTCGGCGACAGCCTTGCCGCCGGATATGGGCTGCCGCAAGGCAAGAGCTTTCCCGATTCCTTGCAGAAGAAACTCGATGCGGCGGGATACCCGTGGCGCGTGGTGAATCTCGGCATCAGCGGCGACACCACGGAAGGCGGCGTCGCGCGCGTCGATTCGGCGACATCGCTCAACCCCGGGATTGTGATTCTCGAGCTCGGCGGAAACGACGGGCTGCGCGGCATGCCGCTTGCGAGCACTCGGCAGAATCTGGAGCGGATGATCGCGGCGTTTCAGAAGGCCGGCGCGAAAGTGGTGCTGGCGGGGATGAGCTTGCCGCCGAATTACGGGCCCGATTACATTCAGGGATTCGAGAAAATCTACAAGGACCTGGCGGCGCAGTATCGCGTCCCGCTGATTCCGTTCCTGCTGTCCGATATCGTTACCAAGGATTTGCGATATTTCCAGCCGGATGGTATTCATCCCACGGCGCCGGGCGCGGAGATCGTCGCGGGGACGGTGTTGCGGACGTTGGAGCCTCTGCTCGGAAGGCCGGGGCATGCGCTGGATACCGCGCCGCCTCGGCAGTTCCGCGATGTGCCGGAGCGCCCAACGCCGCGGACGCGGCCGCCGATAATCCCGCCGCCGCGCTAATCGGGCGTCACCGTATGACATCACCGCCCTCACGGGCGGCGTTTGAAAAAACGAACGCTCCATTCTGTCGCGCCTCAAGCGACGGGTTTGAACCGCGGACAATTAGCCCGCACCCTCACGGGTGGGGCTGGAAAATCGTCTAAGATAACTGCTCATGCTTTCACACGACCCGAACGTTCCCGCCACGCCCATCGCCGTACAAGCACGCGACCTGCGTACCTACAAACACTTCGATCTCCTGCTCAGCATCTTCGTCGTGGTTCTCCTGGTCTCGAACCTGGTGGGACAAAAGATCTGCGTGATCGCCGGGCGGAATATCAGCGGAGCGCAACTGCTGTTCCCCATCACCTATATTTTTGGCGACGTGTTCACGGAAGTGTACGGCTATTCGGCGTCGCGGCGCGCGATCTGGCTCGGCTTTTTCGCGAACGGACTGATGGCGGTGATGGGACTGATTACGGTGTGGCTTCCGCCCGCGCCGGATTGGCACAACCAGGCGGCGTTCGCGACGGTCTTCTACCAGATTCCGCGGCTCATCATCGCCAGCCTGGTGGCCTACTGGTGCGGCGAGTTCACCAACTCTTTTACGCTCGCGAAGATGAAGTTATGGACTGGCGGAAGGATGCTGTGGACCAGAACGGTCGGCTCCACGTTGACGGGACAATTCGTCGACACGACGGTGCTGGTGGTCATCGGGTTCAGCGGCACGGCGTCCTGGTCGACTCTGGCCAACCTGGCAGTAACGGCGTATATCGGTAAGGTCATCTACGAAGTGGTGGCGACGCCGGTGACGTATGCGGTGGTCGGATTTCTGAAGCGGTCGGAGGGCCTCGATGCGTTCGATTATAAGAGCAACTTCAATCCGTTTCATTTGGGAACGCATTGAGCGTTAGGATGATGCGATGCTGATCGTTTAACCGCTCCCTTTGGTCGCGGCGCGGAAGAAAGTTGAGCGTCGGGAGGAGATCGAGCGTGCCGCTCCTTACGCGGTTCAGAAGAATGACGCGGCCGTCTAATGCCGGGCGGCCCACTCAGTTTCGAATCGCTCCAGCGTGACGAAGGATTTCTGGGTGCCCGCGGAAAGCGTCGAAAGCGCGGCGTACAGATTGGCGCGTGAGATCGCTTCCAGCTCCTCGCATCCGCTCGAAAGAAATCGCGCCAGGCTCCCGATGAAAGCATCGCCGGCGCCGGTGGTGTCGACCGGCTGGACCTTGAACGCCGCAATGTGGGATATGCTTTCCGGCCCCGCGAGGAGCGCGCCGTTCTCGCCCAGCGTGACGATCACGCGACGCAATCCCCCCGCAAGCAGAAGCCCCGCGCACTCGCGAGCGCTCGCCAAGTCGCGAACCGGAACGCCGCTGAGCGCTTCGGCCTCGGTCTCGTTCGGAATCACGTAATCGGCATGCGCGATGGCGGTCAGGTCCAGCGGCTGACCGGGCGCAGGATTCAGGATCGTCCGGATTCCGCGCGCGCGTGCGAAACGGAGTGTGTGATACACCGTCTCGACGGGAACCTCGAGCTGCAAGACAATAGTTTGCGCGCGGGAGAGCAAGCCGGACGCGGCATCGATGTCGGCGGGCGAGAGCAGATCGTTCGCGCCTTTCACAACGATGATCCGATTCTGGCCGGCGCTATCGACAAAAATCGGCGCGACGCCCGTGGACGCGCCGGGCGTCACCATTACGTGAGAGGTTTCGACGCCGAAGGTCCGGAAATTACGGATGGTGGCTTCACTGAACAAATCGACGCCGACACGCGCGACCATCGACACATCGGCTCCGCACAGCCGCGCGGCTACCGCCTGATTAGCGCCCTTTCCGCCGAATCCGAGATTGAATCCGCGGCCGAAAATAGTTTCGCCGGGGCGCGGAAAGTTGTCGGTGAAAACGGTGAGGTCGATATTAGCGCTGCCGACGACGGCGATCATTAGACGGCGACTACTCAGCGCAATGACAGTCGACTTCGGCCAGCAGGCGCTCCACCTGTTCGGTGAACTCGTGCGTGGCCTGGGTGTAGAGATCGCCCGAGGCCTTGCTGGGGAAACCGGTATGCACCTTGCGTACGCGGCCATCGCGGCCGAGGAAAAACGTGGTCGGCCAGGCGTCCCAATTCAATGCCTGCGAGAGTTTGGCGGGCGCCTCATCGGTCGTGCCGCCGAGCAGAACCGTGTACTCGATTCCGTATCGAGCCAGGAAAGCGCGCAGCCGCGTGGGGTCCTTCAACTGATCGGCTTCCTCGAATGACAGCGCGACAATCTCCAGGCCTTGCGCCCGATACTTGCGGTACATTTCGGCCAGAAACGGCGCTTCGTCGTGGCAGTTGGGGCACCAGCTCCCAGTGATGTTCACGAGTACCACTTTGCCTTTGAAGCGCGGATCGGTGTTGCTGACCAGCTTGCCGTTCAGATCCGGAAAGCTGAAGCGGAACGGCTCGGATGCATCCTTGACGCCGGTGTGTTTTGAAGGGTCGTCGGGTTCGGGAAGGCCTTTGGCGCGGGCCACAGCCGGGCTCATCGCGATCAATTTATTCCTGCCGTTGAGCACCAGGTTCAGCGTGCCGTCGGCGGCCGGAGTGATTTCGAGCAGCGCGGGGCGCATGCCCGAAAAATGGCTCAAGGTAAATTTGCCGTCGTGAAAGGAGCCGGTCAGCGTGCCGGTATCGCCGTCCACGCGGAGGATCGCCGCGGAAGCTTCGCTGCCGTTTTGCCGGACGATCAACCGCCACGCCTGTTCGCCTTTACCGCTCGAGATCCCGTGGATCTCCCACACGCCCTCGATGCGAGGAGCCGGCACCGGCGCAACTCCAGGCAAAATTACTTGCGCGACAACGGTCTTCGCGGGCCGCGCGTGAAATGGATACGGCGTGCCGCGCGCGCGGCTGTATTGGCCGTCGAGTTCGCCGTCTTTCAACGTCGCCTTGAGGGTTGCAGCCAAGTATTCCCAATTGATTTCGAGCGAGCCGCCCTCGCGCTTGCCGCTGGTGGAGAGGAATCGCTCGTCGCCATTGAAGAAGGTGGCTTGAGGGGTGGAATCGCTCCCGCCGAATTCGATGCGGAAGGGGATGTCGAGGCCGTTGACTTTGACGGTCGCCTGCCAGGTTCCCCCTAGCGCTTGCGCGGACAATGTGACCGCTTGCGCGGACATTAGGGGCGCCGCGCAGGACACAACCAACACAACCAATAGAACCGTTGTGAGCTTCATGGTCCTATCCTAGATGAATCCGGGCCCAATCGGGATGCAGGAAAGCGGTCGACGGGGCGCGGGCCTGGCCTGGCCTGCAATGTGGGGCCGGCAGTCATGCCGGCGAGCCGGCTTTCTGGCCGGCTTCAACTGAATCCAAAAGATAAGCCGGTCCCGAGACCGGCTCGCCGGCATGACTGCCGGCCCCACATGGCGGCCCGCGCCACAGTGAATGGGAACTCTTACTGAACCTGAATCCCCGAAGCTTTCGAGGTCACCCCGCCGATCGCGACGGTGAGCGGGTAATTGCCCGGCGCGAGCGTAGAGGGAACGGTCACATTGATCTGGTACAGCCCCGCGATTCCCGGCGTCAATCCGCTGAACAACACCGAGGTCGCCGGCGTGGTGCCGAACATGACCACCGGTGTTGTGGTGGTCTGCGCCAGGCTCGGCGCGCCCGGCGACGGATCGCCGCTCGCCGGCTGATTGCTCACCGGCCCCAGTCCGTTGGCGTAGAGCGTGACGACATTACCGTGGACCGCGGGATGCGACGGCGTGATCACCGTATAGCTCAAATCCTCGGCTGCGACCTCACCCGGAGCGATCTCAAAAAATGCAGGCGAGGACAGCGCGACGGGAACGGTGAAGACATTTCCGTAGGTGAAGTCGACGGTCACTTTCATCTGCGCGGTTTTTTGTCCCGCCAATTCCCACGGAACCTGCACGTTGATCTGATTCGGGCTTGCGTAGCTCAGATGCCCCGGCACGCTGATGCCGGCGGAGGGCACGTCGAAGCTGACGATGCACGTGTCGATCGACAGCGGCAGCCGAGCCGTAAAAGTTTGATCGGTGTAATCGCACAGCCCCGTGCCCCGGATGGTGATGTAGGATCCCGGCGCGACCGGCGCGGCAGTGTTCAAGCTGGCGGCGTTCTCCACCGCGGTAATGGTGGGCTGTGCGCGCGCAAACCCGAAGAAATCCGCCTCCATCCCTCCGACGTCCACGGCATAGGTATAGGTTCCACCCGTGCCGCCGCCCGGCTGCGGTCCGAGCACCGCCTGCGCCGTGGCGATCCCGTATTGATTGGTGGTCGCCTGCGGGTTCTGGATACTTCCGCCATCGGTCGCCGTGAAAGTGACGGCCGCTCCGGCGATCGGCGCTCCATAATCGTCAGTCAGCTTGATCGCGAGAATGCTGGGATCCACCGCCTGCCCGGTCAGGCCGTCAAAGGAACCTGCATATGGGAACAGATTATAGGGAATTCCGTCCGGCACGATGTACATATAAGGAACCAGCATGCTGACGCCGGTGCCTTGAATCTGAACGAAAGCCGAGTACTCGCTGGGCGCGGGCAGCGTCCCGGAGAGCATGACGTTCACCGTGGCAGAAGCGCCCGCCGCCAGCGGAACACTGGTCTTATCGAAGGCGACGGTCGCGCCGCCGAGCGTTAAGCTCGCCAGAGTCGAGATCGCGAGCGTCACGGCAGCCGTTCCGTTATTGGTGAGCTGGATCGGCATGGTCTGCGGAAGCTTCGAGAGAATGCCGAACGAGAGCGAGACCGGGCTCGCTGTAACCGTGGCGTTGACCGCGGTGCCGGCGTCCAGAAGTCCCGCGCCGAAGGATTGGATATCGACGCTCAGAAAACTCCCGATCGAACCGTCGTCGGTGGAAACCGCCTGCACCGCATTGTTGACGATCGCGGACCGGATTTGCGCGGATGCCCAGGTGGGGTGGTGCTGTTTCACCATCGCGGCTGCCCCCGCCACTAACGGCGCGGAAAAGCTGGTCCCGTCCGCGGCGGCGAATCCCGTGGAACTGTACACCGAGCCCTGCGGATCGTAGGTCCCCGCCGCGGTGTAAATCGAGCCGCCGCCGGAGGTGCCGGAGCCTCCCACTGCAACCAGATCGGGCTTGATTATCGCGGCACTGCCGATGGACGGGCCCAGCGATGAGAATCCGGCCAGCTCATCCGCGTCCACGTTGTCGATTTGCTCCGATCCGGCTGAGTCAAGGGTGACCAGCGACAGCGGATTCGCATCCACGTAGTTCTTGAGCGCCACACCGTTGGCATTACTGATGACAATGAACGGAATCAGGTTGGGATCGTTCAGTCCGTCGCTGGGAGCGATGGGCGCTCCGCTGGTATTCATATAAATGATGACACCGAACGCTCCCGCGTTTTCCGCGTTCTGCACCTTGGTTTCATAACTGCACGTGCCGCGCTCGATCAGCAGGAAGTATCCGTACAGCGCGTTGCCGGAGAGATTGGAATTGCAAAACAACCCGTTATCGCCGATCTGGGTGACATCCAGCAGCGGCAACGAAAACGCGCCGGGATAAAACGTGTTGGCCGTGCCGGTCTGGCCTGGGATGTTCTGTAGATTGGAGGCCACGTTGCCGGGGACCCGGACGGTTTCGAGGAAATAATGCGAGTTGGAAGAGGCGCCCACGGCGATGACGTCCGGCGCGTCCGCCGGACTTTCGACGGTATTGAAGACCGGGTAATTGTAGCCGTTGTAGCCATCGTTTCCAGCCGAAACCACAATCACCGCTCCCGCTTTCGCCGCATTTTCGAACGCCATGGCGACCGCATCGCAGGGCGCGCCGGCAGCCAGTCCGCAGGCCGCGCCCGTATCCAGCGGCCCCGAGTAAGCTTCGCCGCCGAGCGAAACCGAAATCACATCCATGCCGTCGCTGATGGCATCGTCCAGCGCCTGGATAATGACATCGTCATAAGTTTCATCGTTCACGCCAGGCGACCCGAAAATCTTATAGCTGCCCAGATACGCTTTCGGAGCCATGCCGTTAAAGGTGACCAGACCGGTGGCGGTGTTCCCGGCCGCCACCGACGCGACGGCGGTCCCATGTCCGTCGTGATCGCGAGCCGAGAGATCGTCGGGGCGCGAATCCACCGCGGGACTCTGGGGATTGCTGGGCGCCGCCAGCATACTCACATAACTCCGCGCCACGATCACTTTGTTATTGGTGAACCCGGTGCAGTCGCTGGGCGTGCCGCACTTGGGAAACCCGGCGGGCTTCGACAGCGATGCATCCTGAAACGACGCGTGCGTCTGATCGACCCCTCCGTCGATGATCGCGATCTTGATGCCCGCGCCCGCGTTCGACACTCCACCCACCGCGCTCCACGCGGTGCTCGCATCCAGCAGGGCCAGTGCGCGATTCATTTGACGCTTGTAGGCCCGCAGGGGCGTCACCGCGATAACGCCCGCAAGCCCTTGGAGTTCCGCGAGCCGGCTGGGCGGCGCCAGGACAAACACCGCGTTGAGCGTGGTTGTCACCGAACCGGTAATGGTGAAATTTCTCGACCGCAGCTCGCTCCGCAAGTCGTCATGCTTGGTTTCGAGCTGGCGGCGGTAATCCGCTGCCGCCGCCGATTGCATGCCGCCGGGGGTAGCCGAGCCTTCCGCGAATCGCATCGCCACCGGCTCATCCTCCAGGATCAGAGCGTAGCGCTGGGCTCTTTGCGCCATTCCCGCTGAGGCGAACAATAACGATAAGAAAAGCACGTAAATGAGTTTCATTGGTTTGGCATCCATCGCATCACTTGCAATAAATTGTTGTAATCGTCGGTCCAGACACGCAGCGTTATAGGGAGTGGCACTGATAGAACGCGGTTTCCGTTACCTGGGTGTACAATCTCCGGCGACCGGAAAAAGTTGCGATCGCGCGTCATCAATACCCACACCGCCTCTAAGGTCCGTGACGATTCATCCTTCGCGCTGCGAATTTCGATCGCGGGTAGATCGTGCAGCGCAGCCAGTTGTCCCACCACCGGCGCGAGATCCAGATATTGATTGGAGACATGGATCGCCAGGAGCCCCGACGGTTTCAGGCGCCCGAGATACAGCGCGAAAGCCTCTTTCGTCAACAAGTGCACCGGAATCGCATCTCCCGAAAAAGCGTCCACAACTAACACGTCAAATTTCTCCGCTCCACTGGATTCGGCCTCGGATTCCCCGGCTGCCTCGGATTCCCCGGCTGCCTCGGATTCAAGTGACAAGCGCGCGTCGCCCAGCGTAATCTCAATTCTAGCTGGGCTGCCGTCCAGATAAGTAAACTGGCGGCGAGCGATCCCCACCACCTGCGGATTGATTTCGTAAAAATGAAACTCGTCGCCGGCGCGCCCGTAGGCGGCCAGCGTTCCAGCGCCGAGCCCGATCACGCCCACGCGTTTCCCGATTTTCCCCGTCGCGGTCTTATGTGGCGCGATCTCATCCGGGATGACCTTTTCGAGCGCATACCGCAGTGCGATTCCCACGCCGGATGTCCTGCCGTAGTAGGTGGTGGGCGCCATGCGCGCGCCCGCATCCAGAAACTGCGAGCCGTGCTCCACCGTCCCGTGATACAGCGTTCGCACGCCGCCTGAATCCACCACGCGCAGCGATCCGTAGAAGCTGCGCTCCAGTTCCACCGCTCCCCGATGATAGGCCTGGACCTGGGTCTCGACCATCAGCGCCATGGCCGCGGTCACGCCCAGCCACAGCAACCGCTGCGCCCATCCTCCATCGCGGGAAGTCTCTGCATTTCGATTCATCCACAGCACCAGCCCCGCCAGCGCCAGCATCGCCGCCGGCAGTTCATAGGTCCCTGAGAAAATCACGGGCGCGATCAACCCCACCGATACCGCACCCACCGCCCCGCCGAGCGCAATCGTCAAATAGAAGGACGTGATGTGTTCGGCGCCGGGTTTCCTCCGATTGAGCTCGCCGTGGCAAAACATGCAGCCCAGGAATAGGGCCGCGCAGAACAGCGGTATGGAGACGGCCATCGCGTCGCTCAATTGAATGTCGTAAATCGCGTAGGCGACCGACGCCAGCGCCACCGCGAGCAAGCGCAGCAACGCATCCCGCCGGTACCATCGCGAGCTTTCAAAAGTCAGAATGAACGTGAGCAGGTAGATTGCCAGCGGAACGATCCACAACAGCGGCACCGGCGCAACGTTTTGCGTGAGCTGATTGGTGGTGGCCAGCAGCAACATGGAGCCCACGGCGGCGAGCGCGATCCATTCCAAGAGTTGGAGTGGGGCGGGCGATCTGGTCGCCTGCACGTCTGGTGGGGCAGGCGATCTGGTCGCCTGCATATTTGGTGGGGCAGGCGATCCCGTCGCCTGCATATTTGGTGGGGCAGGCGATCTTGTCGCCTGCCGGGGAGTCGCCGCCATCCACGCAGTCATCGCGCACAGCACCGCGAAAATCACGAATCCGATAGACCACAGCCGCTCCTGAACGTGTACCGATAAGCGCGGCTCGATCCACAGCGGGTAAGCCATCAGCGCGATCAGCGCGCCCGCGTTCGACACGGCGAACAGCCGATAGGGTTGCGACGCAGACCCCTGACGGCCCGCGCGCGCGTACCAGCTTTGCAGCAGCGGGCCGGTGGTCGATAGCAGAACGTAAGGCAATCCCAATACCGCCGCGAGCATCGCCAGAATTCGAATTGCCGGAGCCACCAGCGAATCCGGCGCCGGCCGCCATTGCGGACCCGCTTCCACCGGCAATAAAGCGATCGCCACCACCAGCAGCGCCGTGTGCGCCATCGCCTGACGACGCGGACGCAGCCGCTTGACCGCCAGCCACGCATAGGAATATCCGGCAAGTAATCCGGTTTGAAAGAACACCAGGCACGTGGTCCACACCGCGGCGGAACCGCCGAACCACGGCAGAATCATCTTGGCGAACATCGGCTGGATGGAAAACAGCAGGAACGAACTCAGAAAGATGGTCGAGCCGGCCAGCAACCGGACGTGGATTCGTCGCATCACCATGTCCCGCATTCTTATTTTGGTGGGGCAGGCGATCTCGTCGCCTGCCAGAGATTTTCTGAACCGCGACCGTCAGGGAGCGCTATTTCTCGAAGCACTATCTAACGACATTAGCGCGTCACGCCCCGCCCGCAACGCAACATGTCAAGCCCCGCTCGTCAGAGCGGGCATCCTTAAACGCGCGAAACACGCATCTTCATACTGCTGGCATGCGGCGGGCGACCTGGGTCCCCACCGGAAAGGCTCAAACTTTCGCGCCGATTGCCGTTAAGTCCCCCGAGAGGTTCCCCTCATGGCCGCGAGTCTTTCAAACGACGAAATCTGGCAAGCGTTGTTGGGTGGCCTGTCGCGCTATGCCCGCACGCGCGTGGAGGCCCTCTTGGGGCCTGGAGAAATTCCTCCGTTCTTTCCGTTCGTGGTGGAAGCGGTCGAAAAAGACGCGGCTGCCGGTCGTCCAGGACCCGTGTCCGCGCCGTTGATGGAATCCGGACTGGTGGCCGGCGCGGTTTCCGGTCCGCAAATCCTGGCGCTTCCCGACGCGGTCCGCCTGGCGCGCGCGGCCGCGAAACTCGACGACCGCCTGGACGACAAGTTAATGACCCGGCTGACCGGTCCGCCCCGGGCGTGGCCTGCGGGAGTTCCGGAAACCGAGATCGCGCACGTGCTCGAAGTCATCGACGAAATTTCCGACTGCCGCCGGCTGGTAATGCCGCTGATGAAATTTCTGAAACTTCCCCAGAAGCAACTGCGATCGAAGGCCGCCAAGCTCATCGCACGAGCCAGCCGGAATGCCGATTGGGCGGAAACGGTTTTAAAGGACGCCGATCCTCGCGTCCGTGCCAACCTCATCGACGGGATTGCACTCCAAGACGGACCTCAGATCGAGGTGCTGCTGCGAGAAGCAGCCACGGATCCGCATCATCGTGTCGCAGTGACCGCGCTGCTCGGATTGTGCCAGCGCGGCGACCAATCCAGTTGCGAGCAGATCCGGAGACTCGCCCTCGAAGGCGATGACGCGCATCGCGCCGCGGCCGTTTGGGCGCTTCGGCAGCTCCAGCCGGCGAATGCGATCGCCGTTCCCCTGGAAGAAGTAAGCTTGTGATCCGCAGCCGCCCGGTGAGGCGCGACCGTCGTCAGAGCCGTGACCAGAGGGAGCGGCCTACACGCGCTCCAGAATGGAGCGCACTCTTGCTTTGCTCGACTCGCACGTCGCGACCTTCATTGAGGCGCGACGGCACCGTGGCGCAAGCTTTAAGCGCACAGGCCGCTCGTGCCGTTGTGCGCGATTTAACAACGCTTGCAGTGTCGACACTCGTGTCGACATTTCTTGAAGCGCGAGCGCCAGGGAGCGCGTTCCGGCCTTCCAGCCACACCCGTAAGGGTGGGGGCCGGCACACCTGAGGCGCGACAGTATGGAGCGCTCGTTATCGCGGCCGTAAGCGAGTGCGTTCCGGGTAAAATAAAAGCAGAGGTATCCCCATGCCCACGCGTCATCACTCTAACGTTCGTCCGCAACGCTCCACCATTCCGCAACACACCGCCTTGGCCGCAGTACTGATTTCGTTCGCCCTGGTGACCGCCTGCGCTCAAGCCGCCGCGCTTCCGCCCCCGGCCGCGGACATCGCGCCATCGGCCGGCGCGCAGACTGCCACCGCCGTATTCGCGGGCGGATGTTTCTGGGGCGTCGAAGCCGTGTTCGATCATGTAAAGGGCGTGAAGGAAGCCGTCTCCGGATTCGCCGGCGGCAGCAAATTGACGGCTCATTATGAAATCGTCAGCACCGGCGAGACCGGGCACGCCGAATCGGTTAAGATCACCTACGATCCATCCCAGGTGACCTTCGGAAAACTTTTACAGGCATTTTTTTCGGTCGCGCACGACCCCACCGAGCTGAATCGCCAGGGTCCCGACGACGGCACGCAGTATCGTTCGGCGATTTTCTACTTGAATGACGAGCAGAAACGCGTCGCCGCCGCCTATATCCAGCAGTTGAACGACGCCAAGGCGTTCAAGCGCAAGATCGTCACGCAACTCACTCCCCTCAACAACGGATTCTATCCGGCGGAGGCGTATCACCAGCACTACCTCGAGCACAATCCCAATCAACCCTACATCGTATTCAACGACATGCCCAAGCTGCGAAATTTGAAAAAAGAATTTCCAGAACTCTGGATTGGGAAATGACGCGTGTTTTCTGAACCGCGACCGTTCTTGAGGCGCGCCCGTCAGGGCGCGCGTGTTTCTGAAGCCGCGATCCAGGCGATCCTGCGGCTGCCAATAATAAAATGACGTGGGGCAGGGCCGTGCCCTGCCAATAATAAAAATGACCGACCTCAAACGAGACCTGCTTCGACACACCCTGGCCACCGTCGCCTATCGAGCGGCGAAACCGTTACGAGGCGCGCCGCCCGAATTCGCCGAATTCCAAGGCGCGGGCCGCACCCCTCTCAAGATCCTGGCGCACATGGGCGATCTGTTCGATTGGGCGCTTTCGACCGCGCGCGGCCAGGAGACCTGGCGCGATTCTTCGGCCCTGCCGTGGGATCGCGAAGTGGACCGATTCTTCGCGGCGCTGGCTGCTTTCGATGCCTATCTCGCCTCAAATGAGCCGCTGCACGCATCCGCCGAACAACTTTTTCAGGGACCCGTCGCCGATGCCTTGACGCACACCGGCCAACTGGCCATGCTGCGACGTCTGGCGGGCTGTCCCATGCGCGGCGAAAATTATTTCGTCGCCACGATTGAAGCCGGACGCGTCGGCATCCAACAAACCCCCGCTCCCAAGGAATTCGCGTAACTTCAGCGATACATTGCGGATGGGCGTTAGGATCGGTTATTAGCGCCTGAACGAGACGAAAGGATCGCTTCGCGCGTTCGCGTTTTATCTGCCGGGCTTGCACAACGGGCATCACTGCCGCGACTGCAATCATTTAACCCGCATCGCACAGGCGCATCTTCCCGCGGCGCTCCGGCCCGTACTGCGTAAAATATTCCCGAAATTCGGCCGCTATAAAATTTTAATTAAAATTCTTGACAGATGCTCACTGGGGGGATATTATAGTAACGCTCCGTTATTTTGGAAATTCCGCGTTGGAGGTAGTAATGAAACGACGCGATTTCGTTTACGGAAGTGCGGCGGTAGTTGGTGCTGCTGCCCTCGCCAAAACCGATGCTCTGGCACAAACCGCGCCGGTGCTCTCCGCCACCAGGACGTTTCAGCTCTTTGACAGCTCTTCTAGTTCCGGGCAGCCCGTCTGTCGGGATGTGATTTTCGACGGAAGAAACTTCCTGTCCCTCTTCACCAGCGGGCCGGGCGCACCGGCCTCAAACTTGGCGGCGACAGCAACGGCCACAACTTCCGGCGGCGAGAGGCTTTGGAGCTACCCTCTTCCTGAAGGGCGCTACTTCAGATTGGGTACGTATGGCGGCTTGATCGCGATTTTTGCATCCGGTTACCTCGGCCACGCCCAAACCCTCGTGGCGTCCGCCGTGCTGCTGCTCGACCCGCAGACGGGTAAATTAAGCGACCTCGGGCCCGAGAGTCAGGTTGCCAATCTGCGCTACGCCGGAGACTCCACGTTTTTCAAAGCCACCCAGGGGCGGGGCGAGATTTGGACGCTTGAGTCCGCCTTTACTAAGAAGATCGGAGGAATTACAGCTCAGGCGCTCGCGGCGCCCGCTCCTATGGTGGAATATCTCCAGTCGGGAAACGTAGTAGTTACGCCCCGGGATGGCGCTTTTATGGCGGTAATATCTGCGGCGTCCGGCTCCGTGATCGAGCATCCGATATCGTCAGATCTAGTCACCGCCAGCCGTAACTTTTACGCCTCGTCGCCTCTCCCGAACGGGAGCGCCAATTCCAAGGTGGTAATCGTCTCCGCAATCGGAGGAGATCAGGCTGGTAGTATCCTGGCAATCGTCAACGGCCCGCAGCCCATTAGAGCAGGTGTTTCCCTGATACAGATGGACTCAAGCGCGAGTGCGGCCTATCTCGGCCAGATCCAGCTCCCGCTCAACGACGGAGGGATCCCCGTCCTCCCTCTGAAGCTCGTAGGCTTGAATTCCGAAATCGGCACTGTGACAGGCGCCGGTACGGTGGCGTGGTACGCGCGGCCCGCCGTCTAAGCTCGATCTGCGAAATGACGAAGAAACAGCGAGGAATTGCAGGTGTACCTAACAGGTCATAACTCGATAACCCGAAGAGCCTTCAACGCCGTTGCCGAGAAGGCTTGGCTCATGCTCGCGCTCTTCCCCTGGCGCGCTGCGGCCGAAAGAAGCTGCTGTCCATTTCAATACATTAGCGTCTGTCCAACTTGTGGCCAGCCTTTTGGCGGCGGAATTCTTCTTCTCGGCTACTACTATCTCGGTACGCTGAGCTCCAACGGGCCGTACGGTGCATGTGGACAACCACGTAGTTGCCAAACTTATAAGGCGTACGCCGCCAGTTACTGCTGCGGCCTCGGCATAGTACAGAGTTACACCAATCTATGTTGCGAGGGGTTTTGACGGCCGTCCGCAACCACGCATGCATTCCGTCTTAGTTGGCGCCTTTCGCGTAGCCCTGGGGCTCCTACTTCTCTTTAGTGGGCTCGCGAAATTTCGCTTCTTCAATCAATTCACTCGATCCCTGCACTCTTACGGTTGGATTCGAGAGCAATCCACGCTGAGGAAGCTCGCCCTCCTGATCGGTGCATCTGAGGTGATCACCGGCGTGGGTCTGTGTGTCCTCTACCTCGCACGGATCGCCTCGATTATGGGTCTTGCGGTGTTCGCAATTTTCACATGCGCTGTCGTCGTGGCCTTGATCAAGCCAAATCGTCCCGCGCGTTGCGGCTGCATGCTGCTGGGGACCAACGACCGGCTCGGATGGAACGTGGTCTGCCGCAATCTGGGATTCATGTGCCTGCTCTTGCCTTCTGTATCACGGCTTCTGCTGACGGCCTCCCTCATAGGCGGCGCCGCCCTCCTCGTCGGTGCTTTCGCTCTTACCGATGCCGAGGGCGAGCGAGCCAGACCCCGCATGAAAGCTGAGACGCCGGCGCCAAATGAAGCCTGAATTCCCGAGGAGCTCGTTCATCTGCTTAAAATACATTTTCTAGCAGGCCTCCCTCGCTCCGGGTCAACGCTACTGGCCGCGATCTTTCGCCAAAATCCGGCGCTCCATGCTGCGATGTCGAGCCCTTTGTCCGATATCTTTGTCAGCGCCTACAACGCGATGAGCTTCAGCGAGACCGCGCTGTTCGCCTCCGACGAGCAGCGAGCCCGAGTGCTCAAGTCGATCATCGACGCCTACTATTCAGAGTTGAACGACCGTACTGTTATCGATACCAGCCGGGTGTGGCCCGCCTATATCTCGACTGTCGCGAGGTTGGTCCCCAATGCAAAGATCATCTGCTGCGTTAGAAGTCCCGCATGGATCATCGATAGCGTTGAGCGCCTCGTACAACGGAATTCGCTCCAAGCCTCGAAGATGTTCGGGCCGGAGGCGCCCCACGTGTACGCACGCGCGGAAGCCCTCATGAAGAGCGGCTTCCTCGGCTTGTCGTTGAACGCTCTCAAGCAGGCGTGGTTCGGCGAACAGGCCCACCGGCTCATCGCGGTTCAATACGAATCGCTCACGAAAAAACCAGGGGATACAATCCGCAAGCTTTACGATTTTCTGGGCGAGAAGCCGTTCACACACGACTTTAATAATGTCGGGTATGACGAGCCGGAATTTGACGCCCGGTTGAATATGCCGGGACTCCACCGGGTTCGGAGTCATGTTGATGCTAAGGAAAGACAGACGATTCTGCCGCCCGACCTGTTTGGTCAGTTCGACAATTCGTTCTGGAACGATCGCCGCCAGAATCCACGTGGAGTAACCGTCCTTTAAACGGCCAATGCATCGCCATCCCGCCACCTGACGTCTTCTCCGGGCTTCCTCATCCCCACTCGCGCGGGACAGTCCGCCACCGCGCCCATCACCGTCGTCGTCAACTGGACCGCTGGGCTGAAGTGACCGCTGGTGACGCACGCAGATCCATGGGATCGACGCCGATGAACCCAAAATCTTCTTTTTCCGCGTGCATCGGCGTGCATCTGCGGCAAGACGCCCTAATGCATCGCCCCCGGACCACCATCGCCCCGCTTCGGCTTCTTCATCAGAAACGCCAGCGGAGCCACCGCCATGCATGCGATCGCGTAAATCCAAATTGTATCGATATACGCCAGCCATGACGCCTGCGCCTGCATCAACCCGTACAGCTTCGCATACGCCATCTGCGCCGCCGTCGCCGCGTCGTATCCCGATTGCGTGAACAGCTTCGTCATCGCGTCGACGCTCGACCGAAACGCCGGATCGCCCTGGCCCATGTGCGCTGAAAGCCGGTTCTGGTGAAACTCCGCGCGCCGCTCGAGCACGGTTTCCAGCACAGCGATCCCGATGCTCCCGCCCATATTCCGCGCCAGGTTGATCATCCCCGATACGTTGTTGTTCTTCTCCAGCGGAATGCCCACATAGGTCATGGTCTGAATGGGCACGAACAGAAACGCCACGCCCGCCATCTGATACACGCGCAGCATCATGATGGTGTTGAAATCCATCTCGGGGTTGACGTTGGTCATGCGATACAACCCAATCCCCGCGGCCAGAAACGCGCCCGCGATCATGTACCGCGCGTCTACTTTGCCCACCATCCTGCCCACCAGCGGCAGCAGCAAAATGATCACGATCGCGCCGGGCGACAGCACGAAACCGGCCTGCTCCGCGGTGTACCCCATCAGCGATTGCACCAGTTGCGGCAGCAGCACCGTCGAGCCGAACAGCGCCGCGCCCAGCATGAACATCAGAATGCAGGAAATCGTAAAGTTGCGATTCTTGAACAGCCGAATGTCGATGATCGGATCCCTGTGCCGCAGCTCCCACCAGATCGCGGTCACGATACACACCGACGAAATGATCTGGAACGCCAGAATAAAGTTCGACGCGAACCAGTCCTCGCGCTGGCCCCGGTCGAGCACCACCTGCCCCGCACCCACGCCCACCGCGATCAGCAGCAGTCCGGTGAAATCGACGCGCCCGAGTTTTGCGCGCATCACCGCCAGATGCGGCGGATCTTCCACCATGCGCGACGTCAGCAGCAGCGAAACCGCAGCCACGGGCACGTTGATCAAGAAGATCCAGCGCCAACTGAAGTTGTCGGTGATATAGCCGCCCAGCGTCGGACCGATCGCGGGCGCCAGCACCACCGCCATTCCATAAATCGCGAACGCCATCCCGCGCTTCGGCGCCGGAACCGTGTCGACCAGAATCGCCTGCTCGCTCGGCGCGAGCCCTCCGCCGCCCAGGCCCTGAATCACGCGGAAGAACACCAGCATGCCCAGGCTGGTGGCGAATCCGCAGGCGAGCGAGCTCACCCCGAACAGCACCACGCACGTCATGTAAAACCGTTTGCGGCCGAACCGCGTCGCCAGCCACGCGCTGATCGGCAGGATCACGGCGTTGGCCACCAGGTAGGAGCTGAGAATCCACGCGCTCTCGTCCGTGCTGGCCGAAAGGCTCCCGGCGATGTGCGGCAGCGCGACGTTGGCAATGCTGGTGTCCAGCACCTCCATGAAGGTCGCCATGGTGACCACCAGCGCTACTGCCCACGGATTGTGACTGGGCCTCCAGACCGCCGCCGGCCGAGGAAGCGTGGTGGACGACGCGCTCATCGCGCCGTGGGGCCGGCAGCCCTGCCGGCGAGCCGGCTTTCAGGCCGGCTTAAGTTTTTCACCCAACTAACTTCTTTCGTCTTCATTCCCGTTTATTCGCGTTCATTCGCGGCTATTTTTTCACCTCACCTCGACCGTCGGCGTCACCGACATCCCCGGCCGCAGCAGGTGATCGTCGTTCTGCCCCGCATCCAGCACGATCCGCACCGGAATCCGCTGCACCACCTTCACGTAATTTCCCGTCGCATTCTCCGGAGGCAGCAGGCTGAACTTCGCCCCGCTCGCGCCCGCGATGCGCAGAACCTTGCCCGTATAGCTCCGATCGTAGGCGTCCACGACGACCTTCACCGGCTGCCCGACCCGCATCGCCTTCAACTGGGTCTCCTTGAAATTCGCCGTGATCCAGATATCGTCCAGCGGCACGATCGCCATCAGTTGCTGGCCCGCGCTCACGTTGTTGCCGACCTCCACCGCTTTCTTGCCGACCACTCCGCTCACCGGCGCGACGATGGTGGTGTATTGCAGATTCAGCTCGGCCTGGTCGAGCAGCGCGCGCTGCTGCTGCACCTTGGCCTCGGCCGACTGTGCCTTCGCCTCGGTCGCCTTCACCTGCCCCGGACCCGACATCGCCGATTCGATCGACGCATCCGCTTCCAGCACTCGCGCCCGCGCCTGCTCCACCGTCTTTCCCGCGGCTGAGATATTCTGCTGCGCTTCGTTGACCGACGCCCGCTGGGCGTCGAGTGTGGCGCGCGCGGCATCCGCCGCCGAAGCCGCCTGATCGTATTGCTGTTTCGAAATCTCGTCTTTATCCACCAGCATTTTGTACCGCGCCACGTCGTCCGCCGCTTTCTGGGAATTAGCTTCGGCCACGCGAACGTTCGCCTGCGCCGTCGCCAGACGCGCCCGCGCAGCGTCTTCCTGCCGTTCCGCTCCGCTCACCGCCGCGCTCGCGTCCAGCCGCGACGCTTTCGCGTTATTCAGCGCGCCGGACGTCGTACTCAACGTGACCGGCACATCCGTGCGCTGGCTTTGATACGTGGCGATCGCGTCCGCCAGATCGCCGCGCGCTTTGGCGATCGCGACATCGTAATCCTTCGTATCAAGGCGCACCAGAACATCGCCGGCCTTTACGATCTGCTCATCCTGAATCAGGACTTCGGAAACATGGCCCGTAATGCGCGCGCTGATGGTGTAAATCGACCCATCCACCTGCGCGTCGTCGGTCGACTCGAACCGCTGGAGATTCTGCCAGAACCGGTAGCCCTCCACCGCGGCGATCGCAATCAGCGCAAGCACCACAATTCGGATGACGATGGTCTTGGCGCTGGTCTTGGCTCTGGGCGGGGGGATGCTGTAATTCCCGTCCGGCTGCCGTTCCTCGCGCGCTTCCCTCGCCGTCTTGCTTTCCCCTTCCGTTAATGTCTTACTTTCCGCCAGAACCGCCTCCCATGTACTGTTTCAAATTAGTTTCCGTCATGCCCGCCGCCCGCGCTAATTGAACTTTAGCGAGATTATGCAAATAGATGCTCGAAATCAGCGTTTGATTCGCGTTCGCCACCGATTCCTGCGCCTGCACTACTTCGATGTTATCGGTGACGCCCGCCACAAACCGATCGCGGGCCTGAACCAGCGTCTGGCCGGCCAGATCCACGTTGTCGCGCGCCACTGCTACCTGATCGGCGGCCGTCTTCAGATCCAGCAGAGCGTTGCGGATCTCGACGTCGATCTGCCCCTGCAAATCAGCCAGTTGATCCTTGCGCTGCTGGATCGCGGCATCGGCCTGCTCCACATCCGCGCGAGTGCGCCCCCCCGTGAAAATGTTAAATCGGAGCGACCCGGTTACCGCAAAAGTCCCGTGCGAATTCGCGAAACTGGTCCCCAGGTCTCCATAATCCGCGTCCACAGCGGCCGTCGGCAGCCGCTCCGCCCGCGCGGCTTCGCGAGCGCTTTCCGCGGCCCGCACCTGCATCGCCGCGCTCTTATAATCGGATCGCGATTCCAGTGCGCGTTTCAGAACGTCCTCCGGAGCGATTCCCTCCAGCGGCGCGTAGGGGATGGCGTCCGAAATCGAGAAAGCCTGCGCCGGAGGCAATCCGATCACGCGCCCCAGCGCCAGTTTATCTTTGGCGAGCTGGTTCTCCTGCGCGATCAACTGCTGCTGCAGCGTCTTCCATTCCACTTGGGCCCTCAGCTCGTCGATAGCGGGCGAAACCCCGGCGCGATGCTGGTCGCGCGCGCGTTCGAAAAGCGCCTGGGCCGTAGTCACCTGCGCCCGCGTCGCGTCGATGCGAGCCTGATCCGCGATGATCTGAAGATAGGCCGTCGCCACCGCCTGCACCACCAGGTCGCGCGCATCCTGCACCGATAATTGCGCGGCGCGCTCGTTCAGAACCGCGGAACGGCGGTTCCGGATCGACGTCAGATCGAAGCTCTGCGACGCCGACGCGCGCGCGTCCGTGTAATGGAACGGCCCCACGACACTTGGTACGCCCGGGAAATGGAATCCGAAGGTAGCTAGATTGAGCTGCTGCTCGGTTTCGGAGATCCCGCCCGTCACCACCGGCAGCAGCGCGCTCAGCGCACGCACGCGTTCGGCGTGCGCCTGTTGGCTGGCGGTGCCGCTCACCAGCAGCCCCAGGTTGTTTTTCAATCCGTGATCGATCGCGTCCTGTAGAGACAGCGCGACCGGCACGGGATTCGCCGCTCCTGTCGTTATAGTCGTAGCCGCGCTTCCCTGAAATGCTTGAGGCGATTGTTGCACAATCCCTCCACTCGGCACCACGGCTGAAGCACTCGCCGGCTTGGTCGGCTGTGCAGGTCCCTGCGCAGCGAGAGTGGCTGCCGTTAGAAAGAGCGCGCCGAGATAGGTGCCACAGGCTTTAGCCTGTGTACTTGAGGCGCGACCGTCAGGGAGCGCGTTCTGACGTGGCGCACGCTTTAGCGTGCTGTGTCGACATTCATGTCGACATTTCATCGAGGCGCGCCCGTCAGGGCGCGCGCAATTTCTTGAATCGCGACCGAAATAGGTGGCACAGGCTTCAGCCTGTGTACTCCAACCGCGACCGACATAGGTGGCACAGGCTTTAGCCTGTGTACGCGAGGCGCGACTGTCAGGCAGCGCGTCCCGATTTTCTGAACCGCAACTGTCGACGTGGGGCCGCCACTCTTGGCGGCAAGCCGGCTCTCTAGCCGGCTTTTTTGAACCGCGACCGTAGCTGCGCTTGCGCCCAGGGAGCGCGTTCCGTAAAAAGAAAAGAAAATAGACAAGCGCCAAACTTCGAGATTTCAACATTCACGTCCTCATTCGGATTTTGGTAGCAGGCTGGAAGGCTCTCTTTCCGACTTAACAGCCGCGACCGGGTTGCCCTGCGGGCCGAGCGGTTTTCCCGCCTTTTCTATTTTAGTGAGATGTACTCACACCAATTGAGATGTCCTTGCCGCTCAGGAGTTTCACGCCGTCAACAACCCATCGCAAGCCAGCCAAGTCATCCCGACCGAAGCCCGACGTCATCCCGAGCGAAGCCCGACGTCATCCCGAGCGAAGCGAGGGATCTCGTGCCATTCCGCGCCTCGTCACTACGCGTCACTCCTACCGCACCTCCCCGTCATCCCGAGCGCACACCCCACGTCATCCCGAGCGCACACCCCCCGTCATCCCGAGCGCAGCGAGGGATCTGCTTTTCTCCGCCGCGCGGCCGTCCCCCGGTTTTCCGCGACCCAACCACCGCGATAACTAACTTTTTTCCAACTCTATCTCCCCTCGATTGTTCCACTTCCCACTTCGGTCCACACCCCTTCGCAAGATTCCTGGATTATCTTGAAACCGAAGAGATCGGTGCTCGATCGACAGAGAGCCGGTTCCACTGAGCAAGGCGTCCTAGGCAACGCCGTTGTAAGGTGTTTGTGTTGTCGATGGCCGTCGGTCTCGAAAATACCGATCCCCCGTCGTGGCGGGCGAAAAACACGAACCTGCTGTTCCGGGTTGGGACGGGGTGAAGCCGGCTTCAGTTCAGCTCTTACGAGCCGTGACCAAAGGGAGCGGTTCTTAAAAAGGGAGCGGTCTTAGAAAGAGAGCGGTCTTAGAAAAAGAGTGGTCTTAGAAAGAGAGTGGTCTTAGAAAGAGAGCGGTTAGAGAAATCTCGACGATGTGGGGCAGGCGATCAAGCGCACGCACCGCTCGTGCGGTTGCGCGCGATTTAACAATTGAAGCGCACGCACCGCTCGTGCCGTTGCGCGCGATTTAACAATTCGTGCAGCGGTGAACTTCAGTTCGCCGTCGAGCTTAGTGGTGAGGCGTTTTCGCAGCCGTCCGCTCCGCGGGCTCTCACCGCCAGAAAACCAGAAGTGTCCCTGTTCGCTTCCGCTGCGCCTACTATACTGATGCTGTCTGGCGGAACCGCGCCCGCGTAGTGTTTTCAGCGCTACTCTCTTCTCAGCAACACTCCCAACCCCACCCGCCTAAGGCGTTCCACTGAGCGTGCCCTTCGGCGTCAAATAACCCGCTAAAGCTTCCCATAGCCGCTGCCGATTACCCAATTGGGACTATGTGTCGAGTAGTCCTATTCGGCGCCCGCGATTCGGCGCCGCGCGAGATACGAGAGGGGCTCATGAGAAGTATTACCTGGCTGATTTTATTCGCCTTAATCATTTGCGGAAGCATTGTTGCCCAACCGCTCACCAGTATCACGATAGGGACCAACCTTCCCCCTCCCGCGCCGAAGGGCCCGGGGTCTAGCGTGACTGACACCTATATCGCCCCTGTGTTTATCGTGGACGGTACGTCCTTTATCTCCACTCAAACGTTTGAGTGGGTACAGGGCTCCAGCCACGTGGTTCAGTTTCCGTTGTCGCTCGATCCGAATCTGAATCCCACCACCTATCAAAACGCCGACAACGATAATATCGAATTCACGTTCGGCGGCTGGAAGGCCAACACAAATCTGTTCCCTACCACCTCCGGTCCGGTGGTAGTGGTCACCGCCGATCCGTCGCTTACTTCCCTCACCGCTCAAGTGACCGTCGCGTATCTGGTCAACATCGTATTTCCGACCGTATCGGGCGACGGCACCGCCCCGTGTAATGCACCTCCGCCAGGCACGCCGCCGCAAACCGGACTTCCCGCGGGCGTCATCTATGTGAATCAGACGTGTTACCAGAACAGCACTAAGGTCTTTGCACCCGCGGGCACCGTCACGCTGGCCGCCGTGCCCTATCCAGGTTGGGTTTTCTACTCGTGGCTCATCAGCAATCAGGAGACCTCGCTTTCGAGCCTCACCCTCACGGGACCGATCACTATCCTCCCCCAGTTCGCGCTCGCCAAGGAAGTGGATTTCCTGACCAGCCCGCTGGGCTTGCAGGTATTGATCGACGGATCGCCCATCAACACGCCGGGCCCGGGAACCGCGGCCAGCGCGGGTGGCGCGTGCGGTCCCGATTACACCCGTCTTCCGGTCGCGGCGCCGCCGGGATTCAAGCCGCTGTGCTACGGCCAGTTCGATTTTCTCCCCGGGTCGCACCATACCATCGGCGCGCCCAACCCCCAGATGGATGCCGCCGGAAACTATTGGGTGTTTAGCGGATGGAGCAACGGCATGGGCCAGAACGCGGTCTACACCGCCGGGACCAACACCGGCACGCCGGACGTCCTCACCGCGGCTTTCATCCCGGGCGTGCGGGTCAGTATCCTGTCGAATCCTGGCGGGATGAAGCTGCTGATCGACGGGCGCGATAACTGGCTCGACTACAATTTCGTGTGGGGACAGGGCGAAACGCATCAACTGAGCGCCGAAACCCCGCAGGCGCATTTGAACCGCATGTACACTTTCACCGGATGGTCCGATCAGGGCGCCCTGGCGCACTCCATCACCGTTCCGGCCGCCCTTAATTATTCGGTCGCGGCGAATTACTCCGAGCTCTCCCAAATCACCATCAACAGTTCCCCGCAAGGATTGAGTTTTACCGTCGACGGCAACAGCTGCGCGACGCCCTGCGTGTTGAATGGAGCCAGTGGATCGACGTCGCAGGTAACCATTCCGGCCACCATTCCAGCGTCCCCGGGTTCCGAATTCGGCTTCACTGGTTGGAGCGATGGATCGAACGCCACCGTCCGCACCTTAACGTATGGTTCGAATACGCTCACGCTTACCGCGGGCTATCAGACGGCGTTCCAATTGGCCACCGCCACCAATCCCGCTAACGCGGGAACATTCACGTTCTCGCCCGCCTCGCCCGATGGCTTCTATCCCAGCGGAACGGTGGTGACGATTTCCGCCGCGGCCAACGGCGGATTCAAATTCGCGCATTGGGGAGGCGACCTGGCAGGCACGTCCAACGCGAGCGCGCTGTCGATGACCAGTCCGCATTCGGTGGTCGCCGATTTTGCCACGGTGCCCTTCATTCCTCCCGCCGGAATCCAGAGCGTAACCGGACCCACTCCGGACGGTAGCGTTGCGCCGGGTTCCCTCATGTCGATCTACGGCCAGAACTTGGCCCCCGCGCTGCTGATCGGCGGTAACAATCCGCTGTCCCAGGCCATCGGCGGCACCACGGTGACGGTCGGCGATTTTCTGCTCCCGCTGGTGTTTGTGTCGCCCGGGCAAATCGGCGCGCAAGTTCCGTGGGAACTCGGCGCAGGCACCTACACTCTCTCGGTCCACAACACTGGACTACCGGACGTGACCGGCGCCTTCACGGTGACGCGCGACGCTCCTGGAATGTTCCTTCAGGCCAACGCTCAGAATCTCCCGCTGGTGCTGGCGCTTCATGCCGACGGATCGCTGGTCAACTTTGACAGCCCCGCGGTCCAGGGCGAGCAGATCACCATTTACGGCACCGGATTCGGACCCTACACGCAACCCGCGGTGGACGGATTCCCCTCCTCTCCCGCGGCCGATTTCACGGTTGCCGATCCCATCATGGTCACCTGCGGCCCGACGCAAACCGCGCCGGATTCCGCGGGCGCTTCCGCCGGACAGGTGGGAGTTTCCATCGTCAAACTGACGCTCACCCCAGCCATGGCGATCTCAGGCAATGCGAATCTGACGATCGCTGTCAATGGGAAGCCGAGCACTTCCATGATTTTGCCCATTCAATGAGGGGTTTTGTCCGATCCGGAAGTGGCGCTCCGACGGGTGCGCCAGGAGGTCCTGGAGGGCCTTCTTAAAAAGAGCTCTGGGACGATATACTACCTATTTAGTAGCTCGTACGCCATTTTTCGCGACGACAGACTAGTAGCCCTCTCACACCTGCAGCCACTCTATATAGTAGGTGTAGGTCTCAAGTCCTTGGGTTTTAGGAGGAAAACAAGAGTACAAAAGGGCTTTTAACCTCCTATTCTTTATGTTATGCTTGGGGCGAGATAGGAAGAAGCTCGCAAGCGGGGTTTCGCGCAGGTACCAAGCCGCGTTGGCTCTATCCTAAGGGATTGGCGGCGCGCGCTCGAAGAGCAACGCAGTCGGAGGCTTTATATAATGAATCGGGTGTTTATCCTGGCCGTTTTAGTGGCGCTCGCTCAAGTGTGCGCGTCAGCTACTACGATTGGGTTAGGAACGTTCGCGGTCAATCCGCAAGCCTCGTTCCTAGACGAGTCGTCCCAAGACGTGGGTTGTGCCAGCGGCATTCTCAGCGACTGCCCTCCCGACATTTCGGGCGGTGACCCGGTGACGGGCGGGAGCGGTCCGGTTTCGGCTCTGTTCCTCAATCTCGGGAGCTTGGGCGCGACCGCGGGCGAGACAATCCAGATCATCGTCAGCGGCGGTGAATGCTACTCCGGCCCGTGCGGGTCGCCGGGCCTAGTATACCTTGCTGGCGTTTTCGACTCGAATAACACTGAGCTGGCGTCGAACATTTCGCCAAATTGCACCGTGGGAGGCGCGGGCGTCAACCGTTTGACGGGGACCGTTGCTGTACCCGGTCTTGGGCCTCAACCGCTGGTCACTAACAACACGTACCTGGACCCGTATTCCTGCGGTCCCCAGGATCCCAGCGCGCCCGCCTACGTCAACACGACCATCCCCAACGATTTTTACATTCCCACCGGGGCTGGAATTACGCTGGTGGTGCCGGCGGGAGCTAACTACCTTGTCGTGGGTATTCTGGATAGTTATTACGCCGACAATTTGGGCAATCCGATGGTGACGATCAACGAGATCGCGGCGTCGGTTCCCGAGCCGGCGACGATCGCTTTGTTCGGCATCGGAGCTGCCGCGCTCCTCACCTTCAGGCGTTATCGCTCACGCTAGTCCCTTTCATCGCGCACCACGGCGCAAGCGGCCTGTGCCCTGCATTCCTCATCGCGCACCACGGCGCGAGCAGCCTGTGCGCTTGGAGCGCCTAATCGCGAACGACGCGCCATCGCTGCACGTTACCATCCGCCGCTTCATAATAGAGTACGGTTGTCTCGATGCCCGTCGACCAACAGAAGATCGATCATCTCATCCGGCGTTTGAATACGCTCACGGCTTCCGCCAGGGAATCCAGCATGCCCGCGGAGCGTGGCTGCGACGTAATCATCACGCCTGTGGAAATCAACGACAGCCACGGCACCGGTGTGCTGCTGCAGATGCTGTTCGGCGGCGAAGAAAACATCGTCTCGATCCGCTCGCTCGACCAGTACGGCGGGCGGCAGGATTTCGGCCTTCCCCTGAAAATCGCGCATGGCGCGGATTCACGGGACGCCGCTTTCGCGCGAGTGGAGCAAGCCCTGCGCGGCATCGCCGTCCGACGGGTAGTGTGTGTTCCCTACCAACCCGACGACGTGATGACAGCGATCGCGATTCACGGGATTTTCGGCGCCTCCATGTGCACCTGCATCATGGACGACCAGAATATCGCGGTGCGCGGTATCGCAGACGGGGCCATGCGCGAGCTTCTGGAAAGATCGTCGCTACGGCTGGCGATTTCGCCCGAAATGCGCGCGGCCTACGAGCGAAAGTTTGAACTGCCTTTTTTCTATCTGCCCCCCGTGGCGCCGGCGCGGCTGCTTCCCTCGCAACTGCACGTGCCCGTCACTCCGCCGGATGCGCGGCACGGCGTGGTCATCGGTAATCTATGGAGCCCACGCTGGCCGGAGCTGCTGAGGCGCACGGTTCGAAACTCGGGCGTGACGCTCTCCTACCCGGGAGGCGACTCGCTGGCCATCCCCGCGGAGGATTTGCGTGCCGACGGAATTTTTCCGCACGCTCGCATGGGAGACGAGGAGTTGGTCCGGATGCTCCGGTCGATGTGGTTCGCGGTGCTGCCGTCGGGCACGCTCGACCAGTTTGAGGATCGCCGGTGGATGGCCGAGTTCAGCCTGCCCAGCCGGCTGGTGTATCTGATGTCGACCTCACACATCCCGGTGATCGTGTTGGGCGGCCGCGACACGGCCGCGTCGCATTTTGTGGAGCAGTTCTCAATCGGCGTCACGTCCAGTTATGACCGTACTTCTTTCAAGAATGCGGTCGATCACATTACTCGGCCGGAGGTGAATCTCGCGATGCGGCGTCGCGGCCTGGTGGCCGCCGGACGTTTTGTGGATACCGGCGTGGGCGAATGGATCTGGCAATCGCTCGACCGGGGGGAGCCGTTCGACCGGCGCTTCGAGGATCTGATGCCGGAGAGACTCGCGTCGGCGGGTATGCGCTAGGAGCTAGTGATGCTATGAATTTGCCGCACCGGCCGGGCATGGCCCTGCCCCACACCCGGCCCCACCAGACGCGCGACGATCGCCTGCGTGCCAAGCTGGCCGCGCTGGTCGCCTGGAAATCGGACTACGCGACGGATTATGCGAACCAGGCTGCGATCGACGTCCTGATCACCACCAACGAGATGAACGACCGTCACGGCACGGGCGTGCTGATCAAACGGATCCTCGAGCCGAACGGCGAGGCGCGCCGCAATTTATTTTGCATCCGCTTTCAGAACGACTGGGGCGATCACGATTTGGGCGACTGGAATATTCGCCTGCCGAAAACGGGAGGGCACCGGGTGGAATGCTTCCGGAATATTTTGCGGCTGCTACGCGGGCGCAAAGTGCGCCGGGTAATGTGCGTTCCGTTTCAGGTGGATGAGCTGACGGCCTCCATCGCCATTCACGAAGCTTTTGGCGCGCGCCTGTGCGCGTACGTGATGGACGATCAGAACGTCGCGGCGGATGGCATGCCGGACGCCATTCCAGACGAATTGATGCGCGAGTTTCTGCAAAAATCTTCGCTGCGCCTGGCCACGCATCCGGAATTGCGCAGCGCGTATGAGCGCAAGTATGGGATGCCGTTTTCGGTGCTGCCCGCCGTCGCGCCGGACGCGCTGATTCCGCGGAGCGTATTGCCGCCGGTCGTGGATAGTGGGCGCGGAGCGCTGCTGGGAAGTTTCTGGGACCAATCCTGGTTCGACCGTTTATGCGCGGCGCTGGAGTCATGTGGCCGCGAAATCGATTGGTTCGGCAACCATCGGTCCCCCTTCGTGGAGTTCTCCCAAGAGAACCTGAGGCGCGCGCGAATCCGGCCTTTCGGCATCGTTTCCGAAGAGCGGCTGGCGATGGAGCTGCGCGGGTATCCGTTCGTCATCGTCCCGACAGGAACATTCGATCCGGCCGAGAAAAACCATTCGGTCGCGTCGTTGAGTCTGCCCGGACGAATTCCCTTGGCGGCGGCGATTTCGCAGACTCCCCTGCTCGTCATTGGAGGGAAGGATACGTGCGCGGCGCGATTCGTAAAGCATTTCGGCATCGGCGAGACGGTCCCCTATGACGGCGCGGAGATCCAAGCGGCGATGAATCGGCTGGGCGAGGAGCGGATCCAGTCGGAAATGCGCGCTAATGCGGCGCGGATGGGCCTGGCGTTTTCCGATGCTGGAATCGGCGAGTGGCTGGAGGAATCGATCGCACTGGGGCGCGCGGCGGACGGGCGGTTTGAGGATGCATTCGCGGATTACGCGGTGGATACGCGGTAGCGCAGTTGCGGAAAAGCCGAGATGACTCTCGGCTCAGCAGGCCTGGCGGCCCGCGCCACATGTTGAGTGAACTCGGGTTGGCGTTAAGATGGTTGATCACCGTATGAGTCTCAAGGATCGGGCCAAGCAATGGCTGCGGATGTGCGGGCACGCACTCACCAGCACGGTTCACGATCGCCTGGACGTGCTCGAACGCGAGCTGCGGATCGCCAAGCTGGTGGAGACGAACGCGGCTCTGCTCGAAGCCTCCATTCACGTCGTCGAAAATCTGCACGCGCTGGCCGGACGGACCGTCGTCGCAACCGAACCGTCTGACGTCTCCGTCGAAGCGGCCCTGATGGCGTTACTTTACTCGCATGTGCCCTCCCGGGTGGCGATCAACATATTGGTCAACGACGGCGGAAGTGATCGGGAGAGGACCGAGGCGCTGCTCGACGCCGGTTACGAAGTGTATGCGCTGGAAGCCGGCGAGCTTGCGATCGCCCGGAGGAACGGCGGCATGTCGCATGTTGCGAGAGTTTCAGGCGGCTCGGGAGTCTCGGGAATCTCAAGCGTCGCCGTCGAGACTCTCGTCAGTCTAGATAGGCCAGAAGGGATCGCCCTGATCGCGCTGGGGTGCGACGCGTTGCCGGCCGTGCGCGAATTGGGCGACCAGCGCGCGAGCGTGATCGTCGCGGATCTCGAAAGCGATTTCGAAGAGCTAGTGGGGGAGATGCGGAGTCGCGAGTACTATTGGCACATCGTGCTGCACGGGACACATGGAGGCAACGCGGGTCACGGGGCGGATGACGGGGTCGATCACAGCGTCGAGAACGGAAGTGATCGCAACGGGACTCACATGGGAAACGGTGCGGGCATGAGCTATTACGCAAACCACTCGCGCGCAGTGCCGAATTCGCGCGGCAGTGTGTTCTTCTTCCGCGACTACCGAGTGTTCGCCGAGGCGCAGGCATGGTGCGCGGCGACGCTTCCGCGCACGTATTTCAAGCCGCGGCAAGCTTGAAAGGATAAGAATCCATGCCACCGAAAAGCGTGCAGTGAGCGAAGAGCAAACCGCGTATTCCATTAGAAAAGCCGTTCGCCACGACCCCTCACCGTCTGCTCTCTACTTCGCCTGTCGCAGGGCCTGGTGTAGTACGGACTTGATATAGGTTTGGTACGGCAGACCCCTCTGGATCGCCTGCCGGCGCGCCAGCTCAAGATCGATCTCCGGCAATCTGATCGAGACCACCCGCGACTTCGACGCGGCCAGGCGCGCTTTCAGAGTCGCCTGGTCCAGACGCTTCGACTTCTTGGCCGCCTCCACAAGATCCTTGTCCAGCCGTCCGCGATTCTTGAACCACCATTCGGCCTCATCGGATTCCGATTTAAATGCCGGTATTACGCGCTTCTGTTTCATCCAATGCTCCCCCAGTAAAGGTCGCGGTAGAGACGGCCGGCGGCGTACGCTGTAACGACCCGAACGCGTCCTTCTCTCGGCATCCAGATTCCAATGAGCACGCGACCGGCCTTGGTCACGCCCAGAACCTTGTATCGGTGCTCGTCTTTCCGCGGTTGGTATTCCACATAGACTGGATCGCCGTTCATAAGCTCCTCAAATTCCTCAGGCGTCACGCGATGACGTTTGAGGTGCCGCGTGTTTTGGGCATCCCAATCGAATTCGACGCCGCTGGTCGCCTCATTCATTATGTTGCCAGTGTATATACGTTGTCAACATCAATTCGCCGAAGCGGGCACCGATTTCAAGCGCCGGCCAGCTTGAAGTATTCGACCATCGCGTCGATGCCGCGCTCATAATTCGAGATCGACATTTTCTCATTGGGCGCGTGGATGTTATCGTCGGGCAGTCCGAAACCGGCGAGCACGCTGGGGATTCCCAGAGCCTCTTTAAATAAACCGACAATTGGAATCGATCCGCCGCAGCGCACGTACACGGTTTCATGCCCGAATACTTTGCGCATGGCTTCGGCGGCGGCGCGGATCAACGGGTGGTCGGGATCGACCATGGAGGGCGCGGCGGCGCTTAATAATTTAAACGAGGTGCTGACGCCGCGCGGCGTGGCTGCGGCCAGCGCGCTCTCCACTTGTTTGACCACTTCATCGGGACGCTGATCGGGAACCAGGCGCAGGCTGATCTTGACGACCGCCTTGGCGGGAATTACGGTCTTCGAGCCTTCCGCGGTAAATCCGCCGCGGATGCCGTGGATCTCCAGAGTAGGCCGCGCCCAGATACGTTCGAGCAAAGGAATTTCCGGCTCACCGGTGAGCGCAGTGGAACCGATCTCCTTTTCGCGATACTCTTCGGCGTCGAACGGCAGGGAGTTCCACGCGGCGATTTCGGCGGGCGCGGGCTTCTGAACGCGATCGTAGATGCCAGGAATGCGGATGTGCCCGTCGCGATCCTTTAACGTCGCGATGATCTGGGCGGCGGCCTCGATGGCGTTGGGAGCAGCGCCGCCGTAGTCGCCCGAATGCAGATCAGTGCGGGGGCCCTGCACATGAATCTCCCCGTAGACGATGCCGCGCAATCCGGTGGTCAGGGTCGGCAGATCCGGCGCGAACATGGAGGTGTCGCAAATCACAACCGCATCCGCGTCCAGGCCCGCGGGCTTCGATCGTACATATTTGTCGAGGTGCTCGCCGCTGGTTTCCTCTTCGCCCTCGATCAGAAATTTGACGTTCACCGGCACTTTTCCCTGCTGGCGAATCGAGCGCGCGACCGCTTCCATCAGGATAAAGAGCTGTCCCTTGTCGTCGGCCGCGCCGCGCGCATAGATGCTGCCGTCGCGAATCGCCGGTTCAAACGGCGGCGAAACCCACTCGTCGAGTGGATCGGGCGGCTGCACGTCGTAATGGCCGTAGAGCAGAAGGGTCGGCTTGCCGGGCGCGCGCAAGGACTCGGCGGCCACCAGCGGATTTCCACGCGGGGCATCTTTCGCATCCGCCCCTCCAGAATCCTCAATTAGCCGTGCGTTGTCGAGACCGGCGCGAGCCAGCCAATCGCGCACGAATTCGGCGGCGCGGCGCACATCGGCCGCGTGCTCGGGGAGCGCGCTGATGCTGGGGATCCGCAGAAGGGAGAGGAGGTCCTGCATGTTGTTCCAATCGGTTTCGCCGTACAATCGTACAATATAGTATCGCGTTCACCGGAAGCTCCATAATTAAGTGTCGGTCCCGAATTTAGTGCCGTCCCCGAATTTATTGCGCCTGGCATATATGCTCGAATTCCTGGTCGCTCAACTCGCGATTCTGGAGGTATGGAGCCAGGTGGGCGGACAGAATCATTTGGATCTTATGCCGTGGTATACCAAGCTGAGTCTAACCATGGGACTGGCGCTGGTGACGGTCGCCGGGACCGTGTCGGCGGTTTCGCATGAGCGGGCATGGAACGCGAAAACGGTCGCATGTCTCGCGCTGGGGCTGATGATTGCCGGCGCAATGGGGGGCGTGACGCTGTATTATCATTTGCACGAAAGCGACGAGGCGGAGAGCAGCGAGCAGCCCACGTCTATTAGCCGGTGGGGTCGAGAGCACGATCGGTTCTCGATGACATGGGACGGGACATTGGGCCAACCCGCGGCGCACACGGATGCGGGGAAGGCGCGCGCATGAGCGACACCAAGTTCGGATCGTGGAGCGTCGCTGAAAGTCCTATTTCGATCGAATACTCGCTGGTGGTGATCGAGGAACTCCGGCACGAAGTCGCGGAGGGATTCCAGCGGCTTTCGCGGGGCGGAATCGAGGTCGGCGGGATTTTGTACGGCACGCGCGACGGGCGCACCGTGCGGGTGCTGGCCATGCGGCCCGTCGCCTGCGAGCACGCGCGCGGTCCGGCGTTTCTGCTTTCCGACAAAGATCGCGTGCTGCTGAACGAGCAGCTAGTGCGCGACCAAGACGAGCCGAACCTGGAAGGGCTGATTTCGGTCGGCTGGTTCCTGTCGCACACGCGCAGCGAGATCGCGCTGACCGAATCCGATCTGGAAATCTATTCGATCTTTTTCCCGGCGGCGTGGCAGATCACGCTGGTGATTCGTCCCGGCCGCGGCGGCAGCATGCGCGCGGGATTCTTCGTGCGCGAAGCCGACGGCACGGTGAAGACCGAGCCGAGTTATCTCGAATTCAATTTTCCGGACCGGCTGGCGGGCGTGCTGGACCGCGCGCCGGAGCGTCCCCCGCGCGAACGTCCGGTCCGCAAGATTCCGAGCTTTTATCGAGCCGATGCGGAGACGGGAGCGGGGGCGGCTGCGGGAACAACCGGAGGGGCCGCGCCGCAGCGGCGCGAACCGGCGCCGTTCGCGCTCACGGGTCCCACGTATGGAGGTCCGCAACTGCTGCCGCCCGCACCGCCTCGCCGGAAATGGCCGTGGCTGGTTGCATGGATAGCGCTGGTGTTGATCGTGGCGGGCGTGGGATGGCGCTGGTGGATGCAGACCTCCGCGCCGGAGCCGATCACGCTCGCGGTGGTGGAACGCGACGGTCAGTTGCAGGTGCAGTGGAACCATTCCGCCAAGCTGGTGAGCGAGGCCGTGCGCGGATCGCTGGAAGTATCGGACGGCGGTGAATCCAAGACCATGGCGTTGTCGCGAGAGATGCTCGCTTCCGGAAATTTCACGTACGTGAGAAAAACGGGCGACGTGGAAGTTCGGATGACGGTGGAAACTCCCGATGGGGCCCGATGGCAGGAAGCGTCGCGATACCTGGGCCGTCCGCCGGCAGCGGCCGTGGGATCGGATCCGGTGAACGGAGCGAATCCGACGGGGACTGACACGCAGCCTCCGGCTGCGGGGGGCGATGAAGTGACGCGATTGCGTAAGGAGAACGCGCGTCAGGCGGCGCGGATCCGGCAGCTTGAACTACAGGTGAAGATCCTGCAATTGCACGGCGCCGATGCGAGCAAGGAGCAGTGACAGAATGGCAACCACGATTCGCTAAAATCCAATGGGTAAAGAGGATCACATGCAAAACGCAACCAGCCGACGTGGGATGAGAAGAGGATTTCGCAAGGTTTTCACGGCGATCGCCGCGATCGCGATGTGCGCAATGGGTTCGCGCGAACTGCGCGCGCAAGGAGCCGATGCCAAGACCGCCGAGCAGGTGTTCAAGAACATCATCCAGCTCAAGGGCACGCCCGCAGATCAGTTGACGCCTGCGATGCAGTTCATCTCGGCGTCGCTGGGAGTGGACTGCGAGTTCTGTCACGTGCAGGGCAAGTTCGAACTCGACGACAAGGGTGCGAAGAAGACGGCTCGCCAGATGATGGCGATGACCACGGCGATCAATAAGGACAGCTTCGGCGGACGGCTCCAGGTCACCTGTAATTCCTGTCATCGCGGGAGCGCGCGGCCGGTGGCGGTACCCGCTGTCTTGGAATCTGACGCGCGTCCCATGCCGCGGCCTGCCACACCTACGGCGAACGCGGGCCCCGCGACCACGGCGGATGAGATTGTCGCAAAGTATGTGGCCGCAGTTGGCGGCGCCGACGCGATGAAAAAGATCACCAGCCGGATCGAGAAGGGTAAGATTCTGGCCGGCGGAAATGAGACACCCATCGAGGTGATCACGAAGGCCCCCAACCGGCGCATTTCGATCACAGCCAATCCTAATGGGCACAGCATTACGGCTTTCGATGGAACCGTGGGTTGGCTCGGGACGGAGGGCCGTTCGGCGCGCGAAATGTCGGCAGCGGAATCGTGGGCGGCCGGGCTGGATGCGGAGTTTTCTCTGGCGGCGAGGCTGAAGGAAATTTTCCTGCAACTTCGGCGGGGCCGCCCGGAAGAGATCGCGGGTGTGATGTGCGAGTCGCTGACGGCGACCGCTCCAGGTCATCCGCAGGTGCGGCTATGGTTCGACCAGAAATCCGGACTGCTGATGCGGATGGTGCGTTTGGCCGATACTCCGCTCGGCCGGAACCCGACACAGATCGATTACGCGGATTACCGGGAAGTGGATGGAGTGAAGATTCCGTACCGCTGGACGCTGTCGCGTCCCAACGGGCGGTTCACCATTCAGATTGCTGAAGTGCAGGACAACGCGCCGGTGGAGGACGCTCGATTCGCGAAGCCGTCGGCGGAGGTGAAGTAGTCGTTTCGCGCTGGCGCTTGTCCGCCCGGATGGTCAGGTCCACATCGATCAGTCCCACGGGATTGATCAGTCCCACTGGATGATCGGCCCATGGGCCGCTGACTTATGCCCAAAGGGAATGCTGCCATCTGAGCGTGTAGCGGTTTGTATATACTTCATGCTACTCTGGGCGTGTGGTCATTTCGGGGTTTGACTGGGACGATGACAATGTCCTCCATATCGAGCGTCACGAGTTCACCCCCGAAGAGGTCGAAGAGGTTTTTGCAGGTAACTACAAGGTGCGGCGAACCCGTCAAAAGCTATACATTGCCTTGGGCGAAACGCTTGACGGCCGGTTGGCGTTTGTGGTCTTTCGCCGCCTGAGCAAAGGTTTGATCCGAGTGATCACAGCCCGCAATATGGAAGACAGTGAACGGCGCCTGTTCCGGCGCAAGTAGGTGGACATATGAAGAGAAAACTCCCACCGGCAAAAGCGCCTCTCCCGAAGTTTCGCTCGGACGAGGCGGCTGCCGAGTATTTTCAGACGCACTCCGTGGCGAAGGCATGGAATCAACTGCCCAAGGGTGCAGTCGCAAAGCTCTCGAAACCCCTGGCAAAGGCCATTCGGGAACGCCATGCAGCGGCAAAGGCTCCGATCTCGATTCGATTGGGTCCCGAACAGATTGCCGCGGCCAGAAAGATCGCGGCAACCAAATCAGTTGGCTACCAAACGCAATTGCGGATGTGGATCGCCGAGGGGATTCGCCGCGAGGCTAGGCTGGCGTAGCGCGCCCGGGCATGGGAGGAAACTCATGGCATCGCGCGACGATTTCAAACCAGCGAACCGGCGTGCGAAGGATCTAAAGGCGCGAATTCCACAGGCAGTTTCCGCACATTACGATCGCAAGATGGGGCGTATCGTGGTTCATCTCAGTTCAAACTTAATCGTGAGTTTCTCGCCGGCCGACGCGGAAGGGCTGGAAGGCGCTGAGCCTTCGCAGCTCAAGGAAATCGAGATCAGTCCATCCGGTTTTGGCATCCACTTCCCAGCGGTGGATGCAGATCTCTACGTGCCCGGTCTCTTAGAGGGTTTTCTGGGTTCGAAGGCGTGGATGGCATCCAGGTTGGGCCAGATGGGCGGCCGGTCGCGGAGCAAAGGAAAACAGGCTGCATCGAGAGCGAATGGAAAACTCGGGGGCAGGCCGAGGAAGGCTGTCGAACGGTAGCGCGTTTGTTTCGGTTCGCGTTAAGGACCGTCCGCCAACAAGGTGAGATCCCGGGGGGCGCCGACGATCCATTGCGATAGCCTTGACCGGTGCGGCCCAGCGCCGTGCCGCTGTGCTCTAGCCCTGGCGTTTTGCGATCAGCTCCCGCACTTTGGGCACGAGGTCCCGGGGAACTGTCATGACTGTCTCGGAGGATTCAAGCGCAGCCTCGTCCTCTGCCACGGCCTCCGTTTCGGTCTGTTCTTCGTAGTGAGCGAGCAGCCGCTTTACTCGGGCCTCATCCCATCCCTTTGGCAATTTGCTCTGGCTCGTCTTCTTGCTCATTGCAGTTTCTTCCTTCTGCGCCGGCCCTTGGCGCGGCCGGCGATGCCGCCGCTGCCTCAGCAGAACAATTCCCTCCTGAACTTCCCGCACACGTCCTTGAAATCGCGCGCGTTGAATGTCACGAAAGCATCAATCTTATTCCGTCTGTCGGCCAGCATATTCCTGACTATGCGGTCCACCGAGCTCAGGCCTCTTCGCGTATGGTCGGGCTTCGCAACCTCATCGAAGCAATCCCGGACTACGCGCTCACGGTAGGGCACGTCTGAGATCAGTTGGAGGCGATCACTTTGACGCAGGCGTTCCCAGTCCTTTTCCAACGAGAGCATCGCACTTCGATTCTTGACCATCCGAGTCGAAAAAGTCTCAAACAAGATCGGCCAAGGGATCACCATGCGACTAGGACTTCGGTCAAATAGTTGTGAAAAGTGGGCGGTCGCCGCCTCGTGATGCTGGTCCTTCGGATCGTACAGACCGATTAGAAAACACGCATCAACGCACACGAATTTCATGTTTCTTCGTCGCTTCCCGATTCGACTTCAGCGTAGCCCTTCCAGGGCGCCGGCTTTCGCTTCCCAAGGACGAACTTTCCGCCCTTTTCCATGCTGACGATGTAGACTCGGGGACTCTTCTTTTTGCCGTTAAGAAGAGTTGAAAGTTCCTTCGCGATATGCTCGCGGCTTTGCTTGGAGACAAATGTCGCGACGCTATCTCCGCATTCCTTGGCCTGGTTCCGGTCAAGCCACTCGTAAAGGGGCTGGTAGTCTCCCTGGAAGCCGAGATCAAATGAGATCCAATACCTTCGCATTTTCAACTTCTCCTGGCCGCGCAGTCCGTTTATCGAGCCTGTCAGCATCGAATTGTAACACCGTCGCCTTGCCTGTCCGGTGCTCCGGGCATACCTAAAGATCGCTCAAGGCATACACCAGAGCGCCCTTCGCGGTCGCGTGCAGCGGGTTCTGCGCGAGCTGGATGCCGGAGACGGTGATGGGGAAATTCTGCTCGCCGAGCAGTTTTTCGAAACGGTCGCGAAAGCCGGGAGGCAGCGCGGTGCCGCCGCTCAGCACCATGGGCACGGGACGATTGAAAGTCGGCAGATCCTTGGTGCGCATGAACGCCTCTTTAAGAGCCGTCACCAGCGAGCGGATCATGTCGTCGTAATACACGCCCAGAACCTGATGAAGTTTGTCGGCGAAAAAGCCGTTGAAGTGGAACGAATCCTCCTTGGTGAGGCGAATGCGATTGGCGCGTTCGCCGGTGACGGCGGCGGCGGCCGAATCGATGAAGTCGCCGGCTTTAGGGATGCTGAAACTCAACACCGGAACCGAAAGATACGCCAGGCAGACGTTGCAGAGTCCACCGCCGAGGCTGATGCCGATGCCAGTATAGTTGGAGCTTTCGAGTTCGCTGTAAATCACCGCCAGTCCTTCGCTGAGGACGACGGGCTGATAGCCGAGCTCGACGAGAATTTGCCGCAGCGTGGCTTCGTGATAAGTGAGGCTCCCCTCCGCGCCGAGCGGCGCCGCAGGCACCGTGAAGCACAGCTTCTGCCGGTTCCGATCGCCAGTTCCCAGCATGTGGGTGATGATCTCCCGCATCATGCGCAGGCTTTCGGGCTCCTTGGCGTCGAGCACCCCCTGTGACATTGGCCGGCGCATTTCGGCGTTCAGCAGGCCGGCGAATTTTTCGCTCTCATTTCCGTGGACGACGATGTCGCCGGCAAGCGAAGTGTGGGGAATCTTCTCGCGTTCGAGTACGGCTTGGGTGACCTTCGAAAACGGGATGGTCACGAAGGCGTTGAGTTGCGAGTCGTAAGAAATTTCGTTATCGGCGCGCTGGGCGACGACGATGCGGCTGGTGCCGACGTCGAGTCCGAGGGCGGGGCTGGTGAGGTTGGTGGTCATCTCATTTATCTCCTGACATATCTTCCGGGCTGTGCTGTTTGAGGGCGGCGGTTAAATCCTTATAACGGTGTTGAAGCATGGAGCGATAACGGGGAACGGGCACGTGCTCGGCAGCCGCTTGCCGCTCGACCTGCTCGAGGGCGAGGCCGAGGCCTTTCCAGCGTCCCTCAGTCGCGCGTCGAAAATTTTCGTCGTAGTCGAAGCCGTAGGCGTAGATGCTGGCGAGCGGAATGGCGTAGTTGTCCGGCAGTCCCAACGCCGTGAATGGAAAGTTGGCGGCCCAATCGGTGTGCGCGCCGATCAGCATGTTCCTGGGGCTGACGGACACCTGGGCATGCGTTACGCAATCCTCGGCGGCGATCGCGTAGCGGGAGCGCAGCATCTCGGTCAGGACCTTCGCCGCGCGGATCTGAGCCGGCGTGACATCGCCGGTCGCGCCGTTCTGGGCTTCGAAGGCGACGCCGAGGAAGCTGTCGTTCAGGTTGACGTAGATCCCTTCGGCATCCGCCCAGACGGAGTTGCCGACGTGATTGGCGGCGTCCGATTCCGCGACCACCGAGAAGACGCGTCCGAAGCGGTCGATTACATAGTGATAAGAACGCTGGGAGCGGATCACCTCCAACAGATTGCGTCCGAGCTGTTTCAGGCGGAGGTTGCGATCCTCTTCAAACTCAGTGAGCTGGCTTTCGGTGGTGTGGTAGACGATGCCCACGGGAGCAGAGCCCGATTTCACGGCAATCGCCGCGCCGGTAAGGGGAAAGATTGGAAACTTAGCGCGGGGGCGGTTGGAAACGGCAAAGGTGAGGTCGACTCGCAGGCCGTTGCTGTAGACCTCGGTCGATTCGGATTGGTCGATGCGCCAGACGCGGGAGACGGTGGCGGAGTTGTCCATGCTTAATGGGATCGGATTGGAGCCGGTCTCATTGGATACAGGTTGACGGAACAGAGATACAGATCTAGGGACCAGCAGGCCGCGCTCGCGGGCGGCAGTCTCAGCGGCGCTTTTCGAGCTCGAACCGGATGCGAGCGCCAGCGCCAAGGGTAGGGCGAGCCATCCAAGATGGGGGAGTCGCCACGTGCTTTTAGCGCGCCCGGGCGGCGTTTCAGGCGTTGGCGCGAGTCGAGGCTCGGGCGCAGGCTCTGACATTTTGACGCGCAGGTAGCGCAGGCGTCGCACCGGGTCGGAAATCCCCGCGGCACGCTGTTCAATAAGCGGCGTCCGATCGAAAGTGGGCGAATCTGCCCGCACGCAATGCTCCACAAGATAGTGGGGGGTTGAGGGGGAAATTCTCGCAGAACCAATGTTATCCTGTCGATGGAAGTCCCCAAGCGAATGGCTTACAGCGACCGCACCTACGCACGACCCTACCTCAATGTCCCGGGCCTTCCGCCAGCGATTAAGTGGCTGATTATCAGTAATGTAGCGGTCTTTCTGGCGGGATGGGCCTTCCCCTCGCTCAACCAGTACCTCATCTATTATTGCGCTCTGATCCCGAGCTTCGTGGTGAAGCGCTTCTTTATCTGGCAGGTGGCGACCTACCTGTTCCTGCACGGTGGGATCTGGCACATCCTCTTTAACATGCTGGCGTTGTGGATGTTCGGTTCCGATCTGGAGACGAGTTGGGGGACGCGGCGGTTCCTGCGCTACTATTTTTTCACCGGGATCGGCGCGGGGTTTTGCGTGGTGGTGCTCAACTATTTTTTCGGCAATCCGAATCTGCCCACTATCGGCGCTTCAGGAGCGATCTACGGCATCCTGATGGCGTGGGCAGTGCTGTGGCCGGACCGCATCATCCTGTTCATGTTCATCATTCCGATGAAGGTGAAGTATTTCGTGATGATCTTTGGCGCGATCGAACTCCTCAATTCGTTCAACGTCAACAGCGGGGTCAGTTCGTTCGCGCATCTGGGCGGCATGGCATTCGGGTTTGTGTTCCTGAAAATGCCGCGAAAGCGGGGACGCGGCGCCGATCCGATCGAGTCGATCCGGAGTTCCTATAACGCGTGGAAGCTGGCGCGGGCGAAGAGGAAGTTTCAGGTGTATCTGCGAAAGAAGGAGGGATCGGGGAAGGGTCCGTGGGTGAATTGAGAGGCTTGCTCAAGAGCGCGAAAACAATCTGTCCGCAGATTCACGCTGATAAATGCGGATAAATGCTGATAAGAGAAAAGAGAGGCGATGGCGATCGCGTGGGGGTTGTCCGCGATTTCCCGAGCGATTACGGATTTTAGGCCGCTCCCTTTGGTCACGGCTCGGTACCGAACCTTCCAGAAAAATGCGAGGATGATTGAGATGAGTATTTCGCGATATGTTGCGCCTTTCGGACTGCTGATGTTGCTGGCAGCGCCGGCGGCGCCGCAGGATCGAACCATGTTTCCGGCGGTGCGCGCCATGCACCACATGATCGGCGCGGGCAATCCATTAGAGGTGGAAGCGGGCTATCGCATTCTGGAACAGGGCGGCAACGCGGTGGATGCGGGGGTCGCGGCGGTGCTGGCGGCGACGGTAACCGAGCAGGATCACATCGGGCTGGGCGGCGAAATGCCGCTGCTGATCAAGCCGGCGGGCAAGCCGGTGATCGCGATCAGCGGGGTGGGGGTGGCGGGCGCGAAGGCCACGCCGGAATTCTTCACACATCGCCAGCCGGAGCCGTGGGAAGACAAGACGTATCCGCCGATTCCGGGCGCGGGAATTCGCGCGGCGATCACGCCGGGCCTGGTGGACGGTCTGCTGCTTGCGCTGGAAAAATACGGCACCATGCCGTTCGCGAAAGTCGTGGAACCGGCCCTGGAGGACGCGGACAATGGCTTCCCCATTCCCGAGATTTTTTCACAAATCCTGACGGCGAACCAGCGAATACTAGGCTTTTTCCCCACATCGCAGAAATTCTATTTTCCAAACGGGACGGTGCCCAAGCCCGGGCAGGTTGTGCGTTTCCCGGATCTGGCGCGCACGCTGCATGAAATGGTGGCGGCGGAGAAAAACGCGCACGGGGATCGCGCCGCAAAGATTCGAGCGGTCCACGACTACTTCTATAAAGGATCCATCGCCAAGCGCATCGCCGCGTTCAGCGAAGCGAACGGCGGCACGATGACGTACGCGGATCTGGCGAATTTCAAGGCCGAAACGGACGATGCGCGTTCGACCACGTATCGCGGTTACACCATCCACAAGCCGGGGTTCTGGACTCAGGGGCCGGTGATGCTCGAAGCCCTGAACATTCTCGAAGGCTACGATCTGAAATCGATGGGGCACAACAGCCCGCAGTATCTTCACACGGTGCTCGAAGCAGTGAAGCTGGCGTTCGCCGATCGCGACCGGTATTACGGCGATCCGAAATTCAGCAAGATCCCGGAAGAGATTCTGCTGTCGAAAGCGTACGCGGCGGAGCGGCGCAAGCTGATCGATCCGGCGCATGCGTCCATGGAAAGCCGACCCGGCAATCTGGGGGCGTCGGCACCGGCGACCGGTGGATCGGGGCGGCAGGATGCAAAGGACACCACTTGCGTCGACGTCATCGATCATTGGGGCAACGGATTTTCGGCCACGCCGAGCGGCGCATGGCTGCCGTCGGTGATCGCGGGCGACACTGGAATTCCGCTTTCGATCCGCGCCGATTCGTTCGTGGTGACGCCGGGCCATGCCAATCAGGTGGCGCCGGGCAAGCGTCCGCGGGTGACGCTGAGCCCCATGATCGTCACCAAGGACGGCGAGCTGTACCTGACCATGTCGACTCCCGGCGGCGACAATCAGGACCAGGCGCTGCTGCAAGTGCTGCTGAACATTATCGAATTCGGGATGACGCCGCAGCAGGCGGTGGAGGCGCCGCGGTTCCAGACCGAACACTTCTACGCGAGCTTCGCATTCCATGAATTCACGCCCGGGCGGGTGAGCCTGGAAGGGCGGATGCCGGTGGCGACGGCGAAAGCGCTCGAGTCGCTGGGCCACAAGGTGCTGATGGGTGGCGACTGGAGCAACGCTTCGTCGCCGGTGGTGATTATCAGCAAAGAGGGCGCGCTGCACGGCGGGTCCGATCCGCGGCGCGGGCGGTACATTTTCGGGCGCTGACGCGGAGAAACAGCCCCATGCGTAAGCTTGGGGCTACCACGGAACATGGAAGGTAGCCCCAAGCTTACGCATGGGGCTGGAAAAACAATTGGCAGGGCATGGCCCTGCCCCACACCATAGTCAATGCTGGTATGGAGTATGGTATTCTGATGGTATGCAGACAGCGCGCAAGATTACCCTCGAAGTGCCCCGGGATCTACTCGCGAAGGCACAGCGAGCTAGCGGCACCGGAATCACCCAGACGGTTCGCGCCGGTCTTGAGTTGGTTGCGGCATCGGACGCCTACGCGCGTCTGCGTCAACGTCGGGGGAAGGTTCGTTTTTCGCGGACAGCGGCAGAGCTGAAATTCGATCGATGATCGCGGTGGACACAAGCACCTGGATTGCGTTCCTCCAAGGCGACGGTGGTGAGGATGCGGAGTTGCTTGACCAGGCCCTTCGGGATCGGCAGGTGGTGATGGCGCCGGCGGTGCTCACGGAGCTCTTGAGCGACCCGAAGCTTCCCGCGGCGGATGCAAGAACTTTGTCCGACCTGCCGCTGATGGAGGTCGAACCGGGATATTGGCAAAGGGCGGGCGAGTTACGGTCCAAGGTGTTAAAGCAGCGCCGGAAGGCGCGGTTGGAATACGCGCTAATCGCGCAGAGCTGTATCGATAGCGGTGTTCGTCTTCTCACGCGTGACCGGGACTTTCGCGCCTTCGCAGACGCCGGCGGCCTCGATCTGGTTATTAAATCCGCAGCGAGCTGAAGCGCGATTTGCCATCGAGTTGAGCGTCGATGGGAACTTGAGCGTGCCACTCCGACTGTCGCGGTTCAGAAAGCCGCGGTTCAGAAGAAAACTGGAAGAAGCCCCACCCTCACGGGTGGGGCTGGAAGACGATCCGGAACATTTAGGCCGCTCCCTTGGCGCCAGCGCAGCTTGGTCGCGATTCGGAAGGGCCAGGAAAGCGCTCCATTCTGTCGCGCCTCAATTTGGCAGGGCACGGCCCTGCCCCACGTATGCGGTCACGGCTCGGTAAGACAAGGTCTATTTATAGGTATTGTTGATGGAGTACGATACTGCCCCGATCGCGGTGCCATAAGTGATTCCGGTCGCCGTGAAACTCACGGGAACCGTTGTGTTTACCACTGCCAGGTTACCGCTAATGGTGGTGCTGGCCGGCAGCGTATCCAGTACGAAGTCAGGAATGATGAACTGTAGAGCGGACTGCGGGGCAAGGCACGTGAAACTGCCGGATATCGTCCCGTTAGACGAGCTTCCGCTCATCGCAACATATGTGCCCGGCGAGCCGCCGCTCCAGGTGATGAGCTGGCCCGCCGAGCGGGTGACGGTCGCAGCAGCGGCCTGGTTGGTCCACTGAAACGGCGGATTGGGGAAAACGATCTGCGTGGTGAATGGGCCAACCGAGGGAGCCGTGGTGCCTCCGGTGCCCTGGAACGTGAACGTTCCACCGGTCGCGGGAATAAATCCGGCCGGCAAGGTCGAGGCTCCCTGAGCGTTGATGGTCGCATAGAACCCCGCAAAACTCGGAACACTTGGGAAAAGCGAGGCTTCCGAAACCAGCGGGACGCTTCCGGCCGGTCCGGTGACCGTGATGTTACCGGCATTCAATCCGGTTTCGGTAACGGTGCCGGTTACGATCACGGTCTCGGTAACAATGCAACTGCCTAGGGAGACGAATCCGGAGCCCGAGACAGTGACAGAGCCGGTGAATTGCTCGAAGTTCCCGAGCGCCAATTGAGTGGTTGTGGTGCCGGTTCCGCTGGTCGCGGGCGAAGTGGATTGAAAGAGCTCCACTGTTCCCGCGCTGTAATTCGTTTGCGTGACCTCGGTTGAGAGCTGGGTGCCGTTGACTCCCAGGGCTGGATCCTGGCAGACGCCGCCGCCTTGAGCAATCGGCAGCACCCCGAAGTTGGATGGCACACCGTTAACCACACCCGCCACCGAGACATTGCAGCCGGTCTGCGAATTCGCGGGGAGCTGCACGTTATATTGATTTACTCCCGGATATCCCGAGGAGCCCGCATAGAGGACGGTTGCCTGCTGGTCGCCGATATAGAACAGAGTGTTGCTCTGGTTCACCGGATGCGGCGTATTGGTGAAGACTGTATCGCTATCCTGCGGGTTGGCGCCCGACCCGGAGCCCCAGAAGACGACGATCTGGTTCGGCGACGCGGAGTTGGTGTAGTTAAACAGCGCACCTGTGATCGCGTTGGTCGCCGTGATCAGGCCGCTGCCGGTTCCGTAGTAGCTGTCGAGTCCTAACGCTTGCGGGACGACTTGAAACTGGAAAGCGGTGCTGGTGGCGTTGTTATAGCTTACCGTGAGCGTCGCCGTTCCAACGGGTACGGCGGCAGGAATCACGATCGCGGACTGCGTGGGACTCGCGTAGTAGATTGGGGCGGGGTAGTTTTTGCCTCCTGCCGCAATGGTGTAGGTCGCGCCGGCTGATGTCGTCGGCAGACCGGGCGCTGCGCTCGAATTCAAGGTCAGTGTGCCGATGGGAGCGGCCGACATGTTGGTGCCGGAGACATACGCGATCGTGCTGGGCGAGACGCCGGAATTCACGAAGCCCGACGGAATATAGCTGTAGTTGTTCAGTACGCCCGTGATCGTCGGACCTGTGGATGCAACGCCGGATCCGTAGGTGCTGAACTCGATCGTAAGGGAACCGCCGCTGTTGGCGGTGACCAGCACGACGGCCGCGTTCCCGCCATTGGTGAGCACCGCGAACAAAGAGTTTACCGTTAGCGCGCTCGCGGGGAGCGACGTCGTTAAGGTCACGAATGACGAGAGCGCCGAGGCCGGTTCAATCGAAAGAACTTCCTGGACCGTCGCGTATCCACTCATACCCGAGCCGAAGGTGGAGAGGCTGGCTACCTTCGCCGAGCCCTGGGCGTTGATGGTGGTCCCGTTCCACAGGACGTCTCCGCCTGAGCCGGAAGTGGCGCCGGTGTCCAGGCTCAGCGCGGTGTTGGCGGACAGCACTTTGGTTTGGTTGATTAAGTTGGCCAAGGCGGCGATCGGAACAGCGAGTGCCAGGACGGTCAGGACAGTCCGGCGAAGTAAAGTCGATTTCATGATAGGTCCTCCAAAGGATGGTGCAAGTTCTCCCAAAGATGTTGCAAACTTCCTCTTAGATACGGGAAGGCACTCAAACGCTACCAGCAGGCAGCTTATCGCACGCTATAATGGTGAGGGAAGTCCACTACATTGTCAATCGCACGATTTCTGCGCTTTTCGGCTCACCTTCAGATATTACCGCTTCTGGAGAGCGGCGAGGAGACCCTTATCGGCGGCCAGGCCGTGATGGAAGGGGTGATGATGCGCGCTCCGCACAGCTATTGCGTGGCGGTCCGCAAAGCCAATGGCGAACTGGTCACCGAGCAGCAGCCGGTCGATCGCATGTCGGAGAAATATCCGATCTTCAAGCTGCCGATTTTGCGTGGGTTAGGGACGCTGGGACAGGCCATGCTGCTGGGCGTGAAAGCGCTGCGGTTTTCGGCCAACGCGGCGTTGAGTGAAACCGACGCGAAGTCAACGGGCGAGAAGCCGATGGAGATTTCGTCGGGGATGATGGCGGTGCAGATCGTCCTGATGCTGGGCGTGTTCCTGCTGGTTTTTAAATGGCTGCCGCTTACGCTGGCGACGCGGATCGGCAAATCGGTGCCGTCTCTTTCCAGCCGTTTGTCGACCAATCTTATGGATGGCGGGATTCGCGCGGTGATTTTGCTGACGTACCTGCTGCTGCTTTCGCGCCTGAAGGACATTCGCCGGGTGTTTCAATATCACGGGGCCGAGCACAAGGTGGTTTTCAACTACGAATCGGGGCAGCCGGTGAACATCGAAAACGCGCAGCCGTTTTCGACATTCCATCCGCGCTGCGGGACGAATTTTCTGGCGGTGGTGATCGGGATTTCGTTCCTGTTTTATCCGCTGCTGCCGATCGATGGGTTTTGGCCTCGGCTCGCGGTCCGCATCGCGCTGCTGCCGCTGGTGGCGGGCGTGAGTTACGAAGTGATCCGATTCGCGGCGAAGCATCCGGGCACGCTGTTGGCGCTGATCTCGAAGCCGGGGTTGTGGTTGCAGCGGATCACCACCAAGCAGCCTGACGATGCGCAGGCGGCGGTCGCGATTCATGCGCTGAATGGGGCGATGGCGCTGGAAGAGAAACAGGGCGGCGAGTTGATCATCGCTTAGCGGGCTCGGAAAAGAGCCGCCTGAAAGGCGGCTGCAGGCAAGATTGCCTGCCCCACAAATTGGGAAATCGGCAGGCGACGAGATCGCCTGCCCCACAAAACATGCAATATCGACAACGTCTGGACGAAGCCGAACACCGATTCGAAGAGCTTACGGCGCAGATGGCCGACCCGGCCATCATCAACGACACGGCTCAGTACCGCAAGATCGCCAAGGCCCGCAACGATCTGGCGGAGATCGTGGGAAAGTACGGCGAGTGGAAATCGGTGAACCAGCAGCTTGAAGAAGCGCGAGGGATGCTCGCCGAATCCGATCCTGAACTGCTTTCGATGGCACAGGACGAGGTTGCGCAGCTCACGCCGAAGCTGGCGCGCATGGAAGAAGAATTACGGGTTCTGATGCTGCCGAAAGATCCCAACGACGAAAGAAACGTGGTGCTCGAAATCCATGCGGGCACGGGCGGCGACGAAGCGACGCTGTTCGCGGCGGAAATTTTCCGCATGTATTCGCGGTTCGCGGAATCGCGCCGCTGGAAAGTGGAAGTGACCTCGTCGAGCGAATCGTCAGTGGGCGGAGTGAAGGAAATCACGGCGCTGGTGAGCGGCAACAAAGTCTATAGCCAGCTCAAATACGAGGGCGGCACGCATCGGGTGCAACGGGTTCCGGAAACTGAGCAGCAGGGCCGCGTCCACACCTCCGCGATCCGCGTGGCGGTGCTGCCGGAAGCGGATGAAGTCGAAGTCAAGCTGGAAGCGAAGGACATCCGCGTCGACACGTTTTGTTCGTCGGGGCCGGGGGGACAAAGCGTCAACACCACCTATTCGGCGGTGCGCCTGACGCATCTGCCGACGGGTCTGGTGGTATCGTGCCAGGACGAAAAGTCGCAGATCAAGAATCGGTCGAAGGCGGAACGCGTGCTGCGGTCGCGGCTGTATGAGCTGGAGCTGGAGAAGCAGAACGAAAAAATCGGGGACGCGCGGCGGATCATGGTGGGGTCCGGCGATCGCAGTGAAAAGATTCGCACCTACAATTTTCCGCAGAATCGCGTAACCGATCATCGTATCGGCCTGACGCTGCACCAACTCGACCAGGTGATGGAAGGCAAACTGGATCAGATCGTCGAGGCGCTGACGCAGTATTATCAAGCTCAACAACTGGGAGAGCAGGGCGAGGCGGCTTAGCCGGGCGACGCGCCTCGCGCACACGGGCTGAAGCCTGTGCCACCAAGACATGGCAGTTAGCGGGGCATGGCCCTGCCCCACATGCAATCCTGAAGTAGAAATGGATGTAAGCTCAGCCCTGCTTCAAGGTCAGAAGCTTCTTGAGGATGCTGCCATCGCCGTTCCGCGGTTGACGGCCGAGGTCCTTTTGACGCATGCCATCGGCTGCGAGCGGGCATGGCTTTTCGCGCATTCCGATGAACCTCTTCGCGAAGTGTGGTGGATCCACTACGGGCGATATCTGCACGAGCGCATGCAGGGCAAACCCACGCAGTACATTACGGGTCGCCAGGAATTTTATGGCCGCGATTTTCGGGTGACGCCGGATGTGTTGATTCCCCGCCCCGAGACGGAACACGTGGTGGAGGCCACGCTAAAGCGCGTGGAGGCTGCGTCGGGTCAAGGTCGGTTATCGATCGTCGACATCGGTACCGGATCGGGTGCGATCGCGGTGACGCTAGCGCTGGAGACGCGCGCGAGTGTGACTGCGACGGATATTTCTACCGCGGCCCTTTGCGTTGCTTCGGAGAACGCACGGCGCCTGAAGGCGCCGGTCCATTTTGCCGCATGCGATCTGGCCGATGCGATCGGCGGCGGACGGTTCGATCTGGTGGTTTCGAATCCGCCCTACGTTCCCGAATCCGATTCGTCGACGATTCAACGCGAAGTGCGCGATCACGAACCGGCGGTCGCGTTGTATGGCGGCGTGGATGGGTTCGAGGTGTACCGGCGGCTGATTCCCGAAGCCGCGCGATTGCTGAAACCCGGCGGGTGGCTGGTGTTGGAAATCGGATATCGATCGGGCGAAACGGTCGCCTCGATGCTCGACGCGTGGCGTGAGGTGGAGACGATCCCCGACCTGGCGGGGCTGCCTCGCGTAATTGTAGCTCGGCGCTGACGCAATTTCATCGCTACGTCTTGCGCGCTAGCTCCGCAATCGCCTGGAGCGTTTCCTCGCTGTGATGGTTCGGGTCGACGCCGATCCACACCTTGGCGATTTTTCCCTGCGGGTCGATCAGAAAAGAGTTGCGCGAAGCGATCTTGGTCACCATCAGATTCATGACCGACCCGTATTGTTTCGAGACGGTCTTATCGGTATCGGCCAGCAGCTTGAACGTCAGACCCTGCTTGGCGCAGAAATCCTGATGACTCGCGGCATTGTCGACGCTGACGCCGAGGATGACGGCGTTGGCCGCCTGGAACTTGGGCAGATCGCGCTGGAAGTTATGCGCCTCAATGGTGCAGCCGTGCGTGCCGTCCTTGGGATAAAAATACAGCACCACCCAGTGGCCGCGGAAATCCTTCAAGCTGACTGCCGACGAATCTTGCGAAGGCAGCGTGAAATCCGGCGCGGTCTGGCCTTGCTGCGGGGCGCTGGCGGCACTGGATCGATTGGAGGCGACCAGCGCAATGCCGGCGCCCAGGAGGACGAGCACAATCACGATGAGGTATTTCATTACCATCTAGTATAGAGCGCGATTCGAAGAAATATAGCCGGCTAGAAACAAGACAAATCACTGCAAGATGCGGACGTATTTCCATCTCGACATGGACGCGTTTTTCGTTTCGGTGGAAGAGCTGTTCGATCCATCGCTCAAAGGGAAACCGGTGGTGGTGGGCGGGCGGCCGAATGAGCGCGGCGTAGTTTCCGCGGCAAGCTACGCGGCGCGGAAATTCGGAGTCCATTCGGCGATGCCGCTGCGGACCGCCTACAAGCTCTGCCCGCAGGCGATTTTCGTGGACGGCCATCGCGATCGCTATCTGGAATATTCGAGCAGGGTGTTCCAGGTGCTGCAACAGTTTTCGCCGCGCGTCGAAATGGCGTCGATCGACGAAGCCTATCTCGACATGACGGGGACGGAGCGGCTGCACGGTCCTCCGCTGGCGGCCGCGCATCGCCTGCATAACGCGGTGAAGAAGGCGACGAATCTCAACTGCTCGATTGGGGCGGCGAGTTCGAGATTGGTCGCTAAGATCGCGTCGGACCAGGCCAAGCCGCATGGCGTTTTGTGGATCGTGCCGGGGCAGGAAGCGCGATTTCTGGGTCCGCTGGAGGTGCGCAAGATTCCGGGCGTCGGCAAGGTTACGGAGAGCAATCTGCACGCGTGCGGAATCCGCAAAGTCCGCGATTTGACGTCGCTCGAGGATGCATTTTTGGAAGAGCGGTTCGGAAAATGGGGGCTAGCGCTGGCGGGCAAAGCGCGCGGCGAGGACGCGGGCGGTTGGTTCGACGAGGAAATCGCCGATGTTGAAACGGGAGGCGCCGGGCCCAAATCGATTAGTCACGAGAACACGTTCATGGTGGACACGGCCGACGCGGCCACGCTGGACGCGATGCTGGTGCGGCTGTCGGAAATGGTCGCGCGGCGGTTGCGCGATCACCGGCTGCATGCCAGGACGGTGCAGATCAAACTGCGCTATTCGGATTTTTCGACGTTCACGCGGGCGCGCACGCTGGATCACGCGAGCCAGATCGATCTCCAGATCGCCGATGCGGCGCGCGAGCTTTTTCACGAAGCCTGGACAGGAAAACCGATTCGGCTGCTGGGGGTGTACGCGCAATCGCTCGAATCGGGTGAGGGTCAAACCAGTTTGCTAGACGAAGGCAAGACGGAACGCTGGCGCAAAACGCTGGAGGCGGTGGATCGCATGCGCGATAAATACGGCGACAGCACGGTGTCACTGGCCGCGGGGTTGAATGCGAGCTTTCGCGCGCGGGTGCATGAGAATCCGGAGAATTTGCCGGGGAAGGATCCGAAGAAGCGCTAGGCGGCTGTCCCGGCGATGAGTTTATCGTTAGAGCTCCTTTTCGGTACCGCTCCTTCACAGTCGCGGCTCGGAAGCCCGGCCCCTTGCGCCCGTCGGTTCGATCCTGTATTGTCTGACGATCCCAGGAAAGGGGGATTCCATGAAAATCACACGTGTGTCACTTTTGTCCACGAGCATCCTCGCGCTCGCAACCGGCCTTCCCACGCTTTGCCCGGCGCAAACCGCGCCAACCACGTACCGTGTCGTTGTCGATCATGTCAAACCGGACGTGATAAATGAATGGCTGGATCTCGAGAAGAACGAATTTGTTCCGGCTCTTAAGAAAGGGGGCGTGCACACGCAATCGGTGTATGCCGCGGTCTTCGGCAACACCGGCGAATATGTCGTGATTCGGCCGTTCGAAAAATACGCCGAATTCGACGGTCCCAGTCCGCTGGTGAAAGCTCTAACCCAGGCCGGGTCGGACCGTCTGGTGACGAAAGCGCGGAAGTACCTGGTGAGCCAGAACGTCTATACACAAACGCGGCTGGTGGACATCAGCAACGTGCTCACGACGCCGCCGGAGGTGATCGTCTCCGCGCGGTATCGCATTGCGCCGGGGAAAATGAACGATTTCATTGCGCTGGTGAAATCCGACGTCCTGCCCGTGTATAAGAAAGCCAAGGTGCAGCTGGTGGTCAACCGGCGCGGTCCGGGCGCGAACGCCGCCGACGTGACCATGAGTACCGGATACCAGAAATACGCCCAAATGGATGGAGGGCCGTTCCTCACCCAACAGCTTGGCGCGGACGGCGCGGCGAAGGTGAACGCGAAGTTCGCGCCGTTCCGCACGCTGGTGGAGGTGGTGGTCCGGCATCGCGTGGATGATCTGAGCTGGTAGCCTACGGGCTACTCTTGGTCGCCATAACGAACGATGACAGCTGTGCCACTCGTTCTGCGACGGGGGTCGCAGGCGCTTTCATTAGAAAAGGCGACCGGGCGCACGGCGGGAAGCTGATATCCTGAAACAGAGATGCAGCTTTCCGTCGTCGTCCCGATTCACAACGAAGAGCCGTCCATCCTGCCTCTCTACGACCGCCTGACGGCGGTGCTCGAACGCATCCGCAAACCGTACGAGATCATTTTCATCGACGACGCGTCCACCGATCGCAGCTTCGAGCTGCTGGCGAACCTGGTGGAGACCGATCCACGCTTGAAGGTGATCCGCTTGCGCCGGAATTTCGGACAGACGGCCGCGCTCGCCGCGGGTTTCGACGAGGCGCAGGGCAGCGTGATCATTTCGCTCGACGGCGATCTGCAACACGCACCCGAAGACATTCCGGCGCTGCTCGAAAAAATCGAAGAGGGCTACGATATCGCCAGCGGTTGGCGCAAGAACCGGCTGGACAACGCCGTGACGCGCAAGTTTCCGTCGCGCATCGCGAACTGGCTGATGGCGAAAGTTTCCCACGTCGAACTGCGCGACTTCGGCACCACCTTCAAGGCTTATCGCGCGGAAATTCTCAAGGACATCAACCTTTACGGCGACCTGCATCGCTTCATTCCCGCACTCGCGTCGTTCTACGGCGCGCGCATCGCCGAAGTGCCCATCCGCAATATGCAGCGCGCCAGCGGCGGGTCGCATTATGGGCTGGGCCGAACGTTTCGAGTGCTGTTCGACATTTTCACCATCTGGTTCCTGCTGAAATATTTCACGCGGCCGATGCACTTCTTCGGCAAGTGGGGCCTGGTGAGCGCGGGCGCGGGCGGCGCAATTCTCGCGTTCGTCGGCGCGGACAAGCTGTGGACCGGTCACGATATCATCCAGGAACATGGCCCGCTGATGCTCTTGGGGGCGCTCGCGCTGGTCACGGGCGTCATCCTTTTCTGCACGGGTCTGCTGGGTGAAGTGCTCACGCGCACGTATTTCGAAAGCCAGGGCCGCAGGATTTACGCGGTCCGCGAAATCCGTACGCGGCGGGATCCGGCGGTGACGGACGGTGCGGCCGGCGGGAGATAGTGCCGCCAGCCAAAAATGTTAGCCACGAATGAACACGAATACACACGAATGGAACACGGAAAACGAAAGTGTGTTCATTTACGTTCGTTCGTGGTCTTCGTGACGCGTTCCTGAATTGTGGACATGAATATCAGAGCAGTCATTTTCGATTTCGGAGGCGTGTTGTGTTTCCATCCCGAGCGGGAGACGATCGCCAGCGCGGCGGAGCACTGCGGCGTCGAGTATGGGGCGTTTCTGAAAGCCATGTGGAAGGATCGGCTGGCTTACGATGCGGGGCTGGAGCCGCGCGATTACTGGCGGGGCGTGGCTGCGAACGCAGGCGCGAGCTTCGACGACGATTTGATCGCGCGCATGATCGAGCGCGAAATCGAATTCTGGAGCCGGTACGACGATCGTGTGTTTGCATGGATCGACTATCTGCGCGCGAGCGGAATCCGGACCGGGATTCTTTCGAACTTACCGCGCCCGCTGGGGGAGCGGCTGCGGGAGACCGACGGATTCCTGAACCATTTCGATCACGTCACGTTTTCGTATGAGTTACGCCTGGTGAAGCCGCAGCGCGAGATTTACGAGGATGCGACGCGCGGTCTTGCCGTGCAGGCGGGCGAAGCTTTGTTCCTGGACGATCGGCCGGAGAATATTGAGGGTGCACGCGAGGCCGGTCTGGAAGCGGAGCTGTTTGTTTCGTGGGAGGACTTCGTGGAGGAGATTCCGGGGCGGTATGGGCTGCCGGCGCCGAAGAGATTGGCCGTTAATGAACGTGAATGAACAAGAATAAGAAATTTGATTTTTGGCAGGCGACAGGACCGCCTTCCCCACAAGATGTCGAGAGATGAATCTCGACACGGCACGCATCATTAGATCGCGCACCAGCACGAACGGCCTGCACGCTTAAGCGTGCACCACATCAGGGATTTCATGGATAGTTCGGCCTATGTCGCGCGGCGCCAGTAATCCTCGAACAATCCGCGCATCGCTTCCGCCATTCCGGCGTGATCGAAAATCACAGAAGTCCAGGATGGCTTGGTGATCACCGGATCGAGCAGCGCGATCAATCCCTGGCGTCCGTCGAACAGGGCCATCTTCATGGGGACTTTTTCGATCCCGCGCACTTCCACCCCTGCGGCGCGGTAATCGTCCAGGAACTGCTGATGCACCGCATCAAGGGTTCCCTGCTCGACAATCACGCGGCAGCTCACCTTGCGCTCGCGCGCCAGAATCACCAGCTCCGCATCGAGCGGATCCACCGCATAGGGCGGCCGGGAGAATTCCAGATATTCCGACGTGGCGTCCGCGAGCATCCGGCGAAAATGGCCGGCGATCTGGCCCGGCTCGCCGACGATCCGCAAATAATCCAGCGTGCCGCGCCCGCCCTGGCCTTCCGAATAGGCGGCCATCAGGTCGTCAACCATCCCTTGCGCCGCGTGCGCCTGATCGTTCAACAGCTGTTCGAGCGCCTGCTGGCGCCGCGCGAGATAACTGGGGATGGCCTGATTCGGCGAAACCGCCGAAAACAATTTGGTCTTTTCCTGGATCACCTGCGCGAATCCTTTTTCGACCAGGCTGTCGAGCACTTCGTAGATTTTCTGGCGCGGCACATGAGCGCGCGCGGCGAGTTCCAGCGCCTTGAAGCGCGCATGGCCTACCAGCACCAGATAGGATCGCGCTTCGTAGGCGTTCAGACCCATCGATTGCAAGCGCTGCCAGAAGCGCCGGAACTCGACATCGGGAAGCTCGCGCTGTGGTTGGTCGGGCGTCGCCATGAACTTCGTGTGAAGGTTGAGGATAGCAAATTGCTACAATCGCGTTTAGGACGTAGCGGTCAATGAAACTTTCTTCCGGCCTTCCTCAAACCCTCGGAGAACTTCGAAACTGCAAAGATTATGAACAGCGGCTGTCGCGAACCGTGAAAGACGAGCTGCGCGACAACCTGATCTGCAAACTCCAGCGGCGCGAGCCGGTGTTTCCCGGCATCGTCGGGTATGAGGACACAGTGGTGCCGCAGGTGGTGAACGCGGTGCTATCGCGCCACAACTTTATTCTGCTGGGCCTGCGCGGACAAGCCAAGACGCGGCTGATTCGCATGCTGACGAGTCTTCTCGATGAGCGGATGCCGTACGTCGCGGGCTGCGAAATTCGCGATAATCCGTTCGCACCGATTTGCCGCGCCTGCCGCGACCTGATCGAGGTGAAGGGCGACGATGCGCCGATCGCGTGGCTGGACCGGGAGCATCGCTACGTCGAAAAGCTGGCGACGCCGGATGTCACCATCGCCGACATGATTGGCGATATCGATCCGATCAAGGCGGCACGCACGGGTCACAATATTTCCGACGAGCTGACGGTTCACTACGGCCTGCTGCCGCGCGCCAATCGCGGGATTTTCGGAATCAATGAACTGCCGGACCTGGCCGGCAAGATTCAGGTGAGCTTGTTCAACATCATGCAGGAAGGCGACGTGCAGATCAAAGGTTATCCAGTGCGTCTGCCGCTGGATCTGCTGCTGGTGTTCACGGCGAATCCGGAAGACTATACGGCGCGCGGCAAGATCATCACGCCGCTGAAGGACCGTATCGGCAGCGAGATTCGCACGCACTATCCCGCGACGGTGGAGCACGGCCTCGAAATCACACGCCAGGAAGCGTGGACCGATCGGCACGGCGGGCATCGCGCAAGTCTTGAGCTGCGGGTGCCCGATTATATTCGCGAAGTAGTAGAGCAGCTCGCTTTTTCTGCTCGTGACGATAAAAAAGTCGACAAACGATCCGGCGTCAGCCAGCGGCTGCCTATTTCGGTGCTGGAAAACGTCGCGTCGAATGCGGAGCGCCGGGCGCTGCTGGCGGGAGAATCGATCGCGGCGCCGCGCGTGCTGGATGTCTACGCCGCGCTGCCGTCGATCACCGGCAAGCTCGAACTGGAATACGAAGGCGAGATGAAGGGCGGCGACACGGTGGCGCGCGAGTTGATCCGCCTGGCCGTGGGCAAGGTGTTCACTGCATATTTCGAGGAAGAGAATTTATCGCAGGTGGTCACTTGGTTCGAACTGGGCGGGTCGTTGAAACTGGACGAAACCGCGACATCGGAAGACATGCTGACAGAACTCGGCCGCATTCAGGGTCTGATGGAAAAGACCAAGGCGCTGGGACTGGGCGCGAGCGAGCCGGACGCGATTCGAGCCGGTGCGGCGGAATTTATTCTCGAAGGCTTATACGCGCATCGCCGCATCAGCCGCAATGAAGAAACCGGATTCATGGCAGAACCGCGACGGCGCGAGCAGCCAGGGGACGATCCCAAAACGAAAGCCGCGAAGAGGCACTATCAGTGAGATTCGGGCGTTATCAATGAAATCGGTTAGGTATTCGCGCTTCACAGGCGATGATTTCGGCTTGAGCGCCGAAGATCTGATGAAGGCTCTGTCTGATTTTTTCCTCGAAAGCGGATTCCAAAATCCGTACATGCAGTTCAGCGAGTGGAACCAGCATTCCCTCGAAGATTTGAAGCGCGCCATCGAACAGGCTCTCGCGCGCGGCGAACTTTTCGATAAGGAACGCGCTGAGCAAATTCGCCAGCAGCTCGAAAACATGAGCGAGGAGCAGCTCGACCAGTTGCTGAACCGCATGGTGCAAAAACTCGTCGACGAAGGCTACATCAACACCGAGCAGCCGGCGGGCGGGGCCGGAAAGGCGGAGAGCCGCGTCGAAGTAAAGGTGACCGACAAGAGCATCGATTTTCTCGGATTCAAGACGCTGAAGGATTTGCTCGGGTCGCTGGGCCACGCGAGTTTCGGCGCACACGATACGCGCGACATGGCGACCGGCGTCGAGTCGAGTGGAGCGGCGAAACGCTACGAGTTCGGCGACACGCTGAACCTCGACATCGGCGCGACACTGTTTTCCGCGCTGCGGCGCGAGGGCGTGAAGCTGCCGCTGAATCTCGAATACGAAGATTTGTACGTCCACCAGGCCGAGTATCAAAGCTCCTGCGCGACGGTGTTGATGCTGGATTGCAGCCACAGCATGATTCTCTACGGCGAGGATCGGTTCACGCCGGCTAAGAAGGTCGCGCTGGCGCTGGCGCATCTGATTCGCACGCAATATCCGGGTGACACGCTACGCTGCGTTCTGTTTCACGATTCGGCCGAAGAAGTTCGGATGGAGGAATTGGCGCGCGTTCAGGTGGGTCCATATTACACCAACACGCGCGAAGGCCTGATCCTGGCGCAGCGATTGCTCGCGCAAGAGCGCAAGGACATGAAGCAGATCATCATGATCACCGACGGCAAGCCGAGCGCGCTGACGCTCGACGACGGGCGCGTGTATCGCAACGCGTTTGGCCTCGATCCGCTGGTGATCAGCCGTACGCTCGAAGAAGTGAGCCGCTGCAAGCGTCAAGGGATTCTGATCAACACGTTTATGCTCGCGAGCGATTATGGGCTGGTGAACTTCATCCAGAAGGTTACGGAATTGTGCCGAGGGAAGGCGTACTTCACGACGCCGTACACGCTCGGGCAATATTTGCTGATGGATTACATGAATCGGAAGACGCGGACGATTCACTGATCAGGATGCAGCCGCGATTTGCCCTCCTCGCGTTCGTCTCGATCGGATTGGCGAGCTGCGGGCTGCTCGACGAGAAATACATCGTTCGCGACTATGCTCCTGGACCGACCATAAATCTGGTGACCGATAGTCCCGAGGTCCGCCGCCTGATTACGCTTGAGGAGGCCCGCGCATCTGAAGACGCTCGAACATACCAGGCGATGCTGCACAAATACGGGAACACCGCAATCGTCGAAAGTCGACAGCACCCGGAGAACTACTTTCCCCAGCATGTCAAATTCCTGACCGAGATGACGCATCAACCGAGTGTTAGCATTCCGAAATGGTCCTACGCGCGTGCTCTCGAGCGCTCTCATGCCAGGTGTGAAGCGGACGCGTCGCTCTCGGCGCAATACTGGAAGGTGATGATCACGAGCGGGGCGCGACGCGGGCAGGAAGGTTGGCTGTGCTACCTAAAGGAGCTTTTCCCGGAGAATCCAATAGATTCCTCCATTCAGCAATTCGATCGACCGCAGCATGAGAATGATGTTCGTGTCGTCGCAGGATCTCGTCGAGCCGCCGAGCCGAGTCCTTAGCGCTCCTTCTCCGCCTCCAGCGATCGCTCGATCGCGATGCGCACTAATTGGCTGCGGGTGCGGACGCCTGTCTTTTCGAACAATTGCTGCAACGTCGCTTTCACCGAACTAAGCGATACGCCGATTTCGTAAGCGATCTCCTTGTTCGAGAGCCCCTCGAAAACACTGCGGAGGACGTGCTGTTCGCGCGGCGTCAAGGTTGCGCCGGAGCTTTTCGCACCCGACCGGGTCGCGGTGAATGACGCAGGGTGACTCGCTTTTTGATCGATCCAAACATCGCCGGCGGCAACCCTTCGGATCGCCTGAAGGAGGGTCGCCGGCGAGCTATGTTTCAGAAAGATTCCCGAAATGCCGAGGTTCCATGCGTGCGACGAATCGAGCGCGTTCATTCCCGCCGTTACCATGAGGATCTTGCCGCGATACCCGGCAGCCTTCGCCGCGGTAATGAAACGAGTTCCAGTATCATCTTCGAGATCGAAATCCAGCAGCACGATATCGACGTCGGAATGAGCGAGCACTGCGAGCGCTTCGCCTGGGGTGCCGCATTGCGCGACGGTTTCGAAATCGGGCTCGGAAACCAGAAGACGGCTCAGACCTTCCCGAAACAGAATGTGGTCGTCAAGCAGTAAGAGTCGTATCGGGGGCATGTTCTGGCGCTAACGGATGCGGGTCTTCGATGGAAGCTGGTTCCTCTATCGCAGCCGCGACCAGGTCTAGGACGAAGCAGCATCCGGCCTCGCTTGGGTCATGACTGGGTTCGTGACGAAGATCGCCGCGAAAGGATCGCATGAAGGCGCGCGACAGGTATAACCCGAGGCCGGTCGCATCGGCGCCCTTTTGCAGAGGCTGAAAGAGCTTTTTCCCCGCGGGGATGCCAGGTCCGCTGTCGGTGATGCGGATCGACACTCCGTCCTTGCGCGACGAGGCTGCAATTTCGATCACTTTGCGCGGCGCCGATTCGAGCGCGCGCTGGCTGTTCTTGGTCAAATTCAACAGCACCTGAAACAGGCTGTGGCGATCCGCCTGGACCAGCGGCAGCTCATCCGGAATCTCCCAGCGAAGCTGGATATCGGATTCCTCGCAATACGGCTCCAGGACGATTCTCAGGTCGGCGAGAACCTCATGCAGGTCGACGCGGCTCGGCTCGGAGGTGCTGGTGCTCTGCTTCAGCTCGAGTGACGCGATCTTGGATAAAGTCTCGACCAGAGAACCGAGCGCCTCGAAATCCTTATTGCCGGTCAAGGCTCCGTTGCGCGCCAGATTTTCATGCATCATGCCGATGGCGCCACAAACATTTCGGACTTCGTGCGACACGGCGGCGACCAGAATCCGCGAGCCCGCCAACAATTGCTGAAGGCTCGACTCTTCGCGCTCGCGCAACTGTTCCGACGCGTCCACCAGCAGAGCCGCGAGGCGCGGTCCGGCGGCAGTCGAGTAGGTGGAGAAGAACACATCCGCCAGGAACACTTCCCCGCTCTCGCGCTGGCCGCGAGTTTGCATCTCCGTGCGAAAACTCGGAGAGCTGCGCCCGATGGACGGCACCGACCCAAGCGCAGGAACGTAGCGCGTTATCCGCCTGCCCGGAAGCGATCCGCCGGGCACCGCGAACAAGCGATGCGCCGCGGGATTGGCGAGCAGAATCTCTCCATCGGCGGTCATGGTGAGAACCGCGGCGGGGCTGCTCTGAATCAGAAATTCCAACTGTTCTTCGGCCGCGCGCCGGGCGACCACTTCCTTCTCCACGCTGGCCAAGCTCGCCATTTCCCGGCGGAATCCCTTGGCCAGATCGCGGGCGAGAAATCCGGCTATCGTGAGGACCAGGAACACCAGAATGTCGCGCGGGATTTCGTATTCCATCGGAAAGGGGTCCAGCCGATCCGAAAGAAAAGTGCAGAACAGAGCGGCGGCCACCAGTTGCCACCAATTCAAAACCGTCCCGAGCAGGACGATGGGGAACATATAGAGGAATCCGAGAGTCGCGTCGAACGCGATGCGCCAGTCGGCAATCGCAATGACCGCGATGAGGATAGCGGCGCGGATGAGCGCCGTTCTGGGGTTCCACTGCAAGATGCGTCGAATCACAAGCTTCCCTCTCCGATTCTACAGCGGCGTGCGGAATTGGAGTGCGACGTGCATCGTAGAAATAGCCGAAAGATAACTATCGCAGGGGTTTCGCGAGTCGTTAAATTTGAAAGAGAGGCTGCGTTGAGGCAATTTGCAATCCGGATCCTGGGCTGGGTTCGTAGCACGTGTTAAAGGATCGTATGTGTTAGTATCACGAACGTGATATTCGTAGCACAATCGGCCTAACCAGCTTCTCGGCATAACGAGCCCCAAGGATTGCGAACCATCGCAACGGAAACAGCGGAGATGACACCAACGCGCACCGGATTCCGCTCGATGCCTTCCCTGCTCACGGCGGTTTTCTTTGCGACGGCCGCATGGGCGGGGACCACCGGTAGCATCGCAGGCACTATCAAGGATCAGAGCGGCGCGGTGATTCCGGGCGCGAAGCTCGCGCTGACTCACGCCAGCCAAGGAATCCAGACGAAGACCACCAGCGACGGCAAGGGAAACTACACTTTCCCGAGTCTGCCAGTCGGGCGCTACAACCTGGGGGTTGCCGCTGACGGATTCAAGCCGGAAAATCGTACCGGCTTGGTCGTCGACATCGACAGTGCGCTCCAGGTGGATCTGACACTCGAAGTGGCGCAGCGGGTTGAGGCGATCACCGTTGCCGAGAACGAAGTACGCGTGGAGACAGCCAGTACGCAGATGGGCGAAGTGGTCACCGGCACCGCGATGACGGCGGTGGCGCTGAACGGACGCAGCTATACGGACTTGATGGCGCTACAGCCGGGAATCGTTCCGTCAACCACACAACAGGCCGATTCCATCGTCATGGCCGGTGTTACCACAGCCATTGCTCCGTCGGGCGTTTTGAACGCCGGCAACCAGTCCATCAACGGCCAGCGCGAGGACGCGAACGGATTCATGGTGAACGGAGGCGACGTCAAGGAACTGATGAACGGCGGCACCCTGGTGGTACCCAACCTGGATTCCATCGCCGAGTTTCGGATTCTGACTAACAATTTCGACGCCGAGTACGGCAACTATAGCGGCGGAGTAGTGAACGTGGTCACCAAATCGGGGACCAATCAGCTCCACGGCAACGGCTTCGAGTTTCTGCGAAACACGGACCTGGATGCGCGCAACTTTTTTTCGCCGGAGCGCAGCTTTTATCGTCAGAACCAGTTCGGTGGAACTCTCGGTGGACCGGTTAAGCAAAACCAGATCTTCTTTTTCGGCGACTATCAGGGAACCCGGCAAAGCCAGGGTATCGACACCGGACTGATTTCGGTTCCGTCCGCCGCCGACCGGACCGGCAATCTCGCGGACCAGGCCGCTTCACTCACGGGTCAGGTCAGCGGACCCAACCTGGCGAATCTGCTTATGAAGGAACTCGGTTACGGAGTTTCCACGGGCGAACCGTACTATTTTTCGGGATGCTCCGTGCCCTCCCAATGCGTTTTCCCGAATGCGGTAATCCCGATGCGGGCGTGGTCGGTTCCGGCTCTGCCTCTGCATCTGCTGCAATACATTCCGGCTCCCAATGTCGGCGAATCGACCTTCTCCACCGCTTCCGACGGACAGACGCTCCGTGACGACAAAGACAGCTTCCGCGTCGACGGCACCAGTCAACGCTTTGGACTCTTTTCCGCGTACTACTATTTCGACGATGACACGCTGAACAATCCCTATCCACGCCAGCAAGGGGGCGCCAGCGTCCCCGGATTCAACGCGCTGAACCGGGGCCGCGCGCAGTTGCTTACCCTGGCGCAGACCAGAACGTTCGGAGCTTCGATGGTGAACGAGCTGCGCCTCAGCGTCATGCGAAATTCGGCAAACTTAGGACAGCCGGCCGGCGGCGTCGGACCGAGCCTGGCTTCTCAAGGATTCGTTACGGGCGTGGGAACGCCAGGGATCGTGCCATTGGCGCCATCGATCGAGGGCGTCGAAAATGTCGTGTTCAATGCCTTCACCATCGGCACGCCGATTACGAACCTGAAGCAGGCCAACAACACCTTCGCGGCGATGGATCATTTCTCAAAGGTGTGGGGCACTCACACCTTGAAGGTCGGCGGTCAATTCAGCTACGAACAGATCAACGTGAATCCGAACGCCACCTTCAACGGATCGTTCCTGTTTACCGGATCGGAGACCGGTTCGGACTTTGCGGACTTCCTGATCGGCGTGGCGAGCAACTACAATCAGGCGGATTCCGAAGCGTATTATGGCCGTCACAAGTACGCCGCGTCCTTCCTCGAAGATAGCTGGCGCGTGAAATCCAATCTCACGCTGAACATCGGAGTCCGTTGGGATCTGATGGAGTATTGGTCGGAGAAGTACAACCAGATTCCGACTTTTATTCCGGGAGAACAATCCAAAGTCTACCCGACCGCCCCTACAAGCTTGGTCTATCCGACCGATCCCGGGGTTCCGAACACACTGGTTCCCTTGGGCAATCGGTTTGCTCCGCGATTGGGCATCGCCTATTCGCCCAGTGCATCCTCCGGCCTTCTCAGCAAAATTCTCGGCGGGCCGGGGAAGACCAGCATCCGCGCCGGGTATGGCATCTTCTACTCGGTGATACAGGGCAACACCATCGGCATCGATGAGCCGCAGCCTCCCTACGGCTTGAGCTACACGAGTTCGGGGCGCCCGCTGTTTGCGACACCATTCGTCAATGCGTCCGATGGGACCGTCCACGTGAATCCGTTTCCGCTCACGTTCCCGCCGCTCAACGCCACCGTCAACAATCCCAATCCGAACATCAATTTCGCCCCGTTTCTGCCGCAGGCGGGGATGGACGCACCTCCGCCGTCCAACACCTATCCTTATAACGAGAACTACTTCTTTTCCATCGAACGCGAGCTGGCCGCCAACACAGTCCTGAGCGTGAGCTATGTGGGGTCGCAAGCGCATCATCTGCTGGTAGTGGTTTCGGCCAATCCCGGAAACCCGGCGTTGTGCCTGGCGCTCAGCAACCCGAGCGCGGTCGCGCCCGGTTCGCCTACCTGCGGTCCCTTTGGCGAGGACAGTACCTACGTCACCGCGGCCGGCCAGACCATCCAGGGAACGCGCGTCGGGTTGGGGCCAAATTACCAGAACGACAGTTACCTGGCCAGTATGGGTAACTCCAACTACAACGCATTGGAAGCCAGCCTGCGGCGCTCTGGGCGCCGCGTGAATGTGATGGTGTCTTACACGTACAGCAAATCCATCGATCAGTCATCCAGCCTCGCGGATCCGATAAATCCGTTCAACTTCGGTCTGACACGGGCGCTTTCAGCGTGGGATTTGACTCAGAATCTGGTGGCTAGCTATCAGTATCAGCTTCCGGTCGAACGATTGTTCCCGCACGCCAAAGGATGGGCCGACGGCTGGTCGCTTTCCGGAATTACACGCGCGAGCACGGGTTTCCCGGTGACGTTGCACGCCGACGGCGACAATTCGCTTTTGGGCAGCATCCCCAACGGCGTGAACAACCACAGCCTGGATCTGCCCGATTATAACGGCGGTCCTCTGGATCTGAATGGAAATCCGCGCAACGGACTGCCTTACTTCAACGTGTCGGCATTCAGTCTAAATGCCCTGGGGACTCCGGGCAGCGCGTCGCGCCGCTCTTTCCATGGGCCGGGCGCCTTGAATTTCGATTTGGCTCTGCTCAAGTCGATCCATCTGAGTGACTCGAAATCTCTGCAACTCCGGTTGGAGACCTTCAACACCTTCAACCACACGCAGTTCTTCGGTCCAGCGGCAGTGGACGGCGGGATCACCACGGCGCTCTTCGGGCAAATCGTGAACGCCGCTCCGCCTCGGCTGATGCAGGTCGCGGTCAAGTTCACGTTTTGAGGTGTCGAGGTCGGGCGAGTCCCGACAAGCGCTCAGCTACCGGACGTATATGTGCGCAGGACCCTCGATCTTCAGGCCGGGCAACTCGGTCCGCAGTTTCACGGGTTGCACACCCTTCTCGCCCGATCCGTCGATCGTCACCTGGTACTGATTCGCGAGGCGGTCTTGGAAATCGCTCAGGAACGGCGAGATCGTTACCGGATCGGTGAAACCCTGGAAATAGGCATGGCCGCCGGTTTCCTCACTCACCTGAATGAGACGCGACTGCCCAGCGAGGGTCACCCAGCCGCCCCGGCCATCGCCGGCGCCGCGAAGGTAAATGGAGTAGACCATCACGCTGGCCTTCAGCGCATCATGCACGGCCGCATCGACGTAAGGGTCGTTCATAACCGACGCACCCCAGTAACGATCGACGCCGTCCGTCAACATCAGCACTGCCCGGCGGCCGGTGGATTGTTTCGAGGGCCAATGCTTGACCAGATCCGAAAGCGCAAAGTAAGGGCTGCCATTCTCGCCCGGGATCGCCAGCGGCAAGCGGAGGGCGTTGACCGCTTTCTGAGGATCCGCGGTGAATGCCTGCGCCACGCTGAAGGTGCCGTTCCGCATGTAACCGAGCGCTACCTGGGTAGAGGCGGGCACGGTCGCGAGAAACGCCTTCAACTCGGGAAATTGGAGACTGAGACTGGATGATCGAGTGGAATCATCGAGTAAAACGAAGAGCTGCATGCCCGCCAGGTCGCCGGTTAAGCGCTGCAAGGTAAGCACGGGCACGCGAGTGTTTCCGCGCAGAACCGTCAGTTCGCCCAGCTCCAGGGTCTTCGGTTGACTGCCTGCGGCGGGACGGACAGTGATCACCATCTTCGTCGGAACGCCCGTGGCATTCGGGTTGGAAGCGGATACTCCAGAGCTCACGGCCAGAAGGGCCAGCGCAATCGTCCCGGTCACTGGTTCGATTTTCATGTTGAAACCTCGTGTGTCGATCCTATTAATGAGATGCCGGCGCGGAGGTTCCGGTTGCCGGCTTCACGAGTGCAAGGCGTTTGCCAGCATATATACCCAAAGGTCCAGCGCATCTTCGGCCCGGCCCAACGAAAGGTGAGTCGCCTGGGCGTATTTGCGGACAACTGCCACGCGATCGGGAATCGATGCGGATCGATAGGTATGAATCAAATTGGCTTCCGTAGCGGTCAGAATGTTAAGCATGCGCTTCCCCCTTTGAGATTCAACGCCGCGGATCTGCTTGCGAATCGGAACCGAACACTGTTACATTTCTGCAAGCGTGGGGCCATATCGTCTAGCTGAATGAAAACGCGTATCTTCTGAAATCGGCACTACTGCGAAACATTTGCGTCACCTGGGCCAAGCTTGTAACTTTTCCCGACAAATGTGGGGCAGGCTGGCAGCCTGCGGCGGGTTGTGAACCCGCCCGTTCGAATAACGCGGGCGCCGGTAAACAACCGGCGCGCAGCTTGACAAGCTGCCCCACAAGGCAGTCTAGAAATCGCCGGGACAGCTTACAACTGGAAGCGCCTCCCTCGGCGGATGCGGATGGAGCCTCGGAGCGCTATAATCGGCGGAAGAAGAGCTTGGGACCATGATGAGCGTTGCTGTCAGACAAACGCCAGACTGGAAGCGGTGGGAAGGTGACCTTGCCGGTGGCGAGTTCCCGCTGGAGCAGTTTCTAGGAAATGGTGAACGAAGCGCGGTCTTTCGCACCCGGCTCGCCTCAAGTGATGCCGCGATTAAGCTGGTTCCCGCCGCGGGTGTGCAAGCGGAGGAACTGGTGGCGCGTTGGACGCGGGCTCAAGCGCTCGACAATCCGCACCTGATCAAGATCGTAAAAACGGGAACGTGGACGAAATCCGGCATATCGCTGGCATATCTGGTGATGGAGTATGCCGACGAGAATCTGGCTGCGGTTCTATCGGAGCGCGCTCTGACGGCCGGCGAAACTCTCGAAATGCTTCAGCCTGCCTCGGAGGCATTGGTGTTCCTACATCGCCAGAGATTAGTGCATGGGCGCCTGAGGCCTTCAAATATCTTTGCGGTAAACGACACGCTTAAGCTCTCCAGCGATTCAGTGTCGGATGGGGAAGCGTCCGCGGACATGCGAGCGTTGGCCGCCACGACCATGCAAACGCTGACCCAACGGGCGGTGATGTTCTCGAACGGCAGCTCGGAAACAAACCATATTGCCAGTCTTCCCCGGGCTTTGCAGGAAGTCGTGCGGAATTGCAGCGGGCAAGATGGCCGGGTTCAGTGGTCCGCGGCGGACCTTGCGATCTGGCTTCAATCGCGACAGGGTGGGGGAAAGAGTGCAACACAGCATCCCTCGCAGAGCGCCCGTCCGGCAATCGAGGCGCCTGCGATGCGCGTCTCGCGATCCGGGGCAAGAAAGCCGAAGCTGACAAAATATGCGATCCTCTTCGCATTGATGCTGGTGGCGGTGGCCACCGTGGGAAGTCTACTGAGTCATCGGACGGCCGGCTCGATTTCCGCCGCGCCGCAACCGTCCTCGCAGGCGCCGGCGCAGCCTCCGAGCGCCAGTCCCGCAACCGCGCTCCCTAAACCGCGCAGGGCGGAGGCAGTCAAGCCCCCCGCGCCGGTGCGCGCATCCCAGTCACGACCAACCATTGGCTCCCCGGAGCAGATTGCGCTTCAGGTGCTACCCGACATCTCCGAGAAGGCCCGGGCAACCATTCATGGCACGGTAGTAGTCGTGATCCGGGCGACAGTGAATGCGTCGGGCGACGTCATCGATGCGTCGCTGCAACCGACCGGCTCGCGATATCTCGGGAAGCTGGCGCTGGAAGCCGTCCGCAAATGGCGGTTTGCTCCAGGGAGCGACCCCCAGGAATGGCGCGTACGGTTCGAGATCACGCGAGCGGACACGAAGGTGTTCCCGCAGAGATCACCGGAACGCTGATCGGCGCTTCGGTAAGACCGAACCGGTTGGAGGGCACCCAAACGACCGCCGCGAATCCGTTACTTACGCCCGGCCATGCCTTCGGACGACGGCGGCACGATTCCTTTCAGCCGCAGATACACGCCCATGGCGCCATAGACCTCGTTATCGTGGGCAACCAGGCCCCATAGAACCGAGATCTTCGACCGCTGCCCTCCGCGTCCCGCGTTGACCATTGTCACGGCGTCGGCGTCGGTGGCCGCGTCGAAGACCGTATCACAATACGCGAATGACTCTTTGAGCGCCGCGACCAAGTCCGCTTTGGTGGTCTTGGATGCCGCGCCGACGCTCTTCTGCTCGCCCTTGAGCCGCGCACAGGTGCCGATGTTGGAATCGGCCATGTGGGCCACGCGCTGTCCCCAATTCTGGACCTCGGGCGTGGGCTTGAACGAATAGTTTTCATCGGGCATTTTATCGGCGGCCTTCAGCAGGTTGTTCTTTATCGAAGTGTAGGACTGCTTGACCGGCCCAACCAACGCGTCCTGAGCGTGCAATGCGGAGACGGCCAAGGCGGCCAGCAGGACTTGTGAAAAGTAGCGATTCATTGTGCGGTTCTCCAGTCTTTAGATTCTAGCGCGGATCGCGATTGCCCGGAACTGCGCGGGATCGTCCGGAGTTAACCGGACACCCCTAGGAAACATTTGCGAACTTCCGCCTGCCGGTATACGTATAAGAGTCATGTGGAATCCACTCGCCGACGTCCGCCACTCCTTCCGCACTCTGATCAAGAGTCCCGGATTCACCATCGTTGCGATCCTTGCGCTGGCGCTGGGGATCGGCGCGAATACGGCGATCTTTTCGGTGATCGACCGCGTGCTGCTGCGTCCACTGCCCTTCCCCGATTCCGAGCGGATGATGCGCGTCCAGCGACATTACCCCAATGGCGATTCGGCTTCGGTGTCGATTCCAAAGTTCATGGCGTGGAAGAAAAGCCACGCGTTCCAGTCCATGGCGGCTTACGATTTCGGCAGCGTCGGCGTGAACCTCGGCTCGGGAGACCGGCCGAATCCCGCGAACGCGCTGCACGCGACCGCGGAGTTCTTCGACGTATTCGGCGTGAAACCGATGCTCGGCAGAACCTTTTCGGCGCAGGAAGACCTTCCTAACGCGGGCAGGTTCGCCGTTCTCACTTACAGCTTCTGGAAGGACCGCATGGGCGCGGATCGCGAGATCGCGGGCAAGGCGATCCTGCTGAACTCGCAGCCTTACACGGTCGCAGGTGTTCTTCCCGAGTGGTATCAGCCCGATCCGCCCACCGATCTGTATCTGCCGGAGCAGTTCGACCCGGCGAGCAACAACCAGGGACACATTTACTTCGTCGCGGGACGCCTTGCTCCCGGCGCTTCGATCGAATCCGCACAAGCCGAGCTAAAGGTGATCGCGGATCAATTCCAGGCGGCCCATCCCGACTTCACCGACAAGACCGAGACGGTAGGCGTGCTCCCGCTGCGCGTCGCCATTGGCGGTGAAGTCAAGCTGGCGCTTCTGATTCTGGGAGGCGCGGTGCTTTTCGTGCTGCTGATGGCCTGTGCGAACGTGGCGAATCTGTTGCTCGCGCGCGCCGCCGGCCGCCACCGGGAGATGGCGATCCGTACCGCGGTCGGCGCCAGCCGTGGACGAATCGTGCGGCAGTTGCTCACCGAAAGCCTGATGCTGGCGCTGGCCGGAGGCGCGGCCGGGCTGGCCTTCGGCGCGGCGGGCATTCGCATGCTGCTCGCATTTAGTCCCGGAAATATTCCGCGCGTGAATGATCCCGACCATCCCGCGGCCACGCTCAGTTTGCTGGATTGGAGGGCGCTCGTGTTTCTGTTCGCAATCACGCTGCTTACCGGAGTTCTGTTCGGATTGCTTCCAGCCATCCGCGTCTCACGGCTCGACGTCAATTCCGCGCTCAAGGAATCCAGCAGCCGCTCCGGCACCGGTCTCAAACATAACCGGATTCGAGGACTGTTGGTGATCGGTGAGATCGCCGTCGCCATCATCCTCCTCACCGGCGCGGCTCTTATGATCCGCACCTTCGCCGGCCTGCGAACAGCAAGGTCCGGACTGGATCCAACCAACGTGCTCACCATGCAAACCGCATTGTCCGGTGCGCGCTACGAAACTACGGCTCAGGTGGAGAACACCGTTCGCCAGGCGATGGAGCGCATCGAGGGACTGCCCGGCGTCGAGTTCGCGGCCGCGGCCCTGGTCATCCCGATGCAGGGCACCGCGATTGACCTCCCGTTCACCGTGGAAGGGCGCGCGCCTGCCAAAGGGAAGTTTGAAGGAGACGAACAATGGCGCTTCGTCTCGCCGCACTATTTCGAGGCCCTCCACATTCCCCTTCTGCGAGGCCGCACTTTCGATCCGCGCGACACCGGCAAGTCCGAGCATGTAGTGATCGTCAACGAAGCCTTCGCGAAGAAATACTGGCCGAAGGGGGATGCGCTCGGCCAACGCATGGCGATCGGTCAGGGACTCGGCCCGGATTTCGTCGAAGGACCGCGCCAGATTGTCGGGATCGTCGGCAGCGTTACGGAAGCCGGACTCAGTAACGGCATGGTTCCAGCGATGTACGTTCCGGAGGCGCAGGTAACCGACGGGCTCACCAAGCTCGCCAACAGCCTGTTGCCGATGAGCTGGGTGATTCGGACAAAAACCGATCCTCTCGCGGCCGCATCCTCTATCCGGCACGAATTGGAAGCGCTGGACGGGCAGTTGACGCCTTCGAAAATCCGAACCATGGAGACGCTGATCGCGGACTCAACCACTCGTGAAAATTTCAACATGCTGCTGCTCACGGTGTTCGCCGCCGTTGCGCTGCTGCTGGCCGCCGTGGGGATCTACGGATTAATGTCCTACTCGGTGGAGCAGCGCACTCAGGAAATTGGCATCCGCATGGCGCTGGGCGCGGGGCGTGGAGAAATGATGAAAATGATCCTCGGGCAAGGCATGCTTCTGGTGTCGGTGGGGGTCGTCATCGGATTGGCCGCGGCATTCGGGCTCATGCGTTTCCTTGGCAGCCTGCTGTTCGGCGTCAAGGCAACCGACCCTCTGACGTTCGCCGCGGTCGCGGCAACGCTCACGGCAGTGGCTCTGTTTGCGGCGTTTATCCCTGCGCAGCGAGCCACGCGAGTGGATCCGATCCTCGCGCTGCGACAGGAGTAGGGCCGGAACGCCGCATTCCGCCGCGTTTCACTGCCCCTTGCGCAACACTTCGGCAGCCCCTGCATTCCGTTCAGAGCGGAGCGCGCTGGTGTCGCTGAATCATTGGTTCACCGGCACAAATCAGGGTGGGCGAACATCCGGGCCAGTGGCCGGTGTAAAATGGCACCGATCGGGAAGGGCCTATGAACTCACCACGACTCACGCGTCTTCTAGCTGCCGGCGGATTGTCGCTTTTCTGTTTTGCGCCAGGCGCGCTCGCGCAGCCTGCGTTTGAAAGCGCTCTGAAAAACCTGCATTTTCGCAGCATTGGTCCGGCCACCATGGGCGGGCGGCTCGACGACATCGCGGTGGTCGAATCCGATCCGCGCATCATTTACATCGGCGCGGCCGCCGGCGGTTTATTCAAGACGGTCAACGCGGGGATCACTTGGCAGGCCCTTTTCGAGGACCAGCCCAATCCATCCGTCGGCGATATCGCGATTGCGCCTTCCAATCCATCCATCGTCTATGTGGGCACCGGCGAGCCCAACAACCGGCAGAGTGCGTCGTGGGGTAATGGAGTCTATAAGTCCATGGACGGCGGGACCACCTGGACCCACCTCGGCCTCAAAGAGACCGGCCACATCGGCCGGATCGTGGTCCATCCCACCGATCCGAATATCGTGTACGTGGCTGCTCAGGGCGATTTGTGGGGGCCGAACAAGGAGCGCGGCGTTTACAAGTCGACCGACGGCGGCGCCACCTGGACCCAGACGCTGTACGTCGACGAGGACACCGGCGCCAACGACATCGCCATCGATTCGCAGAGTCCCAATATCCTCTATGCCACCACGTATCAGCACCGGCGGACCGTGTTCGGTTATAACGGCGGCGGCCCGGGCAGTGGGTTGTACCGATCCACCGACAGTGGCTCGCACTGGACCAAGATCACGCGCGGCTTGCCCACCGGCGATATGGGCCGCTGCGCGCTGGACATCTATCGCAAAAATACGAACATCGTTTACGCGTTGATCGAGCACCAGACGCTGGGCGGCGTGTACCGCTCCGAAAACAAGGGCGTGAGCTGGACCCGCATGGGCGACACCAATCCGCGGCCCTCGTATTTCAGCCAGATTCGCGTCGATCCGAACAACGACCTGAAAATCTGGCTCGGCGGCGTCAACATTTATATGTCCGAGGATGGCGGGAAGAGTTTTGTTCAGACGCGATTTGAGCGGGTGCACAGCGACGTCCACGCCATTTGGATCGATCCGGCGAATTCGGATCATCTGCTTTCGGGCAATGACGGCGGCATCTGGGTCACCGAGGACAGCGGGCGCTCCTGGCGTCACCTGAACAATATCGCGCTGGGCCAATTCTATGAGGTGTCGTTCGATTACCAAAAGCCGTACCACGTATGCGGCGGCCTTCAGGATAATTACTCGTGGTGCGGACCCAGCTCGACCACGCAACAAACCGGCATCGGCAATGAGGATTGGATTACGGTGCAGGGCGGCGACGGATTCTACAATCGCATCGATCCCAGCGATCCCAATATCATCTACGCCGAATCGCAGGATGGCAATCTCTCGCGTCGCGACCTGAGAACCAGCGAATCGAAATCCATCCGGCCGCTGGAGGATAACGACGCCGCGCCGCGCTATCGATTCCAATGGAATTCGCCGCTGATGATTTCGCCGTACGATCCCAAGACCATCTATTACGGCGGCAATCATCTGTTCAAATCCACCGATCGCGGCGACACCTGGGAGCGCCTGGGTGAGGACCTGACCACCAACGCCGATCGCAACAAGCTGACCATTCTCGGAAAAGAGGTCGATCGGATTACGCTGTCCCGTAGCGACGGCGTAGCGGCTTGGCCGTGCATCACCGCGATTGCCGAATCGCCGGCCAAAGCGGGTGTGCTGTGGGTGGGCACCGACGACGGCAACGTGCAGATGTCGCGCGACGACGGCAAGACCTGGTCGAATGTTGTCGGACGAATGCAGGGCGTGCCCAAAGGCGGCTACGTCAGCCGCATCGAGCCGTCCCATAAAGAGCCTGGGACTGCCTACATCACTTTCGACAATCACCGCAGTGCGGACTACGGGATTTATATTCTCAGGACCACGAATTACGGCGATTCGTTCACGCGGCTCACCAATGGGATTCCGCCGGAAGCCGGCACGGTTCACGTGATCCGCGAGGATCCTGTGAACGCGAATCTACTTTTCGCGGGCACTGAATTTGGCATGTTCGTTACCTTCGACCGCGGAGCCAACTGGCATCGCATGAAGAACGGACTCCCCACTGTTCCGGTCTTCGACATCCAGATCCATCCGCGCGATCACGATCTGATTCTGGCGACGCACGGGCGCTCTATTTGGATCATGGACGACATCACCGCGCTCGAACAGATCAACAACCAGATTCTGACGTCGGATCTGAAGTTGTTCGACACGCGTCCGGGCATCGAGTGGAAAATGGCGAACTACCGGGGCTTCATCGGCTCCGCGTTGTTCTTCGCGCCCAACGCACCGGCTGGTGTGACGCTCGACTACTACGCGAAGGACGCGGGCCCAGTGCAGATTACGGTGAAGGACAAAGCCGGCGCTCAGGTTCGTCAGTTGAATGCCAGGGCGGAAGCCGGCGTTGTCAACCGGGTCGCTTGGGACATGCGCTACGACGCTCCCGTGCCTCCGGCAGCGGTCGCAACGGCGGCAGCGGCGGGTGGTGGTCGCGGTGGACGCGGCGGCGGAGGACGTGGCGGCCGTGGCGGAGGTGGACGCGGCGGAGCTCCTGAGGCGGTCGCGCCGGCCGAAACAACTACAACTCCCGGAGGTGCCTTAGCTGGCGAACTGCAAACCGAATTCGGCGCGCCTGGAGCAGAGGGAGGCCGAGGCGGTGGTGGAGGTGGAGGTGGAGGTGGTGGTGGAGGTGGCGGCCGAGGCGGCGGTCCGGCGCGTGGCTCCCTGGTCGATCCGGGCGACTACACCGTCACCATCGCCGCAGCCGGCAAGACGGATTCGAGAACCATCAAGGTAGAAGAAGACCCTCGCGTCCAGTTTTCCGACGCGGATCGGGCGAAACGCCGCAAGGCGCTTAGCACCCTGACGACGATGACTCACGATGCGGACGCCGCCAGCCGCAGAATCACGGCGATCAACACTGCTCTCACCAGTCTCACCGATAGCTGGAAACTCCCCAACGCGCCGGCCGTCCCCGATAGCGTCAAGAAAGCCGCGGCCGATCTGATGTCGAAAGTGAAGCCCGTTTTCGCGACTTTTGCGAACCAGGGCGGAGGCCGCGGTGGTGGGGGCGGAGGAGGCGGTGGCGGGGGTGGCAATGCTCCCTACACGCCGGCGCCGGTGACGCAGAAAATCAATCGCCTGATGAACGCGATCGACGGGTACACTTCCGCGCCCACCTCGCGCCAGTTGGCCGACATCGATGAGGCCTCCGCGCAGCTTCAGAAGGGGATCGCGGAAGTGAACCAGCTATGGGATGAAGTGCCCAAGCTCAACAAGCTGATGACGGACGCGGGCGTCGCCTATTTCACGGTCAATCTTAACGTCGCGCAACCGGCTAGTGGTCGTGGCGGAAACTGACCCGCAATGTGGGGCCGCCATCTTGGCGGCGAGCCGGCTTTCGGGCCGGCTTATCTTCGACTCAGATGAAAGCTACCGCCGCCGTCCCATCAGCCTCAGCAGGCTCAGGAACAGGTTGATGAAATCGAGATACAGCCTCAGGGCGCCGTAGATCGCCGCCTTGCGTCCCTCCTCGGTGTCTTCGTTGCCTGGAACGTTCATCGCCTTGATCTTCTGAGTATCGTAGGCGGTGAGTCCCGCAAATACGACAATGCCGACGACGGAGAATACAAAGCTGCCGCTTCCGCTCATCAGCGACGGGAAGAACATCGAGAGCAGACCGTAGCCGACCAGTCCGAATAACCCCATGGTGCAGAACGCGCCCACCGGGCCCAGGTCCCGCTTCGTCACAAAGCCGATGCCGCTGAGACCCGCGAAGCCAAATGCCGTCACGCCAAAAACTTCCGCGATACTCGTCCCCGTATACAGCAGAAAGATGCACGACAGCGTGAGTCCGGTTAATCCGGCGTATACAAAATAAATCAGCGTCGCGGTCACGCTGTCGATCCGGTTGATCAGCCATGACAGCGCGGCGACGGCTCCCAGTTGGGCGATGATCAAACCCCAGAACAGCAGCCGGTTGCCGAAAATCTGGTGCATCAGCTCCGGATTTCCGGATACATACCAGGCCACCGCGCCGGTGAGACAGAGTCCTCCCGTCATCCATCCGTACACGCTGCTCATGAATCTGGCGTTGTCCGCGGCGATCGAGGCCGGCACGAATGCCTGATTTCCGAACCGATTGCCGAACTGATTGCCGAGTGGTGGTTGTCCCATGTTTCCCATGCCCCAACTTTAGTCGGTGCGGAAAGCGCGTGTCAATTGCTCTTGGGCGACGCAACAACATGTCGCACGCCGTAGATCCGGGGGCGCTCGCGTAGCTGAATAGCAGTGGACTCGCATGCACCGAAGGCGCCCTCTGGGTCGGAGCGCTTGGTCTTAGCCAGTCCCCTTCCCGCGTGATCGGTTCACCGTCCCCATTTCCGTTTTTCGAGTACACTTAGCTGAATCGCTGCATGCCCCTTTCCATCGGCGACAAACTCGGCCACTACGAAGTCATCTCCCTGCTCGGCGAGGGCGGGATGGGCGAGGTGTACAAAGCCCGCGACACCACGCTCAAGCGCGAAGTCGCGCTTAAGGTTCTCCCTGCCTCGTTCCTTCGCGATCCAGACCGCATGGGCCGCTTCCAGCGCGAAGCCGAAGTTCTGGCCTTGCTCGACCATCCCAACATCGGACCCATTTACGGCATCATCGATTCGGAAGATTCGCGCGGGCTCGTCCTCGCGCTGATCGACGGACCCACGCTCGCGGATCAGATCGCCCTCGGACCGCTCCCGCTGGACGACGCTCTCTCGATCGCCAAGCAGATCATCGACGCGCTCGAATACGCGCATGATCGGGGTGTGGTGCATCGCGATCTGAAACCCGCCAACATCAAGATCACTCCGGAGGGCGTCGTCAAGGTGCTGGACTTCGGTCTCGCCAAGGTTCTTGAAGACGAGCCGCCCAAGTCTTCAGCCGGTGGACTGGCCAACTCCCCCACCATGACCCTGGGACACACCCGCGCGGGCATGATCCTGGGCACCGCCGCGTACATGTCGCCCGAACAAGCCATCGGCCGGCCGGTCGACCGCCGCAGCGATATCTTCTCCTTCGGCGCGGTGGTTTTCGAAATGCTCACCGGCAAGCGCGCGTTTGCCGGAACCACCCCTCCGGATGTGCTGGAGGCCGTGGTTAAGCTCGATCCGGATTGGTCGGCGCTGCCCGCGGGGACGCCGGCGTATTTGCGGAGGCTGCTGGAGCGGTGCCTGACGAAGGATCGCAAGGAGCGGTTACAAGCCATCGGCGAAGCGCGCATCATGCTGGCGCATCCCCATGATGTGGGGCAGGGCGCCGTCGTGGGGCAGCGCCACGCGCTGCCCTGGATCGTGGCGGGCGCGCTTGCACTCGCCCTCATCGTCTCCGCCGTCCTCCTCTACAACGCGACGCGGCCCGCGCCGCTGCGGCCGCTGATTCGACTGAACGCCGAGATCGCTCCCGACACGCCGCTGGCAAGGGGCTCCGGCGGTGGAAACATGTTCGCTCTTTCCCCCGACGGCGCTCGCCTGGCTCTCACGCTGCGCGGCGCGGACGGCAAGGTGCGCCTCTATACGCGCCTGCTGAATCAGGGCCAGGTGACGCCGCTGGCGGGCACGGACAACGCCTCCTACCCGTTCTTTTCTCCGGATGGCGATTGGATCGGGTTCTTCGCGGACGGCAAGCTCAAGAAGATTTCAGTGCAAGGCGGTGCAGCGGTCACGCTGTGCGATGCGCCGAACCTCCGGGGCGCAAGCTGGGGCGACGACGACATCATCATCGCGGCGCTGGACGTTAGGGTCGGCCTCTCGCGGGTGCCTTCCGCCGGCGGGACTCCGGTTCCGGTGACGAAGTTAAATTCCGGCGAAATTACCCACCGCTTCCCGCAGGTTCTGCCAGGCAGCCAGGCGATCCTGTTCACCGCGTCCACCCACGGAGGTACCTTCGACGACGCGAACATCGATGTAATCTCGCTCAAGACCGGCGAGCAAAAGACGGTGGAGCGCGGCGGCTCTTCCGCCAGCTACCTGCCGGCCTCAACCGGCGCGGGGCACTTGATTTACCTGGACGGGAGCACGCTGTTCGCCGTGCCCTTCGACCCCGCCCGCCTGGCCGTCACCGGCTCGCCTGCGCCTATTCTTGAAGATGTCAGCGCAGGCACGGCCGGCAACGCGGATTTTGCCTTCGCCGGGTCGCCGTCAGGGCCCGGAACTTTCGTCTACTTCGCCGGGGATAGAGCACAGGGAGGGTGGTCCATTTCCTGGGTGGATCGCTCCGGAAAAACGCAGCCGCTGCACGCGCCGCTCGGCGTTTATTTCACTCCGCGCTTTTCGCCCGACGGCAAGCGTCTGGCGTTTTCGATAACGGGCCCCCAGGGCGACGACATCTGGGTAAAGGATCTGGACCGGGATACTCTCTCGAAGCGGAGCTTCCTGGGGGGACGAATCGCTCGCCGGTGTGGACGCCCGATGGGAAGAACATTGTGTTCCAATCCACCAACGCGACTGCCCCTGGCATGTACTGGATCCGCTCGGACGGATCGGGCGAGGCGCAGCGTCTGACCGAGGGCAAGTCTCAACAGGTTCCGTATTCGTTTTCACCTGACGGAAAACGCTTGGCTTTTATCCAGACCGGAAACGGCGGCAGCCTGGGTATTGTCACGGCGCCGGTTGAAGACGATCCCGCGCGGGGCGCCGGCGGAGTCCGGCTCGGTAAGGCGCAGCCCTTCCTGGCAAAGCCGTTCGTAGAAGTTAACCCGGCGTTTTCGCCGGACGGGCGATGGCTGGCGTATTCATCTAACGAGTCGGGGACCTATGAAGTGTACGTGCGGCCGTTCCCTGGGCCGGGAGGAGTCTCGCAGATTTCGACGGGCGGCGGCAAATTCCCAGTCTGGTCCCGCGACGGGCGTGAACTGCTTTTTGAGACCTCGGACCAGCACGTGATGGCGGTCAGCTACGCTCTTAAGGACGACTCGTTCGAGGGGGGGAAGCCCCGGGCGTGGACGGAGACTCGCTTGCGGGATCTTGGCAACCTTTCCAACTACGATCTGGCGCCGGACGGCAAGCGCCTCGCGGCTATTCTCCCGGACAACGCCAGCGAGAAGGGGCCCACGCACCTCACGTTTCTGCTGAACTTCTTCGACGAGCTCCGCCGCCGCGCCCCGGTCGCTGGAAAATAGATCGCGCTTCAAGCCCCATCCGTCAGGTGGGGATCTCGTCCATCGGCTCTGAGCCGCGACTAGAAGGAGCGGCACGCTCAACTTCCCTAGACGTTCCACCTCCAACCGGCGCTCAACTCTCTCCTGAACCGCTACCGTCGGTTCCGAGCCGCGACTAGAAGGAGCGGCACGTTCAACTTCCCCCAGACGTTCGACCTCCCACCAACGCTCAACTCACATCCCAAAACCCAATCACCGCCATAACTCACTTTTTTCCACCTCTATCTCCCCTCGATTGTTCCACTTCCCACTTCGGTCCAGACCCCTGCGCAATATTCTTCGGTTATCTTGAAACCGAAGAGATCGGTGCTCGACCAGCAAGAGAGCCGGTTCCACTGAGCGGGGCATACTAGTAAAGGCCGCTGTAAGGTGTTTGAGTGTTGGGTGGCCGCCTGTCTTGAACTCACAGGATCCCCGCCGTGGCGGATGAAAAACACGGATCTGCCGTTCGGGATTCGGACGGGGTGAAGCCGGCTTCAGTTCAGATTTTTTTGAGGCACGACAGGATGGAGTGCTCGTTATAGGGCACGACGGAATGGAGTGCTTTGTCTCGTGGGGCAGGCGATTATGTCGCCTGCCAAACGGGATTGTTTCGCGATCTTATGCTTGTGAACTTATAAAAATATCGAGTCCTTGTGGCGCACGCTTTAGCGTGCTGTGTCGAGATTCATCTCGACATTGTTTTGCGCTGGCTGATCGAACCGCCGCGCAATCCTCTATGCCGCAGCTGGCCCTTCAGCCGGCTCTTACTGCCGGAAAATCCGAAGTGTCGCTTTTTGCATCCTTTACAGTTGCGGTTCAGAAGAAAGTTGAGTGCCGGTTGGAAGTTGAGCATCTGAGGAAAGTTGAGCGTGCCGCTCCTTCTAGTCGCGACTCAGAACCAATCGTCGCGGCTCGGAAGAAATTGCGGGCGCCCTCACGGGCGCGCCTCAAAGAGGCGTCAACGAAACCGGGCTAGCCGCGGCCTGGGAGCAGAAAATGCGCCTGGCTGTCGACCGGCGGATCGCCGGTTTTGTCCCAAACGAAAGCCCCGTCGGACTGCATGATCCGGGCGTTGCGGTTGTCGGCGAGATAGGTGGCCAGAATGTCGCGGCGCAGGCGCGCGAGCAGGCGCTTATCCTCCACCGGGAACATCAGCTCGACGCGATGATTCAGGTTGCGGCCCATCAGATCGGCGCTGCCTAAGTACATCTCTTCGTGGCCGGAATTGCGGAAATAGTACATGCGGCTATGTTCCAGAAAACGCCCGACGATGCTGGTCACGCGGATGTTTTCACTCAAGCCTTCGATCCCCGGACGCAAACAGCAAATGCCGCGGACCAAAAGATCCACTTTGACGCCGGCTTGGGAGGCCTGATACAGCAGCCGAATCATCTCGGCGTCTTCGAGCGCGTTCATTTTGAAAATCAGCCGGGCTTCGCGGCCATGCGCGGCATGGTCGATCTCGCGGCGGATCAGGTCCTCGAAACGCTGGCGCATGTTGATGGGGGCGACCAACAGCTTTCGAAAATCGTTCTTAGCGGAGTAGCCGGTGAGGTAATTAAACAAATCGGTGACGTCCGCGCCGATCTGTTCGTCGGCGGTGAACAGGCTCACGTCGGTATACAGGCGGGCGGTGGTGGGATTGTAATTCCCGGTGCCCAGGTGAACGTAGCGGCGAATCGCGTCGCCTTCCCGGCGCACCACCAGCGCGACTTTCGAATGCACTTTCAAGCCGACCAATCCATACACCACGTGCACGCCCGCGGCTTCCAGCGCTCGCGCCCATTCAATGTTGGATTCCTCATCGAAGCGCGCTTTCAATTCCACCAGCACCGCGACCTGCTTGCCGTTCTCAATGGCGCTGAGCAGGCTTTCGACGATGGGCGAATTGCGGCCCACCCGGTAGAGGGTAATCTTGATGGCCAGCACTTCGGGATCGAAGGCGGCGCGCCGCAGAAATTCGATCACCGGCTGGAAGGACTCGAACGGATGATGCAGCAGGATATCCTCACGCCGCAGCAGCGCGAAGATGTCCTCCTCGGCTTTGGGGTGCAAGCCGGGCGGAGTTTGCGGCAGCAGCGGCGCGTCCTTTAAATCCGGCCGTTCCAGACTCAGGACCTGGCGCAGCCGGCCCAGGTCGAGAGGCCCATCCACGGGATAAACATCGCGCGGGTCCAGTTCCAGATTCGCGATCAGCGTCTCCAGGATATGGTCGGGAATCTCACGCGATACTTGAAGACGCACCACGGCGCGGAACCGGCGCTGCCACACCGCTTCTTCGATGGTTTCGAGAAGATCGTCGCTTTCCAGCTCCTGGATTTCGACTTCGGCGTCGCGCGTAACACGGAACGGATACGCCTCGATGATCTCGAGGCCCGGAAACAGCGCCTGGAGATTTTCAATGATGAGCTGCTCCAGCCAGATCATTACCGGGCGCCCGGCGGCCCCAAGTTCCTGCGGAACGGGCACCAGTTGCGGCAGCGTATCGGGCACTTTGACGCGCGCAAAGCGCTCGACGCCTTTGCTGTCGCGCACCGCCACGGCCAGGTTCAAACTCAGATTCGAGATATGCGGAAACGGACGGCCAGGATCGAAGGCCAGCGGCGTCAACACCGGGTAGACCACCTGGCGGAAGTACGATTCCATGGAGCTGCGCTCGCGATTGGTGAGCTGCGCGTATTCGCGCAACTCGATGCCGGAAGCTTCGAGAGCCGATTCGAGCTCGCGCCAAGTCTGATACGCCTCGGTGAAGAGCTGTTTGACTTCGGCGCGAATGCGCTCCAGGTGCTCGGGGCTTCCGTCGTGCAGGGTGCTGGATACCTTCTGTTTCAGAACAGCCACCCGCACCATGAAAAACTCGTCGAGATTGGAGAACAGAATGGTGAGGAATTTGACGCGTTCGAGCAGCGGATTGTCGGGGTCCTGGGCTTCTTCGAGTACGCGGCGCTGGAAAGCGAGCAGGCTCAACTCGCGGTCGACGTACATGTGAAGGTCGTTGGCGGAAAGCGCAAACTCGATCAATTCCGGGCGGGGTTCGGGAGAGGTGGTCGTCGCCACAGTCATAGTTTAGCCGATCGGCATGCGCGATTTGTTAACTGTTTTATTTCAATTAGTTGACCGATTCTATCGAAAGTTAAAGGCGAGCCAGACAATCAGGCCAACGGCGCCCGGAAGCAGGATTTCGACCCAGTTGCGCCGGAGGAATCTGGCCCACGGCGGGTTGGATTCGTGGAGGGATTGCGGTGATGGAGCGGGCTGCCTGGCGGTGAGCGAGGTGGCCAGACGGGTACGCAGAGTAGACGGCAATCCATTCAGCGCGCGCACGATTTCTTCCCGGCCGCGCCGGTCGGCGATCAGGATGGTGGCGGAATTGAAACTGTTGGTGGATTGTTCCAGTTCCTTGCGCAGCCGCGGAGGAACTTCATTCACCGAACGGTACACATGCGTTCGGCCGCCCTTGGCGATAAAGATCGTCGAGGTCTTCACTGTGACGCGGTGCATCTTTCAACTCTCTCTGGCGCGGCCTCGTGGCCCTAGCCTTCTGCTGCCGGCTTCTTCGTCGCGGCCCGGTCCATGGAACCAAAAGAACCGGGCGACGTTGCCGGACGCGACGGAACCCGCGGCGTTAAAAGACCGGCCTCGTCTCCTACATGGGTCGCATGTGTCAGCGTAGCCTGGATGAACCCGAGCGCGGCTTTTGATAGCGCCTTATCCTTCCTATAGATTAGTCCAATTTGGCGCTCCATGGGGTCGGGGCCCAGGGGGATCGCGGCGAGCCGTCCGGCGGCGACTTCCTCGCGGCAGTGCGCGCTCGCGACAAAACCCACCCCTAATCCGGCGAGCACGAAGCGCTTGATCATTTCGGTGGAGTCGAGTTCCATGGAGATGCGCACCTGATCTTCGACCGGTTCCAGCCAGGTAGTGAGTCGGCCGCGCGTGGAGCCGGTCTTGGGAACCAGCAGGGGATGGCCGATGAGATCTTCGGGTAGTACGCAGATTTTCGACGCGAGCGGATGCCGCGGCGGCGCCAGCATCTTAATCTCGTCGGAATGAATCTTGACCACCTGCACGCGCTTTTCCTGGATGGGCAGCGGCGTGATTCCGAAATCGGCTTGATTTTCGAGCACGGCTTCCAGGACGCGCGGACCGTAGGAACGATCCACCAGAATCTGGACGTTGGGAAATTCCTTTTTATATTCGAAAAATACGCGCGGGAGCACGTAAATGCAGGTGGCCTCATTGGCGGCGATCACCAACTCGCCGCGGGGAACGCGCTCGAGCTCGTGGATGGTCGACTGGGCGCGGCGCCGCAGCTCGAGGATTTGTTCGGCGTAGTCGGCGAAGATGCGGCCGGCGGGCGTGAGGGCGATCTTCGTGCCCAGACGATCGAACAGAGCGGTTTTGAGCTCGTTCTCAAGCTGGCGGACCTGCGCGCTGACGGCGGGCTGGGTTCGAAAACACGACTGCGCAGCCTTGGAGAAACTCTTCAGGCGGACGATTTCGAGAAAGGTGTGGAGCTGATCGAGGTCCATTGCAACAGATCCATGCCGATAGGTTTCAATTCTAACATCGCGGGTGGGGCGGGCGATCTCGTCGCCTGCCGGCTCGGTCGTTCTCCCGGCAGGCGACGAGATCGCCTGCCCCACTGTTACGATAAACTCGGAAACGAAAGTTGCAGGATTCCTCTAACAGGCGACTGATGTGCACGGCGTGCGCCGCGCTCGGCGTGGCCGTGAGCCAGGCCGGGCTATTCGCGCAGGGCCCCGCAAACGTGCTGATCGTCGTGAACGATAACTCCGCGCTTTCGCGGGAGATCGGGGAATACTACGCGCGGCGCCGCGGAGTGCCCGGCAAAAACATTTGCCGGATTCGAACGACGCAGAAGGAAAGCATCGCCCGGAGCGATTACGATCGCGAGATCGCAGCGCCTATCGCGGACTTTCTCCGCGCTAACCAACTGGTGGAGAGCGTCCTCTATATCGTGACGACGGCGGGCGTGCCGCTGCGCGTTCTGGGAACCTCGGGCCAGGGGATGACCACGGATCAGGCGGCCGTGGACAGCGAGCTGACGCTGCTGTACGCGGATATTCATAGCGGGCGGCCGCACGCGCTGGCCGGCTCGCTGCCCAGTCCGTTTTTCGGAAAGCGGGACGCCAAGTTCGCGCACCCGCAATTTCCGATGTACCTGGTGACGCGGCTTCAGGCGTATGATTTCGACGGCGTGAAGGGGATGATCGACCGCGCGCTGGAGGCGGCGAATCGCGGTAAGTTCGTGATCGATCTGCGATCGACGGGCGATCGGGAGGGCGACAACTGGTTGCGCGACGCCGCAATTCTGTTGCCGAAGGAGCGGACCATCTTCGACCAATCGACCAAGGTGCTGTACGATCAGACCGATGTGATCGGATACGCGGGATGGGGATCCAACGATCGGAATCGCCACCAGCGGTTTCTGGGCTTTCACTGGCTGCCCGGAGCGATCATGACCGAGTTCGTATCGACCAACGCGCGCACGTTCGCGCGTCCACCGGACAACTGGAACATCAGCGATTGGAAATCAGAGAAGCTGTGGTTCGCGAGCAGTCCGCAAACCATGACGGCGGACTACATTCTGGAAGGCGTCACCGGCGCTTCCGGCCACACCGATGAGCCGTATCTCGCGCTGACGCCGCGGCCGGAGTTACTGCTGCCGGCGTATTATCACGGCCGCAACCTGGCGGAGAGTTACTACCTGGCGATCCGCGGGTTGAGCTGGCAGAACATCGTGGTGGGGGATCCGCTGTGTTCGTTGGGGGCGCCGAAGAATTAATTCGCGCTGAGAGCGGCGATTCAGCCTAAGCCGGCCTGAAAGCCGGCTCGCCGGCAAGATTGCCGGCCCCACATTAAGGCTTCGTCGCGAGCGGGCCGAAGCATTCAGAGATCAGAATAGCAATTGGAGGGCAGCGGTAAGAACGAATTCTCTTAATCGAGCGAGACTTCCTTCGTTAAGAACTCGATTTTCTAGGACCGCTCCCTATAGTCACGGCTCGGAAAACTAAAGCGAGACCGGGCTGGGCAGGAGGGTGCTCATGGTGCGCTCAAGCTTGTAAATGAAGCTGGCCGGGTCCGATCCCGCGGGGTGCTCGAGCGCGGCCGTGCCCACATCCAGGAGCACGCTATGCGCCATCCCATTCTCCTGGGCCGAATAGGGGCCGCGCAGTTTTTTCGCGAGCTCATCGGCGATCGCGCCGAGGGTGTCAGGGTCCAAGTCGAGGACGGCGACGAATTCCTGCTCGTTCCACCGCCCGATCATGGTATCGGCTCCGAGCAAGCCGCAGAGGCGCATCAGCAGCGCCTTGAGCGTCCCCTCCACCACAGTGCGCGAGTAATCGAGCTTGATCCGCGGCAGGTTTCGCACAGCGACGGCCATGATCGAGAAACGATCGTCCTGCCGCAACAGTTCATGGATCTTCAAGTCGAGTTTTTGGCGGGTCCAAGCACCCGAGCCCTGGTCCGTAAACAACGCGCGCCGCTCGGCCTGAAACTCCTGGTGGAGCACGCGGATCTCATCCTGTAGCTGAGCCACGATCAACTGATTCGCGCGCCGCATTTGATCCAGGCTCACCGCGATTTCGCCCAAAGACGACCGGATGCCGCCGCGAATCTCCTGCAGATCGTTGCTGGCGCTTACGTGTTCCAGCCGCTCCAATTCACCTTTCAGCTCCTTTTCGTGGTCGGCGCCGTTGGAGGCGATCTCACCGGCGAAGGAAGCCATGGCAGCCGCGGCGCCTTCCAGTTCCTTTCGGAGGCGCGCCAATTGTTCGCGGGTTTGATCGCGGTATTCGCGAAGCTCGCCGCGAAACGAGGCCTGGACGCCCTGCAAGCCGGCAGCGCCTTTCGCCGCCAGCCATTGCTGTTCGATATCCTTCAAGTGCAGCCGGAATTCGGCGCTTTGGTTCGGATCGACTTCCACTGCATATTGCGATACGGATCGAATCGCGAGCGTGTAACATTCGGTTACGGCACGGCGCAGGTCGTCCAGACGGTCGAGTTCGGTGGCGGATTTCAGAATGGAAATCAACGAAGTGCTCCCGAAAATCCTCATCGGCCGAATGGCGGTTACTGTGAATGAAATCGCATCCCGGCAAAACTAACGACGCTGTGTTCGTCGATATTCCACTGCTGGTAGCGGAGCAGCCGGCCACGGGCGCCCGGCACGGCTTTGAGGAAAGTATAAATGGGAGCCGCGCCGCACCATTTCAAATCGTCGTGATTTTCCCGCACCAGATCCCAGAAACCGGGCGGGTCGCCGTGTTCCATACGCTCCATGCGGGTGCGATCGCGGCGCGCGACGAGTTCCATCTCATCGCGATCGGCAATCGCGGCGAAATGGTCGCCGTAGCGTTTGCCCATGTGCGCCATGTCGATGCCCAGCACCCACAGCAGGCGGTCGCCTTCGCGCGCGGCAAGTTCGCCCAGCGCTCCGAAAACGCGGCGAACATTTTCGTTTTCCTCGGGGTATCCGCCGCGATACAGGCTGGGCGCATAGGATCCGCACAACACCGGAACCACGCGAATTCCGGGGCCAAACAGATGCTGCAAGAACACGACCTGAAATTCGATGGAGTGCTCGACGGCATGGCAGTAATCCTCCATCGCGGCGCCGGCGCCGGAAGCGCGCGCGAGTTCGTCGACGATGGCGAGGTCGGGGATGGTGTCGCCGAAGGGCGTCCGAAACGGCTTACGGGTGAGGCCGATGCGATCCGGCTCGCCGTAATGGGAGGTCCCCAGAATCACAAAAGTCCGGTCCGCATCCGCGGGCGAAAGGGCGGAGTAGGCGGCGCGATAGGCCTCGATTCCTCCGAACGGACTGACGTGCGGCGCGGCGATGGCGAGCACCCGGTCGGAGGGAGGCGCGGGCGTTTTCCGGTCCGCGGTTTCGCCCAGGTATCCCCTTAAGGTTGCGCTCAATGCCGCGGGCTCGGCCGGATAACCGCTGCCGGAGTGTGCAGGCTCGCGAACGTCCGAGTCCGCGAAATCGCGCTCGGCTTGGTTCTTGCGGCGCTCGAAATTGTCGTCCTGCAAGAAACCCGCGCCGCTCAAGGTATCCATCAAATGTCTCGCCAGCTCTCCCGCTTGCAGGTCGCCCGTGATGCGCTTGAGGAGCGCGCGCAAATCGAGTTCGCTGTGCCGGCCGTCGAAACACTCCAGGGACGCGACCAGAGCCGGGGGAACGATCAGCGTCGCATCGGAGTATTGAAAGGGATCGCGAATCACCAGGCCGGGCCGGTCTTCCATGGGCGACGGGAAGAAATCCAAATTGACGCGAAGCGGCGAGAGCATGAGAATTCAGAATACACGCTCGAAATGTGGCGCACGCACTCTGCGTGCCGTGTCGAGACTCATCTCGACACTCCGGTCGCGCGAAGGGAGCAATGTGTCGACACGAGTGTCGACACGGCACGCAAAGTGCGTGCGCCACACTGAACTAGAATCGAAGGTTGAACCCTTTGCCGCCGTCCGAACATTATCGCGAGCGCCTGGACCGCTGGCGCGCGGCGCATGCGCGCAGCGAAAAACAGTATCGGATGCTGGTAAGAGCGCGCCTCGCCACGGGATTGGCAGCGGTGGCGATCGCGGCGATCGCGCTGGGCGCCACGCTGATCTCGCCGTGGTGGCTGCTGGCGCCGTTAATGGTGCTGGTGATTCTCGTGATCGTGCACAGCCGCGTGGATCAAGCGCGGTCGACGGAGGCGCGGGCGCTGGCCTATTACGAACGCGCGCTCGGTCGGCTGAGCGACCAATGGATCGGCGGCGGCAATCAGGGAGAGAGATTTCGCGATCCCCAGCACGTGTATGCAGACGATCTGGATCTGTTCGGGCGCGGTTCGCTGTTCGAGATGCTGTCGACGGCGCGAACCGCCGCGGGAGAAGACACGCTGGCGCACTGGCTGCTGGCTCCGGGCCATGCGAAGGAAGTGATCGCGCGGCAAGCGTCGGTTGAGGAGTTGCGCGGGCGAACCGATTTGCGCGAAGAGCTGGCATTGATGGGCGAGGACATTCGAGCGGCGGTGGATGCGAAGGTGTTGGGGACTTGGGGCAAGCAGCCGCCGGTCGAATTCTTTCGCGGCGCGCGGGCGATTGCGGCCGCGCTGGCGACGGCGGCGATCCTGACGCTCGCTCTGTTTTTCGCACATGTCGTCAGTCTCTTGCCGTTTCTGCTGGTTTTGCTCGGTGAGCTGATTCTCACTTTCACCATTCGCGATTCGGTGGGGCGCGTGACGGCGGCGGTATCGACTCCAGCGCAAGAGTTGTTCCTCCTCGGCCTGCTGTTCGAAAGGCTGGAGAAAGAACCGTTTCAGTCGCCTCGGCTGGCCGCGCTGAAAGCCGCGCTCGCCATCGAAGGACGCACCGCGTCCCAGCAGATCCGGCGATTGGAACGGCTGGTGGGGCACCTCATCTCAGCTCGCAATATGTTCTTCAAGTTGCCCGCTGCGGTGCTGCTGTGGACTCCGCAGTTCGCCATGGCGATCGAAGCATGGCGCGGCGCATGCGGCCCCCAGATCGGGAAATGGACCGCGGCCATCGGCGAGTTCGAGGCGCTGTGCGCGCTGGCCGGGTTCGCCTATGAACGCCCGCAAGCGACGTTTCCGGAATTGCTGGAACAATCCGATCCGCTGTTCGAGGCTTCCGGTTTGCACCATCCCCTGATCCCGCCGGCCGAGTCGATTGCGAATGATGTCTCGATCGGCGGGACGATCCCAGGGGCAGCGCGATTATGGATCGTGAGCGGATCGAACATGAGCGGCAAGAGCACGCTGATGCGCGCCATCGGCCTGAATGCGGTGCTGGCATGGGCGGGCGCGCCGGTGACGTGCTCCCGCCTGCGGATTTCTCCGCTGTACATCGGCGCGTCCATGCGGGCCAACGATTCGGTGATCGATCACAAGTCGCGCTTTTACGCCGAGATCGAGCGCCTGCGCGATATCGTAAATCTTTCGCGCGCGGGCAAACCAACGCTGTTCCTGCTGGATGAGTTACTGAGCGGAACGAATTCCCACGATCGGAGAATCGGGGCCGCGGCGCTGGTGAGGGGACTGGTGGAGCGCGGCGCGATCGGATTGGTAACGACGCACGATCTCGCGCTGGCCCAAATCGCGGAGATACCCGAGGAGACGCTTGGTGGAAAAGCGATCAATGTTCATTTCGAAGATCACCTGGAAGGCGGGCGGATTCTGTTTGACTATCGCCTGCGGCCGGGAGTGGTGACGCGCAGCAATGCATTGGAGTTGATGCGCGCGGTGGGTCTGGAGGTTTAGTGAGTCGCAACGTCCAGGCTACAATCGGATTTAGCGAACAGCGCCAACCGAGCGTTGAACGCGACAGGAACCCAATGAGTGTACTCATAACCGGCGCGGGCGGAGGGCTGGGCGGCGAAGTCTGCCGCGTGTTTACTGAAGCTGGACTGCAAGTAGTGGCGGTGGAGCGCGCATGGAAGGAAGTTCATCCTTATCGAACCATCGATGCCGATCTCAGCACCGCTGAGGGCGCAGCCGCAATGGTCGAGCAGACACTGGCTCACGGGCCGATTGACGCGCTGATTCACCTGGCCGGCGGGTTTAGTGGGGGCAAATCCATCGCCGAGACGGACGACAAGACCTGGGATCTGATGATGAACGTGAACCTTCGCGTCGCGTTCAATGCAATTCGCGCCGTGCTCAAGCCGATGATGGAAGCTCGTCGCGGACGGATTGTCGCCATCGGATCGCGGGCCGCGGTGGAGCCGTCGCCGAAGTTGGCGGCGTACGCGGTTTCGAAAGCCGCGCTGGTGGCGCTGGTGAAAAATACAGCCGCCGAAGGGAAGGATTTCGGGATCACCGCGAACGTGGTGCTGCCGAGCACAATCGATACGCCGGCGAATCGCAAAGCCATGCCGCTATCCGATTTCTCGAGCTGGGTGACGCCGGAATCGATCGCGGGACTGCTGCTGTGGCTAGCCTCGGATGGGGCATCGGACGTCAGTGGGGCCGTGATTCCTATTTACGGAAAAGCTTGACAAAACGGGGGAGGAGCTTGAAGGAACATGCGATCAAAACTTTCTGACGTCGAGGTTTCCGCCGCGGCGGCGAAGCTCCCCGGATGGTCCGTCGCCGGCGGCAAGCTGCATCGCGAATACAAATTCGCCGGATTTCCCGAGGCTTTCGGCTTCATGGCGACGGCCGCGCCGACGATCCAGAAAATGGATCATCATCCGGAGTGGTCTAACGTCTACAATCGCGTGACCGTGGACCTTTCGACACACGACGCGGGGGGCATCACGCAAAAAGACATCGATCTGGCGACGCTGCTCGAAGGCATCGCAACCAAGCTCCTATGACCCAGCTCCTATGAAGACGTTGGCCCAGCGGCCGGTCGGGATCGCGCTGGCCGCGATTGCCGTCGCCGCGTTTCCGGCGTTTATCAGAGCGCAGGAAACCTTTTCGGGGTCGGCGGCGCTCGACGCTACCATCGAGCAGGCGGTACACGACGGCTTGATTCCGGGAGCCGTGCTGGTGGCCGGACGCGACGGCAAGATTCTCCATCGGAAGGCGTACGGCCAGCGGTCGCTGGTGCCCTCGCGCGAGGCGATGACCATCGACACGATTTTCGACGCGGCGTCGCTCACCAAAGTCATCGCGACGACATCCTCGGTGATGAAGCTGTTCGAGGAAGGCAAGCTGCGCATCGCGGATCCCGTGACTGCGTATCTTCCCGAGTTTCAGGGCGGAAAATCCGACATCACGATTCGCGATCTGATGACGCATTTTTCGGGATTGCGCCCGGATCTGGATCTGACGCCGCCTTGGTCCGGCTACGAAACCGGCATCCATCGAGCGCTGATCGACAAGCCTGCCGGGCCGCCCGGCGTGCGATTCGTATATAGCGATATTAATTTCGAGCTGATGGGAGAAATTGTTCACAGGCTGAGTGGCAAGCCGCTGGATCAGTACGCGCACGAGAAGATTTTTGAGCCGCTGGGAATGCGGGAGACCATGTTCAATCCCCCGTCTTCTTTACGCGCGCGGATAGCGCCCACCGAAATCGATCCGGCCACGGGGACGCCCTTTCGCGGCGTGGTACACGATCCAACGGCGCGCTACATGGGCGGCGTTGCGGGCCACGCTGGCCTGTTCACCACGGCAACCGATCTTTCGAAATTCGCCGAAATGATGATCGGGGCCGGTCACGGCGGAGACGAGCGCGCCGGCGAACGCGCGGGCATAAGGATCTTTTCGCCGCTGACGGTTCGGAAGTTTACGTCGCCTGAAACCCCGCCCGATCAGCCGGTGTTGCGCGGCCTCGGCTGGGACATCGATTCGAGCTACTCGTCGAATCGCGGCGAGCTGTTTCCGATCGGTTCGTATGGCCACACCGGTTTTACCGGCACCTCCGTCTGGATCGATCCTTCGACGAAATCGTATGTGATCCTGCTGACCAATGTGGTTCATCCGCAGCGCGGAAAGAGCCTTAGCGCGCTGCGCTCGCGCGTCGCCACGATCTTTGCGGCGGCTATCGGCGTGGATGCTCCCGGCGTCAGCGTGGTGGGTTACAACGAAACTCTGGCGGGCGCCGGCGTGCGGAGAACCATCGCGCCCAATCACAACGTCCTCACCGGACTCGATGTGCTGGAGCAGGAGAATTTCGCGCAGCTCAAAGGAAAACGCGTCGGCCTGATCACCAATCAAACCGGGATCGATGGGCAGAGCAGGCGCAACATCGATGCGATGATCGCGGCGGGCGTGAAGCTCACGACACTGTTTTCGCCGGAGCATGGCATCGACGGAAAAGAGGATCGTCCGGATGTCGCCGATTCGAAAGACACCGCCAGTGGTCTCCCGGTGTGGAGTTTGCATTACAACGGCCGCTATCGCATGACGCCGGAGATGTTGCGCGGCGTCGACACCTTGGTCTTCGACATTCAGGACGCGGGCGCACGCTTTTATACCTATTCGTGCACCATGTTGTACGCGGTGGAGGAAGCAGGCAAGGCGCACATTCCAATTTACATTCTGGACCGGCCGAATCCGGTTACAGGCGTTCACGTGGAAGGCCCGCTGCTTGACGAGAATCTGCAAAGCTTTGTGGGATGCTATGCGATGCCGATTCGCCACGGACTCACGCTCGGCGAGCTGGCGACGATGGCGAATGCAGAGCGCGGGCTTCGCGCGGATCTACACGTCATCAAAATGAAGGCGTGGTCGCGCGGAGACTGGTTCGATTCCACGGGGTTGGGATGGATCGATCCATCGCCGAATATGCGCAGCCTGAATGCCGAGACGCTCTACGATGGCGTGGCGATGCTCGAAGCGTCGCGAAATTATTCCGTCGGCCGGGGGACGGACAGTCCGTTCGAGCAGATCGGCTCGGAGTGGATTCACGGAGTGGAACTCGCGCAGTTTTTGAACGGGCGATCGATTCCAGGCGTGCGAGTTTATCCGACGCGCTTTCAGCCGGAGTCGTCGAACTTCAAGGGAAAGTCGATTGAAGGCGTCCGCTTCGTGATTCTCAATCGCGAGCTATTCAGCTCGGTGCGGCTGGGCCTGGAAATCGCCTACGCGCTTCAGAAGCTTTATCCGGGGAAGATCGATTTCGAAGCTTGCCGGTTTCTGATCGGCAATCGCAAGGTGATCGACGCGATGAAAAACGCGGAGGACCCGCGGACTATTGAGCAGGGCCTGGAAGACGGTGTGCAATCGTTTGTGGAACGACGGCGGCCTTTTTTGCTGTATCAGTAGTCGGGCGACTTCCGGGCACGCGGCCTGACGGCCGCGCCTCATTGCACAGAGGCGTCGAAAATACCGGTTTCAATCACACCCCCGTGCTTCATGTTCACGATGATTCGATAGTCGCCGGGCGTCGGGAAGGCGTAAGGAAAGCTCACTTCGGCCGGCAGTCCATTCATCGGCATCTGGTTCATCATGTGTTGCATGCCGTGATCCGGCGCCGACGGATTCGCGACCATCAGCGCCGCCATGGACACCGATCCGGAGGGATGGATGTGCGCAAAAACGGTCCCATCATTCTTCACGAACGCCGCGTGACCCAGCATCCCCATATACAACTCCGCATCGGGCACCGGGGCGCCGTCCTTATCCACCAGCTTGAACTTGAACAGTGCCACCTTCTTCGCCAGTAAGGGCGAGGAACCATCGCGATCCCACACGATGTGGGCGCCATCGGGCGATTCGCCGCGGGCGTCATCGGGCAATTCGCCGCGGGCGCCGGCTGCGTCGTCACCCGTGAGCGGCGTACCCACGATATTCACCGGCACGTCCAGCTCCGCAACGGCTGTTTCAGGAAACCCGCTTCGGTGCACCACGTCGCCATACAGCTTGTATCGCCCCGCGGGCATCGGCGGCAGCACTTGCAGGAATATTCCGCCGGAGGTCATCTCGGGATGCAAGTGCCATACTCGGTTCGCGCCGGGCTCGGCGATCACATATAAGTGCATCAAGTGGCCATGATCCGGAACAAGATCGGTGAGGTTGCGATACACCTTCCAATTCGTGACCTTCAATGTGAGGACCAACCTGGCGCTCTGCTGAGTGTCCGGAGGCAGGATGTCAAGCGACATCCCCAGCGGCTTGTAAACGTAGCCCGCATATCCATCGGCCTCCGAGGCCCACCAGCGATTCGCGGCCCACAAGACAACTACGATGAACGCGGCGGTGGAGGCCATCAGGATTCTCGCGCGCACTTTTGACGATCGATCCGGCGCCTTGCCCGCATCGAGCTGGGCTTCCCGCGCGCCCGCGCCCACGATGCTGACCAGTCCCAGCGCGAGCACGATCATCATCAGGAACAATCCTGCACCGATCGCGGTCTGCATTGGTTTTATGCCGGTCGCGATCGCCGGCAAGGGAACGGAGAGTTGACCCGGGCCCTGTGCGCCAGCGGCTTGAATGCGCACCTGCCACGATCCCGAGGCCATGATCCAGACGGACCCAGTAAAGAATTGGGGATCCTGTTGCGAACGCTGCATTACATCCGGCGTTGGCGAGTACCTGGAAGCCGCGCCGACCATCGGAATCGGCGTGATGTGAATTTCCCGAATGTCCGGCGAAGCGCTGCGAATCTCGATCTCGGCGACGCCCGGAATCACCGACGGCGGCCGGATGGTTACGAACATGGGATACGGTCCCGCCGCGCCTTCCAGGAAGATATCGGGTGAGCCGACGTGCGCGTGGGCGCATATCGCCATCGCCGCGAGCAGGAACAGAATCCGCCGCGCGATCTTCGCGCCAGGGGCGGTCAGCATCATTTCATCACTACCGTTTCACCGTGCGCATCCAATCGCCCCAGATGAGCCCGATGCGCGCGGCGACCAGCGACACGGCCAGCGCGATCCACAGCAGCAGGATGAAGTTAGTTTCGGGATGCACGAAGATATTGCGTCCTTCGAGAGAAGCGGCCGGGGTTCCGTAGTCGCGATACATGGTGCCGAAGAATGCGTTCGCGGCATCCTTCGTCATCAGGAATTCGGCGAAGAACCACTGCGCCGAGAAGAACACAAGGAAAAAGACGGCGCCGCAAGCCGCCGCTTCGTACCAGACATTGGAGCCGCGGCGCTGGAGGTATTGACGCAATAAATCGATTGCCAGCGCGGGCACAATCAACAGCAATGGAAACTGCGGCGGAACGAAATGCGTCACGGGATTGTATACCGGCCCGAGCTTGGGCTGGGCGGGAAACAACGGAAGAATCCAGATCAGCGATGCCATGAAAAGCGTGTAGATGCCGGCGACGATGGTCGCCGCCCAGCGGTGTCCGGAACCCGCAACCACGCCCAGCAGCGCCAGTGGAACCGCGATGGATACCGCCAGATAAAACGTTCCAGTGTGCTGCTGCACGCGCGTGGTGTATTCCATCGTCATTACCTGCGACGCAATCACGATCATCGAGCCAACGTACAGATACAGCCACGTGAGCCTGCGGCGATCCTTACCTTCCGCGCGATTCATGTAGCCCAGGATCAACATCAGCGCGCCGAGCTCGATCGAGATGACGCCGAGCGCGAGCACCGCGTGCGGAGGGCTGAGGATTTTCACATCGAGTCCGTAAGCGCCGTGCCACCAATTGTCGAAGGGCGCGGAGACCAGCATCGCGATGCCGCCCCAGGCGGTGATGAAGGCGCCCAGGGGAGCATGGAACCCCCACATCTTTACCGACGATTCGCGCACGCGCGGCAATTTGCCGAAACTGGTCGCCAGGATCAGATAGGCTGCGGAGATACCCGCGATGACGCCACACAAATAAATCGCCATGTGCGGCGGCGTCCAGAAGGTATCCCGGCCGATAGAACGGTGCCACGAAATGTCCCACTCGACCCCGATCATCGCCGATGTCACGCCCAGGATCGACGCCCACAGATACCACGGAATTCTGGTGTCGCCATTCACGGCCATATTCATTTACACGAACCCTATTCCAGGATCTTCATTCGCTTCGCGACTCTTCCGATGATTTCGACGGCGCGATCGAGAATCGGGGGCGCGTGCTCGGATGTGACAATCGTCCGGATGCGCGCTTTTCCTTCCGCCACAGTCGGATATCCGATCCCGGTCGCGTACAAACCCTCTTCAAACAGCGCGCGGGAAAACGCATGCGCCGTGGCGGCTTCACCCACCATGATCGGCGTGATGGGCGTTTCGCTCGATCCGGTGGACAATCCAATCGCGTGCAAACCCTTCTGAAAATAACGAGTGTTATGCCACAATCGCTCCATTCTTTCCGGTTCCTGATCGAGGATATCGAAGGCCGCCAGACACGCAGCCGCCACGGCGGGAGGATGGGAAGTCGAAAACAAAAACGGCCGCGCGCGATGGTACAGAAACTCGATCAGATCGCGGCTTCCGCACACATACCCGCCGAGCACGCCCACCGCTTTCGACAATGTTCCGACCTGAATAGCGACTCTGCCGTGCAGGTTGAAATGATCGACGGTTCCGCGCCCGTTGCGCCCCAGCACGCCCGACGCGTGCGCGTCATCCACCATCATGATCGCGCCATAGCGCTCAGCCAATCCGGTGAGTTGCGGCAGCGCGCCGATATCGCCGTCCATCGAAAACACGCCATCGGTAATCAGCAGCTTGTGCCCCGCGACGCCCGCGAGCGCTTGCAGCTTTTCTTCCGCATGCGCCGCGTCACGATGCCGGAACACGTGAATCTTCGCCTTCGAAAGACGGCATCCATCGATGATGCTCGCGTGATTCAGCTCGTCGGAAATGATATGGTCTTCGGGCGACAAAATGGCCGACACCGTTCCAGCGTTCGCCGCGAAGCCCGACTGGAACACCACGCACGCCTCGACATTCTTGAACGCAGCGATCCGGCGCTCCAGGTCGAGATGCAACTTCATGGTGCCGGAGATGGTCCGCACGGCGCCCGAGCCCGCGCCATAGCGCCTGGCTGCTTCCACTTCCGCTTCCACTAATTTGGGATGATTCGCGAGCCCGAGATAATTGTTCGACGCGAGGTTGATGACCTCTTTTCCGTCGAACTTCGCCAAAGGCTCGCAGGCCGACTCGAGTTCGTGCAGCCGTTGATAGGTTCCGGCCTTGCGCCAGCTTTCCAGTTGCTCGGTCAAGTAATCGAGCGGACTCACTTCCTTGTTGGTCATCGCTTTCATTGTGACAAAACCTGAGTGTCGCAGGAGCCCCAAACGTGCCCTTGGCTTTCCCGTCACACCTCCAGCAGGTATGCCGCCGCGGGGAGACCGGTCAAACGTTGAAGCGCGTATCCATACCACTGGAGCTGCCGCCGATATTGTTCGCGACGCGCGCCTGACTCGGAGCTCGAATCGGCATCGGTCTTGAAATCGACGATCACCCAGGCGCCGTTTTCGACGAACGCGAGATCGATTACACCTTCGAGCACGGCTCCGCCTTCTTGCTCCAGCGGGAGCGTGACCGGGTACTCACGGTGGATTCGCCCGGCCGCGCGGGCGCGCGCCGTCACGCGGTTCATCAAGGGATGCGCAAGAGCGGCTTCGATGGCGGAGCGAGCGGCGTCGATTTCCTCCATCGGCGCACCGATCGAACGCGCGTTCAGTTCCACCAGCTTGGCGATGATGGCGCGGCTGCTTTCGAAGGGCACATCGCGGAGTACGGCGTGCATCAGCGTTCCGAAGCGCCTCCCGCCCGGACGGCCGGGCGCTTTCGCAACACTTTCGATCGTAACTGGAATCGGATCGCCAGGCGGATCTTTCGCCTCGCTTACGCGGAAAATTCTGAATTGCGGCTTGGCGGCTGATTCGATCAAAGCGGCACGCTGCCGCTGCCACTCGCGATACGCGGATAGACTCACACCGGCATCGTCGGCGAGGAGTTTCTCATACCGCAAACCGCCCCTCGCGTCGACGTTCAGCTCGAGCTTGGATGGATCCCACCAAACCACTTCATGCGTTCCATGTTCCGGCCGCACCAAACCTGGTCTTACCGAGGATTCCTCCTGCCGATCGTATTCAAGCGGCCGTTCGACCACGGTGGACGATCCGAAGTCGGGACACCCCGGCGCTTTCGCGGAGCGCCGCCAGTCGGCGCGCGAAGGATAGATAGCCTTGTTGAGCGGACTCAGCCAGCCCTCAAACGGCTCATCGCCGATGGCGGGAATCACCAGCAAGTCGCGAGCGCGCGTGGCCGCGACGTAGGCGACGCGCACACCCTCGGCCCGTTCGCGCGCACTTTCTTGCGGCTCATTTTCAGCCAGCTCGCGCGGCGCGCAGCGCAGCAGTCGCGTAGCGCTCAAACGCCGGTTGCCGTCGACAAACTGGTCCGGTTCGCGAGCGGCAAGGTTGGCGGTCAGGTCCGCCAGAATCACGACCTTGAACTCCAGCCCCTTGGCGCCATGCACGGTCATCAATCGCACACCGTCGGAATTCTCTTCGAGCACCGGCGCCTCGGCGGCTTCTTCTTTCTCCGCCTGAGTTGTCAGTTCCTCGACGAAGCCACGGAAAGAGGTGCCGCCGGAAAGTTCGTAGCTCCGCGCGAGCTCGGCCACGCGCGCAACGTTCGCGAGCACTTGATTTCCACCCGGACGCAGTACGAATCCGGCGTGCGCGCGGGTGGTCTCAAGCAACGCATTCACCGTCGCGGCGAACGGCTGGCGATTTCGCGAGCGATGCAGCCCGGCGAGAATCGAGAGGGCGTCGACGATGGGGGCCGCGTCCATGTCACCTGTAGGCGTCGCATCCGATGTGGCGCACGCTTCAGCGTGCTGTGTCGACACTCGTGTCGACATTCCGCTTTGCGCGGCGGAGTCGGGCCCCCCCGCGTCATCTCGGCCCTGTGCTTCATTCTTCACGCTACCGGCTATGCGAAACGGATGCAGCGAGCCGTATCGGTGCCGGTACAGCAGCAGCATCTCATCCGAAATGGCGAATAGCGAACCCTTCAGCGTTGCGAATACGCTCAGCTCGTCATCGGGCCATTCGATCGCCGTCAGAGCGACGCGCAGGGTCTCCACCTCCTCCCGATGGTGAAAGGATCTCGACCCGGCCAGCACGTGCGCCACGTTGCGCGCCTCCAGCGCCCGCGCATACTCGCGCGTCAAATCATGGCCGGCTTGAGTGCGCCTGCGAAACAGGACGGCGATGTGCCGCGCCTTGACGGGCACGTCCTCGTCATCCTCGCGCACCATCCATCCGCTCTCCTTCACCAGCCACGCGATGAAAGCCGCGATCGCATCCGGCAGGCTCCGATTGATCGCCTCTTTGGCGATGCGCGTCTTATAAGGACGCGGCACCGGCAGCACGATCACGCTGGGGCGTCCCGCGACATCGGCGCGATGCTCTTCGAGCGGCGACCAATCGGCCTGACCCGACGCTGCATCCCCAGTCATTTCTGTTTCAAACGCAGCGTTGACGCATTGTTGAATGTTTCGGACCGCGCGAAAGCTCCTGGTCAGCTTGACGAATCCAACGCCCCGGGCGATCAGCGCTTCGCGCACCTCCTGATACTGGACGATATCGGCCCGTCGAAATTTATAAATGGACTGTTTGGGATCGCCGACCAGCAACAGCTTTCCCGGCTTCGGTGTGGTCTTCCGCCAATCTGATTCCACTGGATTGTCCGCCGCGAGCAGCAACAGAATTTCGGATTGCAGAGGATCGGTGTCCTGAAATTCGTCCACGAACAGATGCGTGAAGCGATCCTGTAAATAGTTACGCACCTCCGGCTGATCGCGCACCAGGTTGCGCACCTTGATCAGAAGATCGACGAAGTCCAGCTTCCCCGCCCTGTGCTTGCGCCGCTCGTATTCCTCGACCACTCCGCGCATTTCCTCGCGAAGCGCGGCTGCGAGATCGGCATCGGCGCGACGCCGAAATTCGCCAATCCACCGCAACAACTCTTCGCGTTTGGCGACCAGGGCCTCACGCTCGACGTCGCCGTATGCGCCCGACCCTTTCCTCAAATCGCGAAGATCGCGCCCCAATTTCAGCACCATGCTTTCGAGCGCGTCATAGTCGCGGCGGCCGGGCTCCGATCCGGCGCTCTCCGCGCGATCGATCCAACCCGCCAGCCAACGCACCGGCGCAAGGTGCTTGTAGAGGTTGTCCGTAACCCGCTTGGGCCGCGCGCAAAGATGAGCCAACTCGCGAACTAACCGTACGATGGTATCTATCTCTTCCTCGCGCGCGAAGGGTTCCCGCTGCCACGGGGTATCATAATCGCGCCACTCCACTAATTTCTTTCCGGCCCAGCGCAACTGTTCGAGCGGCGGCGAATCGTCCCACGAATCGCGCCAGGCGAGACGCGCGAACGCGCGCTTCAACGCCGGCGAGTCGACGCCCAGCCGTTTTTCGAGCCACGAACGAAACGCCCGTTGATACAGGCGATCGCCCTCCTGCTCATTCAGCTCTTCGAACGCTGGATCCACGCGAGCCTCCACCGGCCGCTCCCGCAGGATCTGCGCGCAAAAAGAATGAATGGTTCCGATGGAACCTTCTTCCAGATGCCTGAGCGCGTTTTCGATCGCGATGGAACCGTGACGCGCTTTGTCAAGCTCTTCGCGCAGTTTCAGTTTCAGCTCGCCCGCCGCCTTGTTGGTGAAAGTGACTGCGGCGATTTTCCCGATCTCCGCGCCGGCGCGCAGCGTTTCGACAATGCGCTCCACCAACACAGTGGTCTTTCCCGTGCCTGCCGACGCCTCGACGATCATGCTCTCGTCGAGCGATTCGCGAATCCGTTTTCGCGCGGCCTCGTCCGGCGTCAACTGTGGGTGCGGAGCGGGGGTCATGTCACGTTTCTCATGTCACGTTTCTTAATGTCATGTCTCTCATGCCATCGCTCGAATCTCGATGAGCGGATCAAGCCGATCGTCGCGGCGATCCTTGTGTCTGGCTGTACGCAGTTCTTCGTAGGGGCCGCACACGACGCGATAATCGCAGAATTCGCACCCGTCTTTCTGCGGATGGGGAGGCAGGAATCCGGCGGCAATGGCGCCATCGATGTTCGACAATAATTTCGTTAAGAACGCACGCGATTTTTCATTGACTGGGATGAGCGCGTGCTGATAGCCCCCTTGTTGAGTCGCGTAAAACAATCGCCCGCTTTCGACGGCCGCGCCCAAAAGTTGTCCGGCCGCGAGGCCATACAACAGCGGTTGCAGGAGCCGCCCGCCGCCTACGTAGAGAGGAATACTCGCCGGCGGTTTGCCGGTTTTGTGATCGGTGATGCGAAGAATACGGGTCGTGGTGTTGCGCTCCACCAGATCGATGGAACCGCGCAGGCGCACACCCGAATCCGCGAGTTCGGCTTCGCCGGGGCTGCTTGCGGGATCGTGGCCGGCGTTTCCGGCACCGGCAGCAAAAGCATTGCGCCGCGCCAGCCCGAACGCGAACTCGAAGTGAATCGGTTCCCAATCGCTGTCATTTGCGGCGACATGCTGGAGCCAGCCGCGAAGATCGGTGCGCAGATCCTCGATTTCGGTTTGCCATACGCGAGGGATCGCGGGAGCAAGCTCCTCTTCATACCTGGCTGCGGTTTCATCCAGCACCGCGTCTGCGATCGCCAGTGTTTCCGTCAGCGACTGCGCGTTCAGCGGCAGCATCGCCCGCTCTTTCAGATCATTTAATAACGCGAATTGCACGGCGTGGAACAACCCACCGCGGGTGAGCGGGTCCATCTGCTCGATCGGCGAAGCGTCCTCGCGAGGCCGCAGCCCGTAGATTCCATGCAGCGCGAAGCGATACGGACACGCCGCGAAGTATTGCAGCGAAGTCGGCGACCATGCGCGTGCACTTAATCGATGCTCTGCAAGCGCGGCAAGCGTTTGCGCATTGTGGGTGATCAGGCCGTCGGCTTCGCTCCATTTCAGCATGTCCCATCGCTTATATCGCGCGCGCAGCGAACGCGCCAGGCGATCGTTGGCTTCCACCAGATAGCGCGCGCTCCCCAGGCTCGCACCCGGGTTATCCAGCGCCCGGCGCAGCGCGACCAAATCATATTCGATGTCGTCGATGGCGTCGCGGGCATCGGCGGGCGCGGGCCAGTTCAAACGCGCCGGAGACGCCTCGGCGGCCTGACGCTCGAACCCTTTCAATTCGGGAAGTTTGCCTTCAGCGGCCCGCGTCAGCTCCAGCGCATAGAACGACGGCACGCGGGGCCGCGTTTCAGCCACGTCCATCCGTGGGTACGATGCGATGAGACGATCGCGCGCGACCGCGGCGGCCAGCTTCAGCCGCGCTCTTTCCTGATCCACACGATCGTCGCGAAGCAGCAGCGAATGGTCTGACACCAAATCTCGAATATCGCGGCGGGACTGGTCGAGCAGCAGCGGATCTTCGAACGCGCGCTGCGGAAAGATCCCTTCGGCGAGCCCGGGCAAAAATACGACACCGAATTCGCGCCCGCGGGACTCGTCGATGGATGCGATGAACACACGCCCATAACGGCGCTCGGGAGGTTCGCTGCGCAAAAATCGGAGACGATCGCTCAGCACCTCGGAGACTTCTTCGAGCGTGGTCGGGCCCACGTCGCCCATCGGCTCGAATTCGGCGAGCATGGCGAGCACCGGCTCCGGCCGCCGCAGTGCCGCGCGCGCGAGTTCGCTCAAACGCGAAATCCATTCCCTCCAATGGGCTTGACGCGGAAGCGCGTTCAGAATAGCGATCAACGGAAGCGCGAACTCCTCTAGCCGGCGAAGCTGATCGAGTTTGCGGGCGACGGCGTCGCGAGCGGGCTGATCGTCGCGCTCCAGCATGGTCAGCCGCAATTCGAATTCGCGCTCCAGGCCCTGTAACCGGCGGCGCCAGCGCCCATGTCCGTCCTCCCCGATCACCGCGGCGTCGACCAGAAGTTTTTCCCAAGCAGCCGGGGCGCGGACCACTTGCGTCTCGTCCATATCTGCCGGTGCGGCCTCAGGCGACTCGACCGTGTCCGAACCCGGCAGTAGTTCGTCACCGGCGGGAATCCATTCCCTTCCCAGCTCGACCTCGACTGTGGCGGAGACCTGACTGTCTGCCGACCGCGCTGGCCCGTGCGCCGGAGGCACTTGCCCCAGCGACAGGTATTCGGAGAATAGCGACGCCGAGCATTTCTCCGCCGCGCACTTGAGCAGGGCGAGAAACGCGCGACCACCCGGATCTGGGCGGGCCGATCCTTTACTGAAGTACGCCGGAATTCGCGCACGATGCAGCGCGTCTTCGATCAGCGGCTGATACCGTTCAGGCGACCGCAATAGAATCGCCATCCGATCGAACGGAACCCCCTCACGCGCGATCCGCAAAATGCGACGCGCGATCTCTGCAGCCTCCAGGCCTTCTCCAGGCGCTGAAAATATTTCCAGGCAGGAATCGCCGCTGTCCGGCGCAGGTGTGTTTTCCTCGAACAAATACTTGCGCAAGTGCTCCATTGGCGCTGCCAGCGAAATCGTGGCGTCAAGGTCTTCGCCAGCCGCAGCTTTTCCGATAATGCCCAGCGCCTCCGCCATGGAATCGCAGCGCGACGCATGTTTCGCATCGCGGCCTGATTCCGAATCCGGGCCGATGGCGGCAAGCACAAGCGGCGCCCGCGCCGCGAAACGCGCGAAAAGCTCGCGATGCGCCCGGCTCTCGAGCGGCGCGTCCAGCAACACCACCGGCAATCCCAGCCAGCGATGCCGATCGGATTCCGCGGCTTTCGATGCCAGTTCCAACACCCGCGCCAGATCCGCGAGCGACCGATCCTCGAGTTCGGCCTGGTACCGCGCGAGCAAGCGGGCCAGGTCGGCCCGCGGATCGGTCCCCCCGTTTATTCGATGCTGCCCGCTTCGCGAGAGGGCCTCGCCGCGTGATAAGGCTTCGCTAGGTGACAAAGCTTCGCAGTCGATTCCAGCCAGCCTCAATTCACTCAGGGTGCGCGAGAGCACTCGCGCGAATCCCGGCAACTCTGCCACAGGTTCGAAATACTTCAATTCATGCGCCGCGCGCGCATGATAGACGGCGCGCGCCGCCAGCGCCTCCGCACCGAGGGCGGTTACCGGCGCGAGGTGCAAATCCGCCATCGACGGCCACGCCAGGTCCCGCGCTAGCTGAATTAATGTCAGCCGGTGCACGCCCGCCAAACCTCCGGCCCGATGCACCAAATCTTCCCCTGCCGAATGGCTAGGTGCGATCAGAATGGTTTCCTGATGAGCCGCGATGAAGGCTGCCACAGCCTCCCTCAGGCGTCCGTTGGACCGCGATTTTACGAGGCGCCGTGTGCTGCCCGGCATATTCAGAGTATAGAGATGGAGCGGATCGTGCGCATCAATTTCGGATCGCGAAATAAAATGATTTTTTTTGAGTGCTACAGTAACCTTCTATGCCGGATTTGCGTTTGTACAGATAACTAAATCCCCGTTACGACAGCGGGCGCTCTCACCCCTTTTCACCCATAGAAAGCGCCCGCTTTACTTTTTCTCCTGAAACATTCCCTGGTATTTGTGTAGACTCGCGTTCCCGCTCGTTGTCGATTCCAGCGCGCCGGGCTTACCCTAATCCAAACCGTCGAACAGGGCTGAACTCAGGTACCGCTCACCCGCGTCCGGCAGAATCACGACAATGGTCGCGCCCTTCATCTCCGGCTCATGCGCGATTCGCACTGCGGCCGCAACCGCCGCGCCGCACGATATGCCGCTCAAAATCCCTTCCTCGCGCGCCAGGCGGCGGGCCATTTCGATCGACTCCTCATCGCCCGCCAGCTCAATGCGATCCACCATGTTCAGGTCCAGAGTGCCCGGAATAAATCCCGCCCCGATGCCCTGTATGCCGTGAGGCCCGGGACGCAGCGGCTCGCCCGCCAAGGTCTGCGTGATCACGGGACTTCCCCCCGGCTCGACGCCGACCGACAGGAGCCGTTGCTTGCGTTCGAGCTTGAAATAACGCGAGATGCCTGTAATGGTTCCGCCGGTTCCGATGCCCGCCACCAGCGCGTCCACCTGGCCTTGCGTGTCGTCCCAGATTTCCGGGCCGGTGGTCTTCAGGTGAATATCCGGATTCGCCGGATTCTGAAACTGCTGGAGCAGGACGTAGCGATCCGGATCGGACGCGACCATTTCCTCGGCGCGTTCGATGGATGCGCCCATCCCCATCGCGCCGTCGGTGAGAATCAGGTTGGCGCCCAGCGCCTGAAGCACCTTGCGGCGCTCGAGCGACATGGTCTCCGGCATCAGCAGCGTGATCCGATAGCCCCGCGCGGCCGCGACGAACGCCAGCGCGATTCCCGTATTGCCGCTGGTCGGCTCAATCAGCTCCTTGCCGGGTTTCAAAATGCCACGCCGCTCCGCGTCCCAGATCATCGACGCGCCGATGCGGCACTTCACCGAATACGCGGGATTGCGCCCCTCGATTTTGGCCAAGATCCGGGCGTGGGCGCCGCGCGCGACGTGGTTCAGCTTCACCAGCGGCGTGCGCCCGATGCTGAACGAATTGTCGTCGAAGACCATCAGATCTCCCAGTTCGGAACGTAACGCTTCTGCGATTCTTTCCATCGCCGGACCAGCTCAGCGAAGCTGGTGTGATCCAGGATCGCCGCCACCGATTGGTCCACGCGCTTCCACACATCGGTGAACGCATTCTGCGCGCCGCGCTTGGATTTCTTGCCTTCCAGGAACTCCACCACCTGGCCGATGGTGATCTGGTCGGCCTGGCGGGCCAGCAGATATCCCCCCTCGGCGCCGCGCCGCGATTCGACAAACCCGCCCTGCTTGAGGCTCGCAAGGATGAGTTCCAGAAATTTCTGCGGGATTTTTTGCCGCCGCGCGATGTCGGCGATTTTCACGGGTTCACCGGCCGGCTGCAGGGCCAGATCGAAAATCGCGTGCAAGGCGTACTCGCCTTTGACGGAAATGTTCAAACCCCTGATTGTAGACTGCCGGCTCCCGCCTGTCTACCTCCCCCGCTAAAACTTCACCCGCACGCCGAGCTGCAATTGACGAGGCGTCAGCGCTTCGGAGGTCACCTGGCCGAACTGCTGCGAGTTGATGTCGAGGTTTCCGCTGAACACCGCGAACGCGTTGTGATTGAAAGCGTTCAGCGCCTCCAGCCGAAGCTCCACCGAGACCCGCTCCAGTATGCGCGTATCCTTGAACACAGCGGCGTTCATGTTGAACACGCTCGGCCCCGTGAACTGACGCCGCTGCAAGGTGCCGACCGTCCCCGCCGAGGGGTTCGTGAAGAACTGGCCCTGATATTCGGGCGTACCCAGCGAGTTCGTTCCGCGTCCGTCCGGCCCAATCGCCGATGCCGGGACGAAGTACGGCCCGTTCCCAGTCATCCGCAACTGAAGAATATTATTGAGATCCGTCCGGTTGAGAAATGTGTCCGCCATGTTCTCGCCCGAAAAATCCTCGCGCAGGAACGTACCGAAATCGGAGAGTATAGAGATCGGATTCCCCGAAGTCCACGACACGATGCCACTGGTGGTCCAACCGGAGAGCAGACGATTCCATCCGCCATTCAGATGCAGCAGGTGGTCTCCGCCGATCGGAAGATCGTAGGAATAATTCGCCTTGAACTGGTGCGTCAAATCGGTCGGCGTGCGCGAACGCTCCAGCTTAGTGTTATTGATATCCAGGAACGGCTCGAAGCGGTTTTGATCCAGACCGCCCGCATCGCTCAGCCATCTTTCGTATACGTAGTTCACCTGATAGGCCAGGCCGTGCTGGAATCGCCTGCGGACCTCGATCTGCAAAGAGTTGTATTCGGAGTTGCTGAAATTATCCAGATACACTGAGCTGAGCGCGTTGGGGTTCGGGAAGAAGTTCAGATTTCCGTTTTGTCCCTGCACCTGATACTCATAGGCCAGCTCGCCGGCTTCGCCATTCTGGATGAGTTGGTCGACGTTCGAGTCGCGTAAGTTTCCGCCGCCCTGTAGCTGTGCGAATACCGGCAGCGGCTGGCTGCCGGGAATGCGCGAATTGAACGCCGGATTGAATACGCCAGTGGACGCCAGCGCTAACAAGCCGTTGTTCTGAGCCTTCTGAAAATCGCCGAGAAAACCGTTGGCGGTGATGTTCTCCTGGTTCACGTCGAACCCGCGCAGCAGCTTGGTCGCATGGCTGCCCACGTACCGCCCTTCCACAATGGTGCCTCTGAATTCGTGCTGGATCGACAACGCCGTTTGTTGATCGTAGGGCGTCTTCAGGTGGGGATTCATCAGCGCGTAGTACACCGTGGGATTCAGATTGTACTGCGTCGCGTAAGTGGTGGGAACTTGAAACGGCGGAATCGGAATCGGAGCCGCGCCGGTTACCGTGCCCGCCAGATCGTAATTCGCCGGGTATGCTTGCAACCCCGGATTAGTGCTGGTGAATCCGTCCGACACCTCCACCATCTGATCGTCGACGTAGTGAATGCCGTAGCCCGCGCGAACCGAAGTCTTCCCGTCGCCGAACACGTCCCAAGCCAGCCCCACGTTCGGCGCAAAGTTCTTGCGCTGGGCCTGATAAAACGGATTCCCCACGGAGTTGCCTGAAAACACCAGCGACCCGTTCGGATTCAGCAAAGACGCGATCGCGTTGCTGCCCGTGACCTGAGGTTGCAGCTCGAGCGAATTCACCTCGTTCACCGGCGTGTAGTAATCCCAGCGCAACCCCAGCGTCACGGTGAGATTCTTTCGCGCGCGCCAATGATCCTCGACATACAAAGCGTGGTTATCGTAAGTGAAATTGCGCACCCACGGCGCGCCTGGAACGAATCCCGAATTTCGGTTGGTAATGTTGTAGACCACGCTTTCGTCGTCCAGCAAGCCGGCGAGCGACGCCAGCAGCGCGTTGGCGTTGGTCAGGTCTGAAGCGCTGATCCGCGGCAGTTGCGCCGGACCCAGCAGGTTCTGCTGTTGGGCCGTCGAATCCACGCAGCCGCACGCGGGATCGGTGACGTCATAGGTGGGGACGGTGCCGCCGTAATCGTAACTGCGTATGCGCACGCCCTGATAGAAATAGCCGAACTGGATGCGATGCTTGCCCTTGTCCCACTCCACGTTGTCCTGAGCATTACGAGTGCGCGTGTTGCGGCCTTGCGGCTGAAATTGCGCCGCGGCTACCGGCGACGTGAAAGACAATCCTCCGATGATGGATGAAGGCAACCCGCCCGATAAACTGAACGTCGCGGGCGCAAAGTTCAATCCGCCGCGCAGCTCATTGGTCACATTCGCCGACGGGCTCCAGCGCCACGACAACGCCGCGAACTTGATATCGTCGTCGTTGTAGGCCGGTGGAATCGTCGAATAACTCACCGCCACGTCCGGCCGGTCCACGTAATCGCTATTCCACGCATACGACCCCGCGATCACATTCTTGGTCGAGAGGTTGTAATCGATTTTGCCGGTGACATGATTGCGGTCCTCATTCGACCGCACCAGGTAGGAATAGCCGGCCGTGTTGAGCAACTGCCCCGGCTTGCTGTCGCCGACTCGAAAATTATTGATCTTGTCGGGCGTGGGAACCTGGGCGAGCAGCGCCGCGACGGTAGGGTCCGCCTTCAGCCCGGCAAGCTGGAGAATATTCGCCTGTTGAAGAACGCCCGCCGTATTGATGTAGGAAAAAATCCCAGCGCGCGCGGTCGCCGTGAGGATGGCCGCGTCCTCCTCCGCCTGGGCGCGCACGCGGACGGCCTCATAGTTCACGTAGAAAAACAACTTCTCGCGCTTGATCGGCCCGCCCACCGCCGCGCCCACGTTATTTACGTTGAGCCGCGGCAACCCGTTGCCATCCTGATTGTCGAAAAAATCGTTGGCCGCGAAAATGTTATTGCGATTCTGCCAGTACGTGGCCCCGTGAAACTGATTGGTTCCCGATGGAGTGGCGAAATTCACCTGCGATCCGCCGCTCGATGCCGCTCCCGAAAGCGACGTTGTAATGGTGAACTCCTTCACCTGATCCAGCAGCAGGAGATTCGGCGTGAAATCCAGATCGTTGTCGCGAATGTAGTTGTCCTGAATGTTCACGCCGTCGAGCGTGACGGTGCTGAAAGATTCGCGCTGGCCGTTAATGCTGGTCGCAAATTGCGACGAACCCACGCCCGCCTGCGTGGCGATGAACCCCAGCGGATTGCGGTCGCCCACCGGCAGACGAAGGATTTGTTCCGAACTCACCGTCGTCGAAATCTCCGTGCTGGTGGTCTGCACGGTCTCCGCGCCGGCGGTCACCTCCACGCTCATCGCCGTCGACGCGAGTGAAAGCTTCACCGGCGCCAGATCGGTGGAGCGGGCGGCATCGATCTTTACGCTCTCGATCTTATAGGGCTGAAATCCACTGGCCTCGATCACCACATCGTAAGATTCCGGCCGGATGCTTTCGATCGAAAAAGTGCCGTCCTGATTGGTCAGCGTCGCGAGCAGCGCCCGCTTGCCGCCGTGCAGCATTAGATTAACGGTTGCCTTGGGCACGGACGCCCCCACGGGATCCATCACGGAACCCGTCAGACGGCCGTTCACTTGCGCGCTGGCGAGGGAAGAAAGAAGAAGCAAGACACAGACAGCGGAGCGCATGAAACCTCCCGAAGCCGAAATACTTATTGAAAAGTTTAGCGCGTTTGTGGCGCACGCTCCAAGCGCACAGGCCGCTCGTGCCGTTGTGCGCGTTTTAACAATGCGTGCTGCTGCCGGCTTCAGCCGACAGTCGGTGGCACAGACTTTAGTCTGTGTTCTGGTTACTTTGTTTGCGGCTTCCGCCGCGCGCGAATCTCCGCGATCCGCTGCGCGATGCGCTGCTCCACCCCGCGATCGGTAGGCTCGTAAAACACCGTGCCGCGCAGGTTATCCGGCAGGCACTCCATATCGTTCAACGCTTCCTCGAAATCGTGCGCGTGCTGATAGCCCGCGCCATAGCCCCACTCCTTCATGGCCCGCGTCGGGGCGTTGCATAGCTGCATCGGGACCGGTTCGGCTGGAAATTTCTCCACCGCTTCCATCGCCTGATTCAGAGCGCGATAGGCCGCATCGGACTTCGGCGCGACCGCCAGATAAATCGCTGCCTGCGCTAACGCCAGATCGCCTTCGGGCGCGCCGAGAAAGTGCGCTGCCTGCTGCGCCGCGATGGCCTGCTCCAGCGCGCGCGGGTCGGCAAGCCCGATATCCTCTATCGCCATTCGGACTAACCTACGGGCTATATATAAACGATCCTCGCCGCCCGCGAGCATTCGCGCCAGCCAGTACAGCGCCGCGTCCGCATCCGAGGATCGAATGCTCTTGTGCAGCGCGGAGATCAGATTGAAGTGCTGCTCGCCGGCCTTGTCGTACAGCACCAGCTTGCGCTCGATCACCGATTCCACCGCATCGCGGTCCAGCACACCTTCGCGCGCGACCGCCGACGCCAGCTCCAGAATGTTATACGCCGCGCGCGCGTCGCCATTCGAATAGATGGCGATTTGCTGTAACAGATCGCCCGGAGCGGCAAGCTGCAACGTGGTCAGCGCGCGTTCGAGCAGCGTCACGATCTCCGCCGTCGAAAGCGCCCGCAGCGCGTAAACTTTCGCGCGCGAAAGCAGCGCCGAAATGACTTCAAACGACGGGTTTTCCGTCGTTGCACCAATGAGTATGATATCGCCGCGCTCGACGTACGGCAGGAACGCGTCCTGCTGGGCTTTGTTGAAGCGATGAATTTCGTCGATGAAGACCACCGTGCGGCGGCCCATGCGGCGCGCGCGTTCGGCATCGGTCATCACCGCTTTGATTTCTTTGATCCCGGCCATCACCGCGCTGAAGGGAATAAAATCGGCTTTGCTCATGCGCGCGATCAGCCGCGCCAGCGTGGTCTTGCCCACGCCCGGCGGTCCCCATAGGATCAGCGAGGTCAGCTCATCCCGTTCGATTTGGGCGCGCAGCGGTTTCCCCGCGCCCAGAATGTGCTCCTGCCCGACGAACTCGTCAAGATGGTTGGGGCGCATGCGCTCCGCGAGCGGACGTTTGGGATCGTTGGATAACTCGTCGTGAATCGGAGCGGAATCGAACAAACTCATGTGGGGCCGCCACTCTTGCTTGAATGATGGGCGGCGAGCCGGCTTCTTATGGGGCCGCCACTCATGTTTGAACAATGGGCGGCGAGCCGGCATTCATGCCGGCTTCTCTTCCGACTTCTCCGCCAGCTATCCACTACACCGCCCCCCTCTGCCGACGAGCTTCATACAACAACACCCCCGCCGCCACCGCCGCGTTCAACGATTCGACCCCGCTGGTGGGAATGCGAATCGCCGTCGCGCGATCCAGCAGCGCCGGGCTCACTCCCCTGCCCTCGCCGCCGATGATGATCGCGCAACTCTCCGCAAGACGCGCGTCGGCGATGCCCTTCTTCGCCCGCGGAACCGCCGCGTACAGCGCAATGCGTTTGTGATCGATCGCCGCCAGCAGCAGGCTCTGGTCGGCATGCGCCACCACCGGCAATCGGAACAACGATCCTGCCGACGCGCGCAGCGCTTTCGGATTATACGGGCTGACCGACCCCTTCAGAAACGCCGCGCCGGTGCCCCCGAACGCCTCCGCCGCTCGCACAATCGCGCCCGCGTTCCCCGGGTCCTGCACCCCGTCAAGCACCACCAACAGGGACCGCCCGCGCAGCAGTTGATCCAGCGTCCAGGCCGGCGGACGCACTAGCGCGATCACGCCCTGCGTCGCTTCGGTGGATGCAAGTTCGGCGAACACCGCGTCCCGCACCGCCACCACTCGCGTTCGCTTCAGCCCGCGGACATGCGCCGCCACCGCGCTCTTCACCGATTCCGCCGCGATCACCACGCCAATCTCGCAATCCGAGGCCAGCGCTTCTTCGAGTAGATGAAAACTTTCGGCGACCGCGAATCCGTCTTCGGTAAGCGAACCACGCACCACTGCGCGGCGCACCTGTTTGAGCAGCGGATTCTTCTCGCTCAGAAGAGCTTCAGTCATGTCGGTGAAATCTCGGTCATGCGGACGGCTTTCCGTCATCCGATCGGCAGCCAGTCCATTACAATGTTGGCATAACCAGGCGCACAGCCCGCTCGTGGCGTTGTGCGCGATTGAGAGGACTCGAGCGCACAGCCCGCTCTTGGCGTTGTGCGCGATTAAGATCCGGATGATGAGACGCCGCCTGATTGCCGTCGCCGGTCCGCTGCTCGCCCTTCTCGGCGTCGCAGCTCTGGTCGCCGTGCTGGTGATCGCAGCCAATATCCGCCGGCAATCCACCGTGGATGAAGCTCGCCCCGCTGACGTGATTCTGGTCCTCGGCGCGGCCGAATATCGTGGAAAGCCGTCGCCGGTGCTCGAAGCCCGCCTCAATCACGCGCTATTCCTTTATCGCGAGGGACTCGCCACGCGCATTCTCACGACAGGCGGCAAGGGCGGCGATCCCACCTTCACCGAAGGAGAAGTCGCCCGCGCGTATCTCAGCAAACACAATATTCCGTCGGAGGCCATCATCGTCGAATCGGAAGGCGAGAGCACCGTTTACAGCACCGTCGCGGCCGCCGAAATCATGCGCCGCATGAATCTCAAATCCTGCATCGTGGTGAGCGACGGCTATCACATTTATCGCGTCAAGAAAATGCTCGAATCGGACGGGATGCGCGTGTACGGCTCGCCGCGGCCGTCGCCTCAGCGTGACGGCTGGGACACGCGCTGGTTGTATTTCCGCCAGGCCATCGCGTACGGATTGTGGCGCATCGGGATCCCGATCTAGTGGCGCGGGCCGCCAGGCCTGCTGAGCCGGGATTTCCGGGGTGCGGACCCGTTCCGGGCATCTCGGCTTTTCTGTGTGGCACACACTCGTGCGCGCCGTGTCGACACTAAACCGACACTCAAGTCGTCGCGCCGCTCGCCTGCCCATCCGGCGCAGCCAGCCGCATCGGTTGCCGCTTCCAGTACGTCAACGATCGCCAGCACCACTCCAGAGGCCCAAATCTAAAATGGCGCATCCCTGCGGAATCAGAGAACCTTGCACGTCCGACGCAACGGTAGCCATCGTCATCCCTCCCAATCCTTCCCGGAAACATGGACGACGGATCGCGTGTTACGGCCGGCGTTTACCCGGATCGCATTATTGTAATCCTTTCACCGGGAAATCGAGGCGCACCCGTCAGGGTGCGCGTTCCGCTTCTCGACGCGCGACAGGAATCCCGTAATCGATAAGAGGACTCCTACCAGCCGTTCAGGCAGGTCGATAATTTGCCGCACTACCCCTTGCACCAACCAGCCGATCGGCGTACAATACGAGGAGCGTTATCGGAGGCACATTTATGAAACGATTAGTGTTCGCGGCTTCTTTTCTGATTGCAGCCGCGCTGACAACTCCCGCCTATGGCGGCTTGATTGGCGCAAGCGTCGATATTCTAGCGGATTACCCCACGCTGGGGACCGTTTATGTGGATGGCGGCACGTACACTGTGGACGGGACAGTGGAGTGGGCCGAGGGGGCTTTCTCTGGCTACAGCGACACTCTCAGTGTCCAGATTACCGACACCCAGATTATTTTGTCGTTCAACGGCAGCGGCGCGGACTTTGCGGCCGCTAGTTTTAACGGTCTGGACATCGACGCGCTTACCGGGTCGATTACCAGCGCCGTGACGGATGGCGCAAGCGTTTTCGATCCGGTTGGGATTACGCTGAGCGGCAACAATTTGTATCTGAACTACGAGGGCGTCTCGGTCGCCGCCGCAGACGGACAATTGTCGATTATAGACTACGCCGGAACGGGTGCTGGGGCCACGCCGGAGCCGGCCACCTATGGGCTGATGGCCGTTGGACTGTTGACTCTGGCGTTCCTTCGCCGCCGCCGCGCGGCCTGAATCTTCGCGCGTTCTCTTTCAAGACCTGTTGATCTCCTGGTGTGCAGGTTCTTCAACCGTCGCCCGCCGGTGCGATTACTCTAATACTTTCGAAGCACCGCCAGAACCTTCCCCTGGATCTCGACCGACGATCGCGGCACGAAGATCGGCTGCATCGATGCGTTGGCAGGTTGCAGCCGCACGCGGTCGCCCGCCTCCAGATAGAACCGCTTGAGCGTAGTCTCCATCTGGTCCACCAGCGCCACGACGATGTCGCCTTCGCGCGCCTCCGTTGCGCGCTCCACCAGCACGTAATCGCCGTCGCAGATGTGGTCCTCGATCATCGATTCGCCCCGCACCTTCAGCGCGTAGGTGCTGGGGTCGCCAACGAAATCGGAAAAGCTAAGCGTGTCCTGCCCAGCGATCGCCTCCACCGGCGCACCCGCGGCAATGCGGCCAAGCAGCGGCACCTCCATGGAGGCCGGCTGGGGCTGGTTTTGGCGCATCTCGTCGTAGAACTTCGGAGTCAGTGCCAGCGAACGGCTCCGGTTAAAGCTCCGCGTGACGTAATTCTTCGTCTCCAGCGCCAGGATGTGTTTATGCACCGTGGCGAGCGAGGCGAGACTCAACCCGTCGGCGATCTCTTCGTAGCTCGGACTGTAGCCGCGCTTCTCGAGAAAGCCCGACAGGAAATCCAGAAACTCCTTTTGCCGTCTGGTGAGTGCCATGCCAATATTATAGGCGAAGAAAAGGGGAATTTCAATAGCAAAGTGACGTCCAGCTCCATGATCCTATACTGAAGGCACGCATGCCTGCGTTTGGTAACCGTCGCGCCACGTTCGTCACCGCGTCCGTCGCGTCCGCCGTCTTCGCGCTCCTGCTGTTCGCGATCGCGATGCGGGCCCAAGGGATCAGATTCACCGGCCACGACGAAGGACCCAAGTCGGTTTTCTCGCAAAGCGCCGAGTTCCATTTCATCCGCGTCGAATATACGGATTTGCCGCAATACCATCGGCGCTTCGGATACGCATCGCGTAACGCGACCGGCGAGGGCTGGTGGATCGTGGATTGGCCGGACGCCGACGAACATTTCACCTCCGGAATTCAGCGGCTGACCCGGATCGATGCGGGCGATCCGCGCCATCTGCGGCTCACCGACGATCGCCTGTTCGATTACCCGTGGGTATATGCGACGCAGACCGGCTGGTGGGGGTTGACGGACGCCGAGACGGCGCGGCTGCGCGAGTACCTGCTGCGCGGCGGATTTCTGGTGGTGGACGATTTCTGGGGCGATGAAGCGTGGGAGGTTTTCCGGCAGACCATGGAACGCGTGCTGCCGGATCACGAGATCAGCGATATTTCCGAATCGGATTCCGTGATGCATGTGCTCTACGACATTCGCGAGAAAGACCGCACCTTCATCCCCGGGACTCGGCATTTGCGGCGCGGAGCGGGCGGGCAGATCATCGTGCAGCAACCGCCGGGTTCGGAGCCGGCATGGCTCGCGATGTACGACGACAAGAAACGGATGGTGGTCGCGGTGAATTTCAATACCGACGTGGGCGATGCCTGGGAGTACGCCGACGCGCCTGAGTACCCGGAGGCGATGACCGCGCTCGCCTATCGGTACGGGTTGAATTACATTATTTATTCGATGACGCATTAAGGCTTGTAGGGCATGAACTGCTTGGCTGCGGCCGCGCTCGCGGGCGCGATCCGGTATTTCTCGCCGTCGAATGTCAAATCGATGCGGAATGGCTGAGTCGGAACGGTTGCAACAGTTGGTACGCGGTCGTGAAGACAGCTATTGAGTTCTCGATCTGTGAGTTTCCTCTGCCCCCGCCGCGCAAGGACGGTCATGCCCGTGGCCGTGAATTCGATTCGCTCAAAGTACGCGCGGACGGCATTTGGGTCCAGGGGGTTCATGCCCGCGGCTGCGCCTCCGCAAGCGTTGACTGAGTCGGCCGCCTGGAGCAGGCGGTCGAGATGTTCCGCATACAGTTCCTGCGGCCGCGCGACATCTTCGAGATAGATAGTCTCCGTCTGAAATCCTTGGCCCCCGTCCCAGTTCACGCACACCAACCGATCGCGGCCCTCGCGTCCTATGACTTTATGGCACCTCTCGGTAATTACTCCGCCCCTGTACCACACCATCCGCCAGTTCTTGTCGCGCTGAGTGAGAAGATAGCTGCCGCCCCCCAGACTCGCGTGGGATTCGCAGCCCGCGGTGCTGACAACTGCGCTCTGCGATTCCGGTGAGATGAAATGTCCAAACGTGACGGCCACCACATCCCAACCGAAATCCTGACTGGGATCATCGCTGCCCGGTGGGCATTTTTTCGAGCATGGCATGACGATCTGGCCGTCGGGCTCTTTCTTGGCAGTGAGGTTCCCCTCGCACACCGACTTAAGGACTTCGATCGATTGAGCGTCGGTCACGGGAACTGCATCGGTCGCGAAAATCGTCGGCGGCTGCGCCCACCCAAACGTAGCTGTTGCGAAAATCAGCAGAGTCCTCACAGCGAGATCATACAATGAATAGGTGTTCCGTTTCCGTGGTGAGTTAGCTCGAAAAGCTGACCGCACCGGCCGAAAAGCAGATCCCTCGCTGCGCTCGGGATGACAGCGAGGGAGCGACCACTTGTGACTGAACTGACCCGCCACCTCCGTTTCGAACTTCAGGCTACCTGCCCCGTCACCGGCGCGCGCGCGGGAATCATCCACACTACGCACGGCGATATCGAAACGCCGGTGTTCATGCCGGTCGGCACGCAGGCGACCGTAAAGGGCATCCTGCCCCGCGAACTGATCGACGATCTCGACGTGAAGATCATTCTTGGCAACACTTACCACCTGTTTCTTCGTCCAGGGCATGAGACGATTAGGAGACTCGGGGGGCTGCACAAATTCATGGCGTGGCCGCGCGCGATTCTCACCGACTCCGGCGGCTTCCAGGTCTTTAGCCTCAATACCCTCCGTAAGATCACGGAAGACGGCGTCCTGTTTCATTCGCACCTCGATGGCGACGCCCACCTGTTCACGCCGGAATCGACCGTCGACGTGCAAGTCGCTCTGGGCAGTGACATTATGATGGTCCTCGACGAGTGCCTCGAATACCCGGCGAGTCATGAAGCCGCTCGCGTCTCCACTGAGCGGACGGTCCGATGGGCGCGACGGGCGGTTTCCCACTACCGGTCAAAATACAGAACGAACCCAACGCGCTCCCTCACGGTCGCGCCTCAGGGCGCTCTCTTCCCGATTGTCCAGGGCGGTATGTATATGGATCTAAGGCGCGAATGCGTCGAGCAGATTCTGGCACTCGATGCCGACGGCTACGCGATCGGCGGATTGTCGGTGGGTGAGCCGCGGGCGCTGAGTCTCGAAATGGCGGAGATCACCGCGCCGCTTCTGCCAGCGGACCGGCCGCGCTATGTGATGGGCGTGGGCATGCCTGAGGAACTGCCCCAGTACGTCGCCCGTGGCGTTGACATGATGGATTGCGTTTTGCCGTCAAGAAACGCAAGAAACGGGTACTTATTCACGTCATTCGGACGAGTCGTGATTAAGCAGACCCAGTACAAAGATGATCCCCGGCCGGTGGATGAATCCTGCCTATGCTACACTTGCCAGAACTTTTCGCGCGCATACCTGCGACACTTGTTCATGGCGGGCGAGATCACTTTTTCGACGCTCGCGACGCTGCACAATCTCAGGCGGTATCTTGACATCATGCGGCAGATCAGGCAGGCTATATTGTTTGGGAAATTTCCGGAACTCCTAAAGGCCGCGTCCCAGACAGTTTCAGAAGACGCGGGACGTTAAAGCACATCACGATAAGCAGATCACGAGATAAGCGTCACATAAAATAAGATCATCTGTAAATGTTGGCACTCTTACTTCAGTCGGCCGCGCCCGCATCCGGAAACGGGGCGATGAGCTTCCTTCCGCTGGTTTTCATCGTCGTCATCTTCTATTTTCTGGTGTTCATGCCCATGCAGCGCCAGAAGAAGACGCAGGCGGCGATGCTGGCGGGCCTGCAAAGCGGCTCGGAGGTGCTCACCACGGGCGGAATCGTGGGGACCATCGTCAGCATCACGGGCGACACGATGATCCTGAGGGTGAAGCCGGATAACATCAAGCTCCAGGTGGCGCGCAGCGCGGTGGCGAGCCTGGTGAAGCCGGAAGGCGCAATAGATGAGAAGAAGTAAACCATCGGCAGGGCATGGCCCTGCCCCACAAGCAAGGACGTTAAGTAAGCCATGAGCAACGTAAAATACCGGGCCATCGCGATCGCGGCCGTGATCCTGATCTGCATCTACGGGATCATCGGCCTGCCGACTTCGATGCAGGAGCTGACGGACAACTTGAAGAAGAGCGTCCGGCTGGGTCTGGATCTCAAAGGCGGCAGCCAGTTGATGCTGCAGGTGCAGCTTCAGGACGCGTTCAAGGGCGAAGCCGACGCGGTGATCCAGCGGATGAAAGACGAGCTGGCGAAGGCCAACATCAACGGCGCCGAGATGTCGCGCAACGATCCGCAGTCGCTGAAAGAAGCGAACTCGATCGAGGTGGATGTCAAGGGCGTTCCCACGACGCTGGCGGCGCAGTTCCGGCAGGTGTTCACCGAAAACTTCAGCAACGCGTGGATTCTGACTCCCGTGAATCAGACCGATTACCGGATGACCATGCAGGCCAGCTACGCGCTCAAGCTGCGCGGGGACACGCTGACGCAGAGCATCAACACCATCGAGAAGAAAATCAATGGACTGGGGCTTACTGAGTCGACTGTGCAACAGCGCGGCGGCGCCAGCAGCGAGGCCGAGATTCTGGTGCAGCTTCCCGGCGTGGACGATCCGGCGCACGTGAAACAGATTCTGCAGGCGCAGGCGGTTCTGGAATTGCGCGAGGTGAAAGTAGACAAGACCTTCGGCTCGCGAGAAGAGGCGGTCGCCAGCAAAGGAGGCATCCTGCCGCTGGATTCATCGATCCTGCCGAGCCAGCCCCGCCCCGGCGCTCCGCCGGAATTCTGGATTGTGGCGCGAAGCGCGGTGGTGAAAGGTAGCGATCTTCGGGACGCGCGGCCGCAGCAAAGCTCACAGAACATGAGCTGGGAGACGGAGTTCGTGCTCACGCAGGATGCGGCCAAGCGCTTCGAGAAATTCACGGGCGCGCATATCGGGGACCGGTTGGCGATCGTGATGGATGGAAAGGTTCTCAGCGCTCCGGTGATTCACGGGAAGATTTCCGACAACGGCGTGATCGAAGGGCTTTCGGGCCACGATGAGGCTGCCGATCTGGCGCTGAACCTGCGGGCGGGCTCGCTGCCTGCGGGAGTAGAGATTCTGGAAGAGCGGACGGTGGGACCGTCGCTCGGCAGCGATTCGATCAAACAGGGAGAAGTATCCGGCGTCGCCGGCGTAGCCGCCGTGGTGCTGGTGATGTTGTTCTATTACCGGCGGAGCGGGATCAACGCGACGCTCGCGCTGGTTCTGAACGCTCTCATCCTGATGGCCGTGCTGAGTTACGCCGGCGCGACGCTCACGTTGCCGGGGATCGCGGGAGTAATCCTGACGATCGGCATGGCTGTCGATTCGAACGTTCTGATTTTCGAGCGAATCCGCGAAGAGCTGCGGGCCGGAAAGGCCGTGATCGCGGCGGTGGACGCGGGCTTCAAGAAAGCGTTTCTGACCATCATCGACACGCACGTGACCACGGTGGTGTCCTGCGCATTTCTGTTCCTGTTCGGAACGGTGCAGGTGAAGGGATTCGCGGTGACGCTGATCATCGGCCTGCTGGCTAATGTTTTTACGGCTGTGTTCGTATCGCGGACGATTTTCGATTGGGAATTGGGTATGCAGAGGCAGCAGGTGAGGCTAAGTATTTGAATTGGCTTTGGCTTTGTGGTAAGTTGGACGGTCCGCCAATAGGAGTCGGGAGAATTTGGCAGGGCATGGCCCTGCCCCACTTGAGTCGGAACTGGTTGGAAGATGGCAGGGCATGGCCCTGCCCCGCTGAGTTGGGAACTGGTTGGAAAGAAAGAATGTGGCAGGCTGGCAGGGCACGGCCCTGCCCCACTGGGAACTTCGGGAACTTTAGGATGTCGGCCGGTGTCTGAAACACTAGAGCCGGCTGTATAGGCTAAATGGAATTATTCAAGAGCACGAACTTCGACTTTCTCCGCTACAAGTGGCCGTTTATCGGTGCGTCGCTGGTGTTGACGGCGGCTGGATTGATCAGTCTGACGGTGAAGCATGGTCCGAAATACGGGATCGACTTCAAGAGCGGCTCACTTATGTATCTGCGTTTCAACCAGGAGCCACCGGTCCAAAAAATCCGGAGCGTTCTCAGCCAGAAGATCAGCGGTGAAATTTCGGTCCAGCAGATTACCGGAAAACCGGAAGTGCTGGTAGGCACTGAAATCGCGGACGAGAAGCAAACCCAACCTGTTCTGGACCTGCTACGCGCCAGCTTCGGCGGCGTGCAGGGAAAGCTGGATGTCAACACTTCGTCGGCCGCCCAGCTGGCCGACGCCTTGCGCGATCCGCTGCTCAAGGCCGGTGTCGCGATCTCCGAGGACGACCTCCAGACGCTCGCCAAGGCGATGGAGGACTACCGCAACTCGCACGGCGGCATCCTGAACTCCTTCGATGAGCTTTCTTCCGTGAAGGGAGTAACCCCGGCGGTGATTCAAACGCTAAAGAAGGAGTGCTCTCTGGGCTCATTCACGATTCTTTCGACAGAAATGGTCGGCCCCAAGGTGGGAGCGGAGTTAAGAACGCAGGCGGTCCGGGCGACCCTGTATGCGCTGGCTGGAATGCTGGTGTACATCGCATTCCGGTTCGAATGGATTTACGGCGTAGCCGCAGTGGTAGCGGTGTTTCACGATACCATCATCACCATCGGGTTGTTTTCACTGGTGGATAAGGAAATCTCGCTGACGGTGGTGGCCGCGCTGCTGACCCTGGTGGGCTATTCGATGAACGACACGATCGTGGTGTTCGACCGGATTCGCGAGAATCTGAAGACCATGCGGCGGGAATCACTGGAGGGGCTGATCAACCTCAGCGTGAATCAGACTTTAAGCAGAACGGTTCTGACCAGCGGCCTGACGCTGCTGACGGCGTTGTCGCTGTGGATATTCGGCGGGCAGGTGCTGAACGGATTTTCGTTCGCGCTGGTGTGCGGGATTATAGCGGGTACCTACTCGACGGTATTTATCGCCAGTCCGCTTCTGATATTCTGGCAGAACCTTGTGGAATCGAGAAAGCGGGGCGGAACACACGGCGGAACCCAGGGACCGCCGGCGCAACGGCCCGGATCGAGCGCGCCGAAAGTAGCTGCTCCGGCGCGGAAAGTAAGCGGAAGGTAAGTATCCTCGCCCTGACGGGCGGGTTTGTGCGGTAAGTTTCCCCCACCCTGACGGGTGGGGTTGGAAGGGGAGGAAAGGGAGATGTTCGAACAAACCTTCGTCGAATCCAGCAATCGAACGCGGAAATCGATGGCCATCATATTTTCGGGTTTCATGTGGTTCGTGGTGGTCGGGATTCTGATTCTGATCCCGCTGATCTGGACCGAAACGTTGCCGGCCGCGTCCCTGATGAGCATGCTTACGGCCCCGCCGCCACCACCGCCGCCGCCACCGCCGCCGCCTCCGGTGCAGAAGATCATCAAGGTTGCGCCGCGTCAGTTCGATGCGGGCCGTCTAACCGCTCCCAAGGAAATCCCGAAAATGGTCGCCATCATTCGAGAGGACGATCTTCCGCCATCGTCGGCGCTTGGCGGCGTGATCGGCGGTGTTCCCGGAGGCGTCCCGGGTGGAATCAGCGGATTGAGCGTGCTCGGCTCGATCCCGACGGCGGCTCCGCCGCCGCCTAAGGTGGTGGAAGCGCCCAAGCCGGCTACCCCGCAGCGTATTCGAGTCGGCGGCAATGTGCAGCTCGCGAATCTGATCAAGAAAGTGAACCCGGTGTATCCGCCGCTGGCCAAGCAGGCGCGCATCTCGGGCGTGGTGCACCTGACCGCGGTGATCAGCAAGGATGGCACGATTCAAAACCTTCAGGTAATCAGCGGGCACCCGTTGCTGGTTCCAGCCGCGATGGAAGCGGTGAAACAATGGATTTACAAACCGACTCTGTTGAACAATGAGCCGGTGGAAGTTATTACTCAAGTCGATGTGAATTTCACTTTGAGTGGTTCGTAGGACGGAGAAGGCATCGCGCCCCGGCGCGGCGTCCGCTCTTAAAATTTCAACTCGCAGGAGAAAACCATGGTTTTACAGTTACAAGTTTGGGGGCTGATGCTCCTTCAGGAAGCTACTTCGGCAGCCCCGGTTGGTTTCGATCCAATGACGATGTGGAAGAACATGGGCTGGCAGGCAAGGGCGATCGTGATCATTCTGTTCTTCATGTCGGCCTGGTCCATCGGCGTCATGATCGACCGCTTGATCGCGTACAACGGCGCGCGCAAGCAGTCCCGGCAATTTGCACCGGCGGTGGCCGGGGCGTTGCGGGAAGGCAAGCTCGACGAGGCCATCAAGATCGCGGACCGTTTCAGCAAGAGCCATCTGGCGAAGGTGGTGGTGGCGGGTCTCCAGGAGTTCCGGGCTCACCAGATGAGCACGGATATTTCGGGCGAAGAGATCGAGGCTTCGCGGCGGGCACTGGAGCGCGCCGAAGCCATCGTTCACGCCGAGCTGAAGCGCGGCATTTCGACGCTGGCCACGGTGGGATCGACGGCCCCGTTCGTCGGACTGCTGGGAACGGTGCTCGGAATCATTCACGCGTTCCAGGGCATTTCGACGGAAAAGTCGACTGGACTGGGCGCTGTCGCGGGCGGCATTTCAGAAGCGCTGGTGACCACCGCCATGGGTCTGTTCGTCGCGATCCCGGCGGTGATGATGTTCAACTACTTCACCAATCGGGTGGAGGCGTTCGACGTCGAGATGGGGAACTCGAGTTCGGAACTGATCGACTACTTCCTCAAACGCGCTCAGCGCACGACCACCAAATAGGATCGCCGCCTCCGGCGGATTTGGCGCGATAGGCGCGAGGGGCGTTAGAGGTTCAAGAGAGCCCCGGGTAAAGAGAGCCCCGGGGTTCGAAAGAGCGCCGTTGTAAAGAGCCACGGTAAAGAAGGAATCTTATGGAGAAGAAAAAGGCACCGCCGGTAGTCAACGATATTAACGTCACGCCGATGGTGGACGTGATGCTGGTTCTGCTGATCATCTTCATGGTGATCACGCCCATGTTGACCAAGGGCGCGCAAGTGGAGAATGCCAAGACCAAGAACGCCATTGCGATGCAGAATGCCGACAAGGAAGACGCCATTCTGGTGGCCATCACCAAGGATGGACGTTTGTATTTGAGCCCCGGCAACCAGCAGTTCCATCTGGAGGATCTCCCCGGAAAAGTGAGGGATCTCCAAACCAACAAGCTGGATAAGACGGTGTACATCCGGGCGGATTATCGCGCCAAGTACGAAGCCGTGGAAGACGTGGTGGATAATTTACGGGCCGCGGGAGTGGATCAGATCGGCCTGATCACGGAACTGATTCAGCAGGACAATACCCACAAGCCGCCCCCGCCGACGGGTCAATAGCGCGGGAGATTTTGGCGAGAGCGGCCGACCAGGTTGAAGCGTTCCGGGTTGGATGGTTCCGCGGGCAGAGCATTAGGTTTCTAAGGAGATTTTTTATGGCATTCAGTGTAGGCGGAGCAGGAGCCAAGGCGGACATCAACGTCACGCCGCTGATCGACGTGCTGCTGGTGCTGCTGATTATTTTCATGGTGATCACGCCTTTGACGCCGCACGGGCTGGATGTGCTGGCGCCGCAGCCGCCCCCGCCCAACGCGCCGCCGCCGCCGCCCGACCAGGACCGCACGGTGGTGATCGTCATCGATAAGGACAAGAGCGTGAAGCTGAATCAGGACCCGATCGAGTGGGACAAGCTTCAGGACCGTTTGACGGAAGTGTTCAAGACGCGCGCCGAGCGCGTGGTGTTTGTACGGGCGGACAAAGATCTGATGTTCGAGACAGTGGCGACGGCTATCGACATGGCCAAAGGCGCTGGGATCGATAAGATCGGTCTGATGACGCCTAAGATTGAGGCCGGCCAGTAGGCGGGACATGGAAGCCGGCCAGTAAGCCGGAACATAAGGAAACGTATGAGCAAAGTCTTTTTATTGGCGGCGGCCGGGCTGCTCACCGCAGCGGCGCTGTTCATGAGCGGTTGCGACAAGTTGAAGTCGCGCGACGACATCAATCAGGGAGCGCAGGCGTTCAAGAGCGCGAAATATGGCGTCGCGATCGAGAAATTCAAGGAAGCCATCGCGCTGGATCCGTCGAATCCAAGTCCGAGACTGTTCCTGGCGACGTCGTACATGCAGCAGTGGATTCCCGGGGCCGAATCGCCCGAGAACACCGAGATGGCCCGGAAGGCAACGGAAGAGTTCCATAAAGTGCTGGAAACGGACCCGAACAATATTGCCGCGCTCGCCTCGCTCGCCTCGCTCGCGTATAATTCGGCTTCTTCGCTTCCGCCGGACAAGAAAGCCGAGAAATTCGATGAAGCCGCGAAGTGGCAAAAGAAGGTGGCCGAGGTCGATCCCAAGAATAAAGAAGCCTACTATTGGCTGGGCGTGATCACCTGGGCCAAGTGGTATCCCGCATTGATGACGGCGCGCGCCAACCTGCGCATGAAGGCGGAAGATCCGGGCCCGATCAAGGACAAGAAGGTCAAGGAAGAACTCCGCGCTCAGTATCTGCCGATGATCGACGAGGGCATCGCCAATCTGAACAAAGCTCTGGAGATCGACAAGGAATACGAAGACGCGATGTCGTATTTGAATCTGCTGATCCGGGAGCGGGCGGACTTGCTGGACAACTCAGACGACTACAAGAAGCAGGTCGAGATCGCCGACGGATGGGTGCAAAAGGCGCTGGACACCAAGAAAGCGAAAGCCGCGCGCCAGCCCACCAGCGGTGGCATTACGGCCGAGCCGGCTAAGTAGAAGTCGGAAAGCAGAAGTCGAGGAGTCAGGAGTCAGAAGCGAGGCGCGGGCCTCGGCTGACTCCTGATTTGTTTTTGGACGGTGCACGACGGCCAATGCATATTTAGGACGTACACTGGAAGTATCCATGTCTGCCGATCCGCACTCTCTCGATTCGGCGATGGCGCACGCGCTTCCTCCCGCGGAAAGCGGGCTCTCGAAGCCCCCCGATCAGGCCAGCCAAGACGATCCCGTGGACCAACTCTATCGCGAGCTGGAAGCGCGCGTCCGCGAGCTTCGCCCGGGGGAAGATGTGACGCCGCTAGAACGCGCGTATCGCTTCGCCGCAGAGCGCCACCAGGGCCAGAAGCGCGTTTCGGGCGAACCCTACATGATCCATCCCCTGTCGGTCACGCGCCTGCTGGCCGACATGCACATGGACATGACGTGCCTGGAAACCGGCCTGCTTCACGACGTGGTGGAAGATACGTCGGCGACCGTCGAAGAGATCCGCAAGAATTTCGGCGACGAGGTGGGACGCTGCGTGGATGCCGTGACCAAGCTGAGCAAGCTGAATCTGGCGAACCGCGAGGAGCGCCAGGCGGAGAGCGTCCGCAAGATGCTGCTGGCGATGGTCGACGATATTCGCGTGATCCTGGTGAAGCTGGCGGATCGGCTGCACAATATGCGCACGCTGGGCTGGCTGCCCCGGGAAAAGCAGGAACGGATCGCGCAGGAGACCATCGAGATTTACGCGCCCATCGCGCATCGTCTGGGGATGGGCAAGATTCGCGGCGAGTTGGAGGATCTTTCCTTCAAGTATCTGGAGCCGGAAGCCTCGGCCGATCTGCTCAAGGAGTTCGACGCCGCCCGCGCTGGGAACGAGGCAGTGCTCGGCGAGGTCCAGCACATCGTCGAGGTGCACCTGGCGCGCGAAGGAATTCCGGCGCGCGTGACCACGCGCGTCAAGCGCGCGTATTCGGTGTTCCAAAAGCTGAAGCGCCAAAAGATCACTCTGGATCAGGTGTATGATCTACTGGCGGTACGCATCATTACGGATTCGGTGAAGAACTGCTACGCGGCGCTCGGCGTGATCCACAACGAGTGGCACCCCATTCCGGGACGCATCAAGGATTTCATCGCGATTCCACGGCCGAATTTGTACCAGTCCCTGCACACGTCCGTGATGGGTCCGGGCGGGCGGCATTTTGAGGTGCAAATCCGCACGGAAGAGATGCATCGCATCGCGGAAGAGGGCATCGCAGCGCATTGGAAGTACAAGGAAGGAGGCAAGCGCGGCCCTCACACCGCAGTGGACGACCAGCGCATCGCGTGGCTGCGCCAGTTGGTGGAATGGCAGAACGAGATGCGCGATCCGGCCGAGTTCATGTCCACACTGAAAGTGGATCTTTACCCGGAGGAAGTGTATACGTTCACGCCGCTCGGCAAAGTAATCGTGTTGCCGCGCGAAGCGACGCCCATCGATTTCGCCTATGCGATTCACTCCGACGTCGGGAATCGCTGCGTGGGCGCGAAGGTTAACGGCCGCATCGTCCCGCTCAAATCGTCGCTGCGCAATGGAGATGTAGTCGAGATCCTGACGCAGACCGGGCATCTGCCAAGCAAAGACTGGCTGGCGGTGGTCAAGACGTCCAAGGCGCGCAACAAGATCAAGCACGTCATCAACACCACGGAGCGCGCCAAGGCGATCGAAATCGGCGAGAAGTATCTGGAACGCGAAGCGAGGCGGCTCGGCGTACCGATGGCCTCGATCGCCAAGACGAAGGTGGAGGAGGTCGCATCGGAATACGGCTATTCGAAGATGGAGGACCTGCATGCGGCGCTTGGGTACGGGAGATTCTCTGCCAGGCAAGTTCTGCAAAAGCTGGCGCCGGAAAAGGTCGCGGCCGATTCCCCGCCCCCGCCTGCCGGACCCGCGGCTCCGCGTCCCACGGGCGTCGCTCCGGGCGATCAGGACCTGGTTCTCAAGGTCAGAGGCATCGACGATCTGATGGTGTATCGCGCCAAGTGCTGCAATCCGATTCGCGGCGAAGGGATCGTCGGGTACGTGACGCGCGGAAAAGGCGTCGCGGTGCATTCGGTGAACTGCACCAATGTCCAGAATCTGATGTACGAGATCGAGCGCAAGATCGACGTCGAGTGGGCGCGCAGCGAATCGCAAGCATTCCCCGTGAAGATACTGGTCCACACTGAGGATCGGCCGGGCCTGCTGAATCAGTTGACGGCGGCGCTGCTGAGTGAACAGACCAACATCCGGAGCCTGGAAGCGCGCGGAGAAGATTTGCAGGTTGCCGACGGGGCCGTGATCGACATGACGCTGGAGGTCAAAGACAAGAAGCAGTTGGAGCGCGTGGTTTCGGCCATTCGAAGGATTTCAGGAGTCAGGGATATTGAGCGAGTCAATCATCAGTAAAGACGCCTGGAGCCCGGTCGGTCACGAGCCCGAGCACATTGCTATTTCGAAATCGAAGGGCATCAAGATCGACTGGAAGGACGATCATCACAGCGAGTATACGCTCGCCTATCTGCGCGATGAGTGTCCCTGCGCGACGTGCACCGGGGCGCACGGCACGGAGCCGCAGAAGTCAGAGTATTCGAAAGAGCCGGCGACGCCGTTCCAGATTTATAAGCCCACGCTTAAGATGTTGAAGGTCGAAGCCGTTGGAAATTACGCGGTAAGGATCGACTGGAGCGACGGGCATAATACGGGGATTTACTCGTTCGATCATCTGAGGAAGATTTGTCCGTGTGGGGAGTGTAGGGCCGTGCGGCAGATCACCACGTAACGCGCTGAATGCCCGCCACGGCGTCGAAATGACGATCCCGGCTCAGGATAGGCATGCGGTGCTGGCGGCTCAGCGCTGCGATCCACAAGTCATTTGAGGGAATCGGCTTTCCTGCGCGTTTCAATTCTAGTCGAATTTCCGCGTAGAATTGCGTCGTGGTCAAGTCAACGTCGAGGACGACATATGCTGGAAGACTCGCGAGCAACCATCGCTCCTGGGCATCCCGCCTGCGCAACTGAGCGATCCCGAACCGATACTCACCCAATACAATCACTGGGATCGCCGCTTGCCGTGCGCGGTCGAGAGCCTCGGTAATCCCGGGCGCTTGATCAACAATTGCAGACAGAGCGTTCGTGTCGACGATCACTCCCAGTCCTCAGGATCTATCTTGCCGAACTCTTCTTCGATGATCCGCTCGATTCGCAGGTTCTCCTCGTGAAGATGCTTAAGCCCGCCGAAGCCTTTCATCCAAGGCTTCTCGCCGGCCCCCTGGCTATTGACCCTGGCTTCCACGGCCTCGGTGACCAATTGCCGCAAGGGAATACCCTCCTCCGCAGCCTTCGCTTTGGCCCTTCGAAGAACCAGGTCAGGGAATTCGAGAGTTGTTTTCGTCATCAAGTCTCAAGTGTCCCATATTTATGGGAGCCTATCACTCCCAATCCTCAGGCTCGATTTTGCCGAACTCCTCATCGATGATCCGTTGGACGCGGAGGTTGTCCTTGTGGAGATGCTTCAATCCCCCGATCGTCTTCATCCACGGTTTTTCGGCGAGGTGAGTACTGGCACGCAATTTCTCCTCGACCGCTTCGGTAACGAACTGACGGAGGGGAATTCCTGCCGCGGCAGCCGTCGCTTTGGCCTTTCGCAAAACAGGGTCTGGCATTTCAAGAGTTGTCTTCACAATCTCAGTGTCCCATATTTATGGGTATGCCTGCCACACGACCCGACCGCTCACCACCGTCGCGATTGGACCACCCTTAAACGTCCGCCCATCGAAAGGGGAATTGCGACTTTTCGACGCGGAGTTGTTCACGTCGTAGGTCCACTCGCGACTGGTAGAAAAGATGGTGACGTCGGCGGCCGCGCCGGGCGTGAGCGTACCGCGTTGTAAACCCAGAATTCTGGCAGGGCCGGTGGTGAACAACTCCACCAATCGCATGATGCTGATTTTCCCGGGATGCACCAACTGTTCTAGTGTCACTCCCAGCGCTGTCTCAAGGCCGATAATTCCGAACGGACATTTCTCGAACTCCTGCATCTTTTCGCTGCCCGGATGGGGCGCGTGATCGGTCGCGATCACGTCGATCGAGCCGTCGATGACACCCGCGGCTATAGCGCCCACGTCGCATCGCGACCGCAGCGGCGGCTTCATTTTGAAATTGCTGTCGTAGGGGGCGATGTCCGAATCCGCCAACGCAAGATGATGCGGGGTCGCCTCCGCTGTTACCGCAAGCCCGCGCGCCTTCGCAAACGCGACCATCTCCACTGCGTGACGCGACGAGATATGCGCGACATGATATCGCGCACCGGTCAATTCGGCGAGCAGAATATCGCGTGCGACCATCACGTCCTCAGAACACGCGGGGATTCCGCGCAGGCCGAGTCTGACCGACTCCAGCCCCTCATGCATGTCGCCGCCGGCGCTCAGATGCAGGTCTTCGCAATGGTCGATCACCGGGATGCCCAGGCTGCGCGCGAACTCCATCGCGCGGCGCATCACGCGCGCGTTCATCACGGGACGGCCGTCGTCGGAAATCGCGACCGCTCCCGCGTTTTTCATCGAGCCGATGGCCGCCAGCTCTTCACCCGCGCTCCCCTTGGTGATCGCGCCGATCGGCCAAACATTAACCACGGCGTTCTTTCGCGCCTTTTCGACGATGTAGCTGGTGACCGTTGCGTTGTCGTTCACCGGCGACGTGTTCGGCATCGGACATATTGAAGTGAAGCCGCCCGCCGCGGCCGCGCGCGATCCGGTCTCAATGGTCTCGGCGTGCTCGAATCCGGGCTCGCGCAAGTGGACGTGCATGTCGATGAAGCCCGGTGCGACGATCAGGCCAGTCGCGTCGAACACCTCCGCGCCCGCAGGGGAAAGATTCGTCCCTACGCCTCGGATTGCGCCGTCATCGATCCACACGTCCGCGATCGAATCGTGACCCGACGCCGGATCGATCACCCGCCCGTTCTTAATGAGTAGCGCTGCCATTTCCACTTCCACCCAGCACGCGTTCCAGCACGGCCATTCGAACCGCGATACCGTTCTCCACCTGATTCAGAATCACCGATCGCTGCGAGTCGGCGACCTCCGATGAGATTTCGCGACCACGATTGATCGGGCCAGGGTGCATGACGATCACATTGGGACTCGCAAGCTCCAGGTGCTCCGGCCGCAAGCCGTAAAACTGAAAATACTCGCTCGCTGGAAACGCCGATTCGTACTGCCGCTCCAGTTGCACGCGCAGCATCATGATCACGCCGGCATCGCAAATGGCTTCGCGCATGTCGGTGGTCAGGGTGATCCCCGGCGCGATCTGCTCTAGCTCCACCGGCAGCAACGAGGCTGGCCCGCACAGAACGATCTGCGCTCCAAACTTCGACAGCAGATAAATGTTCGAGCGCGCGACGCGGCTGTGCGCGATGTCACCGATAATCGCCACGCGCAATCCTTCGAGGGCCGCGCCGCGATCCAAAATGGTGCGGGCGTCGAGCAGAGCCTGCGTCGGATGTTCGTGGGTACCGTCTCCGGCATTGACGATCGGCGTTTCCAGATGCCGTTGCAGAAAATGGGGAGCGCCGGAGGCCGCGTGGCGCATGATGATCGCGTCGGGCCGCATGGCCGCCAGGGTATTCAGCGTGTCCACCAGCGATTCGCCCTTGGAGACGCTGGAGGCTTGCGCGGTAATCGAAATCGTGTCGGCGCCCAGGCGCTTGGCGGCGATCTCGAAACTCGTGCGGGTGCGCGTGGAAGCTTCGAAGAACAGATTCACCACCATCCGGCCGCGCAGGAGATCCAGCTTGCGCAGGCCGCGGGGCTGAAAGTCGCGAGCTCGATCGAGAATGGCCTGCACCTCTTCTCGCGTCAGGTCCTCGATCCCTAAAAGTCCGGTGGGCATCTTTTGTCGTTACGAACTGGCTGCCTCGTCCACGCGCTCCACCAGCAGCACCTTCTCCATGCCATCGATTTCCTGAAACTTCACCTCGATGATCTCGCTGTCGGTGGTCTGGACCATGCGGCCTACATAGCGCGCCTCGATGGGAATTTCGCGATGCCCGCGATCGATCAGGACCAGAAGTTGGACTCTCGCCGCGCGGCCTTGATCGAACAATGCATCGAGCGCGGCGCGAATGGTGCGGCCTGTGTACAGCACATCGTCCATCAGGATGATTTCCATGCCCTTGACGGCGAAGGGTATGTCGGTGGCGCTTACCACGGGTTGGTGGGACACTGTCGAAAGATCGTCGCGATACAGATTGATATCCAGAATTCCGACTGGGATCTTGCGCTGCTCGAGCGCTTCGATTTTCTGCGCGAGCCTCTGCGCCAACGGCACGCCGCGCCGGCGGATTCCGATGAACGCCAGCTTGTCCAGGTCGTCGGTGCGTTCCAGAATTTCGTGCGCCAGCCGGACCAGCGTGCGGTCGATTTCAGAGGCGCTCATCAGTTGCTTTTTTTCGCGGGTGATAGGCATGCGGGTAAACGTTTCAGGGTAACACAGCCGCTTTCAACATCGTTGGTCAATAACGTTTCAGCCGTCCGTGAATGTCCTTCGCCAGTTTCTGAATGTCCTCGGTTTGCTTGATGTTCTTTACCGAGATGATCAGCGGATCCTCTTTTTCGAGGCTGGACTTCAGCTCTTCCGCGAGTTTAAGTAGCGTCGCCGCGTCGGCGAGATTCCTCTTGTGATCCGCTTTGATCAGCGCGTCCCGCTGGGTTGCCGACATGTCGAGGTCCGGCACGGCTTTCGGAGGGCTGCCTTTGCCCTGCGCAAACGCGCGAAGGATGTTGTCTCCGGGGGCCGCAGTCACAGTTTGTCCGGCTGGGTCAGGCGGTGGCGCATCGCTAGGCTCTTGTGCGAAACACACCCCTAAGAGAACGAGTGGTAAGCGGAGGAGCTTCATTTGTCTACAATGATACAAACCCAAATGATACAAAGCACGATGCCAACCGTATGACACCACGGGCCGCGCGCCGGACGATGTTGCTGATCGCGTGCGCATACTTCGTTCCCTGCTGCGTCGGCGCGGAACTGGAGCTGCGTTTCGCCGCGCTCGAACGCATTGTCGCCGCGCAACTCTTCACGCAGGATGGCCGTCATTACGTGCGTGGCAGCAGGGCCACACGCTGCCAGTTCGCTTATCTTGAAACTCCGCACATCGACAGCGACCAGGGGCGCCTTCGCGTCCAAGCTCGATTCAGCGGGCGCAGCGCGCTGGACCTGATGGGCCGCTGCGTGGGGCTGGGTGATTCCTTCGACCTGACCATCACGGGGACACCCGCGCCCCGCAATGGAGCCATGGCTCTGCGCGACGTGAAAGTTTCGACGCCACGCGATAGTTACTACATCCGGCGTGTGTGTGCCGCGCTCGCGCAAAGCATTTCGAAGGACTTCAAGATCGAGGTTCGCGATCAGGCCCGCCGATTACTGGAGCAGCGGGACGAGACATCTCCCGATGCCGCCCCCAAGGAGCCGCTCTACAAACAGGAGCTTGCGGCCTTCGACCTGGGGGAGATTCGCGTGACTCCCGACGCCCTGGTGCTGGTGATAGAGTTTCGACTCGTCGTACAGTGAAAGATGGTAAACATCGGGATCATCGGACTTGGCAACGTCGGAATGGGCACGCTGTCCATCCTCACGGGAAACGCGGACCAGATCGCACTCAAGCTCGGATTTCCACTGAACGTTCGCGCGGTGTGCAGCCGAGGGATTGCGAGCAAGACGTTGCCCGCGTCGCTCGAATCCGCGCTCAAGACCGCCGACTGGCGCGAAGTGGTGGATCATCCCGAGATTCACATTGTCGCGGAGCTGGTGGGTGGGGTGAGCGTGGCGCGCGAAATCATCGAAGCGGCGATCGCGCGCGGCAAGTCGGTAGTCACAGCCAACAAAGAGTTGATGGCGCTGTGCGGAGCGGAGATCTGGGATCGGGCGATTGCCGCCAGGATCAATCTTGCGATGGAGGCGAGCGTGGCAGGCGGCATCCCGATTCACGCCGTGCTGCGCGAGGGCATCTCGGGCGACCGCGTCCAAACTCTTTACGGCATCCTCAACGGGACGTGCAATTACATTCTCACGGAAATCGAGCGCTGTGGGACGGCATTCGATGCAGTGCTCGCCGAGGCGCAGAAAGCCGGCTATGCCGAAGCCAACGCTTCCGCCGATGTCGACGGATTTGACGCGCAATCCAAGCTAGCCATTCTGGCGGCGCTCGCATTTGGCGAAAGGATCGTCCCCGCCGACATCTACACCGAGAGTATCCGCCGCATTACGCCCATCGATTTCGATTACGCGCACCAGTTGAACCACACCATTCGCCTGATTTGCGCGGCGCGCCAGACTCCGGACGGCTTGATCCTTTCCGTACGCCCTTCCCTGATCCCGCAATCCACTATCCTCGCGAGCGTTCGTGGCGCGTACAACGCAGTATGGGTCCGGGGCCGCTATGGCGCGGATACGTTTTACTACGGCCGTGGCGCGGGCTCGCATCCGACCGGAGTCGCGGTGGTCAGCGATCTGATGCGCGTCGCGCGAGAGATCCGCTCCGGCAGCCCGGAGCGTGTGTCGCCTTTCGCGCACGCGCGGCTGGGCGAATATCTTCCGATTTCCGTCACGCTGCATAGATCCGCATATTATCTGCGATTCCGGGTGGAGGATCGGCCAGGCATCATCGCTCAGCTCGCGGCGGCGCTGGCTGCCGAGAACATTTCGATCGATTCTGTTTTGCAGCTCCCCCAGGTGAACTGGCGCGATCTGCCTTTCGTTATCACGGTAGAGCCCACCACCGAGCTATCCATTCGCGCGGCCGTCGCGCGTATGTCACAGTTGAATTTCCTGGTCGAGCTTCCGCTCGCCCTGCCCATGGAGGAATCGTTATGAGACGTTCGACACTGCTTCTGATATTTGCGTTGCTTACCACCCAGGCCGTCCGGCCGCAGGTCGCGAGCAAAGCCAACGAAAACTACAAGACCAAGGACGGCCGCGATGGCGTTGCCAAGACGCTCGATAACCCGAATCGCGACAAATCGCAAAAGCCGGAAGAGATTATCGCGGCGCTGGAAGTACAGCCCGGCATGACAGTCGCCGATATCGGCACTGGCACCGGATACATGCTGCCCTTTTTGAGCCGAGCCGTGGGCGCCGGTGGGAAGGTGTTCGGCGAAGATATCCAGAACGATTTCCTGGACCGCGCGCGCGCGAAAATCGGCGATGATAAGTTGTCGAACACCCAGATCTATCTCGGCACGGAAACCGATCCACGGCTGCCGGCCGGTTCCGTCGACATCGAACTGGTGCTGGATGTGTACCATCACTTCGACTATCCCGATAAAATGCTCGCGAATCTCGCGCGCGCTCTAAAGCCGGGTGGACGCCTCGTGATCGTCGATTTTTACAAGAAAGACCGGCCGGATCATATCCGTCTGGAGCGCGAAGACGTGGTGAAAGAAATCGAAGCCAACGGATTTCGCGTTGCGGCGCAGCGCGACAAGGTCGGCAACAACCAGTACATGGTCACGTTTGTGAAGCGCTGATCCGTGGTGAACCCTAGTACTTAAAGAAATCGACCGGGGCGAGAGAGGTAATCTTCCACGTCTTTCCGCGGCGCTCGATGGTGCACTTCAACACCTGCCGCCGCGGCAGCCGATCCTCAATTTCCAGCGTCCAATCGACATCCAGCGTCCGCTTGTTTTCGTCACCATCATCCGTAACGAACTCCACGGCCGATCCCACGGTGCTTCGCGACACCAGGTCCTCCACGTTTTCGCGAAGCTCCGAGTAACCCGGCATGGTGGAATCGAACTTGTCGAGAAACGCAGCCGCGCTAATTGGAAGTCTGGGGTTATCCGTATGGGCCTCGGCGAGCGCGCGCGTCACGTCGTCAAAAAACTCAACCACGCCGCGCGGTGGATCGGCGCCGCGCAGACCCGCCGCCAGCGCGATTACAATGCACAACAGAGCGCGCATATCAAGTCCGATAGCTCGCATTGATGCGAACGTAGTCTTCTGTAAAATCGCACGTCCAGAAGCGGGCGCGACCCCGTCCGGCGCCGCGAATCGCGAATCGAATCGAACAATCCGGTTGATCCAGCTTGGCCTTCAGCGCCACTTCCTGAAACTTGGCGGCGAGGCCGCGGCGGCATACGGCAATTCGTTGAAAATCAATATCGACCTGCCGGGGGTCGAATGCGACGCCGGCATTACCCGCGGCTGAAAGAATGCGCCCCCAGTTCGGATCCGACCCCGCAATCGCGGTCTTCACCAGCGGCGAATTGGCGATCGCCCTCGCGATCGATTCAGCCCCGCGGTCGCTCGGCGCACCTGATACATCGATGGTGATCAGTTTGCGAGCGCCTTCCCCATCGCGCACAATCTGCCGGGCGAGCGATTCGAGCACGCTCGTCAGCGCCTGCTCGAAAGCTTTGACTGGTGGTTTAACCCCGGACGCGCCGTTCGCGAGCACGGCCACCATGTCATTCGTGGATGTATCGCCGTCCACGGAAATGCGGTTGTAGGAACCCGCGATCGCGCGCTTGAGCGCAGAGCGGAGAGCCGCCGGCGGCGCGATTGCATCGGTCATCACGAAGCCCAGCGTGGTCGCCATGCGCGGGTGAATCATTCCGGAACCTTTGGTCATTCCCGCTATCAATGCGCCGCCGGGACCGCGAACTTTCGCGTACGCGATCTTGCTGCGCGTGTCCGTGGTCATCATCGCACGCGCGGCTTCCTCGAATTTCGCCTCGTCCAGACTGGCCACCAGTTTCCGAATCGCGCCTACGATGAGATTGCCATCGAGCTCCACGCCGATCACGCCCGTCGACGCGGGTAGCACCTCCCGCGGTTTCGATCCGATCGCGCGCGCCACGGCTTCCACGCATTCCCGCGCCACTCGCTCACCCGTTCGTGTCGCGCAATTCGCATTTCCCGCATTGATCAACACTGCACGGACACGCCCTCGCGAGGCCCGTAGATTCTTTCGCGCGATTTCCACCGGAGCCGCCACTACGCGATTGGACGTAAACACGGCCGCCGCCGAGGCTGGCCCGTCCGACACAATCAGTGCAACGTCATCGTTGACCGTCTTACGTATACCGGCATAAGCCGCCGCATAACGAAATCCTTTGGGCAGTTTCATGTCAGCGCTTCGCCTGCTTCAATAATATTGCCATTCAGAAACGCCTCCGCCGGCATCCTCTTCTTGCCCTCAGGCTGGACCTCTAGCAGCTCGATCGAGCCGTCCCCACACCCTACAAACAAGCGTCGCGCTACCACCCTCAATTCACCCGGCTCGAGCGAAGGCATCTTTTCGACTGCCGCAGGCGCGCCAGCCGCTTTCCAGATGTGCAGACGTTGGCCTCCGCGGAAACCGTAACATCCCGGCCACGGCTGAAATCCGCGTACGCGATTCAGAATCTCGCGGGAGGGCCTAGTCCAGTCGACGTGCCCGTCTTCCTTCTTCAGAATTGGCGCCAAAATCGATTGCGAATGATCCTGCGGCTCCGGCTTTATCGCAGGTAATTCCGCGAGCGTACGCACCAGCAAATCCGCGCCGGCCGCTGCGAGCCGCTCGCCCAATTCGATCGCCGTCTCTTCGTCGCCGATCTGCGTTTCCCATTTCAGCAGCATGTCGCCCGTGTCGAGGCCCGCATCGATTCGCATGGTAGTCACGCCGGTCATCGTTTCGCCGCGCGCGATGGCCCACTGAACCGGCGCGGCCCCGCGATACTTCGGCAGCAGCGACGCGTGCACATTGATGATCCCGAGTGGCGGAATATCCAGAATCGATTGCGGGATGATTTGCCCATAGCCGACCACCACCATCGCTTCCGGAGCAATCGCTCGAAGCTGCTCCACTACCTCCGGACGCCGCACCCGTTCCGGTTGAAAGACGTCCAGCCCCAACCGTAGCGCGCTCTCTTTCACCGGTGACATCGCCATTTTCTGGCCGCGCCCTTTGGGGCGATCCGGCTGCGTGAACACCGCGGCAACTTTGTGCCCAACTCGCACAATTGCTTCGAGACTTGGCACGGCGAACGCCGGAGTTCCGAAGAACACGAGTTTCATTAGCGCGGCTCCACTCGCTTACCTTCACGCACTCAAGACCATTCGCCGGCTTTTTGAAGTTTTCTGATCTTTCTGCGGATCAGGTCTCGCTTCAGCGGGCTGATATGGCTGATGTAGAGCCTTCCGTGAAGATGATCGGTTTCATGCTGAACCGCGCGCGCCAGGAGATCCTCAGCCTCCATTTCGAATCTGTTTCCCTTGACGTCGTGAGCGCGAACCTTCACCTTGTTGGCTCGAGTCACAGGCTCGCGGAACGTCGGAATGCTCAGACAGCCTTCCTCACTGGTCTGGGTTCCCTGCCGGTCGAGAATCTCGGGATTGATCAATACGACTTTTTGCGCGGGATCTTCGCCGGTAGTTACATCGATCACTGCAATCCGCAGCGAGATCCCGATTTGCGGCGCGGCTAATCCGACGCCCCGCGCGGCGTACATCGACTCGAACATATCATCGACCAGTTTGTGCAGCTCCGGGCTGTCGAACTCGGCGACTTCCGCGGATGGTTTCTCGAGTACAGGCTGGCCGTATTTGACTATCGGATAAATCATCAGAAATTCTTCACCTGCTCCAGGTATCGTTCGAAATTGCACCTCGTTTCGCCGAGCGAATCGCCGCCGAACTTCTCGAGCATCGCCCCCGCCAGCACCAGTGCGGCCATCGCCTCCCCGATCACGCCCGCCGCCGGCACCACGCACACGTCGCTCCGCTCATAGGCAGCCAGCGCCGGCTCACGCGTTTCGAAATCAACGCTTTCGAGCGGCCTCCGCAAAGTCGAAATCGGCTTGAGCATTCCGCGCACCACCACGTCTTCGCCGTTGGTCATGCCGCCTTCCAGTCCCCCGGCGCGATTCGCTCCACGCGTGAAACGGCGCTCTTCGCGCTGATAGTGAATCGTGTCCTGCACTTTCGATCCGAACGAGGACGACGCCTCGGCGGCTGCGCCAATCTCAACGCCCTTCACCGCCTGAATCGACACAATCGCCTGCGCCAATTTACCGTCGAGCCGCGTGTCCCATGTGATGTGCGATCCCAAGCCGGGCGGAAGACCGTGCGCGACCACCTCAAACACTCCGCCAACCGTATCGCCCGTGCGATAAGCGTGATCGACCACGGCTTTCATGCGCTGCTCGGCATCCGCATCCACACAGTTCAGCAGGAGCTCTTCGCGCTTGCTCAACTCGACCAGTTCTTTCCATGTCACGGCGCGATCCAGCTTCGCCGCACCGATCCCCACCACATGACTGAGGACGCCAATGCCGAACTGGTTTAGAAACGCCTTAGCCAGCGCGCCCAGCGCGACCCGAGCCGCCGTTTCCCGCGCACTCGCCCGCTCCAGCACGTATCGTGCGTCGTGAAAATTATATTTGATCGACCCTGCCAGATCCGCATGTCCGGGCCTTGGCCGCGTGACCGCTTTCTTCCTGGCTTCGATATTTTCCGCGCCCTCAGTATCCTCCACCGGCAGCACGCCGGTCCAATTCTTCCAATCCTTGTTTTCGACGATGATCGCAATGGGCGAGCCAATCGTCTTCGAATGCCGCACGCCGCTGACGACGCGCGCGCGATCCGTCTCGATCTTCATCCGTCCGCCGCGCCCATAGCCTTGCTGGCGACGCCAGAGCTCACGATCGATCGCCTCCATTGACACAGGAATGCCGGCCGGAAGTCCGGCCATGGTCGCCACCAGGCATTCTCCGTGAGACTCGCCGGCTGTTTCGAATCGAAGCATGGGGAAAGGAATATGGTAACAAGGCGTGCGACTTCGACGCGCTTGCCGCCCGAAGCGATGTGGCCCACGCTTGAGCGTCAGCGGCGAGCTTCAGTTCGACGTCCGGTTTGGTGAGCAGGCGGTCACAACCAAATCTTCGCGGGCAAACGCCGCGCGCACAATCACATACCGATTGAACCCGCCCCGCACTGCATCGCCCTTCGCGTACCCTGAAGCCGAGAGATGGGCGCCATCATACGCCTCCCATCCACCTACAGCCCGGTTTTACATTCTAGAGACTGGCCGACGCAACCGTAAGAGGGATGACGATGACCGCGAGCGTAAACGCGGTTTGGGAGCGCGCTTCCTTATATAACGATGAAGTAATCTTGGAACATTCAACGAATGGACGGGGCCGACCGCCGAAGCACTTGCCGTAGCAGCGCACAGCGTGGTCGGGCGACCCGTAAAGGAATACGCTGTCAAGAGGCGCACCTCGAACGGATCGTCGCATGCCGTCCCGGCGCTCATGTCGACACGTCTTCCATCTCCACGGCAGAAGTGTTCTTCCGCAGCCTCAGCGTGCGCGCTATTCGCGCGTTAACGTGGAGTGGTGACCGTCGCGACCATTCAATCCGAGCGGCTCGAGCTCCGGGCCATGCTGCGTCTGGCCGCTCCCCTGGTGGCAGCCGAGCTCGGCTGGATGCTGATGGGCATCGTCGACACCATGTGCGTCGGACGCATCGGCGCCGACGCCATGGGCGCGGTCGGACTGGGGTCGATGGTGTTCTACACCATCGGTGTTTTCGCCGCCGGGTTGCTGCTGGGCCTCGACACGCTGGTTTCGCAGGCATACGGGGCGGGTGATCTGGAGGACTGCCGGCATTCGCTCATCAACGGAATGTGGCTCGCGATATTTCTGATCCTTCCCGTTGTTGCGGGACTGGAGGCGAGCCTGCCGTTGCTCGCGACGTTTGGAATCGACCCCGCGGTGATGGCCCCCACCCGCGCCTACATGCACGTGCTTAACCTGAGCGCGCTGCCGCTGCTGCTCTTTTTCGGCTTTCGCCGATACCTGCAAAGCGTGAACATCGTGCGCCCCATCATGATCACTTTGGTCACCGCCAACCTGGTGAATCTCGCGGGAAACCTCATCCTGGTGTTCGGGCGATTCGGCGCGCCCCGGATGGGAGCGGTGGGCGCGGGATGGGCGACTCTTCTTTCGCGCACCTACATGGCGATCGCACTGGCTATCGTGATCCTGAAACACGATCCGCAACTGGTCCACACTTCTTGGACTCCGGATTTCCGGCGCATCCGCCAATTGCTGAAATTGGGGCTCCCCGCCGCCGCGCAAATCGGCCTCGAAACCGGCGTGTTCACCACCGTCACCGTGCTGATCGGGAAGATCGGCGCGACCGCTCTCGCCGGCCATCAGATCGCCATGGCGACGGTCAGTACGACATTCATGGTTCCCCTCGGAATCAGTTCAGCCGCATCCGTGCGCGTCGGGCATGCGATTGGGCGTGGCGATCCGCACGGCGCCGCGCGGTCGGGCTGGACTGCCCTCGCTCTCGGCGGGATCGTTATGTCCATCGCCGCAGCCACGCTGCTCGCGGTACCACAGGAGATCGCCCGTGTCTTTACGCCCGATCCGGCGATCATCGCCGCGGGCGCAACGCTGCTCCGCGTCGCCGCGTTCTTTCAATTGTTCGACGGATTGCAAGTAGTCGCGACCGGCGCGCTGCGCGGCGCGGGCAATACCCACACCCCCATGTTCTGCCACTTCGCGGGCTACTGGCTGATCGGATTGCCCGCAGGCGCGCTATTGTGTTTCCACTTCGGCCTCGGCGCCCCGGGATTATGGATGGGACTATCGGCCGGGCTGATTCTGATCGGGATCATACTGGTCCTGTATTGGCGTCACGCGGTGAGTCGCCTGCGCGAGCAGCCTTAAGCTACTCTGCGACCGAGCCGGGTCCCGCTTGTGTGGGCGGGTCGGCATTGCGGGCTTCTTCGAGAGCGATCCGATGTAACTCTTCGCGCACAAGCCGATCAACCTCGGCGCGATCCGCCGGGTCCATCTTGTCCTGAAGCTCCTTGAAATTCCTTGCCACGCTTAATCATCTCATGGACGACCTCGGCCGGTTCACTGTCGATCGGCTGATGTCGGTGCTCAATCGGCTAGGATCGCGCTTGGAGGTGAAAGTCCGGATGCGGTGCGCGGAAACGATGGAACACGCTGTCGCGCTGACATTGCAAAGGGCCGTTTGATGGCGACCGTGGATATAAGACGCTATGTAGCTCCATCTGGGGAAGGATGGTAGGGTCGTTCCATGAGCCAAATTTTGCCGCCACCGCTTTTACCGGAAGAAGAGCAGCAAGCCGTCGATGCAATCACGGCGCTCGATTGGACAGACAGCTACACGGCCCCGCAGCGTGCCGTCACGGCGGCGCTCGGCGTGACCGATGGACAAGCTGAGCTGATTGTGGGCCAGATGGTGGACCGGCGCATTATTCGAATGATTGCCAACACTAGAAACCTTGCAGAGACCGGCCCAGTGCCGCGGGAAGGGTGCGCGAAGTGGGAACGGGCCGAAGTCCCGACAACTCTTGAAGTCATCCGTCAGTTGACCGCTCTTGAAGGATACGTGAGCCTTGACAGGACGCGGGAAGTGGTTAGTCGGTTCTGCGGGTGCTCGATCGACGAAGCCAACGGTCTTCTGCACGACCTGCAAGACAAGAATCTCCTTACGCTGACAGGTGAGGGCTGGCGACGGTGCGGGGCAATGGATGCGGCATGAGCGCGCGCTGTCGGGCACTCGAAGGCTAGGGACGCTGGGGAGATGTAACAATGACGGGAGCGTGAGGAGGGTGGAGCCGATCGGGACTTAAACAAATGCGCACTACAAGGAAAACGATGGTTTTCGGCCTTGCCTGTCTAACTCTTTCCTGTGATAACACACAATCGCCGACACTCTTTGAGCCATCGCTTAGCGTTGACTTGGAAGGTGCGCCACGTCCCATTGTCGTAGGGAAGACGAACCTCCCGGACGGGACCGAATTGATGATAACCATTGGTCGGGCCGAATCGAATTACGAAGCGCAGTCGAAAACGGCGGTAACGGACGGCCGATTCAAATCAGAGCAGTTCTCGGAGCTAGGCGAAGACCTGAAGCCCGGAACATACGCCGTCAAGGTTCTAATGCCGATACCCGCAGTGCAGCCGGCAGCCGTTCAACGGATAATCGGAAACGCCGGGCAGTATCTCCAAGGCCCCTTGGTAAAGCAGGGCGATCTCGGCGTGACCGTGTCCTACACTACAACATTTACAGTTGGGAAAAATCGGAAAGCACCCTGATGCGGCTGCGCCGGCCGTTCAAATAGACGCATAACGCCGCCTTGCGCGGACGGTTCGCGCCTCACCTCCGCCCCAACCGCCTCCGCACCGGCGACGTGAACGCCCGGATCGCCATATCCAGATCGCTCACCCCCATCGCCCGGCACATCCCATAAAACACGCCGAATCCCAGAGGGATCGAAACCACCAAGTCCCCCAATCGACCCACGCGCGACGTCCCCAGCCACGCTTCAATCAAATGGCTGCTGACCGCGATCACCGCTCCCATCACGGCCGACGCCAGCAGCACTTTTCCGATCCCCGCCGCCAGTTCGCGACCGTGTACGCCGCCGATTCGCTTCCGCAAAATCGCGAACAGCACCACGAATCCGAACAGCGCAACCAATGAGGTCGACGTCGCCAGGCCCGCTTGCCCGAAGCCCAACCAGCGAATCATGGTGAACGCCGTCGCGTAGTTGATTCCCACCGAAAGTAAGCTGACCACCATCGGCACGCGCGCGTCGCCCAGCGCGTAGAACGCGGGCGTCAACACCTTCAGCGCCGCATAGCCCGCTAAACCCACTGCGTAGCAGGACAACGCGATCGCGGTCTGCTGCGTGTCGTACAATTCAAATTTTCCGCCCTGATAAATCGCGCCGATGATCGACTTTCCCAACACGATCAATCCCACCGACGATGGCACCGTCAGCAGAAACACCATGCCCAACGACTTCGACAGCGTGAGCCGGAATTCATCCATGCGGCCCGCCGCGGCGCTGCGCGAGATCGACGGCAAAGTCGCCGACGCCATCGCTACGCCGAATAATCCCAAGGGAAGCTGCATGAAGCGGAACGCGTAGCTCAACCAGCTCACCGGTCCGTCGAAGCCGCGATGCGGATCAAACACAGTGGAAGCGAAATTCGTGTTCACCATCACATTGATCTGCACCGCCGCGTTGCCCAGAATCGCCGGCACCATCAGCTTCAGAATCCGCACGAGGCCCGGATCCGACCAATGAAACGCAGGTCGAAACCGGAATCCCAGGCGATGCAGGCTCGGCAACTGCCAGCACAATTGCAGCGCGCCGCCGAGCACCACTCCGATGGCCATGCCTTCGATCCGCGACAGATGCAGCGATGGTCCCAGCCCGAATCCGATCGCGATTCCGAATCCCACAGACCCGATGTTGAAGAAGGTCGACGCCATCGCCGGAACGCCGAATCGGTTGGACGCGTTCAGCACTCCCATCGCCTGCGCCGCCAGCGCGACCAATAAAAGGAACGGGAACATGATGCGCGTCATGGTGACGGCAAGCTCGACTTTTCCGGGTACCTCGGCGTATCCCGGCGCGAGTAAATGCACTAGCGCGGGCGCGAAAATCACTCCCAGCGCGCACACTCCGCCGACCACGATGATCAGCGCCGTCGCCACCAGGTTCGCCAGACGCGCGGCTTGTTCCTTGCTGCGCGTCGAAAGATATTCGGTGAAGGTGGGGACGAATGCGCTCGACAGCGCGCCTTCGGCGAACAGATCGCGCGTCAGATTGGGGATGCGGAAGCCCAGACTGAACGCATCATAAATGAGCCCGGCGCCGAACAGCCGGGCCATCACGCTCTCGCGCACCAGGCCCGTCACGCGGCTCATCAACACGGCGACGGAAACGATCCCGGCCGAACGTACAACGCCTTCCGATTGGCTGCGGCTCTCAGTGGGGCGGCGCCATGCGCCGCCAGATGGTGGGTCGCCGCCAGATGGCGGCGTGCCGCCGCCCGCCGGGCCAGCGCCATGCGCTTGATCGCGACCTGAGTCAACCGCCGGATCAGACACTGGTGGAAGCGCCGGATTGCTTTCCGTATTCCTCAAAAAAATGCGCGATGGTCATGATGCCCGCGTAGTAGTTCGAGATTTTGTATTTTTCGTTGGGCGAATGAAGACAATCGTCTGGAAGTCCGAATCCCATCAGGATGGTCGAAAGGCCGAGATGTTTCGCGAAGTCGGTAACGATGGGAATCGACCCGCCGCTGCGGACGAATACGGTTTCGCGTCCGAATACATCCGCGAACGCGCGCGCCGCCACCCCGATCGCGGGATTATTCGGATTCACCATCAGGCCGGGCGTAGAGCTGAGCAGGCGCACTTCAGTCGTGATCCCTTTGGGCGTATTGTCTTGGACAAACCTCTTATACGCAGCGAGAATTTTCTCGGGATCCTGATTGGGCACCAGCCGCATGCTCACCTTCGCGGTGGCTGTCGCCGGGATCACCGTCTTCGCGCCCGCAGCCGTGAATCCTCCCGCGATGCCGTGCGCTTCCAGCGTGGGCCGCGCCCAGGTCCGCTCGAAAACCGAATACCCCGGCTCGCCGGTAAGCGACACCGACCCGACTTCGTGCTTCAGGAATTCCTGCTCGTCGAACGGCAGCGACGCCCAACTCTTCTTTTCGGCGTCAGAGGGCGGTGCAACGTCGTCATACACGCCGGGAATCAGAATGTGGCCGTTCGCGTCCTTCATCTTACTGACCAATTCGATCAATCCAAACACGGCGTTCGGCGCCGCGCCTCCATAAAGTCCGGAATGCAGATCGTGCGACGGACCGTGCGCTTCGATTTCGGTGTACATCAAGCCGCGCAGCCCGGTGCATATGGTGGGAAGGCCGTCGGCGTAAAGGGCCGTGTCGGAAACCAGCGCGATGTCGGCCTTCAGCTTTTCCGGATTTTTCTTAGCGATCTCTGCGACATACTTCGCCACCGATCCTCCGCCGATTTCCTCCTCGCCCTCGATCAGAAACTTAAGATTGATCGGCAGTGTGCCGTTGACGGCCCTGAGCGCTTCCACGGCTTTGATGTGCATGTACATCTGACCCTTGTCGTCGGCCGATCCGCGCGCGTAGAGGTTGCCATCGCGCTCGGTGGGCTCGAAGGGGGGCGAGTTCCACAGGTCCAGCGGATCGGGTGGCTGAACGTCAAAGTGGCCGTAGCACAAAACGGTTGGCTTGCCGGGCGCATGCAGCCAATCGGCGTACACCAGAGGATGCAGATCGGTCAAAATGATCTCGACGTTTTCAAGCCCGGCGTTATGCAGCGCGTCGGCGACGAAGTCCGCTGCGCGAACCACATCGGCCGCGTGCTCGGGCAGAGTGCTGACGCTGGGAATGCGGAGAAAATCCTTCAGTTCGGAGAGAAGCCGATCCTTATTCTTTTCGACGAACGCTCGGGTTGCTGACTGGGTTGTCGACGATGAAACCGGAGATGGAGAGGAAGGCACTCTTCATTATAGAGGCGCGATTCCGGGGACTGGAAGCTGGTTTAGGGGCTGGTCGAACCTTTTCCTTTTGTGAGAAGGACCGCAGCGCCAGCCGCCGCGCCGCCACCGACAGCCACTATGGCCACGATGGCTCCGGTCGATAGGCCAACCGCAGTTCCGGCGGCAGCCCCGCCGGCAGCCCCGGCGGCAGCCGCTGCGACCTTCCCTCCACCGCCCGCCGGCGCCTCCGTCTGTGCGTTCAAGGCCGCGGCCACGCTCAGACATCCGCCTTGCGATTTCACTGTGATCGCCGCCACGTTCATCAACAACGTCGCGATGCTGACTGCCGGTTTAGTGGCCCCGGCCGTCCCCGTCGCCTCGATGCGATTGCCGGTGTTGTTCTTGAGATCGTTCAGCAAAGCATCGCGAGCGTTCAACTCCACCACCTCCTGCGTATTTTCGTCCTGAAGGATGTAGTGGCCGTCTTTATACAGCAAGCATCCGGTACGGGTGACAGAGCCCGTGGCAGCCGCCTGCTGTGAAAAACTCATGCCGCGTCCTGCCGGAATGGATGCCAGCAGCAGCCCCGCTCCGTTGGTTACCCGCGCGGCGCCCGCCAGCGCCATCACTTCCACGCGATCGCCGATCGTCACTCGCACCCGGGCTTTTTCGTGTCCCGTGTCGCCCACCGCGCGAATCCTCAAGCCCGCCGCATCCAATTCGTAGGAAGCCGGCGCGGCCATTTGCCCGATTCCGCGTTCGAGTGCGACGCGATTCTGCCAAATCCGGGCGCGCGACTCCGCCCCGAGTTGAACCCTCACGCCATTTCGCAACGCTAGATCCGATGACGACGATTTGGTTTCAACCGTGGCGCCGTCGAACAGCGTCGAGTTGCCCCACACCTCGGAGCGTTCCACCGTGACGTGTCCGCTGGCGGTGACGATTCCGATGGCCGGATTACCGGCGTAGACTCCCGGGGCCAGAACGGCAGCAAGAAAAAGAACCGATTTTGAAATCACGCACCAATAGTATAAAGTCGGTGCTTGCAATCGAGCAAGAGAAATTCGCGTAATTCAAATGTATTACGTTTCGGATGATGTGCGTTTCTATGAGGCAGTCTCCCCGATGATCTACCTTCGTAAGCTCGGCGCGCTGATTTCACTGGCGCCGCTCGCCACCGCCGCGTGGTTCTCCGTCCACCTCGCGGACGCCGACGCGCAGTTTCAACATCGTACGCCGGAATCGGTCGCACGCGCGATCGCCATCGAGTCCCGCAACACCGATTACCTCGCCCTCCGCGCGCTGCAACTGGATTACGACGGCGCCGATTCGACGTCCCTCCTTGAGCGCGCCGCTCAATTAAGTCCGCTCAGTTCTTCGCCGCGTATTCGATTGGGACTCGCCGAGGAGATTCGTGGCGATTTCGATTCGGCGGAAAAATGGCTGCTCGATGCCGCCCGGGTCGATCGCCAATTCGAGCCACGTTGGACGCTGGCGAACTTCTATTATCGCCGCGCAACTACCGCTGCTTCCGGAAACCAAGCCGCTTCGCCTTTCTGGAACCAAAGCGCTGAGAGCTTTTGGAACGTAATGCGCGAAGCTCTCGCGATCAGCTATGGCGATCGCCGTCCTGCCTTCGATCTGTGCTGGCGCATGAGTGAAGCGTCCTCCAATGATGTAAAGACACTGGACGCAACCACAATTCTCGACCGCGCGATTCCGGAGCGGCGCGAGGTGCTTGCCGCCTATCTGCAATACACGCTCGATTCGCATCCCGATGCCGCCGGACCCGTGGCGCTGAAGCTGGCCCGCTTCGGCGATCCTTTGGATCGCCCTCCGCTGCTCGCCGCCTGTGACAGGCTCATCGCTGCCCGGCACAGTGCTGCGAACGACGCGGAACACGATGCCGCTTTGGCCCTTCGGCTCTGGAGTGCGATCGGCTACGCTCCCCCCGCCGGCATTTTCAATGGGAACTTCACCACCACGCCGCTGAATCACGGATTCGATTGGCGGTTGTTCGAATCGCCCGGAGTGGTTCACACCGCGCCCGATCAACCACGCCCCGCGCGCCGCATCGCGCTCGACGGCCGCCAGCCCGAATCGTGCGCGCTGCTCGCCCAGATCGTGAATCTGGAACCGCATGCGCGCTACATCCTGCGATGGGAGGCGCGAACGTCTGGCTTTTCGGCTCCCGCCGGAATCGAGTGGCGCATCGCCGATCTGCAGGCAACAATAAGGCCGAGCGATGCGCCCGCATCCGGGTCGGCTGCGTTCATCGCAACCGAAAAGCTTGCGCCGCTGACGCTTTTCTACCAGCGCCCCGCAGGCCAGGCACGCGCCGAAGGAGTGATCGAGCTCAGCCGCGTGTCAATTGAGAACGTATCCGAAAAGGCACCTTAAAGTAGGTCCTTAGTCAGTTATTTCTTGATGAGCACGACGTTCGCCTGCCGCACCTTGCCGGGGTTGGCGGCGATCTGAACATTGATCTCGAGCAGATTGAACGCGCCGCCAGGGATCAGATCGATGGTGCCTGTCGCGCCATCGCTGGTGGTCAGCGGGAATGTCTGGCGAGCGCTGTTCTTGAAGTCGCCGGAGAACTCGAAACGCAACACGGGATCGCCGCCGCTCGCCGGCGGGAGAATGAAGCGCGCCACCATTCTTCCGTCGCAGCGCCCGTTGTCTTCCCGGACCACCAGATCGACGAATTCGGGTTGCGTGCCGTGATACAGTCCCTTGGGCGGGAAAATCCAGTCACCGGTATAGCGAACCAGCGGCAGCGGCGCAACGACCGGCGCGGAGCGCGGACCCGGATCGGCCGGCCGGGAAGGAATCAGGCCGGACAAGGGACCTGTTGCCGAAACGCCGCGCGCCCCGTCCGACAGCTTTCTGTAATACTCCCCCCACGCCGGCGCTTCGGCCGCGGCCCCCTGGCCCATTTGCTTGGTCCCGGCCGCGAACGCGTGATTCAGTTCGAGCGCCTTCGACCGCACGGGCTCCATCCCTCCAATAGCCAGGTCCACTTGCTCCGCAGCTTTTTGGCGCGCGGCAATCGCCGCAGTTAGCACGCTCAGCGCGATGTTCTCACGCTCCAGCATGTTCCGAACCTTCTGAATACCCGGATCAGGGTCGTTTGCGAGCGTATCGATTCCGCGTCGAACGACTGCGGTTTGTCCCGAAATAATATCCCCCGCGCCCGCGGGTAGCTTTGGAGCGGCCTCGGTTGGAATTTCGAGCCACGCCAGTTTCTGCTCACTCTCCCGCGCGAAGCGATCCAAGAACCCGCGGCGCTCCTCGCAATATTTGGCAGCCTCGGCCGCAACGCGATCGGCCCGCACGCCCAGTTCCGCTCCACCAGTAGCGGCATCGTGCTCCAGGTTCGGATCGGCCTCACGCCATGCGCGGTACGCGTTGCGATAGGCGTCGCGGCCGGATTGCGCCCACAACATCGCAGCCGCGAGCACCATCCAAGCGGCAGCTCGAACGCCGGTCCTTCCGCTCCAGCCCGTGCCTATGGCGCTCACCTCTTTTTCCTTCGCGGCGAACCCGTGATGGAGCACTCCGTTTGCGCCCGCGCCAGACGCGCCGCGTAGTAATCGGTCCAGCGAGACGCTTCCGCGGCAAGCGCCGCCTGCTCATTCTGAATGGCCGTCTGGCGCGCGTGGCCCGCCGCCAGCAAATCGCGCAAGGAGATATCGAGCGTCGCTCGAAGCTGGAATAGATCGTCCGCGTCTTTCACCCGCGAGGTGGTGATGGCCGAGATGTCGGTGAGTTTCTTGAGGGCTTCTTCCAGGCCCTCGCGCCGCTTCACGCTCGCCGTCAGATCCGCGAGCTGGCCGTCAACAGCTACCCGCTCCTGCTCGCTGTCGGCGCGTTCGATTTCCACCTCGTGCAGACTCGCATCCTCAGCCGCAAGCGCCAACCGCACGCGCTCGGTATCGGCGGTTCCCTGCGCCAGCGACATCTTAAGGACCTGGCTGAGCGCGGCCATCCGAGCCTCCGACGCCCGGCTGACCTCCTCGATTGCGCCCTTCGCCCGAGGATCGCACGGCAACATGCGAGCAATCTTCGCGTCCAGCGCTTTCGCCAGCGACTCCCATTCAGCCGTGCGTTTTGCGGCGGTCTCCCGCGCGGAAACGGCGGGACTGGCCGGAGCTTCCTGAGGCAAAACCGCTGGAGCAAAAACGCCTGCCGCCAGCATACTCGCGGCGGCCAGCTTCCCCCATCTCACTCCGCGTGTGAAGTCTGCGTGGCCGCGTTTTTCACATACTTGTCGAACCACTGGAACTTCTCCCATAGAACGTGCTCGATGGTCTCCTTGCCTCGATAGCCGTGGGCTTCATCGGGCAGGAACACCAGCCGCACCGTGCCTCCGTTACCGCGAATCGCCTGATACATCCTGTCGCTCTGGATCGGGAATGTCCCCGAGTTGTCGTCCGCTTCGCCATGGATCAACAGAATCGGGTCCTTGATCTTGTTCGCGAAAAAGAACGGCGACATCTTGGTATAGGTATCGGTGGCTTCCCAGAACGTGCGCTGTTCGCTCTGGAATCCAAACGGCGTCAGCGTGCGATTGTACGCGCCGCTTTCGGCTATCCCGGCTCGAAACAAATTGCAATGGGCGAGAAGATTCGCGGTCATGAACGCGCCATAACTATGGCCGCCCACTCCCACGCGGTTCGGATCGATCACGCCCATGGAGGCTGCCTTGTCGATCGCGGCCTTCGAATCCGCGACAATCTGCTCCACATAAGTGTTGTTCACCACATCGATGGTTCCCACCACCGGCATCATTGCATTTTCAAGAACCGCGTAGCCTTCCAGCAGAAAGAAGAGCTCCGAATATCCGCTGATGGTGGTGAAGTGGTTGGGCGAGCCTTCCACTTGTCCCGCCGTGTCGGCGTCGTTGTATTCGCGTGGATACGCCCACAGCACCGCCGGAAGCCGCGTGCCTGGTTTGTAATCCGGCGGCAGATAGAGTTCCATCGAAAGCGGCACGCCGTCGGCGCGCTTATAAGTCACCAGTTGCTTGGTGATCCGGCGGACCCGCGGGGCAGGATCGGTAAACGAGGTCAGAGCTTTCTCCGCCGATCCGGTGTGCAGAATGTAGTTGGGCGGCTCCGTGGTGCTCTCGCGCCGCGTGATGAAGCTCTTCCCCTGATCGTCAAGCACCGCTTCCACCACTTCATACTTATCCGGCGCGCTCTCAAAAATCCGCTCGGATTTCAGCGTCGCCAGATTGAAGCGATCGAGAAATGGGTGCTCGCCCTGCGGTCCGGCGCCCGCGCCGTTCAGCAGAATCGTGTCGCCGGATTGGACCAGTGGACGATCTCCGCCGCCGCCCCCGCGTCCACCACCGCCCCCGCCCCCGCGTCCGCCGCCACCACCGCCGCCCTTGAGCACCGGCCGGCCTGGATCTTTATAGCGATCCTGCGAGTTCCGGCTCCAGATCAGTTTCGGCGGCGCGGCCGGTTTCGCGGGGTCCAGCTCAAACGTCCGGGTGATCCGCGAAATCCGCGCCTGGTCTTCCACCAGCATGAAGTCCTTGCCGAACTGGATGCCCTGAAAACGTTCCTCGGTCTTGAAAACTTCCGCCGGCTCGCCTGTGAACGGCGCTTTGAGCGCCACGATGCGGTCGCGATGCGGAACCTTCTCCTTCGGATCGCCGCCATCCAGCGCCTGCACCCACATCACCGTCGACGGCTCCGTCGCAATCCAGTTGATGTCGCGCGGCGTCGCCTGCACTCCGCCGGTTCGCGTGCGCTCCTGCAACGGGAGGCTCACCACGGAGTGCACCATAGTACCCGCGGTGGGTCCCGACGCTCCCCAGATCTCGACCTCTTTCGGGAACTGGCGATTCGGATAGAGATAGGAGAACGGCCGATGTTCGCGTGTCACCAACATGTCTTTGCCGTTGGGCGACAGATTGATGCTCTCGATAATTCCCGGCTTGCCGAGCGGCGTGACCTTGCCTGTCTCGACATCGACCGACGCAATTTGCGCGGTCGCATAGTATTCGTACAGATCCTCGTCGTGCGGATTTTGCAGCAGGTCCTCGAACGTTGCGGTGCCTGTCGAAGTCCCCAGGCTTTGCTGAACCGCTGGGCCCTTGGGCACGCGCGACTCAGCCGGCGCGGGACCGCGGGTCGCTGAAATCATCTTCACGATCACGGTCTTGTTGTCGGGCAGCCAATCGATGGGATCGCCCAGCACGGCGTTCAGCTTGACGCCTTCAATCTTTCGCGCCTTCCCGCTGGGATCGCCGATCCACAACTCAACTCCATGCGCGACCGTATTCGAGAACGCAAACAGCTTCCCGTCCGGCGACCAGCGCAGCGGACCCGCCTGGGCATTCGGAGGCAGCACCAGCCTGACCTTAAAGCCTTCCGGCAGCTTCACGATCTCGATGGAGATGCTGTGCGCCGCCAGATGCAAGCCATTCGTGCGCGGATCGATGCGGATGCCCGCGATGCGCAGCATCGGCTCGGCGACCTCCGCGATCGACGGATAGCGCGCGCTCTGCGACAACGTCGCATAGGTGTGCGTCGGATTGACGCTGAGCGTCGGCAGCGTCGGCGCGTTCAGGATATCCAGAACTTCTTTGGGCGGTTTTTGATAGGGCAGTTGGTCCGCCGCGATCGGGACGGAAACGGCCAATAAAACCAGGACGAGCGGAATCAGGATGCGTCGCATAGAGGCTTCCCCTTTGAGTATGAAGTGTAAGTAAGAATCGCCATCGATGTCAATGCCCAACGACGGCGCGCGGATCTGGCCCAATCCAAACGCCCATGTTATCTTGAATGTTCACCCCAAAATATGGCAACCACCCCTACTCCCATCACAGTCGCGCATGGCGACGGCATCGGCCCCGAAATCATGGCCGCGACGCTCGAAATCCTGAAAGCCGGCGGCGCGCGGCTGGCGATCGAGACCATCGAAGTCGGCGAAAAAGTTTACCTGAGCGGCAACACCTCCGGCATCCTGCCGAGCGCATGGGATTCCCTGCGCCGCACCAAAGTTTTCCTCAAAGCGCCCATCACCACGCCCCAGGGCGGCGGCTATAAGAGCCTCAACGTGACTACGCGCAAGACACTTGGCCTTTACGCCAACATCCGGCCGTGCGTTTCTTATCATCCTTTCGTCAGAACCAAACATCCCAGCATGGATGTAGTGATCGTTCGCGAAAACGAAGAGGATCTCTACGCCGGCGTCGAGTATCAGACCACTCCCGATGAAATGGTGGCGCTCAAGATCATCACGCGCCCCGGATCGGAAAAGATCGTCCGCTACGCCTTCGAATACGCGCGGCAGTACAACCGCAAGAAGGTCACCTGCTTCACCAAGGACAACATCCTCAAGATGACCGACGGGCTGTTCCACAAAATCTTCGACGAGATCGGCCCGGAGTATCCCGAGATCGAAAAAGAGCACTGGATCGTCGATATCGGCGCGGCCAAACTTGCCGATACGCCCGAAGCGTTCGACGTAATCGTGATGCCGAATCTCTACGGCGATGTGCTCTCCGATGTCGCCGCGCAGATCGCCGGATCGGTGGGACTTGCCGGATCGTCCAACATAGGCGACCGTTGCGCGATGTTCGAGGCGATCCACGGCTCAGCGCCTCGGCGCGCCGGTCAGAACCTTGCGAATCCATCCGGCTTGTTCGAGGGCGCCGTGCTCATGCTAGTGCATATCGGACAGCACGACGTCGCCGAAAAAGTGCAGAACGCGTGGCTCCGTACCATTGAAGATGGCATCCATACTTACGACATCTTCGTCGAGGGTAAGAGCAAACAGAAAGTTGGCACCAAGGAATTCGCCCAGGCAGTGATCGCGCGCATCGGTCAGAAACCCCAGACCCTCAAGGCGGTTCAATATGCCACGAAACCGGCTGCGGCGCCAGTCGCTCGCGCCGCCCGGCCCGCGCCGAAAAAAGAGCTGGTCGGAGTTGACATCTATGTCGAATGGGCTCCGAAGAATGCGAACGACCTCGCCGCGAAAATCGGTAAGGCGTCGGGCGACGGCCTCAAGCTCGAGCTGATCGCAAATCGCGGCATGAAGGTTTGGCCCGATGGCTCCCCCGATACCTTCTGCACGGATAGCTTCCGTTGCCGCTTTGTGGCGGCCGCCGGCACGCCACCAACCCCGAGCCAGATGATTGCGCTCCAGGAACGCGTGATCGATCTCGGACTCGAAATCGCGATGACTGAAAATCTTCGCAACTACGACGGCAAACCCGGATTCACATTGGCGCAGGGACAGTAGGAACGTTCGCATGGCCAACACCAACGAGAAAAATGCCGCGAAGCCTCTGGTCGTTGACGTGATGAAGCCGCTGGTTGCCGTAATCATGGGCAGCAAATCGGATTGGGACACCATGCGGCACTGCTCGGAGATGCTGACGAAATTCGGCGTTGCGCACGAATCGCGGGTGATGTCGGCGCATCGCAGTCCGCGACTGACATCGGATTACGCCTCGGCCGCCGAACAGCGCGGGATCGAGGTAGTCATCGCGGCAGCCGGCGGAGCGGCCCACCTCGCGGGCGTTTTCGCCGCGCATACTTTGGTTCCTGTCCTCGGCGTGCCCATGGAGAGCCAATCGCTGAAGGGCCTCGATTCGCTGCTGTCCACGGTGCAGATGCCGGGAGGGATTCCCGTCGGCACGCTCGCCATCGGGAAGCCTGGAGCAACCAACGCGGCGCTGCTGGCCATCGCGATTCTCGCCAATTCGCGCCCGGAGCTTCGCGAAAAAATACGCGCATTTCGCGCCGAGCAAGCCGATAAGATCGCCAGTGAGACTCTGTGAGATAGATTCTGTAAGACACTCCGCGATCGTGCGGATGCTGCGGACCGCCGGTTTGGACCACCCGTTATATTGGCCCCGGCGCCCTTGCGGGCAGAGCCTTAGAACCATTGTCCCAGCGGCCGCTAGGACTCGGGTTCGATACGAAAAAAGTACTAAGTCTCTATGGTTCCAAGGCTCGCGCCCGACTATAAAAGGTAATGCTGCGGCCCGGAGTGTTCATCGACTATTACGAGACCCTTCAGATCAGCCCCAACGCCGATCCTGATACGGTCCATCGCGTTTATCGCATTCTCGCGCAGCGCTATCATCCCGACAATCAGGAGACCGGCAACTCGGAGAACTTTCGCCACTTGTCCGAGGCCTACCGCGCGCTGAGCGACCCGGAGCTGCGCGGCGCCTACGACGTGCAGCATCGCGAGGAGCGCCGCCTCACCTGGAAGATCTTCGACCAATCCAATTCCACGCAGGGCATCGAGGCCGAACGCAGCAAGCGCCAAGGTTTGCTTTCGCTGCTGTACCGCAAACGCAACGCCGCGCCCGATCAGCCCTCCATGACGCTCAAGGAGTTTGAGGATCTGCTGGGCGTACCGAGAGAGCATCTCGAATTCAGCCTGTGGTATCTCAGGGAAGGCCAATACGTGCAGCGCACCGACAACGGCCGCCATTCCATCACCCTCAAGGGCGTCGATCTGGTTGAGATGTGGAGCGAACGGCGCGAGCCGATCCCGATATTGGCAGCCGCCGCGCGCATCGCCTGATCTCCTAAGGGCGCCGATCAATTCGGCTCGTGACGCCCGAATTCAAATTCGAGGTGCGATTTGATCACCAAGCGCGGTTCTTCCGGCGTCAACCCAACTCCGATTCCCACACTCCAGACCAGGCTCTTCGACAGCCTGATATCGACGCCCGGATAGACCTGATGAACCTGTTTCTCAACAGGTGGAAAGTCGGGCAAGTATCCGATTTCGCTGTACCATTCGAGGTACGGCCTGAACCGGGCCTTTTCGGCATCCCCGTATGCCACTCGAGCGGCCGGTTCAAAATGCCATCCCGCGCCGACGTTGGCGCCGCGCAAAGCACGCGCGAAAACCGGATTGAAATCGAGCTGAAAGCCATTTACCGTCTTCTCGATGATCGGCCGTATTTCGACATGCGCGGTCTCCGGGATGTACTGTGGCCGCGCGAATGAAAACTCGACGACCATCCCCAGCTTCACCGGCAGGTCCCACGATTCGGGGACGTAGAAGTGCGGGAGCACGCGCCATCCCGCATATTGAAAGCCTGTGCCTGGAAGCACGGCGTTGAGTTGCATGAAGCCTAGTGAAAGGTGATCCGTAATGGCGCCAGTCAGCTCATAGGTCATGTGAAGCTGGTCGTTCGTGGGGGCGAGCGCGCCGTCCGATTGCTTCGATCCGATCGCCCAATAATTCAGGTGTTGCTCGAGTGTGAACTGCAAAGGGTGCAGCGTTTCGTATTCGTATACGTGAATTTCGAAAGGATCCTGCGCACACGCCGCGGCCGCAAGCATCAGAAAGGCTAATGTTTTCAAGCGGCCATCCTACCATGCGATCTTATAATGAATACGTGGCGCACTATGTGGCGCACGTCGAAGATCCGTGGAGGAGTTAGCCGACCGGACTTCAGCGTGCAGCGTCGACACTCGTGTCGACGTCTTCGACTTATGAAAATCTGCTACCTCGACGCCTTCTCCGGAATCAGCGGCGACATGACTGTCGGCGCTCTGATCGATGCCGGAGCTCCTTGTGGGGCCGTGCTCGACGCACTGCGCAGCTTCGACATCGGCGCGCGCTTCTTCGCCGAAAAAACCACACGCGGAGGGATTACCGCCACCAAGTTTCGGGTTGACAGCGGGACCAGCGCAAGCTCGCATCGCCATCTTTCACACATCCTCAAGTTGATCGAGCACTCTTCTATATCCCTGCGCGCCAAAAGCAGAGCCTGCGCCGTGTTTCAACGCCTGGGTGAGGCGGAAGCGCAAGTCCACGGCGTGCCGGTCGAAAAAGTGCATTTCCACGAAGTCGGCGCCGCGGATTCCATCGCCGATATCGCGGGAGCCTGCATCGCGCTTGATCTCCTCAGCATTGATGAGCTCCATGTTTCGCCCGTGAACACCGGCAGCGGGACCGTCAAGACTGAGCATGGAATCCTTCCCGTCCCAGCTCCGGCCACTGCGCTTCTGCTTCAGGGCAAGCCGATTTACGCGCGCGGTCCCGAATTCGAATTGACCACTCCAACGGGAGCGGCACTGGCCGTCACGCTGGCAGCGCGCTTCGGATCCCTCCCCGCGATGTCCATTTCGAGCCTGGGTTATGGAGCGGGCGATCGCGATTTCAGCGAACACCCTAACGTCCTGCGAGCGATCGTCGGGGAATCCGCGCGAGCGCCCGAAGCTACGCTGGTCAGCGTGATCGAAGCCAACATCGACGATTCCAGCCCGCAGGTTCTCGGCTATGCCATGGAGCGATTGATGGACGCGGGCGCACTCGACGCCTCCCTATCGCCGCTGCAAATGAAGAAAAATCGCCCCGGCTCGCTGCTGCGCGTCATCGCGCGGCCCGAGGACCAGGAGCGGCTCGCGCAAATCGTTCTCGCGGAAACCTCCACTCTCGGACTCCGGATTCATTCGGCCGAACGCCGCGTGACGGAGCGCCACATCGTCGAAGTCGAAACGCCGTTCGGAAAAATTCGGATCAAGGTTGCCGCCGGAGGATCGTTCGCGCCCGAATACGAAGATTGCCGCGAGATCGCCGCGCGCACAGGCACACCGTTGCCGCAGGTGCTCGCCGCTGCCAACCAAGCTTACTTGAGAATGACCCGTACTTGAGCCGGCGAAGCTTAGCTGAAAAAAGACGCATACTTGAAATAGCGCCTCGCAAGCGCTCAATAAAACTCACAGCATGAAATATTACCTGACCACGCCCATCTACTACACCAACGCCGCGCCGCACATCGGCCATGCCTACACCACCATCGCCGCCGATACCATCAAGCGTCTCAAACTCATGCAGGGCATGGACGCAATCCTCACCACCGGCACCGATGAGCACGGCGTGAACGTCGAGCGCGCCGCTGAAGCCGCCGGTAAAACCGCTCTTGAATATACCAACGTGATCGCGGAGGAGTTTCGCAATCAATGGCGGATTCTTGGCCTCGGTATTGACCGGTTCGAGCGCACTACCAGCGCCCGCCACGCGGCCTGCGTGCAGGATTTGTTCCTCCGCTGCCGCGACAACAATCACGTCTATAAAGGAAATTACACCGGCCAATATTGCATCTTCGACAATCTCTACGTGAACGAGGCCAAGCCCGGCGATGCCTGCCCGGAATGCGGCCGCCCCACCGAAACCGTGACGGAGGAGAATTATTTCTTTCGCCTTTCCGCTTTCCAAGGCAAGCTGCTCGACTTCTACCAATCGCATCCCGATTTCATCCAACCCGAAACCCGCCGCAATGAGGTGATCGCGTTCGTCAGGCAGGGCCTCACCGATCTTTCCATCAGCCGCACCAGCGTCAAGTGGGGCATCCCGGTGCCCGATGAGCCGAACCACGTTTTCTATGTCTGGTTCGATGCCCTGACCACCTACATGTCCGCCGTTCACGGCGAAGATCGCTGGCCCGCCGACCTCCACCTGATCGGAAAAGAGATCGTCCGTTTCCACGCCATTTATTGGCCGGCGTTCCTGATGGCCGCCAATCTGCCGCTGCCGAAAAAGATTTTCGCGCACGGCTGGCTGCTGTTCGAAAACGACAAGATGAGCAAATCGCGCGGTAATATCGTGCGCGCCACGCCCATTCATCGCGTCCTCGGCACCGATGCTCTGCGATATTTTCTGCTTCGCGAGGTGGTCTTCGGACAGGACGGCAGTTTCAGCTACGACGCGCTGGTGGGACGCTACAATTCCGACTTGGCCAACGGCCTTGGCAATCTCGCCAGCCGCACCCTTTCGATGATTCATCAGTATCGCGGCGGCGCGATTCCACAATCCAACGGCGACTCCTACGTCGCCGAGGCCGCCAGCGAAGCCACTGCCTTCGCGCTCGACGCCTTCGAACGTCTCGATTTTTCGAAAGCGCTCGAAACCGTCTGGAGCCTGATCGCGCGCCTGGACAAATTCATCGTGGAACGCGCGCCGTGGAAGCTCGCCAAGGGAGATGACGACGCGCAAAAGTTGTTGGACGACACGCTTTATACTTCCGCCGAGGCCCTCCGCATCATCACGGCGCTGCTGTCGCCCGTGATTCCCGATTCGGCTGCGAAGATCTGGGCCCAACTCGGCTTCACACTCCCGGTCGCGGAAGTGCGTACCAAAGATCTGCATTGGGGCAAACTCGACGGCGGCCAAATGCTCGGCGCCGTTTCGCCCGTATTCCCGCGCGCGGATGCGAAGGCGTCTATTGAGAAAATGCGCGCGCTCGAAGTCGAGGAATACGCCCGGCAGCAGGCCCTCCTCGGCAAGACCGTGGCCCCGGCTGATAACAGCGCTGAACCCAAGCCCGCCGCCGAAGCCTCCGGCGCGCCCACATCGGGTGACGGCAAGATCACCATTGACGATTTCCTGAAAGTCGATCTCCGCGTCGGCCTCGTCAAACAAGCTGCCGCCGTGAAGAACTCCGACAAATTACTTCACCTTCACGTCGACATCGGCGAGGAAAATCCGCGCAGCATCGTCGCCGGGATCGCGAGCGCTTACAAGCCCGAGGCGCTGGTTGGCCGCAAAGTGGTGATCGTCGCGAATCTTCAGCCGCGTAAGCTGCGCGGCCTCGAATCGCAGGGCATGATCGTGGCGGCTTCGCTTGGCGATGGCGACCCGGCGCTCGCCGGCTTTCTTGAAGAGGTGCCCATCGGAGCTCGTTTGAAATGATGGGGCTCGTCAGTTTGAGGCGCGACCGTCAGGGCGCGCGCATTCGTATTCGTAGCCAGATACCCATCGCTTGGAATAAATGTTCATCGATTCCCATTGCCATCTCGACAATGAGCAGTTCGCCCCCGATCGCGACGAAGTAGTCCAGCGCGCGCTCGATGCGGGCGTCCAGCATATGGTCGCCATCGGCACCGGCGAGGGCCCTCCCGATCTCGAAGCCGGCATCCGTCTAGCCGATCGATACCCTCAGTTCTATTGCACCGTCGGCATTCATCCGCACGACGCCGCGAAGGCCACGGCAGAAACGTACCAGAATCTGGAACAACTCCTGAAACATCCGAAAGTCGTTGCGATCGGTGAAATCGGCCTCGACTATCATTACGACTTCGCCCCTCGCGAAGTCCAGCGCGCCGTCTTTATGGTACAAATGCGCATCGCGCGCGACGCCGCGAAACCCATCGTGATCCACACCCGCGAAGCCTGGGAGGATACCCTCGCGCTGCTCGCCGAACATTGGCCCGCACCTCTCGGCGGCATCATGCACTGTTTTTCAGGCGCCTCCGTCGAAGCCGCCCGCGCGCTTGATCTCGGCTTCCACCTCAGCTTCGGCGGCATCCTCACGTTTCCAAAATCTCTCGACATCCAGGAAGCCGCGCGCCGCGCCCCCGCCGATCGGATTCTGATCGAGACCGATGCGCCCTATCTCGCACCCGTGCCCAAACGCGGCAAGCGCAATGAGCCGGCCTTCATCGTTGAGACCGCCCGCAAGCTCGCCGACCTCCGCGGCGTGCCGCTCGAATCCATCGCCGCGCTCACGACCTCAAACTTCCGCGCGCTTTTCCATCTTCATTCTGACTCCTGACTCCTGTCTCCTGACTCCTTCTTCCCTGTTACACTCAATACTTCTCGCATGGCATTCGGCAACCTCGGCCGTTCCTTCTCCGCTCTCGAACTTTTCGATCTCGTGCGCACCGACCTCGATCAGGTGGAGCGCGAAATCGGCCTCGAATCCATTGCCTCGGTCGAGGCCGTAACCTACATCGGCCAATACCTTCAGTCCGGCGGCGGCAAGCGTCTCCGCCCCATTCTCGTGCTGCTCTGCGGAAAACTCTTCGCCGAAACCAACCCGAGCCTCATCCGCATGGCCGCTGTTGTCGAAATGATCCACACCGCGACGCTGGTTCACGACGACGTGATCGATATGGCGAAAACGCGCCGCGGCCGTCCCTCCATCAACGTCGTGTGGGGCAACCACACCTCGGTGCTCGCGGGCGACTGGCTGTACATGCAGGCCTTTCAAGCGGCGCTCCGCGAGCGCAACTTCGCCGTGCTCGATCTGCTGATCAACCTCACGCAGATGATGGTCGAAGGCGAGCTGCTACAGCTCGACCGCATCGGAAAAATCGCCGTCACCGAAGCCGATTACATGGAGCTGATCGACCGCAAGACCGCCAGTCTTTTTTCCGCGTGCGCGCGTCTGGGCGCCATCGCGGGCGGCGCCGACGAAGCCTCCGAATCGCGTCTGGGCGAGTACGCCTGGAATCTCGGCATCGCGTTTCAATTGATCGATGACGTGCTCGATTTCACATCGCGTGAGAAGATTCTCGGCAAGCCCGTCGGCAACGATCTGCGCGAAGGCAAGGTCACGCTGCCGCTAATTTACGCGCTCGAATCGGCCGAGCCCGAAGAGCGCCGGCTGGTCGAGACCGTGCTCGCCGACGGCAACTACGATCAGGTTCCCTTCGGCAAGATTCTTCAAATCCTGCACCGGCATTCGGGCGTGGAGCGGGCTCGCGAGCGCGCTCAGTCCTTCACCGAGAAAGCGCGCGCGATCATCCTCGAATTTCCGGATTCGCTATACCGCCGCGCCCTACGCGCCGTCACCGATCTGGTCACAGACCGCGATCACTGAGTCGATATCCAGCTGCTTAGGTGGCACAGGCTTCAGCTTGTGTGTGCCGCAAGCTTTCGCTTGCCGTGTCGACATTCATGTCGACATTTTTTCCTTACGGAACCGCGACCGTAAGGGAGCGCTAAGAATCTCGCCTTTTCAATATCCTCTTCAACGGACAGTGTCGACATTGTTTTCCCGCCCATACAATCCCCGATCCCGAATAAATTTCGCCACCGCCCTAGGCACCTCCGCCGGCGATTCCCCGCGCGCCAGCGCCTGCCGGATCTCCGACGACGAAACCGGCAGCGCTACCGTTTCCAATCGGTGCACCCTCGCGCCCCGTGGAATTGTGAAAGAATGACCCGGCCTTGCGACCACGATAAACTCCACCGACCGCACCACATCCTCCCATCGATGCCATTTGCCGATCTCGGCGAACGCGTCCGCGCCGATGATGAAAAACACCTCGCCGTTCTCGGCCTTCACTCGCTCAATCGTGCGAATCGAGTAGCTCTTTTCGCGGCCTTCTTCGAGGCGCGACGGAATGAAGCGAGGGTCGCCCGCGCACGCCAGCTCCACCATCCGGTAGCGATCCTCATAATTCGCACCCGCGTCTTTCAACGGCGGATTCGCGGCCGGAACAAACAGCACCCGGTCCAGCGCGAATGTTTCCGCCGCTTCGCGCGCCACCACCAGGTGCGCGGTGTGGATCGGATCGAACGTCCCTCCAAAAATCGCGGTCCTCATGCCGGCGTCACGCGTTCCTTTTGCAGTATCCGACGCAGCAGGTCACTCTCTCCGTGGATCTCGATTCCGATCTTCAGCCAGTAGAGCCTTACCCCCGGCCTTAAAGCCAGACCGCCAAGATTCATCGCGTCCTTTTCCGTCGTCACCAGCACGTCCGCTCCGAACCCGTCGGCCTCTTTCGCGAGACGCTCTAAATCCCGCCGCGTATAACGATGATGATCCGGAAACGCGCGACGCGTCGCCGCTTCGATTCCCAGTTTCTCGAGGGTCGACCAAAATGATCCGGGGGTTCCTAAACCGCAGAATGCCCCGATGCGCTCCCTCTTCAAGGCGCCGATCCCCAGCTCTTCACCTGACTCCGCGTCGACCCATGTGAGTGGGACCACGCTCGACCGGAAAATCGGCGCGGAAGGATTATATCGCCGCAAGAGTTGTTCCGTCGCCCTCACGTCATCTCCAGGCTCGGCCCGCGTGATCACGATTTCCGTTGCGCGGCCGAGCGCGGACAGCGGCTCGCGCAGCCGCCCCACCGGGAACACTCCGCCCGCCTCAGGATCGTTACCGTCCACCAGCACCACATCATGATCGCGCTGAAGCTGCACGTGCTGAAATCCGTCGTCCAGCAGAAATATGTCCGGCCCGAGCTCAGCTTCCATCAGCCGTCCCACTTTATATCGATCCGCGCCGATTCCCACATGAGCGTCGCCGGCGCGAACAAACATGTGCGCCTCGTCACCAGTTTCGTCGGTTGACGCGTTCCCACCGCGTGGCACGATCACGATTGGTTCGCGCGAAACCCGCTTGTAACCCCTCGTCAGAATCGCCGGATTCCGCCCCATCTCGCGCAGCCGCCTCGCAAGATGCGCTACCATCGGCGACTTCCCCGCCCCGCCCATCGTCAACGCGCCGATGCTGACCACCGGACTGTTGAGCGACCGCCGCGACGTTCTTCGCCGCGCCTGATCGATAGCGCTACCCGCGTGCCACAACCACGAGAGGGGTGTCAACAAAGTTCGCGGTCTCGAAACGCGATCAGGCATCCGTACGTCTATGAGCTTGTTGAAAAAGGGTCCCAAAAAGGGGACAGGCTACCCTTTCCCCTTTCGCAATATGTTGATTCCCGGAAACGGTCGAGCAGTGGACCGAGCGGTCAGTCCCCTGTTTCAACAAGCTCTTATAGCGCATAATCGAATAAAGGAAACAGGCCCACGGCGTTCGTCGAGCGTTGTGCGCGATTCACAAAATGAAACCTACTGTGATTCTAAACATGGCGACGGTTCTCCTGAGTATAGCGGCCGTTTCCGCCGACGACAAAGTCCCGTTTAGGCCCGGCCCCGCCTCGTCGTATCCGAATCACCAGACTCTCGACAAGATCACTATCGCGGCCGTGCCTTATATTACGGAAGAGCAGACACGAGCCGCGTTCGGCAAAGTGAATCCGCCGAAGTACGGCGTCGAGCCCATCCTGGTGATACTCCAGAACGACACCGGCAAAACTCTGCGCCTCGATTTGCAAGCTGAATTTGTCGATCCCGGCAACCGCCGCATCGAGTCGACGCCCGCCTCCGACGTTCTCTACATCGGAACCGAAGTGAAGCGCCCCCGCATGCCCGGCGCCAGCCCCATCCCTCTGCCTAGCCGTAACAAGAAAGGTCCTCTCAACACTCCCGAGATCGAAACCCGCGCCTTCGCCGCGAAGATGCTGACCGATGGCAGCTCGGCTTCCGGCTTCTTTTATTTTCAGACCCCGCACATTCCGGGCTCGAAGCTGGTTCTCAGCGGACTCAAGGATGCGGCCTCGGGCAAGGATTATTTTTACTTCGAAGTGCCGCTCGACGCCAAGTAAACCAGCAGTCCAGGGTTTCCCGAAGCTTGGAATAAATCGGATCCACTCGCGCCCATGGCGCCTGCCAGGGACTTCACCTGCCACATCCACTCCGCCGGATTCTGCCGCTGCGCGCCTGACCTTACCAGCAGTTCGACACACAACCTCGCGACACGATCGCGATCCGCGGCGGCCGGGATATGCTGCAACAGCCCCCTCAGGATATTCTGCAACATCCCCTTAAGGATGGTAGCTTTCTGATGCAGCACATCGACATCGGAGCCGGCCGGGCTCCACTTCGCGAATTCACGCAGCAAATCGCCAGGATCTGGAGCCTCGCCGACGGCCGGCGTATATCCGGCAGGGTCGAGACCGCGGAACGCGGCTTGGGCCTGCCTCACCAATGCCTCCCCTAGGGCCGTTGTCACCTGCGCTTGGGCGGTCTTCAGATTTTCGGCGATCGCTTTCGCATCGCCCGACTCGAAATACGCGTGTGTTTTGACGGCCCCTTGCCGCTCGCTTGGCTTGGTTTCGTCGCTAGTGAGTGACGGCTGGAACCAGTCCATCTCTCCAATCGCGACCGGAATGTCTGGCTGGCATCGTGGCGCGGTCATCTGTGCGACCAAGTACTTGCGAAAACTTCCGATAAGTCCGTCCACACCCCGAAGTTGATTCGTGCGCCCGACCGCGGCGAGCTTCGAAATCGCCCCTTCCATCGCATTGAACGAAATCGCGAACGACCGGTAGTCAGCTCCGATCGTCTCCAGCTTCTGCGCGAGCACCGCCCGCAGCACATCCCATTGTCCTTGCGTGAACGACACGTTATCGATCGCGCCCGCAAACGCCGCCAGTTCGCCCGGCGATTTCGCTCCTGCCAGCAGTCCCACCATGAACTGCAAGTGCGCGTCGTTTTGTTTCTCCTCCGCCGTGAACGCCGATTGCGCTATCGCAGCCGCGATTTCGTAATACGGAGCGATGTCCGCCACCAGAGCGTCTTCGCACGGCCGCGGATCGAGCGCCGGATGCGCCACTTGTTCGAACAGCTCGCGCGCCTTACCGCGATCGACGGTCAGCAGATTCTTCAGGATTCGCGCCTGAAGCGAAATTGCATCCAGGCCCAGCTCGCCCGCTTTGCTGCGATATATCTCGCGCGTGTCCGGCGGCGTGCCTGGAATCGCAATCAGCCGCACTGGCTCGATAGCCGATCCAGCCGCCTGAAACGCGTCCTCCAACAATTCCACCTGCAACTCGCGTTGCGGAATTTTCCCCGATTCCACCAACTTGACGATGGTGTCGGCGAAAATCTCGGGCGCAGTCGCGCGCGCCAGATCGACAATCGATTGCACCGCATCGGCCAGCTTCGGGCGCGCCTTCTCATCGTCCGCCCGAAGTGGCGCGATCAACAGTGCCGCAAACGCGATGACGGTGGCACAGACTTTAGTCTGTGTTCTGGATGATCCAAAGCAAGGCCTTTTCCGCATTCCGTTAGAAATTCACACCTTCGCAAACAAGGCTTCGATCATCTCTTTTTTCCATTCGTGTGTATTCGTGTTTATTCGTGGCTAACATTCTTCGCCTCTAGAAATTGACAATCGACGCGAACGACGCCGGGTCCAGGCTCGCACCCCCCACCAGCGCTCCGTCGATCTCCGGTTGCGCCATCAGACCTTGGATATTGTCCGGCTTCACGCTCCCGCCGTAAAGAATGCGGCACTTGGCGGCGGCCTCCGGCCCGAACTTCGCGCGAGCGTTGCCGCGCAGGACCCGATGCGCGTCCGCTGCCATTTCAGGCGTCGACGTCTTGCCCGTGCCGATCGCCCATACCGGCTCATATGCGATCGCAATTCGCGCGAACTGCTCCGGCGCGAGCTCCGCTATTCCCCCGTCGAATTGCGCGGTGCACACCGCCTCGGTCGCGCCCGCTTCGCGCTCCTCCAGCCGTTCGCCCACGCACACGATCGGCTTCAATCCGGCGTCCAGCGCCGCGACCGTTTTCTTGAACACGCTTTCATTGGTTTCGCCGAAGTATTGGCGACGTTCGCTGTGCCCGATGATCACCCAGCGGCACCCCACGGCGGCCAGCATCGGAGCCGAGACTTCGCCGGTATAGGCGCCTTCGTTCAGCCAGAAAACATCCTGCGCGCCGATCTCGATCGCGCTCGACCGCGCGCCCTCCACCGCGGCGTGCAGATTCACGAAAGGAGCGCAGATGACGATTTCCGCGTGCGACGCAGCCGCTACCATCGGCACGAATTTCTGGAAAAAGGCAGTGGTCTCCGCCGCGGTTTTGTACATCTTCCAGTTGCCGGCCATCACGGGCTTTCGCATGCGACTTCAGAATAGCAAGGCCGCGATGCGAGCCGTGTCCTACGAAAGCCGATGTTGTTGAAAGGATTTGATCAACTCGAAGTTCGTGCGCACGGAATGAATGCTTTCGCCGCGCTGCTCGATGCGTTTTTCGTCGATCACGCCCAGACTCTCTGACGCCATCCGCAGATACTCCAGGCCCGCCGGATTCAGGCCCATGATCCGGCAGCAGGTGGCGTCGACAGCCACGAGATCCGAGCCCATCACCATCACGCCAACCGCTTTCGGAGTGCCTTGAATCGGTCCGTTGCCTTCCATCCCGACGATCCCGTCGACAATCGCGAAGCTGCGGCGGAAAATTCGCGACAACTCCACAATGGACTTGTCGATCCCCACGTGGTGCAGCTCATTCTTGGGCCATCCGTACACCGATCCCGGCACCAGTCCGAAGAAATTCTTCATGGAAAGCGTCGCGCCCGCCCAGTGATGCGTTTTCATCTTCGCCAATGAAACGATCAGGTCCGCGCGCAGCGCCGAGTTGGGAAGATAAATCTCGCCGCGATCCGCGAAGCCTTGCACCGCGCTGACGTCGTCGCGATTCAAGTCCACAAAACGTCCGTCGAAACCCGCAATTTCACCGCGATAACGCGCCATTTCGGCCAGCGCATAGGTATCCCGCCGATGGCCCGGCCCCTCACCGATCACCACCTCCGCCGCACCCAGCGTTTGGAATACTTCCAGCGCCGCGGCAACCACGGAAACATTTGTATTGATGCAGGTAGCGGGGTCGAATTCCACCAGGTTCGGCTTGAGCAGGACTTTCAGCCCGCGAACGTCCAGCCCGCACTCGCGGATTCCTTCGAGCATCCGCTTTACCAGGTCATCCGAATAGGAACTCGCCTTGACGATCGTTACCGCCGACGATTCGGGCCGCGATATCGACGGCGGCTTCGCGCCTTCAAACCCGGCGACCCCGGCCAGCAGGCTCGCGCCCGCCACGGGAAGAAAATCGCGCCGCGTGATTTCAAAACGCGTTCTGCTCTCGGCACTCCTCCCGATATTGCTCACGATATTTCTCCTGCCCGGAAGACTTCGTAGTCGGCGCCCGCGCCGATCGCGTCGATGGCCGTGACCACCACGTCGCGCAGAGGTGCGCCAAGTGATAAATCGACCTTTACGGCATGCAGCCGCAGCGCAAGCCGCAGCCACGCGCGAGCCAGCGGCGACGGCGCATTTACTTTTTTCGAACCCTCCCGATCCTGCTGATCCCGCGCCATTTGCGACGCCCGGTCAAGCGATTGCGACAAATCCGCGTGCCCCTGCAATCCCAGCAGCGCCAGGGCCGTCGTCTCGGGATACGACGGAAGGTCGCCCCCCAGCACTGCCCGGCTGCCGTAATTCCAACCGCCGTCGCGGCACCGCACGTCCATCAACTGCGCCTCGCCCATCCGCACGCGCTCGCGGATTTCGCCCCGATATTTCGAAGGCAAATGTAACGACGCCTGTGACAATGCTTGCTTTAGGGCCACGATCGTGTGCGCGGTCGGCTCCACCCACGCCGACGTGTTCGGCTTCCACGGCCAGCCCTTCAGGCTCAAATCGCGATCGGCTTCCAGCCGCCCCATCTTCACCGCCATGCGATTCACCAGCCGCGATTCCACGCCCCACGACCCCAGCAGCCACTCCACACCCTTCTGGAACGGATCGCCAAATTCTCCGCGCAACGTCGCGACGGTGACGCACAGAGCCGTGGTCCAGTTGGCCATCTGGACATCCGCCGCGGGCCGCCACCCGCCGTCGCCTAACTGCCAGGATTCAATCAGCTTCCAGGCGCGATCGGCCGCCGCGTCGCCATGCAGCGCGAGCGCCGCGTACGCGGTCGGTTCCAGCCAGCTTTGCTTGCCGGGAAAGTATCCCCAACCGCCGTCGGCGTTCTGCATGCGGCGCAGCGCGTCCAGATGAGCATCGGCGCGTGCGCCAGATTCTCCCGCAAGCGGATAAGATTCTCCCACAAGGGTTTATCGGCAGATTCGGGCGCGGACTTTAGCGCATGTCCCAGCTCTCACGAGCGGGGCTTGAGCCCGCAAATAGGAGAAAACAGGCAGTTTGAATCACGCGCTCCCATGCTCTCGCGACTCGTTGAGTAGGGCCCAGTCGAGAACCGCGACAATATGGAGCGCGTCGCATGCGAAACATCCGGCGAAACATCTGGTTACGACAGGCCACTACAGTGTAAGGCGACATGACAGCGAACCCGCCCCTGAGGACTAAGGAGGAGCGGAGAAGGAGTAGAATTGCGGGAGCACCCCGAAATCGTTTCGCAGCCAGGCGACCTCATGACCAACCGTCAAGATCGCATTCGAGGCATTTTTCTCGAAGCCGTCGAGCTTCCCCTCGACCGCCGCGGAGCTTTTCTCGATGACGCCTGCCACGAGGATGCCGACCTCCGCAGCGAAGTGGAGCGCCTGATCGCCGCCGACCACGAACCCCCCGCCTTCGTGTTTCGACCGCCTCCCTCCCCTCCGCCTCGCCTGGAGGAAGGCCAACTGCTCGCGGGACGTTTTCGCGTCGTGCGATTCATTGCGGCCGGCGGCATGGGCGACGTGTATGAAGTCGACGACCTGGAGCTGCATGAGCGGCTGGCGCTCAAAACCATCCGCTCGGAAGTGGTCAGCCACGGACGCGCCCTGGCCCGTTTCAAACACGAAGTGCAGTTCGCCAAACGCGTATCGCATCCCAATGTCTGCCGGATTCACGATCTGGGCACGCATCGCGGCCCTGCGGCTGACGTGGTCTTCCTCACCATGCAACTGCTCGCGGGAGAAACGCTCGGGCAACGTCTGCGCCGCGATGGCCGCATGAATCTCCCGGAAGCTTTGCCGCTGGTGGTGCAGATGGCCGAAGCGCTCGGCGCCGCGCACGATGCCGGCGTGATTCATCGCGATTTCAAACCCTCGAACGTCATGCTCACCGGAACCAAGGCGATGGTGACTGATTTTGGACTCGCGCGATCGGCCGCGGCGGGCGAAGACGCTGCATCGGCCGAGTTGACCGAATCCGGGAACCTGGTAGGCACACCCGCCTACATGGCGCCGGAGCAGCTCACCCACGGCGAACTGACGCCCGCCACCGATATTTACGCGCTCGGCTTGGTCATGTTCGAAATGCTGACCGGGAAACGGCCGTTTCATGGGGCCACCCCGCTCGATTCCGCGCTGAAGCGTCTGACCGAGGCGCCGCCGCCGCCGGACCGGTTGGTGCCCGGGCTCGATCCGCGGTGGGGAACCGTGATTCTGCGATGCCTGGAGCGGGAACCCGCCAAACGTTATCAGCGGACCGGCGATGTGATCCGCGCACTGACGCCCGGCGCGGAATCCGCCACCCAAACTCTGACCGGATTCGTGCCTGGATTCGTGGGGAGGTTCGTGAAACGGCCGCTTCCCTGGTTTGCGGTGGCCAGCGTGCTGCTTGTGGTCGCGGCGGTCGGCAGCGTGTGGTTCCTGGGCCGGCACAGCCCACCTAAGGAAGCGCTGCGCTGGTACGAAGAGGGAACGCGAGCGCTCCGCGATGGGACCCCGTTTACAGCGATGAAGTCCTTCGAACGAGCCGTGCAGTTGGATGGGGACTTCACGTTGGCGCACGCCCGGCTCGCCGAAGCGGCCACGGAACTGGATTCCATGGACAAGGCCAAGAGCGAAATGCTGCGCGCGTCGCCTCCCGCCTACCAGTCATTCTTTCTGTCGGCGGAGGAAAAGCTTCGGCTACAGGCGGTTTATTTTGTGCTCATCAAGGACTTCGCGCAGGCAGCCGCCAAGTACAAAGAGCTTGCTGCGAGAGTGGGATCAGCGGAACGGCCCGCCGTCCTGGTCGACCTGGGGCGCGCTTATGAGAGCGGCGGCAAATTTCCGGAAGCGCTCGCGAGTTATAGCGAATCGGCCCAGCGGGACGGTCAGTTCGCAGCGGCGTTTCTCCGGCGCGGCATACTCGAGGTCAAACAGCAGCAAAGCGCCAAAGCGACCGACGACTTCGACAAGGCCGAACAGCTCTATCGCACCGAAGGCAAGTCGGAAGGCCTGACGGAGGTGCTCTATCAGCGATCGTCTCTTCTGCGCCGTTCGGGAAAACTGGAGGAGTCGCGTGCGCCCAATGAGAAGGCTCTCGAAATGGCCCGCGCCACGGGCGACGAGTATCACCAGATCAGGGCCCTGCTGGTCCTAAGCTTCCTATCCAATAACTCGGGCGACACAGAGGGGGGCCAGCAGCAGGCCCAGCAGGCCATCGATCTGGCGAGGCGCGCAGGGATCGACGTGCTCGCCGCTAGCGGCCTCATCGAGATTGGTAACGCTCTGTTCTTGAAGGGCGATAACGCGGCCGCCGAGCCGTATCTCCGCAATGCGATCGAGGCGGCCAAGCGCTTTCAGGCGGTCCGCGTCGAAGCCAGAGCCGAGTTGACGCTGGGTCAGCTGCTCGAGAAGGAGGGACGCATCGAAGAGGCTGTTCCCGTTGCCAAGGGGGCCTTCGATGATTTTCAGGAAGTAGGCGATAAGAGCAACGCCAACCGTGCCGCGATACCAGTCGCCAGAATGCTCCGCTACCTGGGAGACTTTGAAGCCGCGGGGGTCCTGTTCCGTCAACAGGTCCAGGTTGCAGAAGAAGCCAAAGACCAAGGCGGTATAGCCTTTGCGGTGCAGGGTCTGGGATCGGTTCTATTGTTGCAGGAGCGGTACCCCGACGCGCTGGCTTCCTTTAATCGTAGTGCTGCGGTGAGTCGCGCGGTCGCCGACCAGAGCCAGGAGGGGTACAGCCTCGTGAATCGCGCCGAAGTGCTGTGGCGGCTGGGACTATATCGCGAAGCAGGCGAATCGTTGAAAGATGCCGAGGCACTCGCGGAGCGATTAGGCGGGAACAAGCCGCTGCTCGCCGGCGTGCACGGCGTGCGCGCGCAAGTGGACCTCTCGCAACGGCGATTCCAGGAGGCTGAAGAGGAAATCCAGCGAATGCTGGATTTCTCTGGTAAGACCCTGGCGACCGATCCCTCCGCGAAAAGCCGCTTGGGATTGGTTCGAGTTCGATCCGGCCGAGCGCGTGAAGGAAAGGCGCTATGCGAAGAATCCGTCCAGCAGGCAAAGGAGACAAAGGAGGCGTCGCTGCTCAAGAACGCTGAACTGGCTTTCGCCGAAGCGGAACTCCAGACCGGAGATGTTGCGGGCGCCCTCTCGCTCGCCGCCGGTCTGTCACAATATTTCGCCATGAAGGGCCAAAATGAGTCGGAATTGCGCGCGACGTCGGTGGCGGCGGAAGCCAGCCAGGGCGCAGATCGCGCCGGATATACCGAAAGCGAGAAGGCCGCGCTCGAAAAATTACGGCAAAGCCTTGGCGCGGAGACGTTCAGAGGTTTTGCCGCGCGCCCGGATATTCGTGCAATTTTGCAGCGCGCCGGGCTGATTTCTGGTATAAGATAGCTCTAATCCACACGGGGAGGGATCCGGGATGGCGAATACTGAAAGAACTGAGATTCCGAGCGACAAGAGAAGTGAGATTACGAAAACGGCAATGCTCGTCGGCGCATTACTTCTCGTTATCGGGGCCGCGATCGGTTGGTTCGCCCGTCCTCAAAGCCCTGTGCTTCCTCAAAGCGTCCTGCAGTTGCCCCATACCGGCTTTGTAATGACGCAGGCTCCCGGCGACCCGCCAGTCACGGTGTCGGACGGTTCGTTGCACGCGCATTCCAAGTACGATTGGACCGCGGACAATGACACCGACCCGACAATCACGCCCAACCCCGCGAGCACCGCTTCAGGTTATACGCCAGGGTATTCGACCACTTGCGGCATGACGGCACTCGACCCCATCACAGGGAAACCGAACCCAGTTTCCGGGGTCCTCTGGACAGATGACGAGATGACTACCGACCTTTCGCCGGGTACAACCGGCATCACGGTCACCATCGTCCACGACCCTAACGGCCTCGACGCCCCTGACTCTACCGGCCACGATGCCGAGGTCATCATCACCGCGAATCCGGGAACCGCTCCCACCATTGCGACCAACAGGGGCAGCTTTCACGCGCCCGAGGGCTCAAACCCGGGCCAACAAGAGGAAGCACGGTACAACCGACGCCATAAACGTCCTGGCAATGTGTCCGAGATTATCGTGAAGAGGGGCGCGACGACCATCCGCGACTGGACGCCCGTCAACACGTGGGATCCCCATTTCACGATCGGTTTTTGTTACCAATAGTCGCGTAACGACTCAAATCGCTATGCGGGTCTTGCGCACGATCAGCTAGTTCCGTTTGCGCGGACCGGACTGATTTCTGATATAAGATAGCACTGCACTTCACAAGGAGAAGCTGGAATGAGGAAACTGGCGATTGCCGTAGTACTTATAGCTATCGGCATTGTGATTGGATTGTTCTTGCGCGCTTATCGGGTGATTCCGTATCCCCAATATCACAAAACGGACAACAACGACCCGCCGGTCACGGTCTCGGACAGTTCTCTTCATGGGCGGTCCCCGCATCTCTGGCAAGCCGACGCCGACGGCGGTAAGACCATCCGCCCGAACGGCACCAAACTGCAAGATACTTGCGGGTTCGACGGGTTGGCTACGTTCAACTATATGGACAGGGATTATGACTTCTCGCCGACGGCAGCCGTCTGGCTGATCACGCTCACCTACGCCGACGACACCGTCACGATAGGGAGCGATGGCAGTCTTAAGATCGTGTCTGCCAAATACTACTTCGACCCGCCTCCCGATGACGACAAGGGCCACCGGAAACATCATCTTGATGGTGATCAGTATAAAACAACGCACATCACGGCGATTGGCGTAGCGGAGCCCGTCGACATGGACATCGACACGGCCAAGAACGGCCACTTTAAGATCCGCTTCTGCTACGAATAGCCGCGCGACTCAAATCGCCTTCCACAAAGGATGCGCGTAAGGGAACGGCCGGTGTCCGCTGCTTCTCCAGAAGTAGATCAGGATAATCACGCTGGCGATCGCCGCATACGCGCACCACAGCGAGGTGTAGGCGTACGCCTTGAACGCCAGCACAGCCAAGAGAATCGTCAGGTTTATCGCGCCGAAGATCACCATGAGCCTGATCTTCGACATAAACAGCGAGCCGCACGTCGTAATCACATACAGCACGCCCATCACTACATTGCCGGTCCCTGGATCGGTGTACACGATGCTATTGCCCTTGACGTAGACCTCGAACGGGTACGCCGTCAACGCCCACAGTGCATACAGCGTCGTCGCGAGGCCGAGCACGGCGAAGGGCAACATGCGCCGGCGGCTCTTCAGGTCCGGCTCGAACAGCAGCACGCTGAGCGGCACCAGGAACGGGAGCAGTCCCTGCGCATAGAGCATGAACGCCGCCCCCATGTTGTGCGCCACCGCGGGTGAGAGAGTTCCATCCAGTCCCAGCCAGACGAATCCTTCGGTGAACTGATGAACCGCGAAGAGCACGGGCAGCGACGCGAAAAGGAGTTCGCGCCGGTGCTTCACCTTGGTCAAGGTGACGACGCCGACGCCGCCCAGAACCGCGCTGCCAACAAAGTTCGCGTCCGCTGAAAAACACACGGCTCATGTTCTCCTTTGCGAGGATTGCACTTATTGTCGGGGAACGCAAATGTTTGTGTGCTGTGGGCAGGCCCCCCCCCGGCCTGCGGCCAGAGTTTACGCGCAACGGGCCCTCGTCGGCCTTCTCGTTCTGGATCGGGCCGCAGCAAAATCGGCTTCGGTTTGTTCGAGCGTAGCGGCGTCCGCGATGCCGAGACGATTTTTCAGGACACCGGAGGCCGGGTCAAGGTAATGGTCATGGCCGGAATATCGGGACATTCGTGAACCGGCGGTAAATGTTGCGGATAACTTCATCCGTCTCGATCTCGCCCCGCGCGGCGCGGCGCAAGTCGGCAACGGTGGATTCCGGCACCTTTAAGCCCTCAAGCTCCTGCTGTGCAATCGCGTGGGCAACGGCGCGCATGTTGCGCTGAACCTGCTGCCCGGTAAGCGAGGTGGTCATCGAACGGTCCAATCCATAGTATAAGAAAGTTTATGCACAAGCTTCTGATCGCCCTCGCGGTTCCTCTCTGCGTCCTCGCTCAAGACGACATGGCCCGCGCCCGGCGCATCAGCGCGGAGGCGATCGGCATCGATAGCCACATCGACACCATCCAGCGTGTCCTTATCGGCCATGCCGACCTCGCGCAGCGCACTTCCACTGGCCACGTTGATCTGCCTCGTCTCCGCGAAGGCGGCATGCACGCGCCGTTTTTCGCCTTGTGGGTTCCGGTCTACTATCAAGGCGCTGAAGCGGTCCGCCGCACGCTCGACCTGCGCGACGCCATGCAGAACGTGCTCAACACGTTTCCCGATCAGATCGAGCTCGCCACCAACGCGTCAGCCATCGAGCGCGTGGTCAAGAGTCATAAGATCGCGGCGTTCCTGGCCCTCGAAGGCGGCCATCAGATCGACGACGATCTGGCGGTGTTGCGCATGTACTACCGGATGGGCATCCGCGCCATGACGCTCACGCATTTCCGCAACAACAACTGGGCGGATTCCTCCACCGACACGCCCCAGCACAACGGCCTGACCGATTTCGGCAAGGATGTCGTGCGCGAAATGAACCGGCTGGGCATGCTGGTGGACGTTTCGCACGTCTCCGATAAGACGTTTTATGACGCGATCGCCGTGAGCACCAAGCCCGTAATTCTTTCGCACTCGTCCTGCCGGGCAATTTCCAATATCCCGCGCAACGTCACCGACGATATGCTGCGCGCGCTCGCGAAAAACGGCGGCGTGATCGGCATCAACTTCGGCGAAGGGTTCATCAATGAAAAAGACGCCGCCGCGCTGCGCGCCTCCATTTCACAGCTCTCGCAGATGCCCAATCTGACCGGCAAGCCGCTCGACGATTACGCGGCCAAGGATTTCAGCAAGGAATTCGCCAGCCCTATCAAAGTCGTCGCGACCATCGAAGACGTTTTCGCGCACATCGACCACGCGGTGAAGGTCGCCGGGATCGACCACGTCGGCATCGGGAGCGATTTCGACGGCATCCAGGGTCCGCCGAATGGTCTCGAGGATATTTCGAAAATGCCGGCGCTGGTTGCCGTGCTGCTGAAGCACGGCTATTCCGAGGGCGACATCAAGAAGATACTCGGCGGGAACACTCTGCGCGTGATTCGCGCGGTCACCGGCAGCTAAGGAAAACCTTTATAACCGCTCCCTCCGGTCGCGGCTCGTGCAGCTCGTTGGGCTAGGGTATATCCCCGAAGTACTGGAACTTCCTAGTGGGCCGGTATTGGGGCAAATGACCTATTTACTCACTAGGGTCTTCCGTCTAGATTCAGGTAAGATGAAAGCAGGGACGGCAAAATGAATCAGCTACTGCTCCAATACTCCTACCTCCAGTTGCTGGACTTCATGACCACCATCGCATTTCTGATCAACGGAGTTCACGAAGGGAATCCGATGGTGCGGCTGGCTCTGCAATATGCGCCCCATCCGCTCGGTGGATTGCTGGCGGTGAAGATCGTGGCGATCGCGCTCGGGTTTTACTGCTGGCGGGGAGGCCGGGAGCGTCTGCTGATCCGCATGAACCTTCTGTTCGCGCTGGTGGTGGCCTGGAATCTGGTCGCGCTGATTCTCGGTTCGGCCGCGATCAAGGCCGTCTGACACGATCGCAAAGCCCCGCGGAGGGATGGGGAAAACGTGGGGCTTTGTGGCGGAAAGATGGACAAAACGTGGATAATACGTGGATGTTTTGTATTCACGGGATTTGGCGGGCGAATCCCCTTTGATGAACGGGATCAGCAACCGGCCGATCGACTTGCGCAAGTTGCTAAACTATTAGTTTGACTGAAGTTGAACAGCGCTGCCAAGCCGCGTCCGCCCGTCTGCCGGAGCACAAAATCGACGCGTTGCTGGTCTCCTCCCCCGCTAGCGTCCTTTATCTGACGGGATATGGCGGATCGAACGGCCTGTTGCTGCTGACCGGGCGGGAAGCGCACTTTTTTACCGATCCGCGCTACAGCCTGGAAGCCGCCCGGCTCACGTGCCAGGTGCATGTTTCGAAGAAACCGCTGATCGATTCGGCCGCGGTCCTTATCAAGCGTAAGCGGCTGAAAAAGATAGGCTTCGAGACGGCTTGGATGTCCCATGAGGACTTCGCCAAGCTCAAAGAAGCCTTGCCGCTGGGCGCCGGGCTCCATCCCATCGGACGCATTATCGAAGAGCAGCGGATGGTCAAATCGCCCGCCGAAATCGCGCTGATCCGCCGCAGCGTCCAGGTGAATTCCGAAGCCTACGCGCGAACGCTGAGGCGCGTTTGCGTAGGCGTTCGGGAGCAGGACATCGCGGCTGAGCTGGATTTCCAGATGCGCATGTTGGGCGCGGAGAAGACGGCGTTCGAGACCATCGTGGCGGCGGGCGAACGGTCCGCGCTGCCGCACGCGCGGCCTTCGGCGCATCGATTCGAAGAAAATGAACTATTATTAATAGACATGGGCGCGATTCTTGACGGTTACGCAAGCGACATGACTCGCGTGGCTTACGCGGGAACACCGCCCAGGCGGGTGCGCGCAATGTATCGCGCGGTGCTCGAAGCGCAACTTGCAGGCATCAATGCCGTGCGGCCTGGAATCACGGCCGGAAAAGTGGACCGGGTGGTGAGGGGCGTGCTAAAACTGCACAAGCTCGACAAGCAGTTCACACATTCGACCGGGCACGGCCTGGGGCTGGAGATCCACGAACCGCCGCGGCTCGGCAGGAAGGATAAAACGCGGTTGCAGGCGGGAATGACGATTACGATCGAGCCGGGGGTATACGTGGAAGGCGTGGGTGGGATTCGCATCGAGGACACCGTGCTGGTGACCGAAAGGGGCTGCGAGGTGTTGACGCCGACGGCGAAGGAGTTCGTCAGTCTCTAGTCGCGCCGCGTTTCGTTCGTCCATAGTCGGATCGTCGATATAAAATCATCGATATAAATGACCATCGAAGAGATAAAAGAGCTGATCGAAATCTTCAACGAAAGCGGCGTGGCGGAGCTGGAGTTGCAGCGCGGCGAGAATCGGCTGCGGCTGCGGCGCGCCGGGGTGACCCAGGAGTTCGTGGTGGGGACGGGACCTTTGGTTTCCGCGGCTGCCGGGCCGATGGCGGGGACCGGGCCGGTAACGGCGGGGCCGGCGTCCGCTCCAGTTGCGCCGACCACTCAGGCGCCCGCGAGTGCGCCAACGAGTTCACCGGCGCCTCCGCAGGCTGGCGAATCGGATTTTCTGCAGAAGTCACCGATCGTGGGGACTTACTACGAATCGCCTTCGCCGGATTCACCGCCGTTTATTCGCGTGGGTGACACCGTGGAACCCGGGCAGGTGCTGTGTATCATCGAATCGATGAAACTGATGAACGAGATTGAAGCGGAAGTGGCGGGCGTGATCACGTCGAAACTGGTTGAGAACGGCAAACCGGTGGAATACGGCGAGGCGCTGATCGCGATCCGCCCGCGGTGACCTCCCGCCTTTTATGAGACAGCAGATCGCAGGTTCGAGCGTCCAGAAGCCGGCTAGAGAGCCCCGGGAAACGGGCAAGGCGGCTCGCCGGCACGAGTGCCGGCCCCACATCACCTACTCATGTTCGAAAAAATACTAATCGCCAATCGCGGCGAGATCGCGCTGCGGGTGATCTGCGCCTGCAAAGACCTGGGGATTCGAACGGTGGCGGTGTATTCGGAAGCCGACCGCTACAGCCTGCACACGCGCTTCGCGGACGAGGCGATTTGCATTGGACCCGCCAAGAGCTCGCGGAGCTATCTGGATATTCCGTCGGTGATCAGCGCCGCGGAAATCACCAACGCCGACGCGGTGCACCCGGGCTACGGGTTTCTTTCCGAAAACGCGGATTTCGCGGAAGTGTGCGAGACCAGCGGGCTGCGATTCATCGGGCCGACGCCGGAAGTGATCCGGCGCATGGGGCAGAAGCAGGTGGCGCGGTCCGCCATGGAGGAAGCCGGAGTTCCGATTCTGCCGGGGTCGAAGGGGATTTTGAAAAACCTGGAAGAGGCCCTCCAGATCGGCGATCAGATCGGATATCCGGTGATGCTCAAAGCGTCGGCCGGCGGGGGCGGGCGCGGCATGCGCGTGGTGCGGCGCGCCGAGGAGATGCCGAATCACCTGGCGCAGGCGCAGGCGGAAGCGACGGCCGCGTTTTCCTGCGGCGACATGTACATGGAAAAGATGGTGGAGAATCCGCGGCACATCGAATTTCAGGTGCTGGGCGATCAGCATGGGACGGTCGAGATTCTGGGCGAGCGCGAATGTTCCATTCAGCGGCGGCATCAGAAGCTGATTGAAGAGGCGCCGTCGACCGCGGTGACACCGGAGCTGCGCGAACGCATTTCCGAAAGCTTGCGCGTGGCGCTGAGGGGGATCGGCTATACCAATGCGGGGACGGTCGAATTCCTGATGGACCAGGATCGCAATCTGCACTTCATCGAAGTGAATGCGCGCATTCAGGTGGAACATCCTGTGACCGAAATGGTGACCGGCGTCGATCTGGTGAAGAGCCAGATTCGGATCGCGGCAGGCGAGCGGCTCAGCGATATTCTTCGGGGCCCAGTGGAGATTCGCGGGCATGCGATCGAGTGCCGGATCAATGCGGAGCATCCGGAGACGTTTGTACCTTCGCCGGGGCGGATCACCGGGCTGAATCTGCCGGGCGGCGCGGGGATTCGCGTGGACACAGCCGCCTATCACGACGGCGTGATTCCGCCATATTACGATTCGCTGGTGGCGAAGCTGATCGCGCACGGAGGGGATCGGGATGAGGCGATCGCGCGGATGAATCGGGCGCTGGATATGTTCGTGGTGGAGGGGATTTACACGTCGATACCATTGCACCAGAAGATTCTGTCGCATCCGGATTTTATCGCGGGGAAGCTGGATACGGGGTTCCTGGTGCGGACGGGGATGTTCTGCGAGAAGAAGTAGGCTGGGGTGTCTGGCCGCGGATTCACGCGGATGAACGCAAATTCAAGGCTGAAAAGCAGCAGAGCAACAATGCCAATGTAGATGTCATGGTTTTCCGTTCGCGCTTTTCCGGAAGTACTGAAAAACCAGCCCACCAGTCTTGTTGATGTACTGCACGTGATTGGAGCCGACCAATACTGCCGCGATCCCCTGGACAAAAGGTGTCGCCTCCTGGAACGGGCCGGGAATAGCGACGTCTCCGCCACGGTCGATGTAGAACGGCCGGTCATTTTCGAAGGCGATTGCGAGTGAATCTGAGAACGGCTCAACCTCTTTGAATCGCGGTTGGATGACGACTTTTCCTGTTCTGTCGATGAAGCCCCACTTACCGCCGTCCTTCACCGCGGCGAGTCCTTCGCTGAAAGATTGCGCTTCTTCGAACTGAGGATTGATGACGGTGCTTCCAGTCGTGTCGATGAATCCCCATTTGTCATGAAGCCGAACCGCCGCGAGGCCATCCTTGAAGTCGCGGGCGGATTCGAACTGTGGCTGGATTACGAAATTTCCAGACGAATCGATGAAGCCGGTGCCGCAGGGTAAGACCGCATCCGCGGGCGCTCCGCCGCAGTCGCCCGGAATGCCGGATGTTGGTGACCCTTCCTGTCCGCCGTCGGGCGTCGCTATATGACAGTAACCGTCGAGGACGGCGAGCGCGAGGCCACCTACGAAAGGTCCGACCGCGGCGAATGTCGGTTGGATAACGATTTTCCCGGCTCGGTCGATGAACCCCTTGGGACCGGGATAGTCCATATAAACAAACTTGCCAGGCTCGAATCTCCGAATGTTAGGCTTATGGTCACCCTCATACGGAGCTAGCCCTTCGGCGAATCCCCGCGCGCGGAGACCCGGAACGCGAACCACCTCCACCCCCGTCTTGTCGAGATAGAGGGTAATGCTCTCGTACTTTTTCACTGGATCCCAGATGCCGACTCTGGCGAGGCCATCCGAGAAGTCGTCGCTCCAAATGTATTTCCCTTTGATGACCCACTTTCCAGATTTGTCGATATATCCTTCGTCCCCGACACGAGCCAGGCCGTCTACAAAGTCACCAACCTGGTCAATAGGCCGGTCGATAGTCGGCTTGATCACTACGCGGCCGGTTGAGTCGATGAACCCGACGCGGCCATCCTTCTCGAATGCGAAAAGCCTTGATTGCGAACCAGGGTTCTTTGCCCACACCTTGGGAGTGTAGGACATGGAGCAGGGCTGAGCGGCCAGTCCAAACAGGACGACCATTCCTAAGAATCGAAACGCTTGCACGTGTCACCCCCGGCAGAAGCCGCACGGCATCGCCGTGTCAGTGTTTTTCCGACATCAGTTCGTAAACCTTGCCCGTCAAGAGCTTGATATCCGAACGGATCTCACGGAGGTCCTCGCGGATTGCCGAAATCTGCACACGGAGGTCCTCGCGGATTGCGGAAATCTGCACGAGGCTAATTGTCAGGCTCGTCAGCACAGCGATCACGGGAAGGCCGATAGCAATGTAGAGCTGCATCTCGCTCATAAGTTCATTATACGGAGGTTTTCCGTCCGCTATCCTCTGAGCATGCGCATGGCTTCGGTCACCGCCGACGCTTCTTTCGACTGCGCGCCGTTCTCCTCTTCCACCTTGTCGCCTTCGCCGGGTGCGAGGAACATATTCATTTCCACGCCGTGCTGGCGGGTGTACAGGTCCCAATAGCGGCCGTGCAGCGCATATAGCGATTCATGCGTTCCGCGCTCGACGATCCTCCCGGCTTCGACCACCAGGATCTGATCGGCTCGGCGAATGGTGGACAAACGGTGCGCGATCACGAACGTCGTCCGGCCCTTCATCAAATACTTCAGGCCTTCCTGAATCAGCGCCTCGGATTCCGAATCGAGGCTGGACGTGGCTTCATCGAGAATCAGAATGCGCGGATCGGCGAGAATCGCACGGGCGATGGAGACACGCTGGCGTTGTCCACCCGACAATTTGACACCGCGCTCGCCGACAATCGTGTCGTACTTGAGCTCAAAGTTATCGGCGAATTCGTCCACGCGCGCGATGCGGCAGGCCTCGCGAACCTGTTCCTTGGTCGCGTTGGGCCGCGCGAACGCGATGTTTTCCTCGATGGTTCCATCGAACAGAAACGTATCTTGCAGCACCACGCCCAACTGCGTGCGATAGGTGTCCAGGCGCACTTTCGAAAGATCCACTCCGTCGACTGTGATCACGCCGGAATCGGGAGTATGAAAGGCCGCGACCAGACTGATGATGGTGGATTTGCCGGAACCCGACGAGCCCACCAGCGCGGTCACGGTGCCGGGCGCGGACTGGAAACTCACGTCGAAAAGCACTTGCTTGCCGGCATCGTAGGAGAATCCGACGTTGTTAAAGTCGACTTCGCCGCGAATTGGGCCGAGCTTCTCGGTGCGATTAGGGTCGCGATCCTCGGGACGCTCGCTCAAAACCTCGCGCGTGCGATCGAGGCCGGCGAGCGCTTCAGTCAACTGGGTGCCGATGTTGACCACTTGAGCCACGGGCGCGATCAGCATCGCCAGGAACATGATGTACATGATCAGATCCTCGATCTTGATCTTCCCGGACATGATCTGGTGCGCGCCGACGTACCAAATGGTCGCGCCGACGATCCCCATCAAAATGGTCGCTGAGAGGCCCATGAGAGAAGTGGCGGTCAGCGACTTGAGTACATTGTTGAGCAGGCGCGTCACGCCCTGGGAGAAGACTTCGGCCTCGCGCTCTTCGGCATGATAGCCCTTCACCACGCGCACGCCGCCGAGCGATTCGGTCAGCCGTCCAGTCACTTCCGCATTGATTTTTCCGCGCTCGCGGAAAATCGGCCGGATTTTCGTGAAGGCCAGCATCATCAAGACCCCAAAAGTGATGACGAAAACCAGGGTCAACAGGGTCATCAGCGTGCTGATCCATAGGAGGACGCCCAGCGCGATCAGAGCCGTCATGATTCCGCCGACGAAATCGACCAAGCCGGTGCCGATCAGATTTCGCACGCCTTCGACGTCGCTCATGATGCGCGCGACCAGGACTCCGCTCTTGTTCGCGTCGTAATAGCCCACCGACAAGAGCCCGACGTGGCGCTGGACTTTCTGGCGCAGCTCCGCGATCAGCCGCTGGCCCGTCTTTGAAAGCAATTGCGTGAGCGAGAACGAAGTAACGCCCTGGATCATGGTCGCGGCGAGGATTATCAGCACCGCGGGCGTGAGAAGATCCATGCGCTTCCCCGCGATCACCGTGCCCATCATGAACTTGGTGGAAAAAGGCAGCACCAGGCCGCTCAGGCGGTTGATCACCATCAGCAGAAAGCTGAACGCGAGCAGTCCGCGGCGCGGAAGGATCATCTCGCGGAGGTCGGGCCAGATGGCTTTGATGCTGGGCGCTTTGCGCTTAGGCTTGCCTTCCTTGCCCTTCCCGTCGTTGTCTTCGAGTGCTGCCGCGTTGGAGCGTCTGCTTACACGTCCGGTTCGTTCTGGATGCCGTGGGATCACTTGATTCCAGTGTACATTGGCATTAGAGAGTGGAGAAACGCAGGCGTTGAAGCCCCACCGCTGCGGATGGGCTGGAAGAGAGAAAACCCCCAAGCTTACGCATGGGGCTGGAACGCGGCGTCGAAGCCCCAAGCTTACGCATGGGGCTGGAAGGCGGGTGTCGACGATAGAAAGGCAAGTATGGCGAAGCTCTTTTGCGGCACCTCAGGATTCGCGTATCCGAGCTGGAAACCGGACTTCTACCCGCCGAAAGCGCCGGCGAAAGATTTTCTGAAGCATTACGCGGCGCGCCTCAATGCGGTCGAAATCAACTACACTTTTCGCCAGTTACCCAAGCCATCGACGCTCGAGAATTGGGTGAACGCGACGCCGGCCGGATTCGTGTTCGCGTGCAAGGCGCATCAGAGGATCACCCACATTCAGCGACTGAAGGAATCGGAGTTCACGCCGGCTTTCTTTCGCGCGATCGATCCGCTGCGAACGGCGCGGAGGCTGGGGCCGGTGCTGTTCCAATTGCCGCCCAATTTCAAGGCGGACGTGGCGTTGCTGAGCGCGTTTCTCGAAAAGCTACCGGGCGAGATCCGCTGCGCGTTCGAATTTCGCAATCCGTCGTGGTTGTGCGATGAGGTGTACGTGCTGCTTCAAAAACATGGTGTGGCGCTGTGCCTGGCGGAATCGGAAAAATTCGAAGTGCCGCAGGTGATCACGGCGGGGTTCGTGTATGTGCGGCTGCGCAAGGAGGATTATTCGGCGGAGGAGCGCCGGGAAATCGGGGTGCGCGTCGGCCGGTTGATCGCCGATGGGCGCGATGTGTTCGTGTTTTTCAAGCATGAGGACACACCGGCGGGCGCGTTGTATGCGGAGGAATTGCTCAAGACGGCGCCCGGCGCGAACTGGGATATTGTGGATGAGGCGTCGCGGGAGTCGTTTCCGGCGAGCGATTCGCCGGCGTATTGAGGGGTTCAACACGCTCCGTCCAACGCCGCCTGAAAGGCGGCGGCAGCCAGAATTGGCTGCCCCAGGAGCGAAGGCGATTCGCGATTATCGCGACGTGCCGGTGACGTCCTTTGCGTCGGGCAACTTCGACGTGTCCCAGCCTCCGCCCAGCGCCTCGATCAGCAACACGCTCGCCGTGAGGCGGCGACTGAGCAGATCGACCTGGGTTCGCTCGGCGGCGAGAAGGGTTGCTTGGGCCAGAATCACGGTGAGGTAGTTCTGAATTCCAGCTTTGTACTGATCGGTGGAGAGGCTCAGCTCGCGAGTCGCGGCTTGAACGCTCTCTTCGACCTTGGCGGATTCAATCTCAAGGACACGCAGAGCGGCCAGATTATCCTCCACCTGCTGCAGCGCGGTGAGGACGGTCTGGCGATAAGTGGCAACGGTAGCGTCGTAGGCGGCGCGCTGCTCGGCGACAACGCCCGCGCGGCGGCCGGCGTCGAATAGAGTTTCGGCGAGCGACGGGCCCACCGACCAGAAGCGGCTCGGCCAGGTAAACCATTTCGCCAGGCTGCTGTTTTCCAGACCGGCGCTGGCGCTGAGCGTCAGATTCGGATAGAAGGCGGCGATCGCGATGCCGATTTGTTCATTAGCGGCGGCGACACGGCGCTCAGCGGCGGCGATATCCGGGCGGCGCTGGAGCAGCAGCGAAGGCACGCCGATGGGAACTGGAGGGGGAAGCGTCGAGAGCGGCTTCTCGGCGACGTCGACGTCGACCGGCGCTTTGCCAGTGAGAATCGCGATGGCATGTTCGAGCTGCGCCCGGGTCGACCCTAAATCGATGAGCGAGGACTGCGCGCCATAAAGCTGCGTTTCGGCCTGCGCGACATCCAGATCGGAAGCGATGCCGGAGGTGAAGCGGTTGCGGGTTAGCTCCACGTATTCCTTATAGGACGCCTCGGTGCGGCGAAGCAGATCGATGTCCGCGTCGGTGCCATGAAGCTGAAAATAATCCTGGGCGAGCTCGGCCTGGTACAGCAGCTTCGCGTTTTCCACGTCGGCGGCGGCGGCGACCGCGGTGTCGGCGGCGGAAGTGATTCCGCGGCGGATGGCGCCCCACAGATCGGGTTCCCAGGAAACATCGACAGGAAGATCGTAGAGCTGGCGGACAGCGGTCGAGCCGCCGATAATCGCGCCGGTGGAGCTCACCGAACTCGCGCCTCCGCCGCCGCTTTGTGAAAAGGAGATGGAAGGTCCGGTGGTCACAGTGGGAAACCGCGCAGCTCGCGCGACGCGGACGGCAGCTTTCGCCTGGCGGTATTGCGCCTCATATTGCTGCACGTTCTGATTCGAAATGGCGATCTGTTCTTCGAGCGCGTTCAGGGCGGGGTCCTGATATACCTCCCACCACTTGCCTTTCATGTAGGCGTCGCCGGGTTGCGCTTGCTTCCAGCCTTGCGCTTCGGCTTCCTTGAAATCGGGAGGCGGTGACTCTTTGAAAGCGGGCGCCGCGGGAGCGGAGGGTCGCTTGTAATTGGGGCCGACCATGCAGCCGGTGGAGAGCAGCAGGGCGGCGCACACAAGCGTCGACACGAGTGTCGGGCCCAGAGGGCTCCCCGCCCGCTGAAGCGTGCGCCACATCGCGAGCGTGCGCCACATCGAAAAACAGCGGCTCATGTTTTCGACTCCAGGGGTTGCTGCCCGGAATGCGCGCGGCGCGCTCGCACACCTTCCCACCAAACATGCAATCGATCGAAATACAGATAGACAACTGGAGTGGTGAAGAGCGTGAGCATCTGGCTGACAACCAGTCCGCCGATGATGGCGATGCCCAGGGGACGGCGAAGCTCAGATCCAGTGCCGCGGCCGAGAGCGAGCGGCAGGGCGCCCAGCATCGCGGCCATGGTGGTCATGAGGATCGGGCGAAAGCGCAGCAGGCAGGCTTCATAGATCGAGTCGCGCGAATTCTTGCCGCCGTTGCGCTCGGCGTCGATGGCGAAATCGATCATCAGAATCGCGTTTTTCTTGACGATCCCGATCAGCAGAATGATCCCGATGACGGCGATGATATCGAGAGCCGTGTTGGTCAACAGCAATGCGAGCAGCGCTCCGACGCCGGCCGACGGCAGGGTGGAAAGAATGGTGATCGGGTGGATGTAGCTCTCATAGAGAACGCCCAGCACCAGATACACGGTGGCGAGCGCCGCCGCGATGAGATAGGGCTCCGTGCTCAGCGAGTCCAGATACGCTTCGGCGGTTCCCGCGTAGAAGGTTTGCACGGTGGACGGCAGGCCGACCTTGACGGCGGCGGCGTCGATGGCCTCGGTGGCCTGGCCCAACGCGACGCCCTCGTTCAGATTGAACGACAACGTGGTGGCGGGAAATAATCCCTGGTGCGTCACGGCGAGCGCGGCCGTGTCCGGAGCGAATCGCGCGAATGCGCCGAGGGGAACCTGCTGGCCGGCCGGGGATCGCACATAAATCCGATTGAGAATATCCGGATTCTGCCAGTATTCGGGCGCGGCTTCCATCACCACGTGATATTGATTGAGCGAGGTATACATGGTCGACACGGGGCGCTGCCCGAAGGCGTCGTACAGCGTGTTGTCGATCAATTGCGACGAGATCCCCAGGCGCGACGCGGTTGAGCGGTCGTAGGTCACAAAGACTTGCAAGCCGCGATTCTGCTGGTCACTGTTCACGTCGGCAATGATGGGGATGGTCTTGAGGGCCGCTAGCATCCGCGGCGCGTAGGTGAGCAGATTCTGCACGTTGTCGCTGCGCATGGTGAATTGATACGCCGCGTTGCTTTGGCGCCCGCCCACGCGCAGATCCTGCGCGGCGGATAGGTACAGTGTCGCGCCGGGCACTTTGGCCAGACGAGGGCGCAGCCGCGCGATGATCTGGTCGGCCGTGGATATGCGCTCGGCGAGCGGCTTCAGCGAGATGAACATCCGCGCGCTGTTGGTGGCGTTTCCACCGGTGAAACCGATGACGGTATCTATGCCGGGGTCGGCTTCGATAATCTTGACGAACTGCAACAGCAGCTTGTCCATGGTCTGAAACGACGTGTCCTGATCGGCCTGAATCGAGCCGTTGATGCGTCCGGTATCCTGCTCGGGAAAGAAACCTTTGGGAACCCGCAGGACCAGGAAGACCGTCAGCGCGATGGTCCCCAGCAAAATCAGCAGCGTGACGAAAGAGAAACGCAGTACCACGGTGAGCGCGCGGCCATACCCACTCACCACTGCCTCGAAGCCGCGCTCCGTGATGCGATAGAACCATCCGTGTTCGTCGGCACGCTGCTGCCTTAGCAGATGCGCGCACATCATCGGCGTCGTGGTCAGAGACACCACCATGGACACGGCGATGGCCACCGAGAGGGTTACGGCAAATTCGCGGAACAGACGGCCGACGATGCCTCCCATCAGCAGCAGTGGAATGAACACGGCCACCAGCGAGAGGCTGATGGTCATCACCGTGAATCCAATCTCCCGCGCGCCTTTGAGGGCGGCCTCGAACGGCTGCATTCCCTGCTCCAGATAGCGCGTAATGTTTTCGATGACCACGATCGCGTCGTCCACCACGAAGCCGGTCGAAATGGTGAGCGCCATCAGTGAGAGATTATCGATGGAATAATCGAGCAGGTACATGACCCCGAAAGTGCCGATCAGCGAGACCGGTACGGCAACACTGGGGATAAAGGTGGTGCGCGGATTCCGCAGAAAGAAGAACACCACCAGAATCACCAACACAATGGAGATGAGCAGCGTCAGTTCCACGTCGTTGACGGAAGCTCGAATAGTGGTGGTCTGATCCATTGCCACGCGTAAGTGGATGGCCGACGGAATCGCGGCTTCCAGTTGGGGAAGAGCGGCGCGCACCCGATTCACGGTATCGATAATATTGGCGCCCGGCTGCCGGAAAATGATCACTAGCACGGAGGGCTCGCCATTGGCATAACCTGAGTTGCGAAGATCCTCTACCGATTTGGTAGCGGTACCGAGATCGGAAATGTGAACGGCCGCGCCGTGGCTGTAGGCCGCAATCAGGCTCGCATAGTCTTCGGCATTGAAGATCTGATCGGTTGCGCCCACTTCCACCGATTGCGCGCCGGTGGAAAATTGGCCCTTGGGGGTATTCGCATTGGCATTGGCGAGCGCGGTGCGGACGTCCTCCAATCCGATGCCGTACTTGTTGACGGTCTCCGGATTCAGTTCGATGCGCACCGACGGCAGAGAGCTCCCGCCTACTGTCACTTGTCCGACGCCCTGGATCTGCGAGAGTTTCTGCGCCATGATGCTCGACGCGGCGTCGTACATTTCGCCTTTCCCCAGCGCTTTCGAAGTGAGCGCGAGGATGAAGATGGGCGTATCGGCGGGGTTGACCTTGCGATAAGTCGGATTGCTGGGCAGGTTGGTGGGCAGGTTGCCGCGTGCGGCGTTGATGGCGGCCTGCACGTCGCGCGCCGCGGCGTCAATGTCGCGGTTCAGATCGAACTGGAGAGTGACCGAAGTCGACCCGAGCGCGCTGGATGACGTCATTTCCGTAACGGCGGCGATGCGGCCAAATTGCCGCTCGAGCGGCGTGGCGACCGACGCGGCCATGGTCTCAGGGCTTGCGCCGGGAAGCGAGGCATTCACTGAGATAGTGGGAAAATCAACCTGCGGGAGGGGTGACACCGGGAGCAAACGAAACGACACTCCTCCGGCAAGCGCGACTGCGACGGTCAACAGCGTGGTCGCGATGGGCTTGCGGATGAATGGCTCGGAGATGTTCATGATGTGGGGCGGGCACTCCTGCCGGCGAGCCGACCTACGGGTCGGCTTTGAAACAAATGAAGTGAAGCCGGCATGAATGCCGGCTCGCCGCCACGAGTGGCGGCCCCACGTCTTTGGCTCGAATTCATAAAGCTCATACCAATCACGCGGGAACGGGCTGGCTGCCGGGCGCGCTTTCGCGTTCGGGTTTATGCGAAAAACGGCGGGCGAGTTTGTCGAACCACATATAAATCACAGGCGTGGTGTAGAGCGTCAGCGCCTGACTGAAAATCAATCCGCCGATGATGGTGATTCCTAGCGGCCTCCGCAGTTCCGAGCCGGTACCGCTGCCGAACGCCAGCGGCACGCCCGCCAACAGCGCCGCCATGGTGGTCATCATGATTGGGCGAAAGCGCAGCAGGCACGCCTGATAGATGGACTCCTCCGGCGGTTTCCCTTCCACGCGCTCGGCCTCCAGCGCGAAGTCGATCATCATGATCGCGTTCTTTTTTACGATGCCGATCAGCAGGACCAGTCCGATGAGAGCGATGACGCTGAAATCCTGATGGCAGATGATCAAGGCGAGCAATGCGCCGACGCCGGCCGACGGCAGCGTGGAGATAATCGTGAGCGGATGAATGTAGCTTTCATACAGCACGCCCAGTACGATGTAGACGGTGATGATCGCCGCGAGAATCAGAATCGGCTCATTCACCAGGGACGCCGTGAAGGCTTCGGCGGTGCCTTGAAACGCGCCCTGAATGCTGGCAGGCATTCCCATGTCCTGCTGCACCTTGTTCACGGCGGTGACCGCTTCGCCCAGAGACGCGTTCGGCGCCAGATTGAATGACAGCGTCACCACCGGAAACTGGCCCTGATGGTTGACGGTGATGGGAACCGCCTGCATCTGGACTTGGGAAAAGGCGCCGAGCGGAACCTGTCCGCCGTTCGGAAAGACCGCGCTGGAAGCAGCGGCTCCATTAAAGACCGCGCTCGCCGCGCTGGTTCCGTTGCCGGTGACGATGGACGTGGCCGCGCTGCCCGCCGAATTGGTGGGTCCGGTGGACAAAGCCGTCGACGAAGTGCCGCCCGCGACCACGCCGGCAGGCGTGCCGCTCGAGGACGACGCAGCGGTGCGGATATACAGATCGCGCAGCTCGATGGGATTCTTCTGGAATCCGGGCTTCAATTCGAGCACCACGTGATACTGGTTCAACTGCGTGAACATGGTGGAGATCTCGCGCTGGCCGTAGGCGTCATAGAGCGTCTGATCGATCATGTTCGGGGTGATGCCCAGGCGCGACGCCGTGTTCCGGTCATAGGTCAATTCCGCGCGGAGTCCCTGATCCGCCTGGTCGCTCGCGACGTCGCGCAGCTCAGGAAGCTGCTGCAAACGCGCCACCATCTGCGGCGCGAACGTGTTCAGCTCGGCTGCGTTGGGATCTTCGAGGGTGTATTGAAACTGCGTTCGGCTTACGCGATCCTCCACCGTCAGATCCTGCACCGGCTGCATGAACAGCGTGATGCCGGCGATGCTCGCCAGCTGAGACTGCAAGCGGAGAATCACCGCGGTCGCGTCGATCTTGCGATCGCTCAACGGCTTCAGATTGATTTGAATGCGTCCGTTGTTAAGCGTGAGATTGGTGCCGTCGATTCCGATGAAGGACGAAAGGCTTTCCACCGCAGGGTCCTGGAGGATTACCTTCGTGAGTAATTGTTGACGGCGTGACATTTCTTCAAAGGAGATGGTCTGCGGACCTTCCGACAGGCCCTGAATCACGCCCGTATCCTGAATGGGAAAGAATCCTTTGGGGATGTAGAGGTACAGCAAAATGGTCACCACCAGCGTCGCCAGGGCCACCAGGAGGGTCAGGGTCTGGAACCGCAGCACCACCTTGAGCGTCTTGCCGTAAACCTCGATGATCTTGTTGAACGCGGTTTCCGACGCGCGGAACAGGCGGCCTTCTTCACGGTCGTCCTTGTGTTTGAGAAGTTTCGACGACATCATCGGCGTGAGGGTCAGCGACACCACCGCGCTCACGATGATGGTGATGCCCAGCGTCACCGCGAATTCGCGGAACAGGCGGCCCACGATATCGGCCATGAACAGCAGCGGAATCAGCACGGCGATCAGCGAGACGGTAAGTGAAATGATGGTGAAGCCGATCTGCTCGGCGCCCTTGAGCGCGGCGTCCAGCGGCTTTTCGCCCTGCTCGATAAAGCGCGAAATATTTTCGATCATCACGATCGCGTCGTCCACCACGAAGCCGGTGGAAATGGTGAGGGCCATCAGCGTCAAATTGTTCAGGCTGTAGCCCAGCAGGTACATCACGCCGAAAGTTCCCACCAGCGAAAGAGGGACGGCGACGCTGGGAATGATGGTCGCGGCAAGATTGCGCAGGAACAGGAAAATCACCATGACCACCAGCGCGATGGTCAACATGAGCTCGAATTCGACGTCTTCCACCGAGGCTCGGATGGTGATGGTCCGGTCGGTCAGATACTGGAGTTTGACCGAATCGGGCATGGTCGCGGTGAGCTGCGGCATCAGCTTCTGAACGCCATCCACTACGGAGATGATGTTGGCGCCGGGCTGGCGCTGGATGTTGACGATGACGGCCGCAGTCTGATTCATCCAGGCCGCCTGGCGGACATTCTCGATGTCGTCTTTGATGGTGGCGACCTGGCTGAGCAGGACCGGCGCGCCGTTGCGATAGGCGACGATCAGGCTCTGGTAATCCGCGCTCGAAAGCAATTGATCGTTGGCGCCGATCTGGAAAGATTGATAGCGTCCATCGAAGTTCCCCTTGGCTTGATTTACATTCGCGGCCGTGATAGCGCTGCGAATATCTTCGAGGTTGAGGCCATAGGAGGCGAGCTGGGTGGGATTGGCTTGAATCCGCACCGCCGGCTTTTGCCCGCCGCTGATGCTCACGAGACCTACCCCCGGAAGTTGCGAAATCTTGGGAGCCAGGCGCGTGTCGGCAAGATCCTCCACCTGCGATAGCGGCAACGTGGTGGAGGTCAGCGCCAGCGTGAGAATAGGCGTATCGGCGGGATTGGTTTTGCTGTAAATCGGCGGCGCCGGCAGATCCGGCGGAAGATACGTCCCGGATGCGTTGATGGATTGCTGCACTTCCTGCTCGGCCACATCGATATCCAGAGCGAGGTTGAATTGCAGCGTGATGACCGAGCTTCCATCCGAACTGGTGGAGGTCATCTGCTGAAGTCCGGGAACCTGCCCGAATTGACGCTCGAGAGGCGCGGTGACGCTCGACGCCATCACGTCGGGGCTGGCGCCGGGATAAAAAGTGATCACCTGGATGGTGGGATAGTCGACTTCAGGCAGCGCGGAAACGGGCAGTTGGCGATACGCGACCGCGCCGGCGAGCAGAATCCCGACCATGAGAAGGGAGGTCGCCACCGGCCGCAAAATAAATGTGCGCGACGGGCTCATGGCTTCTTGGCCCCGGTTGATTTCGATCCGGTCTTGGACCCGGTCTGCTTCGAGCCGGTCTGCTTTGAACCGGTCTTGGGAGCAGCGCCCTGCTTGGCCTGGCTTTTCGCTGGGGTCGGGGCACTGGTGTTTGAGGGGGCTGCCTGGCCCGGCTGCTCACCCGGAATTTGGGGATTGACCTTGGCGCCTTCCTCAAGCTTGTCCGCGCCGCTCATCACCACCACGTCGCCGGCGTTTAATCCCGAAGTGATTTCGGTATCGTCGCCTTCGGTTACCCTCAGCGCGACGTTGCGAACGGTAACGGTGGAATCCGGCTGAACCAGATATACGAATTGCGAGCTGGAGGTCCGCTGGATGGCCGCGCTCGACAGCAGGACCACTCCGGCGTGCGTTTCCACCAGCAGCCGCGCGTTCACGAACTGATTCGGGAACAGCGCGGCATTCTTGTTGTCGAAAAGCGCGCGAACGCGCACGGTGCCGGTGGACTGGTCGATCTCGTTATCGATGGTAGAGAGCGTTCCTGTCGCGATTTTGTTTTTCATCTCGCGATCGAACGCGTCCACCTGGAGCTTCTGCCCGGCGCGCGTCTTTTGGACCACTGCTGGGATTTGGTCTTCGGAAATCGTGAAGATGACGCTGATCGGATCGATCTGCGTGATCACCACCAGGCCGGTTGAGTCGCTGGTTTGCACGATGTTGCCGGGGTCCACCAGCCGCAGGCCGGTGCGGCCCGTGAACGGCGCGGTGATCTTGGTGTAAACCAGGTTCACCTGCGCGCTGGCCACCGAGCCTTCATCGGTTTTCACGATTCCCTCATCCTGCTTCACCAGGGCTTCCTGGGTTGCCAGCGTTTGTTCGGGAACCGCCTTGGTCTTGATGAGCGTTTGATACCGCGCCAAATCAGTGCGCGCGTTTTCGAGCAGCGCCTGATCGCGGAGCAGCACTCCCTGCGCCTGGGTGAGCGCGGCTTCATAGGGCCGCGGATCGATCTGCGCTAAGAGGTCGTCTTTATGGACGATCTCGCCCTCGGTGTAATTCACGGTCATCAGTTGGCCGTCGACCCGGGACTTTAAGGTCACCGTGTAAATCGGCGTCACCGACCCGAGGCCGGTGAAATACACGCCGATGTTCCCGCGGCGCGCGCGAGTCGCGACCACGTTGGTCGCAGCGGCGCCCCCTCCTTTAGCGCCCTTTCCCGATTTTGAAGTCGAGGTGTTCGATCCGGACGGTCCGGACATCTTCGGCCAAAGGAAATAGGCCGCGACGGCGACGATCAGCAGCAGGACGAACCACAGCCAACCGCTTTTCGAGGACCGGCGGCGCGGCGGCGGATTAGAGGCGGCGGGCCCCCCCGGTCCCGCTATCTGTTTCTGAGGAGTCCCGGCGGGAAGCTGAGAATGCTCGCTATGCATTTCGGCAGAGCTATCGGCCGCGCCGCCGGTCGTACTTCCGGGCGATGCAGGTTGAGATTCGGGAGGCGGGGTTGCGTTTTCGTCCATGGGTGGTCAGGTAGTCAGCGCGAGCGCGCAATTTCTGCCGGTGCCAGGCTGCGCGGCCTTTCCCCTGATAGGAACCACCAGATCAGTCGCATGCTATTGATTATGAACGCTCGAACGGCTAATTTTGAAGCGAATACCCTACCCGTGCAGCCCGGTCACCCCAAGCCTCCACGGATGTCTGCAAGCAACCCTCCCGCCAAAACCTTGCGAGGATCGCGACTGTTGGACTCAACTCGCATATTAGGTTACTACGGCGGCGGGGGAGAACGGCGGTCGCCGAATCCACACTCGCGTTTTGCCGCACGGAGAGCTGACGTGGCCGGAGTTCTTATGAAATTTCGGGCGGCCCGTCAACCTCAGGCTTCCCCGTAGATTTCGCGCACCAGGTCGACGATCGATTCGGGGACCAGAGGCTGCCACGCCTCGCCCTCAGCCACACGGCGGCGAACCTCGCTTGACGAAATCTCGTCGCAGTGCGGCGGCAGTGCGAGCGAATGAATGCGCGATCGCAGGTGATCCGGCGCCACATATGCGCCCTGGCGGCCGGCCACCAACAGATGAAGCTCTTTGAAAATCCGATCGAGCGCGCCGGGGTCGTCGTAATTCCATGTGACCAGGCGCTCGGCCGCATCGCGTCCGCAGATCACATAAATTTCCGACCCGGGCCGCGATCGCCGAACTTCGCGCGCGATATCGACGAACAAACCGCCGTTGACGATCTCGATGCGGGCCTCGCGCAAGGGATGCTCGCATCCAAAATCCCAACAAACCCGGCGGAGCATCTCAATCCGTTGGTCAACATTCGCGCCGTCGTATTCCTTATGCGGAAATCCCCGCGGAACCGCGAATACGATCTCATCGACGTGAGCGCAAGCAGCCTCCGCAAGCCCGACATGCGCGCGGGTTACCGGATTGAAGGCTCCCGCGATGACGCCGACCCGTTTTGCCCTCACCGCAGGTTCTTCAACCGGAACGGCTCGACGTACTGGATCACGTGCCTGTTCGCGTCGATCGCGCCCGCATAGCGATCGTCGATCAGGATCACTGCGAGAGCGCGGCGCGGATACCACAGGCGGCGATAGTGGAGCGTGCCGGAATCGCGCCATTCGTCGCGCCACTCGTCCCTGGCGGGCGCGCCGAATTTCGCGACGATCGCGTTGTAATCGTCGCTCGCAGTGAATGGCAGAGCGGTTTGCGAGGATCGCAGCAGCGCCGAACTCGCTCCCGGCGACGCGGCTCGAAACACGATCGCGGCGGCGAGGCACGCCAGCAAGCCCATGGCGGTGGCGACGAACACGATTCGCCCCGCGCGCGATTGCCGCGGAGATTCGACGCGAATTCCCACCACATCGGCGGGCCGTTGCGGGGCACGATCGCCGTCCGCGGGCCATCCCGCGAATCGCCGGGCGGAGCCGTTCACCGCCCGCGGCATTTCAATGACCCGGCGCACGTGCGGATACACCGCGCCTTCGCGATACTCCAGTTCCTTGATTAGCCCGACAATCATCACCGGCTCGCCCACCAGCGAAACCTCGCCCACGAAACGCCGCGGCATCCACAGTTCGGCGCGCGTCTTAGTATTCATCACCTGGATGTCGCTTCCGGTGGCGCGGCGAAAAACCCATTCGTTGTGCTCGATGTTGAGGATCGCCGGATAGAAAGAGAACGGCTGCGGGCCGAGATGATCGAGCGGCGTCGGAAGGATGGGGCCTGACACTCCTTTCCATTTTAGCGTCGTGTGCGATAGCTTCAGGAGATGGGGTGTCCTTAAACGTGGGACTGTCGTTGGAGATCGGAATGGCGCGCCTCTCGCGAGCCGTAGCTGGACTGGCGATCTGCGTGCTCGCCCGCGCCGCCGACCCGCCCGTGAAAATCGAGTACGCGTGTCCCGCCCAGGACATCGAGTCCTTCGGCCTCTCTTGTTCGAGCGAAGATCCGTGCGCGGTGTTTCTCGAATTAAGTTCAGTGGAAGCCGCCGGCGCGACCCTTTTCCTCGCCGGAAATCTGCACACGCAGTCCGCCACGTTGTATACCGTGCTGCTCGCCAGCGAGGACGGCGGCAAGACCTGGACTGAGCCGGTCAAACGTCTGCGCGCCGCCGTGCTGGAACAGATTCAATTTATCGATTTCACCAATGGCTGGATCAGCGGCCAGATCATTGAGCCGCTGCCGCGAGATCCGTTCATGCTCCTGACCAACGATGGCGGCAAGACCTGGCGGCAGCGCCCGATTTTCGAAGAATCGCGTTTCGGATCCATCGCGCAGTTCTGGTTTGAGTCGAAAACCACGGGTGAACTGGTGCTCGATCATTCCGAGCGCGGCGTCGTTCGACACGAGGTTTATCAGTCCTCGACCGGCGGCGAAAGCTGGGAGGTTAGAGAGTCGACCACCAAACCGGTGACGCTGAAGGGAGTGAAGGAACAATCGAGTTGGCGCATTCGAGCCGATGGCGCGAGCAAGACGTATCACCTGGAACGGCGAGGATCGGCAAATCCGGCGAATTGGGAACTGGCAGCGAGTCTGGCGATCCACGTCGCGGATTGCAAGTGAGCGAACCCTGACTCGCTCACGCGAGAAGGATCGGAGCATCGTATAACTTGAGTCGCACGTCCGCGGTAAGCAGCGTCAACGACTCTAGCGACGCCTGGGCGACCAACATCCTATCGAACGGATCGTCATGGTGGCGCGGAAGTTTGCCCGCCGCGATCGCGTGGGATATGTGGACGGGCAATGGACGGAATGAACTATCCCGTAATGCTTCCTCCAGATTGTCGGGGACCTCGAGTTTCCCCAGAGCGGACTTGATCCCAATCTCCCAAACCGTGGCCGCACTGACATACGCGGCGTCGCAATCAGCCATCGCTCGACGGGCGTTTTTCGATAACCGTTCGCTTGCGGTTAGCCACCACAGCAGGATGTGGGTGTCGAGCAGAAGATTCACGGAAGCTCGCCGCGAAACGCCGCGGCAATGGATTCCGGTAACTCGTCGAATCCGCGCTTGATCTTCACCTTGCCGCGCCAGAATCCGGGCTTCCGAACCGGCCGCGCCGGCTCCAGGTAAGGTACAAGCTTCGCGACTGGCTTGCCTGCCTTTGCAATGACAATTTCCTCGCCGGCGGCGACGCGCTCGACGAGCCGTGAAAGGTGCGTCTTTGCTTCGTGAATATTCGTCAGTTCCATGACTAGACTAAGTTTAGTCTATTTTGCGAGCGACCGCTTCACCCGCTCCTGATACTCCGTCGCCTTCGCCATCACCGCCGCTCGGTCCAGCGTCAGCATTTTCCGGTCGCGCACGATCGGCCGCCCGTTCACCATCACGTCGGACACATCCGACCCCTTCAGCGCATACACCAGTTCGGAATACACGTTGTATATCGGGACGCCGTGCGGCGCATCGAGCCCCACCGCGACGATGTCGGCGCGTTTACCTTTCTCGAGCGACCCGATCCGGTCATCCAGCCGCAACGCCTTCGCCCCGATGATGGTCGCCATCGCCAGCGCCTGCTCGGCCGGCAGCGCCTGCGGATCGCCCGTCGAGACCTTCTGAAGTTTCGCCGCGAGATCCATTTCCTGAAACATATCGACATCGTTGTTCGATCCCGCGACACCGTCGGTCCCCAAACCCATCGGAATACCGAGCCCCAGAATCTTGACGACCGGCGCGACCCCGCTCGCCAGTTTCATGTTGCTCGACGGATTGTGCGCGAGGCCAGTGCCGCGAGCTTTGAGGATCTTGAGGTCGTCGTCGTTGAGCCACACGCCGTGCGCGGCAATGGTCCATCCCGTAAGCACGCCCATCGAATCCAGCGCGGCGGTGGGAGTCTTCTTGTACTTCGCGATCGCGTCGTCGGTTTCCTTCTTGGTTTCCGCCAGATGGATCACCAACGGGATCTTGTCGCGGTCCGCCAGCGCGCGGCAGGCCTTCAGCGTTTCGTCGGAATTCGTGTAGATCGCGTGCGGGGCGACCGCTGGTATGATCAACGGGTCATTCGCGAACTCATGCGCGAACTTGTCCGTTGCCGCAAGCGCGGCCTGCGGAGTTTTGTAATCGGGCGCGGGAAATCCGATCACGGTCTCGCCCAGCACGCCGCGGAGGCCGGCCTCTTTCGTGGTCCGTGCAACCGTGTCCTCGAAATAGTACATGTCGACGTAGGTAGTGGTGCCGGAGAGCGCCATCTCAAGACAGGCGAGGCGCGTTCCCCAGCGCACGAATTCGACATCGACATTCTTGGCTTCTGCCGGAAAGATATATTTCTCCAGCCAGTCCTGCAATTTCAAGTCGTCGGCGATCCCGCGAAACAGCGACATGGCGGCGTGCGTGTGCGTGTTGATCAGGCCGGGGATGAGAATCGCGCCGGGCCGGTCCAGTCGCTGTTTGGTCTGCCAATCGCGTTCGATCTCCGCGCGCGTCCCCACCGCCGCAATATGATCGCCAACCACCGCGATCGCGCCATTCTCAATCACGCGCCGCTGCGCGTCCATGGTGACCACGTATCGGCCGGTCCAGATCCAATCGGCAGGCGCCGCGAATCCGGCAACCGCCGCCAGGGCCAGCCCGCAAATCAATCGGGCGACCCTTACCTTCGGACGGTCACAGGAATCGACAACAAGAGTCTTATTTGCGTTCATTCGCGTTCATTCGTGGCCCGAAAAAGTTCTCGAGTCTATAAGAACGATGCATCGAAAGGCCTCGGGAAAAGCTCGCTGAGACGCATGGTTTCGCGCGCGCCCCGCGGATTCAGCAGCACGATTTCCAGGTCGCCGCAAAATTCCCACAGGATCTGTCGGCACGCCCCGCACGGCGGCGTCAGCACATCCGTATCGGCCGCGACTGCGATCCGGCGGAACTCGCGCGCGCCTTCCGAGATCGCCTTGAAGACCGCCACGCGCTCGGCACAGATGGTGAGACCGTAGGTCGCGTTTTCGACATTGCAGCCTGTGTGGATGCGGCCGGAAGAGTCCTCTAGCGCTGCGCCAACGCGGAAATTTGAAAACGGCGCGTGCGCCTGTTCGCGCGCGGCGAGAGCGGCACGCGAGAGAGGATCGTCCATAGTTCTCTCAGTGTACTTGCCTGAAAGGCGCGGCGTTTATGCTACAAACAAGAGTTCGTAGCGTGGGCGGCTTATAGCTTGGGAGCCTCGGCAGACTTCCACTCCACCGGGCGCCCATAGTTGTCGAGTTCGAACGGGATATCGATTTCGGTGGCCACGCGGGCCGGCTTCCCATCCACCTCCGTCGGCTGGAACACCCATTTCCGCACCGCCTGGAGCGCGGCCGGAGCCAGCAGCGGATGGCCGCCGAGCAAACGCGCGCTTTGGACGCGCCCATCCGTGCCGATCACGAGTGTGATCTTGACTACGCCGTGAATCTTGAGATCGGCGGCATCCAGCGGATACTCAGGACGCACCTTGGTGATGATTTTCGATTCAGGCATCGCAAGCATTCGCACCATCGGCACATCGGCAGCAAACATTGACAGTGAAAACGACAGCGCGGTGGCGACGCTCAGATACTTCCAGGCCTGCATGTCCCGATTATAACCCCGCCGCCACGCTCAATGCTTTTATGTCACTGACCAGCTTGCAGCAGCGGCTGGTGAAGACCGGCGGCAGACTGGTCGAACACGCCCGGTACTATTGGCTCCTGTTGGCCGAGGGTCATCTGACGCGCCGGGTGTTCGGGGCGATTCTGCGGCGGATCTGGGCACTGCCGTTGTCGGTGGGGTAAGAGCGGGTGGGCTTGCCGAAACGAAAAAGTGGCGAAAGAAACAAGAAAGTTGGTCGCACTGAAGGCGATTGCTGTAGACTGTTTGCAGGCCGGGAGGCCGAAACGGAAATCCAGGATAAAAGACCATGAACATACCCAACCCCTGGCGACGGATCCTGACGTTATTTGCGCTGACGGCTACTCATGCGCTCGCGCAAAATGCTTACGTCACGAATCTTTTGAACAACAACGTGTCTGTCATCAATACGGCGACAAACACGGTTACCGGAACAATCCCCGTGGGAAGCGGTCCGGTGGGGGCGGCGGTCACGCCCGACGGAACCAAGATCTATGTGGCGAACCAAAACGGCAACAACGTGTCCGTCATCAGCACGGCCAGCAACACGGTGACGGCGACGATCCCAGTCGGATTAGCTCCACAAGGAGTGGCCGTCACGCCCGATGGGACCAAGGTCTTGGTCACGAATTCAACCGCCAGCACTGTGTCGGTGATCAGCACGGCCACCAATGCGATCCTCGCCACGATTCCTGTTGGGGGCGGACCGATTGGCGTGGCGGTGAGTCCCAATAGCACAACGGCCTACACGGCAAACTTCACTGACGGCAGCGTATCGGTGATCAGTCTCTCCAGCAACACCCTGACAGCGACGGTCAACCTTGGGAACTCCGCGTTTGGATTGGCGGTCACTCCCGATGGCACAAAAGTCTACGTGGCGGTTCGCAACTCCAACGTCGCGGCTGTCATCAATACCGCGACCAATACAGTCACCACCACCGTCTTTGTTGGTATCGCGCCAAACGGAGTGGCCGTAACGCCCGATGGAAGTAAAGTGTACGTCACGAACTCAAACCAAGTTACGGTGATCGCCACGGCAAGTAACACGGTCACGGCCTTCGTCGCCGTCGGGACAACGCCCATAGGCATCTCCGTCACGCCGGACGGAACCAAGGCCTACGTCGCGAACGAGAACTCCGGTACAGTCTCGGTTTTTAACACGGCCACCAACACTGTGATCGCTACCATTCCTGTCGGGTCGGATCCTGAAGCTGTGGTCATCACAAGTGGGGCAACGGTCCCGCCGCCGCCTCCACCAACGCCTCTGCCTTCGACGTTGACCCTAGCCGTAGTCGGTCTCGCCTGCGCGGGGATGCTCATCGCGTATCGCCGCCGCCTCGAAAAATCCGTCTGAACGCTCTTCGGACGCCGAGCAGCCGCAAGACGGCGAAAGCTCTAATTCTTGCTCGATTCGATCCGCATCCCGTTTTTGCTTGCTTAGAGTTTCTGGCGCAATCCGACCTTCGTGTCAGCGTCTTTATCCAGTGGGTTTGGACCTATTTTAACCGGGCGACGAGGCTCGCGACCGATTGTGAATCCACACGCCATTGAACCGGGAAAGCCGGTTTCTGAAACCCCGTTAAATCTGGTTTATGACTCCGGCATGTCTTCGGCTGCAAACAACGCCTTGGTCAGTTCCTCAAACTTCGCCGGCGTCACCAGATGAAAGCGGATTTCGAGCGCGGTAAACTCCCGCAGGGATTCATTCATTTCGACCGGCGGCGCATCCGGTCCCGCCACGTACAATCGCCCCTCCGCCACTCGAAACGGCACCACACACCACTGCCGCGCGACATGCTCCGGCAGCGCCCGCGCGACTCGCCGCGCCACCTGGCGCACATCCGGATCGGCCACCGGCAAGCCTTGTTGCAAACTCAGCGCTTCGTACAACTCCGCCTCATCCAGTTGTCCCGTCCGAACCAGATATTGGCCCAGCCGGACGCCTTCGGGCTGTTCCACCAGCGCGATTTTCAGGACCGCCGCGCTCACGTATCCGGATGCCACCAGGATCTCGCCCAGTTTCCGTTTGTGCGTCAGCAGCGCCGCGCGATTGGGAAACGCGTGTTCGGTTTTCACCCACTTGAGCGGCCGTCCGCGCACGCGTGAGGCGGCGTAAGTCCAAATCGCCAGAAACGTCGCGGTCGAATTCAGCACGTTCGCATACACCGCGCGAATCGGCACGCCCAGCGCGAAAACGATTCCATACACGCGCGCGCAACACGTCATGCGCACGCCCATCCGCAGAGTTTGAAGGCACATCGTTAGGATCACCAGGTGCGCCGCGAGAGGCGTCGCTCGCATCCACATTCCGGTGGCCAGTCCGTATAGAAACACGACGTTGCTCGCCAGGCTCAGCGGATTCGCCACCAGCCCCTTGCGGTCACGCCACAGCCAGTACATTTCGCCCGGCCCTCCCGACCACCCGTATCGCTCCCACCCCTGGAGCGCGACCCCCATCACCCAACGCGTCCGCTGGCGGAGCGCGCCCCGGAAATCTGTCGGGAAAAACTCGCGCGTGGCGACAAAGTTGCGCTCGTCGCTCTCAGACCGCCCTTCGGGCTTGTGCTCATAAGACCGCGAGAGCGGAACAAACGCCTGCGAGCACCCCAGCCGGTAGAGCTTCAGACCGTTCTCATAGTCTTCGGTCAGCGCCTCCGGCTCAAACACGCGGTTCGACGACGACTCCGCCAGTTTCTGCAACGCTTCGCGGCGATAGCCCGTGCCCACTCCCGCACTGGGAATGAATCCGCCGAGCAGTGGGCGCATGGGCATGTCGCGCGTATGATACTCGGCGAATTCGTCGCAATAGATTCCGTGGGTCAGCGCCCGCAGCGGCGTTGCCAGCGCCAGCACCGGCGTCTGAATAAAATCGTAGCGAGTCGAATAGAAGTTGATCCAACGCAGCTCTTCCGGATGGATCAGGTCTTCGGCGTCGTGCGTCACCAGAACATCGAAGCGCTCCTGGTTCTGCTCCTCATACAAACACAGGTGCTGATAAATCCAGTTGAGACAATCCGCCTTGGACGTTGGTCCATCGTGCGGACACAAAACCAGGTGCACGTTCGCGAACCGCTCGCACACGCCGCGGACCGCGGCTTGCGTGGCCGCATCGTTGGGATACGCGCCCGCGAAAATGTGATAGTCGGAGTACCGTATGGACGCGATGTTGTGCTCGATCATCCGCGCGATTACGTCGTGTTCGCGCCACAGCGGCAGCACGATGGCGATGCGGTATACCGGCGCTGAGTCGAGCTGCCGCGGTCCCGGCGGAAATAGCGGCGCTTGCCGGCGCACTTTTCGTGTCACCCACGCGGCGGCCCACGCGATGTCGATCGCCAGGTCATCCAGGCCGCTGACCAGAATCGCGGCGGCCAGCGGCGCGAGCGCCCACAGCATGGTACGGTCGATCACGCCCGGCCAGTTTCCAACGTGAATAATCACCCACGCGGCCACCGCCGATGCTTTAATGTGCCAGAGCAACTCGTTAAATTAGTGCGGGACGGCGCGCGACAATCTCTCGCTAATGCGCTCGAAGCGCGACCCGTTTATCGCGCGAAGAAATTCAGCGGTCCCGATCCTCGGCCGAGACCGGGGTTGGATCGGATCGCCTCGGTCACGAAATCTTTAGCGATCCGAACCGCCTGCACCAGCTCCGTTCCTTTCGCCAATTCCGCCGTGATGGCCGCCGAGAATGCGCAGCCGGTCCCGTGCGTGTGCCGCGTCTCGATGCGCGGACTGGCAAATTCGTGAAATTCGCCGGCGCTGGTGTATAGGAGATCGATGGCCTCGCCGCGCAAGTGCCCGCCCTTCACAACTACGTTCGACGCCCCCATGCCGTGGAGCGTTTTCGCGGCGCGGCGCATGGAATCCAGATCGTCCACCGCGAAATTGCACAGCGCAGAGGCTTCGTCCAAGTTCGGCGTGAGCAAAAACGCGTGGCGAAGTAACGGCGTATAGCCATCAGTATCGCCGAGCTTAGTCCCGTTTTTGCTGTTGATTACCGGGTCTACCACCAAGGGACACTTGAACTCTTCCGCCGCACGCGCGACCGCTTCAGCGACACTGGGATTCCCCAGCGCGCCCGTTTTTACCGCACTTGGTGAAATGTCGTTAAAAACCGCTCGAATCTGCGCAAATACCACGTCAGAATCGAGTATTTCTACACGCTGCACCTCCAACGAATTTTGCACCGTGATCAATGTGACCACAGCTTCGCCGTAGACACCGAATTGATGAAATGTCTTGAGATCCGCCTGGATCCCGGCGCCGCCGCTGGGGTCGGAGCCACCGATGGTGAGCGCGACGGGCGTGGTCATGTCTCTACATTATGAGTGGCGCGCGACCCGTGGCGCACGCGGTGCATCTCATTGGAAGGTCAGGGGCCCGGTTTGGACCGGTCCCGCGGAATTGGTCAGCGTCACCTGCACCGTGCCGATCAGCGTCTGATTGCCCAAGACCGGAAACGAAATCAGCATCAGGAACGCGCTGCCGCTGGTCTGCCCGGCGGGGGAGCACCCGGTCGTGGCGGCGCCTATTCCGAAGTAGCCCGCGAAGCATGACGTGAAATTCGCATTGACCACCGATCCGACTTGTTTTCCCGTCGTGTCGAAAAACGTGAACGACATCATCCCCGCCGAGTAGGTGTTGTCGAAGCCGGTCACCGTCACATCCAGTTGTCCTGAAATCTGGTTCGACGCGGTGGCCGCGTCGATGGTGATGCTGGCTGGGGGAATCGTAGTCGTCGCCGTTGCCGTCGGACTGCCCGCCATCGGCGTTTCGGTGGTCGTAAAAGTGATCGTGCCCGCAGTTGTGCCGGTCTGGAATGTGGTCGAGGGCTGGCCGTTGATGGTGACCACGGTCGAGTTCGGCGCGACGGAAAAGGGCAGGCTTGTGACGTTGCCTTGCAGGAACTTTACCGCGCTGTCACCGGCAACACCGTGCACACTCGGCGTGAACGTGAGATTCAGGTAGCCGGTTGCCAAACACGAGGCGGCGGTGGTCAGGCTCAGTGTCACCGTGGGCTGCTGGGCGCTCGCGGATACGCTAGCGACGTTAATCGCCGGAGCGGGCGTTGGCGTAATCCCCGTTGCGCTCAGCGCGAACGTCTGCCCGTTCGGCTGCTGGCCCGTAGCCGCTGCCGTGACCATCAAAGACCCGCTGTAGTTCGGGGACGTGGCCGCGCATTCGGGCGTGAACGTGATCGCGAAAGACATGGTTGCGCCCGGATTCAGCGTTTGGGTTCCCTGAGGTCCTTGAAACGCCGAATTGCCCGTCACCGCGACCGAAATCGCGAGCGGCTGGGTGCCGGTATTTTGCAAGGTGAAATTACACGTGCCGACGGTGCCGATCGGTACTGCCGAAAAAACGACGCCACCCGGAGTCGGCTGGGTGCACCCGGAAACGAACATGGGCACCGGTGTGATTGCCGGCGGGCGCGCGGGCACGACGGCGGCCAGCAGAAGCACGCTGATCCCGTTGACTTGAAGGTTGGCGCTGTAGGTCGCCACGATGGTCCCGGTGAACTGGACCGTGAACTCGAGAAAATTGGTGGGCGCGAGCGTGTAAGGCGTCGTCCCGTTGATCGCGGCGATCGAAAATCCTGCGCCGGCGACGGTCGGCGTCGAAATCGCAACCGGCGATGCGCCGTTGTTGAAGACGCGAAACCGCACGTCCGTATTCGATCCCCCCGCAACGCTACCGAATTCATAAATCGCGCCCACCGGCGTCTCGATCCCAGTGGCGCCGTTGTAGGTGAACAGGGTGAGCTGCGCGTTCGCGGCGGCCGGGAGCAGCGCCGCCAGAATCGCAAGCGCCATCAGCCCGCGCATGGCCTTGCATAGCCGCGGGTCCCGTTGTGCTTGGGTTCCACTCATGGCTGCGGCTCCGGCTCCGGTTCCGGCAGCAAGAACAATCGCTCATGGCCGAGGTCGACGCGCAGCGCGTAGTTCGTGTAATCCCCATCCGATCCGCGCACCCGCACCTGAACGTAGTTTTCGCCTAGCCAGGAGAGCGTGATCGGCTCAAGTCGAGGCACTTCGCTACCTGAAGGCTGCGGTTCGGGAGCCGCTGTCAATCCGTTTGTTGACCCATGGGTCGACCCGTGTGTTAAACCCTGCTCTGCCGCCTCCGTGCGCCCCACCTTAAAGACCAGCTCGCTCTGATCGGGCCGCCGCAAGATCAACCCATCGCTGGTTCCAAACAGCACGCCGCCATGGAGCAGGAGCACTGAGCTCACCGGACCCGGCGGACCCAATGATCCAGACGACGCATCCAGCGATTCGACCAGTACGTCCCCGTTTCGCACGATCCAGGTTCCGACCGGGGTGCGAACGGCGAACTGGAGCGCCCCGTCCGTGGCCTCGCCAATCGAGAGAATGTCTCCGGTTATGTCGAAATCGACTGGTGAAAGTTGGCTGTTCTGCCATCGCGCGAGCTGGCGCGAGCGGGGAAAATAAACCAGCGCGGACGTCCCGGTGGTTGTGGAGCTCTCGAACCAGAACAGCGCGGGACCTGCGGGCGCGTTGAAAACCGTGGGCACTTGGGCCGCCGGTGACGCCGGTGACGCCGGGAAAGACATGAGCGCTGAATCCATCTTCACCAGACAGAGCCTCCGCGAGCATCCCATGTTGAGGATGGACAGAACGCTGCCTGACGCTGGACCGACGGAAGGAGCGGCGCCGAGGGTCACGCTGCCCGTGACTCCGAAGACGGCCCGCGGCGAGCCATCGCCTGTCAGCATCGCGCCGAGTTGAGGCTGCTGAATTTGTGCCCACGCGCAGCCGCCGCCGAGAAATGCGACTACTACTGTAAGGGTTGACAGCCTGCTGGCGTGCTTTCCCTCCGGTCCAGCCGGCTGAAAGCCGGCCGCAGGCCGTCCGGAACGGACACAAACAACGTGAATTGCCTGCCCCACGACACGAAGCGCAGAATTTCTCATGGGTAGCCTCATGGATGCCCCAGCGAGATAGTGGGCGTCCCGATGGTAACCGCTGCCGTGGACGCCGCCGAACCCGCGGACGTTTTTCCGCCAATCGCCACCGCCGCGACCGCTCCACCCGCGGCGCCCGCCACCGCGACCGCAATCCACAACCACTTATGGCTGCCACCGAGATTGTGAGAGCCGCCGGCGCTGGCTTTGGCGTCCGGCGCATCGGTCAGATATTGCGAGCACAGAATTCCCGCGCGCGTCTGTCCCTTTACCGCCGTGATCCGAATCTCCAGCAATCCGGGCGATCGATTCCACTGCATCCCCCATGCCGACGCACGGCCATCCGCCCGCGTGGTGGCGATCTCGGTCTTGGAGCCATTGGCAAACGTCCCGGTCGATCCGTTGTCGGGCAGTCGGAAGCTGACGGTCGCGGCGTCGACCGGCTTTCCGGTCTCATCGGTGATCTGAATGGCGATGCCCTTGGTCGCCCTGGACCCCACCGCATACACCGCGCCATCCCCTTCGACCACGTGAACCTGGAGAATCGCCGGGTCCTGCGCCTTTAAAGGCGTCGCCAACGCCGTGCCCAATAGGATCGTGAGCAGGATCAGAATCAAACCTGACGCCAGGATCGGGATTGCTCGGCGCATCACAACCAATGAGTGCGGAGATCAGGGAAATGCTCTCAGTCGAATCCGTGGCGGTCGGGCGGCGGGGCTAACAGACGACTCAAGAAGGTGGGAGCCAGAGTGCGGAAGTCTGCGACCGGCCTAGTTGGTAGGCGGACTGTCGAGGAAGCCCCAACCTGACGGATGGGGCTTGAATACGCTGCGGTCGCAGGTCGTTAACCGCCGTTCGACGGTCGAAATTCGCCTCCCAGGCCGGATCGGTATAGATCTGCGCAACAGTATGGTTTAATGGGGTTGTCCGATGCGAGACACCGCTTTTCGATTGCGCCGCCGATGGAAAAGCCTCACGCGTGGGCTGCGCGAAGCTCGCGTCGTCGTGAAGGGGGCAGCCTCCACGCGCCATCCCATCATGGCGCACATCATTCCCATTCGCCGCTGCAACCTGGCCTGCACTTACTGCAACGAATACGACGATTTTTCCCCGCCCGTCCCCACCGAGGTGATGATCGAGCGCATCAACCGCCTGGCCGACCTGGGCACCAGCATCCTGACGCTATCGGGCGGCGAGCCGATGCTGCATCCCGACCTCGACGAGATCATCGCGGCCATGCGGCGCCGCGGCGTCATCGCCGGCATGATCACCAACGGCTATCTGCTGGTCCCTGAGCGCGTGAAGCGGCTGAATCGCGCCGGCCTGGATCATTTGCAGATTTCGATCGACAATGTCATGCCGGACGATGTGTCGAAGAAGAGCCTCAAAGTGCTCGACAAGAAGCTCCAGATTCTGGCGGAGCACGCCGAATTTCACGTGAACATCAATTCGGTGGTCGGCGGCGGGATTCATAATCCCGACGATGCCCTGGTGGTGGGTCGGCGAGCGCTGGAACTGGGATTCTCGTCGACAGTTGGCATCATTCACGACGGCGACGGACAGCTACGGCCGCTGGGCGATCGCGAGCGCGCGGTTTATCACGAAATGAAGGCGATGGAGAACCGGCATTTCGCGCGGCTGAACTTCTTCCAGGACGCGATCGCGCAGGGCAAGCCCAATAATTGGCGCTGCCGCGCCGGGGCTCGCTACATGTATATCTGCGAGGACGGGCTGGTGCATTATTGCTCGCAGCAGCGGGGCTATCCGGCGAAACCGCTCGCCGAATACACGCGCGAAGATATTCGCCGCGAGTATTACACCGAGAAATCCTGCGCCCCTTACTGCACCGTGAGCTGCGTGCATTACGTGTCGTATTTCGATTTCTGGCGGAATCCGCAGACCATCAAGTCGACCGTGCCGACCGAGCAGCGCGAGCCGCTGGTGAAGATCCAGTCGGCGAAATAAGGTTAGACCAACGGGAGCTGCGGTTCTGGGACAATCGGAATCATGAGCATTACTCTGCGGCCTGAACACGAACGGGTGATTGCGGAGGTGATTGAGTCGGGCGCCTACGAGAATCCCGACCAAGTCATCGAACGAGCCTTGGAGGTGCTGCGGTCAGAGGATGAGTGGCTTCACGACCACAAGGCCGAGGTATCGGAAAAGATCGAGCGGGCTTTCGGCCAATTCGAGCGTGGCGAATTCTTTTCGGCTGAGGAATCAGTTGCCGAGATGGAGAAGCGTAAGGCGGCGTGGCTTCGTGATCAGAAGCGTTGATGGCGTCGCATCACGACGTTTTCTGCGGAGGCCGAGAATGACTTTTTGAAGTGTGGCAACGGATCGCTCGGGACAGCGTCGATCTTGCCAATCGCATTGAAAGGGAATTTCACGCTACGTTCGCGTCCCTAGGCAGGATGCCAGGGCAAGGGCACACGCGGAAGGATCTTACAAAGCGCGCTGTCTTATTTTTCCCATTGTACTCGTTCCTGATCGTATATCAGCCCGACGTGAGACCGATCCGGATCATGGCCGTGCTCCGTGGCAAGCGCGACGTGAAGCGCATTCTACGCGATCGTGAATCAAAGCTCAGTTGACCGGCCGGACGCATGTTCCAGTAATGCGCGCTCTGCCAGCGCATCCAGCTTTCCGGCCTTGACGCGCGCTTCGAAGCGGACGCCGGATTATCGGAACCTGGAGGCTTCGGAGCTGACGACGTAACTGAGAAAGCCGAAGGTTTTTGCGGGAACTCCCTAAAGTCTCCGCAAGAGGGAGCCGATATCGTGCCGATGATCTTCACAAGGCTCCTTCCGACCGTCCGCTTCCTCGCGGGTCCCATCCTGGCTCTCTTGCAGTTCTGGGTCCTCTGGGGTGTTTGTAACTCCTACACCACTCTGGTTGCTCGGGTCATTCAGTCGGAGCTGAGCATAATGAAAGTTCTTCCGGATCTGGCGTGGGCTACCGCGTTGACAGGACTCTTTCTCTTGATTGCAGGCATGCTTTGGTCATGGGTGGCGAAGATTGAAGGTCTTCAGGCTATTAGATGGTTCGTGGTTTTCGCAACCACCGCAACTCTTTCGCCACTATTAATACGCGACGGACAAGGCGGCCCCTCGATGTCGCTTGGATTTCCGATCCGTCTCGCGCTGCTCGTAGCGATTGCCGCTGCGTTTTACCTGGGCTCGAACATATTCCGCGCCTTCCGCAGCCGCCTAAACGCCGCTCAATAGATTCCGCAAGTGTGCATCGGCGTGAATCCGCTGCCATCCGATCTGTCGCAAGTCTACACATCCCTGTATCCCAATCTCCCGAAAACGGTAGCGATATTCATTGATCCGATCACACAACTGCTGTAGTATCAATCAAAAGCACCCGATTATAGGGTCATGTTGGGGTGGTCTTTTGCGTGCTACAAAGAAGGTGGGGATTTGTGTCTCCGCGCATCGCATAAATAGGCGGACCCGGGAAGACACGCGTGTTCCATGATGATACGCGCGACCGACAAGACGAGCGTCACTAAGAAGACGAGCGTCACGAAGATGACGAGCTTCCGATGAAAGAGCTCAAGCTCCAATTCGTCAGCGCCCTGCTGGTGATCGTCACCGTGGCGGCAGTGCTCGCCGCGGCCATCAATTTCCAGCAGCAGAGCCGCTATCACCTGCCCGACGACGGGGTGACGTGGACCGACCAGACCGGGACGGACCAAGCCGGAGCGGGCAAGAATGGCGATCGGGTAGTCGCGACCTACATCGCGCCGAACAGCCCGGGTACCAAAGCGGGACTCAGGATTGGCGACGCGCTGATCTCGATCGAAGGCTTTCGTATCGGGACTGCAAGTGAGGCCACGCAGGCGTTAGCCACCGAGGGCTCATGGAAGACCGTGGAATACGAGATCCGGCGAGGCGGCAGCGAGCCATTCCCGGTGAAGGTCCGCATCGGCGAAGCCGAGCGCGACTCGACCATCTTTTATCAATACGCCGTGGCCGCCGTGTACCTGGCGATCGGGCTGTTTGTGTATTTCAGACGCAGAAATGCTCCGCGCGCGCTGCATTTCTATCTGCTGTGCCTGGCGAGCTTCGTGTTGTCCGCCTTCCACTATACCGGCAAGCTGAACAATTTCGACAAGGTCATCTACCTGGGGAACGTAGTGGCTTGGTTTCTGGCCCCCACGCTGTTCCTGCATTTCTGCTTTGTATTTCCGGAGCCGCAAAAGTGGATCCGGCGGCGCGGGCTGGCGCTACTGGTGTACCTGCCGGGATTGGCGCTGCTGGCGACGCATTTCGGATTCGAATATGGATTCCTGCGCAGCGATGCTCCACTGATCGAAGTGCGGTGGCTACTGGATCGCGCATGGCTCGCATTTCTGTGCGCGATGTATTTCGCGGGCGGCGTCGTGGTGGCGTTCCAGCTTCGGCACGCGGAGGATCCGGTGGTGCGCCGGCAGTTGACCTGGCTGCGCAATGGCGCATTGGTCGGAGTCCTGCCGTTTTCTCTGATCTATGCGATTCCGTACCTGATGGGCGTAGCGCCGACGCATGCGATGAATTTGGCGGTGCTTTCGCTGCCGCTGATTCCGCTCACCTGGGCGTACGCAATCCTGCGCTACCGGCTGATGGATGTCGACCTGATTTTCCAGGAAGGCTACGTTTATACGCTGGCGACGCTCGCCGTGCTGGGAATCTTCTACACGATGATCTTCGCCGTGAGCCGGGCGGCAGAACTCAACGGCACCACCATGGTGGTGCTGATCCTGTTCGCCGCGTTCCTGTTCCAGCCGATCCGCAATTGGATTCAGGAGCAGCTCGACCGGTATTACTTCTATAAGGATCGCTACGACTATCGGCGCACGCTGATCGAATTCGCGCGCGAACTGGGGTCGCCCACCGATCTCGCGGAGATGCTTGAAAGCGTCGCCGACCGGCTGATCCGCACGCTGGGCATCCGGCACGTTGCGTTTTTCGTGTGGGACGAAGCCCAGGGCGGTTTCCATCTGGAACTGGCCAGCAATCGCAGCGGCAAGCAGACCGACAATGTTCCGTATGGCCTGGACTTGAGCTTCCTGAGTCCCAACCCAACGCGTCCGTACCTATTTTTCGAGCGCACGCGCCACTCGATCGACGTAGTGTGGCAGGAGATGCCGACGTCGGTTCGCCGGTCCATTTCCGAGCTGGAGCTGACCTATTACCTGCCGTGCTCGGCCCGCGGCCGGACCATCGCGTATTTAGGTGTCAGCCGGACCGATAGCGGCGATTTTCTTTCGAGCGAGGACGTCGAACTGTTAGTCACCCTTTCGGGCTACGTCGGGATCGCGGTGGATAATTCGATGTTGTACCGGTCGCTGGCGCTGAAGGCCGAAGAGTACGAGCGGCTCAAGGAATTTTCGGAAAACATCGTGGAATCGATCAACGTCGGGATCCTGGCGGCGGATCTGGACGATCGCGTGGAGAGCTGGAATTCGCAGATCGAAAAGCTTACCGGGATTTCTCGCGCGGCGGCTGTGGGGCGCAAGCTTCGCGACCTGTTGCCGCCCGACCTTTACGAAGAGCTGGAAGGTGTCAGCGGCGAAGCCGGCGTTCACAATATCTACAAGTTTGCGTTGCGGGCGGCCGGAGCCGGGACTCGCGACGCCATGCTCAATCTCGCGGTCGCGCCGCTGGTTTCCCGCGAAGGCCATCGCATCGGCCGCCTGATCATTTTCGACGACATCACGGATCGCTCCGAACTGGAAAAGAAGCTGGTGCAGGCGGATAAGTTGAGCTCCATCGGGTTGCTGGCGGCCGGCGTCGCACACGAGGTGAACACGCCGCTCGCGGTAATCTCCACCTATGCGCAGATGCTCGCCAAGCAGATCTCGGGCGATGCGCAAAAGGCGCCGCTGCTCGAAAAGATCGCGCGGCAAACCTTCCGCGCGAGCGAGATCGTCAATTCGTTGTTGAACTTCTCGCGCACCTCGCCGACCGAGTTTGTTTCGGTCGAGCTGAATAAGGTGATTCGCGAAACGCTGACGCTGCTGGAGCATCAACTCCACCAGGCCGCGATCGAGGTGCGGCTGGCCCTCGACGAAAACCTGCCGCGCATCAAAGGGAATCCTGGAAAATTGCAGCAGGTGTTTCTGAATCTCCTTCTCAACGCCCGCGACGCGATGGAATCGGGAGGCGTTCTGGCGCTCTCCACCAGCAGCGCCGACGGATTGGTGAAAGTGACGGTCGCCGATTCCGGCGCGGGAATCGTGCGCGAGAATCTGGAGCGCATTTTCGATCCGTTCTTCACCACAAAAATGGCGAAAAAGGGCACCGGCCTGGGGCTATCGGTGAGCTACGGGATCGTGCGCGAGCATGGCGGCGATATCGAGGTCACCAGTGAACCGGGAGCCGGCACGCGTTTCGCGCTTTCCTTCCCCGAGGCGCAGCCCGTGAAACGCGAGCAGTTAGGGAAAGGCGACGCGCCCGTGAAGCGCCCCGAACTGGTTCCCGCCGAGCCCATTACTGCCGCCTCTATGGCCGCGTCCGCCGTATCTCCCACGAATCCCTCCCACCTCAGCTCAAACCAGATGGCCAGCCCCGCGCAAGCTTCCGCCCCCTCCGTTGGACACACTGTAACCTCGGATAGGATGATCCAGTAGTGTCCGACGCGGCGGCGAATTTCCCCCCAGATGTGCTGATCGGCGAAGCGGAGCGCGGCCGGATTCTGGTGGTCGACGACGAACCCGACATTCGCGAGGGTCTGGAGGCTCTGCTCACCGGCGAAAATTATCGCGTCGAACTCGCCGGCAATGCCGCCGAGGGCTTAAAACGCCTGGAGCAGTCTACCTTCGATCTGGTTTTGCTCGACCTGATGATGCCGGATAAGAGCGGCATGCAGGTGCTCGAAGAAATTCGCGCGCGCGATCAGGAAACGCCGGTATTTCTGATCACCGCGTATGGATCGATTCAGGTCGCCGTCGACGCCTTGAAGCGCGGCGCGAGCGATTATTTTTCCAAGCCCTGGGACAACGAGAAGCTACTGATCGAGATCGAGCGCATGATCTCGAAACGCCGCCTGGAGCGCGAAAACATCGAGCTCAAGCGCGCCCTGAAGCAGCGCTATAGTTTCCCCAACATCGTCGGCAAGAGCGAGCGGATGCTGAAGATTCTGGATCTGGTCGCGCAGGTCGCCCCCAGCCGCGCCACTATTTTGATCACCGGCGAAACCGGAACCGGAAAGGAATTGATCGCCAACGCGATTCACGCGCATTCCGCGCGCGCCGCGCATCCGTTTCTGCCGGTGCATTCCGGGTCGGTGCCGCCGGATCTGCTCGAATCGCATCTTTTCGGGCACACGAGGGGCGCGTTCACCGGCGCGGTGGTCGCGCAAAAAGGCTATTTCGAAATCGCCAATCGCGGAACTATTTTTTTCGACGAGGTGGGTTCGGTTACCCTCGAAACCCAGACCAAACTCCTGCGCGTAATCCAGGAACGCGAGTTCATGCCGTTGGGGTCCACCGAAACCATCAAGGTGGACGTGCGAATTGTCGCGGCCACCAATGCGGACCTGAAGCGCCTGGTGGAAGAGGGCAAGTTTCGCGAGGATCTGTATTACCGGCTGAACGTGATCAACCTGGCGATGCCGGCGCTGCGCGACCGCAAGGAGGACATTCCCGCGCTGGTCGATCATTTCTTCACGAAATACTGCCGCGAGAACGAAAAGTTCCTGGACGAAGCCGGGCGGTCGCGTCTGTACTTCGAACCGGACGCGATGCAGATTCTGATGGATCACTCCTGGCCGGGAAATGTGCGGGAACTCGAAAACGTGGTCGAGCGCGCCGTGGTTCTGGCTTCGCAGCCGCAGGTTCCCGTCGACGTTCTCCCCGAGCATCTTCTCGAAGCCCGCGGACTGCGCATCCGGCGCGATGCCAGCGGCCGCCTGGCCGCCGACGCGTCGCTGTTCGAGATCGTCGCGGACTTCGAGCGTCGCAAAATCATGGAGCAACTCGAGACCTCGGAATGGTCCCAGACCGCCGCGGCCGAGGCCTTGCACATTCCGCTGTCGACGCTGAATCAGAAGATCAAGCGACTGAATATCGAGATCCGCAAGCGCTCGGGTGCATAACGAGCCGCGACGTTACCGAGCCGCGACCATTTGGCTCCGGTCTTGGAGCCAACGCGCAGTTGCGCACGAGGGAGCGGTCTTCACGAATGCGTTGTTCAGTGCTTCCCGTAACCGGCTCGTTCAAGTGATACAGTGGCTCAGTGCAGGCCGACGGCATAGACATCAAAAAAGGCGAGCAGCTATTCAGGATTCTTGAGAAGATGGACCAGCGCTCCCGCCAGATCGATCGGCTATGGGAGTCGGAATTGGCCTGCGACACGCTGGACAAGAAAACGTTGGACGGCTTGCGCCATCGCGACGAGTTGTGGCTGAGCAGGATGAGCCGTGTAGATGCGCTCATTGATAAGTGTTTGCGTTGACGTACTTCAGCCTAGTGGGCGGCCCACAGCTTCGGGACGCACGGTTATGCGAAGAACCGCCACCTTCGTACTCTTCGCGCTCGCGTCAGTGTCGTGTCTGTTCGGCCAAGCCACGCCAAACCGTCCGTCGTTCGAAGTCGCGTCCATCAAAGTGAACAAGGCCTATATGGTGACCGACCCCGCTCCCCGCCGGTCCGGCGACCGGGTCTGGATGCACAATGCGAGTTTGGGCATGTTCGTCGACTATGCTTACAGTGTCGGAAATTCCGTCTACCAGATCGCTGACAAGAACGGCCTTCTGGATTCCGACACCGCGTTCGACATCGATGCGATAGCGCCCAGTGCGGTCAGCGACGCCGATCTCCACCTGATGTTTCAGACACTGCTTGAAGACAGGTTTAAGCTCAGGGTGCACTGGGAAACCAGAGAACTCGCTGGGTACGATCTGGTGGCCGCCAAAGGCGGTTCGAAGATGAAGCCGGCCAGCCCGGATAGCAAGATCGCCGTCGACGGAAACCCGTTCCCGTCAGGCACCTCCACCTTGTTCGTCGGCGCCGACCGCGTCGCCCATCTGATTGGTAAGGGATCGTCCATGGAGCAGTTAATCAACCAGCTCACCGGGCGGATGCGGGCTCCCATCCGGGATCGCACAGGACTCACGGGGACCTTCGATTACAACGTCATGTTCGTGTTGAACCCAACCCAGGCCGATGCAAGCTCCGCGCCGATGATCACCACCGCCATCCAGGAGGAACTGGGTCTGAAGCTGGAGAAAAGCAAGATAGCGGCAAAGGTTCTGGTGATAGACCACGCGGAGAAACCAACCGCGAACTAAATCGTATTACTTTCTGGCTGTGCTTGAATGACACCGTGCGGCGGATAGCCACATCATCCCAACTCCGCGTACCCGCTCCCGAAAAACACCAACGGCTTCCCCTCCCCCACCTCCACCGCGACGGCTTCCCCAATCAACACCCGATGATCCCCCGCATCCATCACCTGCACCGTCCTGCATTCGACCACCGCCAGCGACCCTTCAATCAATGGCGATCCGGTTACTCCATTTCGCCACGCGACGCCCGCAAACCGGCCCTCGGGGAGTTGCGCGAATCGATTCGACAAATCGCACTGCGCCTCCGTCAGAATATTGACCGCAAAGTGCCCGCTCGATTCGAAGAACCTTAGGAACACACAGTCGCGCGCAATCGCCACCATCACCAGCGGCGGATCGAGCGACAGCGAGCAGAATGAGTTCATGGTGAGGCCGTGCGGCGCTCCATCCGGGGCGAGTGTCGTGACCACGGCGACCCCGGTTGGGAACATCGCGCAGGCGCGGCGAAATGCGTCAGGACGAAGCCTTGGAGAAAGCTCACGTGAAAAAAGCCCGCTTGACAAGTGATTAACCCTAATCCTATCATGGGGTTTCGGGCTCCGCCCGAAGGGGGTTTCGGGCCCTGCCCGAATGGGGGTTTCGGGCGCTGCCCGAACGGAGTTTCGGCTGTTTGCGGTGACGGGCAAGGAGGCGGCTGTGATCAAACTCGATATCATCAACGAAGTGGTCGGCAAGACCGGCATCACCAAGACGAAAGCCGAGATGGCGGTCGAAACCGTGTTCGAGAGCATGAAGCGCGCTCTCGGCCGCGGCGAGCGCATCGAACTGCGCGGCTTCGGAATCTTCAACGTGCGCCCGCGCAAAACCGGCATCGGCCGCAATCCGCGCACCGGCGCGGAGGTCGCGATTCCGCCGGGCAAAGCCGTGCGATTCAAGCCCGGCAAGGAGCTGCAGACGCTGCAATAGCGCGCGGCGAAGTTTGTGTCGGACCAGCCTTATACCCCGACGGGTTACACTCCGCCGGCCGCAAGCTCCAACGCGACACCCGGCGCGCTCCCCGCTGTTAATCCAAGTGGTCCCGCGACCCTGAATCCCAGCTTATTCGGCGAGTTGGCCTGGGATCCGCCGCGCTCACGCTCGCACTCAAGTGACCGGTATTGGCTGCACGCGCTCTTATTCTTGCTGACGCTCATGACCACCACCGTGGTGGGCGCCGGCCTCGCGCACAGCTTCGCGGAAAGCCGTCCATTCGATTTCGACTCCGACCTTTACGGCTACGTGCGCATGTGGCACGATCCCGGTTATCTCCTCGACGGACTTCCCTTTTCTCTCACGCTGCTCGCGATTCTGCTCGCGCATGAGATGGGGCATTATCTCACCGCCCGCTACTACCGCGTCGACGCCTCGCTGCCGTTCTTCATTCCCGCGCCGACCCTGATCGGAACCTTGGGCGCGTTCATCCGCATCCGCTCGGCCATTCTTTCGAGACGGGTTCTGTTTGACATCGGAATCGGCGGCCCGCTGGCCGGATTCGCAGCGCTGCTGCTGCCCATGGCGGCCGGCGTTTCAATGTCGAAACTCGTGCCGGGGATCGGCACGCAAGGCGAGCTGCTGTTTGGAACGCCTTTGGCCTTGCGCTTGTTCGAATGGATGATTTTTCCGCACACGCCCATCGTCAATATCTATCTGCATCCGGTGGCGCGCGCGGCGTGGGTGGGATTGCTGGCGACGGCGCTGAATCTGCTGCCCATCGGGCAACTGGACGGAGGCCACATTCTCTACTCGTTCCTGGGGGAACGCACGCGCATCCTGTCGAGATTCTTCGTGGCTGCCCTCGCCGCGCTCGGCGCGGTGCAGTTGTTCACCAGCGAGTATCGCGTCGGATACATGTGGCTGCTGTGGGCAGTGGTGCTGCTACTGGTCGGCATGCGCCATCCGACCATTATCGATCCGGCTAAGCTGAGCCCCACGCGACGCTGGCTGGGTCTGGCCGCGCTCATTATTTTTCTGCTGACCTTCACTCTTGCACCGATTCGCACCGCGGGCTTGTGAAAATCTCCGCCACCATCATCACCTACAACGAAGAGCGCAACTTGCCGCGCGCTATCGAAAGCCTGCGCTGTGCCGACGAGATCGTGGTGATCGACAGCGGGTCGAACGACCGTACAGTGGAGATCGCCGGGAAGCTGGGCGCGCGCGTCGTCGAAAGTCCATGGCCGGGCTACGCGAAGCAGAAGAATTTCGCAGCCGAACGAGCCTCGCATGATTGGATTCTTTCGATCGACGCCGATGAATCCTTGAGCGAGGCTCTGGAAGGTGAGTTGTGGCAGCTCAAGAAAAACGGTCCGCGGTTCGACGCGTACACCATGCCGCGCATGGCGCAATATCTGGGCCGCTGGATCAGGCATTCGGGCTGGTATCCGGATCGAAAGGTGCGTCTGTATGATCGGAACAAAGCCCAATGGGTCGGCGACTTCGTTCACGAATCGGTCACGGTGGACGGACGCGTAGGTCACCTCGATTCGAACCTGCTGCACTTCACCTGCGAGTCTCTGTCGGAACATTTGAAGACCATGGACCGGTACACCACCCTCGCGGCGGAGCAGTTGCTCGCCTCCGGAGAGAAGGTGAGGTTGGGAAGGCTGGTTTTCGAGCCGCCCTGGACTTTTTTCCAGACGTATTTCGTCAAGCTGGGATTTTTAGACGGCGTGGAAGGGCTCGCGATCGCCAACATGGCGGCGCTGTATAACTTCGTGAAGTACGCGAAGGCCCGGTTCATGAGCCCAGGGCGCTAGCTGTTGTTGTTGCGAGCCGCGACCAAAGGAAGCGGTTTCGAGGCGCGACAGAATGGAGCGCTCGTTTTTACGAGCCGCGACCAAAGGGAGCGGTTTTGAGGCGCGACAGAATGGAGCGCTCGTTTTTACGAGCCGCGACCAAAGGGAGCGGTTTTGAGGCGCGACAGAATGGAGCGCTCGTTTTTACGAGCCGCGACCAAAGGGAGCGGTTTTGAGGCGCGACAGAATGGAGCGCTCGTTTTTACGAGCCGCGACCAAAGGGAGCGGTTTTGAGGCGCGACAGAATGGAGCGCTCGTTCTTATCAGCCGCGACCAAAGGAGGCGCTTTCCAAAATGAACACACTGCATGTGGATACAGGTCGCGAGATGCGAGGCGGACAGTGGCAGGTTTTGTATTTGGTCGAAAAGTTGAGCGATGCGAGGCTGAAGACGCGGAGTGAGAGGCTGACGGCTGAAGCGGGAATCCGCGGGATCGAACTCTACAAGGAAACGCCGTACGAATATCGAACTGCCGGGTATTCCCGGTGGGAGGAATTAATTCACGCGCACGATGCGCGCGCACACACGCTCGCGTTGCTGAAATACTGGAGGTTGCCCGTGGTGGTGTCGCGCCGTGTGGGATTTCCGATTGGGCAATCGATTCTCTCGCGATGGAAGTACCAGCGGCCGGCGATGTACATCGCAGTTTCGCAATTCGTGAAGACGCAGCTTGAGGAGGCCGGGATCGGCGCGATTCGCGTGGTGCATGACGGAGTGCCGGTTCCAACCAGATCGACGAAACGCGAGCCGGGGCGTATAGTTGCGCTAGCGTCGAAGCCCGTCGAGATCCCAGGGATTCCGATTCACCTGACAAAGAACCTGTGGTCTGATCTCCATACCGCAAGCGTCTTCGTCTATCGTAGCGATATGGAGGGACTCGGATCGGCGGCATTAGCGGCCGCGGCGGCCGGCGTTGCGGTCATCGCGAGCAACGTCGGCGGCCTGCCTGAAGCAGTGGAGCATGAAAAAACGGGGCTGCTGGTGCATGGCGACAATTTCGAGCCCGCGATTCGGCGGCTGCTCGCGAACCCGCGAGAGGCGGAGGAGATGGGACTCCGCGGGCGGGAACGGGTGGAGAAGAATTTCACGACCGACATAATGGTTGAGAAAACGAAGCAGGTCTATGAGGAGGTGATGCGATGCCGGATGTGATCATCGCCTTCCTCGCCGGACTCCTGATCGGCAGCTTCCTGAACGTCTGCGTCTTCCGCCTGCCGCGCGACCTTTCCGTGGTCCAACCGCGATCCTTCTGCCCCGGCTGCGAAAAGACCATCGCCTGGTACGACAACATTCCGCTCTTTAGCTTCGTCCTCCTGCGCGGGCGCTGCCGCCATTGCCACGAGCGAATTCCGTTGCGATATCCACTGGTCGAACTGTCGACCGGCCTCGCGTTCGCGATCTGCGCCGCGGCGTTCGGCGGCTTCACTTTGACAGCCGCCAAATTCGCGATCTTCGCCGCGATCCTGATCGCGCTCATCGCCACCGATCTTGAGGAACGCATCCTGCCGGACGAGTTCACCCTCGGCGGAATCGGACTGGGCATTGTGTTCGCGGCGTTCGTGCCGATGGACCCGGGAATCGCGCATCTTTTCCTGGGCCCATACCTGGGACCGGCCGGCCGATCCATCGGCGAATCTCTTCTCGGCGCGGCCGTATCCAGCGGACTGATCTGGCTGATCGCCGCGCTCTACGAACGCATCCGCCATCGCGAAGGCATGGGACTCGGCGACGTGAAAATGATCGGCATGATCGGCGCGTTCCTGGGATTGCCATCGGCCCTCCTCACGCTGATCCTGGCGTCGCTGTTAGGTGCCGTTGGCGGGCTCATTTTCATTTTCGCCACCCGCAAAAAAGCGTCTACCTACGAACTGCCGTTCGGCAGCTTTCTCGGCTTGGCCGCCCTTGCCCTGGCGGCCTACGGGAAGCTCGCCATGGCTTGGTATTCGCACGCTGGAAGATAATCCTTGTACCAGAACTCAGGGTCCAGCGAAAGCCCGGAAGGGCCCAGTACAAAAACCCATCGAACGATCCATTTTGTTTTCGCGACCCGCCCCGTATTCTGGTCCTGTCAACGAAAACAAAATCTCTCCTCCTCCCCGCTTCTTCTCAGCGCCAGTTGCCTTCGATGCGACTGTCGCTGAGACAAGCGGTGTTCTTTTTCCCGCGCCGCGCCAAAATCATTTCGGAAATAATTTGTCGATGCGGCTGAGCAGCCACCGCGCGCGACGCTGCATCACCAGATTCAACTGGCGATGCTCGGGCCACTTGTTGGGGTCCATTCGGATCGCCTCCCGCAGCATGGTTTGGAACGCTTCGCGATTCTTCTGCGCCACCAGCACGTTTTCCGCGTAAGCCACCAGCGGCGCCGCCTGGTGACCGTTGGCGTACGCCATGTTCCGATCGAAATGTTCTTTCGCGATCGCCAGCCGGTCCGGCCGCGGGTTCAACCGGGACATCTCATAAGTGATCAGGAATCCGTGAATCGCGCCTTCCTCGTAGGCGTCGTCCACTTCCACCACGCGCTGCGCCAGCGCTTCGAAACGCGGGATTTCGGGAAGCATTCCGAAATCGCGCGAAACCGAAAGCGCGGCCGCCCACGATAGCGTGGTCCAGTACATGAACGGCACGTCCGTTTTCTTCAACTCATTTACCGCGCCCTTTGGATCGGATTTCAGCCGCTGCGAAAACCCGGGATGACTCACCTCCAGCCCCCGCATGCCGTAATCGCGGGCGCGAAGGTACAACTTCCAGGCGCGCGCGCGCAGCGCCGTGGCGCGAACGCGGTCTGCATCCTCGGCTTCATCCGCGTCCTCTTGAACGAACGCGTACGCGTACTTGGTGAATCCGCTGGTCGCATTCAAAAGCAGGTCTTTGTCGCGAGGACTTTGGATCAGCAGAGTCTCAACCAGTTTGAGACTGAACGGAAGCGCCGCGCGGACCAGCTCCGCATCGTCATCCGATCCCATGCTGTCGCCCAGGCCGTCGAGCGCGCTGCCCAATTGATGGACCGCATATTTCTTGACCGAACACGACCCACAGCACAGCCAGGCAATCGAGACCAGGCCAAGAAACGCGACGCGGCGGAGCATCTGCTAATTCTAACGTGCCGGATTGATGCGCACTTTCCAAGCGATTCGACGTGGCGCGGGCCGCCAGGCCTGCTGAGCCGAGAGTCATCTCGGCTTTTCCGGTCGCAGCAGCACCTTCAAAATCCCCCTCGTTCCCGCCCGCGCGAACGCTTCCCCCGCCCGATCCAGCGAAAATTCCTCCGAGATCAGATCGCCCACCCGCACCTTTCCCGACGCGAGCAATTTGATCGCGGGCTCGAATCGGCCGCACCGCGAACCGACCAGCGTAATCTCGTTTACGATTGCCGGCGCCGCGTCGATGCCCACCAGTCCATGCACCGTCGACTTCATCACCACCGTGCCCCGTGGCTCGCACATCGTGATGGCTGCAGCCAAACCGGTAGCCGAACCAGTCGCGTCGACAACCACACGATACGCTCGCGAGGGCAACTTCGTGCGCACCATTTCCGTCGCGATCCCCACGCGATCGGCGATCTTCAACTTGTGGCGATGCCGGCCGAGCAGGTGCACCTCCGCTCCGCTCGCCTGCAACACCTGCGCGATCAACAGCCCCAGCTTGCCATCCCCCAGCACTGCAACTCGTGCGCCCTTCGCGATCGCAACCTGATCCAGAATCTCGCAAGCCGCCGCAACCGGTTCGATGAACACCCCGTGCTCATCGGAAATCGAGCGAGGCACGCGGCGCAGATTGCGGATCGGCAGCGTAAGAAACTCCTGAAACGCACCGGCATGCCTCACGATGCCTAAAACCTTTCGAGTAGGGCAATGCCGGCCCAACCCGCGTTCGCACCACTCGCAGCGTCCACACGCGAGATTGATCTCGCCCGCAACGCGTTGCCCGATCCACTCGGTGGGGCACACGATCTTGTCGCCTGCCGGTTGAGTGGGGCACGCGATCTTGTCGCCTGCCGATGCCGAATCTCCGTCTCCAGGGCTGACTTCGGTCACTTCTCCGACGAATTCATGACCCGGTGTACCGCGAAAGCCATAGTAACCCCGCTGAAGTTCCAGATCGGTCGAGCAGATTCCCGCGGCGATCAGCCGGATGCGCGCGAAACCCGGCGCGATCCGCGGCACAGCCTTACGTCGGACCTCAACCCGTCCGGATTCGAGATGAACGGAGATCATGCTGAGTGGGCCACATTCACGTGGGGCAGGGCCATGCCCTGCCAACATGCGCATTCACTTTTTCTCAAACAAGCTCCTCCAATATGACGCAGAATAAAACTATGACCGTTCCCGCATCCGATGCGCAAGCGGCCCTCATTGAGGCGCGCCCGTCAGGGCGCGCGCAAACAATGGCGACAGCCCAACCATGACCCAACTCAGATGTTTCAACACTGCATGCGGTGCGCGATTCGCGATCGACCAGGTGCTCTACAACTGTCCCACCTGCGGCGGACTCATCGAAGTCGTCTACGCGGATCGGCCCTCCGATAGCGAATCCCTGAAACGCACCTTTCGCGAACGGCGGATGAGTAACCAGCCTTTAGACACCAGCGGCGTGTGGCGCTATCGCGAGCTGTTTCCCTTTCTCGACGATTACTCGCATGTCACCACGCTGCGCGAAGGCAACACGCCGCTCCTGGATTTCCCCGGCTCGTCAAGTGTCGCCAAGTATGCAGGCCTCGACAGCATCGCGTTCAAGCATCAGGGATTCAACCCGACCGGATCGTTCAAAGACAACGGAATGACCTGCGGCGTCGCCCAGGCTCGCGCGCTGGGGATGCGGCGCGTCGCCTGCGTATCCACTGGAAATACTTCCGCGTCCATGGCTGCCTACGCCGCTGCGGCGGGACTCGAGGCGCTCATCTTTTTGCCGCACGGAAATATTTCTTTCGGAAAACTTGCCCAGGCTCTGGAGTACGGCGCGCGAACATTTGAGGTAGAGGCCAACTTCGATCAGATTCTGGCGCTGGTGCGCGTGCTCGCCGAGCGCCTCGGAATTTATCTGCTGAACTCCATGAATCCGTTTCGCATCGAAGGGCAAAAGAGCATCGTTTTCGAAATGCTGGATCAGCGCGATTGGAACCCGCCGGATTGGATCGTGCTGCCCGGAGGAAATCTCGGCAACACCTCGGCCTTCGGGAAGGCCCTCCGGGAAGCACATCAGGCCGGATTGATCCATGTGCTCCCTCGTTTGGCAGTGATTCAAGCCGAAGGCGCCGCCCCGTTTTACGACCTGTTCAATGCTTTGTGGGGCGGGTCCGAGTTGTGGGGCGGGTCCTCCGACCAACGTGACCCGCGCGCAGAGTTTACCCGCGGCGGGTCCTCCTCGCGCTTTTCACAAATCGATTTTCACCCCGTCCAGAACCCCGAAACCCTGGCGACCGCCATCCGCATCGGCGATCCGGTTTCCTGGCCCAAGGCGCTGTACGAAGTGCGCTCCTCAAATGGAGTGGTCGAAAAAGTCAGCGAGCAGGAAATCGCCGACGCCAAGGCGCAGATCGGACGCTGCGGAGTCGGATGCGAGCCCGCCTCGGCCGCGACCCTCGCGGGCATTCGCAAATTGACCAAGTCCGGACTGATAAAACGAGACGCGGACGTCGTCGCCGTCCTCACCGGCAATCTCCTGAAAGATCCCGACTACATTTATCGCTATCATACGTCCAAACTCGAAGCGCCCGGCGGCGCGCCCATCGAGTCCCGCTACGGCAACCAGCCAATAGTGGTCCCCAACGATCCCGATCGAATCGCCGAGTTACTGAAGTAGCCGTGGCGCACCCTTTTGTGGCGCACGCGCGTCGTTTGCGCCCGTAACGGGCTTCAGCGTGCTGTGTCGAGATTTCCGGTGTTCGGATCCGTTCCGGACATCTCGACATTTTTTCGACTTTCCAGCCCCATGCGTAAGCGTGGAGTTCCGCAACTCTTCAAACCCCGCCCGTCACTGCGGGGATTTAATTTCGCCCGACCAGCGCGACACCCTTCTAGTCCGATTGCGCATTCGGGTTGGAGGGCTTCTTGAAGAACACGCGGCGACAGCAAATGAAGAACCCGGTGAATGCTAGGACGGCTGGAACGGCTCCTAATAGACTCCAGAGCGCCTCGGCAAACCCGCCGAACCTCCCAAAATGCAGTTGGGAGAGCCAGAATAGGCTCCCAGTGGCGAAACGGTCGGTGGGATCGAGAACATACAGGCCGTCAAAGAGATGTGGGAAAGCAAAGTAGATCCCCGAGACTCCCCACAGCAGAACAAAGAGAAAGCACCAAAATCCGAGCGCGCTGTGCAGATCCCAGTTGATCCGGGCAAAATGCGAGCTCCAGTTCACGGTCAGGCTGCGACGCCAATTTCTAATTCCCGGCCACCATATAATGGCTCCCGTCAAACAAAGCAATGTCAAACATATTGCGCCAATACCGTTCACAAGGCGGCCGGCCGATCCGAATAGCAGGTTCTCGTGAAGGTTCACCACCCACTCGACGGAGAACCTCTTGTCCAGCTCGTTGCGAAAAACAATCACGCCGCCGGAAATGCTCATCAAGAGGACGTACCCGGCCACTCCCATCCCGATCATGTAGTGAACTTGGAACACAGCATCGCGCACCCTCGACTTCTCGGGGTACTGTAGCCATCGCTGCCAAACGGTCATCGTGTCGTCCCTCCAAAACGGCGCCCCTCCCCCCAAAACGGGGACAGGCTACCCTTTCACTGAGACGCAAAACGGGGCAAAACGGGGACAGGCTACCCTTTCACTAATTGTTTGAGCGGAACGGCCACTGGCGGCACTCAGTAATGGAACGGCGCGACTGGCAGAGCGGTGCCGGTGGGCATCGCGCGTCACATCGCGCAACCAAATAACCAGGGCCAAGTTGTATTCCACCACGACGACCGGCGGCACGCGGGACTTCGCGGTCATGCTGGACGGAAGCAGTCAAGCGTGCCCATTCAACCTGGGCGACCGCGTGGTGCCCTGACGACAGGACGGCGGATGGTCCTATCCGACGTTTGATCGCGTGCGAGTCAAGCCAGGGGACATCGGCGTAATAGTGCGGATCGGCAAAGGTCACTTGTACTCTCATGACGGCCGCGGCGGATTTCACTGGCGATGCTATTAGCCATCGCACTAAGGCAACTCCCGCGACGGCAACTTCGGATTCTCCGCTTTCCGCGCACTCTCAACCCCCGCCACCGGCAACTTCCCCGCATCCAGCAACCCGAGCTGCACCAGCACCGACGCCTGGTCCCAATAAATATGCTCATGCGCCAACTTATCGCCGCGCAGTTTCACGATCGCGACCAGCGGCACCTCCACCCGCCGCCCGGTAGGTTCAATCCCCGGCAGCATCCAATCCATCTTGATCGTGTGCGTGAATCGAAAAATCATTTCGTCGACAATCTGTTCGTCTCCGATAGTGCGCGAAATCGGCGTCAGCGATGTGTCAGGCGGCATCCGCGGAATGAAGTGCTTCGAATAAAATTCGCGAAGCTGCTCCTTGCCGACGCCGCCCGTCAGGATCGGGATGTGATTCACATAAGCATCCTCCACCATGGTCGCGAGCGTGGCTTCCGTCGAGCGCGTCGAGAATTCGTGATTGATGTGCTCCGCCCAAATATCCTCGAGCGAGTACGGCTTTACCACCAGCGTGCGCACGAAAAGTTCCAGCGTGCGGAGGTTTGCCAATTCCGCGGCGGCCGGATCGTAATGCGGACCCGTGCGCCGCGCGAAAGCGTGGTCGGAGTTGGGATAAACATGAATTGTGGGGCCGGCAATCTTGCCGGCAAGCCAGCTTTCAAGCTGGCTTCTTCGAGGCGCGACAGAATGGAGCGCTTGTTCCTGTGGGGCAGGCGATCTCGTCGCCTGCCCGTTCGACTCAGCCCCCAACACCCCCCGAATCTGCTCGATCACCTCCGGCGGGCTGTATTTATCCAGACCCCCAAAATGCAGCATTAGCGGGCACGCCAGATTCCCGGCCTCCCCCAGCCCCTTCTCTATACCGACACCGTAATATCCCACCGCGACGTCCGGCTTGTATCGAACGGCCAGAAAATACGCGAGCCTTCCGCCGAGACAAAATCCCACCGCGCCCGCGCGCCCGTTGCACGAGGGATGCACTCGAAGAAAATCGAGCGCGGCTGCCGCGTCGTCCACCGCTTTGTCGTGATCCAGCTTGCCGAGAAGGTCAATGGCCTTCTCGAAATCCTTTTCGGTCAATTCCAGACCAGGCTCTATGCGCCAAAACAGATCCGGACAGATCGCGGCGAATCCTCGCGCCGCGTACCAATCGCACACCTCGCGCATGTTTTGATTGACACCGAAGATTTCCTGGAGCACCATGATTCCAGGTCCGCGCCCGCCCGCCGGTAGCGCGAGATAAGCCGAGAACTCTCCGCCGTCGAAAGCCCGAATGCTGGTCATACATCGAGAGTATCAATGCAAGGTACAAACCGGAGCAGACGGTATAATCGGGATGTGCGAAAACATGTGGGGCCGGCAGTCATGCCGGCAAGCCGGCCTTCAGACCGGCTTCTTAATCTGGGGCCGGCACTCTTGCCGGCAAGCCAGCTTTCAAGCTGGCTTCTCTTGCTCCTCCTTGCACTCCTGATCACCGCCTGTTCAAGGGACATCCAAAATACCGACGCCGTCAAACAGGGCGTCACCGAATATCTTAAAGCCAGCCAAGCCAAGACGGGCCTGAACCTCGACGCGATGCAGATCGAAGTTCGGTCGGTTTCGTTTGAGCGCGACCAGGCCCGGGCCAATGTCTATATTTCGCCTAAAGGCATGCAGACCGGCGGCATGCAGCTCACCTACGTTCTTGCGCGCAACGGCAACAAGTGGGTGGTTCGCGGGCGCACCGAGAGCGGCGCGAGTCCCCACGGCGGAAACCAGATGCAGCAAGACTCACCCGGATTGCCCCAACAAGGCCTGCCGCCGGGTCATCCGCAAGTGGCGCCGGGTGGCGATCGGCCGGCAGGTGCGCTGCCGCGAGGACACCCGCCCGTAGGATCCAAACAATGAAAACCGTCGCAGTCCTGGGCGGCGGCCCCGCCGGATCTTTCGCGGCCGAGCGGCTCGCGCAGGCCGGCATGAAAGTGCTGCTGTTCGACGAAAAGCTCGCGTGGGAAAAACCCTGCGGCGGCGGCCTCACCTACAAGGCCTACCACGAATATCCTTTCCTGATCGACAACGACACGCCTAAGCGCATGATTCACCAGACCACCATCGCCGCGCCCAAAGCCGGCGACGTCAAGATGACACTGGCCCATCCGCTGGTGATTTATTCGCGCATGGATTTGAACCGCATGCTGCTCGAACGCGCGGGCCGGGCCGGCGCGGCCATCGAAAAGACCCGCATCCTCGGACTCGACCGGCTCGATCGCGGATGGCGCCTGCGCACCAGAAACGGAACCGTAGAGGCCGATTTCTGCATCATCGCGACCGGCGCACGCAATCCCCTGCGTGAGGTCGGCACGGAGTTGGGCGCGAAGGACACCATGTCCACGCTCGGATACTATGTGCCCGGCTCGCAGGAGCAAATCGACATTCAGTTTCTTCCCAACCTCGAAGGCTATATCTGGGTATTTCCGCGCTGCGGTCATCTTTCGGTGGGCATATGTGGCAAGGGCGAACCGGCCCGCGCCCTGCGGGAGCGGCTGGAAGCTTACATGCTTGAGCGCACCATCCCCATCAAGGATGCGACTTTGTTCAGCCACGCGCTGCCGTCACTTGAAAAACCGGGCTGGCGCAACAATCGCGTATCCGGCGACGGATGGCTCGCGGTGGGCGACGCAGGCGGACTCACTGACCCCATCACCGGCGAAGGTTTGTACTATGCCATCCGGTCCGGCGATCTGGCCAGTCAAGTGGTGCTCGATGACGCTCACGGGCTGGCTCAAAAGGCCGCCGCGTACCGCGCCATACTCGCGCGCGAGTTTGCGCTCGACCTGGAATTCGCGGCCATGCTCGCCAAGCGCGTGTTCCTGGGGAAATTCATGTTCGACTCGGTGCCCGCGCGCATGGTGCAGTTCATCCGGCGCAGCCCCCGCTTCCGCGACTTGATGCAGGAACTCTTCGCGGGCACGCAACCCTATCTTTCGCTCAAGAGCCGCCTGTTGCGGAATCTCAATGGCACCCTCCAGGAAGTGCTGATGAGTTTCTTCCTCAACCGGGTGATTCCGGAGCGCTCCTCCCCGATCCTATGACGCGCCTCCAGCCCCACCCGTCAGGGTGGGGCTTTGCATCCCCTTTTTCCCTCTCGTTCGCGCTCGCCTTGTGGGGCGGGTCCTCCAACCAACGTGACCCGCGCGCGACGTTCTCGTCGCGCAATTTTGAACATGAAAACCTCGAGATCTGAAACCCTATTCGCGCGCGCCCAGGCCCGCATTCCCGGCGGAGTCAACTCGCCCGTTCGCGCCTTCCGCGGCGTCGGCGGAACTCCCCTGTTCATTGACCGTGGCGAGGGATCGCGCATCTTCGATGTCGACGGCAACTCGTTCATCGATTACGTCGGCTCCTGGGGACCCCTGATTCTAGGCCATCGTCCGCCTTGCGTGATCGACGCGCTGCGCCAGGCTCTTGAAGGCGGCACCAGCTTTGGCGCGCCCACCGAACGTGAAGTCGAACTGGCGGAACTGATCGCGGCCATGGTTCCGTCGATGGAGCTGGTCCGGCTGGTCAACTCCGGCACCGAGGCGACCATGAGCGCCCTGCGCCTCGCCCGCGGATTCACCGGCCGCGATCTCACCGTAAAATTCGAAGGCTGCTATCACGGCCACGTCGATTCTCTGCTGGTGAAAGCCGGCTCCGGCATGGCTACGCTCGGCATCGCGGATACCGCGGGCGTCCCGGAATCGTTCGCGGCGACAACCATCGCTATACCCTTCAATTCAATCGCCGCGGTGGAGCAAGCCTTCGCGCAGCGAGGCGACCGAATCGCCGCGGTGATCGTCGAACCCGTGGTCGGGAACATGGGCTGCGTTCCGCCCGCGCCCGGATTTCTCCAAGCCCTGCGTGCACTTACCGTGCGGCACGGCGCGCTTTTGATTTTCGACGAGGTGATGACCGGATTTCGTCTCGCGCCCGGCGGCGCCCAACAGAAATTCGGTATCCGGCCTGATTTGACGACGTTAGGAAAAATCGTGGGCGGCGGGTTGCCGCTCGCGGCCTACGGGGGCCGCGCGGACATCATGCAAAAGGTCGCGCCGCTGGGTCCCGTGTATCAGGCGGGAACGCTTTCCGGGAATCCGCTGGCGGTGGCGGCGGGCCTCGCCATGCTGCGGTATCTGTCGGCGAATCATCAGGTTTACGATGTTCTGGAGGCGCGCGCGGCGCAGTTATGTGCGTGGACGCCGCCCGGAATCACGATCAATCGGGTCGGCTCCATGTTCACGTTTTTCTTTAACGAGGGCCCCGTAACCGATTGGGATTCGGCCAAGCGCAGCGACACCGCTCGGTTCGCTAAGTTCTTTCATTTCATGCTGGGACATGGCGTTTATCTGGCGCCGTCGCAATACGAGGCGGGTTTCATTTCGACGGCGCACAGCGAGGAAGACATTCGTCTCACGGTGGAGGCGGCGCGTGAGTTCTTTGCCGCGTAAGAATTTGCCTGAAGACTTAGGTGGTAAAAGTGAGCAAATTAAAGGGTTGTGCGATACGTGCGTGTGCTGCCGCGTGGTCAGGTCGGATCGCGGATCGGTGTTCTATCTGTGCGAACGGTCATTCACCGATCCGAGTTTTCCGAAATATCCGCGCCTGCCGGTGCTCGAGTGCGCGGGCTACCGGCGGGTCGAATTCGAATAAAACCGGTCCCGCCGTGCGCGGTAACGCGCGGTCTTTTACGGTGAATGCATGGGTAATTCACGGTGTTTTCGCGGTAACCGTGCACTCGCGGTGAAACCCACGCCAAACGGCCTTTTTTGCCTCTGACGGGCACCGCGGGTGTGGGGCCAGTCCTCTGGTCAAAAGTCGCTTGAAAAAGGGGACCGCTCCGTCCGCTACGACAGAAAAAAGGGGACAGACCGCTCTGTCCACTGTGAGACCTTTTGGGGTTTGGACTAATTGCGGGTGGGACAGAGTTGTCAGTCCCCCTTTTTCAGAACATCTCCAACTCGACGGACGAGCGCGCGCCGCATCCGAGAATCTGCGCGGCGGATGCCTGGTTCGCGACGATCTCCAGATGACCGGAACTGCCGAACACGGCCACCAACTCGCCGATGGCGGCTTCCGAAAATGTCAGCGCAAGACGGCGGATGCATTCCGAGCCCACGCGAAGCTCGAACGGGCCGGCGGTGACGCGGGCAAAATCGTCGATGTGAAAATTGGTGATGAGATTACCAAAACGGTCGGCCCGGAATATGGTCCCGCGCCAGCAGTTTCGCGACAACTTTGAAGGTTTGGTACCGGCGAGGCGGACGTAATCGGCGATGGGCTTTCCGAATCGCGCGGCGGGCACGCCGCGCGCGAGATGCGCCGCCGCGGGAGCGAAAATATCGCGGCCATGAAAGGTGCGGCTGACGTGGGGAGCCATCAACCTGGGATTGGAGATGACACGGACACGTGGCTTAACGCGCGGGGTAACAGCGCCGAACTCGTCACAAGTTTCATAAACGAGCGACAGGACGCCATTGTCGGGCGCGACGAAAAAATTGCCTGCCGCTTCCACCAGAATCGGGCGGCGCGCGGAGCCGACACCCGGGTCGACGACCACCACATGAATGGTTCCCTTCGGAAAATAGCGCCAGGCTTGCGAAATCACAAACGCAGCTTCGAGAATCTCGTACGGTGAAATTTCATGGGTGATATCGACGACGCGAGCCCTGGGCGCGATGCCCGCGATCACGCCTTTCATCACACCGGCAAAGTGATCGGCGGTGCCGAAATCGGTGGTGAGCGTGATGATGCGGGGAGTCGGATTGGGCATGGGATGTGAAATGGGCAAGTCTCTAATTCCGAGATTAGCGCACTGCTTCTTTAACGGGCGCCTCGAAGAAATGTCGACATGAATGTCGACACAGCAGGCCTGGCGGCCCGCGCCACGACAGGGCGCGCCTCGAAGAAGCCGGCTAGAAAGCCGGCTTGCCGGCAAGATTGCCGGCCCCACATCAGCGGTCGCGGTTCAATTGGCAGGGCATGGCCCTGCCCCACAACGGTCGCGGTTCGGAAGCACCGAGGTTGCTGGGCATGTACTGGTAAAATTGTTACAGACGCCGTGAACCGTTACTACTTCGATCACAACGCGACGACGCCGGTGTGCGCGGAAGCGCTGGAGGCCATGCTGCCGGTGATGACCGAGGTGTACGGCAACGCTTCCAGTATCCATTATTTCGGCCAGGAGGCGCGGCAAAAGCTGGACGAGGCGCGGCGTCGGATTGCGGCGATGCTGGGGGCGAAGAGCGCCGATGAGATCGTGTTCTTGAGCGGCGGGACGGAGGCGGACAATCTCGCGGTCTTAGGAATCGGCGGAATTGGCGGGCACGCGATCACGACCACGGTGGAGCATCCGGCGGTGCTACAGGCGTGCGCGCAACTGGCATCGGTTACGCAGGTGTCCGTCGACGGCCGCGGCATGGTCGATCCGGAAGCGATCCGGCGGGAAATCCGGCCCGATACCAAGATCATCAGCGTGATGCATGCGAATAATGAGCTCGGTGTGATTCAGCCCATCGCGGAGATTGCGGCGATCGCGCGAGGAGCGGGCATCGTGATGCACTCCGACGGAGTGCAGGCGGCCGGCAAGATCCCGGTGAATGTTCGCGAGTTGGGCGTGGATCTGTATTCGATTAGCGGGCACAAATTCTACGCGCCGAAAGGCGTGGGGGCGCTGTACGTGCGGAAGGGCGTCAAGCTTGCCGCGAGGATGCATGGCGGCCATCACGAAAAGGACCGGCGCGCGGGCACCGAAAACGTTTCGGGCGCGGTGGGACTGGGGCGCGCGGCGCAATGGGTGATGGAGGAAGGACGCGCGGAGTGGGCGCACGAGCGGGATTTGCGCGATCGATTGGAGCAGGCGATTCTCAATCGCGTGCCGGATTCGCATGTGAATGGCGAAGGTGCTCCGAGAACTCCCAACACGACCAATATTCGTTTCGATGGAATCGATGCCGAGCCGCTATTGATCGCGCTCGACCTGAAGGGATTCGCGGTTTCGAGCGGATCGGCGTGTTCGAGCGGGGCTTCAGAGCCGTCGCACGTGTTGCGTGCGATTGGGTTGACGAAGGAGCAGGCGAAGTCGAGTATCCGGATTTCGCTGGGGCGATCCAATGACCGGGAGCAGGTCAATGCGTTGATCGAAGCCGTCGTCGAGTGTGTGGCGCATTTGAGAAAGCTGGCGCCGGCGTATGCGTGAAGAAGGGGACAGGGGACAAGAGCTAGGGGCCAGGGGACAGGCCGCTCCCGCCCCTCCGGGGCAGCGGGGGCCAGGGGCCAGAAAAGAAAAAGGGGACAGGGGCCAGGGGTCAGGGGCCAGTAAAAGAGAAGAAGCTCCGGTTGCGGTGGCGATGTCGGGTGGAGTCGACAGCAGCGTAGTCGCGGGGATGCTTCAGCGCGACGGCGAGCGCGTGATCGGGCTCACCATGCAGCTCTGGAATCAGCGGCGGCTTCCGGAGTTGGTACCCGATGGACCGACGGGCCGCTGCTGTTCGCTCGACGATGTATACGACGCGCGCCACGTTGCGCAGCATCTCGGCATTCCTTATTACGTCGTGAATTTCGAGCAGCGCTTCGAAGAGCAGGTGGTGAAGCCGTTCATCGACGAGTATCTGGCGGGCCGCACTCCAGTGCCGTGCACGCTGTGCAACAACTTCATCAAGTTCGACCAGTTTCTGGAGATGGCGGAAAGCGTTGGCGCCGATGCGATCGCGACGGGCCACTACGCTCAGATTGCGTCGAATGAGGATAGCGGGCGCTGGGAGATGCGGCGGAGCGCGGATCGCTCGAAGGACCAGACGTATTTCCTATTCGGGCTGACGCAGGCGCAGCTTGCGCGGACCAGGTTCCCGCTGGGGGGATTCGAAAAATCGGCGGTACGGGAGCTGGCGCGCGAGCTGGGGATTCCGACCGCGGAAAAGCCAGATAGCCAGGAAATCTGTTTCGTCCCGAACGGCGACTACGCGGCGTTTATCGATTCGTATTTTCGCGAGCAAGGTATTTCTCCGGAAGAAACGCGGGGCGAGCTGGTGACCACGGACGGACGCGTGGCGGGGGAGCACGCGGGGGTGCATCATTTCACGGTGGGGCAGCGGCGGGGAATCGGAATCGCGGCGCGGGAGCCGCTGTACGTGATCGCGACCGAGCCGGCAACGCGGCGGGTCATCATCGGCAGCAATGACGATCTGCTGCGCGCAAGCATGAGCGTCGGCCGAGTCAATTGGATTTCGATTGCGCCGCCGGAAACGCCGGTGCGCGCGGAGGTGAAGATTCGCAACAAGCACGCGGCTGCGGCGGCGACCATCGTCCCTTCCGGCGCGGCCGAGCGGGTGGAGGTTCGGTTCGATCAGCCGCAGCGCGCGGTGACACCAGGTCAGGGCGCGGTGTTTTATACGGGTGATGTGGTGCTGGGGGGCGGTTGGATCGAGTGAGGCTCGACGGCTCTGAGTAGTTTGGTAAAGCCGGACCAGGGGGTCCGGCGCGGACGAGGGCGTCCGCCCCACCTCGGCCCAACGCAGATCCTCGCTGCGCTGGGATGACGTGACGCGGAATGGGCACGAGATCCCTCGCTTCGCTCGGGATGACGGGGGTGTGCGCTCGGGATGACGGGAGTGTGTGCTCGGGATGACGGGGCATTTTGCGCTCGGGATGACGCGAGCGTAGGGTCAATTTGATTAAACTGACCACTACCGGATGGTGAAGACGCTCGAATATTGGCTGGCGGGCTTTATCCTGTGGAGCGTCGCGCTGTGCCCTCCGCTGGCGCGCGTGTATCTGAAGGTCCTCGACTGGGCGATTCCGCGGTGGCGGAGAACGGCGCGCAGGAATCTGGAAATCGCCGGCATCGCCGATGCGGGCGATCCGGATGTCATCGATCCCGATTTTATTATTGATGGGATGTTTCGGTCGATTGCGCGGATGCTCGTGACGTTCGCCCGGTTTCCGTCGATACTGGCAGGCGACAAGATCGCCTGCCCCACTTCGATCGACAAGTGGATTCGCTACGAGGGTCTCGATAATTTTCAGAACGCGCTGGCGCGCGGACGCGGGGTGCTGGTGGCCACGGCCCATTTAGGCAATTGGGAATTGAGCGCGTTCGCACACGCGCTGATGACCGCGCCGATGGAGGTTGTTGTTCGGCCGCTGGATAACCCTCGCGTGGATGGGCTGGTGGAACGGCGACGGGCGCTCAGCGGCAACCACATCATTTCCAAGAAGGAAGCGGCACGGGAAATTCTCCGCGCGCTGAAATCGGGGCGGGCTGTGGGGATCCTGATCGATCAAAATACGGCGATTGAGGAAGGTGTGTTTGTCGACTTTTTCGGGACGCCTGCGTGCGCCGGGGCTGGGTTCGCCAAACTGGCGCAGCACAGCGGCGCGGCGGTGGTGCCGGGGTATGCGTTGTGGTCGGAGGAGGAGCGTCGCTACGTTCTCAGGTTCGATCCGGAGATTCCGATGAGCGGCGATGTGCGCGAGGACACGCAGAGGATTCATGGCCACCTGGAGAGTGTGATTCGGCAGCATCCGGATCAATATTTGTGGATTCACAAGCGGTGGAAGACGCGGCCGGCGGGAGGGGCGGGGTTGTATTAGGGTGGGTGGAAGAAGCCGGCTGCAGCCAAGATTAGCTGTCCCACAACGGACCCTTTTCGAGACGGTCACACCCCAAACTGGCGCAAATGATGGTCAAGATGTTTGTACATTAAAATCGCCCACTCCTGTGGCGTCATCTTCCCAAAGAAACTATGCGGATTCCTGGTACACCCTGCCGCCCCTCCCGCCGCAAATTTGTCAATTAGTCCCGACAACCGGTCCCGTTCCTTCCCCAAATCTCGTTCGTCGGCCACAATGAGGCTCTTGGCCGTCGGCGAATTCTTCCGTAGCGGGTCTTCGTTCCGAAACACCATCGGCTTCACCAGCCGCCCCATCAAACGTGCGGGTAGCGCTCCCTTTTCGGGCACCAGTTCTCCCACCGCCCACTGCATACTCACCGAGCAATGTGCCAGCATCTGCGCCGCCGTCATCTTACCCCAGCGCCTCTCACTTTGCGGCTCCAATTTTGCCAGCCGGGTCTTTAGCTGATTCGCCACCGTCGCATCCAACAGGTTTTTCATGATCACATGCCCCCTTTGAATCAGAGTAGCCAAGAGCCCCGTGTCAAAGAAAGGTCACGTTTCTGCGGTCGACCGATTGAATATCCGAATAGGCGCAGTCTCAAAGCTTACGGAATGCCTCCGTGCCGTCGCGCCTCAAGTGGCAGGGCATGGCCCTGCCCGACAGTCTAAGAAGCCTTGAGGAGGACTACGGTGATGTTGTCGGGTCCACCCTGGGCGCGAGCCAGTTCGATCAACCGCTTGCATTTGGATTCGAGCGGTTCCGAGGTTCCGAGCGCTTCGAGGATGTCCTGTTCGCGCGCGACGCCGTGCAATCCGTCGCTGCACAAGAGAACCTCGGAGCCGGGCGCGGGCTTCACCAAGTAGGTGTGAACACGCAAATTCTCCGAAACGCCGATCGCCATCGTCAAAACATGACGCATGGGATGTGTTTTGAGGGTCTCTTCATCGATTCCCAGGCGGCGGCCGACCTCGTTGACCCAGGTCTGGTCCTCGGTGACAACCTGGAGCTGGCCTTGCTCATGAACGTAGGCGCGGCTGTCGCCCACGCTGACGACGATCAACTCGGGGCCCATTTCGAGCGCGGCCACCAGAGTGGTGCCCATGCCTTCCATTTTGGGGTCGCGCGAAGCCTTGTCGATGACGCGGCGATTGGCTTCCTCGAAAGCGGAGACGAGGATGCGCGGATCGACGTTGCCATTGGCTTCGGCGACCAGTTCGCCGACGGTTTCGGCGGCGAGCTTAGACGCATGCTCGCCGGCCTGAGCGCCACCCATCCCGTCCGCGACCAGATAAAGCCCCAGGGTAGGAAGGATCAAAAAACAGTCTTCATTATTGTTGCGGACGCAACCCGGGTCCGAAGCCCCAGCGGCCTCAATCATGAGCCTCCGATTATAACGGAAGAAGGAGTCAGGAAAGAAGGAGTCAGGAGACAGGAGTCAGGAGTCAGAATAAGGGCGCTGGCGGCGGCCGGAGTTTCGTCTGAATTCTGACCGTTGACGAAGCGGCAACGAGGCGGAATGCGGAAGACGGCCGGAGTTTTCATTCTGACTTCTGACTCCTGTCTCCTGACTCCTTTCTTCACGGCTTCGCCTCGATCACGGCGCGGAGCTGCCAGTAGGCGCGCTCCTGGTAATTAGTCTTGAGGCGTTCGAGTCCAGCGAGGCGGGCGTCGGCCGCCGCCACACCGCTACGGGCGCCCTGCTTTTTCAAACACCGGCCGAGGAGCAGCGTGGCGACCTGATCTTCAGGATCGCGATCGAGCACAGCGCGGAAGTGGGCGGCGGCTTCCGCGAAATCGCCCTTCTTCCAAAGCGCGTAGCCGAGATTGAACTGATAAACGGGATCGCGATCGTCGCCGGCCAGGGCTTTACGGAAATCGTCAGCGGCCTGCGGCAGATTGCCGCGGCTCTCGGCGGCGCCGAGGTTGTTATACACTTCGCCCAGCGGAACGGTTTCGGCGATCAACTGAAAAGCTTTCTGCGCGCCCGGGAAATCGCCGGACTGGTATCGCGCGAGGCCTAGCAGGAAACTGGCGGCGCGGTAATGGGTGTCCTCCGGCGGAATCTTTTCAAGCCACGCGACGGCCTGGCGGTATTCCTTGCGCTGAGAATGGATCAGGCCGAGCTGATAACACGGCAGCGTGAAGCGCGCGTCCAGGCGGGCCGCCTGGAGAAAGAATTTCTCCTTCTGGGCAGGGTCGAGCGCGAGCAGCCCGCGCACATAATTCTCTTCGGCGTCGAGGCGGATGGCGGGGCGCAGAGTCTTGAAATCAGATTCGGGGGGGGCCATGCCGGGGGCGAGCAGCTTGAGCGCCTGCCAGGCGAGATGAGCTTCGATGGTGGCGAGATCCTCGAGGGCGCCGGTTTCGAAAAACTCGGGGCCCAGGCGCATGCGGCGGCGGTCCATCACGCGCGCGGAAATCTTGAGGGAGCCGGCGCTGAATATTTTTCGAGAGGGGGCGGCGGTCGACGGCGGCGCGGCGGGAGGAATCGCGCGGGTGAATTGGAAACTTCCGGAGAGAATCTGCTCGGCGTCCAGTTCTTCGCCGATCTTGATGACGGAAGCCTGCGACAACGCGGCGCGGTCGTGCAGGCGCAGGCGATGAACCGCGTCCTGAATCTCGGTGCGGTCGAAACTGAGAAGGCCGCGCGCGCCCAGGGCTTCGCGCAGCATCTCGGCGATGCTCTCGCCGATCCAATCCAGATTGCCGGCTGGGGGGGCGGGGTCGGGCTGATTGGAGCTCGCTTGGTTCCAGAAGGGGAGGACGGCGACGGTATCGGCGCGTACGGGGATTCCACCTATCGCGAGAATGGCTCCAAGAATTGCCGTGATGGGCGGGCGCTGCACATTTTAGTTTAGCAGGACGGATCACGCATTCCCTGACGGTCGCGCCTCAGAAAGAGGATTGATGTGAGGGAGTTGCTGTGGCGCGCCGCTCCGTGACCGTCGCGGTTCAGAAAACACGCGCTCGTTCACGGTCGTCGCGCCTGGATCGGCAGGGCATGGCCCTGCCCCACAGATGATAAAGTGAGCCATTTGGCAGTGCAGGCTTGGCGATCCCGGATGATAAAATTGGCCATAGCGCCGACTCCATGAGCATCTCCGCTCCATTTATTCACCGGCCGGTGGCGACCACGCTGCTCACGGTGGCCCTGGGGATTTCGGGCGCGGTCGCGTACAATTTCCTTCCGGTCGCGCCGCTGCCGCAGGTCGATTTCCCCTCCATTTCGATCAACACCAGTCTCCCTGGCGCGAGCCCGGAGACCATGGCGTCGTCGGTGGCGACGCCGCTCGAGCGCCAATTCGGGCGCATCGCCGGAATCAACGAAATGACTTCGTCGAGCACGCTCGGGTCGACCAGCATTACGCTGCAGTTCGACCTGACCCGCAATATCGATGCGGCGGCGCGCGACGTTCAGGCGGCGATTAACGCCGCGCGCGGGCAACTTCCGGCGAATCTCCCGCGCAATCCGTACTGGAGGAAGGTCAACCCAGCCGACCCACCCGTGCTTCAACTGGGCCTCACGTCGACTACCCTGACGTCCGGCCAAATGTACGACAAGGCCTCCACCATCCTCCAGCAGGCGATTTCGCAAGTGAAGGGAGTGGGACAGGTGGGGGTGGGCGGGAGCGCGCTGCCGGGTGTTCGCGTCGAGATCGATCCAGCCAAGCTGAATAATCTCGGGCTGGGCCTGGAAGACGTGCGCCCGGTGCTGGCCGCCGCCAACGCCAACTCTCCCAAGGGGCAGATGAGCAACAGTTCACAAGCGTGGACCATTCACACCACCGATCAGTTGCTTCACGCCGCCCAGTACCGGCCGCTGATCGTGGCGTATCGGAACGGCGCGGCGGTCACATTATCGGAAATCGCGACGGTCGAGGATTCGGTGGAGGATCTGCGCAACGTCGGCTTCATCGACGATAAGCCGGCCGTGCTGGTGTTCATTTTCCGGCAACCGGGCGCGAACATCGTGGAAACGGTGGCACGCGTTCTGGATATTCTGCCGACGCTGCGAGCTTCGCTTCCGGCATCCGTCAACTTGAGGGTGGTCAGCGACCGCAGCAACACCATCCGGGACTCCATCAGCGACGTGCAACGCACCATGTCGATCTCCATAGGCCTGGTGATCATGGTGGTCTTCGTATTCCTGCGGAGCGTCCGCACCACGCTGATTCCAGCCATCGCCGTGCCGGTTTCCCTGGTGGGGACCTTCGGCGTCCTGTATCTTTTCGGATATAGCGTCGACAATCTTTCGCTGATGGCGCTGACCATCGCCACCGGATTCGTAGTGGATGACGCGATCGTGGTGATCGAAAACATCACGCGGCACACGGAACAAGGCATGCCGCCGATGGCAGCCGCGCTGCGCGGCGCGCAGGAGATCGGGTTCACGGTGGTGTCCATCTCCATCTCGCTGGTGGCCGTGTTCATTCCGATCCTGCTGATGGCCGGGATCGTGGGACGCCTGTTCCGCGAGTTCGCCATCACGCTTTCCGTGGCGATCGCCCTGTCTCTGTTCGTCTCGCTGACCATGACGCCGATGATGTGCGCGCGCCTCACCGGCCAGGATGAGGGAAAACAGCACAATATTTTTTATCGATTCAGCGGGTGGACGGTCGAGAGTCTGCGTAGAGGATACAAAAAATCCCTGGGATGGGTTTTGCGCCATCAGCCGTTGATGCTGGCGACCACTCTCACCACGGTCGCACTGACGGTGTATTTGTACGTGATCGTGCCCAAGGGATTTTTTCCGCAGCAGGACGTCGGACGGATTTCGGGCACCATTGTTGCCGATCAGGCGACCTCATTCCAGGCGATGCGGGATCACATCATTCAGCTCCTGAAGATCGTCATGCAGGACCCGGCGATCGACAATCTTAACGTCTACGTCGGCTCCAGTGGAGGAGGCGGAGGCGGGGCCGCGATCAACAGCGGCCGCATGAATATCCAGCTCACGGCGCTCAAGGAGCGGAAGATCAGCGCCGACCAAGTCATTGCGCGGCTGCGCCCGAAAATCACGGGAGTGGCCGGGGTGAGCATGTATCTCCAGGCCAACCAGGATCTCAGGATCGGCGGGCGGTCAAGCGGCGCGCAGTATCAATACACGTTGCAAAGCGATAGTGTGAGCGAGCTGAACCAATGGGCGCCGCTGGTGTATGGCAAGCTGCGATCGCTCCCGCAGCTGGCCGACGTGAACAGCGATCAGCAGGATCGCGGGCTTGCGGCCACGCTCCAGATCGACCGCGCGACGGCCGGGCGCATGGGCATTTCCGCCACGGACATCGACAACACGCTGTACGACGCCTTCGGGCAGCGGCAGGTCTCGGTGATGTATACGCAGTTGAATCAGTATCACGTGGTGATGGAAGTGGATCCGAAATTCTGGCAGAATCCCAACGGCCTGAATTATCTGTACGTCCGCGGCAACAACGGCAAGCAGGTACCGCTGAGCGCGTTTACGCATTACGCGCCCAGCAATGCCGCTCTTTCGGTGAACCATCAGGGCCAGTTTCCATCCGTGACTATTTCGTTCAATCTGCCGGTGGGCACTTCGCTGAGCGATGCGGTTCCGGTGATCGAACAAGCCGAGCGAGAAATCGGATTGCCTTCCTCGGTTCACGGCAACTTCACGGGAACCGCGGCGGCCTATAAGGACGCGCTCGACAGCGAGCCGATCCTGATCGCGGCCGCGCTGCTTACCGTGTACATCGTGCTCGGCGTGCTGTATGAAAGCCTGATCCATCCGCTCACCATTCTGTCGACCATCCCTTCGGCGGGCGTGGGCGCGCTGCTGGCGCTGATGGTCACCCGTAACGAGCTGAACGTGGTCTCGCTTATCGGAATCATTCTGCTGATCGGCATCGTCAAGAAGAACGCCATCATGATGATCGATTTCGCGATTGCGGCGGAGCGCGCCGAAGGACTGGAGCCCGAGGCCGCGATCTTCAAAGCCTGCGTGCTGCGCTTCCGGCCGATCATGATGACCACCATGGCCGCGCTGCTGGGCGGTTTGCCGCTGGCGCTGGGGCATGGCGAAGGATCGGAGCTGCGGAGGCCGCTGGGAATGGCGATCGTCGGCGGATTGTTGTTCAGCCAGGCGCTGACGTTGTATACGACGCCGGTGGTGTATTTGTATATGGATCGCCTGCGGCTGCGATGGGAGGCGCTGCGGAGCCGAGGACGACGAGCCTCGCGTCACGCGGAAGTACGGCCTTCGGAAGCTTGAAGAAGAAGTCAGGAGTCAGCAGTCAGAATACCTGGGCACTGCTGGTGCGGTAGAATCATCCAGACTACATGGCTCTCGCCGCCGGCGACAAGCTCGGCCCCTACGAAATCATTTCGCCCATCGGAAAAGGCGGCATGGGTGAAGTGTATTCCGCGCACGACTCTCGCACGGGCCGGGATGTCGCCATCAAAATCTCGGCCGAGCGATTCAGTGAACGCTTCGACCGCGAAGTACGTGCGGTTGCCGCGCTGAATCATCCCAACATCTGCACGCTCTTCGACGTGGGCCCGGATTATCTGGTGATGGAGCTGATCGACGGCGAATCGCCCAAGGGTCCGCTGCCGCTCGAGGAAGCTCTGCGCATCGGACGCCAGATCGCGTCCGCGCTCGAAAACGCGCACGAAAAGGGCATTATCCATCGCGACCTGAAACCCGGCAACATCAAGATCAAACCGGATGGCACGGTGAAGGTGCTCGATTTCGGGCTGGCGAAATTGGCCTCGGAGAAAAGCGATTCGTCGTCGCCGGAAGTCTCGCCGACCCTGAGCATGACCGCGACTCGCGCGGGAATGATTCTGGGCACCGCTGCCTACATGTCTCCCGAGCAGGCCAAGGGCAAGACCGTCGACAAGCGCGCCGATATCTGGGCGTTCGGCGTGGTGGTGTATGAAATGCTCACCGGCGAGCGGCTGTTTCACGGTGACGATGTGACCGAAACTCTGGCCGCCGTGGTGTTGAAGGCTCCGGATCTGGAGCGCGCGCCTGTGGAAGTGCGGCGGCTGTTGAAGAAGTGCCTGGAGAAAGATCCCAAGAAACGGCTGCGCGACATCGGCGACGTTTGGGAGTTGCTGGACACAAGGGAGCCGGATGTTAGGCAGGGCATGGCCCTGCCCCACCGGACGGCCCTGCCCCACAAGTGGCAGCCGTGGGCGATTCTTTCCGGCGTGCTGCTCCTCGCTCTTATCGCAGCGGGAGCGTGGATCTTCAAACCGTCGCCTCCGCCGCCTATTATGCGATTTGCAATTCCGCTGGGAGAAGGCCAGCAGTTCACCAACGTTGGCCGCCTGAACGTGGCGATTTCGCCGGATGGCACCCAGATGGTTTACGTGGCCAATCAGCGGCTGTATCTGCGCTCAATGCAGGCATTGGAGGCAACCGCCATTCCGGGGACCGAATTTGCGGGTGGCGTGACCATCCCAGTGTTTTCGCCGGACGGAAAGTCGCTGGTCTTTTGGGCAAACGTGGAACGCGCGCTCAAACGAATCGCCATCGGCGGCGGCGCGCCCGTGACCATCTGCCAGGATGTCGCCCCCCTGGCCGTGACGTGGAATGCGGATGGAATCGTTTTTACCCAATTCGGCGGCGGGGTCCTGCGGGTTTCCCCGAACGGAGGTAAGCCCGAGCCTCTCGTCAAAGTCAACGGCGGCGAGCAGGTTCAAGGACCTCAGATGCTGCCGGGCGGGCAAGCCGTCCTGTTTACTCTCGCGACCGGAAGCAGCCTCGCCGGCGCCGCGTGGGACAAGGCGAAGATTGTCGTCGAGACTCTAAAGTCGGGCGTGCGCAAGACGCTCATCGACGGTGGCAGCGATGCCCGCTATGTGCCGACGGGGCACTTGGTATACGCGTTGAATGGTGTCTTGCTCGCCCAGCCTTTCGACCTGCGCCGCCTGGAGACCACCGGAGGCACCGTCCCGGTGGTCGAGGGAATCGCGCGAACTTTCTATGGCGCGGCACAGTTCGGGTTTTCGAACACCGGTTCCTTGATTTACATACCCGGTCCGGTTTCGGGAGGAGCCACTAGTGGGCGGACTCTCGCGCTGGTGGACCGGAAAGGCGAGGTTGAGCCGCTGAAGAACATTCCATCTGGAGCGTACTTCTCGCCTCGAGTGTCCCGTGACGGCAAGCGAGTGGCTTATCAGGTCGGTGACAGCCAGGAACAGAGCGTGTGGATCTACGAGTTGTCCGGATCTACCGCGCCCCGCCGTCTCACTCTGCCGGGAACGGGATCGAACCGCGCTCCCATCTGGTCTTCGCCCACTTCTTCGACCGATGCCGAGCGGGTCGCGTTCCAGTCGGATCGCGAGGGCGACCTCGGCATCTGGTGGCAGCGCGCCGACGGCACCGGGGTTGCCGAGCGCCTGACCAAACCCGAAAAGGGAGTTGCTGACATTCCGGACTCCTGGTCTCCGGACGGACAGACGTTTTCCTTTACCGAGGAGAGAGGCAATTCCGGCGCCGTGTGGACCTATTCGCTACGGGACAAGAAAGCTACGCTGTTTGCCGAAGCTCCGGGCCTCCAGCTCGGCAGGTCCGTATTTTCGCCTGACGGCCGCTGGGTGGCATACCAGGCGAGCGGTTCGGATTCGGGTTCGAGTGCGGGTACGGGCACGGGTTCGAGCACCTATGTGCAGCCGTTCCCGCCCGAGGCCACCCGGTATCAAGTCCCCAAGGACCAGAGTACCGGTCATCCTCTCTGGTCGCCTGACGGAAAAGAGTTGTTTTACACTCCGGGACCCCAACTACTCGCAAGCGTGAGCGTCACCACCAAGCCGAGCCTGAGCTTCGGCAGTCCAGTGCGTACGCCTCAGTCCGGCTTTAACACCGCGCCTCCCTCCAGCGTCAGACCGTACGACATCCTTCCGGACGGCAAACACTTCATCGGCGTGGTGACTGCCGGACAGACGCAGACGGGCGCGACGGCGGCACAAATCCGAGTGATTCTCAACTGGTTCGAGGACGTAAAGCAGCGCGCGCCGGTGCGCTAGCGGAACACGGGCGACGTGTACTTGTATTTGATCCCCCACCCTGACGGGTGGGGCTGGACGCGCGCCGTGAAGCAGCGCGCGCCGGTGCGGTAAAGTGCTAAGGTCGTTTAACCGAAACGCGTTCGTTGCTCCGGTATCTATAATGATGAGAGTGTGTGCGATGATCCGGCCCACGATTTTCCTGATCCTGACGATTACCGCTGCCGCCCAGTCGACCACGGTTGCCGTCCAGAGTTCCGCCAACCCAGCGATTTTCGGCCACGCGGTTACGCTGACGGCGACCGTGTCACCCGCGGTGGCAACCGGCCGGGTGACGTTTTACGATGGCGCGTCCGTCCTCGGCGTCAGCTCTCTGTATCAAGGGCACGCGATGCTGACGACGACGCTGTTGCCGGCAGGGACGGGGTCGCTCAAGGCCTACTACTCGGGGGATAAATCGTATCAATCGAGCATTTCGCCGCTGGTCTCGCTCACCGTCACGGCACTTGCGGGAACCGGATTTCAGCCGATCGTCAACTACCCCGTGGCGGCCAATTCGGCTTTTGTCGCGGTAGGAGACTTCAATCGAGACGGCTATCAGGATCTTGCGATCCTCAACTCGGCCACGACCCCAAGCCAGGTGCTCATACTGATCGGGAACGGCGACGGAAGTTTCAATACGGTGAGCCCGGCCAGCTATCCGGTAGGCAATGGCGCCACCTCCATCGTGGTGGGAGATTTCAACGGGGACGGCATTGAGGATCTGGCAGTCGCGAATGGCGCGGACAATACCGTGAGCATTCTGATCGGCCTCCCTTATGGACTCTTTCAGATGGCGTTCAGTTATCCCACCGGTCCGTCTCCCGCGGGTATCGCGGTGGCGGATTTCAGCGGCGACGGCTTTGCGGATCTGGCTGTGGCGACCGCGAACGGCGTCAGCGTGCTGCTCGGCAATGGGGATGGAACTTTCGAGCCGCCGCTGAACACCGCCGCCGGCGAGGCAACTTCGGTTGCAGTTGCGAATTTCAAATCGGACGGCCGGGCGGACCTGGTGCTGGGCACCCCCGATGGTATCGTGGTGCTGATCGGGATCGGGGACGGGACCTTTCAACACAATGTCACCTACCCGAGCGGTATAGGCGGCGGGCCGGTGGCGATTGCGGATTTTAACGGCGATGGCAGACCGGACATCGCCGCAACCTCGGGTGGTATGGTAAGCGTCTCGCTGGGCAACGGCGACGGAACGTTTCAGCCGGCGATCTTCTCGGCCTCGGGCGCGGGGAACGCCTCCGTCCAGACGCTGGCCGTGAGCGATTTTAACGGCGACGGTCACCTGGATCTGGCCACCGTGAATTACTCGGGCGTGCCTAGCAGCACGAATGTGGCGATCCTGCTCGGCAACGGGAACGGCGGTTTCGCGGCGCCGGTGTACTATCCCATCACGGCGGTCACATTCGCGGCCCTGGGCGATTTCAACGGCGACGGCGTGGCAGACGTGGTGACGGCCGGGCTTGGGCCGGTAAGCGTGATGCTGGGGATTCCGGGAGTGACGGTGACTCCACCGCCACCACCTCCTCCTCCGCCGCCGCCTCCGGTGGTGACGATTTCAGGCGTGCTGGATGCGGCCGGCTTCGGGAAGGCGGTCGCTCCGGGATCGCTGGTTTCGATTTTCGGAATGTTCCCGGGGGCGACGCAGGCCGATTTCGCGAGTTTGCCTTTCCCCATATCGCTCGGCCAGGTGAGCGTGACCTTCAGCGGCATCCCGGCTACGATCCGCGATGTCATCCCGGCTTCGGGCCAGATCAATGTGCAGGTTCCTTACGAGGTGCCGGACATGCCGCCGCCCGCGCAGCCCCAGGCTTCGACGAATGTGGTGGTGACCGCGAACGGAATACTGTCGGCGGCGATGGCGGTTCCGATCGTTCCGCAGGCGCCGGGCATCTTCACGGTTCCGCCGAACGGGCTCGGGAATGCGGTCTTGGTGTTTGTCGATCCGGCTGACGGGATTGCCAAGATTGCCGCGCCTGTAGGGGCCAGCGTTTTGTTCGGTTTTCCCACGGCTCCGATTCCGCGCGGAACGGCCGGCTATTTTTATGCGACTGGGTTAGGCGTTCTGTCACCTCCGGTGGCGGATGGTGACGGAGGCCTTGGGTCACCCGTTGTGAATCATTTCGCGGCGCCGCTGAATGTTCTGATTGGAAGCTTCCAGATCGGATCCTTGCTCGCGACGGTGCAATTCGCCGGCCAGGCGCCGGGATTTCCCGGCGTGGATCAGATCAATATCGTGATTCCGCAGGGCGCAGCCACGGGCGATGCCGTACCGATTCAAATTCAAGTACTGCTTGGCACGGCATCGCCAGCCAGTAACATCGCGACCATCGCGATCCGCTGAGGAGGTTGCTGAAAAGGCTTCCACACAGGCTGAAGCCTGTGCCACCATGTGCTGATAAAGCTACTGAATGTAGGTGGCACAGACTTTAGTCTGTGTTGTGGGCGAGCGATATCTAGGCTTTTTCAGCAACCGCTGAGGTCAGTCCAACGTAATCGGCTCGCTAAGAGTAAATCTGAGCTCGTATTCGGGTGGCAAGTGCACCTGTCTCTTGCCTGTGATGGCAGAGCCAACAGTACCGCCCACCGCTCCGGCGCCCTCGAATGGTCAAGCTCGACCATGCTCAGGAGTATTAACAAGCTGCCCCACAAGGCACTCACGAAATCGCCGGGACAGTTTACTAGTGGCCGAGCTCATCGCACGCACATCGGTCGCGGGCAATTCTCCCGATAGCCAGGAGCAGGAACTATCGCGACACGGTGCAAGCCTCTCGCTCCGGGCGACTGCCGTCGCCCGAAGCGATCACTTGTTTATAAACTAGCGGCCTCTCTTGGCTGGGGCTGAAGGCCTCGCTCCGCCACCGGAACGGCCAGCAGGCGCTCCACCGGGACGACCACCGCCGCCGCCCGAACGGCCTGCGGATGCTCCACCGGGACGACCGCCGCCGCCCGAACGGCCTGCGGATGCTCCACCGGGACGACCGCCGCCGCCCGAACGGCCCGCAGATGCCCCGCCCGAACGTCCACCGGCTGCTCCGCCTGAACGGCCCGCAGAAGCCCCACCGGAACGGCCAGCGGATGCTCCACCCGAACGGCCACCAGATGCTCCGGAACGGCCCGCGGATGACCCCGAGCGTCCCGCAGAGGATGCTCCCGAACGGCCCGCAGATGACCCGGATCGTCCAGCGGATGCTCCCGAACGGCCTGCGGATGATCCGGAGCGGCCAGCGGATGCTCCCGAACGACCAGCCGAAGACGAACGGCCAGCCGAAGACGAACGGCCAGCTGAAGACGAACGGCCAGCTGAAGACGAACGGCCTGCTGAAGAGGAACGGCCGGCTGAAGACGAACGACCAGCGCCTCCCGCACGAGCACCGCCGCCCGAACGACCAGCGCCTCCCGCACGAGCACCACCTCCAGAACGACCAGCGCCTCCCGGACGAGCACCGCCTCCTGAACGACCGCCACCGGCCCGATCATTGCCGTGAGCGCCCGGACCGGCTCCATGGCCGGCCCTCACGCTGCCGCCGCCATGAGCGGATGCATGGAAGCCTCCTGGGACGCCGTGACCGCCATGTGAGAACGCGCCGCTGTTGTGACCACCAAAATGGCCGGCACCATACACCGATCTGCTACCCGAAACATACGCGGCGCCGCCCAGGGCAATGCCGCCACCGACGAAGTCAACTCCCCACCCGCCGAAGCCCCAGCCGAAGCCGCCCCAGGCCCCCAGGCCGATCGCCACGCCGAAGCCGATACCGACTCCCACCACTACGCCGACCGGAACCGGCGCCACAATAAAACCGGGGTAGGGAACAAACAATCCGCCCCACAGGGCCCAGGGATTGTAAACCGGAACGGCAACGAATAGCGGATTGACAGGCGCAATCACGATGGCGCCTTCTTGCACGACCACGGTCTGTTGCGGCGTCGTCACCAGCACTTTCGACGACTGCGCCTGGAACCGCAGGGCTTGAATCGCGTTCATGACGTCTTCAGGCTGGTTGTAATAGGCGTTGCCCAGTTGCGTCTCCCAGCTCGTGTTCTTCGCGAGATTCTCGAGGACGGCGGGAAACTCCGTGAGGCCTTTGACAGCCGGGTCCCAAGCCATGTTGTTCACGGCGGCCGCGCGCTGATCGACAGGCATCGAAATGTTGGCGACCGACCAGGCTTGCGCCGCGGTAACCTGGTCCGGATAGGTGGCCGACGTCAAGACTTGAGCGACCAGTGAGTCCGGATCGAGAGCGATCGGGGCTACCAGTTGATCCAGTTGATCCGCGTTCAGAGGGATGTAGTTCCCCGGCGGAGGCTGTTGCGCAAAGACAGGCAATTGCACTGCTGCCGGAATCAGCAGCACAGAAAGCATAATCGCCAACACCTGGCGCATGGCTTCACGCAGGAAAAGTGTGCTCTTAGAATTCATCGTTCGGGCCTTTCTGTTCTGCTGTTCCAACCTAACTTACTTCGCATCCCTAGCAGCGCGTGATCGTCAGCAGATCACGATGACGACGTGGGGTTCGGCATTGCACAGCCTTCCCTTGCCTTGCCATAGCCGGAGAAGACCGGTTTTCAGTTTGACCAGAATTATCTTACTGGCGTCTTGAACCGCGTTCAATTATACACCGAGCTGTCAATATGCAAGCTTATTCTTGAATACTTTTCATCTTAAAGACTCTCAATCCTCAACCGAATCCGGCGCGCAGGAAGGAGGCCAATGGTGTTGCCTCCGATCAAGCGTGGCCCGGAAGTGATTCATGTAAAAGAGACTTATTACGGCACATCGCCGCGGTTCTGATCGCGAGGCCGAGTGTGCCTGGCGGCAATGCTCCTATCCCAACGGGCGCCTGGCCACCGTTGGTCCGGGGCGAGGCCGCTAGTATGACTTGGCGATCACCACGCGACGATCCACGGTCTCGCCTGTGACGATGCACTTGCCCGGACCGTCGTACTCATCGACGAGTGGAATGTTGCGCACGGTGGCCTTGAATTCCTTGAGCCGCGCGTCGCAGGCGGGATCGTCCTTCAGATGAGCCATCACGAACTTCCCACCGCCTTTCTCCGCCGTCACATCCGACAGAATCGATTCCACCTCTTCAATCGAATTGGCAAGAACCGTATTGTCGCGCAGACGTTGCTTGGCCGCGTTGTGGAGATCGAGCTGCATCTGAGCGAGCACGCCCGGCAACTTCGCCGCGATTTCGCTTTGCGCGACCACTTCCTTCACGCCGGTATCGCGCCGCTTCATCACGATATTGTTGGCCGCGAGATCGCGCGGTCCGAGTTCCAACACGACCGGCACGCCACGGCGTTCCCAATGGAAGAACTTCGCGCCTGGGGATTGCCCGTCGCGGAGGTCGACCTTGACGGAGATCGGTTTGCCGTCGATTTGCCGCGCGCCGATTTCTTTCGCAATCCGATCCGCGGCTTCGAGCACGCTGGACCGTTCCTCATCCTTCCGATAGATCGGCACCAGCACGGCTTTCACGGGCGCGAGCTTGGGCGGCAGCACCAAGCCCTTGTCATCGCTGTGGGTCATGATCAGCCCGCCAATCAGCCTCGTGGTTGTGCCCCAACTGGTCTGCCAAACATAATCGAGCTTGCCCTCGCTCGACTGAAACTGCACGTTGAAGGCTTTGCCGAAATTCTGGCCCAGGTCGTGGCTGGTGCCGGCCTGAAGCGCGAGGCCGTTCTGCATCATGGCCTCGATCGAATATGTCCGAAGCGCGCCGGCGAACTTCTCGCTGTAGGTCTTCATGCCTTGGATTACGGGCATCGCCATAACGTTTTCGGCGACATCGGCATACACGCCCAGCATACGCAGCACTTCTTCGACGGCTTCCTCGTGACTGGAATGCGCGGTATGACCTTCCTGCCACAGGAATTCGGTGGTGCGTAGGAACATGCGCGTGCGCAGCTCCCAGCGGATGATGTTGGCCCATTGATTCAGCAGCATGGGCAAATCGCGATAGCTGTGAATCCATTTCGCGAAAAAGTGCCCGATGATGGTCTCCGAAGTCGGGCGGATGACGTACGGCTCTTCCAGCGTTTTGCCGCCGGCGATGGTCACCACGGCGAGTAAAGGCGAGAATCCTTCGACGTGCTCGGCTTCCTTGTGCAGAAAACTTTGTGGGATCAGCAGCGGAAAATAGACGTTCTGATGACCGGTGGCCTTGAAGCGATCGTCCAACTCACGCTGGAGCAATTCCCAGACGGCGTAGCCGTTGGCTTTGATCACCATGCAGCCCTTGACGATTTCGGCCGGTTCCGCCATGTCGCCCTGGAGCACGACGTCCTGGTACCACGCAGCGAAATCCTGACTACGCGAAGTGATGGGAGATTCTGCCATATGGGGGTTTAGTTTCCAGGGTACGACACCTGCTGGATCGCTGTCGCGGGTGGATGGAGTGCGGGGCGCGCTTCAGAGGTTGCTGAACGAGGCTTCCACAGGCTGAAGCCTGTGCCATCAGAGGTTACTGAACGCGGCTTCCACAGGCTGAAGCCTGTGCCACCAAGCGTGCTCCTTATCAGTTCTCCGTCGGGGCTCTTTCCACGTGATCGATGATGATGGTCTCGATGGGCGCTTTCCGCGCTTCGAGCTTGAGTCCCATCTGCTGCACTGTCGAAAACATCGTGGAGCCCGACGGGTCCGATGCCGCATCCGCGGGACGCGAGCTGGAGGCAGCTCCCGGCGAAGCACCGGGAATCTGCATGCCTTGCGCGCGCGCGGCATTCTGAAGATCCTCCATACTGAGATCGAGCGTCATCTGGAAGTTGCCCTTCAGATCGGTCATGTCCATGACCGGCTTGTCCACAAACCGGCTGATCACCGCTGCCAACCCTTCCATGGTCATCTTGCTCAACTCCATCTTCATGTGGCCGTCTTCCATGGTCACCTTCGTGGTCCCGTTTGCGCCGCTGTTGACGGTGGTGGTGTTGCCGCTCTGCTTTATCCGCATGCTGTCATTTCCGTTGTTCATGATCATGACCCCTTTTTCCTCCTTGGGCGGAGCGTCGCCCTCCTTGGGAGGTTCGGGATCGGGCGGAGACTCCTTCAACTTCGGTCCATTTTTACCAACGACGAGAGCATAGATCTGATGATCTTTGTCCTCGCGATGGAACGTCAGCTTGAACCGGTCTGCCAGCAGCGCCTGCATCATCTCCGGCACTTTTTCCTTATCGACGCCGTCGGGAATCTTGGCCACGATGTCGAACCGGTCAACAGCCAGCCAGTCCGGACCGGAGATCTGATGCGGCTTCACTTTATAGGCGATGCTGATCAGATCCGATATCGCCATAGCGCCGATGTCGACTCGGCCAGCATCGATATTCACCCCGACGTGCATCTTGCCCGACATCGCCTGTTCCTGAAGCGGGCGGGCTAGTTTAATGGTCGCGACCTCGAAGGCGAGCGGAGTTGCCGAAGTCTCAGGCGGTACAGCTGCGGGAGCCTGTCCCATGACGGAACCCGCCGTAAGCGCGACGCTGGCACACGTCAGCTGTATAAACGCCTTGAGCATATAAATCCCTCTTTTAAGGATACTGGTCTTGCCGGTGAAAAGTTCCCGCGGAACTACATCTTATAGCGCCCGAGATCCTCGTCATTGAGGCTCTCGAGCCATCGGCGCAGCTCTTCGGTGCTGCCGACTTCGGCCACGGCTTGCGCGGTTTTCTGGGTCTTCAACACGGCTTCGGCGACAAAGATGGGACAATCCAGGCGCAGTGCGATCGCCAGGGCGTCGCTCGGCCGCGAGTCGACGGAAATCAACTCGCCGTTGCGCTCCAGCCAGATCACTGCGTAGAAGGTGTCCTCTCGCAGGTCGCTGACCACCACTTTCTTCACCCCGGCTTCCAGGCCCAGGAGAAGATTGCGAATCAGGTCATGAGTCATGGGACGCGGGGTCGCCACTTTTTCGATTTCCAGCGCGATTGCGTGGGCTTCGTAGGGTCCCACCCAGATCGGCAAAATGGCGCTGCCGTTGACGTCCTTCAGCACCACGATGGGATGGTTCGAAACCGGATCCATCAGCAACCCGCGGATTTTCATTTCGACTTCCATGGTGTCCCCTTTTTCATCACTGGGCTCAAAAGCGCTCCATACTGTCGCGCCTCATGACCGTTCCTTTAACCGCTCCCTATGGTCGCGGCTCGTATTCACCAGCGAGCGAGTTTGGACCCGCACGCGTTACTCGCACAGCAACATACCGTCCCAGCAGATTATGCTCCGCTGGGTTCGTTCTGTAATTGGGCGTCTCCCGATCCAGCGTCTCCTGATTCACGATTCCTTGACTCACAGCATCCGGCTTCAGGAAATTCAACGTCTTATTCTGCGAAGTACGACCGATCCACTGGCCGGTGGCTTTGTTAAACCCTTCCACCAGGCATTCCTCCACCGATCCTAAGTATGCGGCATTCCGCCTCACTTGTATGGCGCGCTGCCGCTCCTGCACGATGGCCAGCCGCCGGGTTTTCTCCTCCTCCGGAATTTGATCCTCCAGCGCCAGCGCCGCCGTGTTGGGCCGGCGCGAATACTTGAAACTGAACACGGAATCGTATTCGACCTGCTCCAGCAGGTCGAGGGTGGCCTCGAAATCCTCCCAGGTTTCGCCCGGGAATCCGACAATGATGTCGGTGCTGATGGCGATGGGCCGGCGCGCGCTCTTCATCCAATCGATGCGGCGCATGTATTCGTCGCGGGTGTACAGGCGCTGCATGGCTTCGAGCACTCGAGTCGATCCGGATTGCACCGGCAGATGCACATGATTGCACAAAGCTTCATTGCCGTCGATTGCGTCCACGATCGGTTTGACGAAATCGCGCGGATGCGAGGTGGTAAAGCGGACGCGCCGGATGCCCGGCACTCGCCCCACTTGATCCAGCAGAGTGGCGAAATCCCAACCTGCCGGCGACGGATCGCGATAGCTGTTGACGTTCTGGCCGAGCAACTGGATTTCGGTGAATCCCGCGGCGGCGATTTCCCCCGCCTCGCGAATCACGGACGCGCTGGTCCGGCTTCGCTCCGGGCCACGCGTGAACGGCACCACGCAATAGGCGCAGGATTTGTCGCAGCCTTCGATGATGGTGATGTAGGCGCGATGCGGATTATCGCGGCGCGTGAGCGGCGTGTCGAAAGTTTGGTCGGTGTCGAGACGGAGCCCGGTGACGCGCCGGTTGCCGGCTTCCAGTTGCACCAGCATGTCGCCCAGCTTGTTATAGCTGGCCGATCCGCACACCAGGCTGACGTGCGGCGCCTTTTCGAAAATCTTCTCGCCTTCCTGCTGCGCGACGCATCCCAGCACCGCGATGGTCTTGCCTTTGCTCCCTCGCTTGAACTGGTCGAGGCGATGAAACACCTTTTGCTCGGCCTTATCGCGAATGCTACAGGTGTTGTAGAGGAGCAGTTCGGCTTCGTCCGGTGTCGCGACCTGCGCGTAGCCTTGCCCGATCAGCGTCCCGATGACCTTTTCGGAGTCGTGGGCGTTCATCTGACACCCGAAGGTCTCGATATAGAAGGTCTTCACCTGGTCTTATTGTACTGTGGGCGCGGGGAAACTTTGGCCCCAAGAACTAACGTCGATGAACGCCGATAAACGCGGACAGACAAACTCATTCAATCGGCGTTGGACGGCGTATTTCCCACGGCGCTCTGGTATGCAGAAGCCGCCGCAGTTTCGGATTGTCCGCGGGCGGGTTGTCGAGCATTTCGGAGAAGCGCTCGAACGCATCCGCCGAAAGCTCGAAATAGCAACGATCGAGCCGCGCCGCTTCGGCTTCCCGGCGCGCCGCTTGCCGCGCGAAGTCACACTTTTCTCGCATATGACCAGTGTAGCTTTAGTGAATGCGCATTCCCCTCGCAATCTCAGGTGTTCCCCTTATTGATTCACTGGACCTTTCGTCCTAGTCTGATACTGTGAAGTACTTTCTATTTCTTGCGGCGACGCTCGCGTTTGGACAGTCCGTAGCAACCACTTACTCGACCGACGTGAACGGCAACCGCGTGGCCGGCTCCTCTATTGTATCGACCGACGGCCAGCATACCCAGATCACTCGATCCATCAACGGCCGCCAGGTCCCCGCCGAACAGACCCAGGAGCGCGTCATCAGCGAAGGCCCCAATGGACGCGTGGTTGAAAAGATCACCAAGCGTTTCGACCAGAACGGCACTCTCGCGTCCACGGATCGGACGGTCACCGAGGAGCAGAAGCTCCCGAATGGATCGGTAACGCGCTCGACCATCTATCGCGGCGACGTGAACGGCGAGATGCATGAGGCCGAGCGCAAAACGGTGGAGGTGCATACGCAGGGTTCGACGGTAAATACGCAAACCGAAATCGCGCGGCCGGATCTGAGCGGCTCGTTCCAGACCGCCGAAAAGCGATTGTCAACCAGCGAAACAGCAGGGAACGCAACCCACACCGATGAAACCGTGTACCGGCGGTCGGAAAACGGCAGCCTCTATCCCGCCGTGCGCGACGTCAGCGACACGACCAGGAACGGACCGCAGGTGGTGGAGAAGAGCGCGCACTATGAGCAGCGCGATAACCAGCAGCTTCAGCTCATGGGGCAAACCGTGAGCACCACCGTGAGTCAGCCCAACGGAGGGTCGGTCTCCGAAGTAAACCTCTATAGCGTAAATTCCGAAGATGGACGAGCGCACGACAACCAAAGCGGTCTGCATTTGAAAGAGCAGCAGACCGTCGAACGGATTCCCGGACCCGGCGGCAGTGTGACGGAAGTCGTAACTGCCCGGCGGCCGACCGTCTCGGATCCGGAGCGCCTCGGCCCAGCGCGGACAATATCGGAAACGGTCTGCACCGGCAAGTGCGCGGGCAGCACGCCCTAAAGTGGCGCAGGCGATCTTGTCGCCTGCGGGTTCAAGGTCTTGTCGGCAGGCGACAAGATCGCCTGCCCCACTACTTTGGATTCTTATAACCCACCGGCGGCAAATATGCCCCCAGCGGCTGCCGATCCCACCATGCGCCGCTTTGACGGTGTTCCGCTGCGGTCGAAAACGTATACTCGTAGACCATCGCGCGCACATACCGCGGCGGATGATCGGGAAACGGATTCCGCTCGAGCAACCCTGTCACTTCCGGCGATCCGTCCAGCAATTTCGAGATGAAATTGAGGAACCAGCGATTCTGCGGCTGGCGGAAATTCCCCAGCGCCGCGAACCACATCTGCCAATCCAGGCGAGGCTGAAACGGCGCGATCCACCGCGGCGCCCGATTGAGATCGCCGGGCTTATAGCGAAACTGGTAGGTGGACCAGGATTCGCCGTCTTCGGATCCCTCGACGATGATTTCCGGTCGAGTGGTGGTCATCACCGCGAACAATCCGTAAGTATTGACAATCTGGAACGGCGAAGCGACCCGCACCAGGGTCTTCAGCGGCTCCGGCGCATCGCCGGCGAAGGTCTCGATCATCCGTCCGACGCCGAGCAGCAGGATGATGGCTGCCAACGCCGCCGCAAAGGCTCGCTCGATTCTCGAAAGTGAGGCGGGCTCGGCGCGCCAACCGGAGGTCAATCGCCCTGGGCCGTATTTTTTCGAGAAAAACCGGTTGGACAGAAGTCTTTCTGGAACGAACCGGGCGAGCGCCTGATCGTCGAACAAAAACAGGCACAGCGCGATCGACAGGATGTTGAAGAACGTGTAATTGCCGGTGAGCAGGATCAGCACCTGCAACCCGATCATCACCCAAGCGCCGAAATGCCGGATCTTGCGAGGCATGAAAATCAGGAACGGCATCCCGATTTCAATCGCCAGGACAATGAATGTGGATGCGCGCTCCAGCGAGGCCGGCAGCTTGTCCATGTACCAGGCAAAGATGGTGGGCAGCGGCTGCGTGCGATAGTGAAAATCGAGAGCCGTCAGATTCCTCCACGTCGGGTCGCCGCTCAGCATCTTCACCGCCCCCGATAAGAAAAAGAGCCGGAACGCGAGCCACCGGAACAACCATGCGACAATGCGCGCGCGGCCCAGAAAGATGGCCAGGAATCCGGCTTCGAGCAGCAGCGCGTCCCATTGGAACGACAGGAAGTCCTGCCCCGCCGAACTCAACGACAAATACATGATGAACAGCACGGCCAGCAACAGCTTTTCCATGCGCCCGAACAGCAAAAGGAACGCGAAGAACACGCCCAGCCAGCAGAACCCGATCAGCATCCCGTCAGAGGACCAGTCGCCGAACCAGAAGACCATCGGCAGCATGTGCCATCGTTCCGTGCCCACCGCGCGGGTCACCGCGTCCAGGTAGGGGCTGAGCGGCAGAATTCCGCGCGCGCCGATGAGTCCGCTGACCTGCACCGCGAGCGACCCGAACGCGACCGCATAAATCACCGCGAGCGCGCGCAGAAAAATCCACTGCGTCGCCCGGAATCGAGCGGGTTCGATGCGGCGCCCGAAAGTGAATCGCGTTACCTGAAAAAAGAGGTCGCGACGCCGTGCGATGAAGCGGTAGGTCCACTCCGCTGCCGCCGCGAACACGCGCGACGATTCGTAGGTCTTGAGCATCCCCAGCGATTCGAACACGGCTCGCGCGCCGTCGGCGACGGTTCCATCGGGCCGGACCAGTTGAACGGATTTTTCGAACGCCGCGGGATCGATGTGCGGCAATTCGTCTTCCAGTTCGCCTTCATGAGACGAGGGGGCGTCCCGCGCGGCCTGATAGTCCTGCTGGTAATCTTGCGAGGTCCTGTACTCGATCCGGTCGCCCGTCAGTTGCTTCCAGTAATCGACCCAGATCTTGCAGAATCCACACCGGCCGTCCCACACGAGCACTGGCTTCGGATCGGGCACTTGTAGCTCTCATTATGTCGAATGCGCGGCCCGCATCGGGAACGGAGCGCCTCATCACGCGGTCCAGTAAGCTAGAATAGCCATCATGGATGCCAGTAGCATGGCGGATCTCCACGGTCAGACCTTGGAGATGCCGCCTTGGAAGAGCGTCGTGAATCATATCGCGGCGTTGGCCGTCGCCGTTCTGTTCATCGCCGCGGGGGTCTGGAAGATCACCAACCCCTTTGCGGTTTCGCGAATGCTGGAGCAGCTTCTGGTGCCTTACCAGGTCAGCATTGCTCTGACGCTCGCGCTGGCCGTGTCTGAGACTTTCGCGGGCGTCCTGGTGCTGGTGCCGCGCTTCCGCCGCTGGGGAGCCTGGCTCGCCGCCGCACTGCTGCTCGCGTTTATGGTGTATATCGGAATCAATTACTCGTCGCTGATCGGCCGCGACTGTAGTTGTTTTCCGTGGGTAAAGCGCGCCATCGGCCCCGCCTTTTTTCCCGAAGATGGAGCCATGCTGCTGGCCGCCGTGCTGGCCGGCGCGTGGGCCACCCGACGGCCTGGAAATCTCCGAGCCGCGGCCGTGGTTCTGGGCGTGGTGGCCGTGTTCACCGCGGTCAGCTATGGTTCCGCGGTGACGCACCAGACCGGGACCAAGGCGCCCGCTTCCATCACCGTCGACGGCAAGCCGTATTCGCTGGAACACGGCCGGGTGTTTCTGTTCTTTTACGATCCGACGTGCAGCCACTGCGAAGCCGCCGCGAAGCATATGGCCACGTATCACTGGAAGAGCGACGTAACGCGCATCGCCATCCCCACCACCATGGCGCGATTCGCCGCGTCGTTTCTGCACGACACCGGCTTCCAGGCGCTAACGTCGAACGATCTCGAGGAGTTGAAGAAGATTTTCCCGTTTGGCGATCCACCCTACGGGGTCGCGCTCGATAACGGCCGGGAGCAGGGCCCGGTCTCGCACTACGATGAGCCCGAGCCGGCGGGTGAACTGCGCAAGCTCGGCTTCATCGATTGACGTGGCGCAGGGCCATGCCCTGCGAAAGATTGACACGTGGCGCAGGGCCATGCCCTGCGAAGAACACTCTTCACCCAGCTCCTACAACGCCCGCATTTCCGGTAGCGGGAAACGGTACTGCCCCGCAAAGATTTCCGCGAACAGCGCGAGCATAGGGCCATGTAACAGCGTATTGTCCGCCAGAATGTGCGGACCTCGCATCGCCAGTGGACCGCCGTGCATATCCGAGCACGTGCCGCCTGCCTCGCGAATCATCAGGACTCCCGCCGCGATGTCCCACGGGTTCAAACCGAATTCCCAGAACGCGTCGAGCCTTCCGCAGGCGACGTAGGCCAGATCCAGCGCCGCCGACCCCGCGCGCCGCACTCCGTGCGAGAGCATGGCGAGCTGATAGTAGAAATGCACGTTCACATTCAGGTGCCGCTTGCGCGAAGGAAATCCGGTGGCGACCAGGCTCGCATCGATCCGCGGCGTTTTCGATACATGAATCCGGTGATGATTCAGATATGCGCCGGACCCATGTTCGGCCGTGAACATCTCATTGCGCAGCGGGTCGAAAATCACGCCCGCGATCAGTTCGCCCGATCGCTCCAGGGCCATGGTCACGTTGTAGGCGGGGAAGCCGTGCGCGAAATTGGTGGTGCCATCCAGCGGATCGACGTACCAGCGATATTCGGAGGCGCCCTCACTGCCCCCGCCCTCTTCGGCGACGATCGAGTGTGACGGAAAATGGCTGCGCAGACGCTCGACAATCAGCCGCTCGCTGGCGCGGTCGGCTTCGGTCACCAGGTCATATTCGCCCTTCAGATCGAAACCGATTTTGCGCTCGCCGTAACTGGTTACGATCGCGCCCGCTTCGCGCGCTATCTCTGCGGCGGTTTCAAGAAAGGAGGGCAAGCGCGGCGTCTCGTGTCATTCGATTTCGTACAAGTACTTGATGTCGTGCTTGAACAGAAATAAGTTCGGCTCGCCCGTCCTGGTCAGACGGATAAAGTTGGCGTCGTAGAACTCGATGGTGCCTTCCACTTCCTGGTTGTCGCTCAAGCGCACGCGCACCGGCACGCGATCGTCGATCAGGCGCTTCAGATAATGCACTTCCTCGAAGGTCTGTTCGGGAGCTTTGATATTGCTAATTTTTCCGGCCACGATGTTGGGGAGACCCGCTTGAGCAAATCGCCAAAGTCTTGAGCCGACTCAGCGGGAGTCTTCTCCATAATAGCCAGCCCGCGTCTGCGCCCGCAAATCCTTGCGCTGGAGCTCGACGCGGACGGAATGAAACTTGGGCGTGTCGGCCGGCAGGTTTTTCGGATAGTAGGCGAGCATATATTGCGCTCGAAGGTCGCGCAAGATCTCGGTGAAAGTCTTATCGAGTTCGCCGAGCGTCGGGTCGAACCAGCGGCCGCCGGTATTCGTGGCAAGCGTTTGTAGCGCGTGCTCGCCTCCCGTGTTTCGCCCCGCATCATTTTCGATGGGCACGATCACGATCGGATACATCACCACATCGGCGCGCTGGGCCGCCTCCTGGGCGTCCTTATAAGCTTTCACACTGGTGGTGTTGCCGCCGTCGCTCACCAGCACGATCACGCGACGCCCGTCACTCCGACGCTGGAGTTGTTGCGACGTGTGGTAGATCGCGTCATACAACGACGTGCTGCCCTCAGGCTTGATGCCCTTCAAGCTGTTTTCGAGACGTTGTGCATCGCGCGTGAAATCGCGCCGCATGGTCACGTCGTAATCGAAAGTGAACAGCGCCGCGGCGTCCCGGTCGTTGCCCTCGCGAAAAAGCGCATTCAGGAATTTTCGGATCGACCGGACTTCCACCTGCCAATCCTTCGCAGTGGACCCGCTGGTATCCACCATCAGCGCGATAGACAAAGGCTTGTTGGTGTAGCGTTCGAACACCGCAATTTCCTGCGCGACGCCGTTGTCGAACACCGTAAATTCGCTCTTGTCGACCGAACCCACCAGTTCCCCGGCCGGATTCTTCACATTGACCAGCAGCCGCACCAGCTTGACGTCGGTTTGGAAAGTCGGCGGGCGGTTGGTTTGCGCGAACATCGTTGCGATCAACGTCGCCGCAGTGAACAGACCCGCGAACCCGATCAACCGAAGCGCGAATTTCATGATGACGATTTCTCCGCGTCACCGTTCGTGTCATGCTTCACGGCAGACCTCGCGTTGACCACCGACTCATCCCATTCGCCGTCCACCCACACCTCGCCATCGGCGAAATACTCCTTCTTCCAGATCGGTACCGTCCGCTTGAGGCGATTGATCCCTTTGAGCGCCGCCTCGAACGCCGGCTTGCGGTGCGGCGCCGTTACCACCACCGCCACGCTGGTCTCGCCGATTTCGACGCGCCCCAGGCGGTGCACCATGGCGATCCGGCCGATCGCGAACGTGCGCGCGATCTCCCCGCCGATCTCCGCCATCACCTTCACCGCCATCGGCTCATAGCATTCGTAGTCGAGATAGCGCGTCGGCCGGCCTTTGGTGTTGTTGCGCGTCACGCCCTCGAAATTCACGAACGCCCCGTCTTCTCCTCGCAGTAATTGGCGCGCGACCGCCGCCGCATCGATGGGCTGTCGGGTCAGCGCAAAAAAATTCCCCGTCGCCGGATCGGCGAGGTGATGAGTGTATCGGTTTCGTATACCGTCAGAGCCGCCGCTGACCGGTGGAAGAAACGCCACTTCATCCCCATCGCTCACCACCGCCGAATGCGGCGCGAACTGCTGATTCAGGGCCGGCACGATGCTCGCCGAAATCTCGTTCAACCGCGGAAATTTACTTGCGTACACCGCGAAAATATTCTCCAGCCGGCTGCCTTCGGGAACCTCGATCTGATCTTCGCGGACGCCCGTTACGTCGCGAAGCACGCCAAAGAAAAGTACACGAATCCTCACGTGCTGCCATACTAACAGACTGACCTCGCTGAGCTTTGGTTTCATCGGGTTTTGGTGGCATAGGCTTTAGCCTGTGGGTATTTCTCTGGCAGATCGAACTCAAGAGGTCGTGCGAAAAACAATGACGACCGTCGAAACCAGCTTCCGCGTCCGCTACGCCGAAACCGACCAGATGGGCGTCGTGTACTACGCCAATTACCTGGTGTGGATGGAGGTCGGCCGGGTGGAATTCTGCCGCGCCGCCGGCTTCGAATTATCGCGATATGGAGCGCGATGACGGCATCCTGCTGGCCGTCGCGGAGGCGAGCTGCCGCTACATCGCGCCGGCGCGTTATGACGAAGAGATCGTCGTGCGCACCTCCATCTCCCAGGCGCACCTGCGCATGCTGAGTTTCAGTTACGAGATGGTCGAGAAGCTGAGCGGCCGGCGCCTCGCCACCGGCGAAACCAAACACGTCTTCTGCGATCGCGACCACAAACCGGTCAAGCTTCCCGTAAAGTACCGAGGGGCATTTGGGATTGAGGGCTTATGATAAGCGCCGCGCGTTTGGGATCATGAAGTAATGGCTGCTCTCTCCATTCGCGACCTCGATTTGAACGGCAAACGGGTGTTCATCCGCGTCGATTTCAACGTGCCGCTCACCAACGGCGGCAAGGAAATCACCAGCGACAAGCGCATCAAAGCGTCCATCCCGACCATTCAATACGCACTCGATCATGGAGCCGCGGTGATTCTCGCGAGTCATCTCGGCCGTCCCAAGGGCAAGCCGAATCCCGAGATGAGCCTCGCCCCCGTGGCGGCGCGGTTGAGCGAACTGATGCACCGGCCGGTCGCGATGGCGCCCGATTGCATCGGCTCCGTGGTCGAAGCCATGCTCCCATCGGCCGGTGGAGTGCTGCTGCTCGAAAATTTGCGTTTTCATCCGGAAGAGGAGAAAAACGATCCGGAATTCTCGCGCAAACTCGCCGCGCTGTGCGACGTGTACGTGAACGACGCGTTCGGCTCGGCGCATCGCGCGCACGCCTCGACCGTGGGGATGGTCGCGTTCGTCAAGCAGGCCGCGGCGGGATTGCTGATGCAGAAAGAGCTCGAATATCTCACCAAGGCGACCAGGAATCCCGCGCGGCCCTGCATCGCGATCCTGGGCGGCGCGAAAGTGTCGGACAAAATCGAAGTGATTCAAAACTTGATCGGCATTGTTGACAGGTTGCTGATCGGCGGCGCGATGGCCTACACTTTTCTGCGCGCGCGCGGTGAGGGGACCGGCAAATCGCTGGTCGAGGAAGACAAGATCGACCTCGCGCGCAAGTTGATGGCCAGCGCCGGCGGCAAGCTGCTGTTGCCGGTCGACCACGTGGTCGCGGCCGAATTGAAGCCGAATGTCGAGACTCAGGTGGTCGAAAAAATCCCCGATGGAATGATGGCCCTGGACATCGGACCGCACACCATCGCCGAGTACGAAAAAGTCATCGCCGGCGCGAAGACCATCATCTGGAACGGGCCCATGGGCGTGTTCGAAACCCCGCCGTTCGATAAGGGCACAGTGGCATTGGCGAAAGCGGTAGCGGCATCGGGCGCGGTGAGCGTGGTGGGCGGCGGCGATTCGGAAAAGGCGATCAAGGCCGCCGGAGTGGGCGACAAAATCTCGCACATATCCACCGGCGGCGGCGCCACGCTGGAATTTCTGGCGGGCATCGAACTACCCGGCGTCGCCGCGCTCAGTTCTTAGGTTGCCTTAGCTGCGGTTCATGCCGAGACTGTTCTCGATTCGCGTCATCCGCGTGTCCAAATCAGCGAACCGATGCAGCATCTCGCTGTGGTTCTTGTCCATCTCGGCGCGCAAGACATCTCGCATGCTGTAGATCTCTCCTCGGAGGCTGGTTGTTTCAGTGCGGAATTCGCCGCGCAGCCCAGCGGTCTCGCCCCGAGCGGCGCCGATTTCTGAGCGCACGCCGCCGATTTCCGCTCGCAGCACATCCTTAAAATCGTTTAGACGCGCGTTGTTGATCAGTATCCCGACGAGGACAAGAGTCATCATCGGAATCACCGTCAACGCCAAGTTTAGGACTTGAGCTTGGTCCATGTCTTCAGTTTACTAGTATCGCCAGCGTCCGAAAATTCTCACCGCACATTCGCGATCTGCGCCAACACCGACTCTGCATCCTCCGCCGTGAACTCCTTCGTCTTCACCGAATGATTCATCGAGCAGAATTTGGGACCGCACATCGAACAGAACGCCGCGTCCTTAAACCCTTCTTCCGGAAGCGTCTCATCGTGATAGGCTCTGGCCGTCTCCGGATCCAGCGACAGTTCGAACTGCTTCTTCCAATCGAACGCAAACCTCGCGCGCGACAACGCATCGTCGCGATCGCGAGCCCCCGGACGATGACGCGCGATATCCGCCGCATGCGCTGCGATCTTGTACGCGATCAGCCCCTGCTTCACGTCCTCGCGATTCGGCAGCCCCAAATGCTCTTTCGGCGTCACATAGCAAAGCATCGACGCACCGTGCCATCCGATCATCGCCGCGCCGATCGCTGACGTGATGTGATCGTAGCCCGGCGCGAAATCCGTCACCAGAGGACCCAGCGTATAGAACGGCGCCTCGTGGCAAATCTCAAGCTCTTTATCAACCTGCATCTTTATTTGATCCATGGGAATATGACCCGGACCCTCAATCATCACTTGAATATCGTATTTCCACGCGATCTTGGTCAATTCGCCCAGCGTATCGAGTTCCGCAAACTGCGCCCGATCGCTCGCATCCGCCAGCGACCCCGGCCGTAAACCGTCGCCCAGCGAAAACGTCACATCGTACTTCTGGAAGATCTTGCAGATGTCCTCGAAATGCTCATAGAGAAAATTCTGCCGGTGATTCTTGACCATCCATTCCGCTAGAATCGCGCCTCCTCGGCTCACGATTCCGGTGACGCGCCCGGTAGTCAGCGGCACGTATTGCACCAGCACGCCGGCGTGAATGGTCATGTAATCGACGCCCTGCTGCGCCTGCTCCTCGATCACTTCGAGCATCACCTGAATGTTCAAATCCTCCACGCGGCGCACGCGCGCCAGCGCTTCATAGATCGGCACCGTCCCGATCGGCACGGGCGAGTTGTCGATAATCGCCTGGCGAATCCGCGGAATGTCGCCGCCCGTCGAAAGATCCATCACCGTATCGGCGCCATAGTGGACCGCGTAATGCAGTTTGTCGAGTTCCTCAGCGATATTAGAAGTTGTCGACGAGTTCCCGATGTTCGCGTTCACCTTGCACAGCGACGCGACGCCGATGCACATCGGCTCCAGATTCTTGTGATTGATGTTGGCCGGGATGATCATGCGCCCGCTCGCCACTTCATCGCGAACCGCCTCCGGCTCTAAGCGTTCGCGCTTGGCGACGTACTCCATCTCCTCCGTGACCCGGCCCTGTCGGGCGTAATGAATCTGCGTGCGGATGCGGTCATCGGAGCGCCGCGCTACCCATTCGGTTCGCATACTGCTAGCTTATACCCGATCCGGTAGCTCGTTTTAACGAAGAGGACGACCTCTTGACGACGCGGACTGACCGGCGCTCTTCCGGCACCGAACGCTCAACTCCATGACGCCCAGTCAGCGCGCAGAGCGTTCAGTCCCCTTTCTCTTAGTACTTTCCGTCGCGGACCTGAAACCTTTTGCACATCATGCACTTGCCCGACCGTTCGCACAGTCGATACCCCTCATAGAAAGTATTGATTGGACCCCAACGGGCGCGGGACGCTACGCTCGGTAGATGATAGCAATTGATAATCCTGTTGAATCCCGCATGGACCACGATAATGTTTCGATTCTGCATCGCGTCAGCAGGATCGTCAGCTCTGAGATTTCGCTCGACGAAATGCTGGGCGAGATCGTCGGGTTAACCGCGCAGGTGACCGATTGCGACGCGTGTCTGGTCTATCTTTTCGAAGAGGGCACCGGCGATTTCGTGCTGCGCGCCTCGCTGGTCCCCCACGTCGCCGACATGGGCCGCGTGCGCATCAGGATGGGTGAGGGCGTCACCGGCTGGGTCGCCGAGCATCAGGCCCCGGTCGCGCTCTCCGCGCATGCCGCCAACGATCCGCGCTTCAAAATCTTTCCGGTGCTGATCGAAGACACCTACGAAGCGTTTCTATCCGTGCCGCTGGTGAACAAGGGCAAGGCCATCGGAGTGATCAACGTCCATCACCGCGAGGAGCACGAGCACGCTGCGGTTGAAATCGCGACCATCCAGTTTGTTGGGGAACAGATGGGTAGCGCGATTTCCCGCAGCCTGCTGGAAGAAGAAAACGCGCGGCTGGCCGAAGAGACCGCCGATATGAAGCGCCAGCTCGAAACGCGCAAGGCTGTCGAGCGCGCCAAGGGTATCCTGCAACGCCGCCAGAATCTGACCGAGGAAGAAGCCTATCTGCGGATGCGCAACGAGAGCCGCCGTCTCCGCCGTCCCATGAAGGATCTGGCCGAGGCCATCATTTTGTCGGAAGAGCTGAACCGCAAGGACACCGATCCGGCCTAAGCTGCACTGCGCTCGCTGATATCGTCCTGAGCCCCCGAGCATCCCCGGGGCGTGCGCTCCTCCGTCAGGAAAACCGGCGCCTACAATCCGTTCCGTACGAGCAGCGCCCGATATGCTGCCTGGTACCCGGCAACTGGCAGATCGCTGTTTGCCAGATTGCAGGCGATCTCCCAAGGCTCCGCGTGGTAGATCATGTCCGATAATGCAGGTTGGGAGTCGTCCAATGCGGTGGGAAGCCGCCGCCAAAGAGTCGTCACCTTCTCCGCCGCTTCGCAACGCTTTAGCTGATGGAAGGTCACCAGGCAGTCTTCCACCGCCGCCCAAAAACGTGGTGTGACTGCCGCTGTAACCATACTTATATGATCCTCCTTCGGGAACTGGAGTTCAACACCCCTTCGGCTGAGGCGGTGTGGAAACTGATTTGATCCGCATCTGCGACGATCATTCTCTGGTTCCAGAACGCGGCCACAGGACCGTAAACCACGTCGTAGTACTGTTCTGGCGCCGGGCGGCCATGGTCCAACGCGCCTTTCCGGCAGTGGTGAATCAGGCTCCAGTAATCTTCGGCGTCGAAATCGCCGCGCACAAATGCGACAGCGTCCAGAGCGTCAAGGGAAAGCCTGTTGATCGTAATCTCAATCACGGCAGGGCTGGTCCCGGACCGGGTTGCTGAGATCTGAGCAGCCCACGTGTGAGCCTGACGTTTCAATGTCGTGGTGTAGAACCCAGGCCCAAAGTCAGTATTGGGTTTCCCAAGCCCGACGCGGATCGGGCCCGATACGATACCCGCCGCAAATGTGTCCACAGTGCCGTGATAAACGATAATGTCCTGGTTTGACCACAGCGTCGCTGGAAACACAATCGGAGGCGACGCCATAGACACATATTGTGTCACTTGGTTGACTCGAACTTCAATGCCAGCAAGCAGGGCAGTCTTCTTGGTGGGGCAGGCGATCTTGTCGCCTGCCAGTCTTCAGCCAACTTTCAACGGCGCCTCTCTGAGAAAGGGAACGACAACTCTGTCCCCACTCGCACCAGCTTAGCTCCAGGATAATCGCAGTCATCGGACCGAGCGTCCGTCCCCTTTTTCGACACGGCATGACGTGGACTACGTTAGAATAGCTGGACCCATGCCTCTCGCCTCCGGAACTCGTCTCGGCCCGTACGAGATCGTCGCGCCAATTGGGGCCGGTGGCATGGGCGAAGTCTATCGTGCTCGCGATTCCCGTCTCGATCGAGACGTCGCCGTCAAGGTCCTGCCGGAGCACCTATCCCATAATCCGCAGGCCCTGGCGCGGTTCGTCCGTGAAACCAAAGCCGTGGCGGCGCTCTCCCACCCCAACCTGCTCGCGATTTTCGATACCGGAACCGAGAACGGAATCAGTTACGCCGTCACCGAATTGCTGGACGGTGAATCCCTGCGCGACGGCCTCAAGCGAGGCCCGCTCGCCTGGCGCAAAGCCGCCGAAATCGGAGCCGCTCTGGCCGAAGGGATCGCCGCGGCTCACTCCAAAGGCATCACCCACCGCGACCTGAAGCCCGACAACATTTTCCTCACCGCCGACGGCCGCGTCAAAGTGCTGGATTTCGGATTGACGCGCGTCGAAGCCGCCCGAACCGGAGCCGACGCCGAGACGCAGACCGAAGCCGGCATGCTGCTGGGCACTCCGGGCTACATGTCGCCCGAACAGGTTCGCGGCACCCCCGCCGGACCGGCCAGCGATATCTTCTCGCTGGGATGCGTGCTCTACGAGATGGTTTCAGGACGCCGCGCCTTTCAGGGCCAGACTCCCGCCGAAACCATGTCGTCGATTCTGCGGGACGCTCCCGGGGAACTGGCGGCGACCGGCATACAAGTTCCCGCCGAACTTGACCGCCTGATCCACCATTGCCTCGAAAAGAATTCCGAGCAGCGCTTTCAATCGGCGCGCGACTTGGCCTTTCACTTTAAAGCGATCCTCAGCGCCGCCCAGTCCGCCGCCGCGCACTCCTCTCGCGCCATCGACTCGATCGCGGTCCTGCCCTTCACTAATGCCGGCAACGATCCCGATACCGAATATCTGTGCGACGGGATCACCGAAAGCATCCTGAACAGCCTGACCCAGATCGCGCAGCTTCGCGTCACTCCGCGCAGCACCGCGTTCCGGTACAAAACGCGGGAAGTGGACCCGCAGATGGTGGGGCGCGAGCTGAATGTGCGCGTCGTGCTCACCGGAAGGGTGATCCAGCGCGGAGAGAACCTGGTGGTCAGCGCCGAGCTGATGGACATCGCCGCGGGCTCCCAGCTTTGGGGCGAACGCTATCATCGCAAACTCGCGGACATCTTCGCGCTGGAAGAAGAGATCGCCCGAAAAATCTCCGAAAGCCTGCGCATGAAGCTGAGCGGGGAAGAAAAGAGCCGCCTGGCCAAGCGCTCCACCGAAAATACCGAGGCCTACCAGCTCTATCTCCGGGGCCGGCACCACTGGATAAAACGGACGCCGGACCAGGTGAAGAAAGGCATAGAGTACTTTCAGAAGGCGATTGATAAAGATCCCGGCTACGCGCTGGCTTACTCCGGCCTCGCGGATTGCTACACCATTCTCGGCCTGTTTTCGATTCTTCCGCCCAAGGAAGCATTCGCCAAAGCCAAAGCGGCTGCGGTGGCCGCTGTGGCGTTCGATGACGAGCTGGCCGAAGGCTATACTTCGCTAGGCTTCATCCGCGTATTTTTCGATTGGGACTGGGCCGGCGGCGAAAAGGAGTTTCAGCGTGCTCTCGAACTGAATCCCGGTTACTGGGTCACGCCATATTGGTACGCGCTCGTGCTAACCTCCATGGGACGTTTCGAGGAAGCCGAGCAGCAGATCCGTCACGCCGTGGAATTGGAGCCGCTGTCATCCATGGTCATGCATGAGGCAGCATGGAACGCCCTGGCCTCCCACCACTACGCCGAGGCGGTTGAGCGGAGCTTGAAGGGTCTAGAGGCTGATCCGGATTATTTTATTCTCAGGCATTGGCTGGGCCTCACCTATGTGGCCCAGAAAAGATATCCGGAGGCGATCCGCGAATTACAGACCGCCGTGGATCTGTGCCGCCGCAGTGTTTCGTGGGCGGTTGGCGGGCTGGGACATGCCTACGCCGTCGCCGGGAACACCGCGGAAGCGCTGCGGATTCTCGAAGAACTCCTCGACCGAGAGAAGCGGGAAACCATCGATTTGTCCTCGCTAGCGATGATTTATGCGGGCCTAGGCGATACTGAAAACGCGCTGTTGTCGCTCGAAAAATCGTGCGATGCCCGCGGAATGGTCGCGTTCTTTACGAAGGTGGATGAGAGGTTCGACGCGCTGCGCTCCGAGCCGCGATTTCAGCAGGTCCTGAAGCGCATGAATCTCGCGTCATAAGTGGGGCAGGGCCATGCCCTGCCAATTGAGGCGCGACAGCATGGAGCGCTTGTCTCAACGAGCCGGGACCAAGCTGCGCTTGCGCCAAGGGAGCGGCCTAAATGTTCCGGCTCCGTCGGCCTTCCAGCCCCACCCGTTAGGGTGGGCGAATTGGTGGGGGAAACTTGCCGACGACTCAATGTGGGGCAGGCGATCTTGTCGCCTGCCATTCCAGCCCCATGCGTAAGCTTGGGGCTAGCGGCCGACCCTTACCCCTGGCCCACTCCGCCGATACCCCCACTCTACGTATCCTTTCTAGTATGAACACCCAACTTTTCTCAAATAGAGTCTGCCTCGTTACCGGCGCCACCCGGGGCATCGGACGGTCCATCGCCAAAATGTTGCTCCAAGAGGGCGCAAACGTTGTGATTTGCGGCCGTAGCAACGACGCCGTGAGTCAAGCCGTCCATGAATTAGGAGCCGCCGCCGCCGGTAATGTGAAAGGCAAAGCTGCCGATGTAAGGGTGAATGCGCAGGTGGGCGAGCTTTTCCGATTCATTGACGCCGAATTCGGCGGTCTCGACGTGCTGGTCAATAATGCCGGCGTCGGGACATTTCGTCCCATCTCCGAATTGTCGATTGAGGACTGGCAGTCAACCATCGAAACCAATCTCACCGGAGTGTTTCATTGCACCCGCGAAGCCTTGGTTCGATTCCAGTCGAGAGGCGGCGGTCAGATCGTGAACATCAGCAGTTTAGCGGGCAAGAACGCGTTTGCCGGGGGCGCGGCCTACAACGCGTCCAAATTCGCGCTCAACGGCTTCAGCGAGGCGGTCATGCTGGATACCCGGCATCAGAACGTGCGAGTCAGCTACATTATGCCGGGAAGCGTTGCCACGGAGTTCTCCGGCCATGCTTCGACCGACGATAGCTGGAAGATCGCTCCCGATGACATTGCCGGCATTGTCCGCCTCACGCTGGCCATGCCGGAAAGAACTTTAATCAGCCGGGTAGAGGTCCGGCCGTCAAAGCCGAAGAGATAAGTAGCGAGATAAGTAGCGAGATAAGTAGCGAGACAGGCAGCGGGACAAATAGTACGAGAGAATCCAGTGAGTTCGAGGAGCATCTAAAGAAATGGCACTTGGGTTGCCTGACAGTCTGTGGAAGGGGCCGGAAAGGCAGGGTCCCCGAGGTCCGAGAAAGGCGGCAGATAAAATGACGCGGCTAAATATACCACTAGACCCGGCAAAAACCGGGCGCGAAGCGATTTCCCTCGAGAGCAATCTCCGGCGGATGATCATCGGGCAGGACGAGGCAATCGAGCAAATTGTCAACATCTATCAGATGAATCTGACCGGGATGAGTGCGCCCGGGCGTCCCATAGGAAATTTCCTGTTCCTGGGCCCTACCGGCTCTGGAAAAACTCGGATCGTGGAGGCGACGGCTGAGGCCCTGCTCCGGAATCCGCGCGCGGTCATCAAGATCGATTGCGCCGAATTCCAGCATAGTCATGAGATTGCGAAGCTGATCGGCTCCCCTCCCGGATATCTGGGGCATCGTGAGACGCATCCCCTTCTGTCTCAGGAAGTTCTCAACCAATATCACACCGAGACAATGAAGGTTAGTTTCGTGCTCTTCGACGAGATCGAAAAGGCCTCGGACGCTTTGTGGAATCTGCTTCTCGGGATCCTCGACAAGGCCAACCTGACGCTGGGCGACAACCGCAAAGTTGATTTCTCCCGCGCCATGATCTTCATGACCAGCAACCTGGGCGCCAGTGAAATGAGCAACATCATGTCGCCGCGGCTCGGATTCGGCATCCACGAAATGCAGGACAAGACTGCATCCGGTGTCATGGATGAGAAAACCAGCGGAAAGCTGGCCCGCACCGGCCTCGAAGCCGCGCGCAAGAAATTCACGCCCGAGTTCATGAACCGAATCGACAAGGTTGTTATCTTTCAGCCACTTGGATCGGAACAATTGAAGAAGGTTCTCGATATCGAGCTGAATCTGGTTCAGCAGCGGATCTTTAACACCTCCAGCGACCGGGCTTTCGTGTTCACGCTGTCGGATTCGAGCAAGGATTTCCTGCTCCAGGAAGGCACCGACATGAAATACGGCGCCCGCCATCTGAAGCGCGCCATCGAACGCCTGCTGGTGCAGCCGATGTCCAACCTGATCGCGACCGACCAGGTGCGCGGCGGCGACTGGATTCGAGTGGATTTCGACAACTCCTCCCGTGCGCTGTCCTTCGCCAAGGAAGCCGAGGGATTGCCGGTGCAGGATATGGCCCGGCTGGTGGATACTTCCATCACCATGCCGGCGATGGCAGCCGCCACGGGCGCGTCCGGTGAACCCGTCAAGGTCCAAACCGCCGCCCGGAAGCGAAACTGAAGGAGTCAGGAGACAGAAGTCAGGAGTCAGAATGAAAGCGCTGACGACCGCGGGATTCTGACTTCTAGCTGGTCTTTACTGCCATGATTTCAGGGAGTCAGGCTTCGGCCTGACTCCTTTTCTCGTTCGACACGAGCGGAGACCGATAGATGGAGACCAGCTTTGCGTCCTGGGGAAAAGAAAACCTGACGGCAATCAGGTCTTATTCTGACTTCTGTTTCCTGACTCCTGTCTCCTTGTTTCAAGCGGCGCATTCGCCGCGGCCGAGTTTCAGCGAATAGGCCTCTTCGTCGCCCCAATCGTTGTACATCTCGGGAGCTAACTCCGGTGGTTTCACCAGATCCGCGGTCAGCTTGCGAAAAGTCTCGACCTTGAAACGGAGCACGTAGCCACGGAAAGTCTCGCCTGCCTCCCGATTCTCCTTGAAATGCGCCAGCACGCGCTCCACGGCGGTGGGGACCAGGCGCGCGGGAAGGCTCTGAATAGCAACGCCGAACTGCTCCTGCGTTCCGCCGAGAAGCATAAGATAATACGGGACTTCCCTGCCCTCGATCTTGCGCGCGTTGCCATAAAAGCCGATGTCGCCGATCCAGTGCTGGCCGCACGCATTGGGGCAACCGCTCGCGTTGATCTTGAGACGGCGGACAATCGGGTCGGTTTCGCGCGCCAGCATCGGCGCGAGCGCGGCGCCCAATCCCATGGTCTTGGTCAGCCCCAGGTTGCAGCTATAGGAGCCGGGGCAGGTGGTGACGTCACTGATCTCATTGGCGCCCGATCCGTTCAGTCCCAGTTCGCCCAGAGCGTTATAGACCCGTTTGACCGCAGCCACAGGAACCCACGCCAGCACCACGTTCTGATTCATGGTGAAGCGCAGCGATCCGTCGCCCGACTGTTCGGAAATTCTGGCTAGGCCGCGCATCTGGTCGCCAGTCAAATTTCCCTGCGGAGCCTTCACCGTCACGATTGCGAAGCCCGTTTGTTTTTGCGGCTGGACATTGGTCTCGCGCCAGGCTCCGAACGCTCGAGTAAATTCCGGCGATTCAGTTTCGAGAACGGGCAGCAGCGCACCGGTTCCTTTCGGTGGTGGATGCGGCTCAAAACCACCGAATCCGTCGGGAACTTCATCGGGAATCGCGATGCCGCCGTTGAGTTGAATGTCGCGATACTCTTCTTCGATCGCATCGCGCAGCCAATCGAACCCGCGTTCCCGGAGAACAAATTTTAATCTCGCCTTGTTCTTGTTGCCGCGATTTCCGTGCCGATTGAAAACGCGAATCACGGCTTCCACGCGGCTGACGATCTCTTCAGCCGGAATGAATTCGTGAAGCAGCCGAGCCTCGGTCGGCAGCGGCCCCAGGCCGCCGGCAACGGTCATGCGAAAACCGCGCTCGCCGTCTTGAATCACAGCGCGCAGGCCGACGTCGTTGATCGCGGTCGCCATGCAATCGTCCGGACAACCCGAGAATGCGACCTTGAACTTGCGCGGCAGATTGTCGGTGAGTTCCTTGTGCAGAAACGCGAACGCCAGGCGGCGCGCGTACGGCTGCACGTCGAAAGGCTCTTCGGGATGAATGCCCGCCAATGGGCAAGCGGTCACATTGCGAACGGTGTTGTAGCAGGCTTCCCGCGTGGTCAGCCGGACATCGGCAAGCAAGTGCAGCAGATCCGCCACTTGCGCAAGCGGCACGAAGTGGAACTGCATGTTCTGGCGAGTGGTCAGATGGCCTTTCCCGCCCGCGAAATCGTCCGCAATTCGCGCGAGTTGCCGCATTTGCCCGGCCGTCAGCAGGCCGCCTGGGACTTTGGTCCGAATCATCTGAACGCCAGCCTGACGCTGGCTGTAAATCCCGCGGCGAAGGCGATGCGGCCGGAGCTGATCGTCAGTGAGGGCGCCGGAGAGAAAGGAAACGGCCTGGGACCGGAACAGCTCGATATCTGCGCGAACCGTGCTATCGTATTCTTTCTCGATCACTTGCGGGTCGCGGGTGTCGCGCAGGGGAAGCCCATTCGGCGATGTGCCGGGAGGGTTGAGAAGGATGTCGGCAGTCGCCATAGTCTACTTGTCTATAGAGATTACCATATATGATCTTAGGATGCAAGAATTCGCCTTTGTAGCAAGGACTTGGAAGTTTTGCCCCGGTCATCGCCGTCTGCCAGCCCCATCCGTGAGGTTGGGGCTTCCACGTGATGGCGGCAAGCCCCAACCTTACGGATGGGGCTGGAAGTAAAAGAAAAGGATGATCTTATGATCAACGGATCGCACGTAATCGTCTTCAGCCGGGATGCCGGCGCGGATCGAGCATTTTTCAGAGATGTACTGGGGTTTCAATCGGTTGACGCGGGTCACGGGTGGCTGATCTTCGCGCTTCCACCTGCCGAAGCCGCCTTTCACCCCGAGGAGGGGGCAAACGACCAAACGAACCCAAGACACGAACTCTACCTGATGTGTGACGACGTGAAGGCGGAGATCGCGAGGCTCGCGGTTAAGGGCGTGGCGTGCTCGGAGTTGCATGAGGAGCGCTGGGGATCGATCACCAGGATTACGCTGCCGGGTGGGAGCAAGGTCGGGCTGTATCAGCCGAAGCACTCGACGGCGATCGGACTGAAGTAAGAAACCGGTTCAGCGGGGCGGTGCCTTGGTGGCCGCCAGACGCGATTTCGGGGCCGCCCGGTTAAGACTCACGGGAGTCCCGACCTCAATTCGTCGAATTTGCGAAAAGGGACAGAGGGCTCCGTCCCTTCTCGCTGTAAGTCTTTGAACACAAGGTGGTGACGATAGGCGAAAACGAAGTCGTCGATTCTGGCTGTCCTCCTCGTCCTCCTCGTCGCCCCCTCGTCGCCCCGTCCCCCTCGTCGCCCGTCCCCCTCGTCGCCCCCTCGTCGCCCTCGTCGCGTCCCCCTCGTCGCGTCCCCCTCTCGTCGCCCCTCGTCGCCCCCTCGTCGCCCCGTCCCCCTCGTCGCCCGTCCCCCTCGTCGCCCCCTCGTCGCCCTCGTCGCGTCCCCCTCGTCGCGTCCCCCTCTCGTCGCCCCTCGTCCCCCCTCGTCCCCCGCCCTCAGGTTTACTGGGCAATCGAATTGATCTCGGATTCCAGTTTCCTCAATTCATCAAGGACGGAACTGAAGTCAGGAGCATTCCCGAAAAGCATTACCTGCATGTCCTGGTAATCGCGCTCCAAATCTGCAAGCCGTGCTTCCGCCGTGGGGAGCAGCTTAAACGTGCCGGGAACCGCGAGATCGTGGCGGGCCCACACCGATGGGTAGAAGCGCTGCTTGAACGTCACGACGTCTTGCAAGAGGCCGCTTTGAGCCAAGGCAGAGGCCCGAGTAGGACTAACAGCCAGTTTGTAAAGGTCATAGTAGTGTCGCGAATATCGTTGGGGGATCTGCGTCTGCCTGTGCGCTTCCTGATGAAGGATCGTTGCCTTCTCCCAAAACATGCGTTCGGCCGCAATTGCCACGACTTCGCACGCCGGGTTCTCGAAGACTTGTGGCAAGGCATCGTAAGCGTATGGCCGAATTGTGTACGTCGCGGAGGGTACCCATGAGGCGAGGGGGCCAATCTCAAGGCGGACCTCCGGCCGGATATAGGTTTCCGAGAACGCGGCCGGGTACTGAATGTTGATGACATGAGGATCAGCCGGGTCCACCGCGGCCGACAGGCCGAGGCCTTCGCTTCGAAGAAGAACGTCAAGTTCAGGACAGAGCGTCTTCGCGATGAAGTCCGCAGCCTGACGGTTTATCTCTTTATTGAATTGATCCTGCTTCGATTTCGAATCGAAGCTTTGCATCGGATCTTTCGCGCCGTCCCCGAATCCGATGACTTTCCAGTCAAGAACCAGATCAATGTCCTCGGAGAAGCGTTCAATCAGCCCGTGCGCCTTCGAGAGGGAGGTGCCTCCCTTGAAGACCAAGGATTTCGCGAAGGGCGATTTCAGGAAAAGGAGCTTGAGAACGAGGCAGACCCAAAAGTCCTTTTCGATGATCGTCGGCCTGATGCCGCGCATTGCCGCCGCTTCAGAGAAGATATCCTGGCGCTCCTGCGCAGGCAGCCGTGCGAGTTTATCCATTCGGATCTTCTTTGGCGATTTCCTGGATCGCCGCGTACACCCATCCCGTAGCCGTCTTGGTATCGATGAGTATCCGTTGGCGTAGGGCAGGGCCGAACTTTTTGCGGACCTGCGCAACGATCTTAGGCGTGATGCGATTTTCCCCGTATGCTCTCAGCGCTTGCACGATGAGGCGGCTCTCCGGAAGTTTGAATCCTGCTTCCTTCAAAGCGGTGTGCTCGAAGGCGAGGAATGTCTTTCCCACAGTGTAAGAGCGATCAGGACCGTCGGACAGATAGACCACACGGGCCGGGACCTGAGTGGACAGCCCCAGAAGATTTTGAGCCGTCGCGCCATCGGGCTGGATGCGCCATGCAAATTTGCGCGCAAGAGCGTGAGCGACCTGATTAATATCGGGGCTGACCGGGCGCCGAAGCGCTTTGCTGTGGCGGGGATAATCGTAAATGCCTCGGATGACCCGTCGGATGGTGCCGTCGTGTTTCCGGCGATGAAGCGCGAGATCGATAGCAGAACGGCTTCCTACGTCAGCAAAATCAGCCTGGGAGAAGGCCCACCCCCTCCCGTTTCCGTAGATTCTACTAACCAGCTTATCTTCAATGGATTGAGCCAATGTATCGCCCTCGGGTTCTGTAAGAAAAAATACCACATTTTTCTTACAAAACAACCGATCGTCACAAGCTTAACCCAAGCCAGATCTTTCGCGCCAACGCGGCGAAGAACCCTTCCCAGACTATCGCGGCTATGCTGGACCGCTCCGGGAAACGAGTATTCACCCGGCAAGAACTTCTCCGAGTGGTTGAAGCGCATCGCAAGCAGTGGGGCATCGTCGAAAGCGCTTCGGCTAACGATATAATCAACGACCTCCTGAAGACCCTTCCGCTCCGCAGCTTCGTGCTCGAAAGTTCCAAGTACGCGCACGAGTTTCCTCGATGCCTCTGGCGCGACCCCGACCCTCTCGAAGTAGCTGCGTCCGTGCGTGCGCCCAAGTCTTATCTCTGTCATTCAAGCGCGCTCTTCATCCACAAGCTGCTGGATCGCCTCCCCAAGGACCTCTGCGTAAACTACGAGCAGAGCGAAAAGCCCAAACCCTCCGGCGGGCTGACCCAGGAATCCCTCGATCGCGCCTTCCGGGGCAAGCACCGGCAGTCCGCGTTCATCTTCCGTTACAGGCAACACGAGATAGTCGTGCTCAGCGGAAAACATACGCGGGGGCTGGAAGTGCGCACGCTGCTCCTCGCCACCGGGGCAAAGGTCAGAGTAACCAGCCTCGAGCGAACTCTCATAGATGTCACCGTCAGACCCGGTTATGCCGGTGGCGTCGAACACGTGCTGGAAGCCTATCGTCGGGCTAGGAAAGAGGTTTCTATAACCAAGCTCATCGACACCCTTCAAAAGCTCGACCATGTTTACCCGTACCACCAAGCGATCGGCTTCTACATGGAGCGCGCTGGATTTGCGCGCAAGCAATTCGCGCTCCTTAAGCAGCTTGATATGGATTGGGACTTCTATCTCGCTCACAATATGCGCAGCACGGCATTCGACGCTGGCTGGCGGCTCCATCACCCCAAAGGGTTGTAACCTCGTCACGCTGCGCCTAATAAACAGGACCCGTTCTTGCGCTCCCTTTCCACTCCGTTTCAGGACCACTCTTTGTAGGGAGCCCACCGACCGAGCGGGAGCCCAGGGGCACATGCGACGGAGGAAATCGGTGACAGACAGAACTGTCGACCGACTTCCGTACGTTTTCCCTGTTACGCTCTCTGCTAATTCCTGCGCGACTTCTTGGCGCGCGGCTTTCGCACACTGCCGCTTGCGCTCTTGACTACGCTCTTGCCGGTTCCACCACCACCCGGCGCGCCGACCTGTTCGATCGCAGCCTGGATGTACCGCCGCACGAAAGGGCGTTCCAGATCGCGCTCGCTTGCGAATTTGATGTGGCGCATGGTCTTGCCTTCGCCTTCGAGCACACGATTCGGATCCGGCAGGGCAGCGCCGCGCGGGAACCCGAGGTTTACATGCGCGGCATTGGTCGCGATGTAGCAGAACATGTCCTTCATTTTTCCGCTGAACCCGAACCAGATGGCCACCGTGTAGACCTGATAGATCGATTCAGACGCGTCGGGCGCTTCCTCCAAAATGATTTCGCGCAGAGCCAGGGCCAGGTTGGAAATTGGCCGGTGGTAGGCTTCGAGGAAGCCGAGCAGTTGTGGATCGGGCGGGCGGCGCGCCATCGGACTGAATATACACTGAATTTCTATCGACTGGAATCAGGCGTGGGAGACGGAACGAAGGGGACTCGAACGAGGGGAACGAAGGGGGAGTGGCGGACACGGGCCTCTCCGGCTCCCTCACGAAAATCCCGAATTGTTCCGTCTGGCACCGATTTCCACTCACCGATTTCCCCCTTCCTCTCAAAATCGGGGTTCACTCCAGGGCTGCGTCCCTTTTCGCTGTAAGTCTTTGAACACAAGGTGGTGAGAAGAGGCGAAAACGAAGTCGTTGATTCTGGCTGTCCCCTTCGTCCACTTCGTCACTTCGTCCACTTCGTCCACACACAAATAGCGCGGTGCCCCGAGGCGACTTGCCGTATACTCGCTATATGCTTATCGAGCTAGGAGGCCAAAACGGAGACCTCCGTTTACTTTCTCAGGGTTTCGATATATGAAAATACGCTTGGCCTTCTTAACGACGGTTCTTCTTGGAGCGACTCTGCCGGCGCTCGCCACCCTCACCTACACCTGCGACGCCAGCATCGGCGCGGGAATCTGCGGTGACCTGCAAGGGTCGACAGTCGCGGGTGAATACAACAGCATTTTTAAAAATATAAACGCTAACATCTATGTCACCTTCGCCCCCATCTTTGCGTACGGTGAGAGCTTTGTGAACCTCACTGCTGTTCCATACTCGACCTACTATACGGCGCTGGGCCTTTCCACCAACGATCCAACTGCGTATAGCAGCCTGACAGTCTCTGATCCTCTTTACCCGTACGGAAATACGAACGAAAATATCGACCTTACGCCCGCGCTGGCATCCGCTCTCGATATCACCGACGGAGGGGCGAACACGGCTGGAATCGTACCCGATGCAAGCAGTCCGGGCGGATTCGACTCCTGCACTCTAGGTGTGGACTCTCCTTGCTACACCGGCGTCATAGAGATCGGCAGTGGGTTCACTTTCGACTACCCGGTCTCGCCCTCGGACCCCGTAGACGGACTTGATTTCTTCAGCATCGTGGAGCATGAGACGGACGAAACTCTCGGAACCATCTCGTGTATCGCGGGAAACGGCAGCGTCCCGTACAACGGATGCACCGGCAATTTCACCGGCACCGACGCGTCACCAGCCGATCTGTTCCGTTACGCCTCAGCCGGAACCCGCAGTTTTTTCGGCTCTGCCAATGGAACCCCTGCGTACTTTTCGATCGACGGCGGGGTCACCGATATCGCGGACTATAACAATTCCCCGACTAGCGGAGACTATGGCGACTGGCTCGTCAACTTCAGTGACCTCAAGGTTCAGGATTACGAAGCGTCCGACGGGACTATAGACATAACCACTGACGGCGGATCGGAAATAGAAGTACTCAACGCCGTCGGCTTCAACGTGAATTCGAGCACACCGGAACCTGGAACCCTAGGCCTGCTCGGCGCGGGCCTGGCGATCCTCACTGGGATACGTGCTGCTTCAAGCTGGCGCCGCCGCCAAAACCAGGACTAGGTCCGCGGATCTACGCGCTGTTTGCCCGCGCGATGGCGGGGTTGAAACATACCAATACTTCCTCTGCGACACTCCACTCAGGCACCCCAAGACTAGGGAACGCGGATCACGCCGACGTTGCCGTCGATCGCGATCACCGTTCCGAAGGGCTTCGAGAGATTCTGCGGGACGAAGGGGACGACGGGGAAGGGACGAAGGGGGACGAAGGGGACGAAGGGGACGAAGGGGACAGGGGACGAAGGGGGGGACGAAGGGGACAGCCAGAATCGACGACTTCGGTTTCGGTCTTTCCCACTGCCCTGCCCTCAATGACTTGCAGTGAAAAGGGACGGAGCGCTGTGTCCCTTTCTCTAAAATCATCCTTCTTTCTCCTACCGGTTTCCCGGTCCGGGGATCGTCGGAGAGCCGAGGGACTTGCCGGCATGTTCCGCCGTTTGGGGGAACACCGGGGGAAACCGGATTCCCCGACTGAACCCGTTGCCCGGACGCCTGGCTTTATATACCTTGACACGCATATGCTCTGTAGAGTATATTCAGAGCGTGGAATCCGTGTTCGAAATCATTGCGGAGCCGAACCGCCGGGCGATACTGAGCCTGCTGGTCTCGTCACAACAGTCGGTGGGGGAGATCGAGCGTCACCTTCGTATGCCGCAGCCGACCGTGTCAAAGCACCTGCGAGTGCTGCGAGAGGCCGGTTTCGTGGAATCCACGGTGGACGCACAGCGGCGTCTCTACCGGCTGAAACCTGAACCACTTCAGGAGGTGGATGCGTGGCTGGCTCCGTTCCGCCGGTTCTGGTCCGCTCACGTGGATGCGCTCGAACGCCACCTCGACCGCATGGAGCACATGGACAGGGATCACATGGATCACCTAGTTCAGCCAACACCAACGAAACGGAAGACAAGGAGAAAACGGCGCGGCCCAAACCGCGAACGCGACACGCGAGTGTGAAAGGGGAGAAACATGAAAATCAAAGTGACCAGCATATACGTGGACGACCAGGAGAAGGCCCTGCGCTTCTATACGGAGGTATTGGGCTTTGCCAAGAAGGCCGATTTCAGCAACGGGCCATTTCGCTGGCTGACCGTGGCCTCGCCCGAGGAGCCGGCCGGCACTGAATTGCAACTGGCGCTGAACAACAACCCCGCGGCCAAAGCGTATCAGGAGGCGATATTTCAACAGGGCCAGCCCGCGGCCATGTTCTTCACCGACGACGTCAAGGGCGACTACGAGCGGATCAAGGCCCTGGGCGCCGAGTTCACGATGCCGCCGACCGACGTAACCGCCTCGATCATTGCGACGCTGAAAGACACCTGCGGCAACCTCATTCAGCTCACTCAACTGGCGCGCTATTCACGCTAAGGAGAAGAAGATGACCTATCGCGAGCAGTACACACCGGGTCCTGCCAGCGGGGCCCAGATACGAAAGGACGGAGAGAAGTGGACGCTGGTTCTGGTCAGAGAGCTGCGCCACTCGCCGGAAAAAGTCTGGCAGGCGCTTACCGACCCGGCGCATCTCCGCGAATGGGCGCCGTTTGAAGCCGATGGAAGCCTGGGTATAGTCGGGAGCGCGGTGAAGCTCACCACGGTGGGAGCGCCCACGCCGCGCGTTACCGAAACAACAGTGACGCGAGCCGAGGCTCCCAAGGTGCTTGAGTACAACTGGGGTGGCTTCGACGTCCGGTGGGAACTCGAAGCCCTTGGCGGCGGCACGCGCCTGACGCTGCGGACCAACATCGGTCACCGCTTCATCTCCATGGGTGCTGCCGGGTGGCACATTTGTTTGGATGTTCTGGATCACCTTCTCAGCGGCACTCCCCTCGGCCGCATCGTCGGCCCCGAGGCAATGAAGTTCGGGGGCTGGCAGCGGCTGAACGCGGAGTACGCCAAGCAGTTCGGTATTGATCCGCCCAACTGGCCGCCTCAGGCGGATCAAAAGTAGTGAATGGAGGACAAATTAATCATGAAAGAGGCCACCAAACGTTCGATTGTTCGCTGGATTCACATTGTCTTGAGTATTCCGATACTCGGGTATATTTATAGTCCGTTTGAAGAAATCCCAAAGTACGCCCCACGTGTTCGGTTTGTCGTCGTTCCTTTAATGCTCCTCTCGGGATTGTGGATGTGGAAAGGCCATGTCCTTCGACGACTTATTTCGAAGAGATCGAACAATCAAGACGCTCCAGCGAAACTATTCGCATGAAAACCGGCAAGAATTCGAGGTATAACGACAATGAATCCATCGGAACGTATTGACCAACTGATCGCACAAATCACAGACTGGCGCGGCAAAACGCTCGCCGCCATCCGCAAGAGTATCGTTGACGCCGACCGGGAGATCATCGAGGAATGGAAGTGGATGGGAAGCCCAGTGTGGTCCCGCGACGGAATGATCGCGGTCGCCAACGCCCACAAAGATAAGGTGAAGCTTACCTTTTCCCAGGGGGCGAGCCTCCCCGATCCTGACAAGCTCTTCAACGCGGGCCTGGGAGGCAACATGTGGCGAGCGATCGATTTTTTCGAGGGCGACAAGATTAATGCGCGTGCTCTAAAGAATCTCGTCCGTGCCGCCGTTGAATACAATCAGATCAAATTGAAGAGGAAAGCGCCCGGTACTCGAGTACGTCAGGCGCCGAGGTGACCACGTTGTTCCCTATTAATTCCGCGCGCGCCGCCACCATCTCGCCGAACGCTATCGACCGGATTGACGATCTTACGACGCTGGAGCTACTTGTCAACTTGCGGGAAACCGGGGCGCCCAAAACACAGCACATATCCGTTGTTATCGGTGATCTCGAAGGCCCTGAGTCCATCGCTCGTATTGGCCAGTTCCCGATGCACGGGAACCTCCCTGCCTACGAACTCTGTGTACAGTGAGTCGGGATCATCCGTGCCGATGTAGGCGTCCCAGCGAGCCCATTCGTGACGCGAACGATTCGGCTGTGGATGGACCTCGGGCGTGATGGCCTTGAACATGAGCATTACTTGGTCGCGTCCCATGATGGCCCAGAAGTCATCTCCGTTTCCGTCGCCACCACCCTTATAAAGAACGTCGAACCCCAGCTTCGATTGATAGAACGCAAGCGTAGCGCCCAAGTCGTCGACAATAAAAAAGGGAGCAACGCGGTTCAACATAGCGAAAGCGCCGTGGACTCGAATATAGCCTACGTTCAGCAGCTCCTGCAACTACATTTGGCCGGGCTTCATCGCGGATTCCGTGTTCACCTTCATCCCGGAATCGCGTTCACGTTCCCCCGGGGAACCTCGATCTTCGGCACAGTTTTGTTGACGGAGGCAGCCAGCTCTGTCGTGCTAGCCTGGGAGCGCGGTTGCAGACATGAACAGAATATCGTGCATTGCGGGTACGCTCGGCTTCGCGTTGTGCGGGGTGACGGGACTAACGGGACTAATAGGACAGTCGTTACCCGCCGTGAGCGAAGCGCTGCCTGCCTTTGAAGTTGCCTCCATCCGGCCGGTGGACCGGACGGGTCAGCCGGGGCACGGCAGCATGTCGCAGTCCGGCCCGCGGGCGACGTTTACCGGGTACACGTTGAACGGACTGATCATGTACGCCTACGACGTGCGCGGCTATCAGGTTTCGGGTGGACCAGGATGGATGGGCTCGGATACCTATACGATCGCCGCGAAAGCCGAAGGCGACGCGACGCCGGGAATCACGGAGCTTCGCAAAATGCTTCAGAGCCTTCTTGCGGAACGCTTCGAACTCAAGCTGCACAGTGAAACAAAGGAAACGCGCGTGTACCTCATGGAGCCGGCCAAGACCGGACTAAAGCTGACCGCAAGCAAAGCTCCGCGAACCACCATGTCCATGGGGCCGGGGCACTTGACGATGGGCAAGGCGACTCCGGCGCAGATGGCCGCGCTGTTGTCGAGCGTGCTCAATCGCCCGGTGCTCGACCGCACGGGAGCGGCCGGGGAGTTCGACTTCGCGCTCGACTCGCCGGATATCATGATGGGCCGGATGCAGTCCGGGGAGGATGTTACGGGGCCGTCCATTTTCACGGCCGTCGAGGAGCAGCTCGGGCTGAAGCTTGACTCTTCCAAGGGTCCGATCGAAACGCTGATCGTCGATCATGTTGTGAAGCCTCTGGCGAACTGAGTCCCGTTCCATGGTGTCGTGCCTCACAGCTTTGAGGCGGCGGACAGTATGCCCACCCTGACGGGCGGGTTTGAAAAAATAGGTCCCCCACCCTGACGGGTGGGGCTGGAGCCACCATTTATTGGTGGGCGATGAGGAGCGCGCCGTCGCGATTTGTGACGCGCAAGTTGGGGCGGCCGGGAGCGGCTGGGTTCGGATCGCAAAGAGGCAGCGCCCGGCTGGCATAGTAATTCAGTTCATACAGCCAGTCGCGCCGAATTTCATCCCCGATGCAGGCGTTCTGGATTTCCGGCGAATGCGCGCGCCAGAACGCGCGGGCGGAAACGCGCTGGTCGAGTTGAAGAAGCGTGGGGCCTTTGAGCCAGGTGACGGCGAACACGATTCCCAGCGCCACGGCGGCGATCGCCAGATTCGGGTTGCCGCGCCAGGCGAGCCACCACACCAAGGACATCAGGAACAGGGTCGCGAGCAACATTCGAAGTAATAGCGAGGCAGGAATTCCGTAATTGATTCCCCCCGGGGTGTGCCTCACTCCGAATAACAGCGCGTTCGGCAGCACCGTTGCGATGGCGGGAAATGCGGCCAGCATCAGCGCGCTCGCGGCCAGCCACCATTTCATCGCGGCTCCGGATTTTTCGAGTCCCACGGCGAGCACAATCGCGAGCGGCGGTATCAGCGGGAGAACATAGCCCGGCAATTTGTTTCGTGCGACCGAAAAGAACAGCAGCGCGTAGAGCAGCCACAAGGCCAGCGATCGGACGCGCACATCGTCGTAGGTTTTGCCGCGCAGCAGAAGGCCCGCGAGCGGCGTCCACGGAAATAATCCCGCGAGAATCACGGGGACGAAAAACCACCAGGGCTGGACGTGTTCGAGCAGGGGCGTGAAGTATCGCAGGACCTGGTGTTTCCAGAAGAATTCGCGCCAAAACTGTGTTCCGTTGCGCGCCCAACACAGCAGATACCACGGCGCGGCGACGACCAGGCAGCCCGCAATCATGGCGATGCGCTTGCGGCGGACGATCAAGAACAGCGGAGCGAAGAGAACCAACGGAACGAAGCCTTTCGCGAGAATGGCGCAGCCCAGCAATGCTCCCGCCGCGTAACCAGGATTGGTGCGTCGCGTATGAAAAGAGTCGAGCCGAGTATCAAAGAGCGCGATGAGCATCGCCGCGCCGAGTGCCGCGGTCATGGGAAGGTCCGGCACCGCCGCGAAACTATAGGCGAGCCAACCGGCCGAAGTGGAAAGGATCGCGGTAGCGGCGAGCGCGGTTCGCACCGAAAATTCGCGCATCACCACTCCGAAAAAGAAGTACAGAAAGGCGAGACTCATCAGCGCGACCGGTAAGCGGGCGGCCCATTCATCGGGCAATCGGAGTATGCCGCGGGCCGCCGCGGTGGTCCAATACAGGAGCGGAGGCTTCTCGAACCACGGCTCGCCGTCAAGGCGCGGGGTCACGAAATCGTGCGAGCGCGCCATTTCGCGGCCGATGGAGGCGTAACGCGGCTCGTCCGGGCCCAGGAATCCTGTGCTTCCCAGATCGAGCAGATAGAGAATCAGGAGCGGAAAGATCAGCCAGCTTCGAGACAAGCCTCCAGTATAATGAGGCCATACGCAGGGACGTGTAAGCAGAAGCCGGCCGCAGGCAGGGCATGGCCCTGCCCCACTCTCGCCGGGCCCACAATGATCACTCTAGCCACTTCCGAGAATTCCGCCATTCATCTGCATTCGAGCGACAACGTAGCGATCCTGCGGGTGCCGGTAAGCGAGGGCTTGTCGCTGCGCGTGGCCGGTCGCGAGATTCGCGTGCGAGGCGCGATTCCGGCGGGTCACAAAGTCGCGGTGCGCGCCATCGCCGCGGGCGAAAACATCGTTCGATATGGACAATGCATGGGCCGGGCGAGGGTCGCGATGGAGCCGGGCGAGCACATCCACACGCACAATGTCGCTTTCGACGAACTGACGTTCGACTACGAATTTCCGAGTGTAGATACGCCGCTGCCCGCGCCTGCCGTGGATGCGCCGAATTTCATGGGATATGCGCGCGAGGATGGGCGCGCGGGGACGCGCAACTATATCGCGGTGGTCGCCGCCAGCAATTGCGCGGCGCACACGGCCGAACTGATCGCCGCGAGTTATGCCGGCGAAACATTGCCCGAGAATGTAGACGGCGTGGCAGCTTTTCCGCACGGCGAGGGTTGCGGGCACGCCATCGGTCCGGATACGCAGCAGTTGCAGCGGACGCTGGCGGGCGTGCTGGATCATCCTAACGTTTCGGCGGCGATTATTTTGGGGCTCGGCTGCGAGGTGAATCAGATCGATCACTATTTAGGTGGGGGAGCGCCGAATTCGAAGCGGCTGATCGGCATGACGCTGCAATCGAGCGGCGGCACACAAGCGACGGTCGAGGCCGCACGCCGTGAAATTTCGCGCATGATCGCGCGGGCGGCTGAGGAGCGGCGCACTCCGATTCACGGGTCGAAAATCGTACTGGGGCTAAACTGCGGCGGATCGGATTCATTTTCGGGAATCACGGCGAATCCGGCGCTGGGCGTGTGTTCGGATTTGCTGGCGCAAGCCGGCGGAGCGGCCGTGCTGGCCGAAACGACGGAAATTTTCGGCGCGGAACATTTGCTGGTGAGGCGCGCGCGAAATCGCGAGGTCGCCGAAAAACTGCTCGGGTTCGTGCGCGGTTACAAGAAATACCTCTCGGGATTCGGGGGCAGCTTCGACGACAATCCGACGCCTGGGAACAAGGCCGGCGGGCTCACCAACATCCTGGAGAAATCGCTGGGCGCGGTGGCCAAGGCGGGCACGTCCAAACTGAACGACGCGGTGGATTACGCCGAGCGAGTCACATCGCCAGGGTTCGTCTTTATGAATACTCCCGGCTACGATCCGATTTCGCTGACGGGACTGGCAGCGGGAGGCGCGAACGTAATCGCGTTCACCACGGGCCGCGGCAGCGCGATCGGATTTCCCACGGTGCCGGTGATCAAGATCGCGAGCAACTCGAATACATACGGGCGAATGCGCGACAATATGGATATCAACGCCGGAAGAATCGCCGATGGCGAAGCCTCGGTCGGTGATGTGGGCCGCGAGATTTTCGACTTGCTGCTGCGGGTAGCCTCGGGGGAGCGTACGGCGAGCGAACGGCTGGGCCATCACGAATTCGTGCCCTGGCGGATCGGGCCGGTGCTTTGAGACAGGAGTCAGCAGACAGTCCGAAAACGGACACATAAGACGTGGAGTCAGGAGTCAGAATGAAGACGGTTGCATTGTTGCTAATAAGTTTGGCTGCATTCGCGCAAGTCAAGACCACCCCCGCGCACGCCGCGCCGCCCGCCACGAAATCGGCTTTGGACAAGGCTACACTCGAAGCGTATCTACGCTACGTGGAGCTATGGCTGCCAGCCGTGGAAGTGAAAATCGACGACGCGAAACCGGCGGCCGACCTTCCCGGCTTTTTCGACGTGTGGGTTCATCTCATCTACAAAGGCTCAGTGAAGGATCAGGAGTATTACGTCTCCGGAGATGGAAAGAAAGTACTGCGCGGAGACGTGTTCGAAATCAACAAGAGCCCCTTTCAGGCGAACCTGGACAAATTGAAAGTCGATCAGCAGCCTACTTTGGGTGAGGGGGCGAACGCGCCGGTGACCATGGTGGTGTTCACAGATTTCCAGTGCCCCTACTGCAAAGAGGAAGCCCAGATCCTCCGCGAGAATCTGGCGAAGTCGTTTCCCGGCAAGGTGCGGCTCTACTTCATGGATTTTCCGCTGGATCAGATTCACAACTGGGCTCGCACGGCAGCCATCGCGGGGCGCTGCGTGTATAAGCAGAGCCCGGTGGCGTTCTGGGACTATTTCGATTGGGTTTACGAGAATCAGCAGGCGATCGGGCTGGACAATTTCAACGGCAAGTTCCAGATTTTCGCGAGCGGGGAGAAGCTGGACGGCATGGCGCTGGGGCGATGCGTCGAGAACAAGACCTCCGAGCCCGACGTGAATCGCGAGGTCGCCGAGGGCCACGCTTTGCAGGTGAGCGCGACGCCGACCATCTTCATGAACGGCCGCAAACTGGAAAACATGCTGCCGTGGGCGACGCTGGAGCAGTTGATCAATATCGAGCTGGATCATAAGACCGCGGCCGCCAAAGCGGCTGCCGACGATGCGTGCTGCACCGTCACTATTCCGAAGATCGTGAAGTAAATTCATGCGGCGATTTCTGTTGCCGATTCCGCTGGCGCTGGTTGCTCTAACAGGGCTTACGCTGTGGAGCGCCGACATCAGTTCGAAAACATATCTGGATGAGGTGCGGTATCTGGCGTCGCCGGAGTTGAAGGGGCGCGCGACGGGATCGCCGGAGTTGGAGAAGGCCGCGCAGTATATCGCGGGCCTGTTCAAGTCTTTTGGGTTGAGGGCGGCGGATGGAAAGAGCGCCACGTCACTATCCAGCTACGAGGAGGCTTTCCCCGTCACGCTAGGGGCGCACGACGGCCCGGGCACTCGTTTTCGTTATCGCGAGCCGGAGGAAACACGGAATCTGACACCCCACGCCCAGTTCACGCCTATAGGGTTTTCGTCGAACGGCAAGTTCGCGGGCGGCGTGGTGTTCGCGGGCTATGGCATCACGGACAAAGAGAAAAACTACGACGACTACGAAAGCGTAGACGTCCAAGGCAAGCTTGTGCTGATCCTGCGGCACGAGCCGAATGAAATTCCGAACAATCCTCACGGGCTTTCTTCACACGCCACATTCGCCGAAAAAGCCGTCAACGCGAAGATGCATGGCGCAAAGGGCGTCATCCTGGTAAACGATATTTACGCGCACGAGCCCAGTAAGGATAACGTCGACCGGGACAAACTCACTCCGATCAGTTTGGGCGAAGGCCCCACCGACGCGGGAATCCTTTTCGTACAGGTGAAAGACGAGTTCGCGGAAAAGTGGATTCACACCGAGGGTCGGGATTTGCGCGATCTGACCGACGAGATCGGCAGGGACAAGAAGCCGCATTCGTTCGCGATGGCCAAGCTGTATGTCGACATGGACGTGGACATCCGGCACGACTCCAAAACGGTCCACAACGTGGCCGCGTACCTGCCTGGATCGACCACGGAGTATGTGGTGATCGGCGCGCATTACGATCACTTGGGACTGGGCGACGAGCATTCGCTGGCGCCCTCGCAGATCGGCACGATTCATCCCGGGGCGGACGATAATGCGTCGGGCACGGCAGGCGTGATCGAGCTTGCGCGATCGTTTTCGAAACAGCCGAAACCAAAGCGCGGCATTCTGTTTCTGACCTTCGCGGGCGAGGAGCTGGGCCTGCTCGGCAGCGAATGGTACGTGAACCACCCGGCTTTGCCGCTCGAAAAAGCCGTAGCGATGATCAATATGGATATGATCGGGCGCATCCGCGATGGCAAGGTTTACGTTAGCGGCAGCGGCACGGGGTCTACTTTTGCGAAGCTGCTGGAGGACGTGAAGCCGCCCGCGCCGATCCAGGCCGATATCACCGAGAAGACCGGGTACGGCGAAAGCGATCACACTTCGTTCACCACCAAAGGCGTCCCGGTGCTGTTCTTTTTCTCCGGGCTGCACGGCGATTATCACAAACCCAGCGATACTGCCGATAAAATCGATGCGCCGGATGCAGCGAAGCTATTGGACTATGTTGCAGATCTGGTTACGCGGTTGGCCGGCGACGCGGATCGTCCGAAGTTCATCCGGGTGGCCGAGCCGACGCAGCCACTGTCGTCGGGAACGGGCACGGGGGCGGGATCGGGCTACGGGCCGAACTTCGGGAGCATTCCCGATTTCAACGAGCCGCCCAAAGGTGTCCGCTTCGCCGACGTGCGCGACGGGACGCCTGCCGCCAAGGCGGGGCTGCGCGCGGGCGACATTCTGATCGAGTTCGACGGCAAGGAGATCGGAAATCTGTACGACTTTACTTACGCCCTCCGGGCGCACAAGGCTGGCGATTTGGTACTAGTGAAGGTCCTTCGCGGGACCCAAACAATTGAGACAAGAGTACTGCTCACCGAGCGCCGCTAATCTGACATACTTGCTCAGCGAGTGCTAACCATAACCATGCAGAAGAAACTCCCGCCGCTGATTCTACATCCCTTCGCCGACGCCAAGGGTCCCGACAAGCTGGTGGAGAGTTCGCGGGCGAGCTTGATGTTGCAAGGCCTGCTGCCTTCGGGTGAGCGCACCACAGACGAGCTGGACCGCGCGCTGATCGATGGACGCTATTGCGAAATCCGGATGCTCTTCTATGTGGGCAAGGATCTGACGCGATGGATCGAACAGTGCCTGGACCACACCCGGGGGTTCCCCGAACTGCGCGACAGGACCGTCAAGTATCAGAGTTTCGCGGCTTATCTTGTGAATCACACACCGCTTCCGGTGCAGGCGAAGCTGCGTAAATGGGGCGTCGCGGATTACAAAACGATTTTCACGCGGGCGTTGGGACTAAACGCGATGCTGGCTGATGTGCCCGTGCGCGAGATATTGTCCGACGAATTCCTGCGCAACTATTATCGCTACGCGGATCAATTGTTCCTGTGCCGGCAGAGCCAGTCGGAATTCGCCGACATCAGCGACGTGGGGTTGGACTTTGAGATTTTCGCGTCGGGCGAATATTCGCGGATGCTCGAGCGCGAGTGGGCCGAAGATAGTCTTCCGCAGGATTAGGAACAGAGCTGTTGGCAACGAATGAACACGGATGAACACAAATAAGTCTTTGGATCTTCATTCGTGTTTATTCGTGTCAATTCGTGGCTAATATGTTTTCCCCGGACTAAGGGCGCGCACCGGATCGGCGTGCGCTAAAATCAGAGCCTTCATGCTCCGTAAGGTCCTGGTCGCCAACCGCGGTGAGATTGCCGTGCGGATCATCCGCGCGCTTCGCGAAGCGGGAATCCCCAGCGTCGCCGTTTATTCCGATGCCGATCGCGCATCGCTGGCCGTCAAGATGGCGGATGAAGCCGCGCACCTGGGCCCGGCGCCCTCCGCGGAAAGTTATCTCCGGATCGACAAAATCATCGACGCCGCGCGGCGTCATGGTGCGGACGCGATCCATCCCGGCTACGGATTCCTGAGCGAGAACGCGGACTTCGCGGAAGCCTGCGCGAGCGCCGGAATCGTTTTCATTGGCCCGCCCGTTGCGGCGATTCGCAAGATGGGTTCGAAGACCTCCGCTCGCCAGTTGGCGATCGCCGCCGGAGCACCGGTGGTGCCTGGCACTGAGCAAGCCCTGCACAAGATTGAAGACGCGAAGGCCATCGCCCGCGAGCTGGGATATCCGGTGCTGCTCAAGGCCGCCGCCGGCGGAGGCGGCAAAGGCATGCGCCGCGTGGATCGCGAACAGGATCTGGAATCCGCATTGCGCGACGCTTCAAGCGAAGCGCTGCGGGCGTTTCGCAATGACGAAGTCTACGTCGAAAAGTTGGTCGAGGAGCCGCGCCACATCGAAATTCAGGTGCTGGGCGATCATCACGGGCACATGATTCACCTGGGCGAGCGCGAATGCTCCATTCAGCGGCGTCATCAGAAAGTGATCGAAGAGTGCCCGTCCCCTGTAATGCTCTCTCATCCGGATCTTCGTAACGCGATGGGCCATGCGGCGCTCAAAATCGCACGCGCGGCGGGCTACGCGAACGCGGGGACCATGGAGTTTCTGGTGGATCGCCAGCGCAACTTCTATTTCCTCGAAATGAACACGCGGCTTCAGGTGGAACATCCCGTCACGGAGCTTGTCACGGATCTCGATCTGGTGCAGTGGCAGCTTCGGATCGCCGCGGGCGAGCACCTGACCATTCGCCAGGAAGACGTCGCGTGGCGCGGATCGTCGATCGAATGCCGCGTGTATGCCGAAGATCCCGACAACCAGTTCTTGCCGTCGCCGGGAAAGATCAGGTTTCTGGAACAACCGTCGGGTCCGGGCGTCCGGCTCGATTCGGGAGTGTATCAGGGCTGGACCGTGCCGCTCGATTACGATCCGATGCTCGCAAAAGTCGCGGTGTGGGCGCCGTCCCGGGAACTCGCGGTGGAGCGAATGCGTCGCGCGCTGCGTGAATTCGTGGTCTCCGGGATTCGCACGAACATAGCGTGGTTCGACGAAGTGCTGGCGCACCCGGATTTTCGCGCGGGCGCGCTGTCCACCGCGTTTCTCGATAGATTCGAGCGTGTGAAGCGATCGGGGGATACTGAAGACGCCGACGGCCTTGAAATCGAAGCGGTCGCGGCGCTCGTCGCGTCGATGTCTGCGACATTGAGGGCGCCTCTGGCGCCCAGTGCGCCCTCGTCTTCCACGGGATCCGGCACAGGGTCGCGAGGCAGTGCGTGGCGTGACGCCGGCCGCGCGGAGATGATGCGTTGAAGTTCGAAGTAGCGATCGGCTCCCGGACGGCGCGGATTGAAATCAACGGCGCGCGGTTTCGTTACCAGCGCGAAGGCGGCGAGGCAATCGAACGGGAGTTCTCGATGACGCCGCTTACGCCGGGGTCATATTCAATATTGATCGAGGGGCGCAGCTACACGGGCATCGCGGCTTCACTCAACGAGATTGTGGTCAACGGCCGCGCCTTCGCGGTGGAGGTTTTCGATCCGCGGGAAATGCGTGCCCGCAAAAGCGCGGGCGCCGGTGAAGGACGGCAGAGCATCGTCGCGATGATGCCGGGGAAAGTGGTGCGCGTGCTGGTCTCGCAAGGCGATGCAGTGGAAGCCGGACAGGGCCTCATTGTCGTCGAAGCGATGAAGATGCAGAATGAGATGAAGTCGCCCAAGGCCGGACGCGTCGTCGAAGTGAAGACCCAGACCGACGCGACTGTGGCCGCGGGCGAAGTCCTGATGGTGATCGAGTAAGCGGCCCCGGCCGCGCGGTATAAAACATGCCTGATCCAAATTGTCCAATCTGCAACGGGACGGGATTCAAGATCGTCGAGCGCGGCGGGTTGACCGGCGCTGCCGCCTGCGAATGCTCTCGATCGAATCAGACTGGGCGCTTGCTCGAAAAAGCGAACATCCCGCCAAATTATGAGCATGCCACGCTCGACACATTCAGGCTGCCCGAGGACAATCCCACCGCTCGCACCGGCTTAGCCACCGTTCTCATGCAGGCTCGTAAGTTCGTCCGCGAATTTCCAGCGGACGATCGGCCGGGCCTGTTGTTCGTCGGAGATCCCGGCGAAGGCAAGACGCACTTGACCGTTGGAATCATGAAAGCGCTCATGGAAAAAGGACACGAATGCGTGTTCTTCGACTATCAGGACCTGATTCTCCGCGTCCAAAAGGGGTGGAATAATCTCGCGGGCAGCAGCGACCGCGAGGCGTATCGCATGGCTCTCGATTGCGAAGTTCTGATCCTGGACGATCTGGGCGCGCAGCGCACCATCGAGTGGGTGCAAGATACGCTGGAATCGATCATCACCTATCGCTGCAATCATCGAAAGCCGCTGATCGCGACCACTAATCTGCCGGATGAGGACATCACCGGCCAGAGTGTTTCCTTCACCGGAAAGGGAGGCGACAAGGTGCACAAGAAGACACTCACGGAGGTTATCGGAATGCGGGCCCGCTCACGGCTGTTTGAAATGTGCCGCGTCATCTGGATGCCCGCCGTGCAAGACTTCAGAGTGAAGACCAACGATAAGATCCGCTAGTGTAGTGGGGCAGGATGGCATCCTGCGGCCGGTTGGCAACCGGCCCTTTTCGCGTCCCAGAAGGAATGCGCCGGTTGACAACCGTCGCGCAACTTTCCAAGCTGCCCCACAAATAGCACGCGAACAACATGCTGCAGCGTTAAGGCACTTTAATCGCACAACCGCACTCCCAACAGCGTCTAAGCCGTCAAGTAACGTAAACTCGAAACATATGCGCATCCTCGTCGTCGAAGACGAAAAACGGATTGCCGACTTTTTGTCGCGAGGCCTTGAAAGCGCCGGCTACGCGGTCGACCTTGCCGGTGAAGGCGCGCGCGCCATCGACATGGTCCATGCGACCGAGTACGATCTGGTGGTCCTCGACCTCGGCTTGCCAGACATGGACGGCCTCAGCGTATTGCAGAAAGTCCGCAATCGAAAGACCAGTCCGCCAGTGCTGATCTTGAGCGCGCGAGATCAGGTGGACGATCGCGTGAAAGGTCTCGAAGGCGGCGCCGACGATTATCTGGTCAAGCCGTTCGCCTTCGTCGAGCTGCTGGCGCGTGTGCGCGTGCTGTTGCGCCGGGGGCAACCGACGCCGGAGCGATTACAAGTCGGCGATCTTACCTTGGATTGCATCCGCCGCAAGGTCATACGCTCCGGCGAAAATGTGGAGCTTGCGCCCAAGGAATTCAGCATCCTCGAATATCTGATGCGCAATCGCGGCCGTCCGCTCAGCCGCACCATGATTGTCGAGCATGTCTGGGACATGGATTACGACGGACTCACCAATATCGTCGACGTCTACATCCGCCACCTGCGTTCGAAAATCGACGACAAATGGCCCCTCAAAATGATCCAGACCGTGCGTGGCATCGGCTACATGCTGGACATGCCGGATAAGGCGGAGAAAACCAGCTGAGGCTGCCATGCGGCGATACAGGCGATTTCTAGCCCGCGCGCGCTCGCACTTGAATATCGCACGCGGGCTGCGTTTCCGCCTGACCTTGAGCTACGTCCTGTTTTTCACGGTGCTGCTGGTGTTCATCGGGCTGGCGTTTCGCAAGACCCTGGAATTGCAGCTTGAAGGCGACGTGCGCGCCGCTCTCGACGAAGCCTGGGGCGCGGCGACAGGCTACGTCAAGATCCAGAAATTCGAGCCGGTGTGGGATCCGGTGGAGGACGATCCAGAACGCGAGCTGGTGGAGGCCCGCCTGAAGCACGTTTACCTGATCGCCGACAGTGATGGAAACACACTGGGCGAATCCGACATTTATAGCTCTATCGGCCCCGACTCGCCGGCGGAAATCCGCCGCATTCTGGCTCTCTCCAAGCCCGATGTCCGCGAACGCTCCGATAGCGACGGCGTGCCCTACCTGATCGAAGCGGGCGTTCTTCCCGGCGAGAACAAACGCCCCTATTTTCTTGCCATCGGCCGGTCCCTGGGCGATGCTCGGAGCCAGGTCCACCGGTTTACCCGGTATTACTTTCTTGCCCTTCCCGGAATGATCGCCATCTGCACCGTCTTCGGATGGCTGATCGCGGGCCGGGCGATCCGTCCGGTCAACCTGGTGGCGCAAGCCGCGCAGAACATCACCGGGTCGAATCTGTCGCTCCAGATTCCACGCCGAGGCGCGGGAGATGAGCTGGATCATCTGGTGGACAGCTTCAATCGAATGACGGTCCGGCTGCAACAATCCTTCGAGCAGATCCGCCGCTTCTCGACCGATGTTTCGCATGAACTGCGAACGCCGCTCACCGCTGTCCGCGGCCAGCTTGAAGTCGCCGTATTCACGGCTGAAACTCCGGAGCAGTATCGCGAAGCGATCATCAACGCGCTCGAAGACGTCGAGAAACTGTCCAGCATTGTGCGCACGCTGCTGCTGCTTTCGCAAGCCGAATCCGGACAAGTGGTGTTGCAAAAAGCTCCCCTGGACCTGGCGGACCTTGCGGCCGACGTGGTGGATCAATTCCAGATTCCCGCCGAAGGAAAGAGCGTTAGACTGTCGGCGGATCTGGAACCCGGGGCCATCGTCTCGGGCGATCACACCCAAATCGAAAGGCTGCTCTCGAATCTGTTATCGAACGCCGTAAAGTACACGCCCGCGGGTGGGACGGTGAAAGTAAGCGCGCGGCTTGCGGAGACGCCCGGATGGGCGCTTCTCACGGTGGAGGATTCCGGCGTCGGCATTGCCGCGAAGAATCTGCCGCACATCTTCGACCGCTTCTATCGCGTGCGCAACGCGCAGACGGACATGGTCCAGGGATTGGGCCTGGGACTGAGCTTCGTCGCCTGGATCGTCGACGTGCATGGCGGAAAAATCGACGTGACCAGTGAGGAGGGCGCCGGCAGCCGCTTCGCTGTGCTGCTTCCTCTCGCCGAGACCACACTCGAACCGAGTCCCAGCGAAATGTCAGCGGCCAGCTAGAGCATTTATAGTGACCGCCCGATCATTTATAGTGGATACACACGTATGAGTTTAGAGATCACTTCCAAGGAACGCGAAGGCGTCACGATCGTGACCATGAAAGGCCGGCTCACGGTGGGCGAGGCGTCGGCTCCGCGCGAGAAGGTAACCGAGCTGGTGGCCGCCGGCAAGGTGAACATTATTTTCGACCTCGCCGCTGTCGACTACATCGATTCCACCGGGCTGGGCAGCCTGGTAATCTGTTTCACCTCCATCAAGAAAGCCGGCGGCGCGCTGAAGCTTCTGAATCTGAACAAGCGCAACATCGAGCTATTGGTGCTTACCAAGCTGCACACCATCTTCGAAGTGTTTTCCGATGAACAAGACGCCGTGAACAGCTTTTTCCCGGATCGCGAGATCAAACATTTCGACATTCTCGACTTTGTTCGCGAGCACCAGGAGAAGGACGAGTAAAAACGTGCTCAGCGCGGGAGCCAAAGCGCCGGGGTTCACGCTCACCGATGTGTCCGGCAAGAAGCACACGCTCGGGGAGATCCTGGAGCGCGGCCCGGTTCTGCTCGTCCTTTACAAAACCAGTTGTCCGACGTGCCAGTTGACCATGCCATATCTGGAGCGAATGGTGAACGGGCCGGAGAAGAGCCCGGGATCGTTGCAGGTGATCGGTATCTCGCAGGACGACGAGCGCGGAACGCATCGTTTCCTGAAAACGTATTCTCCGACGATGCCGACGCTGCTCGATCGCGAAGAGGACGGTTACCGGGTGAGCAACGCGTTCGGCATCACGCACGTGCCCTCGCTGTTTCTGGTGGAGACGGATGGAACCATCTCGCTCGCCACCAGTGGATTTGTGAAGCTCGACCTGGAAGCCATCGGCCGGCGCGCCGGGGTCGCGGTGTTTCACGCCGAAGATCACGTGCCGGAATGGAAGGCGGGTTGAGGGTCTAAAAATTAGGCTTCCGGTGGGAGCCTGCGAATGTGGAAGCCTGCGAATTGAGCTTCCAGTGGGAGCTGCGTTACTCTGAAAGAGCAAATGGCAATCATCTCGGAAATTTTCGGCGGCGCATCGGCGATCGCAAAAGGCATGGGCATCACTTTCAAGGAGATGCTCAATCCGACCATCACCGAGAACTATCCCGAAGCGCCGGCCGAGCTTCAGGAACGCTTTCGCGGCGTGCACGAGCTTCAGCGGGACGAAAACGGCCTCGAAAAGTGCGTCGCCTGCTTTCTGTGCGCGGCCGCGTGCCCGGCCCAGTGCATCTACATCGAAGCCGCCGAAAACACGGACGAGTTGCGCATCAGCGGCGGCGAGCGTTACGCCAAGGTCTACAACATCGACTACAATCGCTGCATCTTCTGCGGGTATTGCGTCGAGGCCTGTCCCACCGACGCCATCACCCACGGCCACGGATTCGAGATCGCCAGCTACAACACCTCCACGCTGATCTATCGCAAAGAGCAGATGCTGGTGCCGATTCCGGAAGGCGCGCATTTTCCGCTCAAGGCCGAAGCGGAGCCCAGCGGCAATGGCCACTAGACCAGTTTCACGGTTTTTGTGAACCAATGTGGGGCGGACGCGGAACGCACGTATCCGTGCCCTCGTCCGCGGACCGGCCCCCTGGCCGGTCTTATAGCGCGACCAGGGGGTCGCGCGCGGGTCAGGGGACCCGCCCCACATCGCAAGCTTTACTTCAGATTGAACTCGGTCTTAATCGTCTCGATGTTCTTGACCGCCAGATCCTGGAAAGGGCTGCGGATCAGAGCACACCGCCGCATGAACTTCAGAGCGTCCATCGAACGCATCGGACCGCCCCCCTTATCCGCCAGCCGGTAATTTGCCATGCCCAGGTGATACAACGCGGCGGCCTCCATCCCTGGATCCTTAAGGTATTGGAGCGCCGCCCGAAGCCACACGTCCGCCTTGGAATAACTATTCAGAAAGCTGCTGGAAACTCCTCCCATGTAATACGCCGTTCCCAGCATTTGCGGCTTCTTCTTCTCCCAATCGGCTTCGCTCTCCGACTCCGGGCGAGGCTTCTTTTCCAGCACCTCGACCGCCTTGGCCGTCAGGCTGATCACCTTTTCGCGGTCGTGCTGGCCGTCTTTACGAAAGTGGACCTCGGCCAGAAACATGATCGCGTCCAGATTGTCGGCGTCCGAGTGCAGAATCTTCTCCGCCATCTCCACGGCTTTTTCTTCCGGGCCGATTTGACGATAAATCCCGAAATATTCCGCCTCCAGTTTCTGCGAGTATTGATTCGACGGCATGCCCTGCTCGAGAGCCTGAAGCAGATCCAGACGGGCGTGCAAGTCGGTGGTTTTTTGCTCCGCCGAAAAGAGGCAGAACTCGGCATAATTCTGGGTCGCGCGCGCATCGGCTGCCGCGGGTCCGCCCTTGGCTGCGATCGCGGCGGCGACGTGCCACGCCCGCCCCGCCCACATCGCCGTTTGCTCCGGGTCGCGCTTGGCTTCGGCCGCGCGCAACGCGATTTTCGCGGCTTCCAGATTATCCGGTTCGATCCCCAGGCGCAGCGTTCCGATGTGCATCGCCAGGTCCCATGCTTTTTGCGAAAAATAGATCGGCTGAAGCTGATCGTATACCCACGCCGCCGCCGGATGCGAGGGATACTGCACCACGAACTGCTCCAGATAGCGCAGCTTTTCTTGAGGATCGCTTTCCTGCTGTATGTGCTGAATCAGAAGACCGTCTTTGGTTTCCGGATCGAACACGGGCTTGGCCCGCTGCGCCGCCATCAATCCGGCTGTGAGCATTACCACCGACGCGCACCAGAACTTCCTCACCGTTTCCCCTTCCCAGGTCTTCCACAACTTCAAGATCATCCCGGACCAGATTGCCAAAACCACGCCTTCCGGAACCAGATTGTCCGGAAATGGTGTAGTATTATCTATTCTTTAACTTCGGACGTAAGTACAAGAAACTTTAGTACGATCTCCGTAGCCTGGACATAGTTATGATCCTCCCGACCACGTACCTGGCCGCCCTGTTGCTTTCCATCGTGTCGATGATTTGCTGGGGATCCTGGGCGAACACGCAAAAGCTCGCGGGCAAATGGCGATTCGAGCTGTTTTATTACGATTATTCGCTAGGCGTGCTGCTTTGCGCCGGGATCGCCGCCCTCACTTTCGGGTCGTGGCTTCCCAAGGAGCTCACGTTTAGCGATAACCTGTTGATCGCCTCCAACCATCAGATGGCATATGCCGTCGGCGCGGGTGTCGTTTTTAATCTGGCGAACATGCTGCTGGTCGCCGCCATCGCCGTGTCGGGGCTCGCGGTTGCGTTTCCGATTGCGATCGGACTCGCACTGGTCATCGGCGTCATATGGAACTTTGTCCTGAACCCGCAGGGCGACCCGATCCTGCTGTTCGGCGGGGCGCTGCTGGTCATGGTCGCGATTATCGTGGACGCCTTCGCGTATGGCACCTATCTGGAAGCCCAGCAAGCCGCCGCAGTGAAGGGCCTCCAGCCCGATCCGCGGACGAAGACGAAGGCCCGCAAGCGTGGGCCAGGCGCGGCGCGCGGCATCGCGCTCAGCATCGTCAGCGGAATTTTGATGGGCGCGTTCTACCCGATTGTTGAAATCGCCAAGGAGGGTGAGAATGGCGTGTCGCCCTACGGCGTAGCTGTACTGTTCGGCGCGGGTGTATTCCTCTCCTCGCTGATTTACATTCCGTTCTTCCTGAATTTTCCCGTGGATGGCGAGCCGCTCAGCGCCACCGACTATTTAAAAGGCTCGGGCCGCCAGCATGTGTTGGGGATACTGGGCGGCGTCATATGGATGGCCGGAGGCCTCGCGAACTTCATTGCATCCAGCACTCCCCAGAAAGTGCAGGTCGGCCCGGCCGTGAGCTATGCACTCGGCCAAGGCGCCACCATGGTCAGCGCCCTGTGGGGTTTGCTGGTGTGGCACGAATTCAAGGGCGCCAGCCATCGCGTGCAGTTGCTGCTGGTGGTGATGATGGTGCTGTTCCTATCCGGTCTGGGGATGATCTCGATCGCGCCGCTGCACGCCAAGTAGTTACCTTGCAGCTCGTCGACCGGTGACACTTTCCGATGCGCCGTAACTTACGGCGCCGTGCCCCGTCTAACCCCACCCGTTAGGGTGGGGATTCAGTGCTTCCAGCCCCATGCGTCAGCTTGGGGCTTTTCCCCGCCACGCAGGATCTATGTGCTTTCCGATCGGCTACACTTAGCTGAATCACGCACATGCCTCTCTCTCTCGGTGACAAGCTCGGCCCCTACGAAATCCTCGCGGCGATTGGCGCGGGCGGCATGGGCGAGGTGTACCGTGCCCGCGACACTCGCCTCGGCCGCGACGTCGCCATCAAAGTCTCCGCCGCGCAATTTACCGATCGCTTCGAGCGTGAGGCGCGGTCCATTGCCTCGCTGAATCATCCGAATATTTGCACGCTCCACGACGTCGGCCCCAACTACCTCGTGATGGAGTTGATCGAAGGCCCGACGCTGGCGGACCGCATCAAGGAAGGCGCGATCCCGCTCGACGAAGCGCTCGCCATCGCCAGGAAGATCGCCGACGCTCCCGAAGCCGCGCATGAAAAGGGGATCGTCCATCGCGATCTCAAGCCCGCCAACATCAAGATCACTCACGAGGGCGTCGTGAAGGTGCTCGACTTCGGCCTTGCCCTGGTGGCAGCGATGGTGGCACCGGCTTCAGCCGGTGAGTCCAATCCCATCAACTCGCCCACGCTGACCATGCACGCGACCCAAGCCGGAGTGATCCTCGGCACGGCCGCCTACATGTCGCCCGAGCAGGCTCGCGGCAAGGTGGTCGACAAAGCGCGCGGACATTTGGGCGTTCGGTGTGGTGCTCCATGAGATGATCACCGGCAAGCGTCTGTTTCAGGGTGAGGATCTGACGGAGGTTTTGGCGTCGGTGGTCAAGGAAAAGCCGGACCTGAGCGGCGTTCCCGCGAATGTGCGCCGGCTGCTGGAGCGGTGTCTCGAAAAGGATCCCAAGAAGCGGCTGCGCGACATCGGCGACATGGAGTTGCTGCTGGAGGTGGGGCAGGGCCATGCCCTGCCCGTGGAATCTGCTCCGCAGGGCATGGCCCTGCGCCACGCGAAGCTGGCATGGATTGCGGCTGCGGTGCTTCTCGCAGCGCTCGGCGTCGCCCTGTGGGCGCTGTGGCGAGCGACCCAGCCCGTCGACCGCCCGCTGGTCCGCCTCGACGTCGATCTGGGCGCGGATGTTGCGTTGGGCGCCCCCACCCCGGGAGGGAGCAGCGCCGCCATCTCCCCCGATGGGGCGCGGCTGGTATACCGATCCGGCAATCCTGCGAAGCTGTTCTCCCGCCGCCTGGATCAACCCAAAGCCGCCGAACTGCCGGGGACGCAGGGGGCATCCATACCGTTCTTCTCGCCGGACGGGCAGTGGATCGGATTCCAAAGCACGGGAAAGCTGAACAAAATCTCGGTGGAAGGCGGCGCCGTGGTCCCGCTGGGTGAATTCGGCGGCGCCGGTGTGAGTTGGGGTGAGGACGGTGACATCTTCATGAGCGTCCGGAGGAAAGGCCTGGTTCGGATTCGCGACGGCGGAGGCCCGCCGGAGACAGTCGCCGCACTGGCCAACGGAGAAGACTCCCTTAATTCCCCGCAGGTGCTGCCAGGAGGCAAAGCGGTCCTGTTTTCGGCTCAATCGGTGCAGCATCCCGATGCGGCCAGCATTGAGGTACTGACGCTTGCGGATCGTCATCGCAAGGTGGTGTCCCGAGGCACATCCCCCCGGTATCTGGCCACGTCGAATGGGACCGGCTACATGGTCTATCTCAACAAGGCAACCCTGTTCGCGGTCCCCTTCGATCTAGCGAAGTTGGAAGCGCACGGGACGGCCTTGCCCATCCTGGATGACGTCGCATTCAACCCGGTCTTTGGCCGCGCTGAACTTACCGTCTCCCCGGCGCCCTCCGGGCACGGCACTCTGGTGTACCGAAAAGGCGGCGGGGGCGCAGGATTACTCACGGTGGCGTGGCTCGCGGGCGATGGGAAGACGCAGCCGCTGCTCGCGAAACCGGGCCTCTACGGGCGGCCCAGCCTGTCGCCGGATGGCCAGCGACTGGCCCTGGAGGTGACCGACGGATCGAGCACCGACATCTGGATCTATGACTGGCAGCGCGACACCATGACTCGCCTGACCTTCGACGGAAAGGCCACGGTTCCCGTATGGACCCCGGACGGACGCCACATCGTGTTCTGGTCGACAGGAGCAGGCATGTCCGTGACCCGTTCCGACGGAGCCGGCAAGGCGCAGCCATTAACCCAGAGCAAAAACCGCCAGGCTCCGTGGTCCTTCACGGCGGACGGAAAGCGGATGGCGTTCTTCGAGCAGGATTCGAAAACCTCAACCGATTTGTGGACCGTGCCGATCGAGAGCGACGGCGCGGGGCTGCGCGCTGGAAAGCCGGAGGTGTTTCTGCAAACGCCGGCCCTCGAGACAGACCCGGCTCTCTCTCCTGACGGACGGTGGATGGCATATTCGTCCAACGAATCGGGAAGGCTCCAGATTTATGTGCGGGCGTTTTCGGACAAAGGCGGCCCGGACAAGGGCGGCAAGTGGCAGATTTCGAATAGCGGCGGCGAATACCCGATGTGGTCGCGGAGCGATCTGTTTTTCGAGTCTCTGGATCACCACATCATGGCGGCAGCGTATACGGTGAAGGGCGATTCCTTCGTGGCCGGCAAACCGCGGCTGTGGTCCGTGAAGCCGATCGGGGGCAACGCCGGCACCATTAAGAACGTGGATCTCGCGCCCGACAGCAAGCGCATGGTGGCGCTGATGCCCGCCACCGAGGCCAAGGAGTCGCAAGAGTCCCAAAACCACGTCGTCTTCCTGCTGAACTTCTTCGACGAGCTGCGGCGCCGCGTGCCCGGAAAGTAGACCATTGGTCGCGGTGGGGCGGACGCCCTCGTCGGCGCCCTGCGCAGTCGGTTAGTTTAGCCGAGTCGATCCCCTACACCGGCGTCATCCCGAGCGAAGCGAGGGGATCTGCTTTTCGGCAGTTGTCAATTTTTCAAACTGATCCAACCCAACGAAAAGGAGATCCCCTCGCTTCGCTCGGGATGACGGGTGGGAGGGACCGCTTTTGATTAAACTGATGACCCACTACCCAGCGTCTGCTCGCTATGCCAATATAGGCATAGTGCCAGCGCTGAAAAGAAGAACTCTTGAAATGGAACCCGGTTCGGGCAATGTTTTCGCCGACCTCGGCGTGGCCGGCGCCGGCGAGCACTTGGTCAAGGCCGGACTTGTGGTTAAGATCGACCGGACCATCCGGCGGCGGCGATTGACGCAAACGGCCGCGGCTCAGCTCATGGGTATCGATCAGCCCAAGGTTTCAGCGATGCTGGCAGGCCAGTTCCGGGGGTATTCCGTCGAGCGCCTGATGCGCTTCCTGGTCGCTTTGGGCCACGATGTAGAGATCGTCGTGAAGCCAGGCAAGCGCGGTACCGCCGAACTGCGCGTTGCCTAGGAGCTTGTTCAAGAAGGCTGCACGCCCGGGCGGCCGTCGTCGTCTAGACTAATAGGTATCTTCGTGCTTTTCCGCATTGCCTTCGCTATCCTCCTAACCGTCCCGGCTTTCGCCGGTGAATACGCCATTCTTTCCAGCGGATTGCGTCTGCATATCGACCGGCATGAGACTGAGGGCGGCACCGTTCGCCTCTTCACCAAAGAAGGCTTCTCCGAAATTCCCGTATCTTCGGTGGCCGCGTTTGAGCAGGAGGACTACGTTCCTCCGCCCGAGGCCGTTTCCAATGTGGTTCCCGTCGTTCTTGCGGCAGCACCGGCGGAGACCGCAGTGGCTTCGGTAGCCAAGCCTGCACTGCCGGCCGATCCCAAAGCCCTGGTGCATGACGCCGCCGTTCATTACGGTCTGCCGCCGAAATTCGTCGAGAGCGTAGCCCGCATCGAATCCGCGATGCGCTCCGATGCCGTTTCGCCCAAGGGCGCTCTGGGCGTGATGCAGTTAATGCCCGCGACCGCCCGCGCGCTCAACGCCGACCCCACTGATACCGCGCAGAACATCGAAGCCGGCACGCGCCTGCTGCGCGAGCTTCTGATCAAGTACAACAATGACGCGATAAAGGCGCTGGCCGCCTACAATGCCGGCGAAGGCGCGGTCGATCGCTACCAGGGATTGCCGCCGTATTCTGAAACCCAGAACTACGTCGACAAGGTCATCAAGAACTACCAAAAGGCGCCCGGCACCAACTGAACCTCGGATGTGGGGCGGTCCCCCTGGACCGCGGCCGACGCCCCCGCCGGCCTCCGTTCTAACTATTTGGATAAATCCGCGTTATCCTGAAGTGGACCATTGAGAGTGCACCAATGAGACGGGAGCCATGACCGATCAAACTATCCAGATCGCGCTTTCCGTCGGCGTTCCCACGCTCGCCGTACTCGTGGGAATCCTCATCAACAATTCCCGTCTCAGCGATCTGCGGTCGCACATGGATTCGCAGTTCGCAGCCGTTGATCGCAGGTTCGATGACGTCGATCAAAGGTTCGATGACGTCAATCGAAGGTTCGATGCCGTCAATCAAAGGTTCGATGACGCCAAGGACGTTTGGCGCGCCGAACTGCATCGAGTCGAAGAAGTGATCGACGCCCGGCTGAAGCATCTGGAAGAGCGCTAGCCGCGTCATCGTTGGTCCCCGTCTTGGGTGATTCCGAACGGCCCTTGCCGGTTTTTTCCTCTGACACACTCCAACGAATGAACGCGTTTGGATCGCCCTGTTAGACTGAAGTTTTCCCCATGACCTTTGATCCCGAATCCTTTCAGTCCCGCCATATTGGTCCCGATGCAAACGAACGCGATGAGATGCTCAAAGCGATCGGTGCGCGATCGCTCAACGAGTTGATCGATCAGGCGATTCCGTCTCGAATCCGGCTCGCGCATCCGCTGAACGTGCCGCCGGGCCAGAGCGAGTATGACTACCTAACCGCTCTGCGCGACGTGGCGGCGCGCAACCAGCTTTTCAAATCCTATATCGGTCTCGGCTACTACGATTGCGTAACACCCAGCGTGATCCTGCGCAACGTACTGGAAAATCCGGGCTGGTACACGCCCTACACTCCCTATCAGGCCGAGATCGCGCAGGGGCGCCTGGAAGGACTCCTGAATTTTCAGACCATGGTGTGCGACCTGACTGGAATGCAGGTGGCCAACGCTTCCCTGCTGGATGAGGCGACCGCCGCCGCCGAAGCCATGACCATGCTGCATCGCGTGTCGAAGAGTCCTGCATCCAGATTTTTTGTAAGTGACACCTGTTTTCCGCAGACCATCGATGTCATGCGAGCTCGCGCCGAGCCGCTCGGAATCGAGCTTGTGATCGGCGACTGGAACACGGTGGCATTTACAAGCGAGTTCTACGGCGCCATCGTGCAAACGCCCGACGAAGCCGGAAGCGTTCACGATCTGCGCGATTTTATCGCCCGAGCCGAGCGCTCAGGCGTGATGGTCGCGGTCGGCTCGGATCTGTTGAGCCTCGCGCTGCTTGCGCCGCCAGGCGAAATGGGCGCGGACGTGGTGTTCGGAAATTCCCAGCGCTTCGGAGTTCCGCTGGGCTACGGCGGTCCCCACGCGGCGTTTTTCGCGACCACTGAAAAGTGCGTTCGCCAGGTGCCCGGGCGCATTATCGGCGTCTCGGTAGATGCGCACGGGTCGACCGCTTATCGCATGGCGCTGCAGACCCGCGAACAACACATCCGCCGGGAAAAAGCCACCTCCAATATCTGCACCGCCCAGGCGCTGCTCGCCAACATCGCCGGATTTTACGCGGTGCATCACGGGCCGAAAGGGCTGACTGCGATTGCGCGCCGGGTCCACGGCTACGCCGAGCATCTGGAACGCGAACTCGCCAAAGTCGGCGTGGCGCAGCGGAATGAATTCTTCTTCGACACCCTGCGTCTGGAGCCGCCCGCTGGTTCGATAGACCGGATTCACCAAGCCGCGATCGACGCGCGCCTCAATTTCCGCTATCGACCGGATGGGGCCATCAACGTCGCCATCGATGAAACCACCAACCTCGCCGACCTTGAGCGGATCGTAAAAGTGTTTGCGGCGGTCACCGGCGCTGTACCGGTCTGGGTGGATCCGTCGCCCCAAGATCTGGTCCTCAATTACCCCGCGGAATTGGCGCGAACGTCCGCGTTCTTGACGCATCCCGTCTTCAATTCGCACCATTCCGAAACGCAAATGATGCGCTACATCCGCTCGCTCGAGCGCAAGGATGTGGGCCTGGATACCTCCATGATCCCGCTCGGATCCTGCACCATGAAGCTGAACGCGGCGTCGGAGATGCTGCCGGTCACTTGGCCGGAGTTTTCGAAACTCCATCCGTTTGTGCCGGTTGAGCAAGCCGCCGGTTATCAGCACATCTTTCGTGAGCTAGAATCTACCCTCGCCGAAATCACCGGGTTCGCGGCGGTTTCTTTGCAACCCAACGCGGGATCGCAAGGCGAGTTCGCGGGCCTCATGGTGATCCGTAAGTATCACCAACATTGGGGTGAAAGCCGTCGCGACGTGGTCCTGATTCCGGCCTCGGCGCACGGCACCAATCCGGCCAGCGCGGTGATGGCGGGGATGCGCGTGGTGGTGGTGGCGAGCACCAGCGATGGCAACATCGACATCGACGATCTGAAGGCGAAAGCGGTCGAACATCGCGATGCACTGGCGGCGTTGATGGTGACCTACCCTTCCACGCACGGCGTGTTCGAGGAAAGCATTCAGGACGTGTGCGCCATCGTGCACGAAAACGGCGGGCAGGTCTACATGGATGGCGCGAACATGAACGCGCAGGTGGGCTTAACCACTCCGGCGGCGATTGGCGCGGACGTGTGCCATCTGAATCTGCACAAGACGTTTAGCATTCCGCACGGCGGCGGCGGACCGGGCATGGGGCCGATCGCGGTGGCGAAGCACCTGGCGCCGTTTCTGCCGGGGCATCCGGTCATCAAAACAGGCGGCGATCACGCAATTCCGGCGATTGCGGCGGCGCCGTGGTCGAGCGCCAGCATTCTTCTGATCTCTTACGGTTATATGAAAATGCTCGGCGGCGACGGCATGACCGACGCAACGCGCTACGCGATCCTCAACGCGAACTACATCAAGTCGCGACTGGAGCCGTATTATCCGGTGCTCTACACGCGCGAGAACGGCCGCGTGGCGCACGAGATGATTTTCGATCTGCGCCAATTGAAGCAGACCAGTGCCATCGACGAAACCGACGTCGCCAAGCGGCTGATGGACTACGGATTCCACGCGCCGACGGTTTCCTTCCCGGTGGCCGGCACTTTGATGGTGGAACCCACGGAGAGCGAGCCCAAGGAAGAGCTCGACCGGTTCTGCGACGCGATGATCGCGATCCGGGGTGAGATTCAAGCGGTGATCGACGGGAAAGCCGATGCCCGCGATAACGTTTTGAAGAACGCCCCGCACACGGCGGCGGCGGTTTCGGCGGACGAATGGCCGCATGTCTACTCGCGCGAGCAGGCGGCCTATCCGCTGCCGTTCGTGCGAGCCCATAAGTTCTGGCCGAGCGTGGGACGGATCGATAATCCTTACGGGGATCGCAATTTGATGTGCTCGTGCCCGCCGGTGGAAGCTTTCGCGGAGAAGTAGATATGGGGCCGAGTCAGCGAATGTGGGGCCGCCCACTGGGCGGCGAGCCGGCCTTCAGGCCGGCTTGGATCAAGACGAAGAGAAGCCGCTCAGGAGAGCGGCTCGCCGGCATGACTGCCGGCCCCACAATGTCTTCGCGGAAAATGGCAGGGCATGGCCCTGCCCCACCGCTACGGCGCGATTGAGATGTACGCGTTCGCCTGGGTGATCGAATCGCCCAGCAGCGCGATTACCAGCGCGTCCTGCCCATGCGTGACCCCAACCGGCACCACTACGTTGAACTGAAACAGGCCCGGCGCGATCAGACCAGCAAAGGTCACGTTCGCCGCAATCCCGTCGACCACGATGGTCGGGGCCGGCAGGGGCACCGGGAAGGTAACGGGAGGGGGCGGGCCAGCAAAAAACGCAGACGTGGTTCCAAAACCAGTGCCGTACAGCACGATGGTTTCACCCGCCGCCGCCGGACTCGTGGCTGTGCTCGCGCCGAGGAACGCCGCGGGCGCGATGATCTGGTAACTCAAGTGTTCAGCGGCGATATAAATATCGCCGGTCGCCGCGACCGTTCCGATGGTGAAGAAGGACGGCGCCATGAACGCCACAGTCGCGTTTATCGCCGCGCTGGGGAGCCCATTGTTGGTGATCTGGATCTGCGTCGTGCCCGGTGAGATGCCGGGCGGCACCAGGAAATTGATCTGCGTGCTACTCACGAATGACAGAGACGCGGGCGCGCCACCGACGGTCACACCGACGCCGGCCAGACTCGTCGGCAGCGATCCCGCAACCGCCTGCCCAGTAACGGTTGTCGGTGCGAGCCCGGCGCCCTTTATTGTCACCCACTCCTCCTGCGCGATCGGACCGGGCAGAAGACTTCCGCCGTTCAGAACGTTGGTGCCGGTGAAGAAAGGCACTGCCTGGATGCTGCCGAGCAGTCCGTGCGAATACAGCGGATCGTTGGCGCTTCCGAGCGTTCCGGGTCCCGCGGTGAAATACAGAGTGCCGGGATCTTCCGACTGCGCGCCGCTTCCGAAAGCGATGGCCCACAGCCCCTGGATCGAAATGGGCGCGCCGTTGGGGCCGTTCAGTGTGCCGACCTGGCCCCCGGTCGCGGGACTAAAGGCATTGATGGTACCGTCGCCGAGATTGCCCACCAGCAGGTCTCCGCCGAACGGTCCGAAAGTTGCCGGAGCAAGTGCCAATCCCCACGGCGCATTCAGCGCGCCTTGCGAAATCAGCGTCTTGATCAGATTGCCGTTCAGGTCGAAGATCGCCAGATAGCCGTTGCCTGCCCCGAAAACCTGGGTCTTCTTTGAAGAACTCTGCTGCGCATAGGGCACATACAACTGGCCGCCGATGTTCACCACGTTAAACGGCGCGTATCCCGCGGGGATTGCCGCATCGACGAAGGCGTGGGCGAAAGCTCCCGGATTCAGGTTCAAGCCGCCATCGAAAACATCGACCGTGCCGTTGCTGAAGTTGGCCGCGAAGATGAACGGCGCCGCGGCGGTTCCGCCCAGCGCACAGCCCATATAGCTCGCACCCGATGAAGAGTTATCGAATAGCACCTTGGCGTGGGTGGAATCGACCGATGAATTCCATCCGGCGATGATGCCGTCCCCGGTGCAAAACATGAATGACGCCGCCTTACCCGCCACTACATTAAATACGGCAGTGTTCGAGGAGAAAGCGTTCTGCATCACCCCCGTTACGTGGCCGCCTATGGCTACCCCGCCGGGCGAAGGTATATTCACGATAATGCTGTTCGCCACGCCGAGGCCGTTGTAAAGCGTCGATACGCCGGTGCCGTTATCTCCGATCCAGAACGGCGTGTTTCCAAACCCGTTGCCCCACGGATTGATGAGATTCCTATCCTGGTGATCCGCCACACCGGCAAGATCCGACACCAGGTTGTGCTGCAAGTAGATATTGGGAGCAGTTCCCTGCGCGGCCAGGAAGGGGGCGACGGCCACCAGCAGGCCGGTCCTCAGCGCCGCTCGCACGAGGCGGGATGGCCGATTCAATTCGAAATATCGAGTGGTGAGAATCATCTTCCCCATGATGCGCCTTCCGCGTGTCTTGTTTCAGACACAGTTGTAAAAATAATGTAAATAATGACTGCTTTTATTCGCGTGGCGCTAAGGCGACGCCAAGGTCTTTCCAGAACACCTCGGCATCCGACCGCCGGACGTAGTTGGCATCAATGGCGGAGGGGTCCTGCGCCAGCCCTGCCGCGAATCGCGAGGCTGCAATTTTCCCGATTGCCCCGGCCAAGGCGCGCGGGGCTTGCGTGACACGCTGATTTTCGACTCCGGTAATCGGAAAACCTGTGGTGATAAATTCGAGGTCGCCGGCGGGCAAGGTTCGAAGCCAATCATCATACTTGATGACAAGTTCGCCGCGTACGGGATTCAGTTGGGCGTCATAAACCGCGCCGTAAATTTCACCGCGGCGTGCGTCGATGACGACTGCCCGCTGGGCGAGAGTGCCAAGGGATGCGAGCGCCTGGAGGTTGGAGATCGCGACTACCTTTCGTCCGGTCGCTTCGGCCAGCCCCTTGGCGGCGGTCAACCCGACGCGAACTCCGGTGAACGATCCGGGCCCTGCTGCGACCGCGAAGCCGTCGATCTGGTCGATCGCGATGTTGTGCCGCGAAAGCAGCCGATCGATTTCATCGAACAGAACATGCGCGAATCCGTCGGGGGATTCGAGCAGGACTTCTTCGACGACGGTGGCGTTCTCAGCGCATTTGGCAGGCGACAAGATCGCCTGCCCCACGACCGCGATGCTGGCGGAGTCGCTGGTGGTGTCGATTGCTAGAATCACGATGACTCCGGGGTGTCGACACGAGTGTCGACACGGCACGCTAAAGCGTGCGCCACGTCGCTCATGGAACCAGGCTCACGACTTTGTCCACTACGTAGGCTTTTCCGTTGGCGTTGAGTATCGACATACGCAAGGTCGCGACGGCGGGAAGTTCTCCGGTGATCAGCCGCGGGATTTGCATGGTCCCTTCGCGACCCACGCCAACCACGCGATACCCTTCGCCGTGGACCACTGCTTCCGCGCTCCATTCGATCAGTAGCGAGCGTGTTGCCCGCGATTCGCGTTTGACCTTGATCGCGAAATAGGGCGGATGCGAAATGGAAAGTTCGTGCTTGTCCGGCAGCGCGATTTCGAACGGCGTCTTCTCCGGCGACTGCTCGACCTCCTGCACCGGCACTGTCCGCGATTCGAATTTGTACGACTTCAGCATCCCTTCTTTGGTCCCCTCGCGCGAAATGTGGAGCACCCACGGATGCGATTTGTCAGGAGCCTCACCCGTGAAATGCTCGCCATTATAACCTTTCGCTTTGATGCGCTCGCCGTTGGAGGGATTGATCCAGGCAACATCGTAGCCGTGGTGCTCGACGGTCACCTCCACCGGCCCGGGCTTATCGACATACACAATGTACTCGATGCCTTCGAGAGCGATGGCGCGGCCGCCGTCGACTCCGAAGTACGGTTCCAGTTCCCAGTAGCGATTGCCCGCCATGAAGTCAAACCACGCGGTCATGTATTCGCCCGATCCCGAGGCCGGATACTGTCCGTTCATGGTCGCCGTCCAGAGATCGCGCTCGTTTTTGATGCCGGTTTCGATGGCGGGCGATTGATAAAGCTGATGCTCCACCGCGCCGACGTTGGGATCGGGCGTGCCATAGCTGAGCAGGTTCATCCAGCCGTCGCCCAGTAGCGGCGCAGACGTGAACGATGCAAGGGTGGTGCGGGGATGATCGTAGGGATCGTATTTCTTGAGCAGGTCGCTGAATTCCTTGAGCGCGGTGCGGCTGTGCGCGACGTCTTCGAAGGACGGGATGCCCATCCACGTCAAATTCATCGGCGCGAAACGGCAGATGACCTGAGTGAGGTAGCGCTGCCGCTCGGTTTTATCGGGGGGAACAGAGGCAACGGCGAGATCGGCGACCATGCCGTGTGCATTGATCGCCCGCAACCGATCGGCGGCTTCACGAAGATCGTCGGTTGCCTCGATGGTTACCCGCAGATGCGTGAACTTTTGCTCAGCCCGTTGAGAAACGACGCGGTCGAATTCCGCACGGGGAATTGTCGCAAAATGATCGAGCGCGGTAGCCATCCAAAGATGCTGCTTGCTGTTGCCTTCCGTCATGAAGTGATGGACGTTGGCGACTCGAACGAACCCTGGCGATTCCGATTCACTAGCGGTGAACTGGCCCTCTTTGCCATCGAGACGCGGCAGGTTGCTGGTTAACCGGTAGAACCAGGTTCCCGCTTCCGTTGGTGCGACACGAATGATAAAACGCCGCTCGCTGTCTTGAAAGGCATACATCAGGTAGGTGCGGTGGTGCGGCGATTGAAACTCGGCGCGCAGTTGCAAGGCAGCCGGGTTTTCGGTCGGTTCGAGGTCGAAGGCGAGATCGCAGGTGGACCAGGCGGGGGTCGACGAACACGCGCGTTGCGCGTCTGTGAGCGCAATCGTGGGCTGGGCGAGGGTCACCTCAGTGATGAGCAGCGATCCAGCGAAAAAGAGAAGCGCTAACCCAGGCGTCGCCCCGGAGGTCATCTGGTCTTATTATCGCGCTTGGGTATACTTGGATTGTGGCGGATCGAATCGTCAAGATTCCGGGCGTATGTGGCGGAAAGGCATGTATTGCAGGCCACCGCATTCGTGTGCTCGACATCGTCGAGTCATATGAGCACCAGGGAATGAGCCCGGAGGATATCGTCTTGCAGTTTCCGACGATAACCCTGGCAGATGTACGCGCGGCCATCGCCTATTACCAGGACCATCTCGATGAGATTCGGAATGATGCGAGATCCGAAGAGGCGGCCCTCGATGAAGCGATGCGGACCAACCCATCGCGCGTGCTTGCCAAGCTCTAAGCGGCGGCTATTTCGGCTCCAGCACGATGCGCTCCTCCGCTGCTGCTTCCACCGCCTTTCGCGAAAACGGCAGCGGGTGATAGCGGCCAGAAATCCAATCCTCCAGCAAATCGCGATAATGTTTGCTTTGCGGATCTCCCGACTCGCCCGGCGTGTTGGTGACTACCGACCGATCCCAATCCGCCACATCCAGAATCTGGCGATAGGATGCGCCTTCTTCCCCCCGCGGTCCCCCGGCCGCGTTCACGGTGTTGCTATCGCCGGGCCGCGCGACGGGAGGCATATTCAGCTTCGGGGCATTGCTTAAATCGCTCAGCGGATGCTGCATCCGCAGGGTGTGTGCCGCGCTCCATTTCCAGTTCTCGCGATGCGGAATAGCCCGCTCGATGGACGCGACGGCACGATCGAGCGAATCCGCAAGGGCCTTCGGATTGGGCCGCTCTTCGAGAATCTTCAACACCACCTCAAGTTGCACCGTGCCGGTCCAATCGCGCGGATAAATCGCCGCAATCAGTGCCGAACTCCACAACTCGTACACCAGGCCTGGGCGTGAATCGACGGTCAAGCGCGCATCCCATTTCAAGAATTCGTTGACGATGTCGGCGTGCCGCTCCGGCCGGGACTTCCGCACGATGGCTTGCAATCGCCGGGCGGGGATACACAGCACGTCATACTGCATGCGTTCGAAATCCGTGATGGCGAATTTCTTCTGCTGATTGAGCATTTCGACAACGCGTTGCGCACGGAACGGCGCGGACCAATCGAAGGAAAGCTGCTCGGAATAACCTCGCGGCAGGATGTTATTGTTGGCGGTCGCGAGAAAATGCGGCGCGGGATTGTAGGATTGCGGCAAGTCGGCGACGGGAAGGAATCCGGTCCACTCGTAGTCGCCGGTGTCGCCGGGAACTGGGAGCATTCCGGTCCAATTCTTGCGAACGGGCACGGCGCCGGACGCGATCCACCCGATATTCCCGGAAGTATCTGCGTAGACCATATTTTCCGAAGGCGATTTGTAGCGCGACATCGAACTCACGAATTCCTTCCAGTTGGTGGCGCGCGCGACCGCAAGCCCCGCGAGGTAGGCGGCGCCGCCGGGCTCGGCGGCAATCGAGCGGAGAGCATACGCCAGATGCCGCCCGCGATCCTCATGGAGGATCGGCCCGTGCTGGGTGTAGCGCAAGTCCGCGCCGACGGGCGCCGCGCCCTTCACCGCGATCCGCTGCTTCTCGACCTCAATCGTTTTCCAAGAGCCCTTGTACAAATACTGATTCGGATTCGCCGGGTTTATTTTTTCGACGTACAGATCCTGCTGATCGATGCCCACGATGGTGAATCCGAACGCGATGGATTGGTTGTGACCCAGGGCAATGCCGGGCAGCGCAGGCTCGCCCGCGCCGATCGCATTCCAGCCGGGGGCATTGAGATGGACGATTCTTCGCAGGCTAGGCGTCAGGATCGGCCGATGCGGATCGTTGGCGAGCAGCGGTTTTCCGGTGGCGCTCAGGGTTCCGTCGATCACCCAGTTGTTGGATCCCTGGCCTTCGGCCAAACTAGGAGGCCCCACAGCGGCGTCAAAGTCGCGAAGAATTTCCCGGGTGATCGCCTTGATGTCGAGGCCCGGGGGAACACTGAGATGGACGAATGGGTCGGGCGGCGAAAACTTCTCCGTCACGGCCTCTCCGAAGTTGGCGATTTCGATGGAGCGAGCGACCTCCAGCGAGAGGTTGTGCGTCACGCCGAGGCCTGCTATGCGCGAGACTACGTCCTCCGGAGTCCACAATCCGGGGTCGTAGCCTGCCATCTGGAATTCGAGTGGGCGCCGGCTGTGGAGCGATCGGATGTAGGCGTTAATTCCGTTCACGAAGGCGGAGACGATCTGGCGGGCGTCGGGCGCATAGCTCGCCCACTCTTTGGTCCAGTCGCCGCGATAACGGAGCAGTCGGGCGATTCGGTCGCGACCGACCGCCGACGGGCCGGCAACTTCGGCGAGCTTGCCTGAGCCGGCGCGCCGCCAGAGGTCGATTTGAAAGAGCCGGTCCTTGGCGGTGATCCACCCTTGCGCGAAAAACAGATCGTCGGTGTTGGCGGCGTAGATGTGGGGAACGCCCCAGGTGTCGCGGATAATTTCGACGCGGGCGTGGAGGCCGGGGACCTTTTCGGCATGGAGGGTCGCCGCGAATGCGACGCACACGAACGCGCGGGCCGGAATCTTCCACTGCATCACTTTATTATGGTGGAGCGGGTCATTATTGTAGAGCCACGGTATCGTAGAGCCACGGTCTGATATTCTTCACTTAGATGGCAAGCAAGGTACTCATTACGCCGGAGCAGTATCTCGCGACTCATTTCGAGCGCGAGCCGGAGCTGGTCCATGGCGAGCTTGTGGAGAAATCGTTGCCTACTTTTTCACACGGCAAGACCCAACTACGTTTGTGTATGTTGTTGGGCGGTGCTGGCAGCGGCTGCACCGAGGTCCGCATGAAACTCGCGGAGGATTTATTCCGGATTCCCGATTTCGCGCTGTTCGAGCAAGAACCGGAAAAGGAACTGCCGGAATCGCCGCCGTTTCTAATCGTCGAGATCGCATCCCCCGACGACCGGCTTCGCGACGTGGAGCAGAAACTTGAAGAGTATCGCGCCTGGGGGGTCACTCACGTCTGGTTCATCGAGCCTGAGTTGAAGAAGCTTTACACCTACGATCGTGGGCTGACCAACGTCGCGCAGCTTGAGCTGCAGCGGTTTGGCCTGACCATCACGCCAGCCGACCTGTTCGTTTAGCGGCTCAAGAAAGCGAAGTCTACTGCTGAGACCCCAGAATGCGATTCAGTTCCGCAATTCGGGCGTCGAGTTCCTTGCGCAAAGCCTCATATCTTTCAATCGTGTCGCGTCCGATTTTCTGGTCGGTTGCGGTGGTCTCGCTGTAAAGATAAGTGATGTGCGTCTGCAACTCGGGCTGGCTGTAGCGAATCGACGGCGTGATCAGATGCGACGCCAACGCGTTCAGGCGCTCGTTCGACGGGCTGGTGGGAGAGCCGGTCTCGCTCTTCTGCGCCGTCCGCAGGCGTGCGACGGCTTTGTTGACGTCGCTCACCAAATCGCGAACCTTCATGTTGTGCTCGAATTGTTCGCGTAGCGCGGCGTCGGTCAGTCCGGCTTTGGTCATGCGCGGGTCCTCGATCATCGTCAGTGGCTGGGTCGAGGTCCACGAGCCGACGCTGACGCGTACGGAATACTTGCCGGGGATCGCTTCCGGACCGTTGGGACCTTCCGGCCGGGTAGCGCTGGCCCATGGACCTCCGTAGCGAAGATCCCAGGTGAATCGATGCATGCCTGCGGTCTTTTCGAGACGAGTCGGACCGCCGCGGCCCCTGAATCCACCCTCCTCGTCATCGGCAGGCGGAGCATCCGCGGGCGCTTCAACCGGAGCAGCACCGGCGCTCGTAAACGTTCGGATCACTTTTCCCGAGCCGTCGCGAATCTCCATTGAAACTTCTCCGGAAGGCGCGTTCGCAAGATAGTAATCGATCATCGCGCCCGCCTGCGGGTAACGCAGCAGGGACGGATTCAGCCCGCCGCCACCTCCGCCTCGAACCGTGCGAACCGCCTCGCGCGGCGCGAACAGGAAAGCCGGCGCCGAGGTGACCTTGTCGCTCAACTGATGCAGAGGCGTCAGATTATCGAGAATCCAGAAGCTGCGGCCCTGTGTCGAAATCACCAGGTCCTTATGGGCGACCTTGATATCGGTCACGGGGGTCACCGGCAGATTCATCTGGAAGGATTGCCAATGGTCGCCGTTGTCGAAGGAGATGTAGATGCCGAATTCCGTTCCCGCGTAAAGCAACCCCGTGCGATCCGGATCTTCGCGGACCACTCGCGTCGGCTCGTCCGCGGCGATTCCGTTCTTGCCGTCGGTCAATCGTTTCCAGGTCTTGCCGAAATCGTCGGTGCGATAAATGTACGGCGCGAAGTCTCCCAAAAGATATCGATAGATGGCGACGTACGCCGTGCCGGCGCGATGCGGGCTGGGCTCGATATTCTGCACGCGTCCGCCCGGCGGAAGATCCTTCGGCGTCACATTCACCCAGTTCGCGCCGTCGTCCCTGGTCACATGGACCAGCCCGTCGTTCGATCCCGCCCAGATGACGCCTCTGGTTACGGGCGATTCGCGAATCGCATACACCACGCTGTATACTTCTTCGCCGGTCGCGTCGCGCGTGATCGGCTCACCGCTCGGACCCTGGGTTCCCGGCGGACGCGCGGTCAAATCCGGGCTGATCTTGGCCCAGGTCACGCCGCCATCGCGGGTCCGATGCACGAACTGCGAGCCGTAATAAACGATGCGGGGATCGTGCGGAGAAACCTCCATCGGCGACACGCGCTGGAAGCGGTAAATCAGCGTTTCGCCGCCGTTTCCGTACAGCGATTCCGATCCGATCCAGTAGCGATCCTCTTCCGGAGTCGTGACGTTCTGGCGGCTGAACTGACCCTTGCAACTTCCGTAGACGATATCCGGATTCGAGAGGTCCGGGATGATGGGACCGGTCTCGCATCCCGGGCCCGTCCGGAATTCCTGGCCGTTACCGAGCGGAAGACTCGGCACGATCACCGTAGTGTTATCCTGCTGCGCGCCGTACACGCGATACGGATATTGGTTGTCCACCGCGACTTGATAGATTTCCGCAGTCGGCTGATTGGCCTGGGTGCTCCAGGTCAACCCGCCGTCCATCGACACATTCGCGCCGCCGTCGTTCGACTGGATCATGTAATTCGAGTCTTTGGGATTGATCCAAACATCGTGGTGATCGCCATGCGGCGCCGTCATGCGCCGGAAAGTTTTCCCGCCGTCGGCGCTCTTGAACCAGTTCTCGTCGCCCACCCAAACCACATCGGGGTTGTTCGGGTCGACACCCAGGGTGTCGTAGTAAAACGGCCGCGTGAGGATCGCGCCGGTACTGTTGACCAGCGTCCAGGTTGCGCCCGCGTCTTCGGAACGATACAGACCGGAGCCGGGCCTGGCCTCGATCAGCGCGTAAATTCGATGGTGCTGCGCCGCGGAAATCGCGACATTCGCGCGGCCGAACAACTGATTCGGCAATCCTCCCGACAGCTTCGACCAATGATCGCCTCCGTCGGCCGACTTATAAATTCCGCCTTCCATCGCGCCGCTGATGATGGTCCACGGCTTGCGCTGGCCGTGCCACATGCACGCGAACAGCACCATGGAATTTCCGGGCTGAATCTCGAGATCGGCCGCGCCTACTTCGTCGGAAATAAACAGGACGTTCTTCCAAGTCTTGCCTCCATCCGCGCTGCGAAAGATGCCGCGGTCTTTGTTTGGAACGAACGGATTTCCGAGAGCCGCGACGTACACCAGGTCCGGGTTTTCCGGATCGACGCGAATGGTCGAGATCTGGCCGGTGTCGCGCAGTCCGATAAACGTCCACGTCTTACCGGCGTCAGTCGACTTATACAGGCCGCGACCGATCGACACATTGCTGCGGATCTTGGAGGAGCCTGTGCCCGCGTAGACCACATTCGGATTCGAAAGCGAAACCTCGATCGCGCCCATGGACGCGACACTGAAGAATCCGTCTGAGACGTTCACCCAGTTGTGGCCCGCATCGGTGGTCTTCCACACGCCCCCGCCCGTCGATCCCATGTAATACGTCAGCGGCTGCGTGGGAACGCCGGTCACGGCCGTCACGCGTCCGCCGCGATACGGGCCGATGAGCCTGTACTTCATACCGGACCACAGAGCCTGGTTGTAGGTGGCCGGCTGAGCGCTCGCGAAGGCGGAAAGAGCGAGGAGAAGGGTGAGGATTGTACGAGGTTGCATAGTTTCTAAATTGCCCCTCATGATAACCCAAGACGGTGCGGATCTGGTCAAGCCCCCGTCCGCTCATTCCTTCTCTAAAAGCGGCATTACCGCTTCCGGAGTTAGAGAACGCACCGGAGATCCGCGAAACCCTCTGGGGTCTCGCGTCACGATGCACTCACAACCGGCCAATCGCGCGGCGGCCGCTGTCACGGCATCCTCAAAGTCAGAAAGAGGCAACTGCATCGCCTCTTGAACAACAGCCGCATCGACGGGGGCCACTCCAAAGACCCTCAGTATCGTCACCATGGCCCGCTTGGCTTTGACGTTCCCCACTTCTTTTCTGACCAGGTAATGGATCGTCGTCACCGCATGAGCGGCTAGCATCCCTTCCGAGATGCCTGTCTCGACGGCCACCCACGCAGCCGCGCTCGCCTCGGCGTGGGGTTGCCGGTCGAGCAGAACGTCCAGGACTACATTGGTATCGAAGAGGACTCTTTTCACCGGTATTTGGCCGCCAGATGCTTCCGATATTCGCCGATGTCCGCATTTTTAAGAATTCCGCGAACCGACTGCAGAAGCGGGGCATTGCCTGCCGAGGGAGAAGGCGGATCCGCAACGGCGGCAAGATACGCTTCGACCATCTTCGATACCGAAAGGCCCTGTCGCTTAGCGTACGCCTTCGCGCGCGAGACCACGCGGGTGTCGACACTCAACGTAAGCTTTGACATATACGTATGATATCAAAAATGCGGTACGTATGATTCCTCTCATAGCCACCAGGCCCCAAAAAGCGACGCTTCACTTCAGTGTGACCACTGTCGCGCCCCATCCGCCCGCTTCTCCCGGCGCATCGCCAAAAGCCGCGACGAAGGGAGTCCGCGCCAGAATGCGGCGAACCATTTCCCGCTGGACACCGATCCCGCGGCCGTGGATGATCCGTAAAGCCCTCAGTCCCAATCGATTAGCTTCGCTTAGGTATTCCTCCACCACGGCCTCGGCGTCCCGCGGCGGGACCGTGTGCAGGTCGAAGACGTCCGTCACCGGGATTCTAACCGCTTCGTTGCCTTCGTTGTCTTCGTTATTAATGGGATCTTCCGCCATTTTGGGCTAGGAATGCAGTAGCGTCCTTATCTTCCCTAAAGAACCCGAGGGTTTGTCTCGATTGTATACCTTAGAAACGACCCCATAGGACTGGCAGCCCCTTAGTTTTTCTTCACTTAGGATGGTCCAGTTTAGGGGGGTAGCTGTTAAAATCGGGTTGGTAGAAATAGAACGCCCAATGCTCTGCTTCTTGTGCGGAAAAAAGATCGGGCTCATGCGGTCGCTGGTCGATCAGCAGTACTGCAGTACTGCGCATCGCCAGGAATCGCGCCTCGCCTCAGCCCAAGCGGTTCGGGATGAAGACGAGCTGGATCTTTGGGCGGTTTCGAAGTCGCGCAAGAAACCGCGGACGGGAAGTTCGGCTGGAAAGAACGCGTCGATCTTCGCATTCCTCACGGTAGGAGCCCTTCTGATCGCGGCATTCATGACGCCCGGGCCGGGACCGGGTACGGCATTTCCGCCTGTTTCGCTCGACCCGGCAGTAAAACCAGGCCTGTTCCAGCGGATGGGCGACACCGTGGCCGATGTGGTTCGCTCGCGAGCCCCGGTAACGCTGCATCAGGATTTCCACAGCGGCTGGACGGACTGGACCTCGGCATCGCTGCATAAAATGGTGGACGACCCCCGGCGCGGCGTGGACGATCCGCGATATGCCTCGGTGTCCGCGCCGGTTCTGCGACTCTGGAAGCAGTCGACCGCGCTCCAGAACTATCAAATGGAATTCAGCGGGCAACTGGAAAAAAAGAGCCTGAGTTGGGCCTTCCGCGCCGCCGATGAGAAGAACTACTACGCCACCAAGATCGTCATCACCAAGCCCGGTCCGCTTCCCAATGCGGGGCTGGTCCGGTATCTGGTGATGAATGGGCGCGAATCGGATCGCGTGCAACTGCCGCTGCCGCTGACGCTCGAACGCGGCGGCAATTATCGCGTGCGCATGAGCGTGCAGGACGATCGTTTTATCACTTATCTCAACGGTCAGGTGATCAGTTCCTGGAGCGACAAGCGGCTGCATCGCGGCGGAGTCGGGTTTTTCGAGGATGCCGACGACCCGCAGCACGTCGCCTGGATCAGCCTTTCCGAACGCGACAGCATACTCGGCCGGGTGCTCGCGCACTTCTCGCTGATCGTGTTCCCCGCCCCGCTCGAAGACTCACTCGACAGGTAGCGCACTGGCGCAGCGATCGCGTGCCGCTTCCTGACGGCGCACCTCGAAAAAACAATAGAAGAATTAGCCGCGAATCAACGCGAATGAACGCGAATAGAACAAAGAGGGCCAGGAGGCAGGGTCAGAGTCAAAAAGGCCAGCCGGATCCACGAGTCCTAGCGAGAATATTTTCATTGTCTTATTCGCGTTCATTCGCGTTGATTCGCGGCTAATTCTTCTTCTTCGCGCCTGCGGCGCTGCATTCCACCGTCATCTCTGATATGCTGTTCCCTTAACAACCATATGTATAGAACAACACTCTTCGTCTTAACCCTCGCGATCCTGGTTCCGCTGCTGATCCTCGGACAGCAGATGACGGAAAAGGTGGATTTGAACGTCGTTCACAAGATCAAAACGGCCGAACTCGGCGGAGGTGGGCGTGGCGGCGGTGGACGGGGCGGCGCTGGTGGCGGCGGTTCCCAGATCATGAACACCATGTACAACCTGACCGACCGATACGGCCCGCGCCTGACCAATTCTCCCCAGTTCCGGCGCGCCGGCGATTGGGCCGTCGGGCAGCTCAAGGAATGGAATCTCTCAAACGTTCATCTGGAAAAGTGGGCGACCACCGGCGGGCGCGGCGGCTCGATTCCGAGCTGGGAGATCACGGGATACAGCGGAGCGATGGTGGAGCCGACCTACATGCCGCTCATCGGTTATCCGCAGGCGTGGAGCGGGAGCACCAGCGGTCTGGTCACCGGCGACGCGGTGATCGCGCAGATCCAGGAACCGGCCGATTTAGACAAGTGGAAAGGAAAGCTGAGGGGCAAGATCGTGTTGACGTCCGCGACGCCCTTCGACCTTCCCTTCCCGCTGACGCCGCTGGCGCATCGCTACACGGATGACGAGCTTCAGGCCTTGATTCCGGAGGTTCTGCCGACCGGTCCCGGCGGCCGCGGAGGACGCGGCGGCGGACGCGGGCAGCCCGCGGCAGTCGCGAACATGACGCCGGAAGAGCGCCAGGCCTTTCAGGAAAAACAGCGAACCTTCTTCGTCGATGAAGGCGTGCTGGCGACAGTGAATGCGAGCGCTCGCGGCGAGAGCGGCACGGTGTTTGCGAGCAACGGCTCGCCTCGCACCGGTGATCCGACCAAGAACCTGCCTTCGGTCGCGATCACTGCCGAAAACTACAATCGCATCGAGAGGCTGCTGGCGCACAACGTTCCCGTGAAGCTCGCCTTCGATATCAAGACGAAGTTCGACATGAGCAGCACGGATGCGTTCAACGTGGTCGCGGAGATTCCCGGCACCACCAAGCCGAATGAGCTGGTGATGGTCGGCGGGCATTTCGATTCGTGGCACATGGGCACGGGCGCAACCGATAACGCCGCCGGCAGCGCGGTGGCGATGGAAGTGATGCGCATTCTGAAATCGCTCAACCTCAAGATGGATCGCACGGTTCGCATGGCTCTGTGGAGCGGCGAAGAAGAAGGGCTGCTGGGATCGCGCGCATACGTGAAGGAGCACTTCGCCGACACCGCGACCATGAAGCCCACCGCCGAGCACGACGGCTTCGCCGGTTACTTCAACATCGACAACGGCACCGGCAAGATTCGCGGAATCTATCTGCAAGGCAACGAAATGGTCCGGCCGATCTTCGAGCAGTGGTTCGCGGCGCTGAAGGACCTGACGCCCGGCGTGATCACGATTCGCAACACGGGCGGTACGGATCACCAGTCGTACGATGCAGTGGGTCTGCCGGGATTCCAGTTCATCCAGGACCCGATGGATTACGACACGCGCACGCACCATTCGAACATGGACGTGTACGATCGCATCCAGCAGGGCGACATGGAGCAGATGGCGATCATCGAAGCGGTGTTCGTGTACCAGGCGGCAACGCGGCCGGAGAAGCTGCCTCGCAAGGATCTGCCTGCTCCGGTGCCTGAGAACGGCGGTCGCGGCCGGGGTCGCGGCGCGGCGAATCAGTAGGCGAGCGAATCGGCCGCGATCGGCGCGAGAGAGAAACCGGAGAAACCGGGAGAGTCTGTCCCTGTTTTCCCCCTAGCGTCGACCGCTTCCATCTCGTGTGGCGACCGTCCCCTCGATAGAGGCAGAAATGCTCCCACTACACCTATTCGATAAAGCACGCGAACGGGTGGTGGGGCGTATGAGCGAAGAGCCAGAGCGCGAGAACTTCATCGGTGCTTGCAAGGCAGTTGTGTTTCGGCACCGTGCGGCTTGGGATTACGATAAGGCGTTCGTGAGCGCGCTTACGGGCCCCGATAGCGTCGAAAACCAATATGAGCAAGAGAAGTGTCTTTTTGGCTTCTTCACATCGTCGCTGGCTGCCATTGAGAGTTTCTATTTCGGGACATACTTCGTCGGGTGGGAGCTCAGCCCGAATTCATTCGGCCTTGCCTCGCAGCCGACGAAGATAAAAGTCAAGTGTACTTCTGGTTCGTTCAAACAAGCGTTTCCGAGCGATTTACTAACCGCCGCATTGAGCAGCGTTCCTGGCCAGGCGCAATACGACGGCTTGTGCAAGATTCGGCACATGTTGGCTCATCGCATTGTTCCAAACAGGATTCGCCATTTATCCGTCCGTATCGGAGCAGGCAGCGACTCATCGGTTTTCACGGATCGCCCCGACACCTGGAAATTGCCGCAATCGCAAGTGATTGATGCCGCCTTTACGGCCCAGTATCTCCATTGGTTGTCCGCGACCCTAGCGACTCTGATGCGGGAACTGTGGGACTTTACCCAGAGACGCTATTAGCGTCGCGGGGCCGGGCCTGGCTACATCTGCCCTGAATCTGGCCTTCCATATCCGCCTAGAGAATGCTCGCCTATTGGTTCAACCGATAACGGTTCGTGAGAAAACTGCCGATCATAACGTGGTGGACACGCGTAACCATCGCATGAGAACTGACTCGGTGCCACCGGCATGTCTGCGAGTAGCCCAAGCCGTCAGGGCGCGCGTCCCACTGGTCGTGGCTGTTCTGCTCAGCGTCAATGGATGCTCGCGTGACACGGCAGCACTCGATAACTTCTCGTGGGCTTACACAGCTTTTCTCAATCAAGAACGTGACACCAACGGTGCCTCGTTGGTCCCCGTCGTTTTCGATCAAAGGAAGGGTGCGCTGCACGAACATTATGGAGGGGATGCATACTGGATAGCGTTACACGACGCCCTGGATGATCGCGCATCGCGCACCTCAAGGTTGAAACAGGCGCAAGAAGCACTCAACGCGGACCATGCAACCATCGCGGGAATGATGGACGCGTTCAGCACTGAGATCGACCGACTGGACGGAACAGTACTCAGGCTTGTGGAGACCGCCAACTCGATTCGCGATGGGGACGCTAGGTCGGATGCGATGAGTGTTTCTCGTCAGGCGCGAGACGTGCAAGCCCGATTCGCCGCTCTCCGCGAGTTACTAGCCGACGCGTTCGAAAAGAGGCGTCGCGTCTTGGAGAGGGTGGTCGAGGACGGCGGGAACGTGCAAATGTCCTCTCTCTTGCAACGGGACGGTGCGACGATAACTACGGATGCCAAGCAGGCGGAGGAGTGCCGAGATGCAATCAGGACTGGTATGGCGGCGTTGAAAGATGCTTTCAGCGCACTCAAAGGAAAGACGGGCTTGCAAGCGTTCCCTTCGAAATGGGTCGCCGACGGTGCTGCGAATTAGACCAGTGACCCTCGCAGGATGATGTTGACGGGGAGCCCGTTGCGGAAGGCTAACCATCGCCTGCGGTTCGCAGCTCGCGCAGAATCCTGCCGCCTAACGCAGACCTGGCTCATTTGGCTGAAGGAAGAAACCGGGGCAGGTGAACGTTTCTCGCGGTAAGAAACCGGGACAGGTCGCATTCCTCGGATTCTTGGGAATATCAGAAATCCTCGTCTGCCCCTGCTTTCCACTGCGATTCAGGCTTTGAACCACTTCTTGCCGTAATCGACAGCGTGGCGGATGGCCGCTTTGGCTTCGTCATCAAAGACGGCCGCGGCCGTGTCGTTTCTGCATTTCGTGTTCGGAAACACGCCGCGCAGTTGCAGAAGATACTTCTGTCCGGGCAGTCCGTAGGCTTGTTCGGCGGAAACGAACAGCAGCACTTTACTGAAGGCGTCCATGGCTTGGTCGCGATTGCCTTTTTTCCACGCCTGCCAAGCGGCGACGTACAGATCGGCTGCGCCCGAACCGGGCATGTTGCCGATGGCGCCGCGATCCAACTCGTCGATAAAAGTCGGACCTCGTTTGCCGCTGAACACATGCAGACTCTGGCTGCGCTTGTGATATTCGGTGAGCCGGGGAAGCGTGACGCCGGCCTCGTCCTTCACGTAACGCAACGTGGGGATCTTCTGAGCCATGCGCAGCACCAGATCCACGCTCATGTTGCCGATGGTCTGGACGATCAGCGGCCGGCTGCACGCGGCGCCGATGGCCGCGTAGTAATCCATCTGCTTCGATTCGTCGAGGCCGCCGCCGAGCGGAATGGCGATGATCGCGTCGGGACCGAGTTTGTCGGCGTGCTTCGCGTACTTCACCGCCGTTTCGGTATCGGGAGCCTGGACGCCGATCACCACCCCGGGCCGCGTTCTCGAATCCATAGCTTTGACCGTGCGGACGATCGCCTCGGCTCCGGCGATTCTCTCGTCATAAGTTAGCGTGGCGTATTCGCTCGCCAGTTGCGGCCACGTCATGCCCTGCACGCCGATGCGGTGCAGCCATTGCGCCTCATGCACCAGCGTGTCGATATCCAGCGCGCCGGAATCGGTGAAGGGAGTTTGCATGATGGGAAAGATTCCCTCAAGCTTGGGGCCGGGGTCGTCGGATGCGGCTGGCATTGACGTTGGCAACGACATTAGCGAGCCAGCCGCGGTTGCCGCGGCGAGAAATTCGCGCCGGTGAATGAGACTCATGGGGAGCGTCTCCTTCCTTTGAGTTATGTTAACGCCATTCAAGATCGTGCGTTGAGATCCTGTTTGAAAACCGACAGGCGACAAGATCGCCTGCCCCACCAAGGCTGCGACTGGCCGTCAAAACAAGGGGACAGACCGCTCTGTCCACTATGAGACCTTTTGAGGTTTGGACTAGTTTTGAGTGCGACGGAGTGGTCAGTCCCCTTTTCGAGTTAAGCGCGCCGCTCCTTGACAGTCGTGGTTCAGAAAGGGCGGGACAGAATGGTCAGTTTCCTTTTTCACGCGATCCCCACCCTGACGGGTGGGGTTGGAGGCTAACTGTAACCTCGCTCGCGCGTATCAGTATAAGCATTATGCGAACCCTCCTCGCCGATCTTCGTTACGGACTTCGCCTGCTGCGCCAGGCGCCGGGTTTCACGCTGGTCGCGATCCTCGCGCTAGGGCTCGGCATCGGGGCCAACACGGCCATTTTTTCGACCCTCGACGCGGTGCTTCTCCGCCCGCTTCCCTACGACGATCCCGACCGCGTGATGATGGTCTTCGAAGACGCCAGCGCGATCGGCTTCGCTCACAACACGCCCGCTCCCGCGAACTATTTCGACTGGCGCGATCAGAATCACGTGTTCACGGACATGGCCGCGACGCGTAACCGCAGCATGAGCATCACCGGTGACGGAACGCCCGAACAACTTTACGGACAGGCGGTCACGCCGAATTTCTTTTCGGTTCTGGGAGTGCGCCCGTTGATGGGACGCGCATTCACCGAAGAGGAGGATCGCAACGCCGCGCAAGTAGTCGTGATCAGCTATAGCCTGTGGCAGCGCCGTTACGCGGGCGATGCATCCGTGCTGAACCGGCCCATCGTACTTAACGATTCGAAGTACAGCGTGATCGGCGTGATGCCGCGCGACTTCGTTTATCGCGACCACGACCGTGACATTTGGGTCCCGATCCACATTACCCCCGAATTCCGGGCGCAGCGCGGCAGTCACTATTTAAGCGTGGTAGCGCGATTGAAGCCCGACGCCACTCTTCAGCGCGCCTCCGACGAAATGGTCGCGATCGCCAACCGTCTGAAGCAGCAGTATCCCGACGAGAATCGCTACACCGGCGCCGTAGTGGTGCCGATCAAGGAAGACCTGCTCGGGAAGACCCGCACCGCTTTGCTCGTATTGATGGCGGCCGCGGGCTGCGTCCTGTTGATCGCCTGCGCGAACCTGGCGAGCCTGCTGCTCGCCCGCGCGGTCGCTCGCAAACGCGAGTTAGCGGTCCGGTCCGCCCTGGGCGCGGGCCGGGGCAGGCTGATCCGCCAGATGGTGACCGAAGGAGCTCTGCTCTCTCTCATCGGGGGAGCGCTGGGACTCGGGCTATCGCTTGCGGGAATGCGAGTTCTGGACCGGCTGGTCCCGCTGGGCCTTCCCTCGACTGCGCGCCCGGAGGTCGACTTGAGGCTATTGATGTTCACGCTGCTTCTATCGCTCGCGACCGGTGTTCTGTTCAGCATCGTTCCCGCGATCCAGGCCGCGCGCGCTTCCGTCAACGACGCGCTGAAGCAAGGCGGACGCTCAGGCGCGGATGTTCGCAGCCGGACTACTCGCGACGCGCTGGTGGTTCTGGAAGTGGCAGCCGCCCTGGTGCTGCTGTCAGGAGCGGGCCTGATGATTCAGACCATGGCCAAGCTCCGCGCCGTCGACCTCGGCTTCCAGCCCGATCATCTTCTGACCCTGCGAACGGCCCTCGGTCCCAAGTACAACGACAACGTGAAGCGCCTCGACTATTATCGGCGCGTACTGGAGCAAACCGCCGCGTTGCCCGGCGTCGAAAATGCCGCTTTCGCTTCCACTCTGCCGTTTCAAAGCATCGGCAACACGCAGGGCTTCCGAATTGAAGGCGTCGCGCCCGATCTCAGCTTCTCGCCCGACGCGCTGTTTCGCGCGTCAACTTCCACTTACTTGAGGACCTTGGGGGTGAAGCTTCGCGAAGGCCGGCTGTTTGACGGAAGCGAGACTACCACTTCGCCGCTGGTTCTGATTATCAATGAAACTTTCGCGCGCCATTTCTGGCCGAAAGAACCCGCGATTGGACATCGAATCTCTTTTAGTTTCCCGAATCCCGTTTGGCGAACGATTGTCGGCGTTGTCGCCGACGTGCAGGAGCGCGGCTACGACCTATGGATGAAACCAGGCGTGTACTCTCCGGTCGCGCAGGTGGATAATTGGACACCAGACTATCTGGTGGTCCGCACGAAAAACGAGCCTGCGAGCTTGACGCCCGCGCTTCGGCGCGTGATCGCGGCCGTCGATCCCGAACAGCCGGTTTCAAACGTCCAAACCATGGACGAGATCATCGACGCGAACGTTGCCGATCGCAGGCAGCAGATGACCCTGCTCGGCGCATTCGCGGGACTCGCGCTGGTGCTCGCGTCGATTGGTCTCTACGGGGTGCTTTCTTACGCGGTCACGCAGCGCAGCCGCGAAATCGGATTGCGAATGGCGCTGGGCGCAAGCGCCGGGAATGTGACGCGACTGGTGGTCGGCCACGGGATCGCGCTGACCGGCGCCGGCCTGCTGATCGGCCTGCTCGGGTCATGGGCGGCCACGCGCGCGCTGAAGAATCTGCTGTACGGTGTTTCGGCTACCGATCCGATGACCTTGGGCGCGGTCGCCGTGCTGCTGACACTGATTTCGCTCACCGCCTGCTGGATTCCCGCGCGCCGGGCATCGCAGCTGGACCCGATCGTCGTGCTGCGCGAGGAGTAAGATGCTTTTGTGTCAATAGCTTACAAGGCTCACCGCAGCGGTCCGCCAAGATTTTCCGTTCGTGGACTGACCGAAGCAGCGCGCTAACGTTGCTGGCACCCTAGGCGCTTTTGGCTTGAACAGCCGAAGCCATTCCGGCTATACTTGATCCAATCGCGGCTAAAAAGCCCGATAGGAGGAATACGTGTCATCTATCGAACGTGCGAAATCTTTCATGCAGCGCAGAGCGCGCCTCATCGCGCTCACCGCAGTGCCGCTTGCGTCCCTCATGGCGATCACCCCGGCAAAGGCCAGCGTGCTGCCTCTACAGTTGGATCCCAGTGGCAATGACACGTGCTCTGTGAGTGCCCCCAGCGGTGCGGGATTCCTTAATGGTGGGTCCGCATGTACCGTAGCCCAATCGGCGCCGGGAATAAAGATGTATGGGAATGGCACGGTCAGTAGCGGCGGTAGCCTTTTGCAGGTTAACTTCGCGATCAACGGCGGCACCACAAATAACGGGTTTATAAGCGGCCAGGTGCCGGTTAGCTGGGATTTTGCGATATCGGACAGCGCCGACAACAATCTGAACTGGTCAATAACTATAGGTGCCACGATCACTGGCGTCGGCACCGAGACAGTGTTCACCGACACTGTGACGGACGTTACACCCGGTACGATTATTGGCAATACGCTGACGAACACGCTGCCTTTAGTCCAGGTAACCGCTTACTCCCTGCTTTTTTCCGTAAGCGATCCGAGCGCAGTTGCCGGTGAAAGCCTTACGGTCACCATCCCCGATGGCTCGACCATCGATTTAGACGAACCCGCAGGCGTACCGGAGCCGGGGACCTTTGGGCTGCTGGGGTCCGCTCTGGCCGCGCTCGGGTCGCTGGCATGGTGGCGCAAGCGTTCCACGGCTTAGGGCGACGTCCTGCACGGAAGCTGTAATCTCAATAGGTGAGTATTTCGGGCGCGCGGCTGTTGCTGGTTTTACCACAGTTGCCGCAAGACCCCGCGAGCGGAGCTGCGCGCTCCACTCGCACCATGTGCGAGATGCTCGCCGCGGCGGGCTTCGTTGTCCACGCCGTTGCGACCACGGCCACCGAGAGCGCCACCAAGTCCGACGCGGTCTCATACTTGCGAACACTCGGCATCGCGCCCCAAATCGAGCGAGGCCGGGGTAAGCGTCGCGGGCGTCCGGAACTCAGCTTTCAGCATCGCGGCGTCCACTATCGCCTGCTGGACGTCGGGCCGCGCGGGATGGACGCATGGCAGCAGATCCACGGCCGCCAGTTCGATTTGATTTTCGATGACGAACTGCACTCTTTCCAGCCGGACATGCTGCTCGGGTTCGGCGGGATGGCCGGCGACATCAGGCGTTATGAAAGAGCCAAGCGGCAGGGCGTAAAGCTGGTCTTCGCGCTCCGCAATACCGGTTACCTCTCCAGCGCCGAGTTTTTCGCGCCGATGGACGCCGTGCTCACGCCCAGCGAGTTCCTCACCGATCTCTATCGGACGGAATTGGGTATCGAAAGCACGCCTCTGCCCACGCCGATGGAGCTCGACGACATCTTGGCGGAGGACCGCGACCCCATCTTCGTCACCATGATCAATCCGTCGCCTGAGAAGGGACTGATGTTCGTCGCCCGTCTGGCGGAGGAGCTGAGCCTGCGGCGGCCCGATATCGCGATGATGTTTATCGAGTCGCGGGGCTCGGGCGGGCGTCTGGTGCAGGCGGGAATGCTGGGCGGCTTCGACCTGCGCCGTCATGAGAACCTGATGATGGCGCCTCCCCTCGCGCAACCCAAAGAGATTTACGTGCCCACGCGCACTCTTCTGGTCCCTTCGCTGTGGCAGGAAGCCTCGGGGCGCGTGGCGGCGGAAGCTGTGATCAACGGGATTCCCCCACTGGTGAGCGACCGTGGAGGGCTCTCCGAAACCTGTAACGGCGCCGGATTCACTTTGCCGATTCCGCCGGAGATCACTCCTCAGCATCCGTGTCCGGTAGAGCCCGAAGTGGTGAAGCCGTGGATCGATCTGATCACCCGCCTGGAGGACGACCAGGACTTCTATCGGGAGGAATGCGAGCGCGCCCGCGAAGCCGGCAGAATCTATCATCCGGACAATCTGGCGCCGCGCTACGTCGATTTCTTTGGAGGGATCGTCGACGCGTGACGGAGCGTTGGGTGGGGCAGGGCCATGCCCTGCCTCCTATAAGCCGCGGCTAAACCATTTCCAAAGTTTTCATAGATCGACGCCCTCGTCCGTTATCCCCGCCCTAACGGGCGGGGCTTGAAGCGAGACCCGGGGGTCGCCGCGCACGTTCTACGTCGTCAGCGTTTCCAGCGACTGGATCTCCTGCCGCAGCGTCGCCAGATCCATCTTCACCTGATCGAATTCGCCCTTGGAGGCGTTCTGTTCGATTCGCTTCGCGCACTCCCCCAATCCGTCCGAGCCGAGTTGCTGCGCCGCCGCGCCGATCATCCGGGCTTCCCGTTCGAGCGTGCCCGTGTCTGAGTGGACCGCTGCCAGCGCCAGGCGATCCAGGCGTTCCGGTGCAAGTTGCAGAAAGACTTGAAGGACTCCACTCATCAAGCCGGACTCATCCTGCAACAGCCGGTCGGACAAGCTCCGCTCCGCCGGTATGGCTTGACGGGGCCGGCGGGGCGGAGCCGCCAGATGTTTCTCGATGGTGCTGATCAGGTGCGCCGGCTGCACGGGCTTCGAAATGTAGGCGTCCATGCCGACTTGCAAACACCGTTCGCGATCGCCGTTCATGGCGTGCGCCGTCATGGCGATGATGGGGATGCTTTCCCAGCGCGGGTCGCGGCGGATGCTGCCCGTCGTTTCCAGTCCGTCGAGCACGGGCATTTGCACATCCATCAGGACCAGATGGTAGACCGCGTCGGGGGCGCTCAGCTTGTTGAGGGCTTCCCGGCCATGATTGGCGACGTCGATGTGATAGCCCTTCTTGCGCAGAATCGCGAGCACAACCTTCTGGTTGACCAGGTTATCTTCCACCAGCAGCAGACGCGCGCCCGAATGCGCGGGCGCCGCATGACTCACGCCGTTTCCATTTACCGCCACTGGCCGGCACATTCCCGCGGACGCCGCGTCGCAGACCAGTGTCGCCACGAACGTGCTGCCTTGCCCCAGCTGGCTTTCGGCACGAACGCTTCCGCCCTGCAACTGGACCAGCCGCCGCGTGATCGCGAGACCCAGTCCCGTTCCGCCGTACTTCCGCGAAATGCTTCCATCGGCTTGCGTGAATTTGTCGAAAATTTGCGGCAGCTTGTCCGCGGGAATCCCGGTGCCGGTGTCGATCACCCGGATCTCGATTTCGACGCGGCCATCGCCCGCGATCTTTGTGGCGAGGCTTACCCGCACCCAGCCGCGCTCAGTGAACTTGATGGCGTTGGAAAGCAGATTCGCGACAATCTGGCGGACGCGCAAGGGGTCCCCCACCACCTCCACCGGCCCCGGGGGATCGGCTTCGAAGCGCAGATCGATGCGCTTTTGCAAGGCCTTGGCGGCCTGAGCCTTCACGCAGTCGTTAACCACTTCGCAAACATCGAACGGAATCTTTTCGAGTAACATCCTGCCCGCTTCTATCTTCGATAAATCGAGAATATCGTTCAACAACGCGAGCAGCGAATAGGCGCATCGCTGCGCGATTTCCAACTGTTCGCGTTGATCTCCCGTCAAACCGCTGTCGAGCACCAGATCCACCATGCCCAGCAAGCCGTTCATCGGCGTCCGAAGCTCATGCGACATGTTGGCCAGAAATTCACTCTTCGCCTGGCTCGCCGCCAGCGCCGCGTGCATCGCCTTTTCAAGCTCCTCGGTGCGCTGCCGGATGCGCAGTTCGAGAAGATCCTGATGCTGGCGGATTTCTTCCTGCGACGCCGCCAGCGTCTCGATCATGCGGTTGAAGCTTTCACCGAGATACTGTATCTCGTCGCCGGTGGGGCTGACCTGGATCGGCTCGAAACGGCCTTCACGCACCGATATGATTCCGGCCTGCAACAGCGCCAGCGGACGCGCCAGAAGACGCATGGTGAACCGCGAGATGGCCCCCGCCACCAGACCCACCACCCCGCACAGTACCAGTCCCTTAGCCAGGTCGAAGGTGTGCTGGCGAACGTCCCACAGCATGATCGTCCCCACCACCCACAGCACCAACACTGCGGTAAAAATGGAGAACTTCGAGGATAAAGACCGGTAGTGAGGGGGACCGCCCATGCTCTCATGTTGCGTTGTTTCTCCGTGACCGGGCCATCCGACGGACACCTTAGTACTGTATGTTTTCCCTTCTAGCTCCTGCGGCACGTTAGTTTTATCGGCCGATTCCGCGCGAAAACTAGCGTGGCCCGCGCTTGAAACGGCTGCTATGCTCAAGGAAATGCCGTCTCGCCTGGCCACCTCTCTATGCGGCGTTTCCCTTACTAATCCGGTACTTGCCGCCTCTGGAACCTACGGTTACGGCGTCGAGCTTAAGGGTTTAGTGAAGCTGGAGGCCCTAGGCGGCATTATCGTCAAGGGGTTATCGAAGGAGCCGATGGATGGAAACCCGCCTCCGCGCCTGGTCGAAACCGCGGCCGGAATGATCAATTCCGTCGGACTTCAAAACATCGGAGTACGCGCGTTCGTGCGCGACAAATTGCCGCAGCTCGACGGCGCCGGCACCGCCATTTTCGCGAATGTTTTCGGTTATGCGGTCGACGATTACCTGGAAGTGGTGCGGGTGCTGGAGGACGCGCCCGGCATCGCCGGCTATGAGCTGAACGTGTCCTGTCCCAACACCCGGCACGGCGGAATCTTCTTCTCGAGCGACCCCGCGCTGCTGGGCGAAGTGGTGACGGCGGTGCGCGCCGCCATCCACAGCGCCCGGCCCTTAATCGTGAAGTTGTCGCCCAACGTCGCGCGTATCGAGCCTATGGCGAAAGCGGCGGCCGAGGCGGGCGCTGACGTCATCTCGCTGGTGAACACTTTTGTCTCGCTCGCGATCGACCCGCGGACGCGGAAACCGCGAATCGGCGCAGGATTCGGCGGATTGTCCGGACCCGCCATCAAACCCATCGCCCTCAGAATGGTGTACGAGGCCTCGCGCGCGGTTTCGATTCCGGTGATCGGCATCGGGGGGATCGCGAGCGGAGACGACGCTGCGGAATTCATGATTGCCGGGGCGAGCGCGGTCGAGGTCGGCACAGCTAGTTTTTGGGACCCGCAATCGCCGGTGCGCGTCGCGGAGGAACTCGATCGGTTTCTGGAGCAGGAAGGCGTGTCGCGCGCGGCGGATCTGGTGGGCACGCTGCAATTCGGAGGCGCGTCCGGCCTTACGAGCCGCGACTAAAAGGAGCGGTTAAGAAAAATGCGGAAGCACGTGAAAGAGTAAAGGGAGAATCATGAAGAAGATTATTTCAACGGACCATGCGCCTAAGGCGATCGGACCGTATTCGCAGGCCGTGGTGATGAACGGATTTGCGTTCCTGAGCGGACAGATCGCAATCGACCCGTCGACCAATCAGTTGATCGAAGGCGACATCGCCGCGCAGACCGAGCGCGTGATCCAGAATCTGAAGGGTGTGCTCGAAGCCTGCGGATCGTCGCTCGATCAGGTGGTCAAGACCACCGTATTTCTGAAAGATATGGGCGAGTTCGCGAAAATGAACGAAGTCTATGGCCGCTATTTTTCATCCAACGCGCCGGCCCGGGCGACGGTGGAAGCGGCTCGACTGCCTCGCGATGTGCGTGTGGAAATCGAGTGCATCGCAGCGGTATGAGTTGAGCGATGTGGGGCCGGCAGTCATGCCGGCGAGCCGGTCTCCGGACCGGCTTATCATTTGGATTGAGTTGACTGGGCTTTAGTTCAAGCCGGCTTAGATCAAGGCGAAGAGAAGCCGCTCAGGAGAGCGGCTCGCCGGCATGACTGCCGGCCCCACATCGGCGGTCTGTATTAGCTCTAAGACCTGGTCTACGGCTGCTTCTTAGGGACTGGCCGCCTGACAGGCGGCGGTGCGATCGGCTTCCACCCGATGATCTTGTCCTTGTTCTCGTCGATCTTGAGCGTCAACATGAACGGCGCCTTCGTGTACGCGGTCGCCTGACCCTCGAATTCGAGCTCCGATCCGATGTCCATCTTGCCCCGCAGCGGCGTATCCAGCAACAGAGTGATATCGCCGGCAGGATCTTTGTAGGCCATCACCAGAGTCTTTGGACTGATCGCAGGCTTCATCGAAACAATCTTGCCCTTGAATTTCTGGTTGTTGGGCGGGAGCTCGGCATCCTTCACGTTGGCTTCGAAGTACGCCGCGTCGCCGTCGCCGGTCAGGCCCGCCTTAATCGTCTTCCAGACCGCGAAAACGGGATCGGCTGCATCGGCGGCTGCCGCCGCCTCCGCCGCCTCCTGCGCTAGCTGCGCGGTGCTCTTGATGTTGAAATCGGCCGGCGGCAGCGCATTGGTCTTGGCCAGCGCAACCACTGCGTCCCACCCGTCAGGCTTTCCGTGGTACAGCGCATACATCTTCGTCGCAGTCGCCAAGCTCTGTTGACGATTCGCAGCCGGAAGAGCGTTGGGACCGTCATAAGTGCCTGCGCGAGCCCATTCGAAAATAGCGGGCGGCTGCTTCTCCGGGTGGGCGGTGCGCTCATCGAACAGCACTTGGGCCAGCATCAAGGATGACTGCGCATCCGTGGGATCGTCCTGGAGGAGTTTCGTCAGATCAGCTTCCGCCTTCGCGACGTTCTTGCGCTGGATGTCGATATAGGGGATGGTGTGTTTGGCGGCGGCGATCATTGTAAGTTTGAATTTTTGCCAGTCCGGGGCGGGCGTCGCGGCTGGCTTCTTCGCATCCGAGTAGACCGCATCCGCATTTGCGACCAAATAGTTGGCGGTCTTTTCGGCCGTATCGAACTCGGACACATCCGGCGACTTGATCTGATAAATGCAACTAATGATGGTGCGCAGCGCCTCCTCGTTGTTGGGATCCGTCTTCAGTATCCCGGACGCGACCCTGGACTGATTCTTGCAATCCTTCATCGCGCCGTAGGTCTTCAAGTACTCTTGCTGCCGCTCCGCGGCAAACGCCGTGTCCGGGTAATCGCGGGTCCACTGATCCAGGAGTTTGATCTTGTCAGCGGGATCGGTATCCTTCGCGATCTTGTTGATCAGTTCGTACTCGGCCGCATCCTTGGGGACCTTCTGAGGCTTCGCATTCGCTGGCGCGGCTGCCGGCGGCGTCTGCGCCAATCCTAACGCCGCTACAGCAATCAACGCAATCAATGTAAGAGCTAGTTTCTTGGTTGTTGAAAGCACCACACGATCCTCGCTATTCAGGTTAACTCCAGGGTTAACTTTATCAGGTTAATGTATCACGATTGTGACTCGCTTGGAAGCCACACCGGCTATAAACCGGCCTTCTTCGACGCAGTCTTCTTAGAGGCCGCGGGAGCCTTCCCCGCCCAGCCTTCGATCTTCGACTTCTCCACCGTAAACGTTACCATGAACGGATCTTTGGAGAAAGAATCCGCCACGCCCTCGAACGAGATTTCCGCGCCCGGCTCCATTTTTCCCGCGAGCGCCGAATCCAGGCGTAGCGTCACGTCCGGCTTGTCCGGATTCTCGATCGCCAGCACCAGTTCCCTCGGCCGGACCGTCGGCATCATCCCCACCAGGGTGCCTTTGAACTTCACCACTCCGTTCACGTTGCCGGGAAGTTCCGCGCCTTTCATGCTGGCGTCGAAATACTTATCGCCGCCCTCGCGCTGCAATTCCGTGCGGATTCGTTTCCATAAACCCAGCGACGGATTGGCACGCTCCAGTTCCGCCTCCGCTTCGAATTTTCGCTTCTCGATATCGCTCTTGCTTTCGATCGCAAATCCGGCCGGGGGCAGCGCGCTCGTTTTGGCCAGAGCCAGCAGTTTGTCCAGCCCGTCCGCCGATCCATGATACTTCACGTACACGTCTCTCAAGTACGCGCTCAGCGTCTGGCGATCGCCTGTCGAAAGCGCAGCCGCGCCCTCGGTTACCGAAGCGCGCGCAAAATCGTACAGCGCCGCCGGTTGCAGTTCCGGGTTGGTCTTGTTTTGCGCAAGAATCGCCCGCGCCAGCCAGAACGAAACCTGTCCCTGCGCGGGATCCAGTTCCAGAACCCTGGTCAGTTCCAGGTGCGCCGCAACATAATCGCGCCGCTCCAATGCGACGTATCCGATCGCGCGCTGCGCCAGAATCCGAAGCGCGGGCTTGGCCTTGTTCACCTGATCCTCGGTCATATCCGGCGGCCGGTTTTCTTTCAAGCAGACGACCTCTAAATTGCCTCGAAGCAACCCGCCCGCCTTCTCCGCAATCTCCAGATCGGCCGACTGCGGCGGCGTCAGCGCGCCGGAACCGAACGGAACCACCGTATACACATACTCGACGATCGCCGAAAGCGCCACCAGATTATTGGGATTGTCCCCCAGCACGTCCGCGGCCGCGTCGAAAATCTGGCGGGGCCTCTGCAAAGCCCGATACGACGCCAAATAAAGCTGGCGGCGAAGATCCGCGAAATCGCTTTGGGGATATTGCGCTTTCCATTTATCCAAAGTCGCGAGCCACTGGTTCGGGTCCTGCGATTTGGTGACCGATTCGTACAACTCGTACTCGGCCCGCTCTTTCCATTCCTTCTTTTTTTCGGCCGCGGGCGGGGTTTGTTGATCTACCGTGGGTCCATAAAGGGCCGGTTCATAAAGGGTCGGCTGATCGAACGCGCCTCGATCCGGCGAGTACCGGTTTTGCCCGGCCGCCATCAGTGCCGACACCGCACCCAGCGCCCCACCGATCCGCAATATCCTCTTCAAGCCCAACGCGTTCTTCAACCCGTACACCCCGATTCGCGATTCATCCGCCGCTTCAGGCGTTTCCCTTGCGGAGTATAGCTCGCGCCCCTTCGCAGCCGCAAGTCCTTTTCCCCGTGTGTTCCGCGTCGACACCCAATTCACCCGGATCGAGTTTCCCAGTAGAGCTATTTGACGCCACCGGGCCTGAAAATGTTTCCGCCTGTTCTCATTCACGAGCCGCGACCATTTGGCGCTGGGCCAACAAACGCGGCAGCGGGCAAGGGAGCGGTCAAAAGTGCCTTACTTCTTCTTCCGCGCGAACTTCAGTCCGCTCCAATCCGCATCCACCGAGCAGACCTTGTAGTCTACCAATCCGGCCGCCAGCGCCACGTTGCGGACGTGGTTCTGATTAAAGTCGGCCTTCAGACGGCTGGTCTGTTTGGGGTGGATGATCCAGATCGAGCAGCTTTCCGGGAGCCGCGCGCTCATGAAATCGATCTCGGATTCCAGTTCGTGGCGCGATCGCACAAACCACAGCGCAAGCTGGATCTGCCGCGCCAGCCGATCCCCCATTTCGAGGTTCTCCGGCAGCTCGCCGAGTTGTTCCTCGAACCCCTCCGGCGCCGCAATCATCGCAATTTTCATGCCCGCCTTGAACCCGAGTTTCTTGACCGTGCTCGACCCCGCGAATTGATCCATGTAGGCGGGTGGTTGGATCGGGGCCAGCGGCGCAGCGCTGATATATCGTTTGATCGCACGCGCCGCGTTTTTCCAATCGGTGAAACATGCGTCCGGCATATCGTGACGGGCGCGTTCCACTTTTTCAGGTTCACCGCCGGCGAACACCATGGGGAAGTGGCGCGTACTCTTGGTGGTCCGCAGCACGACGGCGACCGCCCGTCCGTGCGACGGGAGCTTATCCAGGTCGATCACAATCGCGGCGGGTGCCAGATCGCGAAAATGGGTCGCGAGCTGTTTGGTGGGTGCGGGCCCGGCGTGCACTTCAAAACCGGCTTTTTCAAGCTCGCGCGCGCGTTCGGCGGCGCCTTGCGGATTCCACGAAACCAATCGCAATAATTTGGACTTTGAGGCGGGCATCTAAACAGCGCGACCCATCTTGCACAGCGTACACTAAAACAAAAGGTGCCGACTACGTTGCAGAATGCGCCGCCCCAGCATCCGTTTATGGCGCGGGCAATCGAGCTCGCCATCGAGAACGTGCGGTCGGGCCGAGGCGGTCCATTCGCGGCGCTGATCGTCAAAGACGGCCGCATCGTCTCGAGCGGGACCAATCAGGTTACTTCCTGCAACGATCCCACCGCGCACGCCGAAATCGTGGCGATTCGCGCCGCCTGCGCCGCTCTCGGCTCGTTCCAACTCGTTGGCTGCGACATCTATACCACCTGCGAACCCTGCCCGATGTGCTTCGGCGCGATTTACTGGGCGCGGCCGGCGCGTGTGTTCTTCGGGGCCACCGCGCACGACGCGGCAGACGCCGGTTTCGACGACGCGTTCATTTACCAGCAGCTTCGCGTCGATCCGGCGAAACGCAAAATTCCATTTGTCGAGGTGTCACGCGAAGAAGCCCTCGCATGTTTTCAAGAGTGGAAAGCCCATCCGGATCGCATACACTACTAGGGATGGAAATCAGGCAGGAGGAGTGGCCCGCTGAGGACTGGGGTGAGGACTGCGCTGCGGCCTTGGCCGCCGCCAACCGCGAATTCGCACTCGCGCATCCCGGCGAATCCGGAAAGCGCCAGCCGGTTCACACTTTCTATGGCGGGGCGCACCTGTTCAAGTCGGACGTCGCGCGGCGATTAGGATCGCTCGCCGAGCGCGCGCTCGCCGAATATGCTCCCGACGCCGCCACCTTCGCCGCCGCCACCGGGATTCCCGCGGCGCTCGCCGACAGCGTCTACGCGCGCGTCGCCGAAAAATTGTGCCGCGAGCCGGTGGAAGATCTGCGCCTCGATTTCGAGGACGGCTACGGGAATCGTCCCGATGCGGAAGAAGACGCGACCGCCGATAGCGCGGCTGCCGAAGTCGCTAAAGGATTCAAGGAAGCCACGCTGCCGCCGTTCATCGGAATTCGGATCAAGCCGCTCAATGAGGAACTGAAGGGCCGCAGCCTGCGCACGCTGGATCGATTCTTGAACGCGCTGTTCGACCAGACCGGAGGGCTCCTGCCCGAAAACTTCGTCGTGACCCTGCCGAAGATTACCGTCCCCGAACAGGTGAGCGCGCTGCTCGAAGCGCTCGACCAGTTCGGCGAACTTCGCATGGAGATGATGATCGAGACGCCGCAGTCGGTGTTCCAATTGCCCGGCATGCTAGAAGAGGCGCGGGGCCGCTGCGTTGCCGCGCATTTCGGAATCTACGATTACACCGCCGGCCTGGGCATCACCGCGGCCAATCAACACATGCTGCATCCGGCTTGCGATTTCGCGCGGTCCATGATGCAGATCTCGCTCGCGGGAACCGGCGTGTGGCTGTCGGATGGCGCGACCAATATCATGCCAGTGCCGGTTCATCGCGGCGATGGTTTAAGTGAGTCGCAGGTCGCTGAGAATCGCGCGGCCGTGCATCGCGCCTGGAAATTGCACTGCCTGCACATCCGCCATTCGCTCGACAACGGATTTTACCAGGGTTGGGATTTGCATCCGGCGCAGCTGCCGTCGCGCTATGCCTCGGTATACGCATTTTTCCTGGAAGGGCTCGAATCGTCCTCGGAGCGGTTGCGAAACTTCATCGACAAGGCCGCGCAGGCGACCCTGGTCGGCGATGTTTTCGACGACGCCGCCACCGGCCAGGGTCTGCTGAATTATTTTCTGCGAGCCATCAACTGCGGCGCGATCCCGGAAGCCGATGCTCCCGGGCTCACTGGATTGTCGCTCGACGAGTTGCGCTCGGCGTCATTCGCGAAGATTCTCGACGGCAGAAAAAAGCCCGTGGAGGCGAAGCCCTCAGTATGAGAGCCCGGAGGTTCGGCGTATGAAGAAGCTGGTTGTATTGATAGGGGCCGCTGCATTTGCGATGCCGCTGTGCGCCCAAGCGTATCGATTCGGACGCGTCTGGGACGGCGAAAAAATGATCCCGAACGCCACCATCGTCGTCGAAGGCGATCGCATCAAGAGCGTCGGCGACGCGTTTGGCTTTGGGAACCAGCTCATCGACATGACCCGCTTCACAGCGATCCCCGGCCTGATCGACGTGCACACGCACATGACCTACGTGCTGGATATGAGCCACGTGTCGCGGGCGGGACGCGGCGCGGCGACCGTTTATCTCTCTCAGGACAACGCGAAAAAAACGCTTGAAACCGGCGTGACCGCGGTTCGCAACCTGGGCGCAAGCGATTACGCCGACATCGCCATGCGCGATCTGATCAACGCGGGATTAATGATTGGGCCGCGCATGTTCGTCTCCGGCTACGGTCTCGTGATCCCGCGCGCAAATGGCCGCGGCGGACCCGGAACTGCTCGCGGCGCGGCCGAAGTGGCCGCAGTGGTAAAGCGCCAGGTGGACGCGGGCGCCGACGTCATCAAGATGTACGGGTCCACGGGATCGGGCCGCGATGTTTCGGGCGACCAGACCTTCACCTACGAAGAACTGCAAGCCGGTGTAGACGCCGCGCACGCGGCCGGCAAGAAGATCGCGGTGCATTCCTACGGACCCGCTGGCGCCCGCGACGCCGTTCGCGCCGGCGCGGATTCCATCGAGCACGCCACCGATATGGACGACGAAACTATCGCCGAAATGGTGCGCAAGAAACTCTTCTACGTCCCCACCATCGACCACAATCGCTACTACGTCGATAACACCGTGCTGCTCCGTTATCCGCCGGGCGCCACCGGTCCGCTGAACGATTTCATCGCACGCAATCTGGAAACAGCGAAGAAAGCCTTCCGCGCCGGAGTCCGGTTCGCCATGGGATCGGACGCCGTCTACACCATGTTCGGCGAAAATACGCGCGAGCTGGGCTGGTTCGTGAAGGCGGGCATGACGCCCGAGCAGGCCCTGCAAACAGCGACGATCAACGGCGCGGCGCTGCTCGGCATGGAGGATAAATTGGGCGCGCTGAAACCCGGATACTTCGCCGATATCGTCGCCGTGGAGGGCGATCCGCTGGCGGATATCAATGTCGTTATTCAAAAGGTTAAATGGGTGATGAAGGGCGGCGCGGTGGTGGTCGACAAGCGCAAATAGCGATGTGGGGCCGGCACTCGTGCCGGCAAGCCAGCTTTCAAGCTGGCTTAAACCGACGCGCTCATCCCATCATCCTCAACAGCGCTTCCGACCGCACCGGCTTGCTCAGAATCGCATCCACCATCGCCGCTTCTTCCCTGCCCTCGATGTCCGCGCTGTTTCCGCACAGCACGATAATCTTCAATTGCCTTGCCGCGCGAAGTTCTCGAAGCTGCTTAATTAACGCAAGTCCGTCTTCGCTATCCGGCAACCGAAGGTCGGTGATCACCACATCCGGAGTGTTTTTGAGGAACACAGTGCGAGCGACGCCCGCATCCGTCGCGGTTATCACAGTATGTCCGTGCCGCTCCAGCACCAGCTTCCGGATCTCGACCGCGGCGGCATCGTCATCCACCACCAGCACCAGCGCCATTAAACGACAGCCATCAATTAAATTTGATGCCCGCGATCACCAGTTGCGGCATTGCATGATTCCAACTGTCGGGCAACTCGTCGAAAGGCAACCGAAAAGATTTCGTTTCGCCCGGCGCCAATCCGCCCATCCGCCCGCCCACTATCGGCACCCGCTTGCGTAGCACCAGTTGACCGTAGGAATCGGAGAAGACGCAGTAAATCTCAACCATGTCCAGCTTGCGATCGCCGGCGTTCGTGATCTTGCCTTCGATCTCCACCACCACTTGCTTGAAGTAACTCTCGTTCGCCTGCATGCCGACGTCGCTCAGCTTGAGATTCTTCACGTAGGCGCGCGCTTCGGGTGTAAGTGGAAGCTCCGGCGCGGGGCCGCTCGCTCGATTCAGGTAATAAAACACTCCCCCGCCGATCAGCATCACCGCCGCGACAATGTACACCGGCAACCCGAGCATCGGCCGGCGTTCGGTTTGCGTGGACGACATTTGAAGGGCCACGAATCTTATCTCCCCTGATCTACTTCCCCGAGACCGTCATCTCACTCACCAATACCGTTGGCGCGGCCACCGAGCCGCGGAATTCTAGATCGCTCCCGATCTCCGCCAATTCCATCAGCATCTGTTTCATATTTCCCGCGATGGTGATTTCAGAAACAGGATACGCCAGTTCGCCGTTCTCAATCCACATGCCCGCCGCGCCCGCCGAATAATCCCCGGTCACCGGATTGCTATTCGCGCCGATCAGTTCCGTCACATACAAACCGCTGCGAACGCTCGCGATGATCGCGCCCGGCGCCTTCGTCCCCGCCTCGATGAAGAAATTCCCCGGCCCGACGCCCGCGTTGCCGGTCAGTCCACGCGACGCGTTGCCCGTAGTCTTCAGTCCCAGTTTCCGCGCCGTGTAAGTGTTCAGCAGATAGCTGCGCAGGACGCCGCGTTCCACCACCACGGTGCGCCGCGTCCGCACGCCCTCATCGTCGAACGGCGAGCTGCCGAACAAACCCGGCATGGTTGCGTCGTCGATCACCGTCAGATTCTCACTCGCGACTCTCTCGCCCAGCTTACCCGCCAGAAACGACGCCTGCCTGTAGATAGCCGACCCGCAAACCGCGTCGAACAAATCGCCCAGCACGGATCTCGCGGTGCGCGGCTCGAACACGATCGGCGCTTTTTGCGTCGCGACCTTTCTGGGATTCAATCGCCGCAGAGCCCGTTCCGCCGCGCGACGCCCGACATCCTCCGCGCCTTCCAGCCGCGCCGCCGAACGCGCCGACGTGTACCAATAATCCCGTTCCGTGGATCCATTCTGCTTCGCCACCGGCTGCACCGCCAAGCCGCAGCTCGATGTCCGGTAGCTGCCCAGGAATCCGCGTGAATTCGCGAACACGCGCGTCCCTAAGTACGATTCGAACGACGCGCCTTTGGAGTTCTCGATACGCGGATCGAACGCCAGAGCCGCGGCTTCGGCTGCGCGCGCCTGATCGATTTTCCATTCCGTCGCCATGCCCGCAATTGCCTCGTCATAAAGATCCAGCTCGCACGTTAGTGATCCGAGCTCGCCGTCTTCCGGCAGTCCCGCGTGCGGATCTTCCGTGGTGATCGCCGCCAGTTCCAGCGCTTTCGAAACCATCGTCTCCATGCCGCCGCGTGAAAGGTCGGAAGTATACGCCGAGCCGGTATGCTGCCCCACCAAAACTCGAATGCCCGCACCGCGCGATCCGGCTTCTTTCAAATTCTCGACCTCGCGCATGCGAATCGAGGCTTCGAATTCCTCGCCTTCAGAGATGGTGCACTCTGCGTCCGTCGCGCCGCCAGAGAGCGCGCGTTTTACCGACTCGGCCGCAAGCTGTTCGAACTCGTGAATCACGATCGCGCTCCGAACGCCATCAGTTGAGGCGCAACCGCGATGTGTGGGGCAGGGCCATGCCCTGTCATTTGAGGCGTGACCGTAAGGGAGTGCGTCGCTTGCCGCGTCACGACGCCGTCCCCCCCACCGTCATCCGATCGATCTTCACCGTCGGAATCCCCACGCCCACCGGAATGTGCTGGCCTTCTTTCGAGCACACCCCAATCCCCTCGTCGAGTTTCAGATCGTTCCCCACCATGCTGACGTATTTCAGCGCTTCCGGACCGTTGCCGATCAGCGACGCGCCGCGCACCGGCCGCGTCAGCTTGCCGTTTTCGATCAGATAACTTTCAGTGGCGGAAAAAACGAAATTCCCGCTGGTGATGTCCACCTGCCCTCCTCCGAACGTCGTGCAATACAGGCCGCGCGGAATCGAGCGGATGATCTCTTCCGGATCGCTCTCGCCCGCGAGCATGAAAGTGTTCGTCATGCGCGGCATGGGGATGTGCTGATAACTTTCGCGGCGTCCGCTGCCGGTGGATTTACTGCCCATCAGGCGGCTCGACAACTTGTCCTGCAAATACCCGCGCAACACGCCTTTCTCGATCAGCACATTCTGTTGCGTGGGCGACCCTTCATCGTCCACGTTCAACGATCCCCGACGCCCGCCAGAGGCGGCGTTCAATGAGCCCGCCGCCAAACTTTCGCTTTTCAATCCACCCGAGGCACTTAATCCAAGCGTCCCGTCGTCAATCACCGTGCACAACGGACTCGCCACCAGTTCGCCGATGCGATTCGAAAACGCCGACACACCCTTGCGATTGAAATCTGCTTCCAGGCCGTGCCCCACCGCTTCATGCAGCAGAATCCCCGGCCAGCCCGGACCCAGCACCACGGTCATCTCACCCGCCGGCGCTTCCACGGCGTCCAGTTGCACGATCGCCTGTCGCGCCGCTTCTCTCGCGAACATTTCCGGCGTCTTTTCGGTCAGGAAATAATCCAGCGTAACGCGGCCGCCTCCGCCCGCCGATCCATGTTGGGGATCGCCGTCAGGATTGCGCGCAAGCACCGTCACGCTCAGCCGAGCCATCGGTTGACGATCGAAACTGAGCCGGCCTTCGCTGGTCGCCACCAGCATGTGGCGCAGGCTATCGACATAAGCCGCCTGCACTTGAAACACGCGCGAATCGTATGCGCGAGCCGAAACATCGGCGCGCTTCACCAGATCCACGCGTTCGGCCAAGCCGGTTTCATGCGGCCCCTGTAGCGCCGCGTAAAGATCGTGCCGCGGCGCTTCTTCGAATCCGGTTTTGACGACGCTCGCCGGCCCGCGCGCGATGCACGCCGCCACCCGCGCCGCTTTGCGAATCTTTTCGGGACTCAAGTCATCGCTGTAGGCGTAGCCGGTGCGCTCGCCCGCAATGACGCGAACACCGACGCCAAGTGTGACGCCCGCCGTCGCGCTCTTGACCATCCCTTCATCGATGCCGATGGAGCTGGTGGCCAGGTATTCGAAGTACAGGTCGGCATATTCGCCGCCGCCCGAGAGCGCCTCGCTCAAGTACTGTTCCAGGTTGTGCTCGGTGATGCCGAATCGCTCGGCGAAAAAAGATTGGGGGAAACCCATACTCCGAGCGTATCACGCGCCTCTTGTGGGGCCGGCACTCGTGCCGACGAGCCGCCTCGCCCGCCCCCGGGGCTTTCAAGCCGGCTTCTCTTCATCGCACTGCTACAACCCGCAACCGCCGATAGTCCACAATCCAATTCCCATCACGATACATCACCGGCCGCAGCCGATCCGCGACCTCTCGACGAATCTCGCGCTGCCGTTCCTCGCTAATCCCCGCGAACAGTTTCCCGCCGAACATCACGAGCCAATCGTCGATCCCGCTCTCACCCTCCACCGTCGTCGGCCGATCGAACAGCGTCGCGAATCGCACCTCGAAGCCCTGCCGTTCGAGCAATGCCGAATACTCGCCGACGCTGGGATAAAACCACGGCGATTGCAGCACCCCTTCAGCCGGTGGCACAGGCTTTAGCCTGTGAGACTCCGCGACCTCATCAATCGGCGACCCTGGTGGCACAGGCTTTAGCCTGTGGAAGCCGGCTACTTCATTAACTGCCGCGAGCAGAGTTCGCGTATTTCCCTTCCCGCCCATCTCCATCACGAATCGCCCGCCGGGCTTCAGCGCCCGTCCCACGCACGCGATCGCCGCCTCCGCATCCCTTACCCAATGCAGTACGGCATTGGAGAACACCGCGTCCACCGGCTCCGCCAATTCGAACGACGTCGCGTCGGCGACCTGGAACTCGATCTCGGGATAATTTGCCCGCGCCTGCGCGATCATCTCCGGCGACAGGTCGATCCCAATGACCTGCGCACCCGCCGCCGCGATCTTCGCCGTCAACTGCCCCGACCCGCACCCCAGATCGAGAATCCGCTCGCCCGGTTTCGGATTCAACAGCTCCACCAATCCCTCGCCGTGTTTGAACACGTAGGAATGCCGCGTCTGATAACTCTGCGCGTCCCACCCTTTGTCACCATCTCGACGCGCGACCAGAGGCGCGACCGTGGTGTGTGGGGCAGGGCCATGCCCTGCCATTTGAGGCTCGACCGTAAGCGAGGGCGTCGGCTTATCTGGTGACATTGGCCATCCTAAGCGCGACGTAAATCAATCCAAACACCGTGAATAGCATGAACACCGCCGCAGCCGCCAGCACCATCAATCCACCCTGCGTCCGGAAACGAGGCGGAAGTTTTTCGAGCCACGCGGGCGCGCCCTCCTCTCCGGACTCCGGCAACGCCCCGGGACGGAGCACCGCCGAATCGACCGGCTTCTCGCGCGGCGCGACCGGCGGCGACGCCGGCGCGGCAGCCTGCCGAACCCCGCCCTGCCCTTGCCCGCCCCGCACGATCAGCTCGATCTCATCCGCCACCACGCACAGCCCCGGCGGCCTCTGCGACGGCTGCTTCGCCGTGCACCGCTCGATCAACCCGACCACCTCCGGCGGAACTTTATGCGCGTGCAGTGGCGACATATCCATCGGCTGATTCAGGATGCTCTCGAAAATCTCCTCCACCTTGCCGCCGCTGAGCGCGCGCTCTCCCGAAAGCAGTTCGAACAGCAGCACGCCGAACGCGTACACGTCGGCCTGCGGCGTCAGCGCCTTTCCCAACACCTGCTCGGGCGCCATGTAGTACGGCGTGCCCAGCGTAAATCCCGCGCGCGTCAGCTGCATCCCGTCGGCTTTGGCGATGCCGAAATCCATCATCTTGACTTTGCCTGCCGCGTCGATGTTGATATTTTCCGGCTTGATGTCGCGATGGATCACTTTCTTCGAATGGATGTAATCCACAGCGCGCGCGATCTGAAGCGCGATCTTCATGCGCCGCGCGAAATCGCCGGTCCGGTTCCCGCGAATCGCCGCGCGCAGGCTCTCGCCTTCCAGGTACTCCATCACGATGAACGGCAGGCCCTGATCCTCGCCGAAATCGTAAACGCTGATAATGTTTTCGTGGATGATGTTGGAGGCCATGCGCGCCTCCTGCAGGAATCGCATCTTGGATTCCTCGTCCGCCGCGCCCTCTTTGGTCAGAATCTTGATCGCGACCTGCCGCCCCAGCACCGTGTCCTTGGCGCGATACACGTTCGACATGCTCCCACCGAGGAATTTCTCGATCGCGTATTTGCCGACGCGCGCAGGGTGTTCCATTACGGCAACACTTCAGTGTAACGGAAGGAGGCAGCCTGTCCGTCATCCCGAGCGCAGCGCTGTCATCCCGAGCACTCCCCTGTCATCCCGAGCGAAGCGAGGGATCTGCTTCTCTCTGTCCCGCACCGCGCTGTCATCCCGAGCGAAGCGAGGGGATCTGCTTCTCCCTGTCCCACAGCGCCCAGTCATCCCGAGCGCAGCGAGGGACCTCCTGTTCCCTCCGATTCCGGCGCTAAATCCTCCCAGGTAGGATTCTCCGCTTCAATCAGAGCCACCTTCTTTTCCCGGCGCCATCCCTTGATTTGCTTCTCGCGAGCGATGGCCGCCCGCACGTCGCGATAGCATTCGAAACACACCAGCCGGTGGACCCGGTACCGCTTGGTGAAACCCTCCCTCTCACCGAGCCTGTGCTCGCGGAGCCGGCGCTCCAGATTGTTCGTGATCCCGGTGTACAGGACCCGCGAACGACTGGCGAGCAGATATACGTAGAAAATTCGATCGCGCAAAAGCAGATCCCTCGCTGCGCTCGGGATGACAGGGCTATGAGAAAACCTGTCCCCTTTCCCCGACGAATCATCTCACGGCAGCTCCTAGAAAACGACCAAAAGCCGACCGAACCTCATCCGACGCCACAGCGAAGTTTAGTCCTTCAAAACCCTTGAGCTTAAATGTATTCACCCCAAGTACTCGACCACGTTGATTCACCAGCGGTCCGCCACTATTTCCTGGATTGAGGCTCGCGTCAATTTGTATGTACTTAACGCCCAATGAGGTAGTGCGCGTGGCGCTGATGATTCCCTTGGTCACCGTTCCCTGAAGGCCCAAGGGATTACCGACCGCGAACACCTCAGTACCGATCCCTGCACTAGTCTCTTCGAGTTGAAGCGCAAAACACTCTGGAGCATTTGTTGTTAGAATTGCGAGGTCCCTCTCAGCATCCTTGGCTAGGACTTGACCGATATAAAGTCCTCGTTTAGAAGTTCTCAAAACGATGGTCGTTGCCCCCGAAATGACGTGCTCATTCGTTATGACGCTGCATTTCTGTCCAGCGAAAAACCCAGTCCCGGCCGTGCCCTGGTCTGTCTCGATTGCGACAACCCCATCCAGCACTTGCTCAAGTGTAGTGTTACCGCCCGCCTGCGGCGTCGGTGAGGCGTTCGCTTGTGCCTGTTCTGGAAACCTAAGCTTGAGATTCTTCCCGAACTCTCGTAATGCGGTCTTGTCTGCTTGAACGGCTGTCCGGAATTGCGTGCGCAATCGGTTTGCATCCGTCTCGTACTCCGTACCGCTTGAAAGATCCATCAGGTAAAGCAGCTCTGCAATGCGGTCGCCGGTTGCTTCTCCTTCACTAGCGGCCCGTGCTGCGTAGTATCCTGCGGTTGCGGAGCGCACCTCGTGGGCAATCTTTTCTGACAGTCCGGCCAAAGCGTCCGCGGCAAGGTCATCCATGGTTGAAAGCGCTGGATTAATATTCGTCGCACCGGACTTGTCCCCCGGCAAGACACCGCTGACGCCGTCCCGTTTGTCCTCCTTGTTGCTCACCACTTCTCTAATCACCGAGTAATCTGGCGACCTGGAAGGGTTAGCCTGAATTCGGACGGTCGCCCTTAGACCGGCAGCGCGGACTGCCTCGAAACGTTGGTACTGATACGCTTGTACGATTTCGGAAATCCTGTAAGGTGGTGTGGCAGCCAACGCCTTCCGTAGATTAGTGACCTTCCCTTCTGCTAAACCATAGGCAAATCCGGTTGCGAAATTAGGATTGGCCTGCTGATCGGCTCGGGCTCTATTCAGATCCGCCTCGGCAGACGCTAAAGCAGATTGAAGCTGTACGTAGTTTGGGTTAGCAAGCTGCGTCTGGCCCGCCACATACGTAGAGTTAATGGCCTGCACGTTCTGACGTGGAATATCGGCCTCCGGACACGAGATGTTAGTGATGCTGACTTCCAGGTCCGAGGCCGACTGTACTATTTGTGCGACTGGCTCGAGGGACGATATAATTCTTGACTCAATTAGCGTCCTTCCGCTTGATGACAAACACGCATCGTCGAATCGCAGCTTAACATTCACGCCTGGATAGGCTTGCTTGTCCGCTTCGCTCAAAGCGGCTGGTCTCTCGTTCCCCTCCACTAGTTCAAGCGCTGTGGCAGAGAGGGCTAGCCGCATGCGGCTAGCAAATGTCGCCCTAGTCGTCTCCAGATCAGCGACGGATTCTGCCAGCAATTTGTTCAACTGATCGAGTGATTCCGAGATGAGAGTACGAATGTGGTTTGAGGACGAGTCCACCTTAGACGCCATCCGGAGGAGTTTGGCCCGTTCGACCAGTCCCTCCACGAAGGGGACAGGAACGAAGGGGACGGAACGAAGGGACGGAACGAAGGGGACGAACGAAGGGAACGAAGGGGAAGGGAACGAAGGGGACGAAGGGAACGAAGGGAACGAAGGGGACGGGGAACGAAGGGGACAGCCAGAATCGACGACTTCGTTTTCACCTATTTCCGATTCCTTGGAATCAATCGCTTCCACCGAAAAGGGACGGAGCTCTCTGTCCCCTTCTCCAAAATCATCCTTTTTGACGATCTCCGGGGAAATCGGCGACAGACTCACATCCTGATTCAGCGAAACCCGGCCCGTGTACCGAGTCCCGTCCCACAAAAAGACCGATGCCTATCCGCGTTCATCCGCGGCCACCCCGCCTACTGAGCCGCCCCCGTCGCCGCTCCACCCCGACCCGGCGGACGGCCCGCGTCCAGATGCGCGAAGTTCATCATCGCGTTGAATAGCAGAAAATAGCTGCCGTGCGTCTCGCTCCGCCACATCGGATTGTTCGCGAACATCAGCACGTGGCCTTGGCCGTGCGGAGCGTCGATCACTGCCGGCTTGCCCGCCAGTTCCCCGCCGCCCGAAAGCATTCCGCTGACGAACAAATCAGCTTCAGGCGCGAATCGCAGAACCACGCGAGGCTGCTCCGCCGGATTCGCACCACCCCCGCGACCGCCACCACCCCCACCTCCGCCGAGATCGGCGGCCGTCACGTCTGGCCCGGTCAACGGACCCGGTAGCGCAAACAGTGGACGACCCTGCGGGATATCGGGATCGGTCGGAGTCCCGCGACCCGATGGCCGATTCGGTCCCGTTTCACCGGGATTCGCCGCGGCAACCACCGGCGCCGCGCCAGCTCCACCGCGACCGCCGCCGCCGCGACCGCCGCGACCACCGCCGCCACCTGCGGCCGCTGGCGCCTCAGCTCCACCACCGCCGCGACCTCCACGGCCACCGCCCCCGGCGCCGACATTGAACAGCGGCGCCTGATTAAAGTACACCGCGAGATTCTGGCCGTATCCATAAGCAATCGGGCTTCTTCGATCCGCAAACACCGCGTTCACCACGGTGCCCTGCGCGCGCAGCGCCCCCGACCCTTGAATCGTCACGCCCTCCACCATTCCGTAGTCGATCGGAATCGACGCATTGCCGGTGATGGTGATGAACAACCCGCCTTGTTCCACAAACTTGGTGATGTTCGCGATGCCCTGCACGCCCATGCCGCCGCGCATATCGTCGGTGGTGTCGGGCGCGCCGCCGAGATTCGGCGTGATCGCCGACGCCTTGAACGGAATCGGACTGCCCGTCATCGGAATCCCGTTGACGATCCGCTGCGCCGTCCCGCCCACCGGCCCGAACAGGATCACGTCCCAGCGTGCGCGCAAATCCCCGACCTTGCCCAACTCCTTATCCGAAATGTAGTCGTAGGGAATCTTCAACTGATCGAGGGCAATCCTATACCAGCCTTCGTTTTGCGTATTCGTCCAGGTATGCACCAGCACCATCCGCGGAGCCGCGATATCGTGCATCGCGACCTTCGGAAGCTCACCCACCGCAACCGCTTTGAGCCCCAGATCGCGGGCATTCGTTTCTATATCCCCACGCGACGCCGCGTCGGCTTTAATAATAAACGTCCCCGCGTTGAAATTCTGCCCCCCCGCACTGAACGCCTCCTCGGCAGCCGACATTTTCGCGCTCTTTAGCCGATATCTGAACGTAAATAGCGTATTATCGGTGTTATTGTTGATCAAATACCCCGCCGGATTCGCAACACCAACCAGCTGACCGGTCGCCTTCGCCGGAACCGCGACCATCGACATCGGCGCCTTCAGAATCCCGGTATCGGTGACGCGAACCGTCTTCACATTGTGCAGCGGCCCCAGCGTCCAACCCGTGTCGTCATACGGCGGTGGATCGTTAATGTTATAGAACTGCGTATCCAGCAACATGTCCGCCATGCGGCTATACGGCTGATCCATTCGAATCACGTAGCTCCCGTTGGGAATGCTGACCTTCTTGCCCTTCTCGGTGACCTCTGATTCCGTGGTCGTCTTGCTGATCTCCACGCCGTGAATCTGCAATAGATCCATCAACGTAGCCGCCGCCACCGGCCTCGGATCGTCGGCCGGAACCACCCATGCCGCCGGGCCTTCATTCATCGGTTTCGCCACGCTCCGCTTGCTCTTCAGATAGAAATTTTCAAGAAAAGTCTTCTTGTTGTTCGCCGTGTAATCCATGGCGATCAACAATCCGCTCTGCTGCAAATTAATGTTGTCGCGAATCGACCAGTTCACGCGTGGCAGCGGCGGATTCGGCCGGAACCACGTCCGCGACGTCGCATTCGCCGGCACCGTCCGCTGGCTGGTATCGGCGCCGCCTCCACCAAAAGTTTCATAAAATCGCCCTATCGAATTGTGTCCATTCGCGATATAAAACATGTAATTGGGCGCCCAGCCGTCGTAATATCCGTGCGTCCACACGCCCGGAACGCCGCGCTTGGTCATCTGTTCGATCTCTTCGTACGCCATTTTCTGCCACTCATCGATCACCAGCGGATCCAGCCACGCATTGTACGGACCCATCCCCGTCGAGGTATACAGAAACGGCTGCGACTCGTGCAGATCGTGCAGCACCGTTGGGTGCCAGTCGAGAAACGCGCCCATCATATTGCGCGACAGCGCCAGCGTCATCGACATCCCGTCGCGATTGTTGTCGTGCGCCACATATTTGCCCCAATAAACGAGATTCGGCGCCTGCTTCCCGGGATTCTCTTTGCGATAGTTGTAGACGTCCACCTCGCGGTCGCGGCCGTCCGCCTCGCTGCACGGCGTGATCAGCACCACCTCGTTCTTGCGAATGTTTTGGACCAGCGGCGAGTCTTCCACGGCCAGACGATACGCCAATTCCATCAGCATCTCCGGCGACCCGGTTTCAGGCGAATGGATCGAGCCCGACGCCCAATACAGCGGCAGCCCTTCTTTGATCAGATCCGCAGCCTGCTTATCGTCGGTCTTGCGCGGGTCCGCCAGATTCGCCGTGATTTGTTTCAAACGGTCCAGCCTCGCAATGTTCGCCTCGTCCGACACCGCGACGATGATCATTTCGCGGCCTTCTTCGGACTTCCCGATCGAGAACACGCGCACGCGCTTGGTGGCCTTTTCCAGCTCCCGCATGTAGCGATACAGGTCCTTGGTATACGTGAGCTTATTGGGCGTGCCGATCGCGTAGCCGAGAACTTTATCGGGCGACGGAACGGTGTCCGACGCCGGAAGGTGGTCCACCAGCTCCGTAGAAAAGAAGGTTTCGGTAGTGTACTGGCGGATCTTGGCCGTGTAGGCTTCGTCGTTTTTCTGGACGACGGGAGCGGGCGCCGAAACGCTCTCCGTTCCCGCCGGCTTTGGCTTCTTGTTTTTCTGGCCGTTCGTTTGGGCAGTCGCCGGCAAAATCACGGCGATGGAAAGGGCGATCAGAGCAAGTGCGCGCATATCGACGCTATCATACACCCATATGCAGTCGACCAATACTGATGCGCTACTGATGAAAAGGCAGCTCGAAACCGCCTTCAGCGGTCCCGCCTGGCATGGACCATCGCTCATGGAGAATCTGAAGGGTGTGACCGCCGAAGCAGCGGCGGCGAAACCGATCCCTTCTAAGTCCGCCGGCGGCCCGCACTCCATCTGGGAGATTGTCAATCACCTGTTGGCGTGGCAGAACGAAGTTCTGGAAGTGCTCGACGGAAAGCGCTATGCGTCGTTGGAGGGCGACGCCGACTGGCCGCCGGTATCGGAAAAGACCCCTCAGGCTTGGGACCTGACGCTCAAGGATCTGGCCTTTTCGCAGACCCAGCTATTGAAGCGCTTCGACACGCTCGTCGACGTTGAACTCGGAGCGAACGTGCCCGGCCAAGAATATTCGTGGCGCGTCCTGCTGCGCGGCATCGCCAATCACACGCTGTATCACGCGGGCCAAATCGGTTTACTGAAAAAAGCGGCGCAATAAATTGTCTGAACGAGCCGCGACCAATTGGCTCCTGCGGAGCCAACAAACGCGGCAGCGGGCAAGGGAGCGGTTAAACCTTACGACAGCACGACGCACTTGTGTTGTGGGGCAGGCGATCAAGCGCGCAGGCCGTTCGTGCCGTTGCGCGCGATTCGTGTCGCCTGCCATTCTCGCTCCGTAGAACCTCGATGATCATCGTTCGTTCGGGCGCGTGCCTGAAAGTATCGTCTGCATGATTCGCTCATTCCCTTCGTGACACGCGAATTCATATAGCCGTTCGTTGGTCTGCCTCAGCCTGATCATAGCCGTCCACGGTTTCGTCCAGGTGCTGGGATCGTCAAAGGTCATCTCATACCGGATCTCATCCGGTCGAACGCGCGTCAAGCGCTCGATCAGGTGAAAATTCTCCGATGCACCCAGGGAATTCAATTGCGCGTTGAAATTAGTGGTATCCACGATCAAGGTGTTGTTCTCCCACCGCCCGCGCGAATCTCCGGACCAACTGCGAATCGAATCCGGTAGATGCGGACGTCCATCCACGGGAATGATACGCGTCTCGTGGATGTTTTCCGAGAACAGAAGCACGTGATCCCGCGTTTGGACAATCTGGTAGTAACCATGCAGTCCCGCACTATAAACTCCGTTCACGCGAGGCACGCCGAAAGTGATGCAACGATCCCCGGGCGCCACTTCCTTCGGGCCCGAAGGATTGCCCGTCCCCGCTCGCGCGCGGGTATAGGCAGCCCGGCGGCTCTGTCCGGATTCCGTATAAGCGGGCATCTTCCCATCCGGTGGATCGATGATGACCGAGGTCCGGTTATCGATGGTCAGCTCCGTCACCCGCTCGGAGCTATCCGTTGCGCCTCCGCTTTTGTACTGCTGCAAATTCCTGAACGCCGAGAGAAAGAACGCGTCGGGCGCCGCGGCATCGCTATCCCCGCTGCCAAAAATCTTCTTCGCCCGCCGGTTCAATTCGGCGACCTCTTCGTCCGTGAGCAGTTGCCGCCCTTCCAGTTCCTTGGGCCGTTCAAAAGGGGTGGCGATGTTATTGATCCAAATCCCTTGCAGGTCGGGATGGCCATCGGGCGTGCGCGGGATGGCTGTGGCTGCATCCGGTTTTCGAGCCGGCGCGGGCTGACCGTGACCCGGGAACGCAAGTGCGAGCGCGAGGAACGAAGTAGTAAACGTTAGCCTCGAAAACATTCGGACTTCCTAGCTCGTACGATTTTATCGCAGCGCACGATGGACGATCTGAACCGAAACCGTCCGGACGCGTGAGCACATCGGTAAAAGAGTTAGCGCCTCATCTGAAAAGCCGCGCGCGCCAGAAGCGCTTTGGGAGCGCGGTCGCCAGCGAATAAAGACAGCACCCGACCGCAGGGACCGTCAAAACAATAATCCCCCAGCCCTCGCCGCCCATTCCCGGCCTCGCGATGAAGTAGGAGTCGATTTTGTAATTTCCCATTCGAAATTCGTTCAGCAACGCGAACATCAACATGAGCACCGGCGCAACCCCCACGATGGTCCCACCAGACTGCGCGAGGCGTGGCATCCAGTGTTTCACCAAGCGCCCCAGTCCGAACCCTGTCAATCCACACAAGGAATAGCCCAGCGCATTCGCGACCGCGCTTGGTCCGTTGGCCCCGGTCGCCAGCATGCCGAACTCAAAGCCAATTCCCCAGGTGAAACCTCCGAGAAGGAGAATGAGGGGAGGAACGAAAATGACTTGGAACAGAAACCGGGAAATCGAAAACGGCGCGGGCGTTGTATCCTGCTCAGGCATTCGATCTTACTGAAGCTTCTGAACCAGCTTCACAATTCCCGGTGCGATCTGGATTAGCATCTCCGCCTTCGGTTTTGAATCCGCATCGACCGCCGCGAGCATCGCCTGCACGCGCGCCGCATCCGGCTTCGGGCCCAGCGCTTCCAACCCGATCGAACACAACTCCGCGACCCCATTCGCGACTTCGATGTCTTCCGTCAGCAAGCTGTTGGTCTGTAACATCGGCAGGACCGCGGTCGCATTGGCGCGCCAGTCGATAAGCCGCGCGCGAACGTAGTCCAGTGGGGCTGGGCCAAGCCCTGTCAAGCCCCGCTCGTCAGAGCGGGGATCGCCCTGGCCCACACTCACGTTATCTACGACGTGATCCACGGCATCCCTAAATTCCCGAGCCGCCTCGCTCTCCGGCGGAATCGCATCCACTAATCGATTGAACGGAAAAATGCTCGAAAACTTCTGCGTCCGATGCCGCGAATATCCCTTCATCGGCTCGAGAATCGAAGCGAACATCGCCAGCGGCGCAGGATCGAAACTGCCCGCCAGTCGCGCCTGCATCACTCGAATTTCGCTCAAGTGCTGCAACCCTTGAAGATCCAGCCAATGGCCGGTCTCCTCCAGCCTCCGGTACATCGACGCGACGTCAGTCACGTCTTCAGGCGACCAAAAACGCTCGGCGATCGCGGCCAGGCGCGGCCACAATTTCACGTCAATGTTCTCCATCGTCGCCAGCTCTTCCCACATCGCCGCTTCGCCGCCCAGCACGCGCTTTTTTTCTTCGTCACTCAATCCGGCAGTTTCATCTTTGAGAGGATCGACGGCGTAGTGCTTCGCGGCCGGGTCCATCAGATCAAGATAGTATCCAGCCGAAAGAATCCCGCTGTAGCCCTGCCGCGCCGCCTCCGCCAGCGATTTCTTGCCGCGCCAGGATTGAATCATGCTCGATTTCGGCAGATCTGGGTGCAGGATTTCGTCCCATCCTTCCATGCGTTTGCCGTATTTCGTAACGATCTTCAGCACACGCTTGTTGAAATACGCCTGAAGCGCCGGAAAATCCGCGAGATGCTTCTTCTTCATGAACACGGCGATATGCGCGTTGTGGTACCACTCGCCGCGCGGGGAAACTTCGTCGCCGCCGATGTGAAAATACGCGTCTGGGAACAGCTTGGCCATCTCCCCGATGAAACCGTCCAGGAATTTGTAGGTGGATTCCTTGGTGGGGTCCATCGTCGCGGTCAGAATGCCCGGCTCGCGCACGATCTGATACGGTCCCGTGCCGCTGGCAAGCGAAGGATAGCCGGGAAACCAACTGGTCGCGTGGCCGGGCATGTCGAATTCCGGCACAACCCGCACGCCGCGGTCGCGCGCGTAGGCGATGATGTCGCGGACTTCAGCCTGCGTATAAAACTGCCCATCCGATCCCTTTTCCTGGAGTCGCGGATACTTCTTGCTCTCAATGCGAAATCCTTGATCGTCAGAGAGATGCCAATGGAGGACGTTCATCTTGACGGCGGCAAGTCCGTCGATGGTGCGCTTGATTCCATCGACGCCGATAAAATGCCGCGAAACATCCAGCGACAGCCCGCGCCATCCGAAGCGCGGATGATCGTCGATTTCGACGGTGGGGGCAGAAAATCCGGAGGAGGGGATTCGAACGAGTTGTAGAAATGTTTCGAGGCCGCGCAGCGCGCCCAGCGGCTCGGTCGCGACAATACGGACGCGATCGGGAGTGATGCTCAGCCGATAGGATTCGTCATCGCCAAGTTTCTGAATCCCGGGCCTTTTTCGTTCGACAACCACCAACAGGGACGGCGCGGATTTTTCATCGACGAGATTGAGCGAAACGGGAATTCCAGTTTCCCGGAAAAGCCGGTACAGAGAGCGCGTGACGGCATCGCGAACACGCGTATCGTCTTTCGTCGAGGCCGAACCCGCTCCGCCGATCGCGGCGGTGACGGTCTGCGTAATGATGAACTTGCCTGAGGTTGTCGTGACCTGCGAAGGCCACGGCATCATTGTGAGACTAGACCCAGGCAATTCGCGATCGGAGACTTGCGCGGACGCGGGAATTACGCCGCAAATGACCGCGCAAACACCGTGAATTACCGCAAGAACACCGCGCGTCATACGTCGAAGATTTCCATCGCCTGATTGAGACTCTTGATCGGGTCATTTCCGCGGGCCGGCGAGTATTCGTGCGCAACGTAACCCGTGAAGCCAAGATCGGCGATGGTCTTCGCGATGAACCGGTAATTTAGCTCCTGCGTGTCGTCGATTTCGTGGCGGCCGGGATTGCCGCCGGTGTGAAAATGCGCGATCCACTGGATGTTATCTTTAATGGTTCGCGCGATGTCGCCTTCCATGATCTGCAGGTGGTAGATGTCATAGAGCAGCTTGACGCGCGGCGAATTGACGCGCTTCATCACGTCGGCGCCCCAGGCGGTGTGATCGCACATGTAATCCTTGTGATCCACTTTGCTGTTGAGCAGCTCCATGCAGATGGTGACGCCCTTGTCTTCGGCGTGCGCTTTCACGCGGTTGAGCACCGCGACGCAATTGTCGGCGCCCTCCGTGTCCGCCATGCCACGACGATTGCCGGAAAACGTAATCAGATTCGGCACGCCGTTGGCCGCGCAGAGATCCAGCGCGTCGCGCATCGATTTTTCGAGGCGATCGTGATTCTCGGTGCGATTCAGCGCGTTCGGAATGGTGCCGCCGGGGCCGGGCGGATACATGGTCGGAATCAGCCCGTGTTTCTTGAGCACGGGCCAATCGTCGGGACCGATCAGATCGAAGCCTTTGCAGCCGAGGCGCGCGGCTTCGCGGGCCATGTCATCAATCGGCGTGTTCCGGGCGAAAACGCCCGCGGTAACGCATTGTTTGAGCCGCCCTTTGCGGGTTACGTTGGGCGGGACATTGGGTACGACAGGGGGCTGAGCGCAAATTGTGCCGGCGGCGGCGAAGGCGGTGACAAAGTGACGGCGATCCATAATCGTCTATCGTACACGGAGTTAGCGATGGGCGACGGGCCCTGGGCTTGGGACAGGGGTTTAAGCTGTTGGCATGCAGAGCAATGAATTCCTCGGACTGCTGGACAGGGGATTGGATTACGACGCCTGGCCGACGGCGCCGCCGGAAAGCCATCCGTCGTATTTCCGGGCGTGGCAACACGTGTCGGTGGCGCTACAGCGAGCGCTGCGGGTGTGGGCGCCCGAGCTTTATTTTCGCGACTTGGAGCGTTGGGAAAATCGCGACGCGGGGTACGCGATGGTGGTCTATTCGGCGTGCCGTTTGTTTTACGGGCGCCCGAGAACCGAGTTCACCTACGATATCGCCGATGAGGCGACGTTGCCGGCGGCGGTGCGGGCGATCGGGTGCGGGGTTGAGCGAACGCTGGCGGCGCTCGAGGCCCGGCTGAAGGCCAGCGGCCCTGGTGAGCTCGCGCGGAAATACTGTCCCCTGTGGTATCAGGACGTATTGGCGGTGGTGAAGAAGCGGCCCGAGCGGTTGGTTACGCTGCTGGCACGCGAAGCCAAGCTGATCGACGCGGTGATCGACCTTGGCACACAGCGCAATCGCGCCGCGGCGCGAAAATTTGCGAGGAGGTCGAATTCGGCGCTGCGGAATATGGGCGGCGTCGACATGCGTGATCTGTTGCCGCGAGTATTGAACGAGACGACGATTGTGTTAGCGCAACAGCGCCGGGAGGGCGCGCAGAGCGATGACGAGCGCTCCATACTGTCGCGCCTCAGGTGGGCCTGTCCCCCACCCTTACGGGTGGGGCTGGAAGAACGCGCGCCCTAACGGGGCGCCTCAATCGGCAGGGCGCGGCCCTGCCCCACTTTGAGATGCCGCGGCGAGGACATCATCGACGGAAGGGCTTTCGAGAATGGTGACGTGATGGCCGCGCGACGCCCATATGAGCGGGTCGGTGGTCATGAAGATCGCGACGGTTGGGACGCCGACGGCTGCCGCCAGGTGCGTGATGCCGGAATCGTTGCCGATAAAGAGGCGGGCAGTTGCGAGCCAGCAGGCCAGGTCGTATAGATTGTCGATGCGGGTTGGTTTGTCGCGAGTGTCGTCGAGGTGCTCTTCGGGGCCGACGCACCATTTCACAGGGATTTCGAGACGTGCGGCGGCTTCGCGGAAGGAATCGAGCGGCCAGTTTTTCTTTGTGCTGGATGAGAAAGGATGAATGACGGCGAAGTTTTCGATGGGATGCGACGGGACGCGGATGCGCGGTGTTCCGGTGATGTTGATGGGTTGGGCCGGAAAGAATGTGAACGGAAGATGGCGGACGGCGTCGCGAAACGCGGGGTGATTGGAGCCGTACCAGGAGTAGATGGAGTCGAAAGTTGCGAGGTCGCGGAGACACGCGGTCGCGCGCGGACCTTCGGCAATGCCGATGAGGTCGAGGCCGGTATCGGGGATGGCTCGGGTGCGGTCGGCGAATTGGGGCACATTTAATTCGATCAGGGGGAGGATGGGGCGCGGCGCCCAGACTTCGGTGTAGTCAGCGCGCGCGGCTTCGAGTTCGGGGAGCGCGAGGATGCAGTCGCCAATTGCACCGGGGCGAATGAGAAGGCGCTTCACAATAATGAGTTTGAGATGAGCCGCAGATTAACGCCGATGCACGCGGATACGATAATCATCTTATTCTGCGGCGCGTTGATACTTTTCAGCGGCACGCTAACATTCGGCGCCGATTCGGAAACACGCGGCTGTCCCCGGCTTCCCCCCGAGGCGTTTCCGGGGAGACAGCCGGACGTGAGTCCTTCGTTCTCCACCCTTTCTGCCGGTTTGCACTCAATGACTTACAACGCCGCACCGTGAGCCGGATCGGAAGACATCCGCTTTCTTCGAAATTCAGCTTCCAAATTCAGCCCACTCTACTCAGCCCACTTTCCCAGCCCACTTTCCTCTTGACACCACCCGCGAGTGGGTCTATACTCGGGGCGTCTGAGCAATTCAGCCCACCCTGGCAATGATCTGAACTAAGCCAGATCAATCTGCCACACCAAACTTAGCCAACCCCAACCTTAAGGAGGTTGCCATGTTTGCTCGTAGTCTAACGTTCCATTTGAAACCCAACTGCACGGCGGAGTTCACCCGCCTGATCGAGAACGAAACCGTTCCGGCCCTTCGAAAGTACAAAGGCTTCCAGGACGAGCTTACGTTTGTCGATCCTGGCGGAAAGGACGGTTTCGCCGTCAGCCTATGGGACAAGAAAGAATACGCGGACGCCTACAGCCGCGACGGCTATGCGGCGGTCCTCAAGGCCTTCGGGAAAGTGATCGAGGGAACGCCTCAGGTTCACACCTATGAGGTTTCGAACTCGACTTTCCACAAGATCGCGGCTCGCGTAATGGCCTGAATTTAGGTCGTTCGTGTGGGGGCGGTCAGGACCGCCCCCGCTGCCAAATTCGACACCGGCCGCAGGGAAGGTGAATATCATCGTCAGGCCAGAGTCGGCCTTGTGATCTGCTCGTACAGGCTCTTGGGGTTCGAGTTTAATGAAGCATTCGTAAAAGGTGTCCGTATCACGAACGAAACACCTTTGATCCGCCCGAGATGGAAAAAGAGTTGACGGTCGCGGCTCGTTATCATGATTCCAGATTCCGAGCCGCGCACGTCAGCGGCGGGTTGTGGTCAAGCAAGGTGAAGCCGGCATGCAAGCCCCGGCGCGGGTGAGGCGGCTCGCCGCCAATCCGGAACGGACACAAACAACGTGGATTGGCGGCCCCACATCAAGGCATTTCTGATTCCGGATTTTAGGCCGCTCCTTTTAGTCGCGGCTCGGTAAGATGAAGCCGGCTTGAAAGCCGGCTCGCCGCCAAGATTGGCGGCCCCACATCAAGGCATTTCTGATTCCGGATTTTAGGCCGCTCCCTTTGGTCACGGCTCGGTAAGAAACACGCGCTCCATCCTGTCGCGCCTCAATTCGGCTTCACATAGGGAGGCATTTGCTCCTTGGTGAAGCGCGGGATCATTTGATCGCGATTGGCGACGTGCCAGACGGCGGCGGCGACCACGGCGGCGGCTCGCTCCACGTCGTCGGGGATGATGCGCTCATAGGTATCGAGGCTGCTGTGATGCGTCAGCGTGTTGTACTCGATGGGGTCCTGCTGGAAGCCGACGCCGGGCAGACCCGCGTTGTTGAAAGAGGTGCTGTCGGTGCCGCCGGTGGCGCGGCTGTTGGTGACGCTGACGCCGAACACGCCCCAATCGGTGAAGTGTGAAAGCACGGGGCGCAAAACATCGGCGGCTGCGGGCGGTCCGAAAATTCCGGCGCCGCGAGGACGGCCGGTTCCGCTATCGATATTGAAATAGCAATCGAGCTTGTACCATTCGGGCTTGGGATTTTCCGCGGTTCCAAAGTGCTGCGCGACGTAAGCGAGCGAACCGAGCAGCCCTTCCTCTTCACCCGACCACAGAGCGACGCGAATGGTGCGGCGCGGCTTCAAACCCATGGTCTCAATGAGGCGCGCGGCTTCGAGCATGATGCTGGACCCGGCGGCGTTGTCGGTGGCGCCGGTGCCGGAGTGCCACGAATCGAGATGGCCGCCAAGCATGACGATTTCGTCGGCCTTGTCGCTGCCGGGGATTTCGGCGACGACGTTGTAGCTGGTCTTGCCTTCGGGATAGATGTGATTGACGACGTTCATTTCCACCTTGACGTCGTCGCCATCGGCGAGGAGTCGCTCAATGCGGCCGTAATCGTCGTTGCGAACGATGATGGTGGGGACGGTCTTGGCGGGATCGTACATGTGATCCTGCTGCGCGAAAATCAGGCCGCTGCCGCGCGCGGCATCGTTTAACTTACCAACGGCGCCGCCCGAAACGAGCATGCCGTCGACGATCTCTTCGATCTTGTTGTTGCTGAGGTATTTCGGGTCAGTCGGGCCACGACCACCGCCGCCTCGACCGCCGCGGCCGCGTCCGTCGCCTTCATACTGGGCTTTCACTTCGTCGTCGGGACGGCGCTTGGGCTGCGGGGTTTCGAGGTCGACGGGAATGACGGCGGCCTTGCCGACCAATACGATTTTGCCGCGGACCTTGGGTTTGTTGGCGGCGACCCAATCGTTCATCTGTTCTTGCGTGGGTCCGTAGCGCTGGGGTCCGCCGCCACGGCCGCCTCGTGCTCCGCGACCTCCGCCGTTGTCGTTGTTGCGCGGGATCTCGGGACCTTGCGGGGTGCGTTCGAGCTGAACAGTGGATGCCGTCACGGTGCCCTTGGTGGAAGCGGTCCATGCGAGGACTTCGAAGTGCAGGTTCTCCTTTACGGGCGCGGTGATGTAGGCGAACGCGGTTTCGTTGAGCCAGCCGGGTCGCGCGAAATCCCAGGGTTCGAGATGCGCGTTCTTCATGCCCCAGCGGGTGGTTTCGGCGACCACCCAATCGGCGGCGGCTTTGTGATTGGGAGTGCCGGTCATGCGGGGGCCGTAGCGATCGGTGAGCATGTGGAGGGTGTGCATGATCTGGGGATGCTCGAGCTCTTCGCTGCGGAATTTGGCGGTGTTGGGTTCGTCGACTTTTTCCTGGGCGAGCAGCGGGGTCGCAAGGGCGGTCGCGATGGTGAGGGCGAGGAAGGATTTGCGCATAGAGACACTAGGATATCGCGGATGACGGCCGTTGGTGATCCGGCCAAGTTGCATCCGACTCGGCGCGGCGTCATAAAGTTGAGCGGGAGAACCTCCGATCTGATACTGGGGTAATCCGCGTGAAAGAGAAATTACCAGATGAAAGAATCGGGGGCAGGTGGCGCTCGGAGGCAATCTGTTCATGCCTACAGCTCGGATTGTTCATCGTTTCGCCAGGACTCACTGCACAGCCGGTCGCCACGCCTAAGCTAGAAGACTCGGTGTCGAGGTCGGCGGTGGACCGCGCGATCGCCTCAGGGGCGGCGGAGAACGATCTCGGCGTTGCCTACGAAAAGGGAACAGGCGGCGTAGCTCAGGACTTCTCGGAAGCAGCGAGGTGGTATAGGCACGCGGCGGAGAAGGGGGATGTCGTCGCTCAAGTCAACTTAGCACTTCTTTACGACCAGGGAGCGGGCGTCGCCAAAGACGATGCCGAAGCTGTTAAATGGTTCCGGAAGGCAGCGGAGCGCGGATATGCGCTCGGACAGTTCTTCCTTGGTGTAGCATTCCAGGATGGGCGAGGAGTCGCACGCAACCCCACAGAAGCCTTGAACTGGTTTCGTAGAGCTGCCGAACAGGGGGACGCCTCCGCACGGTTTTTTCTTGGCGGCGCGTACGATCAGGGCGTCGGAGTTGTGCAGGACTACACAGAGGCGCTCCGGTGGTACCGCAAGTCAGCCGAGCAGGGTAACAGCGGAGCTCAGAGTCTCCTCGGCAATATGTACTTCCAAGGCCATGGGGTCGTGCAAGATTACGCCGAAGCTGCGCGATGGTATAGGAAGGCCGCCGACCAAGGTAACTATCAGGGGCAGCGGATCCTCGGGCTCATGTACAGAGAGGGCTCGGGCGTTCCGCAGGACTACATTCTGGCGCACATGTGGTTGAACCTCGCAGCATCGCGGGCCCCCGCCGGTGACGAACAGAAGAAAATCGCTGCGTGGCGGGATTCTGTTGCTCAGAGCATGACCTCCGCTCAAGTCGCCGAAGCGCAACGGCTCGCGCGAGAGTGGAAGTCCAGCGCCCAGCCGGCCGGCACGCGAGCCCTAGCAGCGCGCGATTATGCAGCGGCGTTCAACGACCTCGCTCCTCTCGCGGAGCAAGGAGACGCACGCGCCCAATACAACCTAGCGGCGATGTATTTCCGAGGTGATGGAGTTGCCCAGAGCTTGAAGGATGCAGAACGACTCTTCCGGCTGTCAGCTCAACAAGGGAACGCTCAGGCTCAGTACTTCTTGGGAAATATGCTCAACGAAGGTACAGGGGTTGATTTCGATAAGACGGAAGCCGCCAAGTGGTATCGCCTGGCAGCGGACCAGGGTCATCCGTCCGCACAGCTGAAGCTTGCAAGCGCATACCTCTCGGGAGAAGGGGTTGGTCGCGACTTGAAGGAGTGGGAGAAATGGAATCGCAGGGCCGCCGAGCAGGGTGCCCCCATCGCCCAGTTTGCCGTTGGCGTTCTGTATCTCGGCGGCGCTGAGTCCTTCGGCATCGCTAAGAATAACATCGAGGCCTACAAATGGTTTTCTCTGTGTGCGGCTGACGAAACCAAGTGCGCGAATGGTCGCGAGGAAGCATCGAAAGAAATGACCTCCGCGCAGATTTCAGAAGCACAACGGCTCGCGAAGAATTGGAGGGCCAGCCGCGACGCGAACAAGTGAAGTCCTCCGGCTCGGGGGGCACAAGCTTTCGCCTCGAGTCGCAAGAGCGGTTCAGCCTCACGTTGTTGGATGCAGCCTTACGCACAGACTTGGGGCAAGCCCGACCAGCCAGATTTCGCCGAAGCCACGCGACGCGGTCCACCGCGCATCGAGACGGCGTATGATCTCCTTCAGTGCGTGCCCTGGCGTCTCAAGCATGTCGACGGCCAGTAGTAGGCTCTCCTTCTCCTTCGGCGGGTAGTGGTCGGCCTTGCCCTGAATAGCCGCCTTGATGTGTTCGCACGCTTCCTCAAGAGAAAAATCGTAATCTGCCTCGACTGCGCCACCACGTGGTTTCCAAACACCTGTGGAGGCGGGGACGCCTCGTGTCACTTGGATCTTGAGGAGCGCCGAGCCATCGACTGAATGGGCAATGCAGTCCTTTTCGGAGTCCTCATTGTCGACACACTCACAGCGTTGCCACCTAGCGATACCGGCGTCTTGATTAAGCCTTTGAAGCAGTCGTTCGCAGACTTCGCGGGTTCCAATCTCGCCAAGTCGCTTAGGTGCCCTTATCGATCCCACAATCCGTGAGGTCTCTTTAATTAGGTCAACCGACACCGATCGGGCGCTCGCCTCATGCCGAACCGCGGTCGTCTCCCCGCCAGCCTTTCCTTCGGCCGTGAATTCTGTTGTCAGAGAGACAGCATCGGAAATCGCGATTTTGAGAGCTCGGGCGCCGCATTGCGGGCAAGGCTGTTCTTCCTTCCAGTCGTCCGACGAATGCCCGCAATTTGAGCAATTCACTTCAACCGTCCCGGTCCGCCCTCCTCCGATCAAACGCAGCAGCGACATGAAACCCCGCCCTGACGGGCGGGGCTTGAAAAGCGCTCCATTCTGTCGCGCCTCAACGGACAGGTCCCCCACCCTAACGGGTGGGGCTGGAAGAACACGTTATTGAGACCGGGGGATTACTTCGGCTGGCCTTGTCCGCCGTTGCTGGCTCCGGTTGTAGCCGGGCCTCGGCGAGACGGAGGCAAGTCCTGGCCGGGATCGACCACGACGCTGAAATATCCCATCATCATCTCTTCGGTGGTCTGTTCACCCCAGTGAACTTCCTTGGCCGGATCGGGATTGTTGGGGTTGTTCGGCGAGTTGTCGTACACGCCGGTCAGTTCCACCTTGGTGCCCTTGGGCATGTGAATCGGCGTTTCGAGCCAATAGGTAAGCTGCCAGTGGAAGTCGTACTTCGGCACGCTCAGGACTTTCTCGATGGTACCGTCGGGACGAGTGATCGAATATTCGAATGACTTGCCGCGCAGATGCGCGTGAGGCATCATGCTGACCAGTTCGCAATCGTAAGGGACTGTCGAGACGGCGGTCATTTTGTAATCGGGATCGCCGGGGGGAATCGCGAATCGCATCAGCGCGGAATTGCCGCCCATCAGCTTCTCTTTGGGCGGCTCCTTCGCGAAAATCAAACCGATCTCGGTCTGATCGGTGGTCGCCTTGCCGTTGGGCGTGTAGTGAAGCTGGAATACGATATCGGAACCGGCCTTGAGCAGCGTCGCGCGGTGCGGACCTTCGGACGCGGGGCGAATCACCTGCCCTGGCACGTAGCCAACGAGTCCGCCGTTGAGCTGGCCGCCGCGGGCGGCACCTCTTGGAGGCACGAAAACCTCGCCGGGTTTCTTGTCGGCCATCCAGGTGGAACCCGGCTCGCGAATCTGAGTGATGACGTGATGCATGACGGAGCGGTCGCCAGGACGAACCTCAGCGGCGATCACCCACTTGTCCTCGGTGAGGCCGGTGGGGATGATCACATACTGATATTCGAGCTGGCCTGTGGCGGGCACCGGGAACGCAGTCGGCATCTTGATGACCAGATCCGGCTTGCCCATCTCCCAGCCTTCGACGAATTCGCGCGGAGGCGGAGCATCCTTGGCATTGCCCTCGAGCACGCCGCCGTCGACCCAGGCGACGATCGTGTCGATTTCAGATGGGCTGAGCGAACGGTCGTTCGCGAAATGCCCCACGCTCGGATCGGCGAACCAAGGCGGCATCTTCTTGGTGAGTACCGCGGCTTTGATGGACTTCGCCCAGGGCCGCGCGTCTTTGAAGTTCAGCAGCGAAAAGGGCGCGACTTCGCCGGGACGATGGCAATCCTGGCAGCGCTTCTGCAAGATCGGAAGGATCTCCTTGTTGAACGTTACGGGCGCGGTTTTGGGGGCGGCAAAAGCCGCACCGGCGACGGCGCAGACCAATCCTAGGTTGAGAAAGCGACCAAGAAGCTGCATGTGACGAAGCTCCCCTTTCAGGGTCATTTATAACAGCTACATCGCACGGAGTCAAGGGTTTAGGGGGTGGGTAATGTAACGGACTGTCAAGTCGCCGCCGGGGATTGGCCGGGCCCTTCGATCGGGTGGCGGTTCAGCCAGGACAGCGCGCTATCCATGGCTTTCTGCATGTCACGCGCCTTGCCGCAATATTTGTCGGTGCCGCAGGTGACGAACACTTCGCCGGAGATCGGATGCCAAGTGACGCAGTAGTCCTCGCCACGCCAATGCACGTAACCGTTCTTGAAATCAGACACAGTATCAATTCCCCACCACGCCGGAGTCCCGCTCGCGGTTCGCTCGCCGTTCCATGATACATCGTCTGAGAGGCGGAGGCAGGGGCGGTCGGCGGCAGCGGGGTCGAGAGCTGTCGAGAAGCGAGTTGGTTGAGCGTCGGTTAATGATGGGTGAGCTGCCGGATGGTCGCGCCGGTCGCGCGCCAGACTTCGCGCCCGTGGGGGTCCAAGATGACGATGGTCGGCTCCTGACCGCGCGGGCTCGGTTGACCCGAGCGATTTGAGGTTGTGATCGTTCCGACGACGATGTTCTGTCCGTCGACGAGGGCGACGCTCTCCGCCCTGATTTCATTCTGGGGCTGAGCGAAAGCCGTCGTTGGAAATGCAAAATGAGACACCAGGCCGCCGACCAGCCCGGAGAGAAGCGCGATCGTTAGGATCAGCCGTGTATTCATGCACTGATGATACTTGAGATTTTTGTTCGAGTGTGACTCGCGGCGAATGTGTTTTCGTGGGGTCGCTTACGCGGTCCGATTCCGCTCGCCGCCGTCGCCCGCAATCGCGGCGTGCGCCGCAGCCAGTCGCGCGATCGGCACGCGATAGGGTGAGCACGAGACGTAATTCATCCCCACGCGATAGCAGAACTCGACCGATGCCGGGTCGCCGCCATGCTCGCCGCAGATGCCGATGTCGAGATCGGGGCGAGTTTGGCGGCCGAGCTTGATCGCCATCTCGATCAACTTGCCCACGCCTTCCTGATCGATGGTGGCAAACGGATCGGCTGTGAAGATCTTGAGATTCTCGTACTCTTTCGAAAATTTCGTGTAGTCGTCGCGCGAAATTCCCATGGTGGTCTGCGTCAGATCGTTAGTGCCGAAGCTGAAGAACTCGGCCTCCTGGGCGATCTTGTCGGCCGTGATCGCCGCGCGAGGAATCTCAATCATGGTGCCGACCAGGTAATGCAACTTCGGCTGCCCGGCCTTGGCAAGAACTTCGTTCGCGACGCGAACCACAATCGCTTTTTGATTTTCGAGCTCCTTGACGTCGCCGACCAGCGGGATCATCACTTCCGGGATCACGTTGATGCCCTTTTTGGCGACTTGGGCGGCGGCTTCGAAAATCGCGCGCGCCTGCATTTCAGTGATTTCGGGATAGGTGATGCCAAGCCGGCAGCCGCGATGGCCGAGCATCGGGTTGAACTCGTGCAATTCTTCGACGCGGCGCAACAGCTCCGGCAGGCGCTTCTTCAGATCGCCCACCTTGATACTGTACTTCTCCGACATCTCCTTCTTGGCTTTCGAATCGGCGTGGGGAAGCCGCGCGAGATCGACCATCAGATCCTCGCGCTTCGGCAGAAATTCGTGCAGGGGAGGATCGAGGGTGCGGATGATTACGGGCAATCCGTCCATGGCAGTGAACAGTCCCGCGAAATCCTTGCGCTGGACCGGCAGCAATTTCTTAAGCGCCTTTCTGCGCGATTTTTCGTCGCGAGCGAGGATCATCGCCTGCATGTGGGGGATGCGATCGGCAGCGAAAAACATGTGCTCGGTGCGGCACAGTCCGATGCCCTCGGCTCCATACATGCGTGCGACCTTCGCGTCGCGCGGGATGTCCGCGTTGGCGCGGACACCGAAATTACCGCGAAATTCGTCGGCCCATTTCATCAGCTTGGCGAAATAGGGAAGCTTGGGATCGGGCAGCGTCATGTTGGCTTGGCCGAGCCAGACTTGCGCGGTCGCGCCGTCCATCGAAATCCAGTCGCCTTCTTTCACCGTGACGGTCTTGCCGCCGACCGCGACGGTGAACTGTTTCGCGCGCTCACTAATATTGATGGACCCCGCACCGACGATGCACGGCCGTCCCATGCCGCGGGCAACCACCGCGGCGTGGGATGACTTTCCTCCTACCGCCGTCAAGATGCCCTTCGCGATGTCCATGCCGTGAATGTCGTCGGGCGTGGTTTCTTTGCGAACCAGAATCACGGGACCGGTTTTCCCCAACTCGACGGCTTCATCCGCGCTGAACACGGCCCTGCCGACTGCTGCGCCGGGTGACGCATCGATTCCCGTTGCGAGTAATGGGAGCGATTTCAAGGACGCCATGTCGAACACCGGATGCAAGAGTTGATCGAGCTGCGAAGGTGCCACGCGCAGCACGGCTTCTTTCTTCGAGATCATCCCCTCTTCCATCATGTCGACGGCGACGCGCACTGCCGCGGGGCCAGTGCGTTTCCCGTTGCGCGTTTGCAGCATGTAGAGCGTGCCATCTTCGATGGTGAACTCGAAATCCTGCATATCGCGATAATGCTTCTCCAGACGATCGGTGATGTCGCGCAGTTGCCGGTAAGCGGCGGGCATCACTTTGGCGAGTTCCGAAATCGGCTGCGGCGTGCGAATCCCGGCGACCACGTCTTCGCCCTGCGCGTTGATCAGAAATTCCCCGTAGAAAATCTTCTGCCCAGTGGCGGGATCGCGCGTGAATCCGACGCCGGTGGCGGAGGTGTCGCCCAGATTGCCAAAGACCATCGCCTGCACGTTCGCGGCGGTGCCGATCTCGTCGGGAATCTTTTCCATCTTGCGGTAATACGCGGCCTTGGGATTCCACCAGGAGCGAAACACCGCGTCGCGCGCCATGGAAAGCTGTTCACGGGCGTCCTGCGGAAACGGTTTCCTGGTTTCCTTCTCCACCAGTTTCTTGTACTGCTCGATGATGGCTTGTAAGTCGGCGGCGTTGAGGTCGGTGTCGAGCTTGGCTTTGGCTTTGTGTTTTCGCTGGTCGAAAATCTCGTCGAACTTAGCCATGTCGATATCCAGCGCGACTTCGCCAAACATCTGGATGAACCTTCGATAAGAGTCGTAGGCGAAGCGGGGGTTGTTGGTACGCTTGACCAGTCCTTCTACGGTTTTATCGTTGAGGCCGAGATTGAGGATGGTGTTCATCATGCCCGGCATCGAGAATTTCGCGCCGGAACGGACGCTGACCAGCAGCGGATTTTCAGGATCGCCGAGCTTCTTGCCGATCTGCGCTTCAAGCTGGCCCAGCGCGTGAAGAATCTGGTTGTTGATTTCGCCGGGAACCTGCTTGCCGTGTTCGAAATAAATATTGCAGACCTCGGTGGAAATGGTGAAGCCGGGAGGCACGGGCACGCCGGCCCGGCTCATTTCGGCGAGCCCGGCGCCTTTGCCGCCAAGGACGTCTTTCATCTTGCCGTCGCCATCGGCTTTACCGTTGCCGAAGCTATAGACGTAGTTTTTCATTTTTCTCCTAATTTTGAAGAAGATCTTTAGGGCCGCTCCCTTTGGTCGCGGCTCGGAAACACCGCGCCTACCGAGCCGTGACCAAAGGGAGCGGCCTTAACGATCTTCATCAGATCTATTTTTCTCCCGCGGTGACGATCTCCGAGAAATCGGCGATCGTGGAAAATTCTGTAAGTAGGTTGTGCAGTAGATTGAGGCGATTCGCGCGGATCTCCTGATCGTCGACGTTCACCATGACTTTGTTGAAGAATGCATCCACGATAGGGCGCGCTGCGGCGATGCGTTGCAGACGCGGCACATAATCCGCTGGGAACCACCTGGCAGCGGCAACTTCCTCGTACAGGGCGCGCTCCTCGTCTGACTCGAGCAGCGCCGCGTCCACGTGCCCAGCCGCCTTGTGATCCGCCTGCTTCAGGATGTTCTGGATGCGCTTGAAACTTGCGGCCAGGGGCTCGAAATCCTTAGTGGGGCGCACCTGGGCAAGAGCCTCCAGCCTGTCCGAGCAGTCCCTAAGCACCAGGTTCCCGATCGCCAGCACTGCGTTCACTTCGTCATACTTGAAGCCCCGCGTCTCGCGGAAGTAATACTGGGCGCGCTCGATCAAGAACGCGCGGAGGCCGCCCGAGACCACGTCATCGAGATCGAGCAGGAGCCGTGCTTCCGTCAGAATTTTCACCACGCCCTGCGCAGCCCGCCGCAATGCAAACGGGTCTTTCGATCCGGTCGGCACCATCCCGACTTTGAAACACTCCCGCAGCGTGTCGAGCTTATCCGCGAGCGCGACGATCTGACCGTCGAGCGTCGAAGGAATCGAATCCTCCATGCTCAGAGGCTTGTAGTGTTCGTAAATCGCGCGTGAAACCGTTTCGGGCTCGCCCTGATGCCTGGCATACAGCCCGCCGACGATGCCTTGAAGATCGGTGAACTCCTTCACCATTTCTGTCGTGAGGTCGGCCTTGCAGAGTAGTGCCGCGCGCTCGGCATCGGGACCGCCGCCAAGTTCCTTCACTAGCGCAACCATTCGCTTGGTCTTTTCCAAGTACGACCCCAGCTTGGCATGGAACGTGACTTTCGCCAGATCCTCGACGCGATCGGCTAGCTTTTTCTGCTGATCGACGTTCCAGAAAAAGCGGGCGTCGTTGAAGCGAGCTCTGATCACCCGCTCATTGCCGAGCTTGACCCAGCCGTCGGGGTCGGCGGCGGTATTCATGATCGCCACGAAATGCGGCGCGAGCACGCCCGGAGCGGATTCGATGGAGAACGTCTTCTGATGATGCTTTAGGACAGTGGTGAGCACTTCAGTCGGAAGCGTCAAGAATGACGGATCGAAATCGCCACGAATAGCAGTCGGAAATTCGGTAATGAAGGTGAGAGTTTCGAGAAGATCAGCATCGGGCTTCGCGCCCAGGGCGGCGGATTCGGCCTCGATCTTCTTTCGCCGCTCGTCGGACGACAGGATCACGAAATTCTTACGCAGCTCGCTTTCGTAATTCGCGATGGTCACCGGAATCCAGGAGGCGCCGAGTTGCCGATGCCCTCGCGTCATGTTGCCGGACTTTACTCCAGCAATTTCAAATGGAATAACATCATCACCGAGGAGCGCGACCAACCAGCGGATGGGACGAATGAATCGCGGACCGGTTTTCCCACCGACCCAGTACATCGTCTTCGGCCACTGTAGAGCAAGGATCGCGGCGGGCAGAGTTTCGGCCAGAATGTCGACAGCGCAGCGTCCCGGCACTTGCTTGCGAAGCTCGTAATAATCGCCGACCTTCCGCATCGCTGTCAGCTCGACGCCTTGCTTCTTCGCGAATCCGGCGGCGGCTTTATCTCCGGCGGAAATCGGCGGACCTTTGACGGTTTGCTCCTGATCCGGCGTTCGATCCGGCACGCCGGTCGCACGAACCAACAGGCGTCGCGGGGTCGCGTCGACATTCACAGTCGCACCCAGCAGATCCAGCTTCGCGAGCTGCGCCAGCGCACTCGGAATCATCCAATGCGGGATTTCTTCAGTACCGATCTCAAGCAAGAAGTCGCTCATACCGGCACGCGCTCCGCAGAGCCAGGCTCTTGTGTCGAATCCCCCACCCTTACGGGTGGTGCTGGATCGAGTTGATCTTTGTGGTCGGCACTTTGCTGATCGGCCCACACCTTCGCCGTCCCGACCGCCAGATCGCGAACGCGCTTAATCACGCCGACCCGTTCAGTTACCGAGATCGCTCCGCGAGCGTCGAGCAGGTTAAAAAGATGCGAGCACTTCAGCACCTGCTCATACGCCGGAATCACCGGGAACCGCCGCTTCTCGGGGGACTTATCGTCATATAATCCGAGCAAACGTTTGCACTCGGCTTCATATTCATCAAAAAGCCGGCGCAACCTATCCACATCCGCCATCTCAAAGTTGTACACCGACGATTGCAGCTCGTCCGCGAATCGCACATCTGAATATTTCACGCCGGGAGCCCACTGCATCTCATACACACTGTCGACGCCTTGCAGAAACGCGCTGATTCTTTCGAGGCCGTAGGTCAGCTCGGCGGGCACCAGATCCAGATCGATGCCGCCGCACTGCTGAAAATAAGTGAACTGCGAAATCTCCAAACCGTCGAGCATCACCTGCCAGCCGATGCCCCACGCGCCCAGCGTCGGCGCCTCCCAGTTGTCCTCTTCGAACTTGATATCGTGCTTCTTGAGATCGATGCCGATGGCCGCGAGACTACCCAGGTATTGATCGATCACATCGTCGGGCGACGGCTTCAGGATCACCTGCAATTGTTGATGCTTGTACAGGCGATTCGGATTTTCACCATATCTCCCATCCGCCGGACGCCGCGAAGGCTGAACATAGGCGACACGATATGGTTTGGGCCCAAGCACGCGCAGAAATGTTTCGGGACACATGGTGCCCGCGCCGACCTCGATATCGTACGGCTCCTGAATGATCGCGCCGCGATCCGCCCAGTAACGTTTCAGCTTGAAGATGGTGTCTTGAAAAGTGTCCATGGGAAAGGGGTCAGGGTTAGATAGGCGGTTGCCGAAAAAGGGGACAGACCGCTCTGTCCGCTAGTCTGCCTGTTCCACGAATCACCGTACAGCGAATCGGGACAGAGTGGTCAGTCCCCTTTTTCAAAGAGCCTCTAATAGCGGAACGGTCAGAAATTTTCGTTCGACGTGTTGCTCCAAAGTTTTCACCAGCGCGCGCCGCAGATCGGCTGCGGTTCCTTTCGACCATTCGCGCGGCGTCAGGGCGGCCAGCGGCTTCTGCAACATCTCTTCTGCGATCTCGACCGATTCACTTTTCAAACGCAGCTCGGGGAAAATACCGGCGAGCCGCACCGACCACAACGCAAAATAGGTGATCGTAGACCAGACCTCGCCACCATTCCGCAGATTGGCCAGCGCCGTCATCAACAGTCGAAAGAATCTCTCATTGGGTTCGCGCTCGGGCAGCAGATGCTCGGCTGTTTCGGTGAAAAAATCCAATGCGAGGCCGCGCGCGTAATCGGAACCCAAATCGAAGTGCGACTGAATCAGCTCGCAACTTGTTAGATTGGCGAGGTCCGCGTTTTCGCGTTGATAGTAGGTCATTCGCACGTGAGACAGCCGTTCCAGCCCGGAGCCGAATGGACTCTTCGGTTTCCGCGCACGCCGCGCGACACCGCGCAGCTTCCCCAGATCACGCGTGAAAAAACTCACGATCAGATCGCCTTCCCGGAAGGGATAGGTGCGCAAAACGAACGTCTCGCTGACCCGCGCGGCCATAGGTTCGGCGCAAATTATTAGGTTAGCAGAAGGCAGGGGTCAGGGGCCAGGGGTCAGTAAGAAGGGGCTCTCAATCCTTAGCGGCGGTTGACGCGCCGATGCCGAGTTTTCGAAGATCCTCGCGCAGCGCCGCTTCGCCACGCGCGCCGACCTCATACGACGCGATCCTGCCATCGCGATCGATCAGCACGATAGTCGGAAACGCAGTTAGTGAAAGCTCCGCGACAGTCGCCGCCCCCTCCTCAATGGAAAAGTTCGAGTAGGTGAGCGCCGCGGCTTTGACGAAGTTCTCGAGGGTGGTCCGATCTTCGCCGACGGTCACACCCATGGCGACCAGCCCTTGATCCCGGAATTCACGCTGAAGTTTTTCAATAATCGGCAGCTCGCGTTTGCAAGGCGCGCACCAGGTGGCCCAAAAATCCAGCAGCACGACTTTGCCTTTCAGCGCCGCCAGATCGATCTGCGCGCCACCGGCCGCATTCGCGGTCGGCATCAGGATCGGAGCGGGTTTCCCGATGAGGTCGGGCTTGGTGACGCCCGGCAGCGTCCAATCCTCGGTTTCCACAACACCAGCGGGCGGCGTGAACACGAACATGGAATCCGGCAGATTGACGTCGAGCCGCACGCGCGTGGTGTGGGTGGATTGGGTCATCTCCACGGGCTCGGCCACATTCGGAAGATTGATCCGCGCGGTGAAGGTGCTCTGCAAAGTCAGGCGGCGGTCCTTGCTGATCCAGGTGATCTGAACAGCGTCGCGCACCGTCACGTTCTGCTCCGGCAGCGTGATTTTGTCGAAGATAGTCTGGATCACCCAGCAGGCGGTTTTGACGCCGCCTATGTCGATGGTATCCTCGCCCGTCAGCTTGACCGACTTGATGGATTGATTCAGGTCCGGCAGATTTTTTGGCAGGAGGCCGGAGTTGATGACCACCGCCTCGGGCGATTCCACGGCGTCGCGCTTGACGTATTTTTTCACCGTGGATACGTAGAACCAGGTATGTTCGCCATCGCCGACGATGGTGATGGTGCCGGCCCTGCTGCTGGATTCGATGCGCAGCTTATCGGGGCGCCTCACCGAGATCGACGACGGCATTTCGAGCTGGTCGTCGATGGGGCCGCCGCGCATGTCGACCGCGATTACGGATTCAAGCTGGTAGGATTTGTATCGCTTGATGGCCTCGGCGGATTGTTTCAGAAGTTCGCGCGGATCGGGTTGGGCGATGGATGGACGGGTGAGCTGGGTCGCAGCTGGATTCGCGGTTTGATGTGTGGGTCGCGGCGCGGGTTGGATAGATTGCCCCACTGCAAGCGCGGGAATCCACCAGGCCCCGCAGACTCCAAGGATGTGAACCGCGCGATTCATACCTACATGGTAGCGGCCGCCGGCGCCCCAAGAGAAGCCCACGAATTCCGCTTATATTCAGCGCCTTCCCGGCCGATATGGTTAGCGGACCGAACTTAGAGGAGTATTTCGTCTCCAGATTTTCGACTGAATATGGGAAGCAGCCCAACGCTCCGGCATGTATCGCATGTATCGCACATTGCGAAGGAAGCGCGCTGCGGATGGGCGCGGGTATGAGGGGCGCCGTTATCGCCAACCACGATCGCGACGAACTCCAACGTGAAGCCGACGCGGAACTGGTGCGCCGCAGCGTGCTGGGCCTATGGGGCTTTCCCATTCTGCTGCTCCTGTTCTTTCTGGCCACGACTTACTTTCACGATCATCCCAGGCTCGCCATCGTGGGAACCTCGGGAGTGGTTGTTTCTCTCCTGTCGCGCTTGTATCTCACGATTCGCCGGGATGTGATGTACGCGACGAACGCGGCGCGCTGGAGAGGACTGTTAGCCTCGGCGTTTCTAGTGGGCGCATTGTTCTGGGGCGGGCTATTCACGATGGCTACCATCTTCTATCCCTCGTCGGATTGGACGCGCATCGTGATGTTGTTCTGCATCCTGTGCGGGTGTTCGAGTTCGCTCACGATGTTGACACCGAATCTCACGCTAATGACGGGGTACCACAACGTGATGCTGCTGCCATGCATCGTCGCCCAGGCCTGTTCGGGCAAACATGAGGAACGGATTATGGCCCTGATGACCGGGATTTTTCTCCTATTTCTGGTGCTGCAAGGCCGCATTCTGAATGGGGCATACTGGACCGGGCTGCGGGACCATTTGTCGCTCAGTCGCGCCAAGGAGGAGGCTGAAGCCGCGAGCCGCGCCAAGACCGAATTTCTCGCCAACATCAGCCATGAACTTCGGACGCCCATGAACGGGATCATCGGCATGACCGAGGTTGCGCTCGACAGCTCGCTTAATTCCGATCAGCGTGAGTGCCTCGACACGGTGAAAAGCTGCGCCGATTCGCTGCTTTACTTGCTCAACGAGCTGCTCGATTTCTCCAAGGCCGAGGCGGGCCGCATGGAGCTGGAACGGATCGCATTCCGGCTGCGCCAGGTGGTGGAAGACACAGTCAAGCCGCTGGTATTCTCGGCGGAGGCGAAAAATATCAAGCTGAATTGGATCACCGCGCCCGGCATTCCCGAAGAACTCACCGGTGACGCGCACCGGCTGCGTCAGATTCTGATCAACCTGATCGGCAACGCGATCAAGTTCACGGAGGCGGGCGCGGTCAGGCTGGAGATCGCCGTGGAGCCGCCCGAGCCGGAGATTGACCGGGACACGGACCATCGCATCGCATTGCATTTCCAGATTCGCGACACCGGCATCGGTGTGGCTGCCGACAAATGCGCCGTGATCTTCCAACCGTTCACGCAAGCCGACGGATCAACGACCCGCAAGTACGGCGGCACCGGCCTGGGCCTCGCGATCTGCGCCCGGCTGGTCGAGATGATGGATGGGCGGATCTGGGTCGACCGGAATCCCGAGGGCGGCAGCACCTTCCATTTCACGGCGCGCTTCGAGACTGAAACGCCGGAGGCCCGCCGCGTCGGCGCGACAATCGGCACAAAAGCCGCTTGACAAGGGTAGCAGAATCCGGCATACTTCCATCGATAGACGATGGGAACAAAAAAATCATCCGAACTCCTACCGGGCACGTTGGACCTGTTGGTCCTGAAAACGCTGGCGCGCGGGCGCATGCACGGCTACGGCATCGCGCTCCATTTGAAGAACATTTCTGAAGACGTACTACAGGTCGGCGAAAGCTCGCTGTATCCGGCCTTGCAGCGGCTGCTGCTGAATGGCTGGGTAAAGGCCGAATGGGGCGCGTCGGAAAACAACCGGCGAGCCCGCTATTACACGATTACGGCGGCAGGCCGCAAGCAACTCGATGCGGAAAGGCGCGAGCTCGACCGGATGATTTTCGCGATCCAACAGGTGCTTGAATCATGAAATTACTGCGTCGAATCGATTACTGGCTAAACCATCGCAGGCGCGAGGCGGAACTGGCCGAGGAACTCGAGTTTCATCGGTCTCAGGGAAATCCAGCGGGACTGGGGAATGTCACCCTCGCCCGCGAGGACGCCCGTGCCATCTGGATCTGGCCGTGGCTTGAGAGCGTCGGCCAGGACCTGCGTTACGCCATTCGCAATCTTCGGCGGCAGCCGGGCTTCGCGCTACTCGCGCTGCTGACGCTGGGAGTCGCGATCGGATTGAACACGAGTCTGTTCACTGTATTCGATGCCGTTGCCGTACGGACTTGGGCGGTCAAGGATCCCAAGCATGTAGTGAAGATCTTCTCGGTGACGCAGCGCGGTCCGCGCGGTTTCTCGCTGGCGGAATTTCGATATTTACGTGACCATTCCAAAACGTTCTCGGGAATCGTCGCGGTGAACGACGCTCGTGTGCGCTTCGGGTGGGAGCCGTTCGGCAAGGCGACCATCGCTGCGTTCGTCCCGCACGATTACTTTCAAGTGCTGGGTGTCCAAATGCAGAGCGGGCGCGGTTTTGTTCCTGAAGAGGAGCGAATGGAGCAACCCGAAAACGTAATGGTGTTGGGCTACGCGTTGTGGCGCGACCATTTCGGCTCGGATCGGGAGATCGTCGGGAAGACGATTCGGGTCAGCGAAGTTCCGTTCACTGTGGTCGGCGTGGCGGCGGAGGATTTCATGGGATCGGTGGATGCCGGCGGTGAGCATTTGTGGATGCCGCTCCCGGCGATGCTTTCGTTCTCCATGAACCTGGAAGACACGCGAGCGTTCCTGACGAGTCCCCACGATTGCTGCATCGGCATCGCGGGGCGGCTCGCGACAGGCGTCTCGCAGGAGCAGGGGCGAGCCGAACTCGAGGTCCTGAGCCGCCAGTTTCACGCGGAGAACCGCCTGGATGCGTCGCCCGTTAAATTCACGGAACCGACGCTGCTCGCCGGGCACTCCAAGCGGAAGAGCATTCTGCCGGTGTTCGGGCTGATGTTCACGGGCGTGATGTTGGTGCTGTTGCTGGCCTGCGCGAATGTGAGCAATCTGCTCATCGCGCGTGCGGCGGCGCGGCAGCGCGAAATCGAAGTCCGGCGCGCGATCGGCGCGGGGCGTGCGCGAATCATCCGCCAACTGCTGACGGAAGGCTTCGTCATCGCGGCGGGTGCGTCGGCGCTGGGAGTCGCGCTCGGATGGAAGCTGCCCGCTTATGTCTTTGTGCTGATCGGCGACGGCCCCGACGTGAACCTGACGCCGGATTTTGCGACGATCGGGTACGCGTGCGTGCTCGCCGCGATCGCGTGTATCGCATTCGCGCTGGCCCCGGCGCTGCATGGCACCCGGCCGAAATCCAGCCGCTCGAAGTTGCCACTGCGCAGTTTTTTGCTCGGCTCGCAGGTCGCGATTAGTGTGGTGCTGCTCATTGGCGCGGGATTGATGGTCGCGGGAGTGCAACACGCTCGTGAGCATGACCTCGGGTTTCGCGTTGGTGACGTCAACGTGATCTCGATCGATCTTCCCGCGCACTCCTACGACACCAAGCGCCTGGTTGCATTCTCCTGGCAACTGCAGCACGAGCTCGAAGGGGCCGCGCCCGGCCGCTTCGGAATTACGGCTCGCGAGCCGCTGGCCAATTCGCATTGGAACACTGAGTTTCGACTGCCACAGGAACCTGCCGCAACCGCGCACGATATCGAATATCAGGAGGTCGCCGGGGAGTATTTTGAAGTGCTCGGCATTCCGCTGATGGCTGGAAGAAATCTGCAGCCGGCCGATCTGGGGAATCATGCGATCGTCGTCAACCAGACTTTCGCCCAGCGATACTTCGACGGCGCAAATCCGGTCGGCAAAACCATCCTTACCGGCAGGCAGACGCGGGAGATCGTCGGCGTGGTGCGCGACGCGTATCTGACGGGCTTGGATCAGTTCGTCCCGCTATTTTTCCAGCCGTTCACCGGGGAGCAAACACCGCGTGTGTTGGCGCGCGCCGATTCTCCGGGCGCGGTGGACCTGCTGACGCAAACCGCAAAAGGTATCGAAGCGCGTGTGCGAATTCAATCGGTTCCGCTGAGCGACAATCTGGCGCGCATCTTGCAACCGATGCAAACCATGGCTGGAATCGCGGGAATGCTGGGCGTGTTCGCCTTGCTGCTCGCCGTCATCGGAATGTCGGGGGTCTTCGCCTACGTGGTCCAGCAGCGCACGCAGGAAATCGGGATTCGCATGGCGCTCGGCGCCGAGCCGAAACAGGTGATCGCGCTGGTCCTAGCGGGAACGGCTCGCGCGGCGATCATTGGACTGGCGATTGGATATGTCGCTGCCGCGGGCTGCGCAAAGCTGCTCGCGGAATATCTCTACGGAGTGAGCCCGTACGACCCGCGAGCGTATTTCGAGGTCGCGGCGATTCTGGCGATCTCGGCGCTGGCTGCCGCGTACTTACCCGCGCGTCGCGCGACACGGGTGGATCCGTTGACGGCGCTGCGAGTGGAATAAGTAGGGGTGTTGGTGTTGTGGGGCGGTCCCCCTGGACCGCAGCCGACGCCCTCGTCGGCTTTCCTTTCTTAAAGCCGGACCAGGGGTCCGGCGCGGACGAGGGCGTCCGCCCCACTGCCCTTGCGCCACAAGACCTACAGCAAATCCTCGCGGCCCGCTTTCTCCAGCCGTTTCACGATCTCGCCCACCTGCTGCGCGCGGCTTCGATCCGCGATCAGCAGCGCGTCCGGCGTATCCACAACAATCAGATCCTTCACGCCCAGCAGCGCGACCAGCTTCTTCTCCGCGTCGACGTAATTCCCCGCACTGGACTCGATCAGCACATCCGCGCGACACGCATTTCCATTTGCGTCGCGTTTCTGAAGCTCATACACCGCGTTCCAGCTCCCCACGTCGTTCCAGCCGATATCTCCCGCCGGGATTCCCACCACGTTCTTTGCCTTTTCGAGAACCGCATAGTCGATCGAAATGTTTTCGCACAACGGAAATACTTTCGCGATGCGTGCCGGAAACTGCCGGCTACCGAAAGCCGGAATCGACGAAAGCAGCATAGCAGTCTTCGGTAGAAATTCGCGCAACGCGTCCAATAATACCGACGCGCGCCAGAAAAACATGCCCGCGTTCCAGTAAAAGTTGCCGGCCGCTAGAAATCGCGCCGCCGTCTCCGGATCGGGCTTCTCGCGAAAACTCCTCACCTCGACCACTTGATCGACGCCCGACTTGGACGCCTTCACGCCTTCGGGAAACTCGATGTAGCCGTAGCCGGTTTCCGCCCACCGCGGCTGAATCCCCAGCACCACCAGTTTGCCTTCCTTCGCGGCTTGAAATGCGGGCTTCAGCAAACGCACGTACTCGCGCGGCTTCTCGATCAGCTGGTCGGCTGGGAACACGCCCATCACCGCTTTCGGGTCGATCGATGAGAGAATCCGAGCCGCCAGACCTATCGCAGGCGCCGTATTCCGTTGCGCGGGCTCTGCCAGAATCTGGCGCTTGGGGATCTCAGGAAGTTGCCGGATGATCTCCGCGCGCAGATGATGGTTGGTCAGGATCCAGATTCGATCCGGTGGAAGAATGGGCCGCAGGCGATCAACGGTTTGCTGGATGAGAGACCGATCCCCAAAAAATCGCAGGACCTGTTTTGCATTGGCGCGGCGGCTGCGCGGCCAGAATCGCGTTCCGCGTCCGCCCGCGAGAATCAGGCCATAACGATGCGACGTTGCCGAGGCGGACATTACTGGATCGAAACGCCGCGCACCAGTTTAAACTCGCGATTCCAACGCGTTTTCGTGAAGAAATGCAACGCCAGATCGATAAAGTGGTCCAGGTTGTAATCCACCCAATCCGCGGTGGGAGCGTCGTAGGACCAGAAAATCAACAGCGGCTTTCCGATGATGTTCTCGCGCGGCACGAAACCCCAGTAGCGGCTATCGAGCGAGTTGTCGCGATTGTCCCCCATCGCGAAATAACTGCCCGGCGGGACCACCACTTCGCCATTCACCACATGTTCGTCGAGCATCTTCTGCGCGCGATCGGAAACCAGCCCGGACTCTGTCCATGGGTCTTTCGGAAAATTGTCGCGATACTCGCGGGGAGTCGGGTCGATGTGGTGGATATACGGCTCATTCGTCAGAGGTCTGCCGTTCAAATACACGATCTTGTTCTGTAAATGGATATGATCGCCCGGCACGCCGATCACCCGCTTCACGTAATTCTGGCTGATGTCGATGGGCCAGCGGAACACGATGATGTCGCCGCGCTTCGGCTCCGTATAGGGCAGCAGATGTTTGGTGATCGGATCGGATGGCGAGTACGACAGCTTGTCCACCAGCAGATGGTCGCCCACGCGAACGGTCGAATCCATGGACGGCGTCGGCACGATGAAAGCCTGCACCAGCGTGGTGGTGCCGAACAGCAGAATCAGGATGTTGATGGTCCACTCGGTGACGAAATCGCGCGTCGAGTTAGCAAGTTTGCTCATGAATAGTTATTGAACGGGATAGCCGTGGATCAGCATGAAGGTGCGCCGCCAGCGGGTTTTCGGAAAGAAATTCTGCGCCAGATCCAGCACGTGATGCAGATCGATGGAGGAGTTGTTGAGCTCGCTGGTGGGAGCGTCATAGGACCAGTAAATGATCAGCGGCTTGCCGATAATATTTTCGCGAGGCACAAAACCCCAATAGCGGCTGTCGAGCGACTGATCGCGATTGTCGCCCATCGCGAAGTAGTATCCGGCCGGCACCACCACCTCGCCGTCAGCCACATGATGCTGAAGCATCTCGATCGCGCCCGGATACAGATTCGAGTTCGGCTCGCCCGGAAAATTGTCGCGATAGGAATCGATGTAGTCGGTCTTGTGGACCACGTAGGGCTCATCCAGCTTCTTGCCGTTGAGGTAAACCTGCTTGTTCACCAGGCGGATGCGATCGCCGGGCACGCCCATGCAGCGCTTGACGAAGGTCTGCGAAATGTCCACCGGGTAGCGGAATACAATGATGTCGCCGCGCTTCACCGGGCGGTACGGGAGCACGTACTTGCTCATCGGACCGGCGGGCGCGTAGGTCAACTTATCCACCAAAAGATGATCGCCCACCAGCAGCGTATCCTCCATCGATCCGGTGGGAATCACGAAGGCCTGCACCAGCGTCGCCGTGAGGAACAGCAGCAGGAGAACGGTGATCGCCCATTCGGCGATGGTGCCTCGCGCAGGTTCGTATGCCGCTTCTTCGGAACCCGGGCCTGCCGGAGCGACTGCCGTTTCAGGGGGAGCAGTTGCCGTAACAGTGGGATCGGCCGGTCCCGTCATGTTTTCAGGAATCACTACTTGTTATGATAACGCGGTCGCCGTGGCTGTAGGCGGTTTAGCCGGTCAATTCCGCCCGCAGATATCGGGTGTGCGGCACATTCCGCCCGGACACGAAGGTATCGCCACATCAGCCGATTTCCCATTCGCGCGCGCCGCAAACGTAGAGAATTGCGTGGTCAGATGACTCTCGCCGCATTGCGGGCACTGAACCTGATCCCCGGCGCGGCGCACCAGCTTTTCGAATTTGCTGCCGCAGTCGTCGCACTGGTATTCAAAAATCGGCATTGCGTTGCTCCTTTTCTCGGCTCCTATTCCAGGAGCGCCATGGCTATTTTGTCGATCCACGCGCGCACTTCGGATTGCGGCGCGGCGAAATCGTTCACCAGGATCGAAAACGCCAGCCGTCCTTGCGTCTTGCTTTCAGCATAACCCGACAGCGCCAGCGCGCGAGCCAGCGACCCGGTCTTCGCGCGGATTCCGCCGGGATCGACAGGGACGCTCCCCTTGGCAGCCTTACTATCTGCGAAGCGCCTCTGCAGCGTGCCATCCTCGCCGCCGATCGGCAGCAGCGACAGCCACTCGTCGCGATACTTGGAGCCGTTCATGTGCGCCAGCAGCCGCGTGAACAGACGCGGCGTCGCCAGCGCGTTGCGCGAAAGCCCCGATCCGTCGTCGAGGCGGGCATCATCCTTTCCCCCGCCGATCTCGGCAACCAACGCGCTCAATTCCTCAAGGCCGGCTTCGCGGGTGCCCGAGTGGCGCGTGACTCGCCCGGTCTCGCGCAGCATCAGCTCCGCGAAGAGGTTCTGGCTCACCTTGTCCATCATCTGAAGCAACTGAAGCAGCGGCGGCGATGTGCGCGACGCCAGTTCGGTCCCGTTAACCTGCTCTTGGTCCTCGAACACCGCGCGATGGCGCGCCACCGGACGGCCAGAAATCGCGACGCCGCGCCGCGTCAGCGCGTCATACAACGCACATGCGGCATACATGGCGGGATCGTCAATCGTGAGGGTCTCGCGAATGGTCTCGTGCCCAGCGGGAATACTGCCCCAGACTTCGATCTGCCGCGACTCGGGGCTACGCGAGATACGTATGCGCGGTTCCGATTTCGATCCCACTGTCACCAGGCGATTGTCGATCGCATAATATTCGATGGCTGGATCCAGCTCTAACTCCGCGATATCGCCCGCGCTGGCGCCGGGCCGGATCAGCAGCGTGATGCTGTTTTCATTCAGCGTGAGCGCGCTGACAGGCGCGCCGAATTCCCGCAACGCGTCATCCTGCGTCCAGCTCGGGGGGTAAGGCGCCCATGGATACAGGCGATCGTCGCCCACCACGTCGCCGTCGACGCGCGTCAACCCGGCCTTCACCGCCTGGTCGACCAAGTCCTCGATGGCCCGCAATCCAGGTCCCATGCCCGTGTCCTTGTCGTACGGAAATACGCGGCCGGACATGGAAGGATCGCCGCTGCCGATAAGCGTCAAATCGCCCGCCGTCGTGAAATCGCCGGGCGTCTCGATCCTCAATTGGGTCGTGAACCGGTAGTCCGGTCCCAGCCGCAGCAGCGCCAGCGCTGAAGTGAACAGCTTCATGTTCGACGCCGGAAGAAACAACTGATCTTCATTGCGGTGGTACAGGATCTTACCCGAAGAAAGCTGGACGACGTGGATACCCATATGGCCGCCGAAAAATCCCCGCCCATGCGCTCCGCTTGATTCAACCAACGCCCTTGATTCAAGCAGAGCATCAATGCGATGCTCCAGATCAGTGGCCGCACACAAAACTGAGCACGACGCAGCACACGACAGCGCGGAGAATAGCCAACCGGAAATCCACCGGCGGGGGAAAACCTGGAAAAGCCTCGTACGCGCTGCCATCCTTCGAGGATCGCATACAGGCACGCCGGGTATGCCTGCCCCGGCCGGCAAACCAGACGTGCGAAAGCAGGTCACATGAAAGCGTCAAGCCGCTGGCGCGTTCCGCTGTTCCTGTTCTTGGGGGTCTATTTCTTCTCCGGGCTGAGCCGCATCGCCACCTCTTTCGATTCCCGATGGACCGTCTTCATCGCCATGAGTATCTGGAATCATCGCGAAACCAACCTGGACGAATACACCGCGGCGATCCGGGAAAACGCTTTCTACGCGCTGGAATGCGTCGACGCGCAAGGCCGCGTTCGCACGGGTCCACCCGAAAATTGCACCGGTCACTGGTATGACAGCTACCCGATCGGCGGCACGGTCCTCACCACTCCGTTGATTGTCGCCGCGGTCGACGTGATGAAGCTGCTCCACCCGCTGGTCCGGCATCTTCACGCCGCGCAGCCTGTGACAATGGCCGGAACCAGCCAGCGCGGCAGCGAGGTGATCGCCGGATTCCTGAACGGCGATTACCAGATCGCGCATTCCCTCATCGAAATGGAGGTCGCTTCGTTCCTGCTGGCAGCCTCCGCGGTGATGATGTACCTCATCGCCCGCCGATTCCTGCCGGTAAAACGGGCCGTGCTGCTCGCGTTGCTGTTCGCGCTCGCGACCTCCGCCTACAGCGTCGCGGGACGGGCCGTGTGGCAGCATACACCGTCCATGCTGCTGCTCACGATCATCATTTATATGCTGCTCAGGGCTGGGGATACTCATGACCCGCGCCCATCGCTCGCGGGCTGGGCCGGATTGCCGGTCGCGCTCGCCTACACCGTGCGGCCCACCGACGCGTTGTTCGTCGCCGTCTTCACGCTGTTTGTCGCCGTTCGTCATCGCCGCTATCTGGCCTACTATTTGCTCGCCGCTGCGCCCGTCGCAGCGGCGTTTATCGCCTACGATTTCTCGGTTTACCACGCGCTGTTTTCGCCGTATTATCGCAGCGACTTGATCGGTTTCTATCCGCAAAACTGGCCGAAGATGGCCATGGCCCTGGCCGGAAATCTGATCAGCCCATCGCGCGGCCTGCTGATCTTCACGCCGGTTTTCATCTTCGCGATCGTCAGTATGGTGCGGATGAAATGGAAGGTTTCTCTCGGCCCGTGGCTGGCGGTTTTGGCGCTGGCGCATTGGATCGTCGTCTCGTCCTATGTCACCAACTGGTGGGCGGGTCACTCCTACGGCCCGCGTTTTTTCACCGACATCACGCCGATTTTCGCGCTGTTCCTGGTCCCGTGGTTCAAGCAGTGGGACGGCCTTTCGCGATTCGCTCGCGTGACGTTTGTGACGTTCGCATTGATTGGCTTTGCGATTCACCTGCGCGGAGGATGGTCCCAGGCGGTGATTCAATGGAACGTGGATCCGGTGAACGTCGACGCGCATCCGGAACGCAACTGGGACTGGTCCGATCCGCCGTTTCTGCGCTAATGTGGCGCAGGGCCATGCCCTGCGGAATGATCCGAGCAGGCAGGGCGCGGCCCTGCCCCACATGCATCTCATCTTCCCGATGACGCGCTCAGCCTGGCCTCCAGCGAAATCAGCATCAACAGCACGAACACCACCGCCGAGCCCGCCAGCGGCAATCCCATCACTACCCGCACGCCCCACACCGATGCAAAGTAGCCCAGCGAGCACGGCGCGAGTAACCCTCCGGCCATCGCCAGCGAGAAAATACCGTTGTAAAATCCCGGGTGAAAATTCGGGAAGCGATGGCCGATCTTCTCCACCACCAGCGGATAAATCGGCGCGAAAGCGCCTCCCATCAGCAGAATTCCGATCATCGCCCCAAAAAGATTGTCGGTAGCCAGCAGAAACACGCACCCGAGCATCGCCGCAAGCACGCCCCCCACCAGAATTCGTCCGTGTTTCGCACGCGGCAGGACCCATTGCGCCGCCACGCGGCCGATCAGAAGCGCGAGCCAGTACAGTGCCAGCATCAGGATCGACGTCGCCGGACTGATTCCCAACCGCTGGCTCAAAAACAGCGGCAGCCATCCCGCCAGCGCCCACTCATTTCCAAACTGAAAGAACAGCAGCAAGCTGAACAGAACCGCTCCCGGGCTGCGCACTTCCGCCAAAATCGCTTGCAGCGGATGATGGGGCACTGGCTGATCTATGTGCTGATCTATGGGTTCTATATTTCGCGGTGCGAATCTGGCGCGCACATAGAACCAGCCGAATAGCGCCGGGATCACCGCGATCCAAGCCAGAATCGCCTCGGCAGTGTAGATGTAGAAAGTGCCCGAAATGAGCAGCGCCACGGTGAGACAGCCCAGCCCGAACAGAATGCCCGCAAGATTAATGGTCGCCGCGGGATCATGCCGGTACATCGGGGAAATGGCGTGAAAGATGGCGGTGTGCAACACTCCGGCCGCCAGTCCGATCAGGGCGAGTCCGGCCACCCGCCACCAAGGCGACGCCGGCGGCGAGACAAACGCAAGATACACGAACGCCGACGACGATAATCCGCACGCGAACGCAAGCGTCCAGCCGATTCCCTTACGCGCGAGCAATGGTGGCGAGATCCACACCGATCCCACCAGCCCCGCGATCATGCCGACGAAATACCACGCGATGGTGGAATAGTCGGAGGACACGTGGTGGCCCCACGACGGCAGAATCGCGCCCAGAAACGCCAGCAGTATGCCGGAGACGAAAAATCCCGCCAGCGCCTTGCGAGCGCCCGCCGCGGAAAGTGTGCCTGTTTCTAGAGCCACGGGTTCGGGCGACAGTGTATTCATTCCATTCGCCGCTTGGCAAGTTGGTGAAAACGCCCGTGAGCCGCTAAAGCAGCACGCCCGCGTCGGGCACACGCATGAACACAAATGATTCTCTGGTCTTTCATCCGTGTATGTTCGCGGTCATTCGCGCCATTTTCGCTGCTTTCCCGCGGCTATCGCTGCGCGTCATCCGGCGCTTCGCCCAGCTTCACTTTGACATCCATCGATCGCCCGTTGCGATAGATCGTAAGATCCATCGGGTCGCCGGGACGCTTGCGCGAGGACGCACGAACCACCGCGTCCGGCTCAGTCACCGGCTTGCCATCCACCGCCGTAATGAAATCGCCACCAACCCCCAGCCGCTGATTGCCGACGCGGACCACGTCGCGATAGCCGCGCAAATTCGCCTGATCGGCGGCGGTTCCCCGGACTACGTCCTGAATCAACAATCCGCCGCTCGCCGGTAGCTTCAGCGCCTCCGCGAGATCGCCCGCGATATACACGGTGGTCACGCCCAGATATGCGCGGCCAAAATTCTTACCCGCGCGATAATCTTCCAGCATCAGTTTTGCGCGATTGATGGGCAGCGCGAACCCGATGCCGACGTTGCCCCCGCCATTCGGCCCGTAAATCGCCGTGTTGATCGCGATCACGCTGCCCTGCGAATCCAGCAGCGGACCGCCGCTGTTTCCTGAATTGATGGCCGCGTCGGTTTGAATCATTCCATCCAGCGATTCCCGGTTCTCTCCTTGAATCGGCCCCACGCCGAGCGCGCTGATCACACCCACCGTCAGCGTACCCTTCAGCCCGAACGGTTGTCCGATCGCCAGCACCTTCTGGCCCACCTGAACATGATCCGAATCGCCCAGAAGCAGATGCGTCAGTTTCTTGCGCGGCTCGATCTTGATCACCGCCAGGTCGTCCTGCCGATCCTTCACCAGGACCTTCGCCTTATATGTGGTCTGGTCCGGCAGCGTCACTTCGGTGTCGGAACTTCCGTTGATCACGTGATAATTCGTGAGGATGCGTCCGTCGGCGTCAATAATGAATCCGGAGCCTAGGTTTTGTCCCTCCTGCGCGAAACCAAAAAACCCGCGCTGGATCACCGTGCTGGTGATGTAAACCACGCTCTGGTTGGAGGCTTTGTACACATCGATATTGTTCAGCTCATCGGTGCCGAGCCCGGCCGAATGCGCCACTTGTGGCTCGCTCCACAAAGGTCCGGAAGGCAACGCGCGCCTCAAAGCGGAATTCGGTTTTCCAATAATATAAGTAAAAGCGGCGACGATCAGCGCCGCCACGATCAGAGTTCTGAATCGCATAAAATCAGTCTCCCAAATAATTGCCCGCCACACCCCGCAACGCCTGAACTCCACGCCGCCACGAGCAGTGACACGAAAATGAGTGGCAGTGCGCCCAGCCTCCTATACCAAGCAGCCGCCCGCGGCGCTCCGCAGCGATGCATACACCTCGCGCGTCTGCTGGCGCGTGCTTTCCTTGGTTCCCGAGGTGTCGATGACGTAGTCGGCGTATTTCACCTTTTCTGCGAGAGGCATCTGCCGGCCAAGCCGGTCGACAACCTCATCGCGCGTCAGATGGTCACGCGCCATCGCCCGTTCGATCTGCTGCTCCTCGCGGCAGACCACGAGGATGAGACGATCGTAACCGCGATAAGTGCCCGTCTCAATCAGTATCGCAGCTTCGATTATGGCGATGCCATCCGGCTCGCGTTCGGCAAACTCCGCCACCAACTTCTCGATCCGGACCCGAACCGGCGGATGCACCAGCGCGTTGAGTTTCGCGAGGCGTTCGGGCTGTCCGAATACTCGCGCCGCAAGCACGCGCCGGTCGATAGCCTCATTCGCATCCAGAATGTCGCGGCCGAATTCTTGGATCACTGCATGGTAGGCCTCGCCCTGCGGTTCAAGCACCCGATGTCCGATGTCGTCGGCCTTGACCACCAGGCACCCCATTTCGGCGAGGGCGTCGCCGACGAAGCTCTTTCCACTCGCGAGACCACCTGTGAGTCCTACCCGCAGCATCTATTTATTGAGTTTCGCACCCCATTATCGGGTCGAACGCGGCCCTACGCGTACCGGCTCGAGGAATTCCGTGGGAATAAGTGGACCTACGCGGTTATGTCATACTTTGTCTATGGACGATGAGACCTCACGAGGCCGGTAGATGACCAATCTGCAGCTCTACGTCGCTATCGGCATCCCGATGCTCTTTAATGCGCTCCTGGTGGGCGTCTTGATCGCTTTCGTAAACGCGAAATTTGAGGCGGTGAACGCGAAATTCGATGCGAAGTTTGACGGCGTGGGCGCGAAGTTTGACGGCGTGGACGCGAAGTTTGACGGTGTCAACGGGAAGTTTGACGGCGTGAACGACAAGCTTGCCGCCATCAACCAGCGCTTCGATGACATGCGCGATCTTTGGCGCGCCGAACTCCGGCGCGTTGAAGAGATCCTCGACGCCCGATTGAAGCATTTGGAGGAGCGGCGGTGATCAGCCGTCCTCGTCTCTAGAATTGTCGATCCGCGGTCTTCGACATTTCGATGCCGGCATTCATGTGGCCACCTTCTTAACGCTTGCCTGCCGCTGCTCCGCCAGCCCCACCGTGTTCGACATCAGCATCGCAATGGTGAGCGGCCCCACTCCGCCCGGCACCGGCGTAAATGCGGCAGCACGGTGCGCCACATCGATGGGATGGACGTCGCCCACCAGCGCATAACCCTTGCGCGCGAACTCTTCCTCGCGTCCCAGGCTCGCCGCCTCGGTGGCATCGTTAATGCGATTCTGCCCGACATCGATCACGGTCGCTCCCGGTGCGATGAATTCTCCGGTGATGGCGGCCGCCCTGCCGATGGCCGCCACCAAAATATCGGCCCGGTGGCATTCCTCCGCCAGATTGAATGTGCGGGAATGGCAGATGGTCACCGTCGCGTTTTCCTGAAGCAGCATCAAGGCCATCGGCTTTCCGACGATGTCGCTTCGCCCGACCACGACAGCTCGCCGGCCATCCAGGGGAATGCGATAGTACTTCAACATTTCGATGACGCCCGCGGGCGTGCACGCGCGCGGCGCGGGACGTCCCGCCACCAGGTGGCCCACGTTGGTGGGATGAAAGCCGTCCGGGTCCTTGGTGGCCTCCACGGCCTCCAGCACGCGCCGCGAATCGATTTGCTTCGGCAGCGGCATCTGCACCAGGATGCCGTCGATCTCCGGCCGATGATTCAGTTGATGGATGATGGCGAGCAGTTCTTCGGTCGAGATCGATTCAGGCGGCGTGATCTTTTCGCTATAGATGCCGATTTCGGCGCAAGCTTTGATCTTGCCGCGAACATAAATCTCGGACGCGGGATTGTGACCGGCCAGCACCACGGCAAGCCCCGGTGGTCTGGATAATTTTTGAATGCGAGGCTTCAGCCCCGCCAGGATTTCGTTGCGAACCACGACGCCGTCGAGAATCAGCACAATCTTATTCTAGTCGGCGCCGCAAATCCCTCCGCTGAGCCGCGCCCGTCAGGGCGGGGATTCCCTCGCGTTCCAGCCCCATGCGTAAGCTTGGGGCTTCCCTGGTTGACACTCCATCCCCGCCCGTCAGGGCGGGGATGCGGGAACGTTGTGATCCGTACTTGGATCGGCGCGATACCGTCGCCCCCCGACTCAGTTACGCGTGGACGAGCCATCGTCGGCTACGGCGCCGGTCTGTCCCTTCCCCTTGGATTTGGCGGCCGGCCAAGCTTCACCAGTCAACTTCTTCGCCGGGAACTCGACTCCGAAGTTCTCACCTTTGTAGAACCAGTAATTGAGCGTGCCTGCTTGGTTTGCTTGAGGTTGAGAAATCGTGAACATTGTTTTCTCGCTGGCGTTCGCCCGGTACGCCGAGCAGCCAATCACAACCTTCTTCAGTCGAACACCGTCGGCGCTATAGATGCTAACCACGCTGTGATTGCCGTCCGGTTGGGTCAACTTGAATACATACTCGCCGGGCGCCAAGAGCGTATTCTCGACCATGACCGGTTGATTTATGGTGAGATGACTTGCCTTGCTCTGATCGTCGGCTCGCATGGAAGGTGCGAAACACGCCGGAAGCACTACTAGAATTGCGGTGGTTACGTTGAATCGGTTCATAGACACACTTCTCCTCTTGGATGGATTAACTTCTACGGGTTTACCTTCGACGGGCTTACGTTCGACGGGTTTTACTGTCGATGCATTTGCTCCCGGTGCGTCTTACTGACGCGTTTGCTCTCGGTGCTTTTTTTGCTCTCGATGAGTTTGCTCCCGGTGCCTTTTACTAATGCCGTGCGCGTTCTCTCATACAGACGAACCAACCGCATAAACAGTTCGCGGTCATTGCGGTTTTCACCGAACATTTACAAACGCTGGGGCGATTGAAACATTTCGCCGTGTGAGGAGACCACCCACTGGGAGCGGCTTAACGCGGCGGGTGGGATCAGTAGCGGCAAGGGAGCGCGTTGTTTTGTGGGGCGGGTCCCCTCACCCGCGCGCGACCCCCTGGTCGCGCTCGGATGTAACTTGAGGCGCGACCGTCAGGGAGCGCGTTCGTTGTCCGTGAGTATTGCAAAAATGCGATACTGGGCCTGTCGTGGCGCACACACTCTTGCGTGCTGTGTCGACACTCGTGTCGACATCGCTCTTCGCTCGCGCCATGAGATTGATCTGGCGCTGGAACCAGCAAAGGAACTACACACATGAGTCGAATTCGTGTCGATGATTTGCACAAAAGGTGGATGAAGGATCCCAAGTACCGCCGTGAATACAAGGCGCTGGAAAAGGAGTTCTCCCTTGTCGCCGCCCTCATGGAAGCGCGCACACGCGCGGGCCTTACTCAGGAACAGGTGGCGCGAAAAATGAAAACGACTCAGGCCGTGATCGCCCGCCTCGAAGGTGGCGGAAGCAAACCTAGCACCCGTACGCTTGAGCGGTACGCGGAGGCAACGCGTTCACGCTTGCGAATCACTTTCGAGCCGGAACGCGCGCGGCCGTAGCAAGCACGGGCGCCGCCTACGCCGCGGCTTTGATGTCGCTCCATACCATCCAGTGCTCGTTCAGATCTTCAGCGCCATGCCGAGCGTAAAAGCCTCGTGCGCCCGCGTTGGCCGGAGCCACGTTCACGCAGATCCGCGCGGCTGCTTGAGTCGCGAACCATGACGCAAGCAGTCTGACCAATTCCGATGCGACTCGCCTGCGTCGGTGCTCCGCGACGACGTACATCCACTGCAATTCTCCGTCGCACCCATAACGCCGCGTCAGGTGTCCCGCGACATAACCCACCGCCGAATCATTTTCCACCGCGACATAGATGACCCGAGGCGCCAGCGCGTGCTGTGGATGGTGTGTTCCATCCAAATACCTCGCCATGCGATCCTCGGATGCTCGCCCTTCTTCTCCTTCGGTCCCAATGCGGGCCATGGCGGGGATATCGGATTTATCAGCCTCTCGGTAAATCACGGTAAGGCGTGACCCGTTTCCTCTCCTCAATTACCGTCACCCAGGCGCGATAGGAGGGACCGCGTGCGGCTACCTACGCCGCGACGCCGAGCCCGCTGTAACGCTTTCCAATTGGGCGATTGGGTTCCATCCATCTGGCTTAGGCATCCTCTTGCTGAACCACGGTGCGCCCTTCGCAATCCATCGCGCACGAAGATCGGCATGGGAGAGTCGCAAGTCGTGGTAGCCAAACTCTGTGCCGCAACATGAGCAGATGCCGTTGTCCTTGGGAGGAAATGTCATTTTGTCGAAACCGCAAACGGGAGATTGGTAGGTCATGTTGCTCTTATGCCGCGACGCCGAGCTTCTTCGCCCACGGCGTAGCCGCCGAAAGCGCCTTATTCACCGCCTCGATATTTGCGACCCCGTCCTTCTGCAACCACTCCTCCAGCGCCTTCACGCCACCCTTGCCGTAAATCGGCATGCCGTCTTTCCATGTCGCCCGGCCGCACAGCACTCCGTTGAAATCCGCACCCGATTCTCCGGCCATCTTGAGCGTCTCGACAAACTGCGCGTTCCCCACACCCGCGCTTAGATAAATGAACGGCTTCTTGGTCAGCGCCGCAGTGGAACGGAAATATTCCAGCGCTTCGGCCCGCGAGTACGCTTTCTGACCCTTGTACGCCGCAGTACCTTCGACGAACTCCATATTCACCGGAACCTCGACCTTAAGCACGTCGACATTATATTGCGGCTTCGAAAATTCCAGCATCGCCCCGCCCACCACCTGCGGCTTGAGCTTGGCGAACTCCACGCTCTTCTCATTCCCGCCCTTGGGATCGTAACCAACGAATTCCAGAAAGAAGGGAACGTCATAGTGATCCGACTCCGCGCCCACTCGCTCGATGAAGGCGTGCTTGATGTCGTTCACTTTGGGATCGTCGAAGGGCGTGTAATACAGCAGAATCTTCACCGCATCCGCGCCCCAGTCGATCAGCCGCTGTACGGAAACGGAAGGCAACAGGTCCGGCAAACGCCCCTGCTTGGTGTTGTCGTATCCGCTTTCCTCGTAAGCCAGCAGCAATCCGGCGTTCGGCGCGCGCGCCTTCGCTGCTTCCAGTCCGTATTCGGGATCCAGCAGGATCGCCGACGCGTGCGGAGTAAGCACTCGGCTCACGGCGGTCTTGAACTCCGACATCATCTGCGGCGTGATCTCTTTTTGATCGACGCCCCGCGCAGTCGCGATGGCCTTCTGCAAGCTCGCGCGCTGGTCCATCGCCGCGGCCGCGATCACGCCGCGCTCGTTCGACAGCGCTTTCAGGTGTTTCAGTTTCCCCGCGGAAATCGTCATGGTCATAGTGTATCGAAGCCTCTAACCCGCGGGTCGTGGTTCTGAACCACTACCAACCCCCGCGTCATCCCGAGCGAAGCGAGGGATCTGCTTCTCGGAGCCCAATTCATTTGCGTTCATTCGTGTTCATTCGCGGCTAAGTCTTTTTCGGCAACCTGCCCACAAGCCGAAAGAAGCTGTTCGCCTGTCTCACATCCCTCATGATTTGCGCCTTGAGCGCATCCGGATTCTCAAATTTCCGCTCGTCGCGCACGCGATGCAGAAACTCCAGCACAATCCGCTGCGGCGTGTCTCCAAACAAAGGCTCCAGAAGGAATGTTTCGACACTAAGCTCGCGCGTTGTGCCCTCCAGGTTTTCAAACGTCGGCCGAACCCCGATGTTCGAAATTGAATTCCATCGACGCCCGCTCCCGATCTCGCGCGTCCGTGTCACGTACACGCCGTTTCGCGGCAGCACCTCCGCGGACGTATTCAGATTCAGCGTCGGCACTGTTTGTTTGGACCCGACGCCGCGCCCGTGAACCACGTCTCCCGCGATCGAATACGGCCGCCCCAGAAATCGCCACGCCATCCCGGCCTCGCCCGAATCCAGGAATCTTCGGACAGCGCTGGACGATACCACTTGCCCGCGGCACGTCACCGACTCCGCCAGACAAACTTCGAAGCCAACCTGCTTGCCGAGGGCAGTCAGCACCGTGGTATCGCCCGACTGTTTGTGCCCAAAGCGAAAGTTCTCGCCCACCAGCACGATCTTCGCCCGCAGCGCCTTCACCAGGATGTCGCGGACAAACTCTTCCGGCGTCAGCCGCGCGATCTCAAGCGTGAATGGCAGCACCAGCACCTGCTCGATTCCGTCGGCCGCCATCCACGCGCACCGTTCATCGATGGTCGTGAGCAATCGCGGCGTGCGCTCCGGCGCGACGACCCGCGACGGATGCGGATCGAACGTCAACACGGTCGCGGACACGCCCATCCGCTTCGCGAAATCGCGGGTGTTGCGCAGCAGATGCTGATGACCGATGTGAACGCCGTCGAAATTGCCGATAGTCAGTGCAGATGGGCTAAATCCCCCCGTTTCAGCCACATCTCGTGCGATCCTCATCAAATTGCCGGCTCCGCACGGTCTGCCGCGTTTACCGTGTTTTTACCGTCGTTTCCCGCGGTCTTAACCGTGTTTTCACGGTGCTTGTCCGCGTCGTTATCCGCGTCGTCATCAACGGCATTACCCACGTCGATCTCCAGACCGTCGTACGCCAGCCGCACGTGCGATGGGAGCGCGGCGTTGGTCTCCTCATGCGGCAAGTCGTGGCAAATATGCGTAAAAAACGCCCGCCTCGGCTTCAGCTCCTCCACCCATCCGAGACTCCGTTCCACCGTCGAATGAGTCGGGTGCGGGCGATGCCTAAGTGCATCAAGAAAAAGCACATCCAACCCCTGAAGCCTGGCCTTGGACGCCTCCGGAATCTCGCTGTGATCGGTGAGATAGGCGGCCGCTCCGAATCGAAATCCAAGAATCGGCGATTGGCCGTGCAACACCGTAATCGGGGTGAACTCCAAACCAAATAAATCGAACGGGTTACCATCGAGCGGGTTCAGATTGAGCCGAGGAATCGCGGTACCCGCGGGCGGATCTTCAAAGGCGTAGCAGAAAACGCGCTGGATCGCGTCCAGCGTGGCGGCGGTTCCGTACAGCGGAATCGCCTGTTTCTGGCGATAGTTGAACGGCCGGACATCGTCGAGGCCGAGAATGTGATCGGCGTGCGAGTGCGTGTAAACAATTGCGTCGATGCGCTGAATGCGGGCGCGGAGGGCCTGCGCGCGAAAGTCCGGAGTCGTGTCGATCAGCACGGCTCGTTCGCCGAAGCCGGATTGATCGAAGCGAATCAGAATGGACGGCCGCAGCCGTTGATCGCGCGGATCGGATGACGTGCATACCGCACAGCCGCAGAGAATGGTCGGCACGCCGGCGCTGGTGCCCGATCCGAGCACGGTGATGTGGATCGCCGGAAGAGATGCCGGCGCGCTCATTCCGCGGTCTTGCCCGAGTCGCCGGCGCCTTCAGCGGATGCCTGGGGTTGGGGTTGCTCTTTAGCGTCGTCAGCCGGACCGGGCGTCTTCGAGGCGGCGGCTTTGGCAGTGTCCTCGCTCACCTGGACGAAGCGGAATCGCAGCTCCGTCAAGGAGTTCTCGATCAACCTCTGCTCCGGCGTGGACAGATTGCCGCGCGTCTTTTCCTGAACCATGGCCAACATGTCGATGGTATGGCGTGCCGCGCGAAGATCGGGGCCGTCCTGCTCCTCGCCCGGCATCGCGACGATGCCCAGCCGCAGTTCCGCCTGCATCTTCAGGGAGAACACCAGGAATTCGAATGTCGCGGGAGGCAGCGGGAAATCGGATTCGCTCATATTTGATTCTAATTATTAGTGTAGTGTGAATGAAATGACTCCGCCCGATCAGGAGCACCTCGACGCGATATCAGCGTCGCTCATCCGGCTGCACCGACGCCAGGATGAGCTGGAGTCGCGGGTCCGTCACCTTGAATCCACGGCCCTACTCAAGGCCCCTCCACAAGCCACGTCACTTGGGCAACCAGCGCAACCGCCGCCGCTTCCGAAACCTGAGTCTGGGCCTCCAGCTCTTGCGGCTGTTACGCCGCTCTCGCCATCGCCCATCCAAGCCGAGTCCATGGGAGCGCCGCCCGTGATTGAGCCCGCTCCCCAGTTCGAAGCGCAACCGCATCTCAAGACGCAACCACATCTCGAAACCCGACCGGAGCTCGAAACCCAAGTCGGCTTGAACTGGATCAACCGCATCGCGGTGGTCACGCTGATCTTTGCCGCCGCGTTCTTTTTCAGGTACGCAGTGGACAGCGGCTGGATCGGCCCCGTCACACGCGTGGCGCTGGGTATCCTGGCGGCGATCGTCTCGCTGTTTTTCGGGGATCGCATGTGGCGCCGCGGGCATGCGGTCTTCGCCCAAGGATTGATGGGACTGGGGATCGCGCTGCTGTATCTTTCTTTCTACGCGAGCTCCGTGTTGTATGCGCTGCTCCCGCAGAGCGCGGCCTTTTCGCTGATGGCGCTGACCACGGTTGCGTCGGGCCTGATGGGATTGCAGTACAACTCGCAGGCGATCGCGATGCTTGCGCTGCTCGGCGGCTATCTGACTCCGGTTCTGCTTTCGACCGGAGAGGACCATCCGTGGTTCCTGTTCGGCTACACGTTCGTTCTGAACGTAGGCGGGTTGGCGCTCACCCGCGCACGGCGTTGGCAGTGGACCGAATACCTGAGCGGGGCCGCGACAGTCCTGCTGTATTCCGGCTGGTACGCGAAGTGGTTTGGAGACGTGGATCGCGCCGTTGCCACCACCTTCGCGATCGCCTTTTATGCGCAGTTCGCGGTCGCCCAGGCGCGGGCGATTGTGTTTGCAGCGCAACTGCTCGCCGCTCTGTCAGCCATCGCGATTGAAGGGCAGTCCGCGCGCGTTCTGTTTCTGAACCTGATCTTCGCGGGCGGCGGGCTGGCCGTAGCCGAATTCCGCCGATGGCGAGAGACGCCGCCGTGGACCCTGTTCTGTTTCTGGCTGCCGTACGGATGGTGGGTCGCCAACTTGTCAGGACCGGTCCACGTTCTCTTCTCAATAGAATTTACGTTTGGGTTGTTATCGCTCGGATTCATACTTTTCTTCCTGTGGGTTCCATGGTGGGCGGTGCTATGTCACCGAACTATTCGAAGCACCGATCTCGGGATGATGGTGGCGAACGCCGTCACCTACTTCATCGCGACTTATCGGCTGCTCGATCACGACTACCACCAATACATGGGGCTGTTTGCCGTGGCGATGGCGGTAGTGCATGTGGGCGCCGCGAAGCTGTTGTCGATGCGCGAACAGAGGGAACCCTCCGTGCTCGCGGTAGGCGTCTCGCTGGCATTTCTGACCCTCGCGATTCCGATTCAGCTCGACGGATTCCGGATCACCATCGCGTGGGCGCTACAGGCGTCGGCGCTGACGTGGCTCGCGGCTCGCTATAAGAATGAGAGGCTCAACCTCACGGCGTGGGCGATATTCGCGCTGGTGCTGGTTCGTTTGTTCGCGTTTGACGCCTGGATGGTTTCCGGCGCATTCGGCTTGCGGTTCGTGACGTTCACGGTCTCGGCCGTGGGCCTGTGGCTGGCGGCACGATTCGCGCAATTCGGATTCCCCGCCGCGGTTCCGTATGTCGGGGGGCATTTGGTCATGCTCTGGAACCTCGGTATGGAAGTAGTCGGATGGGCCGAGCGCAACACTGCTCCGGCCGACGTTCTCAGCGTCGAGACGATGGCTATCTCCATCCTGATGGCGCTGTATGCATTGACGCTGGTGATCCTGGGCGTGGCCACGCGCAGCGTGATCAATCGAGTGCTGGGCCTGGGATTGATGGGCGCCGTGGTGGTGAAGCTGTACCTGAGCGACATCTGGGAGCTGAGCCGTATTTTTCGAATCACAGCGTTCCTGGCTCTGGGCGTGATGCTGCTGCTGGTGTCCTATCTTTATTCGCGATTCAAGCCGGCGATCGAGAGATTGTGGAAAGATGATGAAGCGCGCTAAAGAGGTTGCTGAAGAAACGCTCCCACAGGCTGAAGCCTGTGCCACCAGCGGCACGAGCAGCCTGCGCGCTCAAGAGCATGCCTCGATATTTCTCACTGGCTGAATCCGAGCAACTCCTTCCCCACGTGGAGCGCTGCCTGCGCGACGCGCTATTCCACAGGTCCGAGTATCTGAAAGCAGACGACGAGCTGGACTGCAGCGTTCAGCACATCCGCATGTCCGGCGGAGCGCGCGTCGATCGCGGAGCCTATCTGGCCGCCCGCGCGCGCCGCGATACGAGTGCCGCCGCGCTTAAGGAGTCGCTCGAGCAGATCGAACACATCGGGGCGCTGGTGAAGGATTTGGATATCGGGCTGATCGATTTTCTTTCGCTGTATCGCGGACGCGAAGTGTGCCTGTGCTGGAAGCTGGGGGAAGACCGCATCCGGTTCTGGCACGGGACTGAAGAGGGTTTCGCCGGGCGGAAGGAGATCGACGACGAGTTTCGATCGGGTCACGGCGCCGGCGGTCAGCGGGGCAGCGGTCCGAATTGAGCGTGTGCGCGAGGTTCCTGACCCGCGAAAGGCGGAACGCGCGCCCTGACGGGCGCGGTTCGGAAGACGCGCGCGCCCTGACGGGCGCGCCTCAAGTACAGTCGCGGTTCAGAAGCAGGCCGTCTCCTGCTAAACTATGCGGGAGGGATGCTGCTCGCAAGAGAATTCGTCGATTACGTTTCGCGCCAGATCATCAAGCGATTGACTCCGCAATGGATCGAATCCACCGACCCTCAGGTGGCGGCCGACTTCATCGCAGTGGTGATCGAAGACGACCTCGCGGTGGAAGATCACCTGAACGACGAAGTGCGCGAGATGCTCAGCCAATACAGCGACTACATGCGGCGCGAGGGCGTCAGCTATCAGGACATGTTCCGCCGTATCAAGAAAACGCTGATCACGCAGCGAAAAGTGATCCGCGCGTCGGGGCGCGATACCGGGGACCAGATGAAGCTGTCGCGCGACAAGATCAACGACGTGTCGCACAAGATCGTGGCGGCGCTGCGCAAGAGCCGCGAATTCCGCCTGAAGCGCGATCCGAACGACGTGCGGCTGGAGCTGGTGAAGGTGGTGACGGAACTGCTCCAGACCGAAGAGAAGGTAGATCGCGCGGTGCGCACCAAGATCCGCTCGCAGAAGCGCGAGGTTCCGGAAGGCACCGAGGAGTGGGATCTGCTGCACCGGCGCTACTATGCGGAAGAGATGAAGAAGCTCGGGATAGATTTGGCGCGGTAGGGCTGAATCGAAGATAAGCCGGTCTGGAGACCGGCTTGCCGGCATGACTGCCGGCCCCACATAACAGGGAACCAAACTCTGCCGAGCGGGTTCTAACGATTCATGCTCCAGGATCTGTTCTACGCGGCGCGGATTCTGCTCCGACGCCCTGGCTTTGCGATCGCGGCGATTGTGTCGCTCGCGCTCGGCATCGGCGTGACCACCGCTATCTTCACCGTGGTGAACGCGGTGGCGCTGCGGCCGCTGCCGTACTCCGATCCCGATCGATTGGTCTGGATGACCGAGCTGCTGCACGGCAGCAGCACCGACGATCTCACGCTCACTCCACATTTTCTCGAATGGCGGCGTCAATCGAAGACGTTCGCCGCGCTTGCCGGATATCAGTATCAGACGCGCAATCTTACGGGGGTGGACGACGCGGTCGAATTGCACACCGCCCGCGTTTCGGCGTCACTGCTTCCGATGATCGGCGTGATGCCCGCGATCGGCCGCAATTTTACGGTGAAGGAAGACGCGAAGGGTCAAGAACACGTCGCGATTCTGACCGACGCTCTGTGGCGCGATCGCTTTGGAGCCGATCCGAAAATCGCCGGCCGGCCGATTCTGCTGGACGACACGCCGTACATTATCACCGGCGTCATGCCGCGCGGTTTCGTGTTTCCGGGCGTGGAATCGGTGGATCTTCTCACTCCGCTCGGCAAAGACGAAGCGGCCGAGCTCGCGTGGACCGATGGCGGATTCAGCGCCATGCGAAATGTCGTCGGACGATTGAACCCAGGCGTGACCATGGAGCAAGCCAACGCGGAGCTCCTGGTGATCAACTCGCGCCTTCCGCATCCGCCGTGGAGCGTTCGGATCACCATCGATTCGTATGCACTGAAGGATCATCTTTACGGCAACGCGAAGACCGCAGGATGGATTCTGCTTGCCGCCGCGGGCTTTCTATTGTGGATCGCCTGCGCGAACGTGAGCAACCTGCTGCTGGCGCGGCTCACCGCGCGCGATCGAGAGCTGGCGATTCGCGCCGTGCTGGGAGCATCGCGTGGGCGATTGATGGCGCAGTTGCTGGTGGAAAGCGCATTGCTCTCGGCAGTGGCTTGTGCGCTCGGACTCGCGTTTGCATGGGCGCTTCGAACGCCGATTCTCGCGTTGAGCCCGTACAAGCTTGCCGGCCTCGATCATCTCCAGTTCGACGGCCGCGTGCTGGCGTTCGCGATTGCAAGCGCGATTCTTACGGTACTTTTCTTCGGCGTGCTTCCGGCACTGCGCGCTACCGAAATTCGCCTTGCCGAGGCGGTGAAAAGTGGGGAAGCGGCGGTGGTGGGCGGGCGAGGGTCGGTTCGCATTCTTTCGACCATCGCGGCGCTTGAAATCGCCACCCTGCTGGTTCTTTCGACCGGAGCGGGCGTGATGCTCAAGAGTTTCTGGAAACTGCGATATGAGAACTTGGGCTTCACGCCGGATCGTTTGATCGCCGCGACGCTGAGACTATCGGGTCCGCGTTATGCCGACGAGCAGAACCGGGCGACGCTAGGCGGGAATGTAGCGCATCGGTCGGAGTTTCTCAACCAACTGCTAGAACGCGCGCAGAACTTGCCCGGCGTTGAAGCCGCCGCGGTCACGAATTCGTGGGAAATCCCGCCCGGAACGTGGCACGCGACGAATATTTTCGCCATTCAAGGCCGGCCGCCTATGCCGATGGAGAGCGGCCACCGGCCCTTCGCGCGATACCAGCAATCGAGCCCGGGATTGTTCGCGCTGCTTCACATCCCGCTGCTGCGGGGCCGTTTGTTCGATGCATCGGATCGCTTCGAAGTGTGCGTGGTCAATCGCGCGCTCGCCGAGAAATATTTTCCCGGAGAGAATCCCTTAGGCCAGCATCTCGGATTCGGCCCGTCGGGATCGGTATTCGAGATTATTGGGATCGTCGCAGACGTGAAGACTTCCGGATTGAACGCTGCACCGGAACCCGCGGTTTACTATCCCTACGGCCCCACCGAGGCTTTCACCGATGTCGGCGTGATCGTGAAGTCGCCGCTGAGCGAATCCGTCATCGCGAATGAGCTTCGCAAGGCCGTCTCCACGATCGACCCCCATCAGCCGGTCAGCACGGTCGAAACGCTCAACACACGTCTCTCCGATTCTGTTTCGACGCCGCGCTTTATAGCCGCGCTGCTATTCGCGTTCGCGGGGCTGGCGGGGATCCTCGGGATTATTGGCGTGTACGGCGTGGTTTCGTGCAGAGTCCGCTGGCAAATGCGCGAACTGGCGGTGCGGCAGGCGCTCGGCGCTCAACCTGGCGACGTGATTCGTCACGTGCTGCGGCAGGGGTTGGGGATGATCGCGGTTGGAATTGCGGCGGGACTCGCCGGATCGCTAGCCCTTAGCCGCGTGCTTTCTGGAATGTTGTACGAGGTTCGCGCGAACGATCCGGTTACGTTGGTTGGCGTAACGTTGATGTTGAGTGTGGTCGCGCTGGCCGCGTGTTGGATTCCCGCGCGCCGGGCGGCTCGGGTAGATCCGCTGGTCTTGTTGCGATATGAATAGCTAGTTGAAGCCGGCCAGAAAGCCGGCTTGCCGCCAGGACTGGCGGCCCCACATCAAGCGTATTCCGATTTGCGAGCGTTAACGCCCGCCGGTATGGGTCGCTCCGCCGGGCGGATGCAGGATCAGTTTCTGGACGCGCCAATTCAGAATCTCGGCGACCCACACTTCGTTTTCCGAGGGGCACGCCATCTCATGAATCCAGCCGAACTCTTTTAGCTGACGACCGGACGTTCCCAGGTAACCGAGCACCGTGCCGTCCAGCGCCATTTTGTACACGCGTCCGGGATAGGCGTCGGAGGCGAACAGGTATTGCGTCGGCCCAGGCGGCGTGATGCAGATGGACCAAGGCGTGCCGCCACTCATCAATCCTCCGCCGTTCGCCTGTTCCGGCGTCGGCTTCGCGCCCGACCACGGCTGAACATCGGGAGGAACAGGAACGCTGATGGTGATGGAGCGCTGATAGGCGCCCTCCGGATCGAACACCTGAATGCGGTGATTGCCGCGGTCGGCGACATAGATGTTGCCCTTGGCATCGGCGGCGATGCTGTGCGGCGTGTTGAACTGGCCGGTTTCGCGGCCGGGCCCGCCCCACTGCTTGACCCATTTTCCGGTCTTGTCGAATTTCGCGACGCGCGAATTGATGTAGCCGTCGCTGATGAAGATGTTGCCCTGCGGGTCCCAGGTGACGTCGGTGGGCTGGCGAAATAGGCCGTCCTGGGCGGGCCGCGGCGGATTCACGCGGGTCCAGGGGCCGGCTTCATCGGAGGCTTCCTTCTTGCGGCCGAAGACCATCGTGACACGGCCCTGCGGGTCGAACTTGATGATCATATCCGAGCCTTTGTCGATGGCCCAGATGTTGTCGTCCTTATCGATGCGCACGGCATGCGCGAACGACCAGGCGTAGAGATTGTGGCCGATCTCGCGGATGAATTTTCCGGTCGGATCGAATTCGAGCAACTGCGATGCAGTGGCCGCGTAAGCGGGACCGGTCGAGTTGCCGCGCGAATACACGAAGATGTGTTTCTTCGAGTTGATGGCGACGCCGGACGCTTCGCCGAGGTACATGCCCTCCGGCATTCTGACCGCGTTCGGCACGGATTCAAAGGGAATCTCGACGGGCTGCGCGAACGCCGGCGCGGCCGCGATCGCAAACATGGCAATCGATAGAAATGGTTTCACGGTGACCTCCCAACTCGGGGACTATTTTACTTCAAAGGCGAGCAGCACGTTGGCCTTCGGGCTCGGAGGCTGTCGCGGGGAGGCGTCGCAAGTCAATTTTCAGTGGGGTGCTCGATATGATCGACGACGATAACCTCGAGCGGGCCCTTCTTAGATTCGAGCATGATCCCGAGCTGTTCCCTCAAAGCGTCCTGGAACAGCAGCACGGAGTCGTCCGGCGCGGAATCCGGCGCAGGCGGGGCGGCTTTTCGCTCCGGAGTGAACTCGATGTTGAAATCGAAAGCGCCGCGGAGCCCGGTCTGATCGATCATCGGGCGACCGAAGCCGGTTCCCTCGCTGAACGTATCCGCAATAAACCCGATGGTCACGTTTCCGGCCCACGAAGCGCACGCGGCCGGGCGCGGTGGGACGCACGCCGAACCTACCCTTGCAGCTTTCCGGTAATTCGCCTGCCCTGGTTTCACCAGACGCAGTCTCGACTGGCGAAGCCGCCGAACCGGGAGCGGACGCGACGCTCGGAGGGCACGCGCGACGGAACATGGCGCGGTCTTCCTCGCTGAACGAAGCGTCGTTGGGATGCCGCCACAGCCGGCGGCCAGTGAGCCCGGGCTTTAGCAACACAAACGCGAGCACGGGGACCTCGCGAGTCTCCGTATGAATGGCCAGCCTGAAGCGATCGGCAAGCATGGAGCGCATCAGCAGTCGCATCTGGTCTTTACCGGGATTTCCTTCTGCGCGCGCCTGGATGTCGAACCGGTCCGTCGTGACCCACTCCGGCAATTGGGGCCGGAGGTACTGCGCCTGGTTACTCATAATCCTGTATGCGAACGCGATGTAGGCGATCAGCGGTTGATTAGTTGCCGAGAAGAAGCCTCCGTTGGGCGTATAGACGTCCCCAGGCCCGAGGGGAAAGTTAGAGTTCGGCTGGTCGTCAGACTTGTTCGGCTTGACGGAAGCGACGTCGAACGCCAACCGGCTCCCTGTCGCTGCCGTTGACTGAATTGGCGTGGCCTGGCCCGCCGCTGATTGAGCGCTTAGCGGCGCTGCCACCGCGCCCAGAAGCAGCGTCACTTCCAACAAGATGCCGACTGCCGGGTGTCGCGTCATCCCCATCCTTGCGCATTATAACGCCCGGGCGCACCGGAGTTACAGCAGCCGGAAATTCACTTCGATATTCGCGAAGACGGGCACCGGCTGGCCCGCTTTAGTTCCGGGCTTAAACTGCCACTGGCTGACCGCCTCCACCGCTTTTTCGTCGAGACCGAATCCCAGGGGCTTCACGACCTGAATGTTCTGCGGGGTGCCGTCGGTCCCGACCACGATGGAGAGCCCTACCGATCCTTGAAATTGGGCGACGCGCGCCAATTCGCTATAGGACGGCTCGACCTTCTTCACGAGCTGGGGCTGGCTCACGTCGCCGCCGATCTTGTACACTCCATTCGGAGCCGCAGCCCCTGGAGCCGTGGAGGATTGCGAGCTGATCTGCGCGTCGTCATACTTTCCGGTCGCTTGGTTATTCGCGGTTTGGGACCGAAACTGCGCCGCGCGCTCGGCGGCCTGCTGGAGGACAGCCTTGATCGGCCTCAGGATGGCGGCTTTGCGAACGGCATCCGCGCGAGCAGTCATATCCGCAGCCTCCTCAGGACGGTCCTGTTTCCGCAGGAGCTGGGCGTAAATTGTCATAGTGTTGGCCGCGTCCAGCGACTCCGGATCCTGGATCGCCAGCGCGTTCTTGAACTGCGCTTCGGCTTCGTCCGGTTTGCCTTCGTTGCGCTTGACGATCCCCATCCACATGAGCGCGCGGCCGGCGTGCGCCGGGTCGGCGATCTGTAAGCGTTCAAAATAACCGTAAGCCTGCTCGAAATTCTTTTGAACCAGGGCGTTGGTCCCCAGATACGTCAGCGCGGGCACCGCCTCGGGCTTATTGCCGAGGATGTTGGCGGCCTTGGTATAGGACTCCGTCGCCGAAGCGGAATTCTTGCGCTTCTCTTCCAGATCGCCAAGCTTCAGAAGCCCGAGCGCGTACTCGACGCTCTGCTCACCGGAAACATCCGCTCGAATCGCGGCCGCCGACTGGAGCAGCGCCTGTGCGGTGTCGTATTTCTGCGCCTGCTCGGCCGCCTTCGCCGCGACCTCCAGCATTTCGTGGTTCTTCTGCGAAGTTGCCGCTCGAATATAAGCGTCGACGTCGGCGGGAACGGTTGGCGTCGCGTCCTGGGCGCGCACGGCGGCGAGAGGAGCAACCATCGCGATGGCGATTGCCGCGGCAACCCAGGCTCCCGCGCGGCCCGGAGTCTTTCGATTTACATCGGTATCAAGTATTGCGACCAGCCGCCCTTCAAGCTGCGACGGACGGGCCATGGCGATGGCGGCCCAACCGGTGGCTGAAGACGCACGCATGGTGCGGGCAACTTCGAGCAGATGGCCGGCGTAATCGGACGCGCGCGTGCCTGCGCTCAAGACCAGATCGTCGGTAGCCCGTTCGCGCTCTTTAAGGAATTCGCGCCAGGCAGTCCACACCAGTGGATTCCACCAGTACAACGCGAAAGCGACGCGAGCGAACAGGTGCGCGGCAACATCGCCGCGGCGCACGTGGGCCAATTCATGCAGCAATACGATGCGGCGCCGCTCTTGGGACCACGCGGTGGCGTCGGTAGGCATGAAAACGGCGGGCTTCAAGAAGCCGAACGTCATCGGCATAGTGCCCGCGCGATTCTCCAAAATATCAACATGACGCCGGATGCCCAGCGACTGGGATATTTCGCTGGACACGTTAGTGCAAGCCGCGCGATCGGAGAAGAGCGGCGCTTTGCGGCGCACACGCCAGACCGCGATGCAGCCGGCCAGCATCCGAGCCAACACGGCGGCCGCGCCCACGGCCCACACGAGCATGATCCAGAGGCGCCAGTTGAGATTGGGCGCGTCCCGCTTCGCCGCCGCCGGGATTGCCGAAGCAGGCTGCTCACGCGCCGCTGCGCTCGAACTTCCAGCAACACCGTCAGTCCTGTTCGCCGTCACCGTGGTCTGGAAAATCACAGCCTGCAATCTGGATGACGCCGACGAGAGCAGGGTTCCGCCCGGCACCCGCAATTGCGGAAGCGAAGCCGATAGAAACGGCAACGCCAGCAGCGCCGCCGCCGACGCGGTCCACACCAGGTGGCGGGACGCAGCCGATCGCCCGCGCATCAGGAACGTCACAGCCCAGGCAGCTGCCAACACCGCGACGCTCTTGATGGCGGCGCCGACGAAAATGGAAAACATCGCTTCGGTCGACATGCTAAATAATCCTCCCGCTTGGCCTGATTTACTCTCTCGCTCGAACCTATTTGCCCTCTCGCTTCGCCCGCTCGATCATTTCCGACATGCGATCCAATTCCGCGCGCGTGACGCGTTGCGAGGAAACATCCAGCAAGGCTGCCACGACGTCCTCGGGCGCGTCGCTGAAAAATGTATCCACCAGATGTTTTACCGCCGACCGTCTGGCTTTGTCATGCGCCACCATCGGCAGGTAGACATAGCGCAGGCCTTCGCTGCGGTGCCTCACGTGCCCCTTTTCTTCAAGCACGCGCAGCATCGCGCGAACCGCCGAATAGCTGGGTGCGTCGGGCATGGCTTCGCGCACTTCAGAGGCGGACGATTTACCGCGCTGATACAGGATATCCATGATCTGGCGCTCTCGCCTGCTCAGAGCCGACACGCTCATGAATTGGCCTCCGCGCCGATTCCGTAAGGCGGGGCGTCTTTGGAATCATGCTGAACTTGCTGAAAGACTAGCAGCATGCTAAAAATCTAGCACATCCATGGCGGCTCGTCAAGAGGAAAGTTTGGAGGCGGAAAATGGCGCATGCAAGCATGCGTACGCCACCTCTGCCGGAAAATCTAGCGGAAGAACTGCGCCATCGCGTCGCGTTCAGCGTTGAATTCAGCGAGCAACTCTCGCGTCCGGCTCTCATCCAAGCCCAGCGATCCGAACAACTCCGCCCCGCCGCCGCCCAATCGCCGATCGTCTGGGGCCGGCCTCACGTCGGCTCCTGAGGGCGGATCATCTGTGCCGACGAGCTCGTCGGCGAACAGGATCGAAATGCCCAGCGAGTTCACGTACTCGTCGGCGACGCCCACGACGCGGCTCAGCCGGATCTGGCGTTTACCCGCGATGGAGTCGGGGGAATCGTCGGCCTCAGGATGGTGATGGTACAAAACCGCCACCCGGATCGGTTCCGGCAAATTCCAGAAGGTCAGCGCTTCGGCCGAGAGCTCGGGGTGCGAGAAGCCCAGAATCTCGAGCTCGCAATCGCACACCGGGCGGCCGGTCCTCCAGTGCATTTCCGCGACGATCCGATGTTCGTCGGGAAGGCTCAAGGCGATGAGCAGGCGTCCCACGTCGTGTAGAAGCCCGGCGATAAAGGCGCCTTCGCCGTAACTCACCGGCACCCGCTGCGCCAGACAATCGCTCAAGATTGCAACCGCTGACGAGTGGATGTTGAATCGCGCCATGGATAACGATGGCGGCATGTATACGTGGCTCCACATGCGCGTAACGGACATGCCCAGCACCGCGTTGCGCACCTTCTCGACACCCAGCAGCGAAAGCGCATGGCGCACCGAATTGATGGTGCCGCGCCGCGAGTGCAACGCCGAATTGACCATGTGAAGAAGGTTCCCGGAGATGACCGTGTCCTTCTCGACCAGGTCGGCCAGCGCGGCGAATCCCACTTCCTCTCCGGCCAGGGAGACAATCAGCCGGTTCATAATGATCGAGAACGGCGGAAGCTTGTCGAGCGCACCCAGCGCCCGCTGCTTCAGCGCGCGCGATTGCGCCACATCGACTTCCAGGTTCGATTCCGTGAGTGGAAGCACATTCCCGTTATCGGACGGGCCCCTCGAAGTGTGAACGGATTATTTTGGCTAACCTACGATCATGTGGACCCGAATCGCCGTTCTACTGATTTGCGCGGCAGGTGTTGAGGCCAATGCGCGCGCCGAGTTCCTTCACATTGAAGTTTTCATCCGCGATATGAATTGCGAATCGTGCTCGGCGACGCTGGCGGCATCGTTACAGCGGCTGCGGGGGGTGGAGAAAGCCGAGGTCGATTTCAAGGCGGGGACGGTTCGGCTGGACCTGGCGGAGAAGAACCGCACTGGCGTCGAGCAGGTATGGGATGCAATCAAGCGCGTCGGATTTACTCCCGGCGACACCAAGGTGAGCGTGCGCGGGACGCTGAAAGCGTCGAAGCTGGAGGTGCCGGAAATCGGAAAGACCTTCCAGATCCAGTTCCATCCGGGCGCTCGCGCGCCCGAAGGCGATTCCGTGGAATTGACAGGCGTGATCACGCCGCCACCCGACCCGCGAACGGCCGTGGTGATCCGGGGTGCGACCCAGGTGACGAATCCCTAAAGCTTCTGCTGAAGACACTTAGCCGCGAATGCGCGAATAAACACGGATAGGACATACATGATGGATTTGTGTTCATTCGTGTGAATGCGTGGCTAAACTGTTTTCAGCCAGTCATCAACTTTCGACGCACGAAATCGAGCGCGGACTGTGCCGCCAGACTGCGGATCCGATTGCGATCCCCGGGCAGATGCAGCTTGCGCGCGTCCGTACCCGCTTCACTTGCGAACCCAAGGAATACCGTGCCGGGCACCGCCCCGGTCGCGCTCCGCGGTCCCGCCTCGCCGGTGATCGATACAGCATGAGTGGAACCGGTCTTCATTCGTGCGCCCGCGGCCATCGCTCGCGCCACCTCTTCGCTCACCGCGGTGTGGGTCTCGATCAGCGCCGGGTCGACGCCCAGCAGCGCGGTCTTCATGGCATCGCTGTAGGCAATGAATCCTCCGGTGAAATAATCCGAGCTGCCGGGGATGCTGGTGATCCGCTGGCCGAAGATCCCACCGGTGCAGCTTTCGGCGGCGCTGAGCGTGGCTTTGCGACGGCGCAAGAGTTCGCCGACCACGGTCTCGAGCGAATCGCCGTTGCGCGAATAAATTCGATCCCCCAGCAGCGCTTCGATCGGCGGGGCAACTTCGTCCAGCAGCCGCTCGACCTCCTCTTCAGTTTCGCCGCGCGCGCGAAGGTTCACATGAATATCACCCGCGCCGGCCAGAATCGTCGTCGTGGGATTGGTGTATTTGATGTACACCGGCGCGATAAGCTGGTCGAGATCGGATTCGCCCATGCCGGCCACGCGAAACTGCCGCACACGAATCACCTGCGGCGGCAAATGCCGGATCAGCCGCGGCACGCACTGATCGGTAAACATCGGTTTCAGCTCGCCGGGCGGCCCCGGCAGCAGCATCACGATGCGCCCGCCCGTCTCCCCGTTCGTTTCGATCCACTGTCCCGGCGCGGTGCCGCGCGGATTTTCGAGCGCATCGGCTCCTGCCACCAGGTACGCCTGCCGCTTGTTGATCTCCACCATTTTGCGCTGGAAGCGGCGAAATCGCTCCTCGATCTGCTCGCAAATCTCCTGGCTGAAAACCAGCTTTCGACCCAGCGCATCGGCGACCGCGTCGCGCGTCAGGTCATCCTCGGTAGGACCGAGGCCGCCGCTGAGCACCACAATTTCCGCCCTCGATAGAGCATCGCGAATCGCCTCCGTCAGCCGGGCGCGATCGTCGCCGACGACGACCTTACGGCGGACCTCAATACCCAGCGCGTTGAGCTGCTCGGTGACAAAGAGCGAGTTCGTATCGACGCGCTCATGGGTGAGAAGCTCGGAGCCCACGGCGATGATTTCAGCGTCGGGCACCCTAGAAAATTCGCCGCCCCTCGATCCCCACATCGACGCGATAGATGGAATTGTTGGTGGCGAGCGCCAGCGCTCTCGACCGCGTAAACGCCAACCCGACGATTTGCGGCCCGGAGAGGAACAGCTCGGCGTCGGCATGGGAACTCGCGTGTAGATTGGGCCCCAGGCGCACCACGCCGCGGCGTCCCCCCAGCGACGCCGACACGTACAGATTCCCTTTCGCGTCGAACGCCATTCCCTGCGGCCTGCCCAGGCCGCGGTAGAACACGCTTACCTCGCCGGCGGAGGAGATGCGATACACGCAATCGAAACTCGACGTGGTCGGCCCGGTGACATACAGATAGCCATCCGGCCCGAAGGCGAGATGGTACGCCGCGATGGACGGCTCGATGGTCGCGAACACGTAAATCTGGCGCTGCCGGCTGATCTTGAAAACCGTGCCGCTGCGGTCCCCGACGTAGAGATTGCCGTCGGCGTCGAACACCACGCCGGTCGCCACGCCCATGCCTTCCACGTATACGGAGAGATTCCCGCCCGGCGAGATCTGGTACACCACGCCTTCGTGCCGGCTGGACGCGTACAGCACACCGTCGGCGTCAAACGCGAGTCCGGTCGCATTCATCAAGTCGCTTACGAACGGTTTGGAGCGGCCGTGCGCGTCGATTTTATAAATCGAAACCGGGGTCTTCTGTCCCGGCGATCCGCTGAACGTCGTATATATGTTGCCGTGGGGGTCCACTACCGGGTTCGCCACCGGATGCAACCCCTCGGCGATCTGAATGCCGATCTCGCACCTCCACGCGCTGGTGTGATGATCGCCGCCGATGGTCATTTCGCTGCCTGAAGCGCCATCCGGGACACGCGCGATGATGAACGAATCCGAGCCAATCACAATGGGCGCCGGAACGCTGCCGAAGCGAACCTGCGCGCGCCTCTCACGCGTGTCGCGCCGGTCGTTAGCGGAAGCGCCGAGAGTAGAAACGCCGGATGCGGAATTGCCGGCGGCGCTAGCGGGCGCGAGTCCTTTGCCGCGAATCTGAAACTCGCCGCCGGGAATCGCCGCGACCGGCGAAACTTCGGCTATTTGAGGCTTCGGGTCGGGTGGAGTCTTGCGAAAAGCCATAGGAATGCTGCTGCTTCTAATATACGCCGTAGCCCGAATCTCTTACACTCCAGTTTGGCGCACGCTTCAGCGCAGAGGCCGCTCGTGCCGTTGTGCGCGATTCAGCCATGCGGGCCGTTTCCAGATTTCCGGGGTGCGGATCCGTTCCGGACATCTCGACATTTTCCTCCCGCGCGCCGCGTCGACACATACCTTAGTACAAATGGAGCCGTCCCGCCACGAACAGGACCAGCGCCGCATACACGCCTGCCATCGCGTCGTCAGCGACGATTCCCAGCCCACCCGGCAATCTTTCGAGCTGCCTCACCGGCGGCGGCTTCCACACATCGAATAAGCGAAACAGGGCCAGCGCTAGCACCCAGGCTTTCCAGTTCAACAGGCTTCCGTTCAACGCGCTCGCGGCGGTCGAACTCAATGTGACCGCGCCCGCGATCGTGATCCACTGCCCGACCACTTCGTCCACAACTACAAGCTGCGGATCTTCTTTCCCCAACGCTTTCGCCGTGACGCCGGCGGCCCAAATTCCGGGCCCAGCCAGGAGCGCTCCGAGTCCGGCGATCAACAACGGCTGCACCCCCAAGTAGCGATTCAGCGCCCAAGCGATCGCGATTGCCGCAATCGATCCAGCCGTTCCCGGAGCCAACGGGACGAGTCCGCAATAAAACCACGTCGCGATAATCCGGGCGAGGGTGGTCAATTCTCCTCGTCGTCCAGCCGGGGCGAGTGGATTGAAGGAGACTCGTCCGGCGGTAGCTCGTCCCCCGGAATGACATACTTTTCCGAAGCCCAGTTACCCAGATCGATTTCCTTGCACCGGTCACTGCAAAACGGCATGAAGGGATCGTTGAACTTGACTTTCCTTTTGCAGATCGGACATTTCATATATCCACACCCACGTCATCCCGAGCGCAGCGAGGGATCTGCTTTTCGGGACTGCCGTCAATTCTTCAAACCCACCGAGCGGTCTGTCCCCCGCCCGATATAGAGAGAATCGGACTCATACAGCCAATTGAATCAGCGCCGGATGCGAAGCCTCCGACGCGCCGTCAACCAACTCGCCAGTCAAATCGTAATCGTGCGCTTTGGTGATGCGCATGGCGCGAAACTCGCCCGCGCGCAGCGGCCCCTCGCCGGGATCGGAGATATAGCAGACGCCGTCGATTTCCGGAGCCTGCGTCGACAACCGCGCCTGCCACACCAGTTCGGAATCGGTCGACGGGCCTTCCACCAGCACCTGCATTTCGCGCCCGATCAGCTTCCGATTTCGCGCGCTCGAAATTTTCCGTTGCAGCGACATCAACCGCCGCTTGCGATTGTAAATCGTGCGCGCGTCGACCTTCTGGTCGAGAGCAAAACTGGCGCTGGTATCTTCGTCCGAATACGAGAACACACCCAGGCGATCGAACTGTGCCGCTTCGACGAATTGGCAGAGTGTCTCGAAATCCTCCTCAGTCTCGCCGGGAAATCCGACGATCATGCTGGTCCGAATCCCCACGCCAGGAATCGTTTTACGGATATTGTCGATAAGACGAAGGAAGTAATTCCCATGTGATCCGCGCTTCATGCGCTTCAAAACCGGCGCGCTGGCGTGTTGCAGCGGCATGTCGATGTATTTCACCAAGGCATCATGCTCGGCGATCGTGTCGAGAAGTTTCTGCGTGACTTTGTTGGGATAGCAGTACAGAAACCGCACCCATTTTTCATGATCGGTTGGGATTTGGGCCAGCCGGGCGAGCAGCGTCGCAAGCCCGTCCTTCATTCCGAAATCCTCGCCGTAGCACGTCGTATCCTGGCCGATCAGATTGATCTCGCGGACGCCTTGTGAAAAAAGCCGCGTCGCTTCCGAGATCACCGATTCAAAACGACGGCTTCTAAACGCCCCGCGATATTGCGGGATCACGCAGAACGTGCAGGGATGATCGCAACCCTCGGCAATCTTCACGTAGGCGAAATGCTTCGGCGTCGCCAGCACGCGCGGCGTCATGTCGTGATACAGGTACGGCTCGAATGGATTCGCCGGTGCTGCCGTCACTCCTTCGCACAGCGCCGTGATGCGCTCCAGCTCATTGGTGCCGATCACCGCGTCCACTTCGGGCATATTCTTCTGAATGTCGCCGCGATAGCGCTCGACCAGGCATCCCGCGACGATCAACCGCTTCGCGCGCCCGGTCTTTTTGTACTCCGCCATTTCCAGAATCGTGTCCACCGATTCCTGCTTGGCCGGATCGATGAAGCTGCACGTGTTGACCACGATGACGTCGGCATCGGAGGGATGCGGCGTCAACTCATGCCCCGACGCCGTGAGCTGGCCCATCATCACCTCGGTATCAACGAGGTTCTTCGGGCATCCCAGACTGACAAATCCAATTTTCAAGAATGATCCTGATTCCTAACGTCGTGAAGCGAGTATTCCGATGTGGGGCGGTCCCCCCTGGACCGCCGCCGACGCCCTCGTCGGCCCGTCTATTATTTCGACCAAGCTCTAAATATGGCAGTGCGCCAGCCCGCGCTTTTCGAGGTACTGCTGGTGATAATCTTCCGCAGCCCAAAATTCCTGCGCCGGAACGATCTCGGTGACAATCGGACGCTTGACATTTTTCTGCGTCGCGTCGCGCGATGCGCGAGCCTCGATCTCCTGCTCCGGCGAATGCACGAAAATCACCGAGCGGTACTGTCTCCCCACATCCGGTCCCTGGCGATTCCTAGTGGTCGGATCGTGATTTTCCCAAAACACATTCAGCAGATCGTGATAGCTGATCACGGCCGGGTCGAACGTCACCTCCACCACCTCCGCGTGCCCGGTAGTGTCCGTGCACACGTCCTTGTAGGTCGGGTTGCGCTTATCGCCGCCCGCGTAGCCGACTCGCGTCGACGCGACTCCAGCGAGCCTTCGGAACGCCGCCTCGACTCCCCAAAAACATCCCGCGCCAAACGTCGCTAATTCATGGACTGTGTTCGTACCTTGCTCCATGCTTCAATTGTAGCGTGAGGTCGCGAATAGGTAGTGCATCAGCTGAGTCAACGTGCCTCCCAAAACCCACGTCATCCCGGGCGCCCTCAACACCCACGTCATCCCGAGCGCAGCGAGGGATCTGCTTTTCTCAAACTGTGGGGCCGCCAGTCACGCCGGCGAGCTGGCTCTCCAGCCGGCCTGTCTTCGTCTCAACAAAGGACTCGCTTGCCTAAACTCAGAATCACCAACTCGAAAGGCCGCGTCCTGGCCGACCGCGCCGATATCGCCGACACCATCGCCAAGCGCAACACGGGCCTCCTCAAGCACCTGAAGCTCGACCCCGGCGAGGGCCTCCTGATCCCGACCCAGGCCGTCCACACCTTCCGCATGAAGTTCCCGATCGACATTGCATTCCTCAGCCGCAAGCGCAAGGTGCTAAAGATCCGCGCGAACATGGTGCGCGGCCGCATCTCGATGAGCCTTCTGGCGCACTCAGTACTCGAACTCCCCGCGGGAACGCTGGCGGAGACGGAAACGGTCGCCGGCGATCAATTGGAGTTCGAGAAGTACGCCGATTAGCGTCATCTTGCCGAACATTTCCGCCGACCTGCAACTGAATCGCTACCCGAGCCAAATGCGGAGCGCTGAAGGTCGACCTGTGATATATTTCGCCAATGACTCGCAGGGAACTTCTCGCAGTTGCCAGTCTTGCACCTTTTGCGGCCGCGGAAGGCGACGAGTCCATCCTGGGCAACGGCTGGGGCCTTGATCACATCGAGGTCGCGGTGGCTGATCCCAAGGGAGCCAGCGATACGTTTGTCAAAAACTTGGGTTTCACGTTGAGCCAAGCGACGGCGGCAGGACCCGGAGTTCAGCACTCCGTTATCCGGTTAGTGCCGGCCTTGTACTGGAACATGCCCCCGCCCTTGTCAACGACCTGTCGCAATCTTCCGGTCGGGTCGGCTTCCCCGACGCCGCCGAACCAGAGGAACTCGACGTAAATGTCGACGTTTCCGCGATTCAGAGCGTGGCCGAAACACTGCGCATGCGCGGATTTAAGGTGAGGCTTCCGCAAGGAAGGCCCAGGATCATTGACGGAAAGGAAACGCCCGCGTCATTTCAGTTCATGTTTGCAACGGATGAGAATCCCCCACCTTTCGGCGTTCCCGGCGGCGACGGGGTGGGCTTCATCGAATACAGTAACAATTCCGCGACGCGAACGCCGCCCGAAGATCACGCCAACACGTCGCAGCGTCTCCTTTCGGTGTGGGTCGCGGTCCCCGATGTAGCTGCCGCTCAAGAGAAATCCGAACGATTCGGGTTCAAGCCGCTTGCCCGGCGGCGGTCCTCCAGTCTTGGCGCACGCGGGCGCGAAGTCGAATGCGGACGGGGCAGCATTACTTTCTGGGAGCCCGCCAGCCAAGGTCCGCTCGCGTCGCGCCTAAAACAGAAGGGACCGGGGCCGTTCGGCTTCAGCGCAGGCGTGGCTGACCTTCAAACGGCTCATCGGATCGTCGTGCAGGGCGTCCGGAAGAATTTTACGGTGGAGAGCAGCGAGAGGCGCAAGAGCTTTACGCTTCCAGGGGAATTCGCTGGTGGCGCGTGGGTGGAGTTCGTACAGCTGTAAGCCGTGGTCAATTCCCGAATCACGGGATTACATACACTCGGCCGGGGAGTCAGCGTTTTCGCACAAGCGGCTGGCTAGCCGCTACCGAAGCGTCTTCCGATGCTCTTTCAAAATGCACCTGTCCATCACGACCTCTAACCCCGCCTCGCGAGTCGTCGCCGCGCGACAGTTGAGCTATGGCACCGAGTGCTATAGAATAGTTACGGTGGCCTTTTGCGAATCTTCAAGTCGAAATGGTTCCATCGCTTCGCCAAGAAGGAGAGAATCTCGGATGCGGCCTTGCGTGACGCGGTCGCCCGCGCGGAGCGGGGTCAGATGGATGCATACCTCGGCGGCGACGTTATCAAACAACGCATCGCCAGACCGGGTCAGGGAAAGTCCGCCGGCTATCGGACCATTATCTTTTTCCGGCGCGGAGAAAAGGCATTTTTCGTCTATGGGTTCGCGAAGAGTGCGCAGGCAAACATCAATGACAGCGAGGAGCATCGATTCAAGGAAGCGGCGAAAGTCGTCTTGTCGTTTACAGAAGACGCACTCGCAGCGCAGGTTAAGAGAGGCGACTTTGTGGAGATAAAAAGTGAATGAACAAGAAATACAAGAGTGACGCCATGGCGGCCATCCATGAATTAATGTCGGACTTGTACGCGGGTGGCGCAATTGACAAAAAGACGATGCGGCATTTCGATGTCGCCTGCCTCACTCCGATCCGGCCGTTGAAGCCGAAACAAATCAAGGCGATCCGCGTGAGAGAGCAAGTCAGCCAGACTGTCTTCGCCAACTATCTGAATGTCACCAGCAGTCTGGTGAGCAAGTGGGAACGCGGTGAAAAGCGGCCATCCGGCGCGTCGCTTAAGCTGCTATCCCTGGTCGAGAAGAAAGGTCTGGAGGTGGTCGCGTAGCTATCTCAACATTTTGCGGTGTTCTTTGAGGATGCACTTATCCATAACCACCTCTAGCCCCGCCTCGCGAGCCCGCGCCGCCGCAGCTTCATTCACCACGCCTTCCTGCATCCACACCACCTTCGCCCCCACCTTGATCGCCGACTCCACAATTTCCGGTGTGAACTCCGGCCGACGAAACACGTTGACGATGTCGATCTTTTCAGGAACGTCTTCCAGCCGCCCATAACTCCGCTCGCCGAGCACTTCCGTCTCCTGCGGATTCACCGGAATAATTCGATAGCCCGAACGCTGCATGTACGCCGAAACTCCATTGCTCACCCGCATCGGACTGCCCGACAGCCCCACCACCGCGATGGTCCGCGAATTCTTGAGGATTTCAGGAATGTTCGACATCAGGCTCACTCCGCCTTCGGCTTTTCGACATCCAGTTTCAGCGTCTTCCTAAATCGCTCGATCTCCTGGAGCGTCAGCGACCGATGTTTCCCCGGCGGCACATCCAATTCCAGGAACCCGATTTTCACGCGCCGCAGCTTCTCCACCAGCCGCCCGAAATGTTTGAACATCGTCCGAATCTGATTCTGCCGCCCTTCCGCGATCTTCACCTCATACCAGGGATTCGCTCCGGGCTTGATTAGTTTCAATTCCGCCGGCGCGGTTCTGCGGCCGCTGAGCGAAATCCCCGCGCGAAAGGCCTTTTCCTGCTCATCGGTCAGCGCCCCGGTCACCTTGACGACGTAAGTCTTGACAACGTGGCTCGCCGGCGCGGTGATGCGATGCGCGAATTCGCCGTCGTTGGTCAGCAGCAGCAGTCCTTCACTGTGATAATCCAGGCGGCCGACCGGAAACACGCGATCCTTCACGCCGCGCAGCAGGTGCATCACGGTCTCCCGGCCCTCGGGATCGGAAACCGTGGTGACGCAGTTCTTCGGCTTGTTCATCGCGATGTAAATCAGGCGCGTCGGTTTGCGCAACAGGCGTCCGTCGACCTTGATGTGATCGGTCTCAATGTCGGCCTTCGAGCCGAGTTCCGTTACGATCTCGCCGTTGACGCTGACGCGCCCTTCGGTGATCAGCACTTCGGCTTTGCGGCGGCTGGCGACGCCGGCTTGCGAGAGGATTTTCTGTAGGCGTTCCTCAGCCATTGCGTGCTTCCTGACGGTGGCGCCTCACAAAACGCACTCCCCGCTATTCACTTTCGTGCGGCGCCTCTGTCCCGGTCGGTTCCGCTTCTGTATCCATCTGGTCCGGATCGATCGCTTCCATCTCGATCAGCGGCAATTGCGCCGACTCTTCCTCCGCGATCTCCAGACGACCCAGCTCCTCGAATTCCTTCAGCGTCGGCAGCTCGCTCACGTCCTTCAATCCGAACTGCACCAGAAATTCCTTCGTGGTCTTGTACAGAATCGGTTTGCCGACCACGTTCTTCCGTCCCGACTCGGCGATCAGTTTCCGGTCCAGCAGCGTCTTCAGCACGCCCGCGCCTTGCACGCCGCGAATCTCCATGATCTCGGGCGTCGTCACCGGCTGTTTGTAGGCGATCACCGACAGCGTTTCCAGCGCCGGCAGCGATAATTTCAAGGGCGGCGTCAGCTTTTTGACGAACGCGCGAACGGCTTCGTGATGCTCCGCCTTGGTCGCCATTTTGTAGCCGCCCGCCACTTCACGGATCGAAAGTCCGTGCTCTTCGCGCGCGAACTCCTCCACCAGCGCATCCAGTTGCCGCTTCACTTTGTCCACCGGATGCCCCAGCGCGGCGGCCATCTGCTGCGCCGACAGCGGCTCATCGGTCACGTACACGATGGCTTCCAGAATCGCCCTCAACCTTCCCTGATCGGATTGACTTTGATCGGACGGCGCTTGATCACCGCCCGCGGCGCGCTCCTCCGCCAATTGCGTTACGTCGAGTTCTTCCATGTTCCCTTAGTTATATCCTTCGTCGATCGCGCTCATCACCTGCTCCGAGCTGAACGCCTTTTCAAATCCCTTGAGGCGTCTGATTCCGATTTCCCCGAACGCGTCCGCCTGCACCAGCCCCAGCGCCTGGAGCTTCACCAATTCGAGGAGCGCGAGAAACAGGCAGATCATCGCCCGACGGCTGCGTTGCCGCTCGAACAGTTCGCGCGCCGCGACCGCTTTGGTCTCCTCCGCGAAAACGCCGCGCAGGTAGCGGATCATGTTCGGCACCGAAACATCCTCGCCGCCCACTTCGTACACCGGCCGATGCTTGGCGCGTTCCAGCACGGCCTGCAGCGTCTTCACCAGGTCGAACAGCGTGACCGCCAGACCCGGATCTTCGTCCGACGTGCGAAACTGTTCGATCTGCGGATTCGACCACACCGCTTCTTCGATCTCGCGCTTCTGATGCAGCATCTCCGCCGCCGATTTGAACCGCTCGTGTTCCAACAGCCGTTCGGCGAGTTCCCGGCGCGGATCTTCCTCCGGCATCAGCTTGTCAAGCTCCGGATCGCGCGGCAGAAGCATCTTCGATTTGATGTGGATTAGCGTCGCCGCCATGTGGACGAATTCGGCGCTCAGCTCGATATCCATCTCGAGCGCCCTCTGCATGAATTCGAGATACTGCGAAGTGATCTGCGCGATGGGGATGTCGTAAATGTCGATCTGCTGTTTGCGGACCAGGTCCAGCAACAGGTCGAGCGGGCCATCGTAGTGTTCCAGGTGGAAATTCAGCGGAGCAGACACTTATATCAAGGATAACATTCAGGCCCAACTCCCCTCGCCGAAACAAACGTTTAGCGAGGCGCGAGCCTCAGGGAGCGCGTGATAACGACTTTCCACGACAACCCAGTTAGCGCTTTCCGGAGCGCGGGTTATCGGGATCTACTCTCGCACGAAAATCGCGACGTGCGATTCTTCAGCGGCCTTGCGCATTGCGTTATCGAGAGTGGCAAGGGTCACCCCCTCGCGCGCAGCAAGATCGACATAAGCCGCATCATAAGCGGTGAGGCCATACCGCATTGCCGCCGCGGTTCCATCACGAATTGCGGCTGCGGCGGAGGGAGCCCGTTCGACACTGATAATCAATCGTGAAAGGGCTGCCAGAAACACCCTTTCATCGTCCGATGTGATGCGCTTTCGCCGATAAGCGATCGCAAGGCCATTGGCGACCTCACGCGTCCAGAGTTCTGGAACACGAAGGCCGTCGCGCTCAACGGCGGCTAGGACAGCGTCGGCGTAGGCGCTGCTCTCGTCGGGCAGGGCCCAAGCGAGAGCGACGGAAGCGTCGACAACCAGAGGCATCTAGCGGCGGCCATATTGGACGTAGTCGCGCGTCGTCCAGCCTTCAGGGTCGGGTTTAACGCGGGCACGCAACGCGCGCATCTCGTCAACGACGCTACCGGGAGGCGCGGCACAGACGCCCGAACTGCTCTCGATCAGGCGCAATACGAAATCCTTCACCAAGCGCTCGGCGTCGGTGCCCGCGTTGGAGGCCGCTTGCGTTAGCTGCGCTTCCTGTTCAGGCGTGAGGTGCACTTCCATGATTCCCAGCGTACGGGAAAGCATCGCCCGGGGCAAGTCTCAAAACCCCGCCCCTCCGCGACCCGGACGCTTCTTCTGCTCCGCCCCCGCCCCCGAGAAAAACAGCTTCACATCCACCACGTGCGTCTTCTCGTCGATGTTCGTCTCCGCTCGCGTCTTCCCCAGATTGTCGAACACCCCCTGATCGCGAATGTCTTTCAGAAACGCGTCCGGATAATCCGGCTCGAACGGCGCGCCTGGATTCAGCCTCCATACTTTTCGAATCGGCGGCTCGGTGATCAGGTCCAGCCCCACGATCTCCAGCTTCCCCATGACGAACTGCTCGCCCGGATCAATCGTCAGCGTCACATCCACTTTGTGCTCTTTGTCGTCGATCGCGCGATCCACGTGCCCACTGATGTGCAAGTAGCCCTTGTTTCGAAATCGCGGGTAAATCCTGTCGAGCGCCGCGTTGATCTCGTCGAAATTAGCGACATCCTTCGATTGCAGATTCGCGACCTTCTTCAGCTCCGCCGCATCGGATCGCGAAACGCCTGCGAATTGCACCGTGCCCAGACTGTAGCTCGGCCCTTCACTCACCGTGATCTTCACAATCACGCCGTCGGAATCGAGCGCGCGCGCAGTCTCGATCTTTGGAAACGCTACGCGGATTCTTCCGCGCGCGTCGTATAGCCGCCGCACGCTCGCATCGATCATCAGGCGCATGGTCGCGTCGCTAAACTCCGTGCCCACGGCGACCTCGGAGAGCGCGTCTATCAGCGCCCTGGGAGGCACCACTTCGTTTCCGCTGAAGCGCACTTCCGCCACGCGGTCGCGCGGAATATCGGGCCGGAACACGATCGCGTATTGCCCGATGTCGGAGATCAGCTTGCCGCTCACCTTGACGGCCGGGCCCACCATCTCCTGAACGATCCTAACGTAGCGATCCAGCACGTCTTTGGTCCCCGGAATCTGATCGCCTAGCAGTAACTCCTGTTTGCGTAGCGCCGCGCGGATGGCGTCGTCGGAAACCGGCAGATCCTCGAATCGATAGGGATACAACTGCTCGACTTCGACGACGTCAATCGTTCCCGCGTAACCCGTGTTCGACGCACTGGGCTTGAATTCGCAGCCGACGCTCTCAAATGCCCCGGTTGCGAGTAACCGATCGCGCGCCGCGTCGAAATCGGACTTCACCACCGCCACGCCGATTTTGAATCCTGCGACCGCGATGATTTTCTCGGCCGGGATACGCCGATTGCCTTCAACTTTAAGCGTTTCGAGCGGAAACACGGTCTGTGGCTGCGGCTCGGCAGCAGGCGCCGGCGTAGTCTTTTTCTTCTGCTGCGCGAATGCCGCGTTCCAGCCCCACCCCTCAAGGTGAGGGAATGCATTCGGAGCAAACGCGCTCAGCACGACAACCGCCGGCAGCAGCATCAACCTACTCTTCATTCCATTTCAATGGTGATATATCTCAGCTTGCCCTCGCGCTGAATCTGCAACACCGCCGAGTCGCCCGGCTTCAGCTCATCGAGCATCGCCCGCAGCGCCTTCACTGCCAGCGTCGGCGTCTGGTTCATCTGATAGATCACATCCCCCGGCTCGAGCGTTGGTCCCGAATACGGCGGCGACGCAGCCCGCGCCGCCACCACGATTCCAAATTGCTGCCGCAATCCGGGCAGCATATCCGACAGCTTCTTGTTGATCTCGATTCCCAGGACCCCCAGTTTCGAAATCAGATTGTCTTCCGGATTCACCATGTCCGCAAACCGCTGCGGATCGTCGTCGCGCTCGATCACCGGAATCGTGAAATCCATCTGCTTGCCGTCCCGCAAAACGCGCACGCTGACCACTTCGGAAAGCTTCAGCCGGTTGATCGCCGTTTCCATCTGCGGCGCGTCTTCCATGATCGTGCCGTTCAAACTCAGGACGATGTCGCGAACCTTCATCCCCTCTTTATCCGCGGGACCGTCCGGAGTGACGTCCGACGCAACCACGCCCCAATCCTGCGACAGCTTCAGCCCCTTGGCCAGCGCCGGCGTGATGGTCTGGGCGACAATCCCGAGTTGCCCGCGATGCACGTGGCCGTCTTTGCGGATCTGGTCGTAGCTGTTCCGGACCGCATTGCTCGGTATCGCGAATCCGAGCCCTTCACTGCCGCCGGACTGCGTGAGGATGAACGTATTGATCCCAATGACATGTCCCTCCACGTCCACCAGCGGCCCGCCGCTGTTGCCTGGATTGATGGGAGCGTCGGTTTGCACGTACGCCAGCGGTTCTTCCGCGTGCAGCCTCCGGGAAACCGAGCTGACCACCCCCATCGACACCGACCCCTCCAACCCCAGCGGATTTCCGAACGCCATCACCACCTGCCCTTGTTTCAGCTCGTTCGAGTTTCCCAGCGCGAGAAACGGCAAATTGGCCCGGTCCACTTTGAGCACGGCCACGTCGGTCACGCGATCCGCGCCCACCAGCCTGGCGGGCAACATCGCACTGCGCTCTTCGGTGCGGTTGGTCGACGCGAGGCGCACTTCGATTTTGCGCGCCCCCTGCACCACGTGATTGTTGGTCACGATGTAGCCGTCGGCGGTAAGGATCGCGCCGGCGCCGGTGGCGTGCTGCGTGGAGAGCAGGCTGCTGGCGGCAGTGCCGTCGTTTTCCGCGGATGTGACGTAGCCGGTCGAAAAAATCTGAACCACGGCGGGCCGCACTCGCGACGCCAGGTCTTCAAAGGAAGCGCTGAGTTCGCGTAGTGAGGCCGGTTTGGGATTGGCTTGAGCAGATAGAAATGGCGCGAGAGCCAGGTTCGCGCCGAGCAGCAGTATCAAAGTAGCGCGCATGCTACCTTTATCCTGTCACAGACCCGAAAACGCCGTTGACGTGGGGCAGGGCCATGCCCTGCCAACTGAGCCGCGACCGAACGTGTGGGGCAGGGCCCATGCCCTGCCAACTGAGCCGCGACTAAAAGGAGCGGCCTAAATGATCGGGATCGCACCTTCGTATTGATGTGGGGCCGCCAATCCTGGCGGCAAGCCGGCTTTCAAGCCGGCTTTTTTGATCGAGGCGCGCCCGTCAGGGCGCGCCTCGCCTCATCGCGCCCGCCCGCCTAATTCGCCGACGGCTTCTCCACATGGTCCACCACCAGCCCATCCACCGGCGCCTTATCCGCTTCCAACTTCAGCCCAAGCTGCGTCTGAATATCTGAAAAAATTGAGGACGTCGACCAGTCATTCATCGCCGCTCCTAACGCTCGCTTCGCGGCCGCCGGGTCCGGACTCGAAGCCAGCGCTTCCTGGATCTCCTTGGGACCCGGTGTTCGATCCAACTCGAGCGTGAAATCGTAGCGTCCCTTGAGGCCCGTCTGATCCAGGACCACACGTCCCATGCGGCCCGTCAGGTTTCTGCTGAACTCCAACATGGTCATGTTCCGGCACACCGCGCCGCCAGTCGGGCCGAACCCGAACTCGGGCTCTCCGTCACCCACCGACTCGCGAAGCTTCGCCCCGTTCTTCCCCACCACCAGTTTGTAAACCGGCTCGACTTTGGCTTCATGATGCAGCACCAGCTTGAACCGATCCGCGAGCAATGTCTGAAGCATCCGCATCAGATCAGCCTTCGGAACTTCGTGATCCGCCTTCGCCACGATGTCGTATGTTCCGGCGTCGAGCAGTTCCATGACGCGCGGGTCCGGGCTCGAGATCTTTGACCGAGTGACGTCATACGCCTCGGAAATGAGGATTCTCAGCGGGAACCTCATGAATTCGATCCCGGCAGGGGTCACCCGCCCGTTGCGTCCCGCCTTCACCTCTTCTTCCGACTTAATGGATGCGACCGCAAACGCCGGCGGCGACGTGGCGCTTCCCTGCGTCTGAGCGTGGATCGAGGGAGCGTTCAGGATGGTGATCGCAATAATCCCTGCGCCGGCTACCGTGGTCGCAACCGCGCGCGACACCTTGCTCCCCAAGCCAAGTTTGCACGCCGCGCGATCTGTCATCACGAGCCCTACTGCTCTTCCTTCCTAATCTGGAGCTTCTCCTGCCGCAGCTTTTGCTCCCGCATCGCGGCCGAGTCGTTAACCGTATAGTCCGCAGGCACCTCGAACATCGAAGGCAGCGGCTCGCTGCGAATGAGGTTGCTCAGTTTGTAAACCGTCTCGCCCGAGCGCGGATCGCTGCGCTTGGTCATCACTACTTCCTGCAACTCCTGCGAATACCACCGTTCGGAAACGATGTTGATGTCGCGCTCATTGCCGATCTGCCCGGCGGGTATCGTCTGCGTGGTACGCGTGCCTTCGGCCATCACGTTTTCAATCATCTGCGAACCGAGCTTCTCCACCTTTGCAGCCGATTCCGCACCCCCGCGCCCGCCTCTTCCTCCCCGCCCGCCAACCGCAACATTTGCCGCCGCAGCCGCCGCGTCAACCTCGGCGGCAGTCCCCACGGTAACGCTATTGGGATCGCCCACAATAGCCTTGGTAATGACGCCGCCCCTAACCATCACCGGCATGTTTCCCGCCGCCGGCATCTTTTCCGCCGTCCGATCGGCCGTGTGCAGCGTGTAGCTGACCTTCGCCACCGGGTCGGAAATGAACACGACCTTGGCCGGCTCGCCCTGAGCAATCCACGCGCTTATCTTGCCGATGGATTCCTCGCGCCGCTCGCGCCCTTCACTGTCGCGATAGATCATTGACGAGGAACGGTTTACGATCCGATTGCCGTCGGCGAGCATCTGCGTCGTCTCCGTCACCGCTTCGGCCGAATAAGGCTGTCCTTTCACGGGTTTGCCGTTGAATAGCTGCCCGCCGACGAACACGAACGTATTGCCGACAGCCGTAGTGATCGCCTCGCCGGTTGCCGCAGTGATCGTCTTCGTGATCGACTGGGTCAGTTCTTCGGCCAGCCGCTTGGCGTCCTGTTTGGTCTGCTGCTTGACCTCCTGATTGTCCTGAGCCGATCCGGCTTGCGCCGCCTGAGCCCATACGCCGGGCACCGGGATTGCCAACGCCGCGCACACGAAAATGATCGTTTTTTGCATTGTTTTCACCTCTTTATCGCACGTTATTGCATGTCCTTGACGAAGCGTATTGCCGTCGCCACTCCGTTGCTTACCAGCACATCCGCTTGAACCCGATCATCCAATCGATCCTCGCGCACCGGCAACCCCACATCGCGCATCGCCGACGCCGGCAGACTGACGCGCACCAGTTCGCCGCCATCTGCGTTATCCATGGGCGGGGCAAAATCCACCAGCGGAAAGAAATCCGTGGCGATCTCCTGTGGTGGCGAATATGGCGCGCGCGCGGCGTTTCGCCGGGTCGTTTGCCCGGCCGCCGCACGGTCAATTCCCGGCTGCGTACCGGTGATTTGCCGGTGAATTACCGGCGCCGCGCCCGTCGCAACCCCCGATCCGACCCCTGAGACAATACGTGAGGCGACCCGCACCGGCGCGACCCGCGGTCCCCTGTAATACAAGGCCACGATCGCGAGAATCGCCGCAGCCGCGACGGCTGGAACCCATCGCCACAAGCGCATCGGGCGATTTAGCGCGCGGCCACCTTGGGCGTCACTCTGCACGCGACCCATTTGGGCACGGCGCTGGAAGGCCGCCCGCAGCTTCACTTCCACTTCCGGCGGCGCTTCCAGGGTGTGGTCCGATTCGCCCAGGGCCTTCAAAGCTCGAGTCACGCCCGAATCCGCATCCAACTGAATTTCGTCTTCCGATTTCATGCCACGCTCTCCCCGGCGCGCGCTTGCGCCGTTCGCCTCGGGACCTCTTGATCCGGCCGATTGCTTGCCGCTTCTTGAATGCCGGACGAGTCCAGGATTCTCAATTTCTGGGCGAGCATCGCCCGCCCCCGATTCAGCCGCGACCGCACCGTCCCCACGGGACAATCGAGAATCTGCGCCGCCTCGCCGTAGCGCAGATCCTGCAAATCGCACAAGACCACTGCCTCGCGATACACCGGCGGCAGACTCGATACCGCGCGGCGCACCTGGTCGATGGTTTCCCGACGCGTCAGGTCGCCCAGCACATCCTCAATGGCGGGGAAGTCCTCCATGGCCGGTTCCGGCCCAGACTCCAGCCGGGATTCCCATCCGAATTTCGGCCCCGCATGCCCGTCCTTGTCGATCCGCCTCAACACCAGGTTGCGGGCGATGCCGTATAGAAACGACCGCAACGCGCCGCGCGAAGGATCGAATCGCCGCCCGTGCTCGATCAATTCCATGAAGACTTCCTGCGTCACGTCCTCGGCAATCACGACGCTTCCGGTCATCTGCAACGCGAAGCGGTACACCGCGCCTTGCCTGCGCCGGTAGAGCGCCGTAAACGCCGGTTCGTCGCCCGCGAGCATGCGCAGCAATAAATCATAGTCGGCCGATTGGCCATCGGCCGTGTCGTGATCGGTCGTGTGAAGACCGGCCTTGTCGTGATCCCGCGTGATAACCAGCACCATCCCATCTGACGTCGTGTGCCGTCTTCTGGTAGAGTTCACGGGCGTCATGGGATTGGTTCCACAATTTTAAAACGTGGCGCGCTTTGTGGCGCACGCGTGCCACTGCCGGCTTCAAGTCTGTGCCACCAACCACAGACGAAAGTCTGTGCCACCAAAGGGATTTACTGGAACAGCTTCAGGTCGATGGCGGCCGCCATGGCCTCATAGCCCGCATTGTTGGGATGCAGATGGTCGCCCGAGTCGTACTGAGGATTAAACTTGGTGGGATTCCGCGGATCGCGCGTGGCGGCGTCGAAATCGATCACGCCGTCATAAGCCTTGCCGCTCCGCATCCACGCGTTGATGGCCTGCCGCTTGGTCTCGCCGTCAGCGGTGAAATAGGCCGCGCCTTCAAACGGCGTCAGCGTCGCCCCGATAATTTTCAAGCCGCGCGCGTGGGCGCGCTCGATCAATTGCCGGTGGGCCGCGATCAGCTCGGCCGCCGACGGCGCCGCGCCGCCGGCGCGTCCCATTCCGATATCGTTGATCCCTTCCAGCACGATCATATGGGTCGCGCCGGGCTGAGCGAGCACGTCGCGATCGAATCGCGCGAGCGCATTGATCCCGAAAGCAACCGTGCTCTCGCTCAACAGGCGATTGCCGGCGATGGCTTCATTGAGAATCGCCCGAACGTTCGCGCCTTTCACGGCCGCCAGACGCTGGATCAGCAGGTCCGGCCAGCGATGGTTGGTGTTGGGCGTCGACCGCGTGCCATCCGTGATGGAATCGCCAAACGCGATGATGGCGCTCACCGGAGCGGGCGCGGCGATTTCGACGCGCGAAAGAAACCACCATGCCGGGGTCGTGGTGCCCACCGAAAAATCCGCGCTGCCCGCGAAATTTCCGGGCTTCGAAATATAGTTGGTCTGGTTCGCGCCCCCGTGAACCGTCATGGGCGACGTGGCCGCAAGCATCTCAGCCGGAAAATAAAGATCGATGGCGAGATCGCTCATCGCGGGAACGTTCATGCTGACGGGATCGCTGAGCATGGTCGCGCCGGCAGGGATCACCACCGAGGGGCTCCCTGCGAACGTCACCGGGTGGCTCGAGCCCGCCGCAATGTTCGAGTCCTTGTCACGAATCGCCGCGCTTGCTGCGCCGACGGTCAAGGCCGCCGTTCCAAATGCGTTCGTCAGAACCACGCGCGCGCGGCTTCCGCCGAGGCTTACGTGAACGATTTGGCGAAGAGTGGCGTTCGTTAGATTGGGCGGGGTTTGAGCGGGGGGCGCAGTCGCCCCCGGCGGAGGTGTTGGCGGAGTCTGCGGGCGCTGCACGGGAGCCGTGGCCCAGGTCCCCACCCAGTGTTCGGATGGCGGAAGCGAGGACTGCGCCCATGCGCGCAATCCTACTTGTGACAGGGCCGCGAGCGCGAGGACACCAAGAACGGGCGCTCTCAACGCGCCCGCCACAGCGACCCCCGCGCGGCCTGAATCAGTCACAAACGAAAACCGACGGGTCACTTATCCTTTTTTTCGGGATCGTAGGGAGCGCCGGTGCCCTGGGAGCCGAGGAACAGCTTGCGGCCGTCCGGCAGCGTGATGTCGCGGCCGTTGGCGCGATACGAGCCGTCTTTGGACTGATAGCCCTCGACGATGACCTTGGTGCCCTTCTCGATCGTGTTCTTGTTGAAGCCGCGGCGCAGCAGAACATTGGGGCTCCCGGCTTCCACCATCCAATTGATGGTCTTGCCATCGGCGCCGACCACATCCACATGAATCCAGGAATGCGGATTGATCAGTTCCACCTCAGTGAGGATTCCCTCCAGGTGAACCGGCCGTTTGGCATCGAACTCCGCCGCGAAGGCGTGATGCGCCCAGGCCGGAACGGCCGCCAGCAAAAGGCCGGAACATGCCAGGGCAAACCCAAATTTCGCTCTCATAGTTGATTCTCTCCTTCTAACAACTGTATATGCCTATTCTACTTCGTCGAACCTTTTTTCGCTGCTTCGTCATCCTTGCGCGCGCCGCCCAGAATATCCGGCATCGCGTAATTGCCCTCATGGCAGGCGTACTCGTAGATGTTGTCTTTGGTCGCCAGGAACGGATACTCCGCGGTCCACTGCTTCGTGAACATCTTCGGATCATCAATCGTGAACCGATACAGAATGGTGTGGTCGTCCACACGCTTGAAGCGTTCGATCACGTGCAGCTCCGGTCCGGTGCCCTGGTAATGCGTCTTGGTGGTGAAATTGGTGGTGTCCACCACCAGCGTGTCGCCTTCCCAGTGCCCGATGGAATCGCCCAGCCATTTGGTGACGGCCGGCGGCAGATGCGGGCTACCGTCCATGCGGATCAGGCGCACATCATGCACCATCTCGACCAGGATCATGATGGTGTCCTTAGTCTGCACGATCTGATAATTGTTGTTGTAGAGCACCGGCATCATCGGCGGACCGGAGGTCGACCCGAATCCGAGGAGGCAGCGCTCTCCCAGCGGGCGATCCTTCACGCTGTCGAATCGTCCGATCTGCGCGCCGCGCGCCGCGCCCTCTTCGGCGGCGTCCGGAGCAGCGCCCGGCGCGGCGTTGCCTCGACGGCCTCCGCGGCCCATGCCAGCAATACGCGGAACGTGTCCATCCGGCGGATCGATAATCAAGGAGCTGCGAATTTGCCCGTCTACGCGCTCGAAGCTCGATCCGCGATCGAAGAACAGGCTGTTGTAGGCGTGATCGCGATCGCGTTCGGCATTTTCGCTGCGCACGTCCTGGTAGATTCCTTTGGCGGCGGCTTCAGCCTTGGCGGCTTCCTCTTCGGTAAGGGTCGGCTTGCCGGCGAACTGGGGAGCGCGCTCGAGCGGAGTCAGCGTCGCGTTGGTCCAGACGCCTTGAAGATCGGGATGGCCGTCGGGGAGCCTGGGCGCGGTCCAGGTTTTTGTGCCCGCGCCCGCCGGAGCCGCCGCTTTCTTGTCGGGCGAGGCAGGAGATTGTGCGATTGCGCAAGCCACCGTCAGGGCGGCGATTGCGCCGAAGGATGCGAGCGATCGATACGTCATGGGCACTCCTGCTCTACGTTGAGCCGCGGTGTCTTCACCCGCGCATTCACACTTGGCTACGGGGTCTTCTTCTTCTTCTCAAACTGGCCGTACATCAGATCCTCGACGAACTCGACACACTTGAACTCGAGAAGCTGCGCGTTCTTTTCCGTATGCTTGTAAATCGGCATGCTGATCTTCCACGGGCGCGAATACGTTTTCGGATCGGTGATGGTGGCTTCATACTGGATCACCTCCGGGCTGGTCATGGTATAGCGCTCGACCACGTGCAGCTCATCGCTGTGATAATCGCCCGCGCGGTCGAACCAAGTGCGCTTGTCGAGACCGGTGACATCCACCACCAGCGTGTCGCCTTCCCACTTGGCGTAGGATTGTCCCATCCACGTGTCGATGGGCGCGGGCCCGGGGTCCTTCATGTAAATGTTGCGGAACGCGCCGTCGTATTCGTAGGCGATCGCCATATAGTTCTTGCTCTGGAAAATCTGGAACGGGAACGGCATATAGGTCGCGCGCGGCACGCCCGGCAGGTAGCATCTCACTTCGGGGTCGGTGACCTGGCGGCTCGCGTAATTCTCTTTCTTCTTGGCCAGCGCCGCCGGCAGATACGGAATCTCGCCGCCTTCCACCACGCCGATCCCGGCCGGTTCGGCGAGCTGCGCGCCCGCGGCCAGCACCAGACTCTGCTGCGCCGAGTGGGCCGACAGGTCCCAGTTGGCCGTGTTCATGGTCTGCCACACGCCGTTCAAATTCGGTTTGCCATCCGGTCCCCTGGGGATGTTATGCGCGGCTGCGGCTGCGGGTTTCGCAGCGGCGCGAGCAGGTTGGCCGTAGGCCGGCAACATTGCCAGGACAAATCCGGCGACTGCGGTGGTCACAATCTTGGGGACACCAAAAGGGTTATGCATACTCAAGTCAATTCTCCAGGAGTTCAAGACAGGTTTACCACCCGGTGAGATCGCTGTCAAGCGAGGAGCAAGTGTGTTGGGATACAAACATTTACAGTTGAATGTTAGAAATGTCTGCCCCGAGCGACTAACTTGACTGTGAGCGCAACTGAATCGAAGACGGCTCCAGCCCCTCGCCAGGACGATCTCTATCAGGAGGCAGCAGCCGAGTTTGGTCCCGCGCTCGACCGGCTCGCCCGTGCGTACGAATTCGATCCTGAGAGGCGCCGCGATCTGCTCCAAGAAATCCATTTCGCCCTCTGGCGTAGCCTTGCGACCTACGACGCGCGGTGCTCGCTTCGTACCTGGATCTATCGAGTCGCACACAACACGGCAACCACTCAAGTGGTTCGCCGGCGCCGTATCTATTCGACCCTGGTCAGTCTCGAGGAACTGAATGAACTTGTCGCCACAGACAGGAGCGACTCCGCTCTCGACCGGCGCGAGACATCCGAGCGCCTTTCTCTCTTGATCCAGAGGCTAAAGCCGCTCGACCGCCAGGTCATCGTGTCTTATCTCGAGGGCATGGATGCTGCCACGACTGGCGAGATTACCGGGCTTTCGCCGTCCAACGTCGCAATGAAAATCCATCGCATTAAAGCGGTCCTCGCCCGTCAGTTCCATCTGGGAGCAGGCCATGCCGAATAGCGACCCACAAACCGTCTGGCAGAACCAGAACGCAAAGGAGTTCAAGATGTCACTCACCGAATTGAGACAAAAGGCGGAGCAACAACGCACCAGGAACCGCTGGTTGGTGGTTGGCAACGACCTCGCCTACCTAGCCGTCATCGCATTTCTCGCGCTCATTTTTGCGAAGACCCCTAACATTACATCCCGCGCCGGGCTGGCCTTGATCGCCGCCGGTTCTCTCTACATCCTGTATCAAAGGCACAAGCACCTTTGGCCTGGACTACCGGTCTCCGACGCGCCCCCCGATTCCGGTCTGGAAGTTTATCGGCGGGAGTTGCTGAGGTGGCGCGCCGACCAGAGCAACGCGCTGCGAATGTTGGCGCCGCTGCTCCCCGGCGCAATCGTCTTCGCGCTCCCCAGCATCGCGCCGCTCGTTCGCACGGTGTCCACAAATCCAGCGATCTTGATCAACGCTTTGCCCTTGTGCGTTTTGCTAGGCGTGTTCCTCGTGGGTATCAGCGTGGTGCGCAAGCGCAACCTCAAGAAGATTAACCAGGAGCTCGATGCCCTAGGCGGTTAGGTCACAATTCCAAAACTCGGGGTCCTCAAATGCCCCAGCGTTGAGACGTCAACGCCTGTCGCGCATCACGGTGACCGATAGAGGTTCCCCTCGAATCGCGACGGGTTTGAATCGTCCAACAAAACGTGAGGGGCTGACGACGTTAGCCGGTTTGACAGGGGTGGCCTGAGAACGCTTTCCTGACTCGTAGGAGATCACAATCGAGTCGCCCTCCTGAACCGAACGAACGTGTTGGAGTTCTTTCTTCTTTGCCATTTCGCGGGTTCTTGAATTATAGCTCGCACGCGTTACCCGACCATCCGGATCACTGCCTTGCCCATCACTTTTCGATTCGCCAGATCCCGCAAAGCCTTCGGCAATTCGCCGAAATCGTACGACGCGCCCACTGCCGGACAAATCTCGCCGGCCTCGAACATTCGCATCAGCGCGGCGTGAGTCGGCGCGGGATATTCCGGATGCGACGCGACGTAACCGCCCCACAGCACCCCCACCAGCGACATATTTTTCAGCAGTACTCGATTCGCAGCAATGGTCGGGATACGGCCGCCCGCAAATCCGATCACCAGTAGCCGTCCTTCCGGCGCGATGCATTTGGTGGAGAGATCGAACACGTCCGCGCCCACCGGATCGTAAATGACGTCGGCACCGCGCCCGGTGATTTCCTTCACGCGGTCGACCCATGCGGGGTCGTTGTAATCGAGCACGTACTCCGCGCCCTGCTTCCGCGCGAACTCGAGTTTCTCCGCGCTCCCGGCGGTCGCGATCACGCGAGCCCCCAGCGCCTTGCCGATCTGGATCGCCGACATGCCCACTCCGCTCGCCCCGGCGTGCACCAACAGCCATTCACCCGGGCGCAATTGCGTGCGATGCGTGAATGCGAAATACGAGGTGTGAAAGACGATCGGCATCGCCGCGGCTTCTTCAAACGTCATTGTCACTTGCTGGGATTCAGGCATGGGGAACACGCCGGTGACCGGCGCGAGCGAGTGCTCCGCGAATCCGCTGCCGTGCGTCAGAGCGATCACGCGATCGCCAATCTTGAAGGCGCTCACGTTTTCGTCGACGGCGTCGCCTATTGCATCAACGACACCCGCGGTCTCCGCGCCCGGCGTAAACGGAAACGGCGGCTTTATTTGATATTTTCCCTGCACCTGGAGGATGTCGAAAAAATTCAGCGCCGCTGCGCGATTGCGGATGCGCACCTGTCCCGGCCCCGGCAACGGCGTCGCGACCTCCTCGAGCGCCATCGATTCGGGCTCTCCCCAGGCATGGACGCGCCAGGCTTTCATGTTCGCGCTCCCTTTGCACGCTGCTGCGTTTGTTGGCTCCGGGCAGCCGGAGCCGAACGGTCGCGGTTCAGAATCCGAGAGGCCACTGTCATTTCCCTTTGAAATTCGGCTTGCGTTTTTCGTGAAACGCCGCCATGCCTTCCTTCACGTCCTCGGTGTAATTGGCGACCAGCGTCGCCATCGCCGCGTCATCCAGCGCGTTTTCCAAATCCATGGACCGCTGCTTGTACATCATCCGTTTAGTAATGCGAATGGCGATCGGCGGACCTTCCGCGAGCCGGGCCGCAAACTTGCGAGCGGCGTCCATGAGTTCGGAATCCGGAACCACCTCCGTCACCAAGCCCAGTTCGAGGGCTTTCTTCGCGGGATAAATCTCGGACAACAGAGACATCTTAAGGGCTTGATCCATGGGCAGATATCGCGGGAAGAAATACGCGCCGCCTTCGTCCGGAATCAGCGCGAATTTGAGGCTGGTGTCGCCCAGACGGGCGCTTTCCGCGGCGATTCGGAAGTCGCACGCGAGCGCGAGCGTCAGTCCTCCCGCCACTGCGGCACCATTTATCGCCGCAATCACGGGTTTATCGAAATGCTGCAAAAAACGTATCAAGACGTGCATGTTCTCACGCATTTCGAGCATCGATTCGAGCTTGTGCCCGCGATAGCGCGCCGGATACTGAAAGTCGCGCCCAATGTCGCCGCCGGAGCAAAATCCGCGGCCCGTCGCGGTGATGATCACAGCGCGAATCTCGTCGTCGTCGCGCGCATCAGCTAGTGCCGCAAGAATTTCGTGCACCATCGTTTCGGAATAGGCGTTGAGTTTTTCGGGGCGATTCAGCGTGACGGTCGCGACCGGGCCGTCCTTCGCGAAAAGAATCTGCTGGTACGCGGTCTCAGTCATAACTTGGACCCAGCGTCGACGTCCCGCCGTCCACCACGATCGTCTCGCCCGTCGTCGACGCTGCGTGCGCGGCGAAAAAGATGACCGCCTCGGCCACATCGTCCCCGGTCGCCAATCGCTTCAGAGGCGTGATTTTTTCAGCCGCGGCAAACGCATCCTCGGTCCATCCGGCGAAGCGCGTTCGCACGAATCCGGGGAGCACTGCATTGACGCGGATTCCGGGCGCCAACGCCCGCGCTAGCGACTTGGTCATGGTCACCATGCCGCCCTTCGACGCCGCGTACGCCAGCGAACTTCCCTGCCCCATCAGCGCCGCGACCGACGCGACGTTGACGATCGAAGCGCCCGGCTGCTTCTTCAAGTGCGGCACCGCCGCGCGAACGCAATAAAACGCGCCGCGCAAATTGGTGTTCATGGTGCGCTCCCAGATCTCGTCGGTCAGATCGTCAAGCTTGTGATGCGGCACTCGCGTGCTCCACCCGGCGTTGTTCACCAGGCAATCGATCTGGCCGAACTGGCGGACGGTCTCCTCCATCAATTGCTTCGCGCCGGATTGCTTGGAGACGTCGGCCGCGACCGCGACGGCCGTTCCGCCGGCCGCCTTGATGACGCTGACCACTTCTTCAGCAGCCTCGCGCGATTCCCGGTAGTTGACGACAACGCGCGCGCCGGCTTTCCCAAAGTGTTCAGCGACAGCGCGTCCGATCCCGGTGCCCGCGCCGGTCACTATCGCCACACGATCTTTCAGATTCATGATTTTCTCCAGTTTTTAATAGTAGGACATTGACGGCTGTAACGGCGTATTGCTATCATAATGCTGTGGGCAATATGGAGTTTGCCTGGGATCGGCGTAAGGCCCGGTCCAATTTACTGAAGCATGGCGTTTCGTTCGAGGAAGCCCAAACGGTCTTTCTGGACGAGAGCGCCCGCTTGATGGACGATCCGGATCACGTTGAGGATGAGGAGCGGTTCTTGCTGTTGGGCTACAGTTTTCAGGCGAGTTGTTTGTTGGTGAGTCATTGTTACCGGCAGTCTGATTCTGTGATCCGATTGATCTCAGCGAGGCGCGCGACGTTGCAGGAACAAGAAGCCTACTGGAGACTCAAATGAGAAAAGAATACGATTTTTCCCAATCCCGCAAGAATCCCTACGCGAAACAACTTAAGCGTCAGATTACGATTCGACTCGACACCCACGCGGTCGACTACTTCAAGAAGATGGCAGCCGAGCTGGGGATGCCTTATCAGAACCTCATCAACTTATTCTTGAGAGACTGCGCGGTGCAAAAGCGACGACCGACCATTCAATGGCCCGAGGCTGAAAAAGGAAGGGAGTTAAGTCATGCCAACCGGCGTGGATGACATCATCAAGAGGCCGCTGCGAACGCGAGCGCCTGTTGAAGATCCTCTTCTTCAAGGTCCGGGTAATCCTTGAACAGCTCCTGGCGATCCGGATAGGTCGCGAGAATTTCCAACACCCGTCTGACCGTGGCTCGCATTCCGCGAATACAGGGCTGGCCGCCCATTTTACCCGGCTCGATCGTGATCCGGTCGAATGGCGGCTTGAGATTCATACAACCATTATGCCCCGGCGCGGTCGGGCGCTTAGGCGTTGCGCGGATTCGTTCGACGCGGCCGCCACGGGGGAATGTCAACCCACGAGCGAATTCCGGCTGACTCCAGCGCGGGGTCAAGATCAAAATCCGTTCCAGCCATTTCGGCGGCATAGGCGGCGATGGCGTCGTGCCTCGTCTTTCGCGCCCGTTGCCGAAGCCACAGATCGATCGCCTCTCGCGCGAGTTGGGTCGCGGGCTGATGGGTCCGCCCAGCCTCGGCCCTCAGTTGTTCGTAGATCTGTTCCGGCAACGGCAGGCAGAAGTTCTTCATGTTACTTGGACGAACGCTTGCGGTTTTCTTTTCGCCGTGGTCGCTTGTATGGGATGGAGGGCTTGGCGGAGGGCCCCTTCCGTAGGGCAATCGGCGTCATGAGTCCTCCACAGCTTGAACACGGTGCCCCAAGAGTCACGATTTCGAGATGACCGCACTTGGAACACTTCGCGCGAACGTTCATTATGGACACCGGCCCTACGATTGTACCGCCTGCGAGTTCTTTCGCCTGTAATAAAAATACACCGGCAATCCCAGCGCGATCAGAAGGACTCCCGCCGCCGCTTCCACCGGGCTCGCGCTGAAGCTATTCAACACCAGCGCCGCCGCGCAGGCGACGAACACCAGCGGCGTCAGTGGATACAGAATCGTTCGATACGGACGCGGGGCATCGGGCAGCTTGCGGCGCAGCACGAATACCGCCGCGCCGGTGAGACCGTAGAAAATCCATTGCCCGAAAATGGTGAGGTCGGTGAGCTGATCGAAGGTGCCCGAAAGCGCCAGAATGCACGACCACATGGTGATCGCAAGCACGGACCACACCGGCACGTGCGCGCCCTTGGACACTTCGCCGAATGCGCGGCCCAGCAATCCATCGCGCGACATCGCGAACGGCATCCGGGACAGTGACAGAATTACGCCGTTCATCGCACCCGCGATCGAGATCATGCACAGGATGGACACAATCGCCGGTCCGCGCGCGCCCAGAAATGTTTCCGCCACGCGCGACGCCACCGGCAGCGCGTCGCGATGCAGCGTCGAGTTCGACGCCGCCACCTCGTCGAACGGCAGCGCGTAGAAATACGCTAGGTTTACCAGGGCGTAAAGCCCGAGCACGCCCAGCACTCCCACCATCAGCGCCCGCGGCACGTTGCGCGCCGGGTTTTTGATTTCGCCCGCTACCATCGGCATGAACGCCCATCCATCGCAGGCCCACAGCGCGGAGAGGACCGCGGCGCCGAACGCACTCGCGCGGCTGAAATGTCCCTGAGCGGCAAGAACATTGAAGCTGGTGACATTCGAAAACGTCCCGTCGCTCGAAAAGAAATACGCACCCGCGATGATGATCGCGATTCCCAGCACTTTCGCGCCGGTGAGCACGGTCTGCAATCTCCCGCCGAACGCTACGCCCGCGCAGTTGGCGACGCCGAGCAGCAGAATCATCGCGACCGCCACCAGCTCTTTCACGCCCAGTTGCCACGGTACATCACGGCCAAACAAATGTAGTGTCGTGGAGGCCCACACCGCGTTCATCGGCACGATCGCGGAGAGAAACGTCGCGAATCCCGCGCCCAGCGCGGCCACGCCCGCCGAGGCGACCACCGCTCGCATCCAGCCATCCAGGAACGCGGGCATGGGTCCGTACGCCGCGCGCAGATAGTTGTATTCGCCGCCGGCCTTGGGAAACATTCCGCCGAGCTCGGCATAGGTGAGCGCGCCCGCCAGCGACATCAACCCTGCGGCCAGCCACGCGGCCAGCACCAGCACGGGCGATCCCACCTGCTGCGACATGATCGCCGCTTTGAAGAACACGCCGGTGCCGATCATCGATCCGGCCACCAGCGCGGTTGCGCCGGTGAAATCGAGACCGCGAATCAGTTCCCGCATGCGATAGGAATTTGCGAGCGCTCCATACTGTCACGCCTCATTGCGGCAGAGACAGTGCGCTTGACGAATTCGCTACTGTATCATCATTCAGGAGGCGCTTTCGAAATGAATTGCCTGAAAACCTGGATGCCGAACTGGAAACTGACCGCCGGCGTGGCAATGGGCGCGAGCCTGTTGTGCGCTCAATCCGATGCGCCGAAACGGCTGCAAGCCGCGGCGGACTCCTTCAAAGAAGTGATGGGCACGCCCGACAAAGCCATTCCGCAGGATCTGCTCAACAAGGCGCAATGTATCGTGATTGTGCCGGGTCTGAAGAAAGGCGCGTTCATCGTCGGCGCGAAATACGGAAAAGGGTTCGTCGCCTGCCGCAAGAAAGACGGCGTCGGCTGGACTGCTCCTGCCGCAGTCCGCGTGGAAGGCGGCAGTTTCGGGTTTCAGATCGGCGGCGAAGAGACCGACGTGTTCATGCTGGTGAGGAATCAGAAGGGCATGGATCGATTGCTAACTAACAAGTTCACCTTAGGGGGCGATGCTTCCGTGGCGGCCGGGCCGGTGGGACGAACCACGCAAGCCGAGACGGATGCGGCCATGACCGCCGAGATTCTTACCTGGTCGCGCTCTCGCGGTTTATTTGCCGGTGTATCGCTGAGCGGCGCGACCCTTCGCCCGGACCCCGATTGGAATCTGGAGATGTACGGCAAGCCGCTCACCAATCGCGAGATTTTGACGGGCGGCATCGCCGCGCCCGCTTCGGCCGGAGCTTTTCTAGCCGAGCTGAATCGCTATTCGAGCCGCAAGTAGCATGGAGGACGGCGCCGCTCCCGGTCCCGATGTGTCCGCGCGAATGCGCGAAGACTGGAACGCGCGGGCGCGCGAGGATGCCCGCTATTACGTCGCGTTCGGGAGCCGTGAATCCGACGATGCCGCTTTTTTCGCGACGGCCACGGAAGTCATCAACCGGCTGGAATGGGAGTTGCGGAGAGTCCCGCTGGCCGAACGCGGGGACTGGCGCGCGCTCGAAATCGGATGCGGACCGGGACGGCTGATGCGGCCGATGAGCCGCCATTTCGTCGAGATTCACGGCGTCGACGTATCCGATGAAATGATCGCGCGCGCGCACGAAAAACTCGCGGACATTCCGCATGCTCATCCGCACGTTTCGGACGGATCGAGCTTGAGCGGTTTCGACGCGGAGACGTTCGATTTCCTGTATTCCTACGCCGTGTTCCAACACATTCCCAGCCGGGATGTGGTGTTCGCCTACCTCCGCGAGGCGCGCCGCGTGATGAAGACCGGAGCCTTGGCGGTATTGCAGTTCAGCAGCCTACAGCATCGCCGCGCCGAAGTCGATACCTGGGACGGCGTGCGTTTCACCTCCAGGGAACTTCTGGAATTTGCGTCCGCGCACGATTTCCAGGTGTTGACGCTCGAAGGCGTCGGCACACAATACCTGTGGACCACCTGGCGCAAGCAGCCGCCCGGCTGGGTAAGCCGGCAGGAAACCCGCGAAGTCGATACCCAGGTGCGCATCCGGCGCATCACCAACGCCAATAGTTCAGAACCGGTGGCGCCGTCGCGCGGACGCTTCGCGTCCATTTCCATCTGGGTCGAAAATCTGCCGCCGGAAGCGGGATTGCAACAATTGCAGGTCACCGTGGGCAGCTCGCTTGGCAGCGTGTGCGATATCAGCCCGCCAGATCGCGCGGGATTGCAGCAGGTGACCGTCCTGCTGCCGGAACTCGAAGCGACCGGTTTGCTTCCGGTCGAGATGCTGTGGTCGCGCCAGCGAATTTCCCCGCCGGCGACGCTGCGCGTTATTCCGCCGGGGCCGTCGGTTCCGCGGATTCGATCGGTCTACGACGGAGTGAACCTCGCCTCGAACGGGCGCATCGAAACACGCTCCGTGAAACTGGTGCTCGAGGAGATCGCGCATCCGGATGAGATCCAGGTCACCGTGGATGGCTTCCCCGTATCCGGCCTGGAGCTTTTCTGCACTGATCCCCGCCCGCAGCGCTTCGAGATGAATTTCCTTCTGCCGGAGGAGGTCGGTCCGGGCATGCGCAATGTCGAGCTGAAGATCGGCCGGCGCAGGATGCCGCCGGTGCCGATTGAAGTTATTTAGCAGGCTCGTTCCATACGAAATCGCCATGAACTCTTCCGAGGTTTTCAATCGGTGGCTGGCGGCATAATGACTGGACGTCCCCAGGCAGTGCACGCCGCAGGCATGCCGATCATGCGGAGTTGGAAGATCCTGTGCGTAATCCTATGTATCAGCCTCGCTGCGTGCGACCGGACCCCGTGGTTTTCCGCACCCGTGCAGCGCCCCTCTTTCGGAGACTTTGCGGGCCACGCCGCACGCGTGGTGGAAATGGAAGATCGCGATGCGGACCGCCGAATCGTGCGCGACATCCTGCCCTTGACGGACGCGCCCTGGCGATGGACCGGGCAGCGGCCCGCGGTCAAGATCAGGGTTCGCGCCGACGAGAATTTGAAATACACCATGGACTTCACGCTCCCCCAGATCACCTTCAAAGATACCGGCCCGGTGAGCATCGCCTTCACCGTGAATGACCACCTGCTGGATCGCGTGCGCTGCACCGAACCCGGCTTCAAACATTTCGAAAAGGCGGTTCCTCCGGATTGGCTCCCCATCGACGAGTATGCCATCGTCGGCGCCGAGATCGACAAGCTGTGGACCGACCCGGGCAGCGGCCGGAAGTACGGGTTTATCATCACGCGCATGGGCCTGGTGCAATGAACCGGGGATGTCCAATGAACTCGGGATTGACGCAGTGAATCTGCAAGCGGTATCGGCGCTGCTGGGGGCAGCCTTGACAGTGATCACCTGCTATGCGGCCGGCGCGCTGCTGATCGCGCGATTGGGAGTTCCACTGCGCCGCGCGGAAAACGTTCCGCTGGCTTTCATCCTCGGCGCGGCCTGTATGCACCTGGCCATGTTCGCGGTTTTCGCGATGAAGATTGCCTACAAGCCGGTTTTTTTGATCCTCTGCTCCGGTGTGATCGCGGTAGCCGCCGTCGCGCATCGTAATGCTCGCGGCGAGCGCGGCGCCGCACGGGAAATTCGCAACACAACAAACTTCACCAACTTTTCGTGGCGCGAAAATCTCCCGGCGTTCGGTTACGCGGCGATCTTCGCGATATTCACCGTGCTCTACTTCGTGAACGCGTGGGCGCCGGAATGGAGCTCGGACGGCTCGGGCTATCATCTCGGCCTGATCGCGCGCTACTTGAGGGCCCACGGATTCGAACGCGTCACCACCAACATGTATGCGGGACTTGGGGAAGGCGCGGAGATGCTGTATGCGCTCGCGTTCGCGTTCGGCCGGCATTCGGCGGCGGCGCTGGTGCACTTTTCCTTCATGGTGGCCCTCGCGCTGGCGATGCTCGCCTATGGTCTGCGGCTCGGGAAATGGTGGGTGGGCGCGAGCGCGGCGCTGCTGGTATATGCGAGCCCTGTGGTGGGCAAGGACGGTACCAGCGCCTACGTGGACGTCGCGGCCGCGGCCATCGCATTCTCGGTTTTCTATTGGCTGGAGATCTGGGATGAATCTGCCCAGTGGACTCTCCATACGCCCCACTCGACCACCACGGGCGGGAGGAATGATCGCGCGCTAATCGCGGTTGGATTGCTGGCCGGATATGCTTACGCGACGAAGTATATGGGCGGAGTAATGCTCGTGTACGCGCTCGCCTTCGTCGCGTGGCGGACGTGGAAGCAGGGCGGGAAGCAGGGCCGAGACCGCGTCCGGCCGCTGCTGGTGATCGCCGCCTGCGCGGCCGCGATGATGCTTCCCTGGATCATCAAGGATTGGATTTATTTGGGCGACCCGATCGCTCCCTTCGGCGGGTCCATCTTCCGAAACCCGAATGTGCACGTTTTGACCGTACAGGAATGGGCCGAAGACCTGCGCAAGTACGACTTGCCCGACAAATGGAAGCTGCCGCTCGAGTTGACCGTGCGCGGCGGCCATCTTCAGGGCGTAGTGGGTCCCGTGTTTCTGGCCGCGCCGCTGGCGCTGTTCGCCCTGCGCTTTCGCGCCGGGAGGCGGCTGCTGCTGGCCGGAGGCGTGCTCCTGATCCCGTACTTTGGGAACATCGGCACGCGTTTCCTGATCCCCTGCCTTCCCTTTATTGCTATGGCGATGACGCTCGCTGTGGGAAACCTGCCTCGCATCGCCGCCGCGCTGGTGTTGTTTCACGCTATCGCATCGTGGCCGCCCATGATCCCTTCCTACGCCGACGAGGTCGCCTGGAAAATCATTCATTTCCCGCTCCAGGCGGCGCTCCGCCGCGAATCCGAGGATAGTTTTCTGCGGAAGCGCCTGTACACTTATGCGGAGGCGCGAATGATCGAAGAGCACGTTCCGCCGGGCGAGCGCGTTCTCGCCATGACCTCCGTAGCCGAGTCTCACACCTCCCGCGAAATTCTGGTCTCATTCCAGGCGGCATTCAATCAATTGCTGATGGACACCATCAATACCGGATGGAATGACTCTTTCCGGCCGAAGCTCGCCATGGTGTTTCAGTTTCCCGAGCGGACCCTTCGCCGCGTCCGCATTTTGCAGACCGCCCAAGGCAAGCCGCACACCCAATGGAACGTTCACGAAGTGCGCTACCTGCGCGGCGGCGTCGAGCTCCCGCGAACACCGCAGTGGCGGCTGCGCGCCTGGCCGAATTCATGGGATGTGCAGCTCGCCTTCGACAACTCCCCGGCCACGCGCTGGAGAAGCTGGGAAGTTCCCGCGCCGGGAATGTATATCGAAACCGATTTCGGCGGCGATCAGAGGGTGGATCAGGTAACGGTGGAAACCTCGGAAGATGGAGTGGCGTCGGCGACCATGCAGGTTGAGATGATGGATGGCAGCGGGCGCTGGGTGAAGCTCGCCGAAAACTCCGACAGGCGCGATATTCCGGTTCCGCTCTGGCTGCGCCGCGCGGCAACCTACGAGTTGCACGCCCGGGGTGTTAATTACATGCTGGTCCACGACGGCGATTTCGGCGCGGCCGATTACCTGGACGATCCGGACTCGTGGGGCTTTGAGATCGTCGCGCGCGCCGGAGACGCGACGCTTTATAGGGTGGTGCCGTGAAACTTTTACTGGGAGTGGACGGCGGGCAGTCGAGCACCACCGCGGTGATTGGCGACGAAACTGGGCGCGTCCTCGGCGTGGGCCGGGCGGGTCCTTCGAACCACGCGGGGGAGGCGGAAGGTCGCGAGAAATTCGTGCGGGCGTTGAGTGCCTGTATGCAGCACGCATGGACGCAAGCGACGGATGCGCTGGCTCAGACGGGTGATGCGTTGCCGCAGGCAACGGCCCATGCGACGCAGGCAACGGCCCATGCGACGCCGGCAACACCCGGCGCCATTCGCTTCGAGTGCGCCTGCATGGGATTCAGCGGAGGCCCCGCGGACAAAGAGGCGCTGGCGCGCGAAATCGTCCACGCGAAACACTATGCCTTCACCCATGACGCTCTGATTGCGCTCTCGGGTGCGACTGCCGGCGGACATGGGGTCGTAACCATCGCGGGCACCGGGTCCATCGCGTTCGGAAGAAATTCAGTGGGACGCACGGCTCGCGCGGGCGGCTGGGGTTACACCTTCGGCGACGAAGGCGGAGCGTTTGATCTGGTCCGCAAAGCCGTGCGGGCAGCGTTGCGATTCGAGGAAGGCTGGGGTCCGCCCACCGGTTTGCGCAATGCACTGCTGGATGCCGCTGGCGCCGGCAACATAAATGACCTGCTGCATCGCTTCTATACCGATGAGTTTCCGCGCGCGCGCATCGCCGCATTCGCACCGCTGGTGGATGCGCTGGCGCTCTCGGGCGACACCGTGGCGCGCGATATCTTGAACGACGCGGGGCAATCGCTCGCCACCATCGCGGCAGCCGTGCGGGAACAATTGTTCGCGCCCGCGGAAATCGTCACGATGTCATACGCGGGAGGCGCGTTTCGAAGCGCGATCCTGCTCGAACGGTTCCGATTGCTGGTGGAACTGGTCGACGGAAACCGCGTCACCGCTCCCCGCTTCGGCCCCGCGGCGGGCGCGCTGATCGAGGCGTACCGGCTCGCTGGAATCGAGTGCGGGCTGGATGGAATGCCCGGGCTCTAGGTAGCCGGCCCCCGCGGGATACGCAAAGCGCGCGGCTGCCGAGTGCGATGGATGGAATGCCCGTCGCCCTTTAGTCGCGTTCATTCGCGGCTGACTTGCTCGCTCTCAGCATCGTCGCCGATAATAAAAGTTCACTCGGATGTTTCCCGCTAAATACAACGCCGGCCCCATCACCATCGCCCCCGCGACGGTGCTCGCGCCCATGGCCGGCGTCACCGACACCGTTTTCCGGCGCCTGATTCGCGCGCAGGGCGGCTGCGGGCTCATCATGACCGAGTTCACCAGCAGCCACGGCATCGTCGCCTCCGCGCGAGCCACCAAGCCTACGCGCACTTTTCGTTATCTATTTTTCGAACGCGATGAGCATCCCATCGCGGCGCAACTATTCGGCTCTGACCCGCGTGTGATGGGCGAGGCCGCGCGCCACTGTCAGGATCTCGGCTTCGATATCGTCGACATCAACTTCGGGTGTCCGGTGAAAAAAGTGGTGACTTGCAACGGCGGCTCCGGCCTGCTGCGCGATCTGCCGCTGGTCGAGACCATTCTCAAATCCGTGCGCGCCGCGATCTCGATTCCGCTCACCATGAAGTTCCGCGCCGGGTGGAACGATCGCGAACTGGTCGCGGTGAAGATGGCGAAGCTTGCGGAGGATTGCGGATTGCAAGCCGTCGCGCTGCATCCGCGCACGCGCGAACAGGGCTACAGCGGAGTTTCCGATTGGACTCGCATCGCGGAAATCAAAGCCGCGGTGAAGATTCCGGTGATCGGCAACGGCGACGTCATTACACCTGAAGACGCTGTTCGCATGGTCCGCGAAACCGAATGCGATGCCGTGATGATCGGCCGCACTGCGTCGTCCAATCCGTGGATCTTCCGGCAGATTCAGGATTTTCTCGCCACCGGCCGCTACGAAACGCCGTCGGAAAACGCGCGCTATGAGCTGATGCGCCAGTATTACGGAATGCTGGTGGAGCATGACGGGCCCGATATCATCGGGAAAATGAAGCAGTTCGCGACGTACTTCACGCACGGCGTGCGGAACGGGTCGCGGCTGCGCGCCGATATTTATCACGCATCGGAGGCGCCGCAGATTCTCGAAATGGTGGATACGTTTTTCGAGCGCGAGCTCAACGCGGCCTAGAGTTGTGGACCAGGTTATTGAAACAAAAGGCGTTAGCCACGAATTCACGCGAGCATATACAACTGATCCGAAAAGCCGTGTTTTCACCACGATTTCACCACGATTTCACCACGTTTTGTCCACGTTTTGTCCACAAACCCCTAATGGGCGCGATGCTGGTCACGATCGCGGGGATCGCCATGGCGCAACCGGCAGCGCAGCCAACCGTGAACCCGCAGCCAGGCTTCTTGACGCAGGGTTTCCTGGTGCGGCTCCTGGCGAATGACCATCTCGGCGCAGGGGTGATTGCGTTGGGCATCGCGATCGCCTTCGGACTAGGAGCGCTGCATGCGGCCGAGCCGGGCCACGGCAAGACCATCGTCGCCGCGTACCTGGTAGGGTCGCGCGGCACCATGGGGCACGCCGCGTTTCTGGGTGCGATGGTGACGTTCACCCATACCATCAGCGTGTTTGCGCTGGGGATCGCGACGCTGATGTTTTCCAAGTACTTTATTCCCGAAAAAACGATCCATGTGCTGGAGACGATCTCGGGGCTGTCCATCGTTGTGATTGGGGCGTGGCTATTTTACAGGCGCCTCGACGGACTGAGGGCATCGCGGGATCACCATCACGATCACGGCCATCATCACCATGGTGATGATCACGAGCACGATCACCATCACGATCATCCTCACGAACATCAGCATGAGCATGGTCACGGTCACGCTCACCAACATTCGCATGGGCCGCACAGCCACAGCCACGTGCCCGAAGGCAAGGTAACGCTCGGGAGCCTGATCGCGCTGGGGGCGAGCGGCGGGCTGGTGCCGTGCCCTTCCGCGCTGGTCCTGCTGTTGTTCGCGATCTCGGTGGGGCGAGTGGGCCTGGGACTGGTGCTGTTGGCCGCGTTCAGCCTGGGACTGGCTTGCGTGCTGATGGCCATCGGAATGTTGGTGCTGTATGCCAAGAATTGGCTACCCGATTCGGCGAAGGCCACGCGCCATCCGGTGTTCAGGCTGGTACCGGTGCTCTCGGCGGCGGTGATCGTGTGCCTGGGGCTGGCGCTGACTGGGGCGTCGCTTGGATGGCTGCCGCGTGGATTCGGGGGCTGAGATCCTGACGGAGGGATGCCTGTGATCTTCTCATTGACCACTGGTGAGTTACCGAATCCACCTTATTGGATTTGACAGTCTGGCAACCGTCTGCTACGGTAACAACAAGTAACACGAAGTAATACCGAAGGAGTAGCCTGCATGCGGACCACCGATACAATGACAATCTCCCTGCCGCCGGCCATGGCCAAGCAGATGGAGAAAGTCCAAAAGGAGGAAAACCGCACGCGCTCCGAGCTTCTGCGCGAAGCGTGGCGGTTATACTTTCAAAGCCGCTATCCGATCTATACCCCGACAAAAGCCGACCTGTCCAGCATCCGCAAGGGCCGCGCTGACTTCAAGCGCGGAGACTTCGTAACCTTGAGCCAGCTCCACCATGAACTGGAAACTGCTCGTCAGCAAAAACGCAAGAAAAGAACTCGGAAGGCTTCCTAACCCCACGGATTACTGAATCTTGACCACGCCCGGGGCGACCTCGGGAAAATTCTTCATCACCGCGGGATCGTGGCCAGGAATAATCAGCTTCGGATTCGCGGCGAGCTGCTTCATGCGATCCTGCGCGCGCAGATTCGACGCCGCGTCCAGAGTTTGCGCGATGGGCAGGTGCTTTTCGAGATTCTCGTAGAGATACATGTTGTCGCTCGCCAGCACCACGATGCCCGCCGACGTGTTCACGCCCACGAATTGCGATGCGTAGGTGTGCTTGCCGCCGGTGTAACACGTGATGCCGGGCAGAATCTCCTGCGCATCGCCATTCACCAGCGCGACGCGGCCTTCGGTGTTGAGCTTCACCAGACCGACGATGTCGTCGGGATCGGCGGCGGTGCGGCGATGGCCGGTCCAGGCTTCGCCCGCGTAATATTCCAGCTCGTCTTTCTGAATCCAGATTTTCGCCTTGGGAAAAAGGTCGAAGCCGTCGGCGTGGTCCCAGTGGATGTGACTGATGATCACGTCCGTAATCTCGTCAGCCTTGACGCCCGCGCGGGCGACGGCATCGGACGGCTTGCTGTAATCGGCAGGATGCCATTGGCGCATGAACTGGTCGCGATAGAAACCGGAATCGACCAGGATATTGTGGCCTCCGCCTTTCACCAGCCAGACCATCATGGCGATGTCGAGTTTGCGCGAGGGATCGGCGCCGGCGATGAGTCCGCTGACCGCGAAATCCTTGAGCGTGGCGTAGCGGATCGCGTAGACTTCGTACTTCGGCGCCGTTTCATTTTTCGGCTGGGCCGCGAGCGGTACAGCAATAAGAGCGGCGAACAGAGATACAGTCGGGAATCGCACGATTCTACGTTATCAAGTTCCCGGGGTATCAAGTTCCGGAAGTATCCAGCTGGCAGCGGTCGAGAAAATGCGCGCGCCCGAGAAGCAGATCCCTCGCTGCCGCTCGGGATGACAGCAGTGCGGGAAGCGGATCGGGAACGACAGACTAAAGTCTGTGCCACCAGAACACAGACTGAACTCTGTGCCACCGTCACTCGTAGCGAAGGGCTTCGACCGGAGCGATTCGGGTCGCGTTGCGGGCCGGATACAACGTGGCGACCAGGCTTACGGCCATGGCGGCGCCCGCGATCCACAAGCCATCGACAGCGTGAGCGTGGAAAGGGACGAATGCCATGGAATATACCTGCTCAGGGAGCGAGATCCAACGATAGTGGTCGGCAAAATAACACAGAGTGTAGCCAGCCACCAGCCCGATGGCGGTCCCGACTACGCCGATCAGCGCGCCCTCAAACACAAAGATGTTGCGGATTTGGGAGGCGCGCGCCCCCATCGACATGAGCACCGCGATGTCGCGCTGTTTTTCCATCACCATCATGACCAGCGCGATCAAGATATTCAGCGCCGCGACAAGCTGGATCAGTCCGATGGTAATCACGGTGACAACTCTCTCTCTTTCGAGCGCTCCAAAGATCTGGGAGTTCTGCTCCTGCCACGTGACCGCGGCGAGCTTTGGGTCGATGATTTTTTCTACCTCCTGCTCGACCAGCGGAGCCTGGTCGACATCGTCCAGTCTGAGTTCAATGCTGTTCACGACGTCTTGATCGAACCCGAAAACCTTTTGGGTGGTGCGAAGCGAGGCGAAGGCCCAGCTGTAGTCGGCTTCGTAAAAGCCGGTTTCGAAAGTACCGGCGACCAGGAAGCGCGTGTAGCTGGGCGTGGTGCCCAGCGGCCCCATAATGCCCTCGGGATTGATCAGCGTGACTTGCTTATTCACGACCGCGCCGATCGAGTCGGCGAGTTTGGAGCCGAGAATGATGCCGGGGAGCGTGCTTGAATTTGGGCGCAGTCCATCGATCGACCCCGACCTGAGATGCACCAGCGCGTCGGGAGGTTTCGTCGCCGCGTCGACTAGAATTCCTTTCAGCGTGAGTCCCCCGCTACGAACTGGTCCAGTGACGTAAGCCGGCTCGTAAAGTCCCGGCGTCGCTGCGATGACGTGCGGAAGTCTCGCGGCGTTCGCGGCGGTCTGCTGCCATCCCGAAATTCCTTCGCCAGGTTCTTTTTCCTGAATGGATACGTGCGCCGTGAGGCCCAGAAGGTTGCGTTCAAGCGTCTCACGTAAACCCGCGGTGACCGCGAGCGCGATGACCAGCGCCATGACGCCCGCCGCCACGCCGACGATGGAGATCACCGTAATGACGGAGATCATGACCTGTTTGCGTTTGGCTCGGAGATAGCGGAGTGCGATAAAGAATTCAAACATGGGAAGAAGGAGTCAGGAGACAGGAGTCAGGAGTCAGAATGACGGAGGAAGAAGAAGAAGAAGAAAAAGAAGAACAGGTCATGAGTCGCGACTCAGAATGGCTCTTGCGTACGAATCGAGGATTCGACTGGTTTCCTCGAGCATGGGCATGAGTAGGACGTTCGACCCATATTCTAGATCCTGAGCAAGGATCAGATAATAGCGGCACTCTTCGAGCGAGCCTTGGGCGATGTTTAGGAAGCGAACCTTTTCTGGTTTGCCGCGGCGGCGAAATCCTTCTGCTATATTTGCGGGGATTGACACCGCCGCTCTGCGAAATTGCGAGGTGAGCCCATAGGTTTCCATCTTCGGGAATTCTGAGGAATATTGGTACGCCGCCAATACGAATGCGTGGGCTTTTTGCCAAGCCACTACATCTTGAAAAGTCCGCGAAGGGCTTCTGATTCCGGATTCCAGGTTATTAATTTCTATCGCCTTCATTCGGTCTCCCGACTCACGGCTTCCTCTTCCGTCGTTTCTGACTCCTGACTTCTCATTCCTCCATTCTGACTCCTGTCTCCTTCTTCTTCATTCTGACTCCTGACTCCTGACTCCTGTCTCCTTCAATCTTCTTGCAATTCCAATCTCGCCTTCAGCGCGAAGGAGCGGGAACAAGATGACATCACGAATCGACTTCGAATTGGTCAGCAACATAGTCAGCCGGTCGATCCCGATGCCTTCCCCGCCCGTCGGCGGCATGCCATACGACATCGCGCGCAGATAATCCTCATCCATCTGATGGGCCTCTTCGTCTCCAGCTTCGCGCATGGCGAGCTGCATCTCAAAGCGCCGCTGCTGCTCCCGCGGATCGTTCAGCTCGGTGTACGCGTTTCCGATTTCCATGCCCGCTGCGTAGATCTCGAATCGATCGACGAATGCCGGGTCGCGCTCATTGTTCTTGGAGAGAGGCGACACCTCGACGGGATATTCGTAAATCATGGTTGGCTGAATCAGAGTCGGTTCGACTTTCTGTTCGAACGCGTGAACCAGATCGAGGCCCTTCAACGATGCGTCGCCGCCGGCTTCAGCAAGCGCCTCCCGCATGGTCATGCGGCGCACGTTACCGAAATCGAGCGGCGTTCCCTGGAATTCGACCACCGCCGACCCGGCCGCATCGATCGCAGTCTGTTTCAGCAGGTCCGCCGACAGATCCATCATGCCGTGATAGTCGGTGTAGGCCTGGTAAAACTCGAGCATGGTGAACTCGGGATTGTGCTGCGTCGAGATCCCTTCATTGCGGAAGTTGCGATTGATTTCGTAAACGCGATCGAGGCCGCCGACGATCAGCCGCTTCAAATACAACTCGGGTGCGATCCGCAGATACAGATCCATGTCGAGCGTGTTGTGATGCGTGACGAACGGACGCGCGGTGGCGCCGCCGTAAACCGTCTGCATCATGGGCGTCTCGACTTCCATGAAACCGCGGGCTTCCAGTTGGCGCCGCAAGGACGTGATGATCTTCGCGCGAGTCACAAAAATCTTCCGCGATTCCGGATTCGCGATCAGATCGAGATAGCGCTGGCGGTAACGGATCTCGACGTCTTCGAGGCCGTGCCATTTTTCCGGCAGCCCGAGCAGGATTTTCGAAAGGAACGTGAGCTTCTCGGCGTGAACGCTCAGCTCGCCGGTGCGCGTGCGAAACAGATAGCCGTCGATGCCCACGATGTCGCCCAGATCGAGCAGTTCGTACAGCTTGTAATCATTCTCCGGAACGGCGTCCTTACGCACGTAAACCTGGAGGCGCTCGCCCGATTGCTGGAGGTGCATGAAGCCGGCCTTGCCCATGCGGCGGACGGTCATGATGCGGCCGGCGATGCGGACCTGCGGCTTATCGGCCAATTCTTCCGCGGTCTTCCTGCTGTAATCGGCAAGGATTTGCGGGACCGTGTCGGTGAAATCGAATCGCTGGCCGTAGGGCTTGAAGCCCAGCGCTTCGATTTCGGAGACGCGGCGGCGGCGCTGCTCGAACAGGTCGTCTTCAAGGGACATGCATTGAGGTTAGCGAAAGTCGGTGTGATGGCGCATCGGTGAGTGGTTTTGTGACGAGCGTCATAGCAGGACATGGCCCTGCCCCACATTGAGAAATCAGCGGCGGACGATGACTTCTCGCAGATGATCGCGCGTCAGAAAAAATTTCACGGATTGGAAATCCTGAAACAGTTTCTCGAGGCTGCGATTGTTGAAGAACTGCGCGGGTCTGCGGCGCCCGCGAGGCGCTAGAGAAATGGTGCGGTGATCCGAGACGCGATACGAATAGGTCGGAATGGTGTCGAGGCGCTCCTCGGCGTGAAAAAACGCGAGCAGGCACGCGCCCGGCCGCAGCATGCGATGCAGCCGCTCGACCACGATTTGGAGCAGCGGCGGCGTCAGGAATTGCAGCGTGTCCCACACCAGCGCACCGTCGAAATGGGCTTCCGGAAAATCGAGCGCGGTCGACAGAAACTTTCCGCTCTTGAGCGGATTGGACTGGTTCTCGTAAAAATCGCCGTCGCCAAAATGCTGGTCCATCTGGTGAACGAAATCGTCCGAATACAGACGGTGCCCGTAGTTGGTGAGGAAACTGATGGTGGCCTGGCTGGCGCCGGCGAGATCGAGGATCGAGAGACCCGGACGTTCCTCCAGCGACGAACAAAACTGATCGAGGCCGTGGCTATGCCGGGTCACCAACGATCCGACTCTCGGACTAGCGCTTGTGGTCACCGGCTCCGGCGGCCATCACGGGTGCCGACGGCGCTGGGGCCGACGCCACAGGTTGAGGCTGAGGCTGAGCAGCGGGCCTGGCGGCGGGCTGCTGGGCGTGTGCGGCGACTGGGCGCGGCGCGGCTTCGGCGCGGACGATGTCGATATTGCCCTTGAAGTAGGCGCCGTCCTCGATCACCACGCGGGCGGTCTTGATATCGCCCACCAGCTTGGCATCCTTGCGGATGTCGATCTTGTCGGTGGTTTCGACATTGCCGTGGATGGTGCCGAGCACCACGATTTCGCGCGCTTTCACGCTGGCCGTCACTTTTCCGTTGGGGCCAACCGTAAGGCGATGCTCCTGCAATTCGACAGTGCCTTCCACTTCGCCGTCGATGGTGAGATCTTCGCGGCTGTAGATCTGGCCTTTCACGATAACGGACTTGCCGAGCACAGCCTGTCCGCCGCTTCGGTGCGAGTCGAAGTGCGGTTCACCGGCGCTGCGTCCTGGGAGTGTAGACATCGGAATTCCCTCCTTGGCAAGCTCGGATGAAGTCGGCGGGGCCGATGCCGGCTTGGTTGTGTATTCTTCCTCTTTGCGGCGGTTCCACATGGGAGCGCCTCCCTTCCATTGGGCAACTCGCCGCGCGGCCCTCCGACCGGCAACGCGACTGTTCCACCATACTACTACGGTTAGGTTGTGGGGCAGGGCCAGCTTCTCCGCGGAGGCGCAGCCGACCGGATGCCCTGCCAGCGAGCCGCGACTGCGAAGATGCGCGTCTACAATAAGGATGTGACCGTCCCCCGGCTGATCGCGGCCGCTCTGCTCCTTCTGATGCTGGCATCGGCAGTGCACGCCGCGCCTCCCATTTTTCCGCTAAAGGACGTGCGCGCCGGCCAGCACGGCGTCGGGCGCACGGTTTTCGCGGGATCGAAGGTGGAAGAATTCCAGGTCGAGATACTGGGCGTTCTCGAAAACATCGGACCGCACGAGTCCATCATTCTCGGCCGCTTGAAAGGCGGGCCGCTGGAAAACACGGGAGTGTTGCAGGGCATGAGCGGATCGCCGGTGTACATCGACGGCAAACTGGCGGGCGCGGTCGCGCTGGCGTTTCCGATGTCGAAAGAGGCCATCGCCGGTATTCGGCCCATCGAGGAGATGTTGCGGGTCGATCCCGATCCAAAGCCGGCGCGCGGATCCAGTCTGGTGGCGCGAAGAGGCGTGCAGTGGAGCGGGCTCGCTGGTAACAGCGGCGGGAACGCCCGGCTGGAAGAAATCGCGACGCCGGTTTCGTTTTCAGGATTCACCGCGGCGACGCTCGAACATTTCGGACCCGCGCTGCGCGAGCTCGGCATGGATCCGCGGCAGGGGGTTTCAGGCGGAGGCAAACCGGGGGAACAACTGGGCGATCCGAGACAGCTCGAAGCCGGCTCCATGATCAGCGTCGAGCTGCTCACGGGCGACATGAGCGCGGGCGCGGACGGCACCGTTACCTGCATCGATGGCGACCGCATCTACGCATTCGGGCATCGCTTTCTCGCGGGCGGACCGACGGAGCTGCCTTTCGCGCGCGCGGAAGTACTGGCGCTGCTGCCGAATGTGCAGTCGTCGTTCAAGATTTCGGCGGCGCGCGAATGGATGGGCGTGATCACGGAGGATCGCAGCGCCGCGATTTCGGGCAGGGTGGGCCGCCGCGCCGTTACCATACCGATCGAGATCAAAGTGGGCGCCAATACGTATCGCATGGGAATGATTCAGGATCGCGTGATGACTCCGCTGGTGACTCAGATGGCGGTCTTTTCGGCGATCGATGCGACCGAGCGCTCCACCGGGCCGGCTACCTATTCCGTGCGCGGCCATCTGGATTTCGACGGCGGCAGCATTCGCATCGACAACGCTTATGGTGGCGACGTGGCTACGTCGACGCTTGCGGCGCTCGGCGTCGGCGCGCCGTTGAGTTACGCGCTGGGCGCGGGATTCGAACAGTTGAAGCTGACCAACGTGGTGCTTGAAATCGGCGCAGTAGAGCGCCGTCGTCAAACTCAGATCGCGGAGGTGGCGGCGCCGCGGCAGGTTCGTCCGGGGGAGGATGTCGAGCTGATGATTTCGCTCTCCGGCGAAAATGGTACGGCGGCCACCAAGACGGCCCATTATCGCGTGCCGGTGGGCGCGCCCTTCGGCATGTTGTACTTCACCGTGTCCGATGCGACTTCCGCCAACCTTCAAGAGGTTCAAGCGCGGGCCGGAATGCCGCTGCGATCGCCTGCACAGGTTTTCGAAGTATTGAACCAGCTGCGCTCCAACACCAAAGCTTACGTGCGCGTGTGGCGCGCCGAGACCGCGTATACCGTGGAAGGCCGCGATCTTCCCAATGTCCCGCCTTCGCTCGCGCTGATCCTGAATCGCGTCGAAACCGCCACGTCGATGCCGCTCAATCTGCGCGGATCGAAGCTTGCTGAAATCGAGATTCCGGTGGGTGGCACGGTGGTTACGGGTTCGAAAACCATACAGGTCGAGGTGAAAGAGTGAAAACCGAGCCGCGACCGCAGGGAGCGGTCCCAAATCCGGAATCAGAAATCCCTCAACCACCTGATGTGAGGTCGGCAGTCCTGCCGGCGGGCCGGCTTCTTGCGCTGATTCTTTCAGCCGCGTGCCTCATGTTCGCAGCTACGACCACCACCTGGGAAATGTCCGGCTATCAGGACTTCCTGCGCGGCCGCATGAGCGGGTTGTCGCTGACGCACGACGGCAAACTGATGATCGGGCCGAGGATTGAAACGCTGTTCACTTCCGATCAGCCGGAAATATGGACCGTTGCGAAAGCGCCCGCGGGTTCGCCCAATGCCGGATCGTTATATTTCGGGACCGGCAACGGCGGCCGATTGTATCGTGTCGACGCCGCGGGTAAGGCGACCCTGGTATGGACCGCGGATCAGCCCGAGATTTTCGCGGTAACGGTCGACGCCAAAGGCGTCGTATATGCCGGCACGTCACCCGATGGAAAGATTTATCGGATCGAAAACGGCGGCGGCAGCGCCGGGTATCGTGTCACGGAATATTTCGATCCTCACGCCCGCTACATCTGGGCGCTGCAATTCGCCTCCGACGGCGCGCTGTTCGCCGCCACCGGAGATCAGGGAAAGATATTTCGCGTGACCGGCGCGGGACGCGGCAGCGTGTATTACGAAACCGGCCAGTCTCACGTAACCTGTCTTGCGATCGACGCGCAAGGCCGTTTGCTGGCGGGCTCGGAACCGAATGGGATTCTGTATCGCATCACTTCGGAGAACAAGGCGTTTGTGCTCTACGACGCGAACCTTCCCGAGATCCGCGCGATCGTTCCCGCGCCGGACGGGACGATTTATGCGGCGGCCCTGGGCGGCAGCATTGCGCGGCGCACAGGCTCGGCGCCCAATGCGACCAGCGGAACGGAACCGCTGGTTGGGCCGACCATTAGCGTCACCGTGACCGATGCGCAGGCGGGAATCGCGCCCACACCTAAGCCCGAGCCTGCGAAAACAACGGCCGTAGCGCAGCCCGCGGTGGTCGCGCCGGTTACCGAAACGGCGGGCGTGGAGCGCTCCGCGATTTATAGGATCAACCCGGATAACACCGTCGAGACGCTGTGGAGTTCGAAGGAAGAAAACGCGTACGACCTGATGCTCGCTGGAAACGCAGGCAACGACTTAATGTTCGTGACGGATGCGCAGGCGCGCGTTTACAAGCTCGGTCAGGATCGCAAGACGACACTGGTCGCGCAGGCGAATGAGGGCGAGGCGACGCGGCTGCTCGATTCGCCGGAGGGACCCATTGTGGCGACCGGCAATCTGGGCAAGATTCTGCGGCTCAGCAACGTGCCCGCCGTACAGGGCGCGACCGGCTGGTATGAATCACCGGTGCACGACGCGGGAACGGTGGCGCGATGGGGACGGGTGTCGTGCCGCGGCGAGACTCTCGTGAATCCCTCTGGCTGCGGGATCAAGACGCGCGCCGGAAATTCAGCGCGGCCCGATGCGACCTGGAGCGATTGGTCCGATCCCAAACCACCCGAGCTGATCACCAGCCCGAACGCGCGCTACATTCAATTTCGCGCGGAAATGATGGGCGCAGGCGTCTCACTCGACAGCGTGACCATCGCTTTTCTTCCGCAAAACACGCCGCCGATCGTACACAGCGTCAACGTGACTGCACTGCCCGCCGCGGCGAAAGCATCGTCGTCCAGCGCCGCGTATTCGGTCACCGTGACCGACACCGGCGAACCGCCCGCCGGAACGCCGTCGCAAACGCTGGGCCGCGCGCCCAATGGACAGATCCAGATCTCCTGGCAAGCGGACGATCCGGATGGCGACCGCCTGATCTACAACCTGTATTTTCGCGGCGAGGGCGAGCGCGAATGGAAACTTCTCAAAGCCAACATGAGCGAGAACAGCTATCTGCTGGACGGCGATGTGTTCGCCGATGGGCGCTACGTTTTCAAAGTGACGGCATCGGATGCGCCTTCAAATCCCGCAAATCTGGCGCGTCAGGCCGAGCTCGAAAGCGCGCCGGTGCTGATCGACAACACGCCGCCGGTGGTGACGGCGAGTGCGCCGCGCCGCAATGGAACGGCCGTCGACATCGAGGTCGATGCGCAGGATGGCGCATCGGCATTACGGCGATGCGAGTACTCGATTGACGCAGGCCCGTGGTGGCCGGTCGAGGCCGCCGACGGCGTGACGGATTCCGAGCGCGAGCGGTTCAATATTCACCTCGCGAATCTGCCGGCGGGCGAGCACCTGATCGTGATTCGCGTGTATGACACGGCGGGCAACGCGGGACTCGCGAAAGTGGTGGTGCGGTAGATGGCTGGGACGAATGTGGGGCCGCAAAATCCGGCGGTGCTGGTTCCCGGGCTCTCGAACGACAGAACGTACTCTCAGCCTATTCCCGTCTCGGACAATCCTATCTTGCTCCTCCGACATATTTGCCCTACTCTAGAGGAGCGATGATCGATCAAACTCTTCAGATCGCTCTGTCCGTCGGCGTTCCCACCCTGGCCGTACTCGTGGGAATTCTCGTCAACAACTCCCGCCTGAGCGATCTGCGGTCTCATGTGGACACGCGCTTCGACGACCTAAGAGCCGTGATGAATGCGAGGTTCGAAGCAGCTCACTCCGAATTAATTCGTGTCGAGCAGGTGATGGACGCGCGTCTGAGACATCTCGAAGAGCGGTAGCCCTGGCTCTCAAGAGAGCGTGCGCCCCACTATTGCGGGCGCAGCAGGAACGTGAACATATCGAAGAATGCGTAACCGGTGATCGCCAACGCGATTCCGGCCACCGCTTGCCACATCTGTTCCAGGGCCGCGTTGCGGCGGGAAGGGGCCGCGATGTATCCCAGCACGAATCCTCCCGCAAGGCCGCCCATGTGAGCGTAGTTGTCGACAAACGGCAGGATGAAACCCATGATCAGTCCGTAGACTGCCCACCGGATGTAGAAGCTCTTCATCGCCGAACCGTAGGCGGTTCCCTCTCGAATTCCGAAAGCGATCATCGCGCCGATCAATCCGAAGATCCCCGCGGAAGCGCCGATCGACAATGCCGGCGAGCCGTAAAAGCTAGCGATGTACCCTGTCACCGTGGATGCCAGGTAGATGGTCAGGAATCGGCTGGTGCCGAATGCTTCCTCGGTCTGCGTGCCCAGGTCGAACAGCACCCACATGTTCATCAGGATGTGCAAAATGTTTCCGTGCAGAAACCCGGCGGTGATGAAGCGCCACCATTGACCGGCCATGATCGCGCCCGGGTCCTTCGCGCCAAAATCGAAAAGCGTGCGCATATCCGGACTGTAGCCGCTCTCGCCCGTGGTGCGCCAGGTATACAGCAGCGTCGCGACATAAAAGCCGGTGTTGATCAGCATCAGAACGATGGTGGTGAATCGCGCCTGCGGAATCAGCCCGCCGAGAGCGTCGGAGGGCGCTCGGCTTTCCACCGCGCGCTTGCCAACTTCCGCTTCGCAATACGGACAGACTTTGTCGTCGGTGGTAATGAATGCCCGGCACTGCGGGCACATGCGGCGCTTATCCATATTTGGTCGACCTGAATTTAGAACCGGACGGAATTGCAGAACGGGACGGCTCCACTCATTGTAGCCGCAGGTGGGGCAGCGCCATGCGCTGCCGGGATGGAGGTGGGGCAGCGCCATGCGCTGCCGATTGATTCAGCGATTCGCCGCGGCCCATCACCCCACGACCGACGGCAGCGCATGGCGCTGCCCCACATTCCTGCCCCACATCACATCTGCTTCCGTGGCTGATACAATCAAGAACGCTACCGTTCAGATGCACAAGACCGAGCAACAGCTTCGCGAAGACGTAGTCCAGGTGGGGCGTCTGATGTTCGACAAATGCTGGATTGCCGCCAACGACGGCAACATCAGTATTCGTCTGGACGACGAGCGTCTCCTTGCGACGCCCACCGGCGTCAGCAAAGGAATGCTGCGGCCCGACGACATCATCGTCTGCAATCTTCGCGGCGATAAGCTTTGCGGCGAGCGCGAGCGCACCTCGGAAATGGGGATGCACCTGGCGATTTACGAAAAGCGCCCGGATATCCGCGCGGTGGTGCATGCGCATCCTCCCGTGGCGACTGGATTCGCAGCGGCGGGCCGCGCCCTCAATCTGGCGCTGCTGCCAGAGGTGGTGATTTCGCTCGGTTCGGTGCCACTGGCAGATTACGGCCTGCCGGGCACGCCCGCGCTGATCGAAGGCATGCTGCCGTACATCCCCAAATACGACGCGATCCTGATGGCGAATCATGGCGCCGTGGCGTATGGAGAAGATGTTTTGCAGGCGTACTCCCGGATGGAAATCGTGGAGCACTTCGCGCGCATCACGATGGTCGCGGAACTGCTGGGAGGGCCGAAAGTCCTGCCGCGCGTGGAGGTGCAGAAGTTGTTCGATTCGCGCGCGCGCTATCACGTCCAATCCAAGAACCGCTTCGAATCCGGATCGCCAATGACCGCCGAGGACATGCCGGAAGCCAACGAGAAGATCGAAATCACGCGCGATCAACTGCTGTCGATCGTCGAGGAAGCGCTGAAGGTTCGCGGAGTGTTTTAAGAAGGAGCCAGCAGTCAGGAGTCAGGAGACAGAATGGGTGAAGCTCTGGGGATGATCGAAACGCGCGGCCTGGTCGCCATGATCGAGGCGTCGGACGCCATGGTGAAGGCCGCCAACGTGCATCTGGTGGGATGGGAGAAGATCGGGTCGGGCTACGTGACCGCGATGGTGCGGGGCGACGTCGCGGCGGTTCGCGCGGCCACCGATGCCGGCGCAGCCGCGGCGCGGCGGGTGGGCGAGCTGATCTCGGTGCACGTCATTCCCCGTCCGCATCCCAGCTTGGAAGACATTCTGCCCATCGGCAAGGCAGCCGCAGCGAGCTCCAAATAATCCATGACGGCATCCCGCTAACTCGATGAGCTCATCCTCTTAACCCATGACTCTGGGGCGTGTGGTCGGCACCATTGTCGCGACGCGGAAAGATCCGCGCCTGGAAGGACAGAAGCTGCTGATCGTGAGGCATGTCTCGCCGGAAGGCAAAGAAGAATCCGGCTACGTCATCGCCGTCGATACGGTGCAGGCTGGGTCGGCCGAGTTGGTACTCCTGGTCTCCGGCAGTTCGGCGCGCATGGCCGAAGGGTGCAAAGATAAACCCGTGGACGCCTCCATCGTCGGGATCGTGGATACGGTGAGTTTCAATCGGAAGTGACTCATGCAGATCGGCAGGGTGATCGGCAACATCGTGGCGACCATGAAGAATTCCAGCCTGGAAGGCCAGCGACTGCTGATTGTCCAACCTCTGACGCCCGATCTCAAAGACGCCGGAAAACAACTCATCTGTACCGATGCGGCCGGCGTGGGCGCCGGCGAGTTGATCTATTGGTGCCGCGGCAAAGAGGCCAGCTTTCCGTTCCGTCCCGCCGAAGTGCCCACCGAGGCGACCATCGTCGGCGTCATCGACGAAATCCATATTTCCGAGCCGCGACCGTGAGGGAGCGGTTGGTACAAGTCATTGTTTAGTCAGCAGGCGGATTATCGTGCCGCTTGCTCACGCGCGCGGCTCAGAATGACCTATTGGGTGCATACTGAGTCCATGAGCACCAAAACGACCATCGCACTTGCCATCGCCGCTGGATTTGTTGGCGGCGTCGCTTCTCAACGCATCATGCCCGTGCCGGTTCGGGCGCAGGAACAAGCACTCGTCCCGCAGGAGATCCGAGCCCACAGATTTGTGCTGGTGGATGGGGCTGGCGTGAATCGTGGCGTCTTCGGATTTAACAAAGAGGACTCCCCGAGAATTCAACTCATGGAGGCGAACGGCCGCCTGTGGGGAGTCCGTCGGGAGGGATACGCCAATCGAGATCCGATGCTGCCGGACGCGACCTGCATAAGCTGTGGTCGCAAGCCGGCAAGGAAGGGTTCCACGTCGCCCTCAAGCACGCCCCCCAACGGCCTGCCGCCTTCACACTGAATCTTCAATAAGATGCTGCACTCCGGCGAGATCACTCCGAGCGCGCCCTCGCGAGACCAGCGATGCTAATCGCTCGTGTAATCGGCGACGTGGTCGCCACCCACAAGCACGATAGCCATCACGGCCGCAAAGCGCTTCTCGTCCAGCCGCTGAATCTGGATGGATCGGATCGTGGAAGCGCGGTGATCGCGCTCGACGCCGTGGATGCGGGCGTCGGCGATCGCGTGCTGCTGGTGACCGAAGGATTCAGCGCCATGACCGCAGTGGGACGGCCGGAATCACCGATTGACATGGCGGTGATCGGGGTTATCGACCGCGTTGACTTCCTTCCGGGAGCCGCGCCGGGAACTGCGAAACACGAATAAATAGCTCGCCAGAATTCCGCCCGCGATCAGCTTCACCAGCTCAACGCCGTAGTAAACCGCTTGCAGAGCGCGCAGGCGCTCGATGGGGCCCACCGATGCGTTGTCCGGCGGAAAATCCGTCTCCCGGCCGCGATAGGCCAGTTCCTGCCCCACGCCGAAATGCTGGAACAGCGCCAGCGCCAGCATCGCGCCGCACAGCACGATCGGAAAAACGCGCTTTTGAGTTCCCAGAAACAAACATCCGCCCAGGAACAGGGCCAGCAGGATCTCGACCCGTTCCCAAACAAACAGCACGCTGCGGCTTTCCTCGGCCGCGGCGTGACGCAAAAGCAGGGCGGCTTGTTCGGCGCCCAGCGAATCGATCATCTTCCTGGCTTGCGGCAGGGACGAACTGATCACCGCCGTGGCGCTATGCGAATCCTGAATGGAAAGAAACATCACCACCAGGCTGCCCGCGAGCCAGGCGCCCAGGAAGAAAGCAGCAATGCGGCGTGTATGCACTTTTCTTAGTGTGACATGAGCCAAAGGAGTCAGGAGGCAGGAGTCAGAATCCTGCCGATTGCGACGGTTTAAAGCGAGAAGGGGAACGTTGCCGCTCCCCTTCGCCGCGTCGGTCAGATTCGACTCTGGGATGGTGACTTCTTGATCCCCTTCGAATCGGGGAGTTTTTATGATAGCAAGGCGGCGTCGCCTACGCTCCGCGCTGAAGGCGAACGTTCCCCGCCGCGGATTTCAACCGCACCACGCGATGCGAATTGCCAAAGTGCGCGGAGGCCAGAGTCTTGTGATCGCGACCGGTCCTGACAGTGAGCGGAAATTCCGAGCTGACCCCGCCCATGGCCGTCTCCGCGCGCACTTCCGCGCCAGAGGATGGATCCAGATCCACGGTCACATCTCCCAGAACGCTATAAGCTTCGACGTCCTGTTCCACCACGTGAGCGGAAACGTCGCCGGCCATGGTGCGGCCGATGAAGCGCAGGCGCCGCGGAAGGCGCACCAGGAAATCGACGCGCAGATGGTTTAACAGCACGTCGCCGCCTCCGCCGTTGTCCCATCGGACATGGGCTTCGGAATCCGACGCCACCGCCATGCGGAAGCCTCCGCCGTGGCTCGGACGGCATTCGAAGGGATGCTCGGGCGTAGCGTTCGGATACACGGCGCAAATGGTGACGCCGCCTTTGTGCTCCACCACTTCGATAGCGACATCCGCCGGATCGCCGTTGCCGCTCTTGAGCGCGATCACTTCGATCTCATCGCCCGCGGCGGTTTCCGCGCGCACGTTTCCGTAGATGTTATTGATCTCGACCGCTTGTCCCGCGGGGATCCAGCCGTGCCAGCGCACGTCCTCTTTCACGGATGGCTTAACCGAGGGCGCCTCCACCGATGCCGGGAGGCTGCCCGCGTTCACCACCGTGGGAGGAGGCGCGCTTGCGAGCGTCATGGCGGCAAGAAGGGTTGCGAACGTCCCAAGCATCGCAAATAGCTTCATAAGCAGCGCTCCTTTATAACAAGCGGCACTTGCGCGGCAGCATTCTCGCAAGCAGGCCCTCCAGAGAGACCGGAGTTGCGTGGAATGCTGCAAGCGGTCGGCCTTTGCAGGCTATTCAATCTAATTGGGTTTTACGATGGTGCGTGGCGCCGGGTGTTCGTCTTTGGGACAACTCCAGGACAACCGGGGCGAAACCGGACATTCGCCGGTCTATCGCTTGACGGGATTCCTAAGCCGCTGGCGTTCTGCCGGACCGGCCGGGCCCCGCGGATCATGCCCGGCCGACGGCCGGTCACAAATGATGAGCCTGGTATTCGGCGTGCTTCTTCATTCCCGACATGCTCGACGGAGTCACCTCCAATCTCGAACGCTACATGGATTTGTTGAGCGCGCGCCAAAAACTTGTCGCCTCCAACATCGCCAACGCGGACACCCCCGGCTACAAGACCCAAGATGTTGATTTTCAATTCGAGTTCATGACTCTCGCCAAAGGCGAGCAGCCTCAGACCATCCAGGCTCAGGGCCTGGTGGAGAGGCCCGACGGCAATAATGTGAATCTCGACCGCGAGGCGCGGCTCCTCTCTGAAAACCAGATGCGTTTCAATCTGGCATCCGTTTTGGTTCACGGATCGTTAAAAACGGTACTCGAAGCCATCCAGGGAGGCGGTTCGTCATGAGTCTGTTCTCTTCTCTGCAAGTCAGCGCGTCGGGAATGTCGGCGCAGCGGGCGCGCGCCGAGCTGCTGGTGGAAAACATGGCCAATTCCGAAACCACGCGCACCCCGGAGGGCGGTCCGTATCGCCGCAAGGACGTGGTTTTCTCGACCGACGTACAGGCTTCGCCGTTCTCCGCGGTGTTCCAGAACGAGGTCGGCACCGGGGTCGCCGTTTCCGATATCGTTCAGGATACGCGCGATCCCGAGCGCCGCTATATGCCCGGGCATCCCGACGCGGACCCGGCCGGCTACGTCGCGTTCCCGCGCATGAATCCGGCCGAGGATATGGTGGACCTGATCTCGACCACGCGATCGTATGAAGCCAACGTGGCGGCGATCTCCTCGGTCAAAGACATGATCAGCCGGTCCATCGACATCCTGAAGGCATGATGACGGCACTCTAACATTAGACAGGACATAAGACATGGCGCCGATTCTTCCCGCGAACATTTCACCCGTTTCGATTCCGATCATCGCGGCTCCGTCGTTGACCATCGGGGCCACCTCGCCTTCCGGCGGCGCATTTCAATCGCTGTTGTCCGACGCCATCGGCAAAGTCGAAAGTTTCCAGCAGAACGCCCAGGCAAGCGTCGATCGCCTGCTATCGGGCGAAGGCGAGGAGCTGCATCATGTCGCCATCGCGTCGCAACAGGCCGAGCTCTCGTTTCAGTTATTCATGCAGGTGCGCAACAAAATCGTGAGCGCGTATCAGCAGATCATGCAGATGCAGGTCTAGACAGGGGCCAGTGCGGAACGGACGCACCAGACGCGGAGTCAGAAGTCGGAATAGGGAAGCCAGCATCGGCAGCCGAACTTAAGTGGATCAAATCACGAATCTGTTTCGAAACATCTCGATAGCACAACGGATTTGGATTGCGGCGGCCGCGATCGCGGTAGCCGGCGGATTGTACGCGCTGTCGCATTGGAATCAGGAGCGCGACTTCAAGCCGCTGTTCTCCAACGTCGCAGCCGAAGACGCCGGGCCCATGCTCGCGAAGCTGCGCGAAGCAGGTGCCGAATATCGCCTGGAGGACAACGGTTCGACGGTGCTGGTCGCCTCGGAGCGCGTGGCCGAGCTGCGCATCGAGATGGCCTCGGCCGGGCTGCCCAAATCCGGCCGCATCGGCTTCGAGCTGTTCGATAAAGCCAACTTTGGCGCGAGCGAATTCGCCGAGCAGGTCAACTATCACCGCGCCATCGAAGGCGAGCTGGAGCGCAGCGTGATGTCCATCCGGGAGGTGGAGCAGGCGCGCGTACATGTGACGCTGGCGAAAGATTCGCTATACACGGAATCCCGCGAGGCGGCCAAAGCCAGCGTATTGATCAAGCTCCGCCACGCGGCCGCGCTCTCTCCGCAGAACGTCGCCGCCATCTGTCAGCTGACCGCGAGCGCGGTGCCCGGCCTGAGTCCGGATCAGGTTTCGCTGGTGGATACCAATGGCAATCTTCTCAATCGCCCACGGCCCAATACGGGCGCGGAAGGCGCGGATAGCGATGCCGCACTGGATTATCGCAAGGGCGTCGAGCGGGACTTGCAGTCGAAAATCGCCGCTACCCTTGAACCGCTGCTGGGTGCGACGCATTTTCGGGCGGGCGTTTCCGCGGAAGTGGATCTCTCGAGCGGCGAGCAGAGCGAGGAGGTATTCGATCCGACCAAATCCGTAATGGTCACCTCGCAGCGAACCGAAGACGGACCCTCCGTGCAGGCTGCCTCCGGCGTCCCCGGCGTCGCGTCGAATCTTCCGGGTGCTACCTCCGCGGGTACGCCCAAGCCGATCACCGGCGCGAGCAACTACGCCCGCCACACTGAGAATGTCAGCTATCAAACCAGCCGCCTGGTGAAACACACGCGGCTGCCGCAAGGCACAGTGAAGAAGCTGTCGCTCTCCGTGCTGGTGGATCACGACCTGAGCTGGGAAGGCGTCGGGGATAAGGCCAAGCGCGTGGTGGCGGCGCCGTCGGCCGAAAAACTAAAAGTAATTCGCGATCTGGTGGCCGCCGCAACCGGTCTCGATACGGCCCGCGGCGATCAGCTGGTGGTGGAAGCGTTTCCGTTCGAATCGACGCTGACAGCCGAGCCGATAGTGCTCAACCCACCGGCGCCGGCGGCCCCGGCGGCGCCACAGATACCGCTTCCGCGATGGCTCCAGACTCTGATCGGGAAGAACCCGCTGGCGCCGATCGGAATTGGCGCGGCAGGGCTGCTCGCGCTGGTGGTGGGCTTGGTCATTATGCGGAAAAGGGGAAAGGCGGCCAAACGCCGGATGCAATCGAGCGCCGCGGCCGCGATCGCGGCGGCAAGTGTCAAGGCCCTCCCCACCGCTCACGATCTGGAACGCCAGATCGAAGGACGGCTGGCCGAGCAGGCCGCGGCCAACGCGCGCGAAGGAGCGGAAGCGCTGATGTCGCTGAAGGTTCCCGCCGCAAAAACCAAGAAGACCGAAGTTCTGAGCAAGCACATCGGAGCCGAAGCGAAGGCCGATCCGAACGCGACCGCGCAGTTGGTCCGGACGTGGCTGAATGGTTAGAATCGGCGAGCGCGAGCCGGACCAGATCCCCGGCATTCGCAAGGTGGCCATCCTGATGGTGATGATCGGCCAGGAAGCGTCCAGCAATATTCTTCGCGAACTGGACGAAGAAGAGGTACAAAACATCAGCCGCGAGATCGCCCGCGTCCACACGCTCGCGCCGGAAGAGGCCGAGGGGGTCCTCGAAGAGTTTTACCAAATGTCGCTCGCGCACGACTACGTCCTCAAAGGGGGCGTCGATTACGCGCGTAAGATCCTGGTGGACGCGTTCGGCGCCGAACTCGCCAAGCGCATGCTGGACCGGCTGCTGAAGCAGATGTCCAACGAGACGCTCAGTTTCGACGCGCTTCAGAAAACCGATCCGCAACAGCTTGCCAAATTCATTCATAGCGAACATCCGCAAACCATCGCATTGATTCTTTCGCACCTCAATCCATCGCAGGCCGCGGGGCTGCTGGTCTCGATTCCGGCCGAGCTTCGGACCGATGTCGCACTGCGCATGGCGAGCCTGGACCAGATCTCGCCGGAAATCGTCTCTAAAATCGCGGCGGTCATCGGTACTAAGCTGAAGTCGCTGGGCGAACTCAGCCGCGAAGCTTACGGAGGCGTGCATGCGGTCGCGGAAATGTGCAATCGCCTGGATTCCACCACCACCAAGGAGATCGTGGAGTACATCGAGCAAAGCAATCCCAAGCTCGGCGAGACCATCCGCCATCTGATGTTCGTCTTCGAGGATCTCCTGCTGCTCGACCTTAATGCGATCAAGGAGCTGCTTGGAAAAGTGGATCGCAAGATCCTCACGGTCGCACTCAAAGGCACCAGCGAGCAGATGAAGAATCACATGCTCCAGGCCATGAGCCAGCGCGGAGCGGAAATGCTGCGCGAGGACATGGAGGCGCTGGGCCCCATCAAAATCAAGGAGGTGGAAGCGGCGCAGCAGCAGATCATCACGGTGGTGCGTCAACTGGAGACTGAAGGCGTCATCAGCCTGAAGGGCAGCACGGGAGAACAGTATGTCGTCTAAGCTGCTTCGGGCTGGCGATTCCCCGGCGGCCTCGGCAGTCGCGTGGCAGCCGGGACCCGCGGGCGCTGCCCGAAAGTTTGCGGCACATCCGATTCACGGATCCGCCGGGATACCCGGCGAGAGTGACGAAGGGGACGCACTCGACGCGCGGATACAGGCCGCACATCAGCAGGGCCGCAGTGAAGCCGAAGCCGCGGCGAACCAGCGCGCGATGCAAAAGGCGGACCCAGTGATCGCGGCGCTGAGTCGCGTGGTTCAGCAGTTGGCGGGCGCGCGCGGAAGCTTTCGCGCCGAAGCCGAGCACGATACCGTCCAATTGGCCATCGCGATCGCGCGGCGCGTGCTGCATCGCGAACTCTCCACCGATCCGGAAGCGATCCTGGGCTTGGTGATGGCCGCGTCCCGGAAGCTGGCGGCGCGCGAAACGCACCGGCTGCGGGTCTCGCCTTCCGACGCCGCGGCCATTCAGGAACATCGTTCGCGCCTGGATCTGCCTCCCGCGCTGGAGATTGTTTCGGATGCTTCTCTTTCGCCGGGCAGCGCGATCTTTGAAACCTCGCGCGGAGAGCTGGACGCTTCCATCGGCACTCAACTGGCCGAAATCGACCGCGGATTCGCCGACATCGTAAGGAGGCGGGCACACTGATGGCCACGCCGATGACCACGCCGCTGGCCGATTATATTGCCGCGCTGCCGCGCATGGAAACCGTGCAGTGGGCCGGCCGCGTGTGCGAGCTGATCGGCCTCGTGGTAGCCTCCGACGGTCCCGCGGCGGCGCTGGGGGATTTTTGCGAGATCCTTTCGAGCTCCCACGCAGGTTCACACGGCGCCTCACGCACACTCGCGCCGCGCACGAACACGCCCAGCACCCCCAGCCAGGCCCGCATGGTCCGCGCGCAAGTGGTGGGCTTTCGCGACGGCCGCGTGCTTCTGATGCCTCTCGAAGATACCGGCGGCCTTCAGCCGGGCGATCGCGTGATTGCGCGTCCGGAAGCCGCGGGCATTGAAGTGGGGCCGGGCCTGCTCGGGCGGGTGCTCGACGGCTTCGGGCGTCCCATGGATCGCGTCGAACATAGCGATCACCTCGATCACGACGGTCCCCTCGGTCACATTCATCACGACGACGATCACATGGATCACGACGGCGGTGGCGGGCTCGGCCGCGGCGACTCTCACCATTCCGTCAAGTCTTACGATCTTTACGCCGCCGCTCCCGGCCCCCTCGAACGCGAACACATCACCGAGCCTCTGGTCACCGGCGTGCGCGCCATCGACAGCATGCTGCCCATCGGAAAAGGCCAGCGGGTCGGCATTTTCGGCGGCTCCGGCGTGGGCAAGAGCACTCTGCTGGGCGCGATGGCCCGGCACAATTCGGCGGACGTAAGCGTGATCGCGCTGATCGGCGAACGCAATCGCGAAGTCCGCGACTTCCTCGAAAAAGAGCTGAGCGCGGAAGGTTTGAAACGCAGCGTAGTGGTGGTGGCAACCTCCGACATGCCCGCGCCGTTGCGTATTCGAGCGGCATTTGTCGCGCTGGCGGCCGCGGAATATTTTCGCGATGAAGGCAAGAGCGTGCTGCTGGTGATGGATTCCATGACGCGGCTGGCCATGGCGCAGCGTGAAATCGGTCTCGCCGCGGGCGAGCCTCCCGGCCAGAAGGGCTACCCACCCAGCGTGTTTAACCTGCTGCCCAGAATCTTCGAGCGCGCCGGAAATTTCAAGGCCAAGAACGGTAAACCAGGCTCCATCACCGGATTCTTCACCGTGCTGGTGGAGGGCGACGATTTCAACGAGCCCATTTGCGACGCAGCGCGCGCGATTCTCGACGGCCACATTATCCTTTCCCGCGAGCTTGGCGCGCGCGGGCATTATCCCGCGATCGATATTCTCAATTCGGTGAGCCGCCTGGCCAACCGCGTCGCGACGCCGAAGCAGCGCGAAGCCGCGAACAAGCTGCGGGAGGTGCTGGCGGAGTATCAGCGGTCGGAAGACCTGATCAATCTCGGCGCCTACGCGGCGGGCTCGAATCCGGGGCTCGATTCCGCCATCCGTGTGCGCCCGCAGCTGCTCGATTTCCTGCGGCAGGACGCGCAGCTTTCCGAATCTCTGGAACAAACCAATGCCAAGCTCTTCGCGCTGGCCGGCGCGGTACAGCCTCCCAGGTAGTCTCGTGAGGCGCGACCGGCTCTTGAGGCGCGACAGAATGGAGCGCTTGTTTCCAGCCGCGGCCAAGCTGCGCTTGCGCCGAAGGAGCGGTCAATAAAATTGAAGAAATTCGCTTTCCCACTCAGCCGCGTGATGGACTGGCGGATCACCCAGACCCGCATTGAGGAGTCGAAACTCGAGAAGCTTTATGCCGAGCTTCGCGCGATCGACGCAAGCAGCGCGGCACTGCTGGAGGAGCGCTCGCGATCCGACCAGGCTTTGCTGCGGGCCTCCTCGGCTACCGGCAGCGAGCTCGCAGCAGTCGCCGCCTTCCGCCGCTATAGCGTCGCCGAGCACACCCGCTTCGAGCGCCTTCGGGCGGATTGCTCCAAGCGCATCGCCGCTCAGGTCCAGGTGGTCGCCGTCAAGCGCCGCGACGTTCGCCTGCTGGAGCGTTTAAAACAACAACGCGTCACCGCGTGGCACACCGGTCTTAGTCGCGAGATCGACGCGCAGGCCGAAGAGACGCACCTGGCCCAGTGGAACTCCCGCCGTTGAGAACACGAGTTAAGAACACGAGTTAAGAACGCTTCGATTCCAGGGATCTCCGTTCCGGGCGGGTCTTCCTCCCGGCAGGGCGTGGCCCTGCCCCACATCGTGGCTCTGCTCAAAGTGCCTCCATGGATCGGGACTCCGCGCGCCGTATGCGTGCGCGATCATAAGAGATCCCGTGAAAAAAGATCCCGTGAAATCGAGCTCCTGGAAGCATCTTCCAAATCTTCTGAGCGCCGCGCGACTGGTGATCGCGCCGTATCTTTTCTTCCTGCTGTGGCATCACCAAAATAAACTTGCGCTCGCGATCGCGTTTGTCACCGGCTGGACCGACGCCTTCGATGGATTCCTCGCGCGTAAGCTGCACGCCGAATCCAGACTCGGCGCCTATATCGATCCCGTCGCGGACAAGCTCATGCTCAGCGGACTCATTGTCACCATGGCGATTATGGGCGCGATCGATCCGTGGCTTGCCGTGATCGTGCTCGGACGCGACGTGCTGATCCTGCTGATGGTGGGCGCGGCGTTTGCGTTCACGAAAATCCGCAGTTTCCCTCCGTCGATTTGGGGCAAATCCAGCACCGCCGCGCAGATCCTCCTGGTTCTGGCCATGCTGATCCATCTGGCGGGGTACCAGGACACGGCGATCCTGGTACCCTTGAAATGGATTGTGGCGGCGCTCGCCGCCTGGAGTGGCATCGACTACGCGTACCGGGCGGTGCGGCTGGGGCGGTCCCTCGTTCCGCGCCAGTGAGCTACGTTCCTTTACTTTCAATCAAATAAGATGCTACCCTCAGATCTTAAATGCGAACTGTCGACCTGATCCACCGCAAGCGGGACGGCGAAGAACTGTCTACTGAGGAGATTGCTCTCCTGGTTGACGGCTATACCAACGGCACTATCCCCGATTATCAGATTTCCGCGTTCCTGATGGCCGTATTTTTCTCCGGCATGACGGACCGCGAAGTCAGCGCGCTCACCGGGCGTATGTTATCGTCCGGCGAAAACGTAGACCTGTCGGCCGTGCCCGGCATGAAGGTCGATAAGCATTCGACCGGCGGCGTCGGCGACAAAACCAGCCTCATCGCGGCTCCGATTGCGGCTGCGGCGGGCGTCGTGGTCCCGATGGTTTCGGGCCGCGCGCTGGGACACACCGGCGGAACTCTGGACAAGCTCGAATCCATTCCAGGATTTCGCACCAACCTGACCATCGACGAATTTCGCGAACAGCTTTTGCAGCATAAGCTGGCGTTCATAGGGCAAACCCCGCAGATCGCGCCGGCCGATGGCAAGCTGTACGCGCTGCGCGATTCGACAGCCACCGTAGAATCCATTCCGCTGATTGCGTCCTCCATCATGTCGAAGAAACTGGCGGTGGGGCTCGACGCGCTGGTGCTGGATGTGAAGGTAGGGTCGGGTGCGTTCATGAAGCGGCAAGTCGACGCGCGCCGACTGGCGCAGATGATGGTGGGGATCGGGCGGCGCATGGATAAACGCGTCCAGGCGCTGATCACCGACATGAATCAGCCGCTGGGTTTCGCCATCGGCAACGCGCTCGAGGTGATGGAAGTTTCGCAGACGCTGCAAAACGTCGGGCCGACGGATCTGACGCGGCTTTCGTTGGAGCTTGCCGCGCGCATGATCTATCTCGCCAAGATCGCGCCGACGCTCGACGAGGCGCGCGAAATTGCGCAACAGAAGCTCCTGGACGGATCGGGATATCGCAAGTTGAAAGATGTGATCGCGGCGCAGAACGGCAATCCGCAGGTGCTTGATCGGTTCGAGCTGCTTCCGAACGCCACCGGCGCGCGCGAAATCTCCTCGCCTCGCGCGGGTTACGTCAGCGCGATCGACGCCGAGTACATCGGCCAGGCTTCCGCCATGATCGGCGCGGGCCGCGATCTGAAGGAAGACTCGATCGATCCGGCGGTGGGCGTGATCCTCGAAGTGAAGGTCGGCCAGAAAGTGGATGCAGGCGGGGTGCTGTGCCGCTTGTATTACACGGCCGAAGATAACGTCGAGGAAGCCTCGCAGTTGGTGGAGGATGCGTTCCGCATTTCAGGGAATGCTCCGGAAGAGCGTGAGCTGATTTTAGAAGTGGTTGGGTAGAAGAAGAAGTCAGAAGACAGGAGTCAGAATGGGCGGCTCGCTCGCGGGGTCCATTTCTGCGACTTGCCGACATTTCGGCACCGAAGTTGTGGCGCAAAACTGTCAGTTCAGCCGCCTTCCATTACGGGCTCGCCTTGCCCCAGCGCTCGTGCGCAATCTTGCGAGCTTCACCAAGGTTTATGTGCGCGCTGACGCCATGCTTCCCGAGCAAGTGCAGTAGGTTTGAACCGCTTAGGAGCGTCAGCGGTTTTCCATTGGCGAATTCATAGGCGTCAGGGCCGTAATCTGACGTCGTCACAAGGATCCCCTTACTGGCACCTTCGTTCATTACCGTGCCGTAAAGGTCCCTGACGGCTGAAACGCCCACAGTGTAGGCATAGCGCTTTGCCTGGATGACAATCTTGCCTCCGCGAATCGGATCGGGGTCGAAGGCAATTGCATCTACGCCGCCATCGCGGCTTGCTTGGGTCACCTTGACCTCTCCGCCGTTGCTTGAAAATTCCTTTTCGAAGATCTCACGAATCAGATGCTCAAAATCCTCCCAATCCATTGCCGCGAGGTTATTGCCTTCCTGCAGGCGCTCCGCGACTCCGTGTGACGGGACGAATCGCCGATCATCACGCCTAAGCTCCATGATGGGGGCGATCGGCGTAATGCTGTGCAGTCTGGAGCTGCCCACTCCCTTTAACTGGCGAAAACATGCCTTTGGATCGACCTTCGCCAAATTGATACTCAGGAACGCAGCGCGAGAAGTTTGGACGGATAGGATACAGGTTGTAGCCTCGTTCCCTGTGCTCTTGTCGATCGACGTCACTATTCCGTTAAAGACGATTGTCGAGAGCACCTTGACGTCATCGCTCTGAAAGAGCTCGTATATCGTTCGAAGCGTGATTTTGTAGAGGAGATCGTCGTATAGTCGAACGCTCTGCGCGTCGGAGAGGAACTTCTCGGCCAGAGCGTCGGCGCTCTGCACATACTTGACTTCCGTTAGGTTCGGAAGATCCTCAGGTGCTGGCAACCTACAGTTGGTGAGGAGCACTCCCGTTTCGGGATTAAGATCAAATTCGAATTCACGCGGGATGCAACTCGGATAATCGGAGCTTGAGAGCACTCGCTCGCAATACTCGATGATCGCCGCTGGCGACTTGGACTCGTACTGTTTTCTGAATTCATCGACTTCGGCGTGCTGCTCGGCCTGTCCTAGGTAGTACGCTGCTTTCTCTTCTTCCCACTTGGTGACGGCCTGAGCATGTTTCTTCTGCAACCTCGCGCAGTTGGCCCGATGCGCCTCAAGGTCGGATGCGTCCTCCGCAGCCAAGGCAGAGCAGGCGTCGCGCCACGCACCCATGTCGTCGGCGAATCGCTTCTCCGATTCGGCGAGCTTGGCCTCTTTGTGGGATGCTATCACCCGGTCAAGAAACGAGAGCCTCGCTTGGTATCTCCACGCAGATCGGTTCGGAGCTGGAGGGGCCGGCCTCGGCAAAGGTGGCGGAGCAAAAGTCGGCATCTGCGGGCGATCGACAGGAAATGGTGTTCTGACCTTAAGCTGCTCCCAATCGAGCGTCGGATCTAGCTCAATTCCTGAAACAAGGGCGTTCTCAAGCGTTTCTAGAGCCTGCTGAGCCTCCGTGGTCCGCTCAAGTGCAACCTCTTTCTGGCTTTCTATGTGAAGCCTGCGCTTTTCCCTCGCTTCGACGGTCTTCCGAATGCGGACTTCCGCAGCCCACTGTTTTTCCCAAGCCGCGTTCCATTGCAGAACCAGAGATTGAAGTTTCTTCGCGAGGATGCCCGGGTCTCCCGACCTGATCACCGTGAACTTGTGCAGCCCGTCGTGGCCGACCTCAACTGAATAGGTCGGCACGCCTCGCGGGCTATGAGTCACCGTCACCTCACTCCATATTGTCTCCATCCGGATAACTCCAGCGTTGTTCGACCCAAGGGCAAGCCGATTAGTCTATCACGTGCCTCCAACTGCGGGGCCGCCCCTTGACTGCCATACGTCAATGCCGTACAGTACAGGAAGTGATCGCCGAGATCGTAAGCCTGTCCGCGTATGAGTCCCAGGTATCCGCACTCATGGACGAGGCGGAACGCGCGGCTATGGAGTTCTTCATCGCCTGCGGCGCCGAAGATCATCCGATCATAGCCGGCACGGGCGGCTTCCGTAAGGCGCGCTGGGCACGGCGAGGCAGGGGAAAGAGCGGAGGCTTTCGAGTGATCTACTTCTTTGCCGGCGAACGCGGCCGGATTTACATGGCGTCGATATACGCCAAATCGCGAAAAGAGACTCTTACGGCAGCGGATCGGAGCGTGCTCTTAAAACTCGCGCGAGAGATCAAGGATGCACTGAGAGGAGATTCATAAACATGAATGCGCCGAAAGCCACGATACAGAGGAAGAAGCGGAGTAGAAGGACCAGGCTCGGCTTGGAGCTGGAAGCGAGCGCCAAAGAGATCCTGGCCCATTTAAAGGGAGAGAAGACGCTTCCCACGCGGCGCATCGTGTTGCCGGAGGACGTGGATGTGCGGCTCGTCCGCAGACGCTCCCGGATGTCGCAAGCCGAGTTTGCGCGCGCGTTTTGCATCAATCCGAGGACCCTCCAGGAGTGGGAGCAGGGGCGCAGGAAGCCGGATGCCACCACTCGCGCCTACCTCGCGGTCATCGCAAAGAATCGGGCGGCGGTGTTAAAGGCACTCGCGTCTTGAAGCCGAGGCCGCCCCAGAAGGACCAGATTCTCCTATGATGGGTTGAAGACGAAGATTCTATTTGGCTCTCGGGGGAGGATCAGCATGAAAAGGTCCATGTTCTCGCCGTGTCGTCTGCCCGCTGCAACGTTCATTATTTTCTTGCCCGCGGTCGCCCAAACCACGACCCCCATCACTCTCTCAAACATTACCGGCATGACCGAAGTGGGGCCCATCGGCAGACCGGTCTCCCTCAGCGGAACCGGGACCGTGACGCCATTCGGAAGCTCGGCGATAAGCTTCAGCGGCGCCCAGGATCAGATCACCGGGTTGACCCAGGGCACGTTCACCTTTTCTCTAAACCGCCTGGATAGTTTCAGCGTCACCGGCTCCCCGCAAATCGTCGGCAAGACGACCACCCTCAGTCTGCCCGGTCAGATCGCGGACGGGACTGGAGTGTTCAGTGGGGCCACCGGGTCGATAACCTACACTTTCACGTACGCCGGGACAACATCCAGCGCCGGGACCTTCACGCTGATCGGTTCGGGAAACATCAAGGTTGGCCCGACGACTACCGCGATCACGCTGGCAGTCAACGGCACTGCGTCCGTAGCCAATGCGGTGAGCGGTCCCCTGGTAGCCACCCCGCCCGGCAGCGTCAGCCCGTTTGGGAATGCGACAGTGACCTATAGCGGTATCGGTAACCCGCCGGGCACGCCCGGTCCGATCCAAGGCGCGTTGACGTTCACCTTTAACGCCACCGATAGTTTCTTGGCTTCTTTCTCCGTGTTCAATATTTTCAGCAACGCGCCGGTCGGTTTGCCCTGTACCGTCATCGGGGGCACCGGAATTTTCAACGGCGCCACGGGATCGCTCAACGCCAGTTTCGCCCTGAGCCCCAACGGCGCCACATTCACGTTGACCGGCTCCGGCTCGATCACGGTGCCCAAGGCGGGGCCTTCCACCATCACCTCCGTAACCACAGCCAACGGCGGCGCGGTGATTGCCCAAAACACTTTTATCATTATCAAAGGCGTGAACCTGGTACCCGCCACTACGCCCGCGATCGGCGTCATTTGGAACACCGCGCCCTCTTTCGCCGCGGGACTGATGCCCACGCAACTCGGCGGCATAAGCGTCACGGTCGACAATAAACCGGCCTTCGTGTATTTCTATTGCAGCGCCGCGACGGACCCATCGTGTTCGCAAGACCAGCTCAACATTCTGACGCCGCTCGATAACACGACAGGTCAGGTGCCCGTAGTGGTGACCAGCGGAACGGCCTCGACCCCGCAGTTCTTCGCCAATCTGCAGGCCGTCGCGCCTTCGTTCCTTCTGTTCGATATCGCTGGGCACATCGCAGCCACGCATGCTAACAACACTGGCTGCGCCGCGTCGGATCTGATCTATTGTTATGTCGGCCCTGCGTCGCTCTATCCCGGTTCCTCGGTACCGGCAACGCCCGGTGAGACGATCGTGCTCTACGCGGTCGGCTTCGGATTGCCGGCAACCGCGCTGGTGAATGGCTCTGCGATCCAAACCGGATCTCTGCCCGTGCTGCCGGTGTGCCAGGTGGGGGGAACCGCGGCGGCTTTAATCTTCGCGGGATTATCCAGCGCAGGGCTGTACCAATTGAACCTCACCATTCCGTCCACCGCCGCGAACGGCGAGAACACCGTCGGCTGCGTCTACAACGGGTCCGCTACGCCCGCCGGAAATCTGATCACGATCCAGCGCTGAGCGACGTCGAAACGCGCGTGGGACGGGTGCCAACGTGCGACCGATGCCAAATTGCCCCGCTAAGATTGTCTGGTTACGATAGTAGAGATATGGGACGTGGAGCGCAGTCCGATCCGCCGCCATCTCGCGTGCAATCCGTCGACGCTTTGCGCGGACTCGCCATGATCATCATGGCGCTGGATCACACCCGCGAGTTTTTTCATGCGGGCGCGATGTCGTTCCAGCCGGAAGACCTCACGCGCACCACCGCGATCCTCTTTTTCACGCGTTGGATCACTCACATTTGCGCTCCGGTGTTCATGTTTACGGCGGGCATTGGCGCATTCTTCTGGCTGCACGGAAATCGCACCAGAACCACGGGCCAACTCTCGGTGTTCCTATGGACGCGAGGGCTGTGGCTGGTGGTGCTGGAGCTGACGGTGCTCCGCTTCGCGATGAATTTCAGCTTGACCAAAGGCCTTGTCCTGCTTTCGATCCTATGGGCGCTCGGATGGTCGATGGTGGCGCTCGGATTCCTGGTGCACGTGCCGGTGCGCTGGCTGACCATTCTGAGCATCGCGTGGATCGCTCTGCATAATCTTGCCGACCCGATCAACGCCGCCCAATTCGGCTCCCATGCCTGGATTTGGAACATTCTGCATCAGCCCGGAGTATTTCAATTGGGAGGCATCCAGTTCCTGGCCGCCTATCCGCTGGTGCCCTGGATCTTCGTGATGGCCGCCGGTTTCTGTTTCGGACATTTGATCGCGCCGGATTCTTCGCCGGATTCTTCCAAGCGCCCGTCCAAGGACCCGTCGCATCCCGCTCGGCGCCGCCGCTGGATGTTTCGCCTCGGCCTCGGTTTGACTCTCGCATTTCTGGTGATCCGCGCGATCAACATCTACGGCGATCCCCAGCCCTGGTCGACCGAGAACCCCGACATGATGTTGCTTTCGTTTCTGAGGTGCACCAAGTATCCACCTTCGCTGGATTTTCTGCTAATGACCATCGGACCCGCGCTCCTGCTGCTGGCGTGGTTCGACCGGTTCACGTTCTCGAGGACCAATCCACTGATAGTGTTCGGACGAGTGCCGTTGTTCTATTTCCTGGTCCATTTTTTCGTGATTCACGGGTTGACCATACCGTTCGCTTTCTTTCGATATGGGCACGCCGGCTTCCTGCTGAATCCGCTGCCTTCGGTTGGAGGATCGATGGACCAATACCCGCCCGATTTCGGCTACCCGCTGTGGGCGGTGTACGCGGTGTGGGTCGCCGTGGTCGCCATGCTCTATCCTTTGTGCCTCTGGTTTGCGCGGCTCAAGGAGCGCAGGAGCGACTGGTGGCTCAGTTATCTCTAGTGAGTGAGGGGGGCAGATATGATATCTTCCCGAAGTAAGGCTTTCGGGCTGCCGGAAAAGGCAACGAAGGAGTAACAGAATGCCGCACGATTGTAGCCAGACAGTCCGGTCTTTCTATGAAGCGCTCGCGCGCCGGGACGCTTCGCGATTTATGGAGTTGCTCGATCCCGAAATAGAGTGGACTTCGGCGGAGAGCTTTCTATACGCGGATGAGAGTCCCTACGTCGGCGCAGACGCCGTGTTCAAACACCTCTTCGGGAGGGTCCTCGGCGATTGGGATGACTTCGTGATGAGCCCCGGAGAGATTTTGGGTGGCGGTGAGATTGTGATTGCAAATGGGCGTTTTGAGGGAAGGTTCAAGGAGAACGGAGCGTCCATCAATGCCCAGTTCGTGCAGGTGTTTCAATTCAAAGACGGCAAGATTGCCAAATGCCAGGTGTACACGGACACCGCTCGATTCAAGGAAGCCATCAGCAAGATCCGCTCGGCGAGCGGGTAAGACGTGGGGCAGGCCACTTGTGGGGCAGGGCCGCGCCCTGCCAATGGGATTCATCGAACCTTCAACAAGCCTCAGGCCCCTCGGTTTCTGATAGACTCGGCTGCTCATGGAAAAATTCACCGGCCTGCTCGGCCTTGTGACCATCATGGCGGTCGCGTTTCTTTTTTCAAAAAACCGCCGTGCGATTAAACCCCGCGTCATCGTGTGGGGCCTCACCCTGCAATTCGGCTTCGCGTTTCTGGTCTTGAGGACTCCGGTCGAGAAGGGCTTCATCACCGCCAGCAACGGCGTCAATCATCTGCTCGAATACGCGGCGGCCGGAAGCTCGTTCGTATTCGGCGACAAATTAGGCGTCAAAAACGACCAGTTCGGCGTTGTTTTCGCGTTCCAGGTGCTGCCCATCGTCATCTTCATCGCGTCGCTGTTTGCCGTCCTGTATTACCTGGGCGTCATGCAAGTGGTGGTCAAAGCCATGGCCATCGTCATGCAGCGCGTCATGGGCACCAGCGGCGCGGAATCTCTGAACGTCGCCGCCAGCATCTTCATGGGACAGACCGAGGCCCCGCTGACCATTCGCCCATTTCTCGCGGGGCTCACCGAGAGCGAACTTTACACCGTGATGGTGAGCGGCATGGCGCACGTTTCCGGAGCCGTGATGGCGGCCTACGTGATCATCGCGGGAGTCGAGATCCGTCATCTGTTGACCGCCGTGATCATGACCGCGCCGGCGACCTTGATGCTCGCCAAAATGATCATGCCGGAAACCGGACAGCCCGTGACGGCGGGCGGCGTCAAAGTGGAAGTGGAGAAGCCCGGCGTGAACATCATCGATGCGGCGTCGCGCGGCGCATCCGACGGATTGCAGCTTGCGCTGAACATCGGAGCGATGCTGATCGCCTTCATTGGACTGATCGCGCTGGTCAACGGCATCCTTAAAGGCCTGCACGGCGTGAATCATCTGCACTGGATTCCCGAATCCATGCAATCGATTCTGGGCCGCATCTTCGCGCCGGTCGCCTGGCTGCTGGGCGTGAAGTATAACGACTGCGCGACAGTCGGCAATTTGCTGGGGGAGCGGCTGATCCTGAATGAATTCGTGGCGTTCGTGGATCTTGGAAAGATCGGCAAGACACTCGATCCCCGGTCGTTTATCATCGCAACTTATGCGCTGTGCGGGTTCGCCAACCTCAGCTCGGTGGCCATTCAGGTGGGCGGAATCGGGGCGCTGGCCCCGTCGCGTAAATCGGATCTGGCCAGGCTTGGGATGAAAGCCGTCGCGGCGGGCACGATGGCGAATTTCATGTCGGCGTGTATCGCTGGAATGCTGCTGTGATATGTGGGGCAGGGCCATGCCCTGCCAACCGAGCCGTGACCATTTGCCGCAGGCAACAAACGCAGCAGCGGGCAAGGGAGCGGTTATAAACGAAAACGGTTATAAAAATGACCTCACCAATCGGCGTCGTCCTCGGCAGCGGCCTCGGCGCGTTCGCGGACACGCTCCAAGATGCCGCCTCAACCCCGTATTCAGAAATCCCAGGCTGGCCCCAATCGACCGCGATGGGCCACGCCGGAAAACTGGTCGCCGGGCATATCGGGTCGATCGAAGTGATCGTGCTCGCGGGCCGCGCGCATCTCTACGAAGGCTACTCGGCCGCTCAGGTGACGTTTGGAATTCGCGAACTGGCCCGGCGCGGCGTCCGCGGTGTGATCCTGACCAACGCGGCCGGCGGAATCGATCTGGAGTATCGGCCTGGCGATCTGGTGCTGATTTCCGATCACATTAATCTGCTGGGCCAGAATCCGCTGACGGGTCCCAATGACGATTCGCTGGGTCCCCGATTTCCGGATATGAGCGAGGCGTATTCGCGCGAATATCGCGAAGTCGCCAAACGCGCCGGAAAGGAACTGGGCCTGGCTCTACGCGAAGGCGTCTACGCAGCGGTGCCCGGGCCGAGTTACGAAACTCCCGCTGAAATCCGCTATCTGCGCACCATCGGCGCCGACCTGGTGGGTATGTCGACCGTGCCGGAAACCATCGCCGCGAATCACCTGGGGATGAAGGTCTTGGCGATTTCGTGCGTCACCAACATGGCGGCCGGCATTCTGCCCCAGAAGCTGCATCACAGCGAAGTGATCGAGACCGGGGAGCGGGTGAAGGACACGCTGGTCAGCCTGCTGCGCGCGGTGATCCCGCGGTTGAAGTAACCGTGGCGCAGGGCCATGCCCTGCGAAGTGCTCCTTCCGAGATCAGGCCCACATAAAAGATTTCGATGGATTCGATGGGATTTCAACCTTTGAAAACGCCAACTTACCGGTTCACTACATCCATTCGAATCGGCAAGTCTGTGTCATAATTTATCAAGGCTACTCTTGGAAATTCTCGACGACCGATCTTCCGTTACGCGGCTACTCGCGCGCGCTCGACGCCGTTCCATCACCCATCTTGTGTTCGATCAGTCCGCGCTGGCGTTGACCATCGGCATGGCCGGCGCGATTCTGCTGCTCCTGGCGGGCACGCAGATTCTGGATTGGTACTGGATCGCGCTGCTGGCGGCCGCAAGCCTCGGCGTCGGCCTGTACCGGTTGCGCAAAACGATTCCCTCCACCTACCGGCTGGCCCAGCGCATCGATCGGCGATTGCATCTGGCGGACGCGCTTTCCACGGCCTCGTATTTTTTGAGGCCAGACGCCCGCGGCGATCAGGCCGTCCGCGAACGGCAGCGGCAGGATGCCGAACAAATCGCGCGCGGAGTGGATGTGCGCGCGGGCGTGCCGTTCCATCGCCCGCGATTCGCTCTATCGGCGGCGGCTCTGGCGGTGGTCGCATTCGGATTGTTCGCGGTGCGTTACGCCGTGACGGGCAGCCTGAGTTTGCAGCCTCCCCTGGTCAAAATCAATTTCGATACGTTCTTTCCGGTCAAGCAGGTGGCGAAGAATCGCGATCCCCACAATCCCATGAAGGCGCCGGATCTCGACCAAGGTTCACCCGATTCGGAGACAACGCAGAACGAAGACACGCCGGAAACGGCGCTCGATCCCGCCGAGGCGCCGGATGAGGGGAATGCGGACGCAATCGACCAATCCAAGTCGGCGTCGAAGACCGGCAATCAGAGCGATAAGACCGATCCGCAGGGAGACAACCAGGAAAAAAGCGACAAATCGGCGGCCACCAACGATCAAAATCAGGACGACAGCAAGGACGGCGATTCGAAAGACGGAAAACAGCAGGGCGGCAAGGATGCCAAACAAGGTCAGGGCAACCAGAATTCGTCGATGCTCGATAAACTGCGCGACACCATGGCCAACCTGCTGAACAAAATGAAATCGGAGCCGAAGGACGGGCAGCAGCCCTCGCAAAATGCCCAGAACAGCGAGCAGCAACCCGGCCAGCAGGATAAATCCAACAAGGGGCAGCCTTCCAATCGCAACGATCCGAGCTCCAACTCGCAGGCCGATCAGCAGAGCGAAGGGGCCGACAAGAGCAGCGCGGATGCGCGCGGGCAGGAGAAAGGATCCGACAAGAATGCGTCGCCGGATTCCAAGAGCGGCATCGGCTCGGCCGACGGCGACAAGGCCGCGCGCGAAGCGGCGGAGCTGGCCGCGATGGGCAAGATCAGCGAGATTTTGGGCAAGCGATCGGCCAACGTGAGCGGTGAAGTGATGGTGGAGGTCGGGTCCACCAAGCAGCAGCTCAAAACGCCGTGGGCGCAGAAGCAGGCCACCCACACCGAGGCGGGCAGCGAGATCCATCGCGACGAAGTTCCGCTGATGTACCAGCCGTTCGTGCAGCAGTACTTCGAAGAGATCCGCAAACCGGCTGCGCCGGCCGCCAAGACACCGGCTCCTCAGCCTGCGCGAAAAAATCCGAACCCCGGTTTGTAGAAGGCTGTGGGGCAGCTTGTTAGGCTGCGCGCCGGTTGTTTACCGGCGCTCCGGGCGGGTTCACAACCCGCCGCAGGCTGCCAGCCTGCCCCACATTCGCTGTCGAAATGACTGTAACAGCTTACTAGTTTGCTTACCTCTATCGTCCGTCGATGATCCGGCCGGTCAGGTGATCCCGTTCCGCTCCCTGAAAGTCACCGATGGCGCGCTTGGATTTTGCGCGGGCGAAATACCCAGCGGCGGCGTCGGGGCGGAACGCGATCATCTCCGTGAAGTCCGCTATCGCTTTGGCGTGGTCGCCCAGCATCTGGTAGGTCGTGCCTCTTTCGAAATAGTTGGTTTCGTTAGGCAGCAGACTTACGGCGCGGTCGAAGTCGGCCAGCGCTCCCTGGAGGTTCCCCATGTTGCGACCCGCAGTCCCGCGAAGGTTGTACGCCCTGGCCAGGTTGGTATCCAGGGCAAGAGCCGCGTTGGCGTCGCCGATCGCCGCCTGATAATCTTTCAGTTCGATATACGCCATGCCGCGCTCGACGCGGGGCTGTGGATCGTTCGGACGCAGGTCAATGGTCTTGCTGAAATCGCGAAAGGAGCGCTCCGTCTGGTTGTCGGCGACCAGCGCTTTCGCGCGCATCAGGTACGCGTCGGCAAAATCGGGTTTCAAAGAGATCGCGCGATCAAAGGAGAGGATGGCCTGCGGATAGCGCGCGATCTTCAGCAGCCGCACGCCCGCCTGGTAACTTTCCTGCGCGTGGATCGGATCCACCGAGCGCTTGTACAGAATCCCTGCCGTCGCCACCACGGCGACCGCAACCATCCACAGGACCGTGAGCCGGCGCCGCCGGCGTCGCGCGACGTCTTCGGCTTCCACCGGAATGAAAATGGTGGGCTGATCAGCCGCGCGGCTCGGCGTCTCCGTCGCATTTTCCAGGGGCGCGTCGTCGTCTCGGAGTAGCGGCGCGTCGTCATCCCGCTGGATGGGCGCGCCAATGTTTCGCATAGGATCTTCTAATCGACCGGCCACTCTCTTTATGATAGTGGATGATGAAAACGGTGCAATTAATCACCGACGGCGCGTGCATCGGTAATCCCGGCCCGGGCGGTTGGGCCGCGATCCTCCGGCACGGCACGCGCACGCGGGAGATGCATGGATATGAACCGCAGACCACCAACAATCGCATGGAGTTGACGGCGGCGATCGAAGGACTGCGGGCCCTCAAGGAAACCTGCGAGATCGAAGTCGTGACGGATTCCGAGTACGTCAAGAACGGCATCACCACCTGGATTCACGGCTGGAAGCGCAACGGCTGGAAGACGGCGTCCAAGAAGCCGGTGGTAAATCAAGACCTGTGGATGGAGTTGGATGAGGAGGCTTCGCGGCACAAGATCCGCTGGACCTGGACCAAGGGACACGCCGATCACGAGGACAACAACCGCTGCGATGAGCTGGCGACCCAGGCGGCACGCGATCAAGCATAAAGCCGCGCGCCAGAATGTGAGTTGTGAAAGGAAGGCGGAGAGCTGAATGGAACCTACTACTGAACAGGCGACCCGGGAATTCTTTGAAGCCCACGAGAGAAGCAGCGCCGCTGGCGATGCGGAAGCACTCGCGAGACTCTACGCCGCATCGTTCCTTGTGGCCGGCCCGAACGGCGCACAAGTTGTGAAGTCGTGTGACCTGCTTCACGCAATTCCGAAGCGGAAACAAATTCTGGAGGCGGCGGGGTGCACGTCCGCGAGATTGACGGCGCTGCATGAGACCAAATTAGACGACCGCTACAGTCTGGTCCGGACGGAATGGCGGTGGCAATTGCACCAGATCGGTGAGGCGCCGCCGGAAGTTACCCTGTCATCGACGTTCATCGTTCAACAATCCAGCGAGGGGCTACGGATCGTGCTCTATCTGCCCCACGGGGATATCATGGCCGTACTGCGTGAGCGTGGACTGTTGCAGGCATCCTAGGGGTCAGTCCTAGTCAATCCTAAACGTCTAGAATTGGCGTGCTGATTTGGATGTCCCACCGGGGATTGATAAGATAGCTACTTGCCCAACACTTCTCCTCCCAGGCCGCGCGTGTGCGCCGTCAGCTACCTGAATACGGTCCCTCTGGTGTGGGGAATGCTCCACGGCTCGGGACCCGAGGACGGAAGAGACGTCTTCGATCTGCGCTTCGCCCTGCCTTCAGCGTGCGCCGATCAGATCGCTTCGGGGGACGCCGATATCGGCATCGTGCCGGTGATCGAAATGGCGCGGCAGAAGCTCGAATATTTTCCGGGCACCGGCATTGCGTGCCATGGCCCGGTACGCAGCATCCTTCTCATTTCGAAAGTTCCGTTCCGCCAGATCCGCACGCTCGCGACCGACGCCGGCTCGCGAACTTCCGTGCAGCTCGCGCGCATAATTTTGGCGGAGAAATTCGGCGTGACACCGCGGCTGATCTCCAGGCCCGCCGACCTCGCCAGCATGCTGGGCGAAGCCGACGCGGCGCTGCTGATCGGCGATGCCGCGCTGCGCGTCGATCCGGAGAAACTTCCGTTCGAAACGCTCGACCTGGGCGGCGAGTGGGTGTCGATGACCGGGCTCCCCATGGTGTTCGCGGTGTGGGCCGGGCGCAGGCAGATTGTCGAGCAGCGCTACTCGAGCGCGTTCGACAACTCATGCCGTTATGGGCTCGCACATATCGACGAGATTGTCCGCTCCGAATCCGTCACGCGCGATTTCCCGGAAGCGCTGGTCCGCCAATATCTGACATCGCGCATTGTTTTCGAGTTGGGCGTGCGCGACCACGCCGGGCTCGCGCTATTTTTAGAGAGGGCTGCGAATTTGGACGCAACCGTCGTATCGCTCGCCACCGGAGGAATATCCGCATGATGACCCGCGCTGAAGCCATCGACCTTTACCGTAGCGACGATCTGATCGGCATCGGCATGGCGGCCGACGAAGTGCGGCGCAAATTGCATCCCGAGGGCATCGTCAGCTACATCATCGATCGCAACATCAATTACACGAACTTTTGCACGGAATATTGCAGTTTTTGCGCCTTTTATCGCCCCATGGGCCACGCCGAAGGCTACCTGCATTCGAAGGATGTGATCTTCGAAAAAATCCAGGAGACCATCGATCTGGGAGGCACCGGGATTCTGATGCAGGGCGGCTTGCATCCCGATCTGAAGATCGAATGGTATGAGGATTTGCTGCGCTCCATCAAGCAGCGCTTCGATATCTGGTGCCATTGTTTTTCCGCGCCGGAGATCGTCAACATCGCCAAAGTCAGCGACTTGTCGCTGTATGACACGCTGTCCAGACTGCGCGACGCGGGTCTCGATTCCCTGCCCGGCGGCGGCGCGGAGATTCTGGACGACGAGGTGCGGCATCGCATCAGCCGCTTGAAATCCTCGGTGAAGGATTGGATCGACGTGCATCGAACCTGCCACGCGGTGGGGTTGCGCTCGACCGCGACCATGATGTTCGGGACCGGGGAAACCATCGAACAGCGCATGAATCATTTCGACATCGTTCGCCAGATCCAGGAAGAAACGGGCGGATTCACGGCTTTCATCCCCTGGAGTTTTCAGCGCGAGAATACTTCGCTGGGGCGGTTCGTGAAGGAAGAGGCGACGGCGGTCGAGTATTTGAAAACGCTGGCGCTGTCGCGAGTGTACCTGGAAAATATTCTGAATATTCAATCGTCGTGGGTGACGCCGGGGCTGAAGACGTGCCAGGTGGGATTGCGCTTCGGCGGCAATGACGTGGGCAGCGTCATGATCGAGGAAAATGTCGTGAGCGCGGCGGGCGCGCATCATCGTGCGACCGAAGAGGAACTTCGGCGGTTGATTCGCGACGCGGGTTTTATCCCCAAGCAAAGGGACACGTTGTATCGGACGTATTTTTTGAACTGACGCGGCGGGAGTCAGAAATGAAGACAATACTCCTGAGCGCGTGCCCATACTGTCGCAGCTCGTAAAAGCGAGCACTCCATTCTGTCGTGCCTCAAAACGTTTCTTTCTAACCGCTCCTTTCAGTCGCGGCTCGTAAACCGCTTCTTATAACGGCTCCCTTGCCCGCTGCCGCGTTCGTTGCCACCAAATTCGCCGGCGAACTGAAGTTCGCCGCCGCACGCTAAGCGTGCACCACAAAATCTGAACTGAAGCCGGCTTCACCCCGTCCCAACCCGGAACGGCAGGTCCGTATTTTTCATCCGCCACGGCGGGGATCCTGTGAGTTCAAGACAGGCGGCCACCCAACACTCAAACACCTTACAGCGGCTTTGTCTAGAATGCCCTGCTCAGTGGAACCGGCTCTCTTGCTGGTCGAGCACCGATCTCCTCGGCTTCAAGATATCGCAGGGTTGTTGCGGAAGGGTGTGGACCGAAGTGGGAAGTGGAAGAATCGAGGGGAGATAGAGGTGAAAAAAAGTGAGTTATCGCGCTGGTGGGGGGTGAGAAAGGAAGACCGCTCTGTCCACCATGCCACCTTTTGAGGTTGGGACTAAGTTTCGAGAGGGAAAAGGTAGCCTGTCCCCTTTTTTGAAGAGCGTTCCTGCCCCACGAAGAGCATCCTCCCTGGCTACGGTACTCCCGCCGGCATGTGGGCCCGATCGCGTTCACCCTCGACACAGAAAGTCTCCAGGATGTCGCTGTTGGGGATCAGCAGTTCCGTGAACTTTATGGTGACCGGCGTGGTCAGGACGTTGGGATCGTCGACGGTCGCCTGCACGTCCATATGGCCAAAGTCGCGGCGATGGAAACGCTCCTGAACGCGCAGCGCTTCACTGCGCGGAAGTCCTCCGGCATCCATCCAACCCTTGTCGTTGAATCCCGCTGTGTCCACCACTAGAGTGTCGCCTTCCCATCTGGCGGTCGAGTATCCCATCCATGACGGAAAGGGATTTGCGGGAAGTTTGCGGCCATCGGTGTGGATCTGGCGAAACAGTCCTTTCTCCTCGTAAAAAATGGCAATCGTATCCGGAGTCTGAAAGATTTTGAAGGGGAATCCGATCAGTTCGGCGGCCGGCACGCCATGCGGCAAACAGTGAGAAGAAGGGCTATCCATGGTCTCCCGGCGCTTCGACATCAATGCGGCGGCTTCGGGCCGAAGCGGCTCTTCTCCCGGCTTGAAGTCGACCAGGAGGTTTATGAAGTACTTGGAGAAGGTGCTGGGGTCGTCTCCGTCTGCCCCACCGACGCCGGTGGTAATGGCGGGATTGAGTCGCTCGATTTCACCGGGCGGTGGAGGCTCGATCTGCCAGACTCCGGAAAGATCCGGCTTGCCATTCGGCGCGCGCGGCGCTTTTGCCGAAAGGTTCGGCTTGCCGTCCCGGGTTAGCGGAGTCCGCGGCGCGGGATAGTTCAACCATTGGGCGTTGGCAGACACCATCGTCACCATCAAGAAGATCCCCAGGCTGAATGTTGGAAAGCGCATATTCCTCCCCATTCCCCACTCGACGCGAAAATGACCCGTACCAGGATCGCGGTCTTTTTAGATTGTACTTAACTGCGAAGGTGACGACCTTTTTGCCGCTCTCTTAACGCAAGCAGCTTGGTCGCGGCACGGAAGAATTAGAACACGTAATCCGGCGGCTGGATACCTTTCACTCGCAGATATACTTCCGCCTGGCCGCGATGATGCGCGGTATGGGTGAAGTACGCCCAAAGCCACTCGAAACCGGTCATCTGCCGATCTTTGGGGCCGGACATCGCATTCAGCTTTTCAGGCGTCATGGAGGCGACCGCTTTGTTGCAGAAGTCGAAGGTATCGGTCATGAATTTGATGACCGAGTCCTTGCCCGCGTCGATCTTCTCGTCCTTCAGGGCTTGCGAAATCGCGCGAGGAATCGGCAGCCGCGGCATACCGCTCGCATTGGCGCAGGCGCTGATGTTCGCTCCCGAGATCTGGATCATCAACTGCGAGAAACTCAGCTCTTCGGGGACGGGTCGGAAACCGTAGTCACTCGCCGGCATCATTTTAGCGACAGCAATAGTGAAATTCCCGGTGATTTTCCAGTGCTTGACAAGAGAATCCTTGATCGCGTCCCCACCGGATTGGGAGAACGCAGGAAGAGCCAACAACACGGCCGCAAATAATTTTATTTTCATGGGTTTCATCATTATACAAAGGTTCAATACATGGGTTCACGACAGGGTTCCGGACCGCGGCGCCCTAAGGTTGACAAGGCCCTCCTGCTCCGGTATAGTTCTGAAGTACTGATTCTTCAACGGTTTGACGGAGTTTGGGTGAATGGCCAGCGCAGATGAACGGGATGTCGATGTCAGCTTCCCCGTTGAAGAAGACTACGAGCATCTCATAGAAGACTATAGCCACCTGGCGCCTCCTTCGGAGGGCGAGCTGTTGCAGGGCCATGTGGTGAAGGTCACCCCGCAGGAAATCATCGTCGATTTCGGCCACAAAATGGAAGGCCTGGTGCCGATCGAGCAGGTCCGCCAGCCCGACGGGACGATCCCATTTCGCGCCGGCGACAGTATCGACGTGATGGTGGATCGGCACGCGCCGCAACCCGAAGGCTACGTGCTGCTGTCGCATTCGAAAGCCAGTCGGCTGCGCATTTGGGACACGTTAGAGCGCGCCATGAAGGACCAGCTTCTGGTTTCCGGGCGCGTAGTCGAGCGCACCAAGGGCGGACTGATCGTGGACGTGGGAGTGGCGGCGTTCATGCCCGGTTCGCAAGTGGACGTGCGGCCGATCCACGACCTGGATCAGTTCACCGGGACCGACATTCCGGTGAAGGTGTTAAAGATCAACCGTAGGCGCGGAAATGTGGTGGTTTCGCGCAAAATGGCCATCGAAGAGGAGTTGCAGGCGCGCAAGCACACCGCGCTGGAGCATATTTCCGAAGGCGCGGTGGTCACTGGAACCATCAAGAATCTGACGGATTACGGCGCTTTCGTCGATCTGGGTGGCATCGACGGATTGTTGCACGTGAGCGATATGTCGCACGGCCGCGTGAATCATCCTTCGGAGGTGGTGCACGTCGGACAGGAACTCAGCGTCAAGGTGCTGAAGTTCGATCGCGCCAAGGAACGCATCTCGCTGGGCTTGCGACAGATGTCGCCGGACCCGTGGGAGACACTGCCGGCGCGCTGTCCGCAGGGCAGCCGGGTGATCGGGCGGGTGATGAGCATCACCGACTACGGCGCGTTCGTCGAAATCGAGCCGGGCGTCGAAGGGCTGATCCACATCTCCGAGATGACCTGGAGCCGGCGCATGAAGCATCCCAGCAAAGTAGTGAAAAACGGCGACCAGGTGGAGGCCGTGGTGCTGGAAGTGAAACCGCGCGAGCGCCGCGTTTCGTTGGGGATCAAGCAACTGGAGGCCGATCCGTGGACCACCGTGGGCGAGCGTTATAGCATCGGATCGGTGGTGGAAGGACGAGTCCGAAAGCTCGCCGACTTCGGGGCGTTTTTGGAAATCGAAGAAGGCGTCGACGGACTGGTTCACGTGTCCGATTTATCGTGGACCAAGCACGTGAAGCATCCCTCAGAGGCGCTGAAAAAAGGCCAGGTGATGCAGGCGGTGATCCTGAGCATAGACGCACCCAACCGGCGGCTGTCGCTGGGCGTGAAGCAGCTTCAGCCGGACGCGTGGGAGAGCTTCTTCCAATCGCATGAAGTGGGCGACCTGGTGCGCGGGCGCGTGTGCCGGGCGGCGGCGTTTGGAGTTTTCATCGAGCTTGCGCCGGGTGTGGAGGCGCTGTGCCATAAATCGGAAATTCCGCCCATGCCGGGAGCGGGCGACGGAAGCGACTCGGATTCACCGCTGCCCATCGGCGACGAGTATGACTTCAAAATTATTAAGATGAATGAAGGCGAAAAGAAAATCGGCCTGAGCCTTCGCGCGGTGGCCGAAGACGAGGAGCGTACGCGGCTGGAGGATTATCACCGGCAGGCCGCCGCGGCAACGTCTACCATCGAAGAAGTAATGAGTTTACGAAAAGGGGAGAGCCGATAAACATGACCAAGGCCGAACTGATCGAAGAAGTCTCGCGCGTGGTGGAGATGACGCGCAAGGATTCCGAAGTAATCGTCGAGGCGATCTTCGACAGCGTCGTGCGCGCGCTGCGCACGGGAGACAAGATCGAAATTCGCGGGTTCGGCAGTTTCCGGACCCGGCAGCGGCAGCCGCGCGTGGGGCGCAATCCGAAGACGGGCGCTCGCGTGGACGTGCCCGCCAAGCGCATCCCGTATTTCAAGCCGAGCAAGGAATTGAAGGACCTGGTGAATACCGACGCGGCGGGCGGCGAGGCGCCGCCTGTCGCGCATTCGTAGAAGCAGTGCAGTGGGGCGGACGCCCTCGTCCGCGCCGGACCCCCTGGTCCGGCTTTAGCGATGACTCAAGAAAGGCCGACGAGGGTGTCGGCCGCGGATGTCTTGATGCAGAACGGGGGGACCGCCCCACGTCCCGACTATGGATCACCTGTGGAGCCCGTGGCGGTATCGTTACGTCTCCCAATCGATTCCCGATGAAGACTGCCTGTTCTGCCGCATCGCCGCGGCGGCGACGCCGGAAGACGACCGTGTCAATCACGTCGTCCTGCGCGCCGAGCGCAACTTCGTTTTGCTGAACCTGTATCCGTATACCAGCGGCCATCTAATGATCGCGCCGTATGCGCACGTCGCCACGCTCCAGGAATCCGAACCGGCGACGCTCGAGGAGATGATCCGGCTGGCGCAGCGGGCGGAATCGGCGCTGCGGGCGGTGTATCATCCGGGCGGCGTCAACGTCGGGATCAATATCGGGAAGGCGGCGGGCGCAGGGGTGGAACAGCATATCCACATGCACGTGCTGCCGAGGTGGCTGGGGGATGTGAATTTTATGACAGCGGTCGGCGAGACGCGGGTGCTGCCGGAGGACCTGGATACGACGTGGGAAAAGCTGCGGAAAGCATTGGCCGTTGATGAACGCGAATGAACACGAATCGGAACACGGAATGAAAGTTGTCTTTGATCCGTTCATGTTCATTCACGTTCATTAACGGCTTGAGTCTTGCCCGCGTTTGTCATTCGTGTTGATTCGTGTGCATTCGTGTGGCTAAGTTTTCTTCCCGTCTGTTACATTGAGAGCTTGCACTGCCGCCCTTCATGAGTCCGGAAGTCCAGGGACGCGCCATCATCATCGGAGCGGGTCCGGCTGGATTGACGGCTGCCTACGAACTCCTCACTCGCACCGGGATCAAGCCGATCGTCCTCGAAAAAAGCGACCACCTGGGCGGTATCGCCCGGACAGTGAACTACAAGGGCAACCGCATCGACATCGGCGGGCATCGCTTCTTTTCCAAATCCGATCGCGTGACGCAGTGGTGGCTCAAGATTCTGCCGCTGCAAGCTTCGGAAGGCGGTCCGGTCACAACGAAATATCACGGCATGGAGCGAGCCGTCGCGCCCTCGGCATCCGCTCCCGACCCGGTTTCGACGGATCTGGTGATGTTATTGCGCTCGCGCAAATCCCGCATTTATTATCTGCGCCGCTTTTTCGAATACCCGATCACGCTCAGCAAAAGTACGCTCCTCAACCTTGGGTTGTGGCGAACTTTCAAGATCGGCACGAGCTACATGCGCAGCGCGCTGTTCCCGCTGAAGCAGGAAGACACGCTGGAGCATTTCCTGATCAACCGCTTCGGCCGGGAACTGTATCGGACATTTTTCAAGTCCTACACCGAAAAGGTCTGGGGCGTGCCGTGCGATCAGATCAGCGCGGAGTGGGGCGCGCAGCGCATCAAGGGTCTTTCCATCTGGGGAACACTTCGGCACGCATTTCGGAAGTGGTCGCAGCGCGAGAGTCGAGATATCCAGCAGAAAGGCACAGAGACCTCGCTGATCGAGCGGTTTATGTACCCGAAGTTCGGCCCGGGGCAAATGTGGGAAGAGGTTGCGCGCCGCATCCGCGAAATGGGCGGCGAGATTCACATGGGCTATCGCGCGGATCGGATCGTGACCGATGCCGGACGTGGCCGCGTCAGCGCGATCGAGGCCACGCACTGCACCACCGGGCGCGGAGAAACTTTCGAAGGCGACTACTTTTTCTCCACGGCCCCGGTGCAGGAGATCATCCGGGCGTTAGACGTGGCGCCTCCACAAAACGTGCTGAAAGTTTCCGACGGCCTGGTTTATAGGGATTTCATCACGGTGGGGCTGCTGGTCCGGTCACTTCGCATTCAAGAAGAAGATTCGGCGCCGGGAAGCCATCCGATCAGCGACAACTGGATCTACATTCAGGAACCCGACGTCCTGCTGGGAAGGCTCCAGATCTTCAACAACTGGAGTCCGTTCCTGGTGGCCGATCCGGGGACGGTCTGGCTGGGGCTCGAGTATTTCTGCAATCAGTCCGACGAAATCTGGAATTTGTCTGACGAGCGGATGGCCGCGCTCGCAGTGGAGGAGCTGAGCCGGATCGGCATCATCGACGCGGCAGAAGTGCTGGACTCCACGGTCCTGCGGATGGAAAAGACTTATCCCGCCTATTTCGGCACCTACAGCCGGTTCGGTGAGATCCGCGAGTACGTGGACAGTTTCGACAACCTGTTTCTGATCGGCCGCAACGGAATGCATCGCTACAATAATCAGGATCATTCCATGCTGACGGCGATGATGGTGGTGGACGGGATGGTTGCAGGGAAGGTCGACCGGGCGGGTCTGTGGGAAGTGAACACGGAGACGGACTATCACGAAGAAAAGTCGTAGAGATCCAGAATTCCTAGGAACCGCCGAAGTGGGGCCGCCCCCCTGGGCGGCGAGCCGGCTTTCGGGCCGGCTTAAACTGAATCGAAAAGATAAGCCGGTCAGGAGACGGGCTCGCCGGCATGACTGCCGACCCCACATCGCTCGGTCAAACTAAAATGATCTAGGGCGAGCTGGGCGCCGCGACGGACTGCCGGTTCAGCCGGATCAACGACAGATCGCCGTCACGAAAGATCACTCCTTCGCTCGCCGCCAGGCGATCCACATTCTCCATCAGATCGAGCACATACGGAGTCATCGGCTTCAGCACCGGATTCTGAAACGCGGCGCGCTCGCGCCACCACCAGCGCCAATATCCGGTCTCGACCGCGGGGTGATCGAAATCGTTATAGGCAATGTATTCGATCCCGAGCGATAACAGATACTCTTTCACCTCGGCCGGACCGCGAAAGAACGGCATCCCGGGCGGCGGACTGGCGCAGCCGATCAGATCCGGAGGGAACACGCGATGCCCTTTGTAGTCGAGCAGCGATGCCAGCGGCACAATCGCGTACACGGAAGCCGCTTCCGGCACTGCGGAATCCAGGCGGCGATACTGGGCGGCTACCTCGGGCGGATACAGCGGCGTGTTGTCCGTGATTTGTCGCGGCAACGATGCGAGCGCGGCGGCGGCCTGCTTCACACTCATCGCTGAGTACATCGCCCACAGCGGAAACATCATCAGCCCTAAAACCACCGCGATCTGCGTGCGCCGGGTCAGCTTATTTTGGATCAGCGCGGCGACGGCAATCAGCAGGGAACCGAACGCGAGCGGCTGGACGTAACGGAACACGCTCGCGGGATCTGAAAACGGCAGGACCATGGGAATCATCAATGAGCTGAGCAGAGCCGCCGCCGAAAACGGAATGTGAGCGCCGCGGACCGCGATCAGCGCGACTATCAATGGAACCAGCAGAAACAAGGCGCTGACGTTCGTCCACAACAAGAACATCGCGTGCAGACGATCGGACCACGCCGCTCCGGCGGAATAACTGTATCGCGCGAACCCGGCGAACAGCGGATACACCGGCGATCCCGAGGACCGGTACAGCAGCAGCGCCCAGCACGCCATTCCCGCGCCCGCGGCGGCGGCGAATCTTAGCCGATCGCGAACGGAGGTCATCAGGCCGGCGGCGGGCACAAGAGCTGCCAGCGCGAGGATCGCCGCAGCCCCGATGTAGTTGCTGCGCAGCGAGCACAATGCTGCCAGCAACAGGCCGGCCAACGCCGGAGACTTCAACCGGAACGTTCGATAGAGCGCCAGCCAGAGCAGCACGCCGGTCGCCTGTGACATGGTGTTGTGGCGAACAATGGGAACCAGCAACGCCGCTATCGCGCACGCGGTTGCCGCGACTGGCCGGAGAGCGAGGCGGAGACTGGTGTACACGAGTCCGCCCAATGCGACCATCGCGATTCCCGCGTCGAGCACGTTTATATTTTTTTCGGAACCGACGGAGATGGCCAGCGCGTCGAGCAGAGACTGTCCGCCGTACGTGCTGAGCCGCCGGAAACTGAACGGGTCGATCAGAGTTCCGGTGTCGAGCAGACGGTGCACCAGGGGGAAGTAGGCGAGATAGTCGTCGTACGGCTCGAGGTTGCGCGAAGCGACCGAGGGCGCATAGAAGAGGATCAGTGTAACGGCGAGAATCACGGCAGCGCCCCAATCGAGATTGCGGGGACGAAGCCACATGACGGCAAATCCGCAGCCGGCGATGGCGATCGCGATCAAGGCCGCGCGGTTCGCGAATCCGAACAACGCGAGCGCACCGCCGATAGCGATGACGGCGGCCATGCCCCAGGTGACCGAGAGGGCCCAATCGCGATCCTCCACGGGAACCCGCGCCACTCTCGCGGCCGCGCAGCCCCAGCCCGCGAAGGCGGCGAGGACGATCAATCCCCAGGCAAAGCTCGGCCAATAAGAGTAGGAAGCCAGATCCACAATTAGAAAATCGGCAGTTGCGATGCGGGGCTGTAGGAGAAATTGTTTTGGCTGTTAATGAACGTGAATGAACATGAATCCGAGTCGAAAATTATGGAGCCGATGCTTTGGGGCTGTGATTTTCCGATTCCAAGACACAATTAGATTCACCTCGGAATATTCATGTTCATTCACGTTCATTAACGGCCATAGTCCTCAGCGATTCACCGCGTATCCATATTGCAGCGGCCAACTGGGCGACGCGCCGAGAGCCTTCTGAGCCTTGAGCGCCCAGTACGGCTCCCGCAGCATTTCGCGCGCGAGAAAGGCGAGATCGGCCTGACCCGATGCGATGATGTGATCGGCCTGATGCGGGTCGGTGATCATGCCGACCGCTCCGGTCATGATCTCGGCTTCTTTGCGAATCGCTTCGGCGAAGGGAACCTGAAAGCCCGGCCCGATGGGAATCTTCGCGCCCTTGATCAGCGCGCCGCTGGAGCAGTCGATCAGATCGACGCCGATGGGTTTCAGCATGCGCGCGAGTTCGATCGATTGCGGAAGATCCCAACCGCCTTCCACCCAATCCGTGCAGGAAATGCGAGTGAACAGCGGCATATCAGCGGGCATCACGTTACGCAAACCGGTCGCTACTTCGCGCACCAGGCGCGTACGATTTTCAAGCGACCCTCCCCAACGGTCCGTGCGGCGATTGCTCAGCGGCGATAGAAATTCGTGTGATAGATAGCCGTGCGCGCTGTGAATCTCGATCACGCGAAACCCGGCGGCGATGGCGCGCTTCGCGGCCGCGATGAATGCGGCGATTACGTCGCGAATGCCCGCCTCGTCTAGCTCCTGTGGCAGCGGGTCCGTTTCATTGAAAGGAATCGGGCTGGGCGCGATCACGGTCCAGGCGCCTTCCTCCGGCTTCAATCGAGCGCCGCCGTGAAAGGGAGGAGCGCAACTCGCCTTGCGGCCCGCGTGCGCGAGCTGGATGGCGGGGACGGCGCCCATGCGCTCGACAAATCGCGCGATGCGGGCGAGAGGTTCGATGTGGCGATCGTCGTAAATGCCCATGTCACCGGGCGTGATGCGGCCTTGCGCGGTGACCGCGCTGGCCTCGACGAACGCCAGCGCTGCCCCGCCCGCCGCGCGGCTCCCGAGATGGACCAGATGCCAATCGTCGGCGAAACCGTCGACGGAAGAATATTGGCACATCGGGGATACGACGATTCGGTTGCGCAGCGTGACGCCACGAATGGAAAGGGGATCGAGAAGGGTCATTGATTTGAGGTTACGAGATTGCCGGGCTATCTAGCGAGTGCTGGAACAAAGAGTTAGCCACGAATGTACACGAATACACACGAATCGAAACGAAGGAACAAAACTCATGTGTGTTCATTCGTGTGAATTCGTGGCTCAAACGATTTCTTCCGTGTGCCGGGCGGATTACTTCGCGGCGCCGAGGGCTTGCTCGCGATTGTTTTTCGCCTGCTCAAACGATGGATCGAGCGCGATCGCGCGATCGAACTCCGCCAGAGCTTCCGAATTCTTGCCCTGCCGCAACAGCAGCTCGCCGAGTACGTTGTGTACCTGGGCATCTTCCGGATACACGGCGACCAGCTTGCGGAACAGGTCCTCCGCCTCGCCAAACTTCCCCGCCCGGATCAGCGCGCGCGCCAGATTGAAGCGCGCGTTCTCATAATCCGGTTTCAGCTCGAGCGCCAGGCGAAACTGACCGATCGCCTCGCTCACGCGCCCCACCGAGGAGAGCGCCGATCCGGTCATGTTTCGCGTTTCGGCATTTTTCGGGTCCAGACGCAGCGCCGCTTGCAGCTCCGTCAGCGCGCCCGGAGCATCCAGACGCGCCAGCCTTATCGAGCCCAAATGGAAATGCGCCGCGGGGTCGTCCGGATATTTTTCGAGGTTGTGGCGGATCACCGCCTCTTCCAATTCGAGCCGGCGATCCTGGCCTCCGGCCGGCAGGACCTGAAGCCACAAGTGCGCCATTTCATCGCGGACCCGGTTTCCGCCGTGAACGCGCTGCGGCGGGTTATGCGGATTGCGCACATTCGCGGCCGAATTGTCGTAGTGATATCGCATGGAGATCACCGTGCCTTTCGGCAGAAACATCGGCTGCTTGTATCGATACACCGCCTCCCAATTGCGGTCCCAATCGGGAATCCGAATCAGCCATTCGCGCTGGCCCGCGGGTTTCGCGGCTGAAGCTTTGATCCCAGACGCACTGACGCCGGCCGCCGGGTCCGTTAGAGGATTCGACGGCGTTGTCGGTTTCGAAGGCGGCGTTCTTGAGGAGATAGTCAGCGGCAGCGTCGCGTAAGCCTCCAGGACGTGGCCCAGATTGTGCGCGTGAGGATAGATCGCAAGCAGATACACATCCATGGGGAGCTTGAAATCGTCGGACACCAGAAAATCGCGATTGCCGGCAGGAATGTTCAGCGCGCCGTCGTGTTCCAGTTGCACCAGCATTGGAAACTGGGTGCACGGTTTATCGGTGAAGTACAAACCGATGGAGGGCCGCACCTGTTCCGGCTTGCCGCTGGGCTGCATGTGCGCGTTGAGCACCAGGTCGTTGCCGGGATCCAGGCGCCAGGCGAAGCCGTCCGGTTCGTTGTAAGGCAGCCCGCCCGGCTTCCAATACAGGAACCGGCCGTCATTGGGCTCGAACACAGTGCGTTCGATCACCGCATCCATCCCGGGAAATCCGGCCCCGGGCGCGATCTCCTGCTGGCGCGCCGAGTGGGCGCGATCGACGTAGAGATTGGCGTGATGAACCAGGCGCTTGCCGCCGGGTCGAATCTCGATCGCGCGCACCCAGCGCGGCCCGGGGATGTTCGCGGTGAAAATGAAATTCCAATAGATGTCGGTGCCGGATGCCGGTAGCGAAAATGCCTGCGAAGCTTCGAGAATCAGATCGGGCTCGCCAAGCTGCCAGCCGGTGTGGAGCGCCGCCTCCGTCGCATGGAACGCCGCCTCCGGAGGCGGATTCGACGGCGAAAGCTCGGGCGGACCTTCGGGCGAACCGGCGGCGACCCAATCGGCGATGGTCTGGATTTGATCGGCGGTGAGGCGAAGCTCGTCCTTAAAATTTCCGTGTCCCGGTTCGGGGAGCCACGGCGGCATATAGCGGCGGCGCGTGACATCCGCGATCTGCGACGCGTGCGCTTTCACATCCTTATAAGTGAGCAGAGAAAACGGACCAGCTTCGCCCGGGCGATGGCACGGAGCGCAGTATTGATGAACGATGGGGGCGACGTCGTGAGTGAACACCGGGGCGGCCCAGAGCCGCACGGGGCTCATCAAGAGCGTACCCAGCAAAATCCGGAAAGCAGTCCTGGCCGCGAATGCGGAACGCACGCGCCGTGCACGCCCATGAACGCACATGGCCCTGGTGTTTTCCATTCGCGTTATTCGCATGAATCGGCGCTAAAATTGCAGACACCTTTACGCCTCTATTTCACGGCTCTATTTAATATCGGCGAGCGAGCATCCGATTGCGCGCGTCTCCGGATGCTCCACCGCCCGTCCCGAGGCGACCGCCTCAATCGCGTCCTCCAGATCGTGACTCCGCGTCTG